>NZ_NALE01000001.1:0-1217500 GCF_008680485.1 Streptococcus sp. LMAG:39 | reverse complement strand
TTTAGCAGAGAGCTGTGTTTTTGATAAACAGTTGCTTGGGCCTATTCACTGCGGCTGACTTAAAGCCAGCGCCCCTTCTCCCGAAGTTACGGGGCCATTTTGCCGAGTTCCTTAACGAGAGTTCTCTCGCTCACCTGAGGCTACTCGCCTCGACTACCTGTGTCGGTTTGCGGTACGGGTAGAGTATAATTAACGCTAGAAGCTTTTCTTGGCAGTGTGACATCACTAACTTCGCTACTTAACTTCGCTCCCCATCACAGCTCAATGTTAGAGATACAAGCATTTGACTCATATCACACCTCACTGCTTAGACGTGCTCTTCCAATCGCACGCTTTAGTTAGCCTACTGCGTCCCTCCTTCACTATATACTCTAGTACAGGAATATCAACCTGTTGGCCATCGGATACACCTTTCGGTCTCTCCTTAGGTCCCGACTAACCCAGGGCGGACGAGCCTTCCCCTGGAAACCTTAGTCTTACGGTGGACAGGATTCTCACCTGTCTTTCGCTACTCATACCGGCATTCTCACTTCTATGCGTTCCAGCGCTCCTCACGGTACACCTTCTTCACACATAGAACGCTCTCCTACCATACCTATAATAGGTATCCACAGCTTCGGTAATATGTTTTAGCCCCGGTACATTTTCGGCGCAGGGTCACTCGACTAGTGAGCTATTACGCACTCTTTGAATGAATAGCTGCTTCTAAGCTAACATCCTAGTTGTCTGTGCAACCCCACATCCTTTTCCACTTAACATATATTTTGGGACCTTAGCTGGTGGTCTGGGCTGTTTCCCTTTCGACTACGGATCTTAGCACTCGCAGTCTGACTGCCGATTATATCTCATTGGCATTCGGAGTTTATCTGATATTGGTAATCCGGGATGGACCCCTCAATCAAACAGTGCTCTACCTCCAAGAGACTTAACATCGACGCTAGCCCTAAAGCTATTTCGGAGAGAACCAGCTATCTCCAAGTTCGTTTGGAATTTCTCCGCTACCCACAAGTCATCCAAGCACTTTTCAACGTGCCCTGGTTCGGGCCTCCAGTGAGTTTTACCTCACCTTCACCCTGCTCATGGGTAGGTCACATGGTTTCGGGTCTACGACATGATACTAAAGCGCCCTATTAAGACTCGGTTTCCCTACGGCTCCGTCTCTTCAACTTAACCTCGCATCATATCGTAACTCGCCGGTTCATTCTACAAAAGGCACGCTCTCACCCATTAACGGGCTCGAACTTGTTGTAGGCACACGGTTTCAGGTTCTATTTCACTCCCCTCCCGGGGTGCTTTTCACCTTTCCCTCACGGTACTGGTTCACTATCGGTCACTAGAGAGTATTTAGGGTTGGGAGATGGTCCTCCCGGATTCCGACGAGATTTCTCGTGTCTCGCCGTACTCAGGATACTGCTAGGGTTTAAGATTATTTCGATTACGAGGCTATTACTCTCTTTGGCTTACCTTCCCAGGTAATTCTTCTATAATCTTGCGTCCCACAACGCAGTCCTACAACCCCGATGTGTAAACACATCGGTTTGCCCTCTTGCCGTTTCGCTCGCCGCTACTAAGGCAATCGCGTTTGCTTTCTCTTCCTGCAGCTACTTAGATGTTTCAGTTCACTGCGTCTTCCTCTTCATTACCTTAACAGTAATGAGTGACATGCTTCACATGCCGGGTTCCCCCATTCGGACATCTCTGGATCAATGTTTACTTACAACTCCCCAAAGCATTTCGTCGTTAGTCACGTCCTTCATCGGCTTCTAGTGCCAAGGCATCCACCGTGCACCCTTATTAACTTAACCTTATTTTGGTCTATTGACCTTAAACTCATTAAATCACAGCGTTTCGGTTTATTTCTTGTTACTTTCTACAATTATTTCTAATTGTGGAATTTGATATAGATATTCAATTTTCAATGGACAATCACTTTGAATCTTTCGATTCAATGGAGCCTAGCGGGATCGAACCGCTGACCTCCTGCGTGCAAAGCAGGCGCTCTCCCAGCTGAGCTAAGGCCCCACAAGACCTCTCAAAACTAAACAAGACTACCAAACGTGCTTCCGTTTTTCCTTAGAAAGGAGGTGATCCAGCCGCACCTTCCGATACGGCTACCTTGTTACGACTTCACCCCAATCATCTATCCCACCTTAGGCGGCTGGCTCCTAAATGGTTACCTCACCGACTTCGGGTGTTACAAACTCTCGTGGTGTGACGGGCGGTGTGTACAAGGCCCGGGAACGTATTCACCGCGGCGTGCTGATCCGCGATTACTAGCGATTCCGACTTCATGTAGGCGAGTTGCAGCCTACAATCCGAACTGAGATTGGCTTTAAGAGATTTGCTTGCCGTCACCGACTTGCGACTCGTTGTACCAACCATTGTAGCACGTGTGTAGCCCAGGTCATAAGGGGCATGATGATTTGACGTCATCCCCACCTTCCTCCGGTTTATTACCGGCAGTCTCGCTAGAGTGCCCAACTAAATGATGGCAACTAACAATAGGGGTTGCGCTCGTTGCGGGACTTAACCCAACATCTCACGACACGAGCTGACGACAACCATGCACCACCTGTCACCGATGTTCCGAAGAAACTTTCTATCTCTAGAAATAGCATCGGGATGTCAAGACCTGGTAAGGTTCTTCGCGTTGCTTCGAATTAAACCACATGCTCCACCGCTTGTGCGGGCCCCCGTCAATTCCTTTGAGTTTCAACCTTGCGGTCGTACTCCCCAGGCGGAGTGCTTAATGCGTTAGCTGCGGCACTAAGCCCCGGAAAGGGCCTAACACCTAGCACTCATCGTTTACGGCGTGGACTACCAGGGTATCTAATCCTGTTTGCTCCCCACGCTTTCGAGCCTCAGCGTCAGTTACAGACCAGAGAGCCGCTTTCGCCACCGGTGTTCCTCCATATATCTACGCATTTCACCGCTACACATGGAATTCCACTCTCCCCTTCTGCACTCAAGTTTAACAGTTTCCAAAGCGAACAATGGTTAAGCCACTGCCTTTAACTTCAGACTTATTAAACCGCCTGCGCTCGCTTTACGCCCAATAAATCCGGACAACGCTCGGGACCTACGTATTACCGCGGCTGCTGGCACGTAGTTAGCCGTCCCTTTCTGGTAAGTTACCGTCACTGTGTGAACTTTCCACTCTCACACACGTTCTTCTCTTACAACAGAGCTTTACGATCCGAAAACCTTCTTCACTCACGCGGCGTTGCTCGGTCAGGGTTGCCCCCATTGCCGAAGATTCCCTACTGCTGCCTCCCGTAGGAGTCTGGGCCGTGTCTCAGTCCCAGTGTGGCCGATCACCCTCTCAGGTCGGCTATGTATCGTCGCCTTGGTGGGCCGTTACCCCACCAACTAGCTAATACAACGCAGGTCCATCTACTAGTGATGCAATTGCATCTTTCAAGCATCTAACATGTGTTAAACACTGTTATGCGGTATTAGCTATCGTTTCCAATAGTTATCCCCCGCTAGTAGGCAGGTTACCTACGCGTTACTCACCCGTTCGCAACTCCTTCTACTCTAGCAAGCTAAAGTAGTCAGCGTTCTACTTGCATGTATTAGGCACGCCGCCAGCGTTCGTCCTGAGCCAGGATCAAACTCTCATTTAATCTTGTTCTCATTCTGTCACTGACAGATTTATTTCTTAACAGGTCGATTTCTCAACCCGCACGTTTGGTTCGTCTTGTTCAGTTTTCAAAGGTCTTTGTCTCTCGTGAGACAACTTCTATATTCTATCAAATCTAAAACAGCTTGTCAACTACTTTTTTAAAGTTTTTTTCAAATCTGTTTCAATCTGATTACTGCTGAACATCTCGGACAACAGCTATATTAGTGTATCATCTCAAACTTACTTTGTCAACTTCTTTTTTAGATTTTCTGTAAGCCTGACTCCTGCTCTCTTACGACAGCTCAACTAGTATACTAAACTTAAGATAAACTGTCAACTACTTCTAGAAAATTTTTTGATTAAAATATAACTTTCACTTGAAAACCAAATTTCAAGTGAAAGTTATATTTTATAAAAACTCTCTAGGAGATTGATAAGCAAGCACTTTTTGGGATAGTTTTTACCCCAGCATTCAATAAATATGACTTATTGTTACATCGCTTTTTTACTTCCTTTAGGTAACCAACGCCTAGTAAGTCTGTTGTAGTTCTCATTCGTTCCCCTCTCCCAAAACGAATAGGGGTGTGCATAATAAATATTCTCAAGGTCAAAATGTCTGCTAGGCGAATGATTTGATAGCGATTCTTTCTATCGCCTAGTGTCAACCGACACTTGTTTTTTCCCGTGTCTGAATCACGGTATCAATCTCAAAATCATCTACGTTCTCACGCTTGTTGATACTCGCTGGTCGTTCTTCAATAGAGTTTCCGACAGGCTTAAAGTCAGGACTAGCTTGCTTCTTCTTATCTTTCACTTTTCGAGGATAAAACAAGGCTGGCTTTGCTTTGACCATCATTTCAGGCGAGTATTTCTGTTTGAGGTAGTGAACAATCTGTTCTTTAAGCTTCTGAGTCAGAGAGGTTTTCTTAACAGAATGCTTACGGTTATTCTCATAGCCTTCCTAAGCAAAGTCAGCTGAGTAATGAACCTCCAATTTCCTTCTACGTACCTGTTGTCTAACTTGTCCCAGCTTGGCTTCGTTTTTAATGGTTTGAGAAGCTTTAGTTAATTTTCTAGCGATTTCACGATTAGAGTGACCTTCTTTGAGTCAACGTTCAATATTTATAGAGTCTGCTAGTGTTAAATGGTCCCCTTTTGGTGTGTAATAGTCTTGCATATCAGACTCCTTCTAATTGTTGTTATGGTAATTACAATTATCTCTCTGAGATGTTTTTTGATACACTCAAGTGACTAATTTCATTTTTGAACACTTCAAGCATCAGAAGCGTTTTATTTACCGTAAATAGCTATTTTTATAGTTTACAGTACTTTTTCTTTAATAAATTTTATAGGGCTGAATTTAGCCATTAAAATGCGTTTTACGGCTATTATAATCATACATCGCATTTGTGGTAAAATAGTGGCTCCGTATACCTAAAAACTATATAAATTTCAAAATAATTTTTTCACCATCCACAAAAGTAAGAAAAAACGCATTTACCTCACGTTAAACATCAAAAAAGCAAGAACAAATGTTGTTCTCGCTAGAAGTTAACTTTGACACCCACTACGGTTGACAAAGAGCAAAAAACTCAAAAACGCCTGCTTACGAAGTGTTTCTAATCTAGAGACATTTCGTAAACAAGCGTTACTAAAAACACCAATATGATGAGTGTTCCCGCTAGGAAAAAACCTAGCGGTAGACCAGAGCTAGACTAAGAACTTTTTAGTTCCATCATCATAACACTCAACAAAATTGATAAAAATTATACTAATTCAATGATTGCCATTGGAGCAGCATCACCACGGCGAGGTTCTGTTTTAAGAATACGAGTGTATCCACCGTTGCGTTCTGCATAACGAGGTGCGATTTCATCAAAAAGTTTTTGAAGAGCTGTTTGTGAAGTGTATTTCTCAGTAGCTTCATCAAAGTTTTCAGATGCAATTTCATTACGTACGAAAGCAGCTGCTTGACGACGAGCATGAAGATCACCGCGTTTACCTAAAGTAATCATTTTTTCAACTGTTTTACGGATTTCTTTAGCACGAGCTTCTGTTGTTACAATAGATTCGTTAATCAAAAGATCTGTTGTCAAATCACGAAGCATTGCTTTACGTTGTGAGCTAGTGCGTCCTAGTTTACGGTAAGCCATTTTATCCTCCTATATTATTTATCATTTTTGAGTCCGAGTCCAAGATCAGCAAGTTTAACTTTGACTTCTTCAAGGCTCTTACGACCAAGGTTACGGACTTTCATCATTTCGGGCTCAGTTTTTTCTGTTAAATCAAATACGGTATTAATACCTGCACGTTTAAGACAGTTGTATGAGCGAACTGACAAATCAAGTTCTTCGATGGTACGGTCCAGCACTTTCTCATCGTTCACTTTCTCAGTTTCTTTCATTACATCAGTGTTTTTAGCCACTTCTGTAAGGTCAGTAAAGAGGTTCAAGTGTTCGATCAAGACGCGAGCAGAAAGACCTAAAGCATCTTCAGGAATAACTGTGCCATTTGTCATGATTTCGAGTGTTAATTTATCAAAGCCATCATTGCTACCTACACGAGCAGGTTCAACTTGATAATTAACTTTTTTCACTGGTGTGTAGATTGAATCTACAGCCAATGTTCCCACTGGAGCATCTTCTTTTTTGTTACCTTCTGCTGGGACATAACCACGGTTTTTAGCGATAGTCATTGTAGCTTTTAAACTGTGTCCTTCAGCGATTGTAAAGAGATAGTGGTCAGGGTTGACGATTTCGACATCGCTATCTGTTAAAATATCTCCCGCAGTAACTTCTGCTGGACCTTCAACGTCAAGTTCGATAATTTTTTCATCATCAACATAAGATTTTACTGCAAGTCCTTTAATATTAAGGATGATTTGCATAACATCTTCGCGTACACCTGGAATAGTGTCAAATTCGTGGAGTACTCCATCAATTTTAATTGATGTTACTGCCGCACCTGGGAGTGAAGACAAGAGTACACGACGAAGAGAATTACCTAGAGTTGTCCCATAGCCACGTTCAAGTGGTTCAATGACAAATCTACCGTAATCTTTATTTTCATCAATTTTTGTTATTATTGGTTTTTCAAACTCAATCATTTATTATACTCCCTCGAAACGAATCTTGTGTACTATTAACAATTACGATTACACACGACGACGTTTTGGAGGACGAGCACCATTATGTGGCACAGGAGTAACGTCACGAATTGAAGTCACTTCAAGACCAGCAGCAGCAAGAGCACGAATAGCAGACTCACGACCTGAACCAGGACCTTTTACAGTAACTTCAACGGTTTTAAGACCATGTTCTTGTGCAGATTTTGCAGCAGCTTCAGCGGCCATTTGTGCAGCGAATGGAGTAGATTTACGAGAACCTTTGAATCCAAGAGCACCAGCTGATGACCAAGCAATTGCATTACCATGCACATCTGTAATCATAACAATAGTGTTATTGAATGTAGCGTGAATATGAGCAACACCAGATTCGATGTTCTTTTTCACACGACGTTTACGTGTTGGTTTAGCCAATTTTTTTACCTCCTATTTTATTTTTTCTTACCTGCAATCGCAACAGCTTTACCTTTACGAGTGCGAGCGTTATTTTTAGTGTTTTGTCCACGGACAGGAAGTCCACGACGGTGACGGATACCACGATATGAACCGATTTCCATCAAACGTTTGATGTTCAAGTTTACTTCACGACGAAGGTCACCTTCAACTTTAATTGCATCAACTTCACGACGGATAGCATCTTCTTGGTCTGATGTTAAATCTTTAACACGGATATCTTCTGAAACACCAGCTGCAGCTAAGATTTTCTTAGAAGTAGCAAGACCGATACCATACACATAAGTAAGTGAAATTACTACACGTTTTTCATTTGGAATATCAACTCCAGCAATACGAGCCATTTTTTCTCCTTTCTATAATTATCCTTGACGTTGTTTGTGTTTTGGATTTGATGGACAAATTACCATAACACGACCGTTACGACGAATAACTTTACAGTATTCGCAAATTGGTTTGACTGATGGTCTTACCTTCATTTTTTAATCCCTCCAATTATTTCGATTATTTAAAGCGGTATGTGATGCGTCCACGTGTCAAATCGTACGGACTCATTTCAACAGTAACACGGTCACCTACCAAAATACGAATGTAGTTTTTACGGATCTTTCCTGATACAGTTGCCAAGATTTGGTGTCCATTTTCTAACTCAACAGTAAACATTGCATTAGGCATCGTCTCAACAACTTTACCTTCAATTTCAATCACATCTTCTTTTGCCACGCAAAAGTCCCCCCCTAAATTTCGATTTGATGTCCTCTGAACACAGAGGTAACAATTATAAGCCAGACTAGCCTATTATATCATGTCTTTTCTACTTATGCAAGTAGAAAATTCTTAAATTATTTTAATGATGAGATAGCTTTAACAATATCTGCAAAAACATCATCAATGTCTTGATTACCTTGAATATCAAAGACAATACCTGCTTTGCGGTAATGTTCAATGATTGGTGCACCTTGAGCGATATTAACATCAAGACGGCGTTTTACAGTTTCAGGTTTATCGTCTTCACGTTGGTAGAAATCATCTTCATTGTAGTCACCAACTGGTGGATTGAATACTTTGTGGAAAGTTTCGCCAGTTTTACGGTTGATAATACGACCACTTAAACGCTCAATAAGTGATTCTGGGTTAACTTCAATGTTAATCACACCATCTAATTTAAGCTCCAAGTTGTTAAGTGTTTCATCTAAAGCGTGTGCTTGTTCGATAGTACGTGGATAGCCATCAAGCAAAAAGCCTTTTCCTGCGATGTCATCTTGTGCTAAACGTTCTTTAACGATACCGTTAGTAACTTCATCGGGTACAAGTTCACCTTTGTCAATGAATGATTTTGCAAGGACACCCATTTCAGTTTT
Source organism: Streptococcus sp. LMAG:39 (assembly GCF_008680485.1). Taxonomy (NCBI): domain Bacteria; kingdom Bacillati; phylum Bacillota; class Bacilli; order Lactobacillales; family Streptococcaceae; genus Streptococcus; species Streptococcus sp. LMAG:39. Next base: position 1,208,937 of record NZ_NALE01000001.1, on the reverse strand, counting down.
ATTTGCCATTGCAGCGCGGAACATATCTCCAGTAGAAATATGAGCTACACCAAATTTTTCAACAATTTTTGCTGCTTGAGTTCCTTTACCAGCACCGGGTAAACCCATGATTAAAAGATTCATGATAGTCTCCTTATTTTGTTTTTAAATAAATTTAACACCGTAGTGCTAAATTTATTCAAAAACAAAATAGAAAGGTTGACTAGGTCAACCTGTATTCTATTCTGCTGTGTTCATGAAACCAACATACTGTCTCTTCAAAAGATAGCCTTCAAGTTGTTTCATACCTTCAATACCGGTTGAAATCAAGATAAGTAAACTTGTTCCTCCAAGAGCAATACTGCTAGATAGGTTCATTGCTTGTTGAGCGATAATTGGAGTTAATGAAATAAACGCCAAGAAAATTGAACCCACAGTAGCTAATTTCTTCAAGAGTGAAGACATGTATTCTTCTGTTTCACGTCCAGGTCGAACACTAGGAATATATGACGCACCTTTTTGTAAGTTTTCTGCTGTTTTTTCAGGATTAACTTGCACAAAAGTATAGAAGAATGAGAATAAAATAATTAGCACCGCGTAAACTACCATACCGCTTGGTGTTTGGTAATTCAAGAATGATTCTAGAGTAGTTAACCAAGGAATGTCTTTTCCATTTGAAATCAACGGAATAATCGTACTTGGAATTGTTGTAATCGAGCTAGCAAAGATAACGGGAATGACGCCGGCCGGATTAATTTTTAAAGGAAGGTAAGAACTTGTAGGCGCACCTTGAACAAGTTTTGTATATTGAATTGGAATTTTGTATTCTGCTTGTTGAACAAAGGTTGTAAAAAATACAATTGCCAATACTGCCACAATCAACAAAGCTACAAAGATGTATGAAGATAATAAATCACTTGAACGTACATTCACAAAGAAATCTTCATAAATTGTTGAGATAGCATTTGGAATCGATGAAATGATACCTGCAAAGATAATCATTGAGACACCATTACCAAAACCTTTGTCGGTGATTTGCTCACCAAGCCATGTCACAATCATACTACCTGTTGTTAACAAGGCACCAATGAGAAGATAAGTCTTAACATTTGGTGTTGATACCAATGAAATATTTGAAAGAGTATTAAATCCTGCTGTAATACCAATAGATTGAACGAAAGCTAGGACGAGTGAAATATAGCGCGTTGCTTGATTAAGCTTACGGCGTCCTACTTCACCTTGTTTACTCCATTCAACAAATTTAGGTAAGATATCCATTTGCAACAGTTGAACGATGATAGATGCTGTGATATATGGGCTAACACCCATAGAAAATACAGAGAAATTGCTCATAGCATTACCAGAAACAAGGTTCAACATATTTAAGAAGGGAAGCTCCCCTAATTGTTCAAGACTTTTCGCATTGATACCTGGCACGGTAATATGTGTTCCAATGCGGAAAACCAAGATGATAAAAAGTGTAAAGAAAATTTTATTTCTAACATTTTTTACCTTTAGTGCATCTTTAAGTAATTTAAAGAACATACTAAGTCCTCCTCATTAGATGACTTCGATTGAACCACCTTTTGCAGTGATAGCTGCTTCAGCAGATTTTGAGAATTTAGCTGCTTTGACAGTCAATTTTTTAGTCAATTCGCCATTACCAAGAACTTTTACACCTGATTTTTCAGCACGGATAATTCCAGCTTCTTTAAGAACAACTGGAGTTACTTCAGTACCGTCTTCAAAGACGTTAAGTTGGTCAAGGTTTACAAGAGCGTATTCTTTAGCATTGACGTTCAAGAAACCACGTTTTGGCATACGACGGAACAATGGAGTTTGTCCACCTTCAAAACCAAGACGTACTTTACCACCGCTACGAGCTTTTTGACCTTTTTGACCACGTCCAGCTGTTTTACCATTACCAGATGAAGTACCACGACCTACACGGTTACGTACTTTACGAGAACCTTCTGCTGGTTTAAGTTCATGAAGTTTCATTATTAATTTTCTCCTTATTTGTAAAATGCTAGCGCCTCTATGAGGGGAAAGGACTCCCCATAGAAACTCGCCTATACTATATCTAGTTTAAGTCGCAAGAGGTTTCTCCGCGACTTAAACTTAAAATTATTATGTTAATTATTTAACATCTTCAACAGTTACCAAGTGTGAAACTGCAGTAACCATTCCACGAATAGCTGGTGTGTCTTCCTTGACAACTGAACTATTCAATTTACCAAGTCCAAGAGCAGCAACTGTTTTGCGTTGTGCAGGAATGCGTCCGATTGGAGACTTAGTCAAAGTAATTTTAATTTGAGCCATTATTATCCCCTTTCTTAAGCTAAATCAGAAACTGAAACACCGCGAAGAGCAGCAACGTCTTCTGCACGTTTAAGTTGTTTCAAACCTTCAACAGTTGCACGAACAATATTGATTGGAGTGTTTGAACCAAGTGATTTAGATGTAACATCTGCAACACCTGCCAATTCAATGACGGCACGTACAGCACCACCAGCGGCAACCCCAGCACCTTCTACAGCAGGTTTCAACAATACTTTAGCTCCACCGAATTCTGAACGAACTTCGTGAGGAATTGTTGTACCAACCATAGGTACTTCGATTAAGTTTTTCTTAGCGTCTTCAACAGCTTTACGAATAGCTTCTGGTACTTCTTGAGCTTTACCAGTACCAAAACCTACACGACCATTACGATCACCAACAACTACAAGAGCAGCAAAGCGGAGACGACGTCCACCTTTAACAACTTTTGTAACACGGTTGATAGCAACAACGCGTTCTTCAAGTTCAACTGCATTATCTTTAAATGCCATTATTAAGTGTCCTCCCTATTAGAATTTCAATCCGTTTTCACGAGCTGAGTCAGCCAAAGCTTTAACACGTCCGTGATAGAGATATCCACCGCGGTCAAACACCACTTCAGAAATACCTTTAGCTACTGCGCGTTCAGCAACAAGTTTACCGACAACAACGGCTTGTTCTGTTTTAGTTCCTTTAGAAACTTCTTTATCAAGAGTTGATGCACTTGCGAGCGTTACACCCGCTACGTCATCAATAACTTGAGCGTAGATGCCTGTATTAGAACGGAAAACGTTCAAACGTGGGCGATCAGCAGTTCCAGAGAGTTTACCGCGAACGCGACGGTGGCGTTTTTGGCGGATTTTATTTTTATCTGGTTTCGAAATCACAATTTTCACCTCTTAATTAATTGATTAATGTCAAAACGACACATTATAAATGCTAGAACATGGACTTTGCAAAAGTAAGTCTTGCAAAATTTCCCACAATCTATTATTTACCAGTTTTACCTTCTTTACTACGTACGTATTCACCAACGTAGCGGATACCTTTACCTTTGTAAGGCTCTGGAGCACGAAGGCTACGGATGTAAGCTGCTGTTTGACCAACAACTTCTTTGTTGATACCGTTAACAACGATAGTAGTTGCAGATGGAACTTCAAATGAAACACCTTCCGGAGCTTCTACTTCGTCTTGGTGAGATTTACCTACAGAAAGTACAAGTTTTGAACCTTGAAGTTGAGCACGGTAACCAACTCCGCGCATTTCAAGTTCTTTTTTGAAACCTTCAGAAACACCAACAACCATGTTGTTCAAGTTAGCACGAGTTGTACCGTGGATTGTTTTCATTTCTTTTGAGTCATCTGGACGGTGAAGTGAAACTTCAGTGCCTTCAACTTTGATTTCAATATTTTTATTAAACTCACGAGTGAGTTCGCCTTTAGGTCCTTTGACAGTTACTACGTTATCATTGTTAGTAACTTCTACACCAGCAGGCAAGTTGATAACTTTATTACCAATACGTGACATAGTTTTTATTTTCTCCTGTTAGATTGTCAAGCCGCATATGCGACAAGTTTTCACGGGGCGACTATTATACAGAATAACTGTATCTATAGTCCATTATTTTTAGTAAGAAACTTTTTCAACAAAATTTGAAAAGAAACTTTATCTTACCAAACGTAAGCAATAACTTCTCCACCAACGTTCTTTTGACGAGCTTCTTTGTCAGTCAAAAGCCCTTCTGATGTAGAGATGATTGCAATTCCAAGTCCGCTAAGGACTTTAGGAACATCTTCACGCTTTGCGTAAACACGAAGACCTGGTTTAGAGATACGTTTCAAGTTAGTGATAACACGTTCACCGTTTTGTCCGTATTTAAGGAATACGCGGATAATACCTTGTTTGTCATCTTCGATAACTTCAACGTTTTTCACGAAACCTTCGCGTTTAAGAATTTCAGCAATTCCTTTTTTGATATTTGATGCAGGTACTTCAAGCACTTCGTGTTTTGCTTGGTTAGCATTACGAATGCGTGTCAAAAAGTCTGCAATTGGATCAGTCATAACCATTATATATTTCTCCTCTTACTAGTAGTTTGAATATTTCACTTGCTAGTTAATGTCGCCCGAGTGGGCTGGTTGTATACTTCTCAGATGAAAAGCGAATTTGAACTCGCCCTATGAACTGTGCAAAATAGATAAATCGACTCGTTTGCAAGCAAACATCTTCGATTTCCTAATTTTGCTTTGTTCATCACGGGTTTAGTACCATAATTTTACCAAGACGCTTTAGTAACGCCTGGGATTTGGCCTTTGTAAGCTAACTCACGGAAGCAAACACGGCAAAGTTTAAATTTGCGGTAAACTGAATGTGGACGGCCACAACGTTCGCAACGAGTGTAAGCTTGCGTAGAGAATTTCGCAGGGCGATGATTCTTAGCAATCATAGATTTTTTAGCCAATTGATTTACCTCCTAAATTATTTTGCAAAAGGCATTCCAAGACCTTTAAGCAATTCACGACCTTCTTCGTCAGTGTTAGCTGTAGTTACGATAACAATATCAAGACCACGGACTTTATCAACATCATCAAAGTTGATTTCTGGGAAGATCAATTGTTCTTTCACACCAAGTGTGTAGTTACCACGTCCGTCAAAAGATTTTGTTGGGACACCGTGGAAGTCACGTACACGTGGAAGTGAAACAGTAACCAATTTATCTAAGAATTCGTACATACGTTCACCACGAAGGGTAACTTTTGCACCGATCGCTACACCTTCACGAAGACGGAAGCCAGCAATTGATTTCTTAGCTTTAGTAATCAATGGTTTTTGACCTGAGATAAGTGCCAATTCAGCAGCAGCTTTTTCAAGGTTTTTAGAGTTATTTACAGCATCACCAACACCCATGTTAAGAACGATTTTCTCAACTTTTGGAACAGCCATAACTGAAGTATAGTTGAATTTTTCAGTCAAAGCAGGAACGACTTCGTTAGTGTATTTTTCTTTTAAGCGATTTACCATTACTTATACTTTCTCCTTTCCTTCGTGATTAATCAAGCACTTCGCCTGATTTTTTGTTGTAACGAACTTTTTTGCCGTCTACAACTTTGTAACCAACACGTCCTGCTACACCATTTTTGTCAAGAACTTGTACATTAGACACATGGATTGGTGCTTCTTTTTCTACGATAGCACCTTGAGGGTTTTCGTTGTTTGGTTTTTGATGTTTTTTAACAATAGCAACACCTTCGACAACAACTTTGTTGACTTTAGGAAGAGCTTTAAGAACTACAGCTTCAACGCCTTTGTCCTTACCAGCAATAACGCGAACTTTGTCGCCTTTTTTTACAAACATTTGGTTTTTCTCCTATTATTTCTTACGCCCTAATGGGCACCCTGCAAATGCAGGGGACTTAGTTTGTGTTTTTTATTGATTAAAGTACTTCTGGTGCAAGTGATACGATCTTCATGAAGCCACCTTCACGTAATTCACGTGCAACAGGGCCGAAGATACGAGTTCCACGAGGAGTTTTGTCATCACGGATGATTACTGCAGCGTTGTCATCAAATTTGATGTATGAACCGTCTGGACGGCGTGCACCAGATTTAGTACGAACAACAACAGCTTTTACGACATCACCTTTTTTAACAGCTCCACCAGGAGTAGCTTGTTTTACAGAAGCAACGATTACGTCACCGATGTTAGCGAATTTACGTCCTGAACCACCAAGAACTTTGATAGTCAAAATCTCACGAGCACCGCTATTATCAGCAACTTTCAAGCGAGTTTCTTGTTGAATCATTTCAAATTTCTCCTTTTAGTTTGATTAGATAATAACAGCTTCTTCCACTACTTCTACAAGACGGAAGCGTTTTGTAGCTGAAAGTGGACGAGTTTCCATGATACGAACGATATCGCCTTCTTTAGCAACGTTGTTTTCATCATGTGCTTTGTATTTTTTAGAATAGTTGATACGTTTACCATAGACTGGGTGGTTACGTTTAGTTTCAACTACAACAGTGATTGTTTTATCCATTTTGTCAGATACTACGCGTCCAACAAGGGTTTTACGTTGATTACGTTCCATTATTAGAATTTCTCCTTTCCCAATCTATTATTTCTTTTCAGATTGCACTGTTTTTACGCGTGCAATTTGTTTTTTAACTTCGTTCAAACGAGCAGTTTGATCAAGTTGACCTGCTGCAGCTTGGAAACGAAGATCGAAAAGTTCTTTCTTAAGTTCGTTTTCTTTCTTAGCAAGCTCTTCTTGAGAAAGACCACGAAGCTCTTTAACAAAATCTTTAATTTCTTGAAGTTTCATGATTTCTCCTTATTCTGCTTCACGTTTCACGAATTTAGTCTTAACTGGCAATTTGTGGCTAGCAAGACGAAGTGCTTCACGTGCAACTTCCTCAGATACACCAGCGATTTCAAACATCACTTTACCACGTTTAACTGGTGCTACCCAACCTTCAGGTGCCCCTTTACCAGATCCCATACGTACACCGATAGCTTTAGCAGTGTATGATTTGTGTGGGAAGATTTTAATCCAAACTTTACCACCACGTTTCATGTAACGAGTCATTGCGATACGGGCAGCTTCGATTTGACGGTTTGTGATCCAGTGGCTAGTAGTAGCTTGAAGACCGTATTCACCGAATGCGACTTCTTTACCACCTTTAGCTTCACCGCGCATTTTTCCACGGAATTCGCGACGGTGTTTAACACGTTTAGGTACTAACATTTGTTATTTGCCTCCTTTAGTGTTTTTACGAGCTGGAAGAACTTCACCACGGTAAATCCAAACTTTAACACCAAGTTTACCGTAAGTAGTGTCAGCTTCTTCCCAAGCGTAGTCAATATCTGCACGAAGTGTATGAAGTGGAACAGTTCCTTCTGAATAGCCTTCACTACGAGCGATATCAGCACCGTTCAAACGACCAGATACTTGAGTTTTAATACCTTTAGCACCTGCACGCATTGTACGTTGGATAGCTTGTTTTTGAGCACGACGGAAAGCAACACGTTGTTCAAGTTGACGTACGATGTTTTCACCAACAAGGTGTGCGTCCAAATCAGGTTGTTTGATTTCAACGATGTTGATGTGAACTTGTTTTCCAGTCAATTTGTTAAGTTTAGCGCGAAGAGCGTCAACATTAGCTCCACCTTTACCGATAACCATACCTGGTTTAGCAGTGTGAAGTGAAACAATTACTTTATTTACAGCACGTTCAATTTCAATACGTGAAACTGAAGCGTCTGCCAATTCTGTTTGAATGAATTTGCGGATTGCAAGATCTTCATGAAGGTAATCCGCGTATTCTTTTTCAGCATACCATTTCGCATCCCAATCACGGATGATTCCGACACGCATACCAATTGGATGTACTTTTTGACCCACGATTTTACCTCCTTATTTTTCTGACACAACTACTGTGACGTGAGTTGTGCGTTTGTTGATTGGTGAAGCTGAACCTTTAGCACGTGGACGGAAACGTTTCATAGTTGGTCCTTCGTTTGCGAAAGTTTCAGATACTACCAAATTAGCTTTTTCCAAACCAAAGTTGTTTTCTGCATTAGCGATAGCAGAGTTAAGAACTTTTTCAACTACGCGAGCTGCTTTGTTTGGGGTGAATTTCAAGATTGCGATTGCGTCAGCAACATTCTTACCACGGATAAGATCAAGTACAAGACGTGTTTTACGAGGTGAAACACGGACTGTACGAGCCATTGCTTTAGCTGAAGTAATTTCTGCCATTGTGTCCTCCTCCTATTAACGACGTGTTTTCTTATCGTCAGCTGCGTGACCTTTGTAAGTACGAGTTGGCGCGAATTCACCAAGTTTGTGACCTACCATGTCTTCTTGGATGTAAACTGGTACGTGTTTACGTCCATCATAAACTGCGATTGTATAACCAATGAAACTTGGGAAAATCGTTGAACGACGTGACCAAGTTTTAATTACTTTTTTCTTTTCGTCATTTGCTTGAGCTTCAACTTTTTTCATCAAATGCTCATCGACGAAAGGTCCTTTTTTAAGACTACGTCCCATTTTGTAGTTTTCTCCTTTAAAATATAGTACCACAGCGGCCTGTGTGCAAAATGCACACTACCGAGCTGGCGGATGATTATTTAACTAAGCGACTGAATTATTTATCGTTACGACGACGAACAATAAGTTTGTCAGATTTAGCTTTTTTGTTACGAGTTTTAAGACCAAGCGCAGGTTTACCCCAAGGAGTAGATGGCGCTTTACGTCCAACTGGTGCTTTACCTTCACCACCACCGTGTGGGTGATCATTAGGGTTCATTACAGAACCACGAACTGTAGGACGGATACCCATCCAACGGCTACGACCAGCTTTACCAAGGTTTACAAGTGATTGCTGTTCGTTACCAACTGTACCGATTGTAGCACGGCAAGTACCAAGAATCATACGAACTTCGCCTGATTGAAGACGAACAAGCACGTATTTACCTTCTTGACCAAGGACTTGTGCAGAAGCCCCAGCAGCACGAATCAATTCAGCACCTTTACCTGGTTGAAGTTCGATATTGTGAATAACTGTACCAACAGGGATGTTAGCAAGCGGAAGAGCGTTACCAACTTTAATATCTGCATCTGGGCCTGAAACGATACGTTGACCAACTTCAAGTCCTTTAGGCGCAAGGATATAAGCTTTCACACCGTCAGTATAATGTACAAGAGCGATGTTAGCTGTACGGTTTGGATCATACTCAATAGTTTTTACAACTGCTTCAACGCCATCTTTGTTACGTTTGAAGTCAATCAAACGGTAGTGACGTTTGTGACCGCCACCCTGGTGACGTACAGTGATGCGACCGTTGTTGTTACGACCAGCTTTGTTTTTAAGTGAAACAAGCAATGATTTCTCAGGAGTGCTTGTAGTGATTTCAGCAAAATCCAAAGAAGTCATATTACGACGACCATTTGTCGTTGGTTTATAAGCTTTAATACCCACGTTATTTCCTCCTTAGATTATTCAGCTTCAGCTGCAAACAACTCGATTGCTTTAGAATCAGCTGTAAGAGTGATGATAGCTTTTTTAGTTTTTGAAGTGAAACCAGTGTAACGACCAACACGTTTTGCTTTTGGTTTAACTGTTACAGTGTTCACGTTTGCAACTTTAACTCCATCAAAAGCAGCTTCAACAGCTTGTTTGATCAAAAGTTTGTGCGCACGAGAGTCAACTTCGAATGTATATTTACCTGCTTCGAGGTCGTACATTGATTTTTCAGTGATTACTGGTTTTTTGATTACGTCGTACAAATTCATTATGCAAGAACCTCCTCGATTGTAGAGATTGCTTCTTTAGTAACAAGAAGTTTGTCGCTGTTTACGATATCAAGAACACTTGCAGTTGTTGCAGTTGCAACTTTAACGTTTGGAAGGTTACGTGCAGAAAGAGCTGCAAATTCGTTTCCTTCTTCAAGGATTACAAGTACTTTTGAGTCAACGTTAAGAGCTGAAAGTACGTTTGCGAATTCAGCAGTTTTTGGAGCTGTAAACGAAAGGCTTTCTACAGCTACAAATTTATCTTCAGCAACTTTAGCTGAGTAAACTGATTTCAATGCAAGGCGACGAACTTTTTGTGGAAGTTTGTATCCGTATGAACGTGGAGTTGGTCCGAAGACTACACCACCACCACGCCATTGTGGTGAGCGGATAGAACCTTGACGAGCACGTCCAGTTCCTTTTTGACGCCATGGTTTACGACCACCACCAGATACGGCAGAGCGGTTTTTAACTGCGTGAGTACCTTGGCGAAGGCTAGCACGTTGGCTGATAACGACATCAAATACTACTGATTCGTTTGGTTCGATACCGAAGATAGCGTCGTTCAACTCAACTGAGCTAACTTCTTTACCAGTTTGGTCAAATAGTTTTACGTTTGCCATTTTAACTGTTTTCTCCTTTCTTATTATTTAGCAGCCTTAACTGCTGATTTGATAGTGATAAGAGATTTCTTAGCACCCGGTACGTTACCTTTGATAAGAATAACGTTTTTCTCTGGGATAACTTGAACAACTTCAAGGTTTTGGATTGTCACACGGTTCCCACCCATACGTCCTGCTAAGTGTTTGTTTTTGAAAACACGGTTAGGCGCAACAGGTCCCATAGAACCTGGACGACGGTGATAACGAGAACCATGAGCCATTGGTCCACGAGATTGACCATGGCGCTTGATAACACCTTGGAAACCTTTACCTTTAGATGTACCAGTTACATCAACAACATCTCCAGCTTCGAATGTATTAACTGTGATTTCTTGCCCAACTTCCAAGCCTTCAATGTTTTTGAATTCACGAATGAAGCGCTTAGGAGCTGTGTTAGCTTTTGCTACATGGCCTTTGGCAGGTTTGTTGCTCAATACCTCACGTTTGTCGTCAAAACCAACTTGAACTGCTTCATAACCGTCTGTTTCAACAGTTTTCACTTGAAGCACAACGTTTGGAGTTGCTTCGATGACAGTAACAGGGATAAATTCACCAGATTCAGTGAAGATTTGAGTCATTCCCACTTTTTTCCCTAAGATTCCTTTTGTCATGAGAGAATATTTCCTTTACTTTAATTTATTTAAAAAGTTTTTAACGAGCGTTTTTTGTGCTCAATCATCAAATCCTTATTAGAGTTTGATTTCTACGTTAACACCACTTGGAAGATCCAATTTCATCAAAGCGTCAACTGTTTTTTGAGTTGGGTTGATGATATCGATCAAGCGTTTGTGAGTACGCATTTCAAATTGTTCGCGTGAATCTTTGTATTTGTGAGTCGCACGAATAACTGTGTACAAGCTACGTTCAGTTGGAAGTGGAACTGGTCCAGCAACTGTAGCACCTGTACGTGTTGCAGTTTCAACAATTTTTTCTGCCGCTGTATCAAGTGTACGATGTTCGTATGCTTTCAAACGGATACGGATTTTTTTGTTTGCCATCTTTTTCTCCTTTTCGTCTATTTAAGATAATAGGCTAGCTCCTCAAGAAAACCAACACACCTTTGCGTGGCAATGCAACCGAGCGTGTCGCAACCTCTTGTATCATAGCTAAAGTTACTGTATTTACAGCACCAGTATATAATATCAGATTTGACAAGAGTTTGCAAGGTTTTTTATCGGATTTTTTTAGTTTTTTTCCAAGAAAATATTTTCAGGTACTACCAACATTTTAAGCATTGACAAAAAAATCAGGCAATCACCTGATTTCTTACATATATAGTTAGCAAAAAGCACTTTGAGTAGGAAGAAACTATCTTTGGAACAAAAAGATGTTATTTATTTCTTGATTCTAGAATTAATTTTTTGAGGACAGGACCTAATAAAAAGATTTGAATTGAAAACACCATTGGAAAATTAAACGTTAGCGTGGTTAAAACCGTTGGAATGAAATTTCCCCATGGATGCTTAAATAAAATAGATGAAACAACTGCCATACTTGGATACATCACACAGACTGTGGAAATCCTTCGTATCGTTGGTCACATGAACGCAGGAATTTCTTCAGACTTTGCCAGTATTGACATCAAGCGAACTGCAATTGGTCCACTGAAGAAGTCTTGAATGAGAAAAACGATGCTTGTAATCCACCACACTTCTTTCAATACGTCCAAAACTAAACATAGTTGGCACCACCGTTATTAAGTGATAAATTGCAATATTCCATGCAAAAACTCATAGTAAATGCCATCCAAAACAATTCCGTTTTTAGAGCAATCTATTCTAAAATGAATAATTTTAAACAACAGAGGAGTGGGCAAAACCACTCCTCTATCGCTGAACAAATTCTAAAAAGCGACTAGCTGCTGAGCGTATTTGAGAAATACTTTTCCTGCTTCATTGAGTTTAACTTGACGTGTCGTTCGGTCAAATAGAGTTGTTCCAAGTTCAGCTTCCAAAGATTTTATATGTTTTGACAAGCTAGATTGCGAAGTAAATAAGTTCTCCGCTGCTTCTAGATAATTTTCTGTCTTTGTTAAGGCAATAAATTCTTTCACATGATTCAGTTTCGTAGCGTTACTTCCTGAAATAAGTTCTTTATTGTAGCATAACAAAAATCACAAAACTTTTCTAATGATTATTTTTTTAAATTAGGTTGTGTCAATTGCTTCATATATTTTTTGTAAAGGGAGTATAAGAAAAGCCAACGGAAAATATTATCTACTAATGTCGCTAACCAAACACCTGTCAAACCAAGTTTTAGGCTAACTCCCAACACATACCCTGAAATAATTCGAATGACCCACATTCCAAATGTTGTGGCGTAAAATGGCAGTTTTGCATTACCTAAACCTTGCCACGCTGCTGTGTAAATAAGTGTACCTGCTGTTGCTGGACCACCGACAAAAGAATAAAACAACACAACAAGGCTAGCTGCCAGCGCTGTTTGGTTGGTCGTGAAAAGATAAGTCAAATGACTACCAAATACATAAACCAAGGCACCGACACAAAGCATCATAATCATCGAAATCAAATACGAATCACGTACCAGTTGTTTAATATCTTTGGTATTTTTTTGTCCAAGACCATGTGCTACAAGAATAACAGTTGCTGTCGCAACACCCATTCCTGGCATATAATTAAACTGCGTCAAGGTTTCCCCAATAGCATTTCCTGCAACGAATTCTGTACCAAATTTGACAATAATCGCAACGATAACCACATCACCAGCACGCATCATTAGACGTTCACCAGCCGCAGGCAAGACTATTTTCAACAAATCACTATCCAAATGCCATTTTATCGTTTTTAAAATATTGCTCATCGGCAATTGACTTGCTAACAACAATGTACCGATAAAACGTGACAAGACCGTTGAGCAAGCAACACCAGCAATACCCCAGTGAAAAACAAAAACAGATACCGCAGAAAAAATCGCATTTAAAACATTGCTCAATAAACTAACATACATTGGTAACTGTGGTTTGCCTAAAGCACGCAAAAACGCGCTCAGCGTTGTCATCAAACCAAGACTAACAATCAAACCACCAACAATCGCCAAATACAGACCACCTGCTTGTGTGACTGTTGTTTCTGTTCCTAGCCAATGAAGAATTGTTTTTCCAAAAAGCAAGGAAAAAAGCCCTAGAACTAAACTGAGACCTAGTGTTACCAAAATCGCCTCAGACTGATATTGCACCGTCTTTTCATTATTTTTTTCACCACGACTTTTAGCTACCAGACTTGAAACCGCAGCTCCGAGAGCAATGAAAATAGCTTGATAAATTGTAATAATATTATTAGCAACAGAGACACCTGAAACGGCAATCAAACCAACCTGAGCAACAAGGTAATTGTCAACCACTCCCATCAGCATCTGCAGCAAATTTTCCATCATAGCAGGAAAAGCCAAGTGAATAATTTTCTTTGTTTGTTTCATACCCTTATCGTAACAGAAAGAAAAGCTGAGAACCAGCCTCAGCTTCTACTTTTATAAATTTAAAGTCCTAAATAATTTTCAACTGCTTTTTGCATATCACCTGTTGCCACAACCGTTTTGTGACGAACCTCAGCTGTTTCAAGTCCATTGACAGCTTTTGGAATGGCAACACCTGATAATTTTTCAAGTTCCTTAACAGCAATAAAATCATCTGCAGGTGCTTGTCCACTAACAGCTTCAACTGCCACACGTGGGAATTTATATGGACTTGCTGTTGAAGCAATCACGGTTGGTGTTTTATCACTTGTGCGCTCTGCGTATTTTTGATAAACAGCTGACGCAACTGCTGTATGTGGGTCCTCAATGTAATCAGATGCTTCATAGACACGTTTGATTTCAGCAGACGTTTCAACTTCTGTTGCATAGCCTGCTTCAAATAAATCAAGAATCGATTGGTCAACATCAGGAAGTGTGTATTCACCCTCTGAGACCAATTGTTCCATCAATGCTTTCGTCTTAGCAGCATCATTTCCCAACAAATGGAAAATCAAACGTTCTAAGTTAGATGATACCAAGATATCCATTGAAGGACTTGTTGTGACTTTAAACTCACGTTTTTTATCATAAGTCCCTGTTGTGAAGAAGTCGGTTAAAACTTTGTTTTCATTTGAAGCACAGATTAATTTACCAACTGGGACACCAATTTGGCTTGCATAGTAAGCTGCTAGAATGTTACCAAAGTTTCCTGTTGGAACTGTAAAGTTTACTTTGTCGCCTGCTTTAATATGACCAGCTTTAACAAGTTGTGCATAAGCATAAACATAATAAACAACTTGTGGTACCAAACGCCCAACATTCATTGAGTTCGCTGATGAAAATTGTGTCTTGTGCGCAAGCAATTTTTCACGCAAATCAACGTCGTTAAACATACGTTTTACATCTGTTTGCGCATCATCAAAGTTACCAGTAATGGCTACAACGTGTGTGTTATCACCAGTTTGTGTTGTCATCTGAAGCTCTTGAATTTTGCTGACACCGTCTTTTGGATAGAAAACAATGATTTCTGTTCCTGGGACATCTGCAAAACCAGCCATTGCAGCTTTACCAGTATCACCTGATGTCGCTGTCAAAATCACGATTTTGTTATCAACGCCTTGTTTTTTAGCTGACGTTGTCAAAAGGTATGGCAAGATTGACAATGCCATGTCTTTAAACGCAATAGTTGACCCATGGAAAAGTTCAAGATTATATTGGTCACCTAATTTAACCAGCGGTGCGATTTCTGGTGTATCAAATTTAGCATCGTAAGCAGAATCAATACAGTAAGCCAACTCTTCTTCTGTGAAATCGTCTAAAAATGCAGACAATACAAGCTTAGCCACTTCTTGGTAAGAAGCATCTTTTAAAGTTTCAAAATCCAATGCCACTTCTGGAAGTGAGACAGGGGTAAATAAACCACCGTCAGTTGCCAATCCTTGTAAGATAGCTTGACTAGCAGTTACTTTGTTATTTTCATCACGAGTTGATTGGTAAATTAACGTCATCACAAATTCCTCATATATATAGATAGTCTTTTGTCTATTTTACCATAATTATCAGAAAATTTATACAAATTTATGATAATTATCGAAAAAAGGGAGTGAGACAAATAAAATCTCCAGTGAAGATTTTATTCATGAGCCTAAAAATTAAAAAGCGAATCAGTAGTTTCAAAGAAACTTGATTTTCAGCAAGTCTTAATTTCTTGTTGCTGATCTAAAACGGTCTATCCCCAGACCGTTTTTGACACTTACTTCGTAAGTTTTATTTCCCGATTGATTATAAAGGTTCCCCGAACCTTGATAACTCACCTCCGCATGGCTCGAAAGATTTGGGGAATCTTTCGAGGTAGGAAATAGAGTCAAGTGAAGCTTGACATCAAAAAGGTTTGGGGAACCTTTTGAGGTTGGAAATGAAGCCAAGCATAGCTCGACTTCAAAAGGGTTGTAAAAGCTTATTAGAACCCACTCAACTACTGCATCTTGTAAATAATAACTATATAAAAAAGCTGAGAATTTTGTCTCAGCCTCTCTAATTTCTTATCTTCCCCAACGTGAATCAACACCAGCAATAGAAATCCAGACGCTTGCCAAGACGTCGTAGAATAAATCAGCCACCTTTTCTTTCTCCTTTCTTCTCACGTTTTATGTCACCTGTATTATAACGCTTCAAACCTATGCTGTAAAGGTATTTTTAAAACTGTTTTGATGTTATTATTTCTTACATGAAATGATAAAAAATTGACATTTTGAACAAAAAAACCAACCGAAGTTGGTTTCTGAAACAAACTAAGAATCCGATTCTCCTTTGGCTGGATTTTTAGCGGATTTTTCAATTGCTTTTTGAATCGTTTTTACATAAAGGTCTGCACCAGTCGTATCACTATCACTGTAATGTACGCCATCAGTACCACTCCAGATTTCTGGGTGTTTAGTTGCTGCTTTATACCAATCTGCCACCGTAACATAATTATAAGTATCAGCCAAAGTCAGCTCATAATCACGAACTTCTTTGACTTGAGCTTCATTATTAGCATTGTAAGGTGTCACAATAATCAAACGATAGCCATCTGGCAGAGCATCAATAAACTGCTGCAAATCTTCTTGGTAATTATCTAGCGAATTAACCCCCACCGCAAGAACTGTTGTTTGCGATAATGTTCCGCTTGAAATTTCATTTTGGAAAATCTCAAAAGCATCATCAAAGCTTCGGCTAACCGCAGCATCCACTTGAGCATCTGGAAGTAAGCTTGAAAATGAAGCACTTGAGCGAAGAGCTACGGAATCTCCAATGACAGTAACATCACTTAAAGCCGTTGCATCCCCAGCAGTTACAGTATGTGTCCGATTCAAATTAGTCTGTGCTTGCTGGAGCGAATTCACCAAAAGACTTGTCTCAAAATCACCAACAGCTGGAGAAATGATAATGGTCACAATTGTCACCAAACCAAACAAAACTCCTCCACCATAAAGCCATTTTTGATAAGGATGTAAATCCAAATTTAAGCCAAGCAATTTGACAGGCTTGCCAGCAAGAAACGGCTCCAACACATAATAAGACAGCGTTGAAAATATCAATGAAAAGATAACCGTTACAAATACCGCTAAACCATTTGACATTAGTTGCGTGAAGATAATGTAAAATGGCCAATGGAAAAGATAAACACCATAACTAACATCTGCCAAATAGTTGATAATAGCGGGCTCTGTGACATTAGGCGTTTGGTCATTTAGCACACGCGCCGCATAAATCATCACCGTTGTAAATAAACTTGCTAATACAAAGCCAAACAAATACGTGATTCGTTGGTCAAATTTCAAAGCAAATGTCAACAGTAGCAACAAAACAAAGCTGAGCAGCATTGTCAAAATACTGCGTTTTGTTGACCAGAGACGAACATTCTTTTTGAAACGTGCCGTTGTTTCTCGAATTCCTGTCATCGTTGCCATCATGGCTCCTAAGAAAAACGGGAAACTGTGGGACAAAGATGAAAAGTAAATTGTCGAAACGTTGTCAACAAAAAACGCTCGAATAAACATTGATAGGAAACTTCCAGTAAAAAATGCTGCAGAAACTGCAAAAATCAAACTACGGAATTTTGCTACATTATCGCGATGTTTTCCTAAAAACCAAACCAAAAATCCCCAAATCAAATAAAAATGCATCTCAATTGCCAAACTCCATGTATGAACAAAGAGATGTGGGATAAATTGCGTTTCGTAATTACCGCCTGTGATAATTTCATAAAAATTCGTTGTAAATCCTACCGCTGCCGCAATTTGACTACCAATACTTGCCACGTAGTCTTTGCGTACCAAGTAAGTAAACGGCATAATGATAAGAATCATCAACACCAACGGAGGCACAATACGATAAAAACGCCTCTTGTAAAAGCCTAAAAGATCAATTTTCTTGTTTTTCGCATATTCATCAATCAGTAAAGCCGTAATCAAATATCCTGAAAATGTAAAGAAAATATCAACACCAATAAAACCGCCTGGAAAAGCCGTTTTAAAGAAATGATAGAGCAAAACGAGCAAGAGCCCCGTCACCCTAACCATTGAAAACCATTTTATTCTCATTTTTGAAAAATCCCCTGTTTAAAGGTTCCTGTATATACCTCTCCATTTTGCGCTGTCAAAGTTCCTTGACCGTCTGGCTGACCATTTTTAAATTCTCCTTGATATGTCCAACCAGAATTTGAGGTAAAAGTTCCTTGACCTTCAAAAACACCATCCACAAAATTACCTTCATAGGTATCACCATTCTCATAAGTCAATTTTCCCTGACCATTCATACGATGATTAACAACATAGCCTGTGTAGGTTATTTTACCATTGTCGTAGGTTAACGTTGTTTTAGATTTCATTGATAGCGTAAAAACGGATAAACCACAGATGATAAGAATCAAAACCGTTAAGAGCTCTATGAGCCCTCGGGTTATTTTTATTTTTTTCATTTTTGCTCAACTTCTCTTTTTAAGAATTTTTTAGCCGCGTTAGCCATTGTTCACAACCACACTTAACCAAATCATAGGTCGCATCAAAATCACCTGTAAACCAAGGATCTGGTACACCACCTTTTACAAAAAGAAAGATTTTGTCATCATACTTTCCTTGTGACATATGTTTCAAATCTGCAACATTTTCCGCATCCATACCAATAATAACATCAAAATCATAGAAATCTTTGCGCGAAATCTGTTGAGATGACTTGTGCCTGTCATAACTAATGTTATGCTTTTTAAAAATACTTTGCGTTCCATGATGAATGGGATTACCATGTTCCCAGCCAGAAGTTGCACGGCTTTCAATAAGCCAACTTTCAGTACCAGATAAATCTTTCATCACAAATTCAGCCATTGGACTACGACAAATATTTCCTAGACAAACAAAACATACTTTTTTCATTTTCTCTCCCTACGTAGCCAATAACTCATTTATTAAAAACTTCTTTTATACATTATAACAAAAAATAGAGCCTTATCACACGACAAATACTCTAACTTCTATTTTTATTTTTAAGAAAAAATTAAGACACCCGATTTACAATATAATCAATCCTAAAACTTTTCTTTTTCATAATCTCCTGAAAGTGCTCCGCTAGCGGGGTTCTTTCTTTTTTATCTCTAAAATCGTTTCACAAAAAAACAATCTGAAATAGATCAGGATTGCAAGGAGATAGAAAAAAGTTTATCTAGGAGTATCTTTAGTATAGATTGGCTTTGACATCTCCCAAACACAGTTTTCATAGATATTTCAAGTGTCTTCAATTTGTTTCCTGATTAAACTAACTGATACAGAAGATTTAATAACTCTTTATTTTACTGAGTCCCAATATCAGCCCTAATGAACTGCTCTAAATCCAACGAATGTTATCCAGACTATTCATTATATTCCAATTTACGACCCGCTATAAAGGCGTTGGTGTTATTCAGGGGCACCTCAAATTCTACGAAACAATTTTTAACTTCCTGACTTGAATATATTTCAATAATTTTGTCACTACACCTAAATTGTTTATATTCATCTTTTGCTACAAAATATTGCTTGCCGATTTTTGTAATCTCTTTTATATTAGGCTTCTAAATGTAGATAAGCCATACGAAATACTTAATCTAGCCCCATTCCCAGAATAATGGCTTCAAATATCATTGGGTAGTTCGGTGACATTCATCATTTTCAGTCTGCCGAGTAAACTAATTTCCTATGGCAGTTAAAACCTAAGGATGACGAATTCCTTCTGCAAACTCTTCATCCTCATAATATAAGTTCTGTTTATATTATGAGGACAAAACCAAAACTTTTAACGAACTGTTTAGCTAAGAAATTATACCCCCCACCAACCAGTTAGGACAATTGAGAAAATATTTAGCATTTATCCATTCCAACCTTTCTGATAATTTATGAGTTTATTTTAACGAAACTTACAAGAAAACAACATGACAAAAATGTCATGTTGTGTCATTATTCCATTCTTCTATTAACTTATTTTCCAAATAAGTATCTCCAATTAAGTTAGCAAATAAAATAGCATTGGAGTAAGATTTTTGTGCCGCTAAAAAATCTTTTTTAAATTGTAAATAATATTTCCACTCAACTAAACTTAAAACTGGACGTCTTTGAAAATCATGAACACTTGTCATGATAGTGTCACTTTTTATAATAATTCGTTTCATAAAAGATTCTCTATGGAATCGTAAAACCAAATCTACATTATTTAACAAAACATTATTTAAAATCAAAGAAGTTTCTGGTGAAAGATTTTCTTGATCTAGTAAACACTCCATTAATTTATCATACAAATCTAAACTATAGATTCCCACAAACGATTTAGCAGAAGCAAGGCAAGCAAAATATAAATCTATCAAAACTAAATCATTAATTTGAAAGTTCTTCTTTCGTATAACTTGGTCAAAGTAATCATTTAAAATTCCTTCACCAAAATTAACATCATCACTGAAATGAACATCAAGCTTCGATTGTAAACAATCAATAATTAAACGTTCTTCTTCAGGTATAACTTCATAGTACTTTTCCGAAATTTCATCAAAATATGAAGTTTGTCTCTTAAGACGTTCCTCATCCCCATAGGTCGGTGTTCGTAATAATAAATACTTTAACTCCTTATACCTAGTGGAAAGTTCTAAATTTTTACCATCAGTTAACTCACCAATGGTTACTCCCAATACTTTTGCAATATATCCCACCTTATTAAGAGTCGGGACAGATTGTCCTTTTTCAATTCTAGCTAGCTGTCTCACAGACAATTCTGTTTCATCACCACAGAATTCCTCACGTGAAATTCCCTTTTTCTCTCTTAATGCACGTACTTTAATCCCAAACTTTTCCAACTTAATCTCCTATCAGCAAAAAAAGTATACACTTCATATTTTAGCATATATCCTCAGCCCTTGACAAAATAATTTCTTTAAAAATATCGAATTTTCTGACAAAAATACATAAAAAATGTCTGAGACAAATAGTCTCAGACATTCTATTACTTTAATCTCCTAAACCGATACGGTTAAAGATCTCATCAACACGTTTAGTGTAGTATGATGGATTGAACAATTCATCGATTTCTTCTTGTGTTAAACGTGAAGTAACTTCTTCATCAGCTTCAAGAAGTGGTTTGAAGTCAACTTGGTTATCCCAAGAATAAGCTGTCTTAGGTTGAACAAGGTCATAAGCTTGTTCACGTGTCATTCCTTTTTCAATCAATTTAAGCATTACACGTTGGCTGAAAATAAGACCAAAAGTAGACCCCATGTTGCGAATCATGTTTTCTGGGAAAACAGTCAAATTTTTCACGATATTGCCAAAACGGTTAAGCATGTAATCAATAAGGATTGTAGTATCTGGTGAGATAATACGTTCAGCAGATGAGTGAGAGATATCACGTTCATGCCAAAGTGACACATTTTCGTAAGCTGTTACCATATGACCACGAACAACACGTGCAAGACCTGTCATATTTTCTGAACCGATTGGATTGCGTTTGTGAGGCATAGCTGAGCTACCTTTTTGCCCCTTAGCGAAAAATTCTTCAACTTCACGTTGTTCAGATTTTTGCAGACCACGGATTTCAGTTGCCATACGTTCAATTGATGTTGCAATGCTAGCAAGAACTGCAAAGTATTCTGCATGAAGGTCACGCGGAAGAACTTGTGTTGAAATTTCTTGTGCACGAATACCAAGTTTTTCACACACATAAGCTTCAACAAATGGTGGAATGTTAGCGAAGTTACCAACAGCACCTGAGATTTTACCAGCTTCAACACCAGCAGCAGCGTGTTCAAAACGTTCGATGTTACGTTTCATTTCACTGTACCAAGTTGCCAATTTCAAACCAAAGGTAGTTGGCTCAGCATGGACACCGTGAGTACGTCCCATCATGATTGTAAATTTATGTTCTTTAGCTTTGTTAGCAATGATTTCAAGGAAATTATGCAAATCTTTGCGGATGATTTCATTAGCTTGTTTGTAAAGGTAACCATAAGCTGTATCAACAACGTCAGTTGATGTCAAGCCATAGTGCACCCATTTACGTTCTTGCCCAAGACTTTCAGAAACTGCACGAGTGAATGCCACAACGTCGTGACGTGTTTGTTGTTCAATTTCTAAAATACGGTCAACGTCAAAGCTTGCATTGGCACGGATTTTAGCGACATCCTCTTTAGGAATTTCTCCCAATTCAGCCCAGGCTTCGTCAGCCAAAATTTCAACTTCAAGCCAAGCTTTGTATTTGTTTTCTTCACTCCAAATTGCCGCCATCTCAGGGCGTGAATAACGATCGATCATGTTTAAGATATTAAGGGCGTTAAGTGAATACGGTTAACACCCTAGCTCCTTTCCTTTTTTTAGTTATATCAATAAAATAACTAACACAATTAATTAAAATCTTCCTTACCAATTTCAACAGATGGATAGTGAGGTAAAGTTGTTAAATCTGTATCAAGTGGTAAATCATAAACAGCAAGGTAATCATTGAGGTACTTATTTGTCAGCTCTGCCATTTTTTCAGAAATACGAGACTTATCAGAAGAAGCAAAAACGTCTTCAACGATAGCTTTCTCAGCATTATCAATATAAGCATGAACAATGATTTTCAGCATATTTCCTCCGATTAACACTTTAAAAATCCATTCCTTCCCCCATTTCCGCAATGGTATCTGGTTCATCACTAAACAAAGTAATGTGTCCCATTTTGCGGTTATGTTTTGCCTCTAGTTTACCATAAAGGTGGAGGTGAGCGCTAGGATTTTCTTGCACATAAGCTTGTGCTTTTTCCATGTGTTGCCCAAGAACATTCAGCATAACAGCTGGTTGATGGAGGTAAATTCTTGGAAGTGGCAAGCCGAGAATTCCCAAAATATGTGTGTCAAATTGTGAAAAATCACAGGCTTCAATTGAATAGTGTCCTGAATTATGGGGACGTGGTGCAATTTCATTGATGATGATATCATCAGGTGTCGCAAACATTTCGACACAAAGTGTACCAGATAATTCCAGTTTTTCAGCGATTTGAACAGCCATAGCCTGCGCTTTTTGAGCAAGTTCATCAGAAATGCGAGCTGGTACAATTGTTTTAGATAAGATATTATTGCGATGAATATTTTCTTGTACTGGAAAAACGGTCATATCCTTGCCATTTCCTGAAACAATCACTGAAATTTCAAGGTCAAAATTCACAAATTCTTCCAAAACACATTCGCAAGAATTGGCTAATTTGTTAGCGTCAGCTAAGTTTTCAACTGATTTAATCACGATTTGACCATGACCATCATAACCGCCAGTTGCTGTTTTTAAAACGTATTTCTTAGATAAATCAATATCCTCAAGGTCAAGACTTGATGTGACGACCTTGTACGGTGCTACTTTCACACCTGCTGTTTTAGCTAGAAAGTCTTTTTCAAAGATACGGTTTTGCGAAATACGAAGCAAATCAGTTCCTTGCGGTAATTGCCCTTCCTTGACAACCACATCCAAAGCATCCGCATCAACATTTTCAAACTCATAAGTGAGCACATCGCAGCGTTTTGCTAGTTCACGCATAGCTTCAACATCATCGTAAGGTGCCACAATCATATCACTCACACGTGAAGCTGGGCAATCTGCTGCGGGGTCCAAAGTAACCACTTTATGCCCCATATAGATAGCTGAAATAGCCATCATTTGCCCAAGTTGTCCACCACCGATAATACCGATTGTTTTAGTCGAGTTCATCTGTTGAAGCCTCCGCAACTTTACCTTGTTCAAGTGCATAGTTTTCTAGTTTTTCTGCCAATTCAGTATCTTCAATTGCCAAAATACGAAGAGCTGTTAGGGCAGCATTAGTTGCTCCTGACTCTCCGATAGCCATAGTTGCCACAGGCACTCCGCCAGGCATTTGAACGATTGAATAAAGCGAATCCAGTCCGCTAAGCGCGCGTGATTTCACAGGAACACCAATAACTGGAAGTGTTGTTTTAGCTGCGACCATACCAGGCAAATGAGCAGCACCACCAGCACCAGCAATAATCACCTTAATACCACGCCCTCGTGCTTCTTCGGCGTGTTTAAACATCAAATCTGGTGTACGGTGCGCAGAAACAACTTTCTTTTCATACGCCACACCAAATTGATCAAGTACCTCTGCTGTTTTTTTCATGGTAGCCCAATCAGATTTACTACCCATGATAACTGAAATTAATGGTTTCATTATTTTCCTTCCAATTGTTTTATATCTTCAACATCAACAACATGATAGCCAAGTTCTTTTAATTTTTGAGCAAAGAGCCCACTACCTGCCACTTTTTGTCCAGAAAAGTTTCCATCATAGACTTGATTAACACCACATGACGGACTGCGTGATTGTAAAATTGCTAAATCAATTGACTTTCCAGCCATTTCATCTAGACAACGCTTAATGCCCTTTTCAAACATCTCATCATAACAATTACCAGCAACATCAACAACACGACCGTCACGCAATTCAACTGGTTCTCGTGGTGTAGGCAAACCTGCTAACACTTCTGGACAAACAGCTATCACATCTTTGTCAACAACATAATCTACAAGGGCTTGATTGTAATTATGACCTCCGTTATACTTACATCTTTCGCCCAAAAGACAAGCGCTGACTAAAATACATTTTGGTTTAACGTCCAATAGCTTTGCTTCCGATATCGTTTCGATAGAAAAGACCTGTTGTGTCTTGAGTTGCAAGTTCAGCATAGATAGCATCTTGTGCTGATTTAACATCTTCCTTAGTTGTTACCAACATGTAAACCCGACCACCATTTGAAAGAAGTGCTTTATCATCAGCAAATTTAGCACCTGCATAATAAGTGATAATATCACCTGACGTTTTCTCTGGAAGGCGGACACCTTTTTCATAAGCAACTGGATAACCTTCTGAAGCCACAACAACACCAAGAGTGACCCCTTTGTCTGTCCAAGTGATTTCTGGAGCTTTGCCATCTAAAATGTCAGTGATATTTTGAGCAAAATCAGATGTCAAACGTGGTAAGATAACTTGGGTTTCAGGGTCACCAAAACGTGAGTTAAATTCGATAACTTTTGGACCATCAGCTGTCAAAATAAGTCCTGCATAAAGAACACCAAGATATGGACGCCCTTCCGCAATCATACCATTAAGAACTGGCTTCACAATTGTTTCTACAGCTGTGTCAACAACACTTTGTGGCAAATGTGGAACTGGTGCATAAGCTCCCATACCACCAGTATTAGGACCTTTATCGTCATCAAAAGCACGTTTGTGGTCTTGTGCAGTTGGCATGATATAGAATTTATCACCATTAACAAAGGCAAATAATGAAAATTCTTCACCATCAAGAAATTCTTCAATGACCACACGCGCACCAGAATCACCAAATTTATTATCAAGCAACATTTCATGCGCCGCTTCGATCGCTTGTTCTACTGTTTCGGCAACGACAACACCTTTACCAAGCGCCAAACCGTCAGCCTTAACAACAATTGGTGCACCGTGTTCTTCAATATAGCTCTTTGCTTGCTCAAAATCTGAGAAAGTGCCGTAAGCAGCTGTTGGAACATGGTATTTAGCCATGATTGATTTAGCAAAATCTTTAGACCATTCAAGCTCTGCAGCTGCTTTACTTGGTCCAAATGCTTTCAAACCAGCAGCATTAAAATCATCAACGATTCCTGTAGCCAAAGCATCATCAGGTCCGATAAATGTCCAAGCAATATCATTAGCTTTCGCAAAATCAATCAGCTTAGAATGTTCGGTAATACCGATATTTACCAAATCAAGTCCATCAAGTGTCATGCCATCATTACCAGGTGCTACAAAAACCTGATTCACTTGAGGAGATTCCAACAGCTTCTTAGCAATAGCGTGCTCGCGCCCACCAGAGCCAACAACTAAAAGTTTCATAAGTAAAAATACCTCAATACAAACATCACAAGAGCCTAAGCTCCAAACTCAACAAAGTACGCAAAATATATTTTACGAATTATATAAAAACATTATAACATATTTGTTCGGAAATTATCAAAACCCATATAACAAGTTTGTAAAATTTTATAAAAAACAGGAAACTATTTTGTGAAAGAACCACAATCAAATCCTTGTTTTTTAATTATTTCAAAATAATCTCTTCTTTTGCGAATTTGTATAAGCTAGAAGCAACCAACAAACTCGTTAATGACATCAAACAAGATGTTTTTGGCTTAGTGAGGAAAAGTTCGACAGAGCTACTCTGCACTACTTTTTTCATTTTCAAAAATGATAAAGTAGTGACATCTTGTAAAATCTTAGTGCTGTATGATGCTATATGTCAAGGATTGAAAATGAAATCACTAAAACTAGGAATCATTCATGACAGAGAATGATATTAAATATTAAAGGACAATTTTTGAAATTGATATCAATACAATAAACTCTGGGTAGCCATTCCTATTAACGGATAAAAAATTCAAATTCATGGTTATACTTTAATCACTTTTTCAAGGTTACAGGTGTCTATTCTTGCTGTCTTCAAATATTTTAGGCACAAATCATTCCTTTTGGTCATGCTTACACAGGAATATCTGTTATATTTTCACTTACTTCATTGGTAGAAAAAAATCCCAATCTAAAATAGATTAGGATTTGCAGGGGTATGAAAAAAAGTTTATTTAGGAGTGTCTCTAGTATAGGTTTGTTTGCTTAAGAGAGACTGAAAATTTTCTTTCAGAAAACTTAAAAAGCACCTCAACCAATTTGGCTAAGGTACTTGCTATTATATTAATACCTCTTAATCTTAATGACGGAAGTGACGAACACCTGTAAATACCATGGAAATGCCGTATTTATCAGCCATATCGATAGATTCTTGATCACGGACTGAACCGCCAGGTTGGATAATTGCTTTCACGCCTGCTGCAGCAATTTCTTCAACGTTATCCGCAAATGGGAAGAAGGCATCACTAGCAAGAACAGCACCGTCAAGACGGTCTTTGGCTTGGTCAAGAGCGATACGAACAGAAGCTACACGGTTTGTTTGACCAGGACCAACCCCAAGTGTCATGTGGTCATTTGTCACAATGATACCGTTAGATTTCACGTATTTGATAGCTTTCCAAGCAAATTCAAGCGCTGTTTTTTCTTGGTCGTTTGGTTGACGTTTTGTTACAACTTTCCAATCAGCTGGATTTTCTTCGACAACATCTTGGTTTTGAACCAAAAGCCCACCGACAACACCAGTGTATTCTTTTTCAACTTGGCTAGCCTCTTGAGCTTCAAATGGCAATTGAAGAATACGCAAGTTTTTCTTCTTAGTTGTCAAGATTTCAAGGGCTTCTTCTGAATAACTTGGTGCAATGATGATTTCAAGGAAGATAGCGTGCATTTTCTTAGCTGTTGCGGCGTCAACTTCACGGTTAAGTACAACAATTCCACCAAAGATTGAAACTGGGTCTGATTCATAAGCATAGTCCCAAGCTGTTTCAATATCATCAGCTTGTCCGATACCACACGGGTTCATGTGTTTAAGGGCAACAACAGTCGGACGGTCTTTGAAGTCACGGATAATGCGGATTGCAGCGTCAGCGTCGCGGATGTTGTTAAATGACAATTCTTTACCATTCAATTGCTTAGCAGAAGCAATTGAATAATCTGTTGGCAAAGCTTTTTGATAGAAATCAGCGTCTTGTTGAGGATTTTCACCATAACGCATTGGTTGTTTCAAATCGTAAGTGATTGTGAGTTTTTCAGGTTTTGTTTCACCAACTTGTTTTGTGAAATATTCTGCAATTAAAGCATCATAAGCTGCTGTATGACGGAAAACTTTTGCTGCCAAACGTTGACGAATTTCAAAGCTTGTGTCACCATTAGCTGACAATTCATCTAAAACAACAGCGTAGTCAGCTGGATCAACGACAACTGTTACACTAGCATGGTTTTTAGCAGCAGAGCGAAGCATTGAAGGACCACCGATATCAATATTTTCAACCGCATCAGCGTAAGTCACTTCTGGTTTCAAGATTGTTTCTTTGAATGGGTAAAGGTTAACCACAACAAGATCAATCAATTCAATGTGGTTATCTTTTGCAGCTTGAAGGTGGCTGTCAAGGTCACGACGAGCCAAAAGACCACCATGAATATTTGGATGAAGTGTTTTCACACGACCGTCCATCATTTCTGGGAAGCCAGTCACATCATCAATCGCGATAGTGTCAACACCTGCTTTATCAAGCGCAACTTTTGTTCCACCAGTCGAGATAATATCCCAACCAAGTTTTTTCAATTCTTGAGCAAATTCAACAATGCCCGCTTTATCAGAAACACTAATTAGTGCACGTTTTGTCATTTCAGTCCTACTTTCTATAAAAAATAAACCAGTCAATCATAATGCCAGCAATAAGCCTGATAGCATAGCTAAACTAAGACGCATGGATTTTCAAGATTATCAAATAGTACATTTACTATAAAGGCAACGACAATAAAAGTTAATATAAACACCAAAATCTTTTTCATCATAACCTCCTAATAAACTAGCATGCCAATAGATATGCTATCAAATGCGCTGACTACTTTTTCTCAACTCCTAAGCTCTCTAAAACTTCTGGGTAGAGTTTATACTCATTTTCATGAATACGAGCTTCAAAACTGTCAATGGTATCATCAGCCAGACGAGGCACACGGACTTGTTTAATCACTTTTCCCGTGTCAACGCCATTGTCAACCCAGTGAATAGTAACACCAGACTGGTCAACACCTGCTTCCCAAGCATCATCAATACCATGAGCACCTGGAAATTCTGGCAGATAAGCTGGGTGAATATTAATGATACGACCTTCGTAAGCTGCTAGTAAAGTCGGACCAACAATCTTCATATAACCAGCTAGGCAAATCAAATCAATATCATATTTTTCAAGCAAAGTAACAATAGCCTCTTCGTAAGCTACTTTATTGTCAAATTCTTTGAGCTCAAAAGCATGAGCTGTCACACCGAGTTTTTCTGCACGTTCTAAGACATATGCATCTCGGTGATCTGAAAAGACAAATTCAACTGGAAATTGCTCCGCAATGACTTGAAAATTTGACCCATTACCACTCGCAAAAACTGCGATTTTTTTCATTATTTAATCACCACACTTGCATCAGCTTTTTTAACAATACGACCAAGTTCGTAAACTGGTTCGTCAAGCAATTCTTTCACGCGCTCGACCTTATCAGGGCTAACTGCCAACATCAAACCAATACCCATGTTGAAGATTTCAAACATTTCTTCGTGGTTGATGTTACCGTATTTTTCAAGAGCTTTGAAAATTGGAAGAACAGGAACTTTATCTTCTTCGATTTCAGCAGCTAAATCATCCGCAAACATACGTGGGACATTTTCAATAAAACCACCACCAGTAATGTGAGCAATACCGTTAACCAATTCTTCTTTGATAAGTGGAAGCACCGCTTTAACGTAGATACGTGTTGGTTCAAGAAGAACTTCTTTTAATTTTTTGCCTTCAAGTTCAGGAAGCACTTCTTCACCTGTGTAATCAGCAAAAACACGACGGACAAGTGAATAACCATTTGAGTGAATCCCACTTGAAGCAAGTCCAAGAAGAAGATCACCATCAGAAACTTTTGAACCATCAATGATTTGTGATTTTTCAGCAACACCTACTGCAAAACCAGCCAAATCATAATCATCTTCACCATACATACCAGGCATCTCAGCAGTTTCACCACCGATAAGAGCTGCGCCAGATTGAACACAACCTTCAGCAACACCTGCAACGACTTGTTCAAGTTTTGCAGGTTCATTTTTACCAGTTGCAATGTAATCTAGGAAGTAAAGTGGTTCCGCACCAGCTGCAATGATGTCATTAACACACATGGCAACACAGTCTTGACCGATTGTATCGTGTTTATCGTATTTAATGGCAAGCATAAGTTTTGTTCCCACACCATCAGTTCCTGAAATCAAAACAGGTTCTTTCACACCAGTTTTTGTAAGGTCGAACATACCACCAAAGCCACCAAGAGCTCCCATAACACCTGCACGTTCAGTACGCGCAACATGTTTTTTGATACGTGCAACAACTTCATAACCCGCTTCAACATCAACACCAGATTGAGCATAAGCATTTTTTGTCATAATATTTTTCTCCTTTTGGGAAATAGCAGAGCTATTAAAAGTTCTATTTATTTTCATTAACTTCATGAATATAGAAGCTTGTTTTTTCTTCTAAGCTCTTGAGGTAAGGTTCTTCGTAATCGTAAAGTGGTGTTGGATACTTACCGTCAAAGTAAGCCACACACAAACCACCATTAGGCGCATCTGTATCAAGACCGATTGATTCAATCAAACCGTCAATTGACAAGTAAGTCAAGCTATCAGCACCGATAATCTCACAAACTTCATCTTTAGTGTGGTTAGCTGAAATCAATTCACGACGATTTTGAATATCGATACCGTAGAAACATGGGTATTTCAATTCTGGACTACCGATTGCCACATGAACTTCTGTAGCACCAGCTTCACGAAGCAAACGAACGATACGGCGTGATGTAGTTCCACGCACGATAGAATCATCAACCATGACCACGCGCTTACCTTTAACAACACCAGATACGGCTGAGAGCTTCATGCGAACACCTTGCTCACGCAACTCTTGTGTCGGTTGAATGAAAGTACGTTGTGTGTACTGATTTTTCACCAAGCCCATTTCATTTGGGAGACCTGATTCTTCAGCAAATCCCATCGCTGCTGAAAGTGATGAATTCGGTACACCAACAACAATATCAGCTTCATGTTGAAATTCCTGTGCCAAACGTTTCCCCATATTTTTACGAGCCGTGTGAACATTGACACCATAAATATCACTGTCAGGACGTGCAAAATAGATATATTCCATTGAACAGATAGCAAGCTGTGTATCATTTGTGTAAGTGTCATACTGAATACCATTGTCATCAATGATAACAAGTTCTCCTGGTTTTACATCACGAACCCATTTAGCACCAACCACTTCAAAGGCACACGTTTCGCTTGATACTACCCAAGCACCATTTGCCATTTGCCCAATTGATAACGGACGAAAACCATTTGGGTCAAGCGCAGCAATCAATTTATCTTCTGTCATCAAAAGATAAGCAAAGCCACCTTTGACAGTGTTCAACGCTTCTTTGACTTTACCGATAAACTCAGGATTATGGCTACGGCGAATCAAATGCATTAGAATTTCAGTATCAGATGAGGCATTAAAAATCGCCCCTTGGTCTTCCAATTCTTTTTTCAATGATACTGCATTTGTCAAATTACCATTATGACAAAGCCCAAATTGCTCGTCTGTAAAGTTGTAAAGAAATGGTTGAATATTATTAATAGACGCAGAGCCAGCAGTCGCATAGCGAACGTGACCAATAGCTGCAGTTCCTGTTAATTTTTCCAAATCAGCAGGATTTTTAAAGACTTCTGAAAGAAGACCAGTATTACGGTGCTGAAGAAGTTTGCCGTTATCGTTTGTGACGATACCAGCACCTTCTTGACCGCGGTGTTGAAGACTGTGGAGTCCAAAATAAGTCACTTGAGCTGCTTGAGGGTGTCCCCAAATCCCAAAAACACCACATTCTTCATTTAGAGATTTAACTTCGTATGTCATTATTTTTATTACCTAGAACTAAATTATAAGGAATTTTTTCTCCTTTTGATAAGTTGACAAAAGAGGGTGAGACAAGCCTCAGCTCTCTTGCCTATGTATTTGTATTTAGAATTTCAAGACGCAATCGCAGTCATGTCATTTCTATAAAATATATTTTTAAAAATAGTATTACCCTTTAGTAAAATATTCAACAGCGCTACGGAACAAGTGTTGGTCTTTATTTCCTGGAATATTTTGGAAAAGACCGTCTTCGTAACGTTCTGAATGTCCCATTTTACCAATGATTTGACCGTTCTTGCTTGTGATACCTTCAATCGCATTTACTGAGCCATTTGGATTGTATTTAGAATCCATACTTGGTTTACCGTCAAAGTCAACGTATTGGCTGAAGATTTGTCCATTATCACGAAGTTCTGCAAATTCTTCATCTGTTACGACGAATTTACCTTCACCATGTGATACTGGAATAGCATGAATGTCACCCACTTCAACACCTGCTAGCCAAGGTGAATTCGTATTGGCAATACGTGTTTCAACCATTTTCGCCACGTGTTGGTTAGCATCATTGTAGAAAAGAGTTGGACTTGTTTCAGTCGCATCTTCAAAGTTACCATATGGAAGAAGACCTGATTTCACAAGGGCTTGGAATCCATTACAGATACCGATGATAAGACCTCCTTTTTCAATAAAGCTGTCAATAGCTGCGCGGACTTTTTGGTTCAACAAGATATTGACAATGAATTTAGCCGAACCGTCTGGTTCATCAGCAGCTGAGAAACCACCTGCAAAGAAGATGATGTTAGCTTGACTGATATTATCAACCATTGTGTCAACAGATGCTTCAATTGCTGCTTCATCAAGTGTCACAAATGGTACCAAGTTAACTTTTGCACCTGCTTGTTCAAAGGCTTTAGCTGAATCGTACTCTGAGTTTGTACCAGGGAATACTGGGATGTAAACCAATGGTTCAACAACTTTTTTACTTGCTTTAATCACTGCATCTGAAACAACTGCTGGAACATCTTCAAGTTTTGTACTTTGTTCAAATTCAGTTGGATAAACATCTTCAAGTTTGCCCTCAAAGGCTGACAAAAGTTTATCTCCTGCAAGGTTGACACCATTGACAGCAAGTGTAAAGTCAGCTGTTGTTTCACCGATTTTGCTAACTTCAGCAATTTCTTCAGTAGATGTAAAGATAAAACCACCGAGTTGTGCTGTCAAGCTAGTTGCAAGCTCTGCCAATTCTACTTTAGCTCCGATATGGTTACCAAAAGCTGCAAGTGCCAAGCTTTCAATCACACCACCATATTTAACAGCTGAAGCTGATGTGATATGGTGTGCTTTTTGAATTGTTTCAAATTTAGCAAAATTAGCTTTAATCAAATCAAAATCAATCTCTTGTGAAATAGCTTGCCCTGGAATGTAGTAAATGTATTCATCAGCTGCTTTAAATTCTGGCGAAAGAACCTTACGACTTTCAGCTGTTGTCACACCAAAAGCAACCAATGTTGGTGGTACTGTCAATTCTTCAAATGTACCAGACATTGAGTCTTTACCACCGATTGATGGTAGACCAAGTTGCAATTGCGCTTCGATTGACCCAAGAAGGGCTGAGACTGGTTGTCCAAAGCGTTCAGCTTGTTTATCCATACGTTGGAAATATTCTTGATAAGAGAAGCGTGCTTTAGACCAATTCGCACCTGTTGCCACCAAACGTGCTGTTGCTTCGATAACAGCATAAGCTGCACCATGATATGGTGACCATTCAGCAATATAAGGGTTGAACCCTTGTGCCATAACTGACGTTGTTGTTGTTACACCGTTTTGAACAGGAAGTTTTTGAACTGAACTTTCTGTTGGTGTGATTTGATAACGACCACCAATCGGATGATTAACCGTTGAACGACCAACAGAGCTATCAAAGATAGTTTGTAAACCTTTTTGACTAGCGTGATTAAGGTCAGAAAGAACATTTACAGTATCAGATTCAAGTGTCGCAGCTGAAGTGGTACGTTGTTCTGGCATGTCAACTTGACTGTCAACAACATTAGCATCAACCACCACGCGCACACCGTTTGTATCAAGGAAACGACGTTCAATATCAACGATTGTTTGACCATTCCAAGTCATAACAAGATTTGGTTTTTCAGTAACTGTGGCAACCACTACCGCGTCAATATTTTCTTTATGACATTCTGCCACGAAAACCTCAACATCTTTCGGACGAACCACAACAGCCATACGTTCTTGTGATTCAGAAATGGCAATTTCAGTTCCATTAAGTCCTTGGTATTTCAAAGGCACTTTGTTAAGGTCAATTTCGAGACCGTCAGCTAATTCACCAATTGCCACACAGACACCACCAGCACCAAAGTCGTTTGATTTTTTAATGAGGCGAGTCACATTACCATTACGGAAAAGACGTTGAATTTTACGTTCTTCAATGGCATTCCCTTTTTGTACTTCTGCACCAGCTGTTTCAACAGATTCAACCGTTTGAACTTTAGATGAACCAGTTGCACCACCGACACCGTCACGACCAGTTTTACCACCGAGAAGAATAACCACGTCACCAGCTTCTGGTTTCTCACGAACAACATTTCCTTTAGGAGCTGCACCGACAACGGCACCGAGTTCCATACGTTTAGCGACAAATCCTGGGTGGAAATATTCTTTAACATAAGTTGTGGCAAGACCGATTTGGTTACCATATGAAGAATAACCATGTGCCGCTGTTTTAGAAATCACTTGTTGTGGCAATTTACCAAGACGTGTTTCTGAAATTGGTGTTGTAATATCACCAGCACCTGAAATACGCATTGCTTGATAAACATAAGAACGTCCTGACAATGGGTCGCGGATTGCACCACCGATACACGTTGCGGCACCACCAAATGGTTCAATTTCCGTTGGGTGATTGTGTGTTTCATTCTTGAACATCAAAAGCCATGGTTCTTTAACACCGTTCACATC
Source organism: Streptococcus sp. LMAG:39 (assembly GCF_008680485.1). Lineage (NCBI taxonomy): Bacteria > Bacillati > Bacillota > Bacilli > Lactobacillales > Streptococcaceae > Streptococcus > Streptococcus sp. LMAG:39. Next base: position 1,174,614 of record NZ_NALE01000001.1, on the reverse strand, counting down.
AACTTCAATTTCAACAGAACATGCGTTAATTTCGTCTGATACTTCCATATCGTCCAAGCGACCATTCGCACGTTCATAACGACCAAAGATTGTCGCCATGTCCATCAATGTTTGTGGCTTTTCAGAACGTCCAAGTTCATCACGCATAGCAATATATTTATCATAAGTTGCCTGTAATTGTTTTTGAAATTTAGACGCTGAGAAATCAATATGTTTAAGCTCAGTTTCGAAAGTTGTGTGGCGGCAGTGGTCTGACCAATAAGTATCCAAAACTTTCAATTCTGTTTCCGTTGGCACGCGTCCAATTGATTTGAAGTACTCTTGGATAAAGACAAGGTCATCAACTTCCATCGCCAAACCTTGTTCAGCTTTATAATCAGCAAATTCAGCCGCTGTATAAGTCTTGAAGAAATCAAGATTTGGAATCGTTTTGTCTGATTCTGAAAATGCTTGTGGCGCAATTCCTGTTGTAATATCTTTAAAACGAGAATCTACTGGATTAAGAAGATAGTTCTTAACCGCATCAAGTTCAGCAGTATCAATATCCTTGTTAACAAGATAAAGTTGAGCCGTATTAACTGTTACATCATTACTGCTGCCAAGAAGAAGCAATGCTTCTTGTGATGACGCTGCACGTTGGTCAAATTGACCTGGAAGTGATTCAATAGCAAAGAAAGCATAGTTAGAAAGTTCAGCAACCACATCACTCTCAGCCAAAATATTATCCGTTACTTGTTCAGAAAAAATGTGTTTTTCAGCACGTTCGAAAAGCGAATCTGCCAAATTAAAAACATCGTAAACTTGAATAATGCGTAAATCAGTCAAACTTGTTAATTGAAGATTGTGTTTGAGTTCTTTAACAAGCGCCTGAGCCTTAATGTTAAAATTTGATTTTTTCTCAACGAAAATTCGTTTATTCATTTTTTACCCTTTTTAGAATTCTTCTTTCTACTTAATTAGAAATCACAGTTTTTAGTTAAGCCCTTTGAGTTTTTCAAGGACAACTTCGTAAACATCTGTCAAACTACCTAAATCACGACGGAAAACATCTTTATCCATGTGATGACCTTCAGCATCCCAAAGACGACAGTTATCTGGTGAAAATTCATCTGCAAGAATAATTTTGCCATCTTTGTCTTTACCAAATTCCAATTTGAAATCAATCAAATTAAGACCAATTTGGATGAACCAATCTTTCAAAAGGTCATTAATACGACGTGTTTCTGCTTTAATATAAGCAATATCTTCATCACTTGCAATACCAAGGAATTTTACGTGTTCATCATTGATAAATGGGTCATCCAAATCATCATTTTTGTAGTAAAATTCAACGATTGGAGTATCTAATTTGATTCCTTCTTCAACACCAAAGCGTTTTGAGAATGAACCAGCAGTAACATTACGCAAAACAACTTCAAGTGGAACAATATCAACTTTTTTATTTAATTGTTCGGTTTCTGACAATTGTTTAACAAAGTGAGTCGCCACACCTGCTTCATTCAATTTCGTAAAAATTAAAGATGAGATTTGATTATTAAGAATGCCTTTACCTTTAATAGTCTCTTTACGAGCACCATTAAGCATTGTCGCTTGGTCTTTATAGACTGAAATAATCAAATTCTCATCTTCTGATGTAGTGTAAATATCTTTTGCTTTTCCCGTATAAATAAGTTGTCGTGACATATTTTGTTCGCCTTTCGCTTTTATTCTACTAAATTTTAACACATGATGTTACCAATTTCAACATTTAGCAGACTTTTAAACGAAATAAAAATAAAAACGTTCGAAATTAGCGAACGTTTTTGCTTAATTTACGCGATTATAGAAATATTCCATCATTTCTCCCATACATTTCATATTTTCAACATCTTCGTCAGGAATTTCCAAATGAAACTCATCTTCTAAATTGATAATAAATTCCGTTAGGGTAATCGAATCAACTCCCAAATCATCATGTAAAGTTGTCGTTTGAGTAATGTTTAACTCTGGTTTATGCAATTGCTCCTTAATGATGAAACAAATCCTTTCAAAAATAGCCTCTTTTGTCATCTCTTACTCCCCTTATTTAATCCTTTGGTGTGAAAGTTTCTACTAATTGACCAACCACATTCGTTTCTAACATTGTACGAACTTGTCTGATTGTATAGTAAACAGCTTGCGCATCGCTTGAACCATGACATTTCACAATAGGCGCTTTAAGCCCAAAAAGAACTGCACCACCTGCACTTGAATAGTCCATGGTATCTTTTAATTGATATAAACTATCCTTCAAAAGAAGGGCTCCCAATTTTGCTTTCAAACCACCTGATTTAATAGAAGATTTCAAACCTCCCATGATGTTAAGGGCAGTTCCTTCCATTGTTTTTAAGACAGCGTTTCCCGTGAAACCATCCGATACCACAACGTCTGCAACACCATTCATCAAATCACGCGCTTCAACATTTCCGACAAAGTTCAAAGAAGCATCTTCTGCTAATAGCGCATAAGCTTCTTTATGAAGTGGATCACCTTTCGTTGCCTCAGTTCCATTATTAAGCAAACCAACACGTGGCTTAGCAATATCACGAACATTCTTTGCATAAAACGACCCTAAAATAGCATACTGATGTAAATGTTTAGGGGTATTCTCAGCATTAGCCCCAAGGTCCAACATATCATACCCTCTACCATCAAGTGTTGGCAAAGTGGACATAAGCCCTGGACGGTCAATACCTTTAATACGCCCAACAACGAACAATCCTGCCGCAAGGAGCGCACCTGTATTCCCTGCTGAAATGACAGCGTCTGCTGTCCCTTCTTTTACAGCATTAGCCCCAAGTACCATGCTAGCTTTCTTCTTACGACGAATAGCTTTAGCTGGTTCATCATCTGAATTAATTTTTTCTTCTGTATGAATAATTGAAACACGCTCTGTTGCAGTCAAATACTCTTTTATCTTAGATTCATCTCCATAAAGTTGAATTTCAATATCTGAGAATTCTGCTAACGCACGATTAACTCCTTCGATAATAGCTTTAGGGGCATTGTCGCCACCCATAGCATCAACAGCAATTTTTTTCATATCAATTTTTTCCTCACAAAACATTATCACTTCATTATAGCATGATTCCCAATTTTTTTCAGTTCCAGAAAATATCACAATACCTTTTCAAAAAGATATCTTCTCAATGACACACCTCTAAATAAAAAGCTGTTAGTGCTCACTCTACAAATCAAACAGCACTAACAACCATTATTTCATAATATTTCCCCAAGTCCCTAAATCATCAATGAATTTTTTACTTTTCAAACGAAGACCGACATAATTATCATAAATATCATCAATAAATAAACGCAATTTTCGTTTCATCTCAGGCTTAACTGAAATCGTCTTTAATTCATCAAAATGAATGGCTTGAAATCGGTCCACCAGGTACAGCACATTCGGATCAAGATGACTACGATAATCATCTTTACCATAATGCTCTGGACAAAGTAGACCAGAATATTTATGCGAAAAATCAAAGGGCAATCCAATCCGATGACAAAAAGCACATTCATGAAAATTAAGACTAACACCAAATCGTTCTAAAAGTTGAATCTCAAAAATATTAGTCAAAATTTCGTAGTCAAGTCCCTCTTCCATTAAGGAAAGCGTCTTATTAAAAAATGTAAACAACTGGGGGTCTGCCACACCGTCTGGCACAGCTGCATCTGCCAATGCTGTCACATAAGAAGCATAGGACAATCTAAACAAATCTGCATTAATTTCCTTAAAAGACTCAACTTCCTTATAATCTTCAATGAAGGACAGACCCGTATCATTAATTTTTAGAATAAATTTTGCCGCCGTTAACGGCTGAATAACAGAATTAAACCGAGATTTACCAGCATGTTTAACAAAAAACATATGCTTCCCATTAGTTTCTGTAAAAATTTTGACTAGCTTATCATCCTCACGATAATTACGATTATAGAGGACAAGACCATAAGTTTCCTTAGTTTGCATGTTCTTCCATAAATTCTTTCAAGCGTTCCATCGCTGTTGTGATTGTTTCCATGCTAGCCGCATAAGAAAGACGTAGATAACCCTCACCATACTTACCAAAAGCCACACCAGGAATGAAAGCAACTGCTTTTTCACGCGCAAAATCTTGACAGAACTTAAACGAATCTTGTTCATAACCAGCAGGAATTTTCGCAAAAATGTAAAAAGCACCGTCTGGTTTAATAATCTTAAAGCCAAGAGCAGACATCTTATCAATGATATAATCGCGACGTTTGGTATATTCAACTTTCATTGGTAGTGCATCATCTTTACCAACAGAAAGAGCTTCAATCGCAGCAAATTGAGCCATTGTCGCAGCAGCTGTTACCAAATATTGGTGACTCTTAATCAACTGTGCTGTGAAAATAGCTGGTGCAAAAATCAAACCAATTCGCCAACCAGTCATAGCATGAGATTTTGAAAGCCCATTAATCAAAATCGTTTGCTCTGGAAGATATTCAGCAATTGACACATGCGATTCATCATTATAAGTCAATTCGGAATACACTTCATCTGAGATGACAAAAACATCATATTTTTTAAGAACATCGGCCAAATCCTTAATTTGCTCACGTGAATAAGTCACACCAGTTGGATTAGTTGGATAATTAAGCAAAACTGCTTTTAAGTTATCACCTTGTTCCAAAATCGCTTTTTCAAGCATTTCTGGTGTCAATACAAAATCATTTGCCGTTGTATCAATTTCAACAATTTCAGCACCAACAAGATTTGCAATTGGCTCATACCCAGGGTAAGCTGGTGCTGGCAAAAGAACCGTATCTCCTGGTTCCAAAATCGCTGTTAAAGTTGCTGACAAAGCTTCCGTTGCACCAATCGTAACCAAAATTTCATTGTCAGGATTGTAAGACAAATTATATTTTGACTTCACAAAATCTGCAGCAGCTTGGCGAAGCGTTGACAACCCTGCCATACCAGTATAATGTGATTGATTCGCATCAATAGCCGCTTTGGCAGCTTCTTTTACATGATTAGGAGTTGTAAAATCAGGCTCACCCAAAGTTAACTTCATAATCCCTGGCACATCTGAAATTGATTGGTCAAATTGACGAATCAATGATACTTCGATTTTATCTAAGTTTTTATTAAAACGGTTTGTTAAACTCATAGTCTCACCTCAAAATCTAATTACATCTATTATACATAAAATTCAGATAATTAAATAGCCTTTTTAGACTTATCCACAGCTCTATCTTTAAAAAGATTTTATTAAATTATCCACATGTTAAGATTTTCCAAAATAATTTAAACAGAAAAACCGTCAGACAAAAATCCAACGGTTTTTAACATGAAAGCTAATAAAAGTCGTCTTATTTAGCAGTCCCCATTTCAAATAATGGTGACAAAGGACGTTTTTCGTGAATACGAGTAATTGCTTCAGCGATTAATTCAGCAATTGAGATTTGTTCAATTTTATCAATCAAACGTTCTTCTGAAAGATAGATAGTATCCAAAACAACCAACTTTTGAATAGCTGATTTTTCAATATTTTCAAGTGCAGGACCAGAAAGAACAGGGTGAGTACATGATGCATATACTGCTGTTGCACCAGCTTCAGCAAGAGCATCCGCTGCATGACAAATAGTACCTGCTGTATCAATCATATCATCAATCAAGATACATTTTTTACCTTTAACATTACCAATGATGTTCATAACTTCACTGGTATTCATTTTAGTAACACTACGACGTTTATCAATGATAGCAATCGGTGTTTGGAGGAATTGTGCCAATTTACGAGCACGTGTCACACCACCATGGTCAGGACTAACGACAACAACATCGTCTCCAACCAATCCATGACGATCAAAGTAATCAGCGATCAACGGAGCACCCATCAAATGATCGACTGGAATATCAAAGAACCCTTGAATTTGAGCGGCATGCAAATCAACAGTCAAAAGACGATCAACTCCTGCAACTTCAAGCATATTAGCTACTAATTTAGAAGTAATCGGTTCACGCGAACGAGCTTTACGGTCCTGACGAGCGTAACCATAGTAAGGGATAACCACACTAATTTTTTCAGCACTAGCACGTTTAAGCGCATCAACCATAATCAAGATTTCCATCAAATTATCATTAACTGGTGAGCTAGTTGACTGCAAAATAAAGACATGGTGTCCACGAATTGATTCTTCAATGTTGACTTGGATTTCACCATCAGAAAATTGACGAACAGTCGATTTTCCAAGTTCAATACCCATAGCCGAAGCAACTTTTTCTGCTAATTCTTTGTTTGACGACAAGGCAAACAATTTTAAATCAGAATAAGACATGATTTCCTCCAAAGTTTTTATCCTATACCATTTTATCGTTTTTTCCAGTATTTTTCAATGACAAATCCGTTAAATCCCTATAAATACAAGGAAATCCGAATAAAAACAAAAAGAGAAGGGAATTCCTTCTCAATTAGTTATTATTGATAGATGTAGTAAACAGTACCGCCACCCCAAGTTGATGAAGCTGGGTTAAACCATCCACGGTAGTTACCAATAGATGAGTTACCAGCATAGTTAGCTTCCATAACTTGGATATTCGTAGAACTTTGAACTGCAGTTACATATGCAACGTGTCCATATCCACCACCATCATAAGGCCATACAGCAACCGCACCAACTTGTGGTGTAGTACCTACAGAATGACCTGCAGCCTGTGCACTAGCAATCCATTGATTTGCATTACCCCAGTTGTTTCCAACCCATGAAGCAAGTGATTTAACACCCCAAGTACATTGACCAACAGGATAAGTGTTCACTGAGCTTGATGATGAAGAACTTGAAGATGAGTTACTTGAACTGCTTGATGACGAAGAACCTGAAGATGAGTTACTTGAACTGCTTGATGACGAAGAACCTGAAGATGAGTTACTTGAACTGCTTGATGATGAAGAACCTGAAGATGATGAGCTACTTGATGTATTTGTTGTAGTAGTTGGAGTAACTGTAGCAGCTTGTTGAGTTGAAGAGGTATCTTCAGTTGTTGTAGATGCAGCAGTCGAATCTTGTGATGAAGTATCCGTTGTAGTATCAACGGTAGCTGTACCATTTTCAACTGATTGTTGTGCTTGTGCTACAGATGCAGCTTGTGCTTGTGCTTCTGCTGCTGCCTGTGCTGCAGCTGCTGCCTGTGCTGCAGCTGCTTCTGCTGCTGCTTGTTCAGCTGCTTCTTTCTGAGCCACTAAGCTTGCTTTTACATCTTCTGCAGTTGCCAATTGAGCTGATAAATTCAATTGAGCTGCTTCCAATTCAGCTTGTTGAGTTGCCAAAGCTGCTTGGTTTTGTTCAATAGTTGCTTTATTAGCAGCTACTGTATTGATAGCTGCTTGGTTTTCAGCTTGTTTTTGTTCGATAACAGCTTTATCTGCTTCTTGTTGTTCCAACATTTTTTCGTTTGCAGAAACAACTTCACGAACAGCAGCTACACGATTAATAGCATCTGAAATTGATTTAGAATTCAAGATAGTATTAATGTAGCTTGTAGCTGTGTTAGTTTTTTGAGCGCTACGGGCTTGTTTTTTCAAAGATTCATTACGAGCAACAATCTTGCTTGAAAGAGCTTGAATCTCTTCACTCAATTTTTGAGATTCTGCTTCGAGTTGAGCATTTTGCGCTTCCAAGTCAGCTTGTTGTGATTGAAGTGAAGTCACTTGTTCTTGAAGAACAGCAACTTGACTTTGAGCAGCTGCTTGCTCAGATGTAAGATTACTGATGACTGCATCTTGTGCAGCGATTTGTGTATCATAATCATCCGCATTTACTGTGGCAGCTGCGGTTCCAAGTGTTACACCACTAACAAGAACAGCTGATAAAATTCTTTTTTTCATATAAATTAAACTACTCCTTTTTGATAAGACATTATTATTTTACCAAAAAATCACGCAATTAATATTACGTGATTGTTACATTTGTATTTTGTTCAGGTAATTTATCTCTCCAAAAATACTTTTTTAAACACTTTTTGGAAGATTAAGTACATAAGAATATTGTAAATAAGAGTTGGTGCAAAGCAATAAGCTATAAAATAGGTCATTGACATCGTTGTCATTCCAAGCAGAATTGCTCCTAATTCCCCAACAATTTCAAACAAAAACAAAATAATAATATAAAAAATTAATGTTTGAAAATTGCGCATAAAGAAACTTTTACTAATTTTACTAGTAAAAATGACTAGAATTGGTAGTAAAAAGATAACTAAACCAATTCGGTTTAAATAGTAAATATCAAATATCCCACCCAAAACAAGCGAACTGATAAACATAAAATACTTATGCTTATCGTGATAAAAGTACAAAACAGCTAATAGTAATAAATGACTAGAAATCATCAAATGATAAGAAAATATTGAACTCGCTAAAAAAGATAGTTGTCCATCAATTAACATTAATAGCAAAAGTAACAATAGTAAAAAATACTTATTTTTATAAAATTTCACTTTAATCACCAACAATTGTTACATAAGAAATATCAGAGAAGTCTGCTGTCGGAGTCACATAGACAATACGCTCCAAACTTTCTGAACTATTTTTTACACTAGAAACCGTACCGACAGCAATATTGGCAACAGTATCACCATCTAGACCACTCGTTACCACACTATCTCCTTCTTCAATATCCACAGAAGAATTCAAATTTGTAATTACAAAACATTTTTTATCCGAATCATAAGATTCCAATAAACCATAAACTTCTGCTGAAGAGGTCGTAATCTTAATTGGAATATTAAAATCTGAACCATTTGATAAAAGTGTTATACTCGAAGTCGTAGAATCTACATCAGACACTGTACCAATTAGACCACCACCTGACAAGGCTAACATTTTTTTCGTTATATTATTCTTCTTTCCTAGCTTAACAGTTAACGAATTATACCAAGAAACAGGGCTTCGGACAATAACCTTTCCAGTAGCTGAAAATTGAGAAGTAATTGATGATAAAGCTCCAATCTCACTATTAAGCTCCTCATTTTCTTCTTTTAAAGAATCAATTAATTCACTTTGATCCTCTAACTCTGCAACTTTTTGCTTTAATTCCTTGTTCTCAGAATACGTATTAAAAAGATCTCTAATTTCCTCATTAGCAGAATCTAAGAAGCGAAAAGGAGTTGAAACTACGGAATCCACACGAGCAATAACACTCCTTATAGGAGAGGAAATTGCAGAAACTATCCCAAAATTTCTAAATAAAAAAGCTAAAGACATGCCTAGAAGCAATAAAATCAATACCGCGAAAAAAACAAAACGAGAGATTCTTAATTTTTTCAAGATTTTGCACCAACTATCCTAAAATATAAAAAATAAAACGAGATATCCAAAGATAATCTCGCTTTAAAATAGCACGGAGAATAAGGGATTCGAACCCTTGCGCCAGTTACCCGACCTAACGATTTAGCAAACCGTCCTCTTCAGCCTCTTGAGTAATTCTCCATTCCATGTATGGGCACAAGTGGACTCGAACCACCGACCTCACGCTTATCAGGCGTGCGCTCTAACCAGCTGAGCTATGCGCCCATGAAAGTTGGAATAACCAATATAAATAAAAGCGGGTGACGAGAATCGAACTCGCGACAACAGCTTGGAAGGCTGTAGTTTTACCACTAAACTACACCCGCATAAAAAATATAAAACTAATGGCGCGAGACGGAATCGAACCGCCGACACATGGAGCTTCAATCCATTGCTCTACCAACTGAGCTACCGAGCCTTCTATTGCGGGAGCAGGATTTGAACCTACGACCTTCGGGTTATGAGCCCGACGAGCTACCTAGCTGCTCCATCCCGCGTCAACAATACTAAAGGAGGATGTGGGATTCGAACCCACGCACGCTTTTACACGCCTGACGGTTTTCAAGACCGTTCCCTTCAGCCGGACTTGGGTAATCCTCCAAACTATAATATATAAAAATATATGGACCTTGTAGGACTCGAACCTACGACCGCTCGGTTATGAGCCGAGTGCTCTAACCAGTTGAGCTAAAGGTCCAAAGTCATCCATAATATCTTATAGCGGCGAAGGGGATCGAACCCCCGACCTCCCGGGTATGAACCGGACGCTCTAGCCAGCTGAGCTACACCGCCATCAATCGGGAAGACAGGATTCGAACCTGCGACCCCTTGGTCCCAAACCAAGTGCTCTACCAAGCTGAGCTACTTCCCGAAATATGCACCCTGCAGGATTCGAACCTGCAACCGCCTGATTCGTAGTCAGGTACTCTATCCAGTTGAGCCAAGGGTGCATCTTATTTAAATTTAAATTTTCTGCCGAGGACCGGAATCGAACCGGTACGAAGGTTACCCTTCGCAGGATTTTAAGTCCTGTGCGTCTGCCAGTTCCGCCACCCCGGCCTCTACAAGCGAACGACGGGGTTCGAACCCGCGACCCCCACCTTGGCAAGGTGATGTTCTACCACTGAACTACGTTCGCATAAAGAGTATTCTATGCCGGCTACATGACTTGAACACGCGACCCTCTGATTACAAATCAGATGCTCTACCAACTGAGCTAAGCCGGCTACTTTCTTATTTAATGCGGGTTAAGGGACTTGAACCCCCACGCCGTTAAGCGCCAGATCCTAAATCTGGTGCGTCTGCCAATTCCGCCAAACCCGCATATTAATATGACCCGTACTGGGCTCGAACCAGTGACCCTCTGATTAAAAGTCAGATGCTCTACCAACTGAGCTAACGAGTCTAACGGTCCCGACGGGAATCGAACCCGCGATCTTCGCCGTGACAGGGCGACGTGATAACCGCTACACCACGGGACCTTTAGTATATTTACCATCTTAATGGGAGTTAACGGGATCGAACCGCTGACCCTCTGCTTGTAAGGCAGATGCTCTCCCAGCTGAGCTAAACTCCCTTTTGCTAAGCGACTACCATATCTAACAGGGGGCAACCCCCAACTACTTCAGGCGTTCTAGGGCTTAACTGCTGTGTTCGGCATGGGAACAGGTGTATCTCCTAGGCTATCATCACTTAACTCTGATTGATTATCCAATCAAAATTGAATACCTATATATTCTAACAAGTTTCCGACACGCTGTCAATTCTTCTCAGTTACTTTGGATAAGTCCTCGAGCTATTAGTATTAGTCCGCTACATGTGTCACCACACTTCCACTCCTAACCTATCTACCTGATCATCTCTCAGGGCTCTTACTGATATTAAATCATGGGAAATCTCATCTTGAGGTGGGCTTCACACTTAGATGCTTTCAGCGTTTATCCCTTCCCTACATAGCTACCCAGCGATGCCTTTGGCAAGACAACTGGTACACCAGCGGTAAGTCCACTCTGGTCCTCTCGTACTAGGAGCAGATCCTCTCAAATTTCCTACGCCCGCGACGGATAGGGACCGAACTGTCTCACGACGTTCTGAACCCAGCTCGCGTGCCGCTTTAATGGGCGAACAGCCCAACCCTTGGGACCGACTACAGCCCCAGGATGCGACGAGCCGACATCGAGGTGCCAAACCTCCCCGTCGATGTGAACTCTTGGGGGAGATAAGCCTGTTATCCCCAGGGTAGCTTTTATCCGTTGAGCGATGGCCCTTCCATGCGGAACCACCGGATCACTAAGCCCGACTTTCGTCCCTGCTCGAGTTGTAGCTCTCGCAGTCAAGCTCCCTTATACCTTTACACTCTGCGAATGATTTCCAACCATTCTGAGGGAACCTTTGGGCGCCTCCGTTACCTTTTAGGAGGCGACCGCCCCAGTCAAACTGCCCGTCAGACACTGTCTCCGATAGGGATCACCTATCTAGGTTAGAGTAGCCATAACACAAGGGTAGTATCCCAACAACGCCTCCACCGAAACTAGCGTCCCGATTTCATAGGCTCCTACCTATCCTGTACATGTGGTACAGATACTCAATATCAAACTGCAGTAAAGCTCCATGGGGTCTTTCCGTCCTGTCGCGGGTAACCTGCATCTTCACAGGTACTAAAATTTCACCGAGTCTCTCGTTGAGACAGTGCCCAAATCATTACGCCTTTCGTGCGGGTCGGAACTTACCCGACAAGGAATTTCGCTACCTTAGGACCGTTATAGTTACGGCCGCCGTTTACTGGGGCTTCAATTCACACCTTCGCTTACGCTAAGCGCTCCTCTTAACCTTCCAGCACCGGGCAGGCGTCACCCCCTATACATCATCTTACGATTTAGCAGAGAGCTGTGTTTTTGATAAACAGTTGCTTGGGCCTATTCACTGCGGCTGACTTAAAGCCAGCGCCCCTTCTCCCGAAGTTACGGGGCCATTTTGCCGAGTTCCTTAACGAGAGTTCTCTCGCTCACCTGAGGCTACTCGCCTCGACTACCTGTGTCGGTTTGCGGTACGGGTAGAGTATAATTAACGCTAGAAGCTTTTCTTGGCAGTGTGACATCACTAACTTCGCTACTTAACTTCGCTCCCCATCACAGCTCAATGTTAGAGATACAAGCATTTGACTCATATCACACCTCACTGCTTAGACGTGCTCTTCCAATCGCACGCTTTAGTTAGCCTACTGCGTCCCTCCTTCACTATATACTCTAGTACAGGAATATCAACCTGTTGGCCATCGGATACACCTTTCGGTCTCTCCTTAGGTCCCGACTAACCCAGGGCGGACGAGCCTTCCCCTGGAAACCTTAGTCTTACGGTGGACAGGATTCTCACCTGTCTTTCGCTACTCATACCGGCATTCTCACTTCTATGCGTTCCAGCGCTCCTCACGGTACACCTTCTTCACACATAGAACGCTCTCCTACCATACCTATAATAGGTATCCACAGCTTCGGTAATATGTTTTAGCCCCGGTACATTTTCGGCGCAGGGTCACTCGACTAGTGAGCTATTACGCACTCTTTGAATGAATAGCTGCTTCTAAGCTAACATCCTAGTTGTCTGTGCAACCCCACATCCTTTTCCACTTAACATATATTTTGGGACCTTAGCTGGTGGTCTGGGCTGTTTCCCTTTCGACTACGGATCTTAGCACTCGCAGTCTGACTGCCGATTATATCTCATTGGCATTCGGAGTTTATCTGATATTGGTAATCCGGGATGGACCCCTCAATCAAACAGTGCTCTACCTCCAAGAGACTTAACATCGACGCTAGCCCTAAAGCTATTTCGGAGAGAACCAGCTATCTCCAAGTTCGTTTGGAATTTCTCCGCTACCCACAAGTCATCCAAGCACTTTTCAACGTGCCCTGGTTCGGGCCTCCAGTGAGTTTTACCTCACCTTCACCCTGCTCATGGGTAGGTCACATGGTTTCGGGTCTACGACATGATACTAAAGCGCCCTATTAAGACTCGGTTTCCCTACGGCTCCGTCTCTTCAACTTAACCTCGCATCATATCGTAACTCGCCGGTTCATTCTACAAAAGGCACGCTCTCACCCATTAACGGGCTCGAACTTGTTGTAGGCACACGGTTTCAGGTTCTATTTCACTCCCCTCCCGGGGTGCTTTTCACCTTTCCCTCACGGTACTGGTTCACTATCGGTCACTAGAGAGTATTTAGGGTTGGGAGATGGTCCTCCCGGATTCCGACGAGATTTCTCGTGTCTCGCCGTACTCAGGATACTGCTAGGGTTTAAGATTATTTCGATTACGAGGCTATTACTCTCTTTGGCTTACCTTCCCAGGTAATTCTTCTATAATCTTGCGTCCCACAACGCAGTCCTACAACCCCGATGTGTAAACACATCGGTTTGCCCTCTTGCCGTTTCGCTCGCCGCTACTAAGGCAATCGCGTTTGCTTTCTCTTCCTGCAGCTACTTAGATGTTTCAGTTCACTGCGTCTTCCTCTTCATTACCTTAACAGTAATGAGTGACATGCTTCACATGCCGGGTTCCCCCATTCGGACATCTCTGGATCAATGTTTACTTACAACTCCCCAAAGCATTTCGTCGTTAGTCACGTCCTTCATCGGCTTCTAGTGCCAAGGCATCCACCGTGCACCCTTATTAACTTAACCTTATTTTGGTCTATTGACCTTAAACTCATTAAATCACAGCGTTTCGGTTTATTTCTTGTTACTTTCTACAATTATTTCTAATTGTGGAATTTGATATAGATATTCAATTTTCAATGGACAATCACTTTGAATCTTTCGATTCAATGGAGCCTAGCGGGATCGAACCGCTGACCTCCTGCGTGCAAAGCAGGCGCTCTCCCAGCTGAGCTAAGGCCCCACAAGACCTCTCAAAACTAAACAAGACTACCAAACGTGCTTCCGTTTTTCCTTAGAAAGGAGGTGATCCAGCCGCACCTTCCGATACGGCTACCTTGTTACGACTTCACCCCAATCATCTATCCCACCTTAGGCGGCTGGCTCCTAAATGGTTACCTCACCGACTTCGGGTGTTACAAACTCTCGTGGTGTGACGGGCGGTGTGTACAAGGCCCGGGAACGTATTCACCGCGGCGTGCTGATCCGCGATTACTAGCGATTCCGACTTCATGTAGGCGAGTTGCAGCCTACAATCCGAACTGAGATTGGCTTTAAGAGATTTGCTTGCCGTCACCGACTTGCGACTCGTTGTACCAACCATTGTAGCACGTGTGTAGCCCAGGTCATAAGGGGCATGATGATTTGACGTCATCCCCACCTTCCTCCGGTTTATTACCGGCAGTCTCGCTAGAGTGCCCAACTAAATGATGGCAACTAACAATAGGGGTTGCGCTCGTTGCGGGACTTAACCCAACATCTCACGACACGAGCTGACGACAACCATGCACCACCTGTCACCGATGTTCCGAAGAAACTTTCTATCTCTAGAAATAGCATCGGGATGTCAAGACCTGGTAAGGTTCTTCGCGTTGCTTCGAATTAAACCACATGCTCCACCGCTTGTGCGGGCCCCCGTCAATTCCTTTGAGTTTCAACCTTGCGGTCGTACTCCCCAGGCGGAGTGCTTAATGCGTTAGCTGCGGCACTAAGCCCCGGAAAGGGCCTAACACCTAGCACTCATCGTTTACGGCGTGGACTACCAGGGTATCTAATCCTGTTTGCTCCCCACGCTTTCGAGCCTCAGCGTCAGTTACAGACCAGAGAGCCGCTTTCGCCACCGGTGTTCCTCCATATATCTACGCATTTCACCGCTACACATGGAATTCCACTCTCCCCTTCTGCACTCAAGTTTAACAGTTTCCAAAGCGAACAATGGTTAAGCCACTGCCTTTAACTTCAGACTTATTAAACCGCCTGCGCTCGCTTTACGCCCAATAAATCCGGACAACGCTCGGGACCTACGTATTACCGCGGCTGCTGGCACGTAGTTAGCCGTCCCTTTCTGGTAAGTTACCGTCACTGTGTGAACTTTCCACTCTCACACACGTTCTTCTCTTACAACAGAGCTTTACGATCCGAAAACCTTCTTCACTCACGCGGCGTTGCTCGGTCAGGGTTGCCCCCATTGCCGAAGATTCCCTACTGCTGCCTCCCGTAGGAGTCTGGGCCGTGTCTCAGTCCCAGTGTGGCCGATCACCCTCTCAGGTCGGCTATGTATCGTCGCCTTGGTGGGCCGTTACCCCACCAACTAGCTAATACAACGCAGGTCCATCTACTAGTGATGCAATTGCATCTTTCAAGCATCTAACATGTGTTAAACACTGTTATGCGGTATTAGCTATCGTTTCCAATAGTTATCCCCCGCTAGTAGGCAGGTTACCTACGCGTTACTCACCCGTTCGCAACTCCTTCTACTCTAGCAAGCTAAAGTAGTCAGCGTTCTACTTGCATGTATTAGGCACGCCGCCAGCGTTCGTCCTGAGCCAGGATCAAACTCTCATTTAATCTTGTTCTCATTCTGTCACTGACAGATTTATTTCTTAACAGGTCGATTTCTCAACCCGCACGTTTGGTTCGTCTTGTTCAGTTTTCAAAGGTCTTTGTGAATTTATAAAATCCACATCGGGAAGACAGGATTCGAACCTGCGACCCCTTGGTCCCAAACCAAGTGCTCTACCAAGCTGAGCTACTTCCCGAAATATGCACCCTGCAGGATTCGAACCTGCAACCGCCTGATTCGTAGTCAGGTACTCTATCCAGTTGAGCCAAGGGTGCATCTTATTTAAATTTAAATTTTCTGCCGAGGACCGGAATCGAACCGGTACGAAGGTTACCCTTCGCAGGATTTTAAGTCCTGTGCGTCTGCCAGTTCCGCCACCCCGGCCTCTACAAGCGAACGACGGGGTTCGAACCCGCGACCCCCACCTTGGCAAGGTGATGTTCTACCACTGAACTACGTTCGCATAAAGAGTATTCTATGCCGGCTACATGACTTGAACACGCGACCCTCTGATTACAAATCAGATGCTCTACCAACTGAGCTAAGCCGGCTACTTTCTTATTTAATGCGGGTTAAGGGACTTGAACCCCCACGCCGTTAAGCGCCAGATCCTAAATCTGGTGCGTCTGCCAATTCCGCCAAACCCGCATATTAATATGACCCGTACTGGGCTCGAACCAGTGACCCTCTGATTAAAAGTCAGATGCTCTACCAACTGAGCTAACGAGTCTAACGGTCCCGACGGGAATCGAACCCGCGATCTTCGCCGTGACAGGGCGACGTGATAACCGCTACACCACGGGACCTTTAGTATATTTACCATCTTAATGGGAGTTAACGGGATCGAACCGCTGACCCTCTGCTTGTAAGGCAGATGCTCTCCCAGCTGAGCTAAACTCCCTTTTGCTAAGCGACTACCATATCTAACAGGGGGCAACCCCCAACTACTTCAGGCGTTCTAGGGCTTAACTGCTGTGTTCGGCATGGGAACAGGTGTATCTCCTAGGCTATCATCACTTAACTCTGATTGATTATCCAATCAAAATTGAATACCTATATATTCTAACAAGTTTCCGACACGCTGTCAATTCTTCTCAGTTACTTTGGATAAGTCCTCGAGCTATTAGTATTAGTCCGCTACATGTGTCACCACACTTCCACTCCTAACCTATCTACCTGATCATCTCTCAGGGCTCTTACTGATATTAAATCATGGGAAATCTCATCTTGAGGTGGGCTTCACACTTAGATGCTTTCAGCGTTTATCCCTTCCCTACATAGCTACCCAGCGATGCCTTTGGCAAGACAACTGGTACACCAGCGGTAAGTCCACTCTGGTCCTCTCGTACTAGGAGCAGATCCTCTCAAATTTCCTACGCCCGCGACGGATAGGGACCGAACTGTCTCACGACGTTCTGAACCCAGCTCGCGTGCCGCTTTAATGGGCGAACAGCCCAACCCTTGGGACCGACTACAGCCCCAGGATGCGACGAGCCGACATCGAGGTGCCAAACCTCCCCGTCGATGTGAACTCTTGGGGGAGATAAGCCTGTTATCCCCAGGGTAGCTTTTATCCGTTGAGCGATGGCCCTTCCATGCGGAACCACCGGATCACTAAGCCCGACTTTCGTCCCTGCTCGAGTTGTAGCTCTCGCAGTCAAGCTCCCTTATACCTTTACACTCTGCGAATGATTTCCAACCATTCTGAGGGAACCTTTGGGCGCCTCCGTTACCTTTTAGGAGGCGACCGCCCCAGTCAAACTGCCCGTCAGACACTGTCTCCGATAGGGATCACCTATCTAGGTTAGAGTAGCCATAACACAAGGGTAGTATCCCAACAACGCCTCCACCGAAACTAGCGTCCCGATTTCATAGGCTCCTACCTATCCTGTACATGTGGTACAGATACTCAATATCAAACTGCAGTAAAGCTCCATGGGGTCTTTCCGTCCTGTCGCGGGTAACCTGCATCTTCACAGGTACTAAAATTTCACCGAGTCTCTCGTTGAGACAGTGCCCAAATCATTACGCCTTTCGTGCGGGTCGGAACTTACCCGACAAGGAATTTCGCTACCTTAGGACCGTTATAGTTACGGCCGCCGTTTACTGGGGCTTCAATTCACACCTTCGCTTACGCTAAGCGCTCCTCTTAACCTTCCAGCACCGGGCAGGCGTCACCCCCTATACATCATCTTACGATTTAGCAGAGAGCTGTGTTTTTGATAAACAGTTGCTTGGGCCTATTCACTGCGGCTGACTTAAAGCCAGCGCCCCTTCTCCCGAAGTTACGGGGCCATTTTGCCGAGTTCCTTAACGAGAGTTCTCTCGCTCACCTGAGGCTACTCGCCTCGACTACCTGTGTCGGTTTGCGGTACGGGTAGAGTATAATTAACGCTAGAAGCTTTTCTTGGCAGTGTGACATCACTAACTTCGCTACTTAACTTCGCTCCCCATCACAGCTCAATGTTAGAGATACAAGCATTTGACTCATATCACACCTCACTGCTTAGACGTGCTCTTCCAATCGCACGCTTTAGTTAGCCTACTGCGTCCCTCCTTCACTATATACTCTAGTACAGGAATATCAACCTGTTGGCCATCGGATACACCTTTCGGTCTCTCCTTAGGTCCCGACTAACCCAGGGCGGACGAGCCTTCCCCTGGAAACCTTAGTCTTACGGTGGACAGGATTCTCACCTGTCTTTCGCTACTCATACCGGCATTCTCACTTCTATGCGTTCCAGCGCTCCTCACGGTACACCTTCTTCACACATAGAACGCTCTCCTACCATACCTATAATAGGTATCCACAGCTTCGGTAATATGTTTTAGCCCCGGTACATTTTCGGCGCAGGGTCACTCGACTAGTGAGCTATTACGCACTCTTTGAATGAATAGCTGCTTCTAAGCTAACATCCTAGTTGTCTGTGCAACCCCACATCCTTTTCCACTTAACATATATTTTGGGACCTTAGCTGGTGGTCTGGGCTGTTTCCCTTTCGACTACGGATCTTAGCACTCGCAGTCTGACTGCCGATTATATCTCATTGGCATTCGGAGTTTATCTGATATTGGTAATCCGGGATGGACCCCTCAATCAAACAGTGCTCTACCTCCAAGAGACTTAACATCGACGCTAGCCCTAAAGCTATTTCGGAGAGAACCAGCTATCTCCAAGTTCGTTTGGAATTTCTCCGCTACCCACAAGTCATCCAAGCACTTTTCAACGTGCCCTGGTTCGGGCCTCCAGTGAGTTTTACCTCACCTTCACCCTGCTCATGGGTAGGTCACATGGTTTCGGGTCTACGACATGATACTAAAGCGCCCTATTAAGACTCGGTTTCCCTACGGCTCCGTCTCTTCAACTTAACCTCGCATCATATCGTAACTCGCCGGTTCATTCTACAAAAGGCACGCTCTCACCCATTAACGGGCTCGAACTTGTTGTAGGCACACGGTTTCAGGTTCTATTTCACTCCCCTCCCGGGGTGCTTTTCACCTTTCCCTCACGGTACTGGTTCACTATCGGTCACTAGAGAGTATTTAGGGTTGGGAGATGGTCCTCCCGGATTCCGACGAGATTTCTCGTGTCTCGCCGTACTCAGGATACTGCTAGGGTTTAAGATTATTTCGATTACGAGGCTATTACTCTCTTTGGCTTACCTTCCCAGGTAATTCTTCTATAATCTTGCGTCCCACAACGCAGTCCTACAACCCCGATGTGTAAACACATCGGTTTGCCCTCTTGCCGTTTCGCTCGCCGCTACTAAGGCAATCGCGTTTGCTTTCTCTTCCTGCAGCTACTTAGATGTTTCAGTTCACTGCGTCTTCCTCTTCATTACCTTAACAGTAATGAGTGACATGCTTCACATGCCGGGTTCCCCCATTCGGACATCTCTGGATCAATGTTTACTTACAACTCCCCAAAGCATTTCGTCGTTAGTCACGTCCTTCATCGGCTTCTAGTGCCAAGGCATCCACCGTGCACCCTTATTAACTTAACCTTATTTTGGTCTATTGACCTTAAACTCATTAAATCACAGCGTTTCGGTTTATTTCTTGTTACTTTCTACAATTATTTCTAATTGTGGAATTTGATATAGATATTCAATTTTCAATGGACAATCACTTTGAATCTTTCGATTCAATGGAGCCTAGCGGGATCGAACCGCTGACCTCCTGCGTGCAAAGCAGGCGCTCTCCCAGCTGAGCTAAGGCCCCACAAGACCTCTCAAAACTAAACAAGACTACCAAACGTGCTTCCGTTTTTCCTTAGAAAGGAGGTGATCCAGCCGCACCTTCCGATACGGCTACCTTGTTACGACTTCACCCCAATCATCTATCCCACCTTAGGCGGCTGGCTCCTAAATGGTTACCTCACCGACTTCGGGTGTTACAAACTCTCGTGGTGTGACGGGCGGTGTGTACAAGGCCCGGGAACGTATTCACCGCGGCGTGCTGATCCGCGATTACTAGCGATTCCGACTTCATGTAGGCGAGTTGCAGCCTACAATCCGAACTGAGATTGGCTTTAAGAGATTTGCTTGCCGTCACCGACTTGCGACTCGTTGTACCAACCATTGTAGCACGTGTGTAGCCCAGGTCATAAGGGGCATGATGATTTGACGTCATCCCCACCTTCCTCCGGTTTATTACCGGCAGTCTCGCTAGAGTGCCCAACTAAATGATGGCAACTAACAATAGGGGTTGCGCTCGTTGCGGGACTTAACCCAACATCTCACGACACGAGCTGACGACAACCATGCACCACCTGTCACCGATGTTCCGAAGAAACTTTCTATCTCTAGAAATAGCATCGGGATGTCAAGACCTGGTAAGGTTCTTCGCGTTGCTTCGAATTAAACCACATGCTCCACCGCTTGTGCGGGCCCCCGTCAATTCCTTTGAGTTTCAACCTTGCGGTCGTACTCCCCAGGCGGAGTGCTTAATGCGTTAGCTGCGGCACTAAGCCCCGGAAAGGGCCTAACACCTAGCACTCATCGTTTACGGCGTGGACTACCAGGGTATCTAATCCTGTTTGCTCCCCACGCTTTCGAGCCTCAGCGTCAGTTACAGACCAGAGAGCCGCTTTCGCCACCGGTGTTCCTCCATATATCTACGCATTTCACCGCTACACATGGAATTCCACTCTCCCCTTCTGCACTCAAGTTTAACAGTTTCCAAAGCGAACAATGGTTAAGCCACTGCCTTTAACTTCAGACTTATTAAACCGCCTGCGCTCGCTTTACGCCCAATAAATCCGGACAACGCTCGGGACCTACGTATTACCGCGGCTGCTGGCACGTAGTTAGCCGTCCCTTTCTGGTAAGTTACCGTCACTGTGTGAACTTTCCACTCTCACACACGTTCTTCTCTTACAACAGAGCTTTACGATCCGAAAACCTTCTTCACTCACGCGGCGTTGCTCGGTCAGGGTTGCCCCCATTGCCGAAGATTCCCTACTGCTGCCTCCCGTAGGAGTCTGGGCCGTGTCTCAGTCCCAGTGTGGCCGATCACCCTCTCAGGTCGGCTATGTATCGTCGCCTTGGTGGGCCGTTACCCCACCAACTAGCTAATACAACGCAGGTCCATCTACTAGTGATGCAATTGCATCTTTCAAGCATCTAACATGTGTTAAACACTGTTATGCGGTATTAGCTATCGTTTCCAATAGTTATCCCCCGCTAGTAGGCAGGTTACCTACGCGTTACTCACCCGTTCGCAACTCCTTCTACTCTAGCAAGCTAAAGTAGTCAGCGTTCTACTTGCATGTATTAGGCACGCCGCCAGCGTTCGTCCTGAGCCAGGATCAAACTCTCATTTAATCTTGTTCTCATTCTGTCACTGACAGATTTATTTCTTAACAGGTCGATTTCTCAACCCGCACGTTTGGTTCGTCTTGTTCAGTTCTCAAAGGTCTTTGTCTCTCGTGAGACAACTTCTATATTCTATCAAATCTAAAACAGCTTGTCAACTACTTTTTTAAAGTTTTCTTCAAATCTGTTTCAATCTGATTACTGCTGAACATCTCGGACAACAGCTATATTAGTGTATCATCTCAAACTTACTTTGTCAACTTCTTTTTTAGATTTTCTGTAAGCCTGACTCCTGCTCTCTTACGACAGCTCAACTAGTATACTAAACTTAAGATAAACTGTCAACTACTTCTATCAACTTTTTTAAGTGTGGCTTGTCCCCCTCACGGGATGTAGTAGAGAATATGACTAAGGAGATTGTGGAAAAGGTGTAGGGGAGGCGTAAAAAGGGCGATTGGGGCTCTTCAAGTTTTTTGTCTTTCTACAAAAAAAGAGAGCTTATATTGAAAAGGAAGCAAGTTCACAAAATATCCACCCGAGTTCAAATTAGACTACCCAAGCGCAAAGAGCGGAGAGAGGCCTTCTATTGTCAAAAAATATGGGTTAAAATCAGACAACCAGACTCTAACTTGGACAAGAAAATACCGAGAAGAACCTACTTTACCCACCCAAGATTTACAAGGTAGGAAGTCCACTGGTCGTCCCAAAACAAAGAATCTAGAGGAACAGAATACTTATCTACGAATGGAGAATGCGATTTTAAAGACCTTAAGGACTCTCTTCAATCCGTGAGAAGAGTCCACCTCTATCAAATAGTGGAGCGGTTGAAAGATCGTTACTCCGTCTCCTCTTTGTATGTCTATTTCGGCTTCCCTAGTTTTTCTTATTGCTTTTGGTTGAGCAAGGGGAGACCGGTCTATAAGCGATTTGATGCGAACTTAGCCCCAAAGATTACAGCTATCTTCCATGACACTCAAAAGGGCTGTCGCTTCATTTTTTATCAACCGGGAAGACAGTATCAACTTTCCCCTAACCCTAAAACTGTCTTGCGCTATATGCGTATTCTTGGTCACCAGTCCCCTATTCGGAAGACGTAGTATCAATACTGCACCTGCACGCAACGAGAGATAAATGAAAAGGCAAGACACGTCCACTACAACGTGCTTGCCCGAAACCTTAAAGCAGAACGTCCTCTCCAAAAACTGACAACAGATGTCAGCTACGTTTACCACAAACAAGGGAGAATGTTCCTGAGTGTCATTAAAGATTGTTATGACACTTCCATTTTAGCCTATACGCTATCAGATTTCAATGATAACAAGTTAGTTTTTGACAACATTGACCTGGTCTTTCATGATTCCTGGGATTCAACCAAAGTCTGTATCCTTCATTCTGGCAAGGGAAATTGTTATGATAATGCAGCATGTGAGAATTTCTTTTCCCACTTGAAGAGTGAGTCCTTAAGACTATTTCCGCCTGAGGACAGGGAAACCCTCGTCCGTCAAATCAGGGAATACACTGACTGGTATAATTACCACAGACCACAAAAAAATTAAAAGGTATGACTCCCTTAGAATTTAGGGAAGCATACCTTCTAAAACACTAACCTTTTTTACTGTCCATTTTATTTGGGGCTTGACATATAGGCTCTCTCTTTGGTAATCATTGATATTAAGAATTTATACTATTCTTTAGAATCATCAGAGTCATCCATCTTTTCTTTGACTTCATCATATGATAGAGCGTGTGCTTCTTCACTATCGTTTTCTAGTTCTTCAGGCATTTTTCCTGTTTCATAGATTGATTTAATCTGAGCAGCATCAAGTGTTTCATATTTTAGAAGCGCTTCTGCAATAAGTTTATGTGTTTCACGATTATTATTGATAATATCCGCAGCTTTATCACGTGCTTCGTTAAGAAGTGTGCGAACTTCATCATCAATCATTTGTGCAGTTTGTGCAGAATAGGTCTTTTCAGGTGACAATTGGCCTGTCATTATTGCGTGATTTCCTTCATATTGAACAGGACCAAGTTTATCACTCATACCGTACTCAGTCACCATAGCACGAGCTAATTGTGTGGCTTGTT
Organism: Streptococcus sp. LMAG:39; assembly: GCF_008680485.1. Taxonomy (NCBI): domain Bacteria; kingdom Bacillati; phylum Bacillota; class Bacilli; order Lactobacillales; family Streptococcaceae; genus Streptococcus; species Streptococcus sp. LMAG:39. Next base: position 1,150,886 of record NZ_NALE01000001.1, on the reverse strand, counting down.
CAAAGTCATTTGAAGCACCTGTTGTTTGAGCATTAAAGATAATTTCTTCAGCAACACGACCACCCATCAAACCAGCTAATTGTTCTTTCAAATTATCTTTTGAATGTAACATTTGATCTTCTTTAGGAAGGGCAATCATATACCCACCAGCACGACCACGTGGCACAATAGTAACTTTATGGACAACACGTGCACTTGAAAGTACTAAACCAACGATTGTATGTCCTGCTTCGTGATATGCAACCATTTCTCGTTCTTTTTGAGAAATCGTACGGTCTTTCTTAGAAGGGCCTGCAATAACTCTATCTTCTGCTTCGTCAATATCTGAAGCATCGATTTTTTTCTTATTCCGACGAGCGGCCACTAGGGCTGCTTCGTTAAGAACATTTTCCAAGTCAGCACCTACAAATCCTGGTGTTTGTTGAGCAACAACTTTTAGATTAACATCTTCTGCTAATGGTTTATTTTTAGCATGAACTCGGAGAATAGCCTCACGTCCTTTTACGTCTGGGCTACCTACAAGAATCTTACGGTCAAAGCGTCCTGGGCGAAGAAGGGCTGGGTCTAGGACGTCGCTACGGTTTGTTGCTGCAATAACAATGATACTTTCATTGCCTTCAAAACCGTCCATTTCAATAAGGAGTTGGTTGAGCGTTTGTTCACGTTCATCATTTCCACCACCCATACCAGCGCCACGACGGCGTCCAACGGCGTCAATTTCATCGATGAAAATAATGGCACGTTCAGCCTTTTTAGCATCTTCAAAAAGCGATCTTACACGGCTTGCACCGACACCAACAAACATTTCAACGAAATCAGAACCTGAGATTGAGAAGAATGGAACACCAGCTTCACCAGCGACAGCTTTAGCAAGGAGTGTCTTACCTGTTCCCGGAGGGCCTTCTAAAAGGACACCAGCAGGAATACGAGCACCAAGGGCTTTGTATTTTTTCGGATTTTTCAAGAAATCAACAACTTCAACAAGTTCTTGTTTTTCTTCTTCAGCACCAGCGACATCAGAGAAACGAACTTTTACATTACCCTTACTTTGAGATTTGGCACGATTTTTACCAAAACTCATCGCTCCACGAGCGCCATTTCCTCCTTGATTCATCATCACAAAGAAAAAGACAATCAAGACAATGAAAGGAATGTAAGTAATAATGTAAGAAATCCAAGTTCCGCTTGAACTTTCTTGTTTGACAGTAACTTCAACATCGGCATCTTCTGCTGCACTTGTAATGGCTTCAATAGAAGAGTCACTTGGTAAAACAATTGAAGTGAATTCTGTTACAGTAGAAGTGGTACTTCCCTCCAAGAACGGAAGGCTTGAACTTGTTTCAGTCGTTTGAGCTTTTGTATATTCACCACTGACTTCAATAATACTTCCACTTGGTTGGTAAGTGATTGATTTAATATCACCCGCTTTAATTTGTTTAATTAAAGTTGAGTAATTAATTTGTTGACTTTGTGTACTTGTCCCTCTTAGATAATATTGAAAGGCTGTAATCCCTGCAATAATCAAAAGAATGTAAATAAAGGAATTTCGAACAAAGCCATTATTTTTGTTGTTTTTCATATAGTAATTATCGACCTTCTATTATTTTGAATAGATTTCTTCCTTTAGTACACCAACATATGGTAAATTACGGTAACGCTCAGCATAATCAAGACCAAACCCTACAATAAATTCGTTTGGAACATCGTAACAGACATAATCTGCTTCGATTTCGACAACACGACCTTCTGGTTTATCAAAAAGAGTTGCAATTTTTACTGAATTTGCTTTACGGTATTTAAACATATCACGAAGATATTTAAGAGTACGTCCAGTATCAATGATATCTTCGATAAAGACGACATCACGACCTTCAATATTAGTGTCAACGTCTTTTAAAATTTTAACTTCACCGCTACTAGTTGTTTGATTACCATAACTAGAAACGACCATAAAGTCTAATTCAACATGTGTATCGATGTGTTTGATTAATTCTGCCATGAATGGTACAGAACCTTTCAAAACACCGATTAAAAGAGGATTTTTGCCTTCATAATCTTTCGTTAGTTGTTCGCCTAATTCTTTGGTTTTGGCAATAATCTCCTCTTCTGAGTACAAAACTTTTTCAATATCTTGTTCAAGCATGACATCACCTATTTCTAATTTTTTCAATATACAATTTGCCCCCCATTATATCATGTTTAGAGGATTTTCTCAAATAAGTTTTACCGCCAACCAAGACAAAAATAATTTTTTTATCTTGTTCACCGATAATAGCATCTGCTCGTTCTTGAATCGGAATTTTTTCGTCAATAAAAAGCCTACGCAATTTTTTTGAAAAAGTTCCAAAATCAATGGAATCACCCGCTTGTCTTTGTCTTAAAAGAATGGGGTGAGAACTATAAACAGGAATGCCATCCTCATCCTTGTTTTTAAATTGAAATTGATATTGACCATATTTGACTATACTGTCATATTCTAGCATTTTTTCTGCTGATTCCCTATCGGTCTTAGGTCTGATTTTTGTGACCTGAAAGCTTTGGTAATCTTTCTTTAACCAATAATTTCCCTTGATTTGATAAACTACATTTGCCTTACTTCGTAACAACCGCAGCATTTCATCAAATTGACCGTGTGACACTTGCAAATCAGGAAATTCTTCAAGATAATTTTGAAAAAGGACAGCTTGTACAGCTGTTGTTTGTGCTAAAAATTGCGAACAATCTGTTACATCAATTTCTGCTGTTAAATCTTGAATAGCTTGAAAGAGTTGTTGACTTTCCTGTCCAAGATGTTGCAAAGCTTGCCTAAATTTGGGATTTTCCTTTTCCAAACTTGGCAGATATTGATTTCTAATACGATTTCGCAGATAATCCAATGACTGGTTAGAATCATCTTCAAAATGAAAAATTTCTGGTAAATTTTTTTTAGAGATTGTCAAAAAAGGACGGATTAATTCTCCTGTACAAAACGAGCTGACACCCTGCATTCCTGATAAATGACGGAGACGACTGCCACGCAAAAAACGCATAAAAATCGTTTCAGCTTGGTCATCTGCATGATGTGCGGTCACCACAGCAGTGTAGTTTTTTTCTACCATAATTTTTTTAAAAAATTGATAACGAAAATCACGCGCAGCTTTTTCCGAAAAAATACCAGAAAAATAATCGACATAAATCGGAATCTGATGTTTTTCAGCCCATTCACAAAGATAGGCTTCTTCCATTTCTGACTCTTGTCGCTGTTTATGATTGATATGAGCAATTCCAATCTCAATTTCTAATTTATCACGGTATATATACAAAAAGTGTAGCAGATTCATAGAATCTACTCCACCCGATACAGCTATTAAAACTTTTTTATGTTTGGCAAAATATGCCTTTTTTTGAATTTCTTTAAAAATATTATCGTACATATCACTATTTTAAAATGGCGTAAACATCATTAGCGATATTTGAAATATCGTCATAAGAAGCGTTGTTGGTAAAAATTGACAAGATGAAAGGTTCATCAGCATAAATAATGGCAACGTCATGTTTGTAATCATAGGCATCACCTATTTTATGAGCTACTTGAACGTCAATATCTCTTGAAATACGTGTTGTATCAAAAGCAGTTGATGATAGATAAGAAATAATGTCACCATCTTGATTGTAAATAGCTTCCATTAAGTTAGCTGCTGTCTTAGATGACATATTACGTGCTTTCATATCAATATCTGTTCCTGCTATCGCACTAATTTCTGAATTAAAGTCATCATCATATTGATTAGCAACATAATAACCTAAAATATTAGTTGCCACATTATCAGAATTTTGAGCGACAGCTTTTAACAAATCGTCAATAGCATATTCTTTATTATCAGCGGTTTTGCTAATTTTACCACTACCACTTGGGTCATAGGCTTTAGCAAAACTATTGACAGCATCAACATATTTTAAAGTATCATTTGCTGAAATTGTACCATCTTGAAGTTTTCCCTCAACATAATAAAGTGTAGCCAATTTAGCAATGCTTGCTGAATACATAACAGTATCAGCGTTAATCCCAGCGGTTGTTTGCGTTGATAGCTGCTTAACGTAAATAGAATAATTACTCTTATTATATTTTTGATTAAGAACTTGCTGAACTTTTTCCATACGGTTATCAGTAGCTGACAAATCATCTTCGCTAATCCAGCCTTTACCATCTACTTTATAGTATGTTCCGTGGTAAGTTGTTGCTTTTTGAGTCACTGTCACTTCTGAATACGAAGTCAAATCAGTTTTTACTTCTTTGGTTCCCGTGACATAAGGTGCTTGATAAACTTTAAAATCATCTTCTAGCCAATATTCTTTTGAAATATTTTCTTGGCTAATCACAACATCATCATAAATGAATTGACGACTGGCTTCAATATAACTACCATCCGATAATTCAAAAACTGGAATGGCACTATCATTAATGGTTAAATCAACAATTGATAACGTATCACCAGCTGATAAAGTATCAGATACTGTCGTTAAAGCAGCGTCTTTGTAGGTGTTGCTGTCTTGAGCCAAAATAGGATTGGTCGGAATACTATCAAAATAAGTTGTTTCCACTACTACATTTGATGTCAGTTGATACTTTTCTTCATTTGTTAAGGCAATCGTTTTTTCGGTGCTAACGACAGAAAGAGAAGTCAAGAAAAATGGTATCAGCATTACTGCAAATAGTTTTTTCATTGGCTTCTCCTTTCGTTAGTTTTTAGTTGATTGATAATTTTCTTCTCTGATTTTTTGATTTTCTTTGGCTAATTCTTCCAATTTTTCATCGGAATAAGCCAGAAATTTTTCAATGGTTTCGATTAAATTTTCCATATTATTTTGGTAATAAGTTTGGCAACGGATAGATTGTTTCACCAGAACGTGATAAGTAATATTTAGCGCGAGCATATTTTTCAACATAAGTATCATCTTTTAGACGGTCAGCTAGTAGCTTTTCTGCGTCTGTTTCAACGACTAATTTATCATAACTTTTTTGCAGTGAAACAACTTGCTCTTTACGCTCTTGTAAAGTTTGGTAACTTTTAACAAGGTTATAAGTTGGTAAAATAAACAGTAACATGACAACAATCAAAATCCAACCCATAAAACGATTACGTTTGCGGTTTTCTTCTTCGACATAACGCTTTTTGGTGTTTTCATCATTGATATATTGATTGTTCAATTGAACGATATTAGGCTTCTCCATCCGCTTCTATCCTTGTTTCGTTAATGATTTCATACATTCTGGTTGCATCTTCTTTTTTCGTGCTATCTTTCATTTCTAGAACACGTACTGTTAGCAATTTATTTCCAAAACGAATTTCAATTTCGTCGTTAATTTTTAAATCAGTTGATGATTTGGCTAAGATACCATTGACTTTGATGCGTCCTTTATCTGCAACTTCTTTAGCTACTGGACGACGTTTTATAATACGGGATACTTTTAAATATTTATCGAGTCTCATAATATGTCACCTCGCAATCTTTTCTATTTTATCATTTTTTTAGGAAAATAGCCGACTTAAACGCGTTTGTTAAGATAATGTAATAAAAGAGAGCTAATACCCTCCTATGTAAATTATGAAATGGCTTAAAATAATTTAATAATGAAAAATCAGGGCAGAAATAACTGTACCAGCAAAAAAGATAATAAATATCCGTGGTGCTAGTTCATTTCAACATACAATAAAAAGCCCAAATGGACTATACTGTAAGTGACGAAACATACAGGAGGTTAGTCCAAATGAGCCACTTACAGTATACAGCTAAATCTCATCATTTGCAATGGAATGTACGCCAATTATCACAAATTTGCCACCATTTTTATCAAAAGTATTGCCCAGATTCCTTTAAACATCGGCGTAACGTTGGATTAGTCAAAGTTTCAGATACATCACTCTTAGTTTTGCTCTTATTGCAGGCTGAATTAGGAATCACTTCGCAAAGACATTTCTACAAAATTTGTCGCCTCTTTCCGTGTGGTCAATTACTTGAGAGAAGTCGATTTAATCGACGGTCGAGACAATTAATTTGGTTAGTCCAACTTATCCGAAAAGCTATGAGTGATATACTTCTCTGTATTCAAGTTCCATTTTGACCTCCTTGATAATTCCAGTCTAGACTTTATCAAAAAGTTTACCATAAAATCTCTTTGATATACTAGCTTTCTACTGACAAAAGGCTTTGACAACTAGTCCTTTTCAATTTTTCTGGATTTGATTTCAGCTAGCATTTTACCGAAATTCTGAAGTTCTTCTAAAATCTCATAATCTTTTTTATCACGGATATTAAAAGTAATTTCAATTTTACCTTGATTTTCGCCAATACGGGCTTTCAAGTTTGTTTTTGAAAGAGCTTCAAAATAATCTTGTGTCAAGTAATGTTGCAGCGAAGCTTTTTCAAAACGTACTAATAGATTGTTATCTTTACGTTCCACAAGTTCTGTGAAAGCATTGTCCATATAAGCTTTACCCAAGCCAATTTCAAGTAAGTAGGCGACTTGGTCAGGGTATTCGCCAAAACGGTCAATTAACTCATCTTGTAAACTTTGATAATCTTTCTGGCTTTCAATTTCACGAATACGTTTATAAATTTCAATTTTTTGACGTTCATCGTCAATATATTCGCTTGGTAAATAGGCATCGATTTGTAAATTCATCTCCGCATTGCTCTTACGGCGCGCTTGAGATTTGCCTTGTTTCTTAGCGATAGCCTCTTCTAGTAACTGTGAATACATTTCAAAACCAACAGAGTCAATAAAACCACTTTGTGAGGCGCCAAGAATATTTCCTGCACCACGAATGGATAAATCACGCATGGCAATTTTGAAACCAGAACCTAATTCTGTAAAGCCTTTAATGGCATCTAAACGTTTTTCAGAGACCTCTGTCAAAATCTTGTCTGGGTGGTACATGAGGTAGGCGTAAGCAATTCGATTAGAACGCCCAACACGTCCACGAAGTTGATACAAAGTTGACAAGCCCATGTGGTCTGCATTTTCGATAAATAAAGTATTAACATTAGAAATATCAACACCTGTTTCAATGATAGTTGTCGCAACCAGAACATCGTAAACACCGTCAATAAAGTCCATGAGCGTATTTTCAAGTTGAATTTCACTCATCTGACCATGAACAAAACCAATACTTGCTTCAGGAACCAACTCTTGCAATTCTGACACTTTTTGGTCAATGGTGTCCACCCTATTGTAAACATAGAAAACTTGTCCGCCACGGTCAATTTCACGAATGATAGCCTCACGAATCAGACCAGGATTAGTTTCCAAAACGTAAGTTTGAACAGGGTAACGGTTAGTCGGTGGCGTTTCAATAACTGACAGGTCGCGAATTCCCAACATTGACATGTGAAGGGTTCGTGGAATTGGAGTCGCTGTCAAGGTCAATACATCAACTTTAGTCTTAAGCTCTTTTAATTTTTCTTTGTGCTTAACGCCAAAACGTTGCTCCTCATCAATAATAATCAAACCTAAATCAGCAAAATCAACATCTTTAGATAGCAGACGATGAGTACCAATAATGATATCAACTTGACCTTTTTTCAACTTGTCTAGGGTGTCATTTTGTTCTTTTTTGCTACGAAAACGACTAAGCACATCAACTGTAACAGGATAATTTTCAAAACGCTCCGAGAAATTTGTGTAGTGTTGTTGAGCAAGAACAGTTGTTGGCACTAAGACAGCTACTTGTTTATGGTCTTTAACAGCTTTAAAAGCGGCGCGCATCGCAACTTCTGTTTTACCAAAGCCAACATCCCCAACCAATAAGCGATCCATTGGCTTATCTTCTTCCATGTCGTTCTTAATTTCCTTGATAGAGCGAAGTTGGTCCTCTGTTTCTACAAAAGCAAAATCTTCGTCAAATTCCCGCTGCAAATCATCGTCTGGTGAAAAAGCAAAACCTTTTAGCTGACTACGTTCCGCATACAATTTCAACAAATCATCCGCAATGTCCTCAACTTGCTTAGAAACCTTTTGTTTGGTCTTTTGGAAACGACCATCATTTAATTTATTGATTTTAGGTTCCTTGCCATCTGCAGAAACGTATTTTGATAAACTTTCAATTTGCTCTACTGGCAATGAAATTGTTGAAGAACCTTGATATTGAATGGTCAAATAATCGCGGTGCACACCATGGATTTCAATTGTTTCAATTCCTAAAAATTTACCAATACCATGAACATGGTGAACCACATAATCACCTTTTGACAATTCATTGTAGTCTTTCAAACGTTCGGCATTGCTAATATTTGAACGACGAATACGGCGCTTAATTTTCTTATGATAAATTTCATGCTCGGTAATGAGAACAATTTTCTCATCAGCAAAATAAAAGCCATTTGATAAATTTCCAACAACTAGCTGAGCTTGTTGTGCTTGTAAATCATCTGCAGCAACCACAGGTAATTCCAAACCATATTCATGTAAATTCTCCTGTAAACGTTCTAAGCCATGCTGCGAATCTGCTTGAATTAAAACGGTCGCTTTAGATTTTTGATAACGATTAACTTCATCAATCAATAACGGAAATTGATTGAAAAATTCTTGCATTGGATATTGTGTAAAATTATGAAGTTTATCAAATTTAAGATTACCCAATCCTTTATGAAAATTAGAAAAGAACGTTGCTGGCTGATATTGACGTAAGTCTTTATAAATATCAGCAAAGTAAACCAAGCTTGACACTGCTTTACCACGTTGTAAATCTTCTGTCAATAAGTTTGCAACTTCCAAATCAAACTTAGCATTGCGGTCAACTAGCTTTTGAAAATCATCAAAAAAGACTGGTGTTCCCTTAGGAATGTAATCAAGTAACGTCCACTCTTTTGCATAAAAGAGTGATAAGAAACGTCTAATGTCTTGATGCTTATACTGTTCCTGAGTTGCAGCATAAAGCTCACTTAAATAAGCCTGCTGTTCATCTTTAGCAGTCTCTAAAAACGTCTCAAATGCCTTACTAGCTCTAGCAAAATCTTCTTCCGATAAAATGAGCTCATCAGCTGGGGAAATGGTTACCTGCTCAATATTACTAAGTGATTTTTGTGTTTCTGCATCAAACTGACGAATGCCATCAACTTCATCACCAAAGAACTCTAAACGATAAGGATAGTCAGCTGTCATCTCATAAATATCAACGATATCACCACGCCGACTAAATTCGCCTGGATTAAGAACCTGTGATACTTTTTGGTAACCGACATTTGACAGTACCTTTACAACCTTGTCAAGGTTGTAATCCTCACCGACAACAAAATTTAGCTGACTTTCAGCATAAATTTCTGGATTTGGTAGTAAAACACGGGCTCCCACTAAACTTGTAATTAAGATACCAGATTGCTTATTATCTTGTAAAAAATTTAAAGCTTCTAGGCGTGAGTGTGCCTTATCCATCGAGGCAAAAATAAACTCTGCCGCCGCAACATCATCCGCAAAAAAAGTATAAACCTTGTCCTCACCAATCAAGCTAGATAAATCACTAGCCAATTTTTCAACTTCATTTTGTGTTGAGGTGATGACAACTATTTTTTCCTCATTAGCCTGATAAGCAGAAGCAATGGCAAGAGCTCTACTAGAACCTGATAAGCCCATAATCAGTTGCCTACCAAGATTAGCCACGCCGCTATGCCATGTTTGAATAATCTTATTTTGGCTAAATAAATCAATAATATTCATAGACTTACCCATTAAATTTTTGCATGGTTTTTACAAAATCTGCTTCCTGTAAATAAAATTGAACAGCTTCATTAACCTTTTCAAGTGTATTAGTAACTGTAATATAATCATCTTGGTCAAATTTTCCAAGAACATGGTCAACTACCGAACGGCCTTGCTTCGGACGTCCAATACCAACTTTAATACGGTCAAATGCCTGCGTTCCAGTGTGTGCAATGATAGATTTTATGCCATTATGCCCACCAGCAGAGCCTTTTTGACGTAGGCGAATACGACCCACTTCCATATCTAAATCATCGTAAATCACCAAGAAATCTTTAATATCAATATTATAATACGTCAACAAAGCATGAATAGCGATACCTGAATTGTTCATAAAAGTGGTTGGTTTGACTAGATAAACTTTTTCTCCGTTGACAAAACAAGAACCAACTTCTGCTTTAAAATTCTTTTCCTCTGAAAATGTGACATTGAAAACCTTAGCAAGGCGATCAATTGCCATAAAACCAATATTATGCCTTGTTTCGTGATATTTACTGCCTGGATTTCCCAGACCAACAATCATTTTTACCATTAATTTTCCTTTCCAATAAATGCCAAAAGGGCTGGAAAAACTTTTTTCCAACCTCGGCAATATTTAATTAATTTTGCTTATACGTTAAAGCGGAATTCCATGATATCACCATCTTGAACCACATAATCTTTCCCTTCTTCACGAAGACGACCTGCTTCTTTGACAGCTTTTTCAGAACCATAATTGATTAAGTCATCGTAAGACATTGTAATCGCACGGATAAACCCACGTTCAAAGTCAGAGTGAATGATACCAGCTGCTTGAGGAGCCTTGATACCGCGTTTAAATGTCCATGCACGAACTTCTTTTTCACCTGCTGTAAAGTAAGTGCCAAGACCGAGCAAGTGATAAGCTGCACGTGTCAATTTATCAACACCAGATTCTGTTAAACCAAGGTCTTCAAGGAATAATGCTTTATCTTCATCATCAAGTTCAGAGATTTCTTCTTCGGCACGCGCTGAGATAACAACAACTTCTGCATTTTCAGTTGCAGCAAATTCACGAATTTGTTTTACGTATTCGATATCGTCTGGATTAGCTACTTTATCTTCATCAACGTTTGCAACGTAAAGTACTGGTTTTGTTGTCAAAAGGAACAATTGTTTAACAATTTTTTGTTCTTCTTCTGTAAAGTCAATCGTACGCGCTGATTTTCCATCTTCAAGGACTGGTTTAATTTTTTGAAGAACGCTAAATTCTGCGATAGAATCTTTATCTTTTTGAGTACGTGCCACTTTTTCTACACGCGCATAACGTTTATTAACAGATTCCAAGTCAGCAAGAATCAATTCTAAGTTAATTGTGTCAATATCTGCAAGTGGGTCAACAAAAGCATCCTCACGTCCTTGCTCACGCATAACATTTTCATCATCAAAAGCACGAACAACATGAACGATAGCATCTACTTCACGAATGTTAGCAAGGAATTTATTACCAAGACCTTCACCACGTGAAGCACCTTTTACGATACCCGCAATATCAGTAAATTCAAAGGTTGTTGGAACTGTTTTTTTAGGTGTGATAAGTTCAGTCAATTTTTGTAAACGTTCATCTGGCACTTCTACCATACCAACGTTAGGGTCGATTGTCGCGAAAGGATAGTTAGCAGCTTCCGCACCTGCCTTTGTAATCGCATTAAAAAGAGTTGATTTTCCAACATTTGGTAAACCAACAATACCTGCTGTTAAAGCCATATTTTATAAGTCTCCGTTTAAATTATTCAATCATACCTATTATAGCAGAAAAACTCAGCATTAAACAAGCATTTCTACTATATAGCAAGCGCTATTAGCCATAAAAATTGAGTTAAGTATGATTATTGATTATTTTTAGTTTACGACAAAACTTTCTTTAATTTGCGTTCAAAGTCGTGGCGGCTCATCATGACGATATGGTCGCAGTTTGTGCAACGAATTTTAATATCAGCCCCAATTCGAATGACTTCCCATTCATTGGCTTTTTTTCCAGTAGCTTTTATCCTACAAGCATGGGGCTTTTTCATTTCAACGTGACTTCCAAGTTCGTACATCGTTTCTCCTTTTACAAATAAATATAGCGTTTTTGTGATGATAAAGTAATTTCATTCAATGATACAATTTCACCATCAATTTCAATTAAACTCTCTTTTGGAAAATTAACCGTAACCTGTTTTAACGAACAATGATTTAAGTAAGACGATTTCTCATGTCTTTTAAGAACCAAAGACAACAGTACCGTTAATCGTTGGAAAAAAGTTTCTCCTTTGGCATAAACACACTCCAAATTCTCAGAATGAACAGTCGCTGTTGGCCAAATCATGATACCCCCACCAAAATAAGTATTATTAGCTAGTGAAAAAAAGAAATGATCATTTAATATTAAGTTATCTCCTTCCGAACTTTCCAAACTCACAGAAGCTTGGAGGGGATTTTTTAATAAAAATTGAATAGCGATTGCAACATAAGTCAATTTCCCAAGGTGGCATTTATTAAGCACAGTTTTTAACGTTGAATTAGTAGCTTGATTAACAACCCATGCTGCAAATCCTAAATCTAAGCTATTTAATACTAAACATTCTTGATAACTGTAAACCGTAATTCCTTTAGGTTGATTTGTTAACGAGACTAATAATGTATCTAAGTTCGGTACTATACCAAGAGCACGCGCAAAATCATTACCAGACCCGACAGGATAATAGGCAAATGGAAGATTTGCTGGCAAATGATAGAGAACTTTTGATAATGTCCCATCGCCTCCGACAATCAGAAGCTTATCTTTTTCTGGGTCAAATGTTTTTAGCAGTTTCTCAACTTGATGTAATTCATCGTTTTTATAGCGTGTTAATAAAGTGCAAATATCTGATGTATGATGTTTTTCAATATCACTGATAACTTGTTTTGCCCCATGATTTCCTGCATGGGGATTAGCAATAATATAAAGCGTCATATTAATAGATATTATACCATAAAAAGCGAGAACACCGCATAAACAGTGTTCTCGCTGGAGATTATGAAAAAGAAAAGTTTTAGGATGTTTATAGTGTATAAATTCTTCCTTAAATTTTTCTTAAAGATTTTTAGTTTGTACGAACTGGAGTGATTAATTGAATAAAGTTCTCAGCATCATCACCTGGCATTAAAGTAAATGGACGCACTGGTGAAATAAAGCGAATAACAACTGTTTCACTCTTCAAGGCTTTAAGAGCTTCAATCAGATAAGTTGGGTTAAAGCTGATTGTCAAATCATTGCCTGATTGGTCAATAGTATCCAATTCTTCGTTAACTTTACCGACCTCAGGTGAGTTAACGTGAGCAGAAACGCTATTATTAGCAATTTCAAGTTTAACAGTACCATTTTGTGTTGCATTTGAAATCAAGTGAGCACGTTCCATTGCTGAACGAAGTGCATTGGTATTAAATGTCACTTCTGTTTCAAAAGCATTTGTCAACAAGCGGTCAGTATCTGGATAATTTCCTTCTAAAAGTCGTGTATAGAAGCTAATGTAGTCACTTCTAAAGAGCATTTGGCTATCAGAGAAGAAAACTTCTACCGTTTCAATATCATCTGTAAATACAGCTGCAAATTCACGTAAAGATTTACTTGGAATAACAACGTTGAAATCATTTGAAGTATTTTCCAAAGTTAATTTACGTTGGCTCATACGGTGAGAATCAGTTGCGACTGCTTTAAAGTCTTTGTGGTCACTAAGAACCATGTGAACACCAGTCAAGATTGGACGGCTTTCTTGAAGACTTGCTGCAAAGGCTGTTTCAGCAATGATAGATTTCAATAGTTTTGTTTCCAAAACTAAAGGATTTTCAGTAGCCATTTCTTGAAGACGAGGGTAAAGATCAACATCTTTTCCTTTTAAGGTAATTTCTGATTTACCACTTGTTAGAACAATTTGATGGTGTTCAATTTCTTCAAAATCCAATGTTACATCTGGAAGACTTGAAACGATATTAATAAAGAAGTTTGCTTCTAATAGTACAGCACCAGTTGAAGTAATCAGCAAACCTGCATTTTCATTAGAAGTTGGAATAGTATTTTCGATTGAAATTTGTCCGTTAGAACCAGTTAATGTAATGTTACTATTTTGAACTTCAATTTTAATTGTTGATAAAACAGGAATCGCATTTTTAGTCGAAATAGCTCTCTTGGTTGCATTCAATGCTTGAAGAAAGAAAGATTTATTAATTGAGAATTTAATCATAGGAAAACTCCTTTAGTTATTAAGTATTAAATTAGTAGTAGTAGTAGGTCTTGTTTATACTGTTGATAAGTCCTGAAATCGCACGGGCATCGCGCGAAAAGAGTTGTTAACAACCTGTGGATAAGTTGCTGTGGATTTTATTGGTTATCCACAAAACCTATTTTATCTTATTTTTTATGGTTTCAATTTCAATACGTAAACTGTCATCTTGAGCTAACATATTTTTGATTTTATTATAGGCATGTAAGACTGTTGAATGGTCGCGACCGCCAAATTCTTTTCCGATTTTTGGAAGTGAGTTATCAGTCATTTCACGTGCGAGATACATAGCTACTTGGCGCGCTAAAACAATATCTTGTGTCCGTTTAGTTGCCTTGATTTCTTTAACAGTAACGCCATAGAATTTTCCAACTTGGCTTTGGATTTCATCAATTGGGATGACTGTCATTTTTGGATCGTCTTGCTTACGAGCGCGAATCGCTTCTGCTGCGACATCAACTGTAATGGTTTCAATCTTTTTAATGCTAGCAACTAGGCTAATATCTTTTAAAGCTCCCTCAAGGTCACGAACGTTGGAATCAAATTGTCCTGCTAAATACTCAATGGTATCTTGCGGAAAAATATAATTATATTCTTGCGTTTTATTCGTTAAAATGGCAACACGTGTTTCAAAATCAGGGGGAGTGATATTAATTGTTAAGCCCCATTTGAAGCGCGTGACCAGACGTTGTTCCAGGTTGTCCAGATGGTCAGGTGTACGGTCACTTGTCAGTACAATTTGCTTGTTATTATCATAAAGAGCATTGAAAGTATTGAAAAATTCTTCCTGTGTCCCAGACAATGTTTTCTTAGCTAGGGATTGAATATCATCAATTAGTAAAACATCAAGATTGCGGAATTTTTCCTTTAACTCTTCCATTGTGTCCAAACGGATATGAATAACAAATTCATTGATGAAATTTTCAGCAGTAATATACTTTACACGTGCATTGGGATTATTTTGCAAAACCGCATTACCAATGGCATTGAGCAAGTGAGTTTTTCCCAACCCAGGTCCTCCCCAAATAAAAAGAGGATTGTAAGTTGTTCCTGGAGCGTCTGCAACGGCGTAAGACGCAGAAAATGCCCAACGGTTTTCATCACCTTGTACGAAGTTATCAAAGGTATATTTGGTATTTAAATCAGAATCAACTAGGGGCAAAGTGTTTTTTTGAGTTGTTGGAACAGCTTGTGAAGTGGTCATTACTTCTGTTTGATTGGCTAAATCTTCTTCAAAGACATAGTTGACAACAATTTCAGCATTATAAACCTCAAAACCAGCCGTCAAAATAATTGGTTTAAGATTTTTATCCCAAAACAACTCTTTCATAGGGTCTAAATAAATGGTAGCCATATTTTGCTCAATTTGAATCAAACGAGCATCTAAAACAAAAAATTCATACGTTGCTTGTTTTAGTTGGCTTTTTGCTAATTCCAGAACCCTACTCCAAAAGATTTGTTCATTTTCAGTCATAGTAGTTTCCTTTTTGTGGATAATTCAATACTCATTCTAACATAAAAAATAAAAGTTTTCCACAATGGTGGAAATAAAAAATCCACACTGTTCACGAAAGTTTTCCACAGGTTGTGGAAAACAAAGAAAGAGTGATAAAACTGGGGATACTCAACTGTAGTTGCTGTGGAAAACTGTGAAAAATAAAAAAAGAAATCAACAAGTTATTTTAGCTTGTTGATAATTCTGTTTAAGTCTTCTTCAGACTGAAAATATAAACTCACATCTCCTTTTGTGCCGGTTTTAGAGATAGTAATTTTAACAGGAAGTCCTAACTGTTTAGTCAATTCTTCTTCTTGATTTCTAATAAAAATATCTTTCTTTTTAGAACGATTTTTTTTCTGTTTAGCAGGTTTTAGTAAACGTTCAAGTTTTCTAACACTAAGGTCTTCTGTTAGAATTTTTTGATACCACTTTTCTTGTTCTCCCGCGTTTTTAAGGGTTAAAAGGACACGCGCGTGCCCTTGAGACAGGTCACCTTTTTCAACGGCATCAGAGAGACTTCTAGGAAGATTAAGTAATCTGAGGCAATTGGTAATGTAAGGGCGAGATTTTCCCATAAACTGTGCTAATTCTTCATGAGTCATTTGATTTTTTTCCAGAAGTTGCTGGTAAGCTTTTGCTTCTTCGATTGGATTTAAATCAGAACGTTGCAGATTTTCGACGATAGCCAGCTGCATGCTCTCCTGATTGGAGATATTTTTTATGATGGCAGGAATTTCGGTTAAACCTGCTATTTTTGAGGCTCTTAGACGTCTTTCACCAGCAATAAGCTCATAACCAAAGACAGTTGATTCTCGGACGATAATCGGCTGAATAAGCCCATTAGCTTTAATAGAACGTGCTAATTCTTCCAGCTCTTCTTGTTTAAATTCTAAACGGGGTTGGTAGGGATTAGGTGAGATATTTTCAATTTTGATTAATGTGAGTGTTTCAGGCATAGGTCTTTTATCCTTAAAAAATGAGGCTGAGGAATGCTCAGCTTCATTTTTATTAGTTATTAGTTTGAGGAAGATAAATCTTGCGTTGTCTTAGTTAATTCAATTGTAGCTGTTTTCTTATCAGTTCCACGGTAGAAGGTTACTTTGACAGAGTCACCAACAGAATGAGTATAAAGAATACTTTGAAGATCTGAAGTAGCTGTTACTTCTTTGTCGTCAATAGCTGTGATGACATCGTACTGTTCGAGATTACCTTCAGCAGGCATACCAGATTGAACAGCAGCAACAACGACACCACTTGTTACACTTGTTGGAATGTTAAGTTGAGCAATTGCATTAGTTGAAAGGTCGCTCAAGTTTATCATTGAAATACCAAGTGCTGGGCGGATAACTTGCCCATTTTCTTCCAATTGGTTAATAATGGATACAACATCGTTAGATGGAATGGCAAATCCCATACCTTCGACAGATTCACCAGAACTTGATGTAGATGAAATCTTACTTGAATTGATACCGATAACTTGTCCTTCAATGTTAATTAAAGCACCACCAGAGTTACCTGGGTTAATTGCTGCATCTGTTTGGATAGCATTTGTTGAGATAGTTTCACCATCATCATTTGTCATGGTTACTGTACGGCTAAGACTTGAGACAATACCTTGTGTTACAGAGTTAGCATATTCAGTACCAAGTGGGCTACCAATAGCGATAGCAGTTTCACCGACAGTCAATTTATCAGAATCGGCAAATTCAGCAACTGTAGATACATTGTCAGAAGAAATTTTAACAACAGCAATATCTGAATAAGTATCTGCTCCGACTAGCTCACCAACAACTTTTGTTCCATTAGCAAGCATAATTTCAATTTGTTCGGCACCATCAATAACGTGATTGTTAGTGACGACATAGGCAGAATCACCATCTTTTTTGTAAATAACCCCAGACCCCTCACTGTAAACAGTCAAATCATCTGTAGAGCTTGAATTGCTACTACTGTCTGAGTCATTGCCAAACATTTGATTGTAGAGGTCACTTGCAGAAGATGACGAGTCTGATTTGTAGTTAATAACAGATACAACCGCGTCTTGAACTTTTTCCACAGCTTTTGTTGTATCGTTAGAGTTAGAATAGCTTACGCTACTTGTTGTTGTTTTTGTACTTGAACCACTGACGTTAGTGATTGAAATACCTGCCATGTTTAGGACGAGTATTGTACCTGCGATACCAGCTATAAAGCCGACTAAAATGACACCCAATGGTTTTAACCAATTTTTGTAATTAAATTTTGGTAACTTTGGTAATTTTGGTAATTTTATTTTTTTCACGTCTCTACCTCCCATTTTTCTTGGATAGCATATAAAAATTGACTTAATTATACCTTAAAAGTAAAAAAAAGAAAAGTAATCCACAACCTGTGGAAAACTTTTTGAAAATGTGAAAAAATCTTGATTCAAAGCTACTAAAATCCATATTGATGATTTATGAACATGTGGATAATGTGTGAAAAGCTTGTGAATATGTGGTAAAATGGAGCTATGAAAGTAAAAATTATCGCTATTGGAAAATTAAAAGAAAAATATTTAAAAGATGGTATTGCCGAATATGGTAAACGCATGAGTCGTTTTGCAAAATTTGAAATTGTCGAGTTAGCAGACGAAAAAACACCAGATAATGCTAGCGCTGCACAAAATCAGCAAATTATGGAAAAAGAGGGAGAACGCATCTTAGCAAAGATTTCAGAGCGTGATTATGTTATTGTCCTAGCCATCGAGGGAAAACAACTATCTTCTGCAGCTTTTAGTAAAGTCATTGCTGATGCGACATTAAGAGGCTATTCTGATATTGTTTTTGTGATTGGAGGAAGTCTTGGTTTAGCGGATAAAGTCAAAAAACGTGCCAATTTGCGATTGAGTTTTGGTTTATTAACCTTACCTCATCAATTAATGCGTTTAGTTCTATCAGAACAAATTTATCGTGCTTTTATGATTCAACAAGGAAGCCCTTATCACAAGTAATTCTTGTAGTGAAGTAATAAAAGAATAGTAAGGAAGTTAATTTGTCATTTCTTCCTACTATTCTTTTTTGGCTACTTTGTTTCATGTGAAACATTTGTCAAAAATAAAAAAGTCGGCTTTGAGCCGACTTGAGATTTGATCCCAGCAGGATTCGAACCTGCGACCGTTCGCTTAGAAGGCGAATGCTCTATCCAGCTGAGCTATGAGACCATACCAACTTAATCATTTTATCAAAATATTGACTATGCTGTCAACTAAAAATCAATTCATAAAAATAAATCATGATTAGAAAGTAAGTGAGAAATATTGTGAATTTTGACTAATCATTTTTCTCCCACTTGTCAAGTTAAGTGCAACAAAGCATTCATCTGAGTAAGTTAATAGTTCTTATGCTGTTTGAGCTAGTTCAAATCGTTTTTTAGCAGATTGATAGTTGTGTATTCTTCTTAATCTGTTATTAATGGATTGAGTAATGGATTCTAAATTTAGCCTTCATCGTTTTAGTAAATGACAATAAGAAAGTTTCTGATACTTTCTCAAGCTTCAGACTAATAACTCCCTTTCCTGCCTTTAGAGTACCGAATTTGAGCGGTTTCTGCGAAATACTCTTCATAGTAAATTTTCTTTCCATTGACCGGTTTGACAGTCCAACGTTTGAGTTCACGAGAGATGGTGGAGAGATGTCTATCCAAAATTCTCGCAATTTCAGCTGGTTTTAACCTTCTGAGAGAGATAGCTTTTCATTTTCCCACGTTCTACTTCAGAAAGGTGGTGATAGGGCTGTTTTTTAGTAGAGTAGTTAGTGGACATTTTCATTTTTCCTTTATACTTTGTTTACCGACTTTAGTATATCAGACGAATATGTATGTCTTTTTTGTTGTACCTCATTTTACAATGCGGGACCGATAATTTTTGTAAAAAACGTAAAAAATTTAAAAAAACTATAGACAAAGAAAAAATATCTGATATAATAGTATAAGTGTTAAGGAGAAATCCTTAAAGCTTCTGGTCCGTTGGTCAAGGGGTTAAGACACCGCCTTTTCACGGCGGTAACACGGGTTCGAATCCCGTACGGACTATAAACTACTGCCTAGCAGTTTTTTTCTTTATCCGGCATAGCTCAGTTGGTAGTAGCGCATGACTGTTAATCATGATGTCGTAGGTTCGAGTCCTACTGCCGGAGTGATAAGACACCTTCCTAAGTTACTTAGGAATTTTTTAATACCTAAAAATAAAGCAGGCTAAGTTTTAGCCTGCTTTTATCCTTAAATGATACTTTCTTCGTGCAATCATGTAAGCAAGGAAAAGGATGATGCCTAACATGGATAGATAAGCTCCTTCTTTAAAACCATTTGGGATGTAAGTTAACGTTACTTTACCTTCACCAGCTTTTACATCAACTTTCATAAAACCATCTTGCGCTTTTGAAACCTTAAGTTTTTCCCCGTTTTGTGTAACTGTCCATCCTTTATCATATGGAATGGTGAAGAATAGTGAACTATCTTCGTCTGCTTTATAAGTAGCAGTAACGGTATTTTTATCAGTTGTAACGGTAACGTCTGGATTGTCAATAATCGCCATAGCTTTTTGATAACTTGTTAAATCTAAAGCATAAAAATTAGGTTGATTGAAGGAAACTTGACTATTTTCAGGGAAAGTAAATGTGATGTCAAGCGTTTGTCCTTCTTCAAAGTAACCAAGGTCAAAGAAGCTGTAAGCATTATCGGTTGTGTATTCTGTCGTTTTTCCATTAACTGTAATTTGCACAGATTCACTATTATCATTAGAGAAAGTAATGTTAGGGACACTTACATAAAGTTGAGTATTAGCAGTGACAGTGACTTGATAAGTAGCACTTGTTGTCAACTGACCATCATTTGTAGTGGTGACTCGGTTATTAAGCAAATTAGCACCACCGGTTAGTTGAGAAGCTAAACGTGTGAAGTATTTCTCAGATAATCCTGTCAAGTTATTGATAAAATTAGTTTGGTTGTCAAGCGTGTTGACACCAAAGGCAATATCCTTGTAAATACCATTCGTTAAAATAGCTAGCTGACTAGCATATTGATTTTCATAAAGTGATACATTGCCAGAACCGTCAACATAATTGAAACCAAATTTATCAACACTAGTTTCAGAAAGATTATACTTCACAGCAAATAAACTATCCATCAGCAAGGTATTATTTTGGTAGCGAAGGTTGAGATTAGTCCCTGTTGATTTAAAGCCAAGCCGGTCTAATGTGCTACTAGAGGTCGTGTTTCGGATAGATGAAAATTGAGAGATACCATTGTAATTATATTTCATACTGTCATTGCCAGTTTGAGGTAACAATTCTTCGGTACGATAGAAAGTAGTATTCAGTTCTTGTGTTTCGTTGACAAGTTTGTCAATGTCTGTCAAGTTACGATTATAGCTTTGTCGAGAAGGAAAGACCCACTCGCTATCAAGGGCTGCAATTTGATAATAAGTATTTAATGATATTTCAAAAATTGTAAAGATAAGTGTAAAGCTGACAAAGAGTTTAAATGATAGATACTTATTTACATAACTGATGAGTATAATAGCATAAGCAGCTAAGAAAGCAAAGGTGATAATGACTTGCGAAGGTTCTAAAAAGTCATAATGACTTTGGAACAACGCTGTAACAATAAATCCAAGAGCCAAGGGAATAATCCCAATAAGATATTGCTTGAGTGTTAATTCTTTTAAACGAGATAATGTTTCAGCTGCTAATAGGATGATAAGAATAGAGAATGTCCAAGAATAGCGGTGAAGAAACATATTTGGTGAATGCATACCTTGCCAGATAAGATCTAATGGTTCAAGATAAAAACTAGCGACAATGAGAGCAAGCATTATGCCATAAGCTAAACGAGTTTGCCACCTGATTGATTTAATCGTAAAGAAAATAATAGCTAATATTAATGGGAAAATTCCCACGTAAATCATCGGAATAGAACCAAATTTTGTTGTGTCGTAAGAGCCAACAAAATTCTTAGCAAATAAATCAAAGAACCATGACGCATCTGTAAACCACTCTGTAAACTTAGAAAATTCCTCACCGTGTGTAGATAGGTCTAAGTAAGTTGGTAACAGCATGATGCAGCTAGAGAGACCAGCAGAGATTGACACAACTGTAAAGTCAATAAATTTTCGTAGAATGACTTTCCATTTAAATTCTTTAGTTAATTGAACAAGGAAATAAAGAATTAAAAAGATAACAACCATGTATCCAAAATAATAGTTTTGGATAAAGAGAATCGTTAAACTTAGGTAATAAAGGATGAATTTTTGCTGACCTAATAAGCGATTAATTCCTAAAATGATTAAAGGCAAAAGAATGAATACATCAAGCCACATATTAATTTCAATTTGGCTGATGGCAAAACTCATCAATGCATAAGAAGTCGATAAGATGATGCTGAAAGGTTTCAGCACTTTAGGGTAGAGTTGTCTGAGACTATAAAAACAACTTACCCCCATACAAGCAACTTTCAGTAATGTAAAGATATAAATAGCATCAGGCATGCTCTTTAGACTGAAGAAATAAACGAAAGGTGAGAAGAAGCTTCCTAGATAGTAACTAATAAGAGCATAGAAGTTTAGCCCCAAACCACTCGTAAAGGTGTAAAAAATACTATCTGAACCGTGTAAAATATTTCGTAGATTTTCAGCAAAAATGACATACTGGTGGAAACCGTCACTAGCTAAAATAGTCGTGTCACTATTGAATGAAATATCTTCAGACAATAAGGCGAAAAATAAGATAAGAAATGGCAGAGCAAATGCTGCTAAGTAGTAAAGAGTATTAATGTTTGGTTTTAAAGATTTTAATGTCATAGCTTTAGTAAGACAGGTTGAGATAGCTTATCCCAACCTGTTTCTTTTCTATATATTGTAAAGTTTGTGTAAACGTCAGGAAATTATTAATAAATTAATCTTTCCAGAGTTCTTTAACTTTGGCTTGAACTTCTTCATTTTCAAGAAATTCATCATAAGTTTCATCGATACGGTCAATAACCCCATTTTTTGAGATCACGACAATGTGATTAGCAAGTGTTTGAATAAACTCATGGTCATGACTTGCAAAGATAATAGATTCTTTGAAATCTTTCAGCCCATCATTCAAGCTTGAAATTGATTCCAAGTCTAAGTGGTTTGTTGGATCATCAAGGACAAGAACGTTGGATTTGAGGAGCATCAATTTAGAAAGCATCACGCGCACTTTTTCTCCCCCTGACAATACGCTAACTGATTTGTTAACTTCGTCACCAGAGAAAAGCATGCGTCCAAGGAATCCACGAAGGAATGTGTTATCGTCCTCTTCTTTAGAAGCAAATTGACGAAGCCATTCAAGAATTGATTCACCAGAGGAAAAGTCACGTGAATTATCTTTTGGAAGATAAGAGCGGCTAGTTGTGACCCCCCATTTGATAGTACCTTCGTATTCTATGTCATCCATCAAAGCACGCATAAGAGCTGTTGTTTGAATATCGTTTTGTCCAATGAAAGCTGTTTTATCACCTGGACGTAGGATGAAGCTGATATTATCAAGAACAGTTTCTCCATCAATTTTAACGGATAAATTCTCAACCGTTAAAAGGTCTTTACCAAGTTCGCGTTCTGCTTTGAAGTTGATAAATGGGTATTTACGACTAGAAGGAACAATTTCTTCTAATTCAATTTTATCAAGCATTTTCTTACGAGATGTGGCTTGTTTTGATTTAGAAGCATTGGCAGAGAAACGTGCCACGAATTCTTGTAATTCTTTAATTTTTTCTTCTGCTTTAGCATTGCGGTCTGCTTGTAGGCGAGCAGCAAGCTCAGAAGATTGTTTCCAGAAGTCGTAGTTACCGACGTAAAGTTTGATTTTACCGAAATCAAGGTCAGCCATGTGCGTACATACTTTATTTAAGAAGTGACGGTCATGGGAAACGACAATAACAGTATTTTCAAAGTCAATCAAGAAATCTTCTAACCAAGAAATAGATTGAATATCAAGACCGTTGGTTGGTTCGTCAAGGAGAAGGACGTCAGGTTTACCAAAAAGAGCTTTGGCAAGAAGGACTTTCACTTTATCACCATTGGCTAATTCACTCATGTTTTGGTAATGAAGATCTTCTGGAATGTTTAAGTTTTGAAGTAATTGAGAAGCTTCGCTTTCGGCTTCCCAACCGCCAAGCTCTGCAAATTCGCTTTCTAACTCGGCAGCGCGGACACCATCTTCATCTGAAAAATCAGGTTTCATGTAGATAGCATCTTTTTCTTTCATAATGTTGTAAAGACGTTCATTTCCCATAATAACAACATCAATAGCACGTTCTTCCTCATAGTCAAAGTGATTTTGACGAAGAACTGATAAGCGTTCATTTGGACCAAGGGAAACATGACCTGTTGTTGGTTCAATATCTCCTGCCAAGATTTTTAAAAATGTTGATTTTCCTGCACCATTGGCACCGATTAAACCATAGGTATTTCCAGCTGTAAAGTTGATGTTAACCTCATCAAATAGTTTTCTATCGCTGAAACGTAGTGATACATCAGAAACTGTAAGCAATTTTTCACCTCATAATATTTATCTATAAGCTTCATTGTACATGAAAAAGCCCCAATTTTCAATCAGAGAAAGCGAGGCTTTGCATTACATTGGTAAAATGATGTCTTTTTCGTCAAGTTTATAGTATTTTTTGAGGCTAAATCCACGTCCCATAACTTGTGTAGCAGGCATAACGACGATAAAGGCAGTTTCGTCAATTTTTTGGATATTTTTTTCTAAACGAGGAACTTCTTGACGAGAAACAGTTGTCATTAGCATGGTATGATTTTCACCTGAATAACCACCAGTAACTGGAATTTCAGTGACCCCACGGTCTGCTTTCGTAGAAATATAATGTTTGATTAAATCATTCTTAGGTGAAACAATCATGATATTTCGTGATGAAGTGACCCCAAGTTGCATGCTATTAACGACATAACCAATCGTAATCAATGCAATAATAGAATACATAACTGTGTCAATATCAAAGGCGACAAATCCCATCGCAACACTACAACCATCAACGATTGTCATTGCAACGGCAAGAGGAAGTGGTGTGTATTTATGGAGAATTTGGGTGATAATACCTGTTCCACCTGTTGAAGAATTTCCCCAAAAGACAACCCCTAAACCAAAACCACAAATAATACCTCCAAAAAGCGCAGCTAACAAAGGATTGTCTGTTAAATTTGGCACACCTTCAGTTAGTTTAACAAAAATAGAATAAATCCATGACCCATAAACGGTTTTTACAAATGTCTCTTTCCCTAGGAAAAGCCAGCAAGCTATAAGGAGTGGAAAATTTGAAATCATAACAAAATTCCCAGTATTCCAACCAAATAAAGCTTTCAAACTAACAGCTAAACCAACAACCCCACCAGATGCAATGTGATTCTCTAGGAAAAAACTGTTAAAACCGATAGCAGCAATAAAGGCTCCTACTGTAACGAGCCCAAAATCAATTAATTTTTTCTTCATAATAATCCTCTTCTTTATAACAAACGATTCTATTATTGCAAAGAAGAAGATACTCGTCAAGATTTATGTGAGAGAAAGTTGATTACGATGTATAATTCTCATTTTTTTAATTTTATTAAAAA
This sequence comes from Streptococcus sp. LMAG:39, assembly GCF_008680485.1. Classification (NCBI taxonomy): domain Bacteria; kingdom Bacillati; phylum Bacillota; class Bacilli; order Lactobacillales; family Streptococcaceae; genus Streptococcus; species Streptococcus sp. LMAG:39. The sequence goes on along the minus strand of NZ_NALE01000001.1, from coordinate 1,125,780 downwards.
GGAATTCCCGAAGAAACTGTATAATTATTCTTTCTAAGAAAGCGAGAATTTCCTAGGAAAATAGCTATTAGCTTGACAAAGTTTCTAGAATTTCATAAAATGAAGAAGATTCAGAAGAGTAATGTAGACGCGTACTTTTAGAGAGCTGATGGTGCTGAAAATCAGTAGTACCCTTGCATGAATGGGCTGATATATATAATGGAAAATAATGTTTGCATTTATCTGTGAACTTTTAATAGTGGTAAGAGATGGTAGAAAATTTTCTATCAATTGAGGTGGTACCGCGTATTGAGAACGCCCTCACGTAGTTTATAGCTACGTGGGGGTGTTTTATTTGAAATTAATTTTGAGGTGATAGAATGGTAAAACCAATTATTTTGACAGGTGACCGTCCAACTGGTAAGTTACACTTAGGACACTATGTCGGTAGTTTAAAAAATCGTGTGTTATTGCAAAATGAAGATAAATACGATATGTTTGTTTTCTTGGCAGATCAACAAGCTTTGACAGACCACGCTAAGGAATCTGAAATTATCAGAGAATCAGTTGGAAATGTAGCATTGGACTACTTATCAGTAGGGCTTGATCCAGCGAAATCTACGATTTTCATTCAAAGTCAGATTCCTGAATTAGCTGAATTAACCATGTACTACATGAACTTGGTATCATTGGCACGTTTGGAACGTAATCCTACTGTAAAAACAGAGATTGCACAAAAAGGATTTGGAAGTTCAATTCCAACAGGATTTTTGGTGTATCCAATCTCTCAAGCTGCGGATATTACAGCTTTTAAAGCGAATTATGTGCCAGTTGGAAATGACCAAAAACCAATGATTGAACAAACACGTGAAATCGTTCGCAGTTTCAATCATACTTATAAAACAGATGTTTTGGTTGAGCCAGAAGGTATTTTTCCTGAAAATGAAGCAGCTGGTCGTTTACCAGGGTTAGATGGTAATGCTAAAATGTCTAAATCTCTTGGAAATGGTATTTATTTGTCTGATGATGCTGATACTGTTCGTAAAAAAGTAATGAGCATGTACACAGACCCTAATCATGTTCGTGTCGAAGATCCAGGACAAATTGAAGGAAATATGGTTTTCCATTATCTTGATATTTTTGGACGTGAAGAAGACCAAGTTGAAATTGCAGCCATGAAAGAACACTATCAACGCGGAGGTCTTGGCGATGTCAAAACAAAGCGTTATTTGCTTGATATTCTTGAACGTGAATTGGCACCAATCCGTGAACGTCGCCTAGAATATGCAAAAGACATGGGTGAAGTATTCCGTATGCTTGAAAAAGGAAGTGAAGCAGCGCGTGAAGTTGCTGGTCAAACACTGTCAGAAGTTAAAGCTGCTATGGGAATTAATTACTTCTAAATTAAAGTGAAACTCTAAAGTAACAATTTTTACTTTGGAGTTTTTTATTTTTGTAATTACCATTTAAAATAAATGATAATTACAAAAATATTCAGTCTAATAATGGGTAGAAAATACTATGTTTTTTTAAAAGATAATTTGGAAAAAAATTGAATTTATTTTATTGACAAATGATTCTGGCGTGTTATTATAGTAACAATAAAAAATTAGCTGGGGGGCTGAAAGCCCCTACAAATACATAGAAAAGAGGGTTATTTAATGTCAAATTGGGACACTAAATTTTTGAAAAAAGGTTACACTTTTGATGACGTATTACTTATTCCTGCTGAAAGTCATGTTCTTCCAAATGAAGTTAATATGCAAACAAAACTTGCAAAAAATTTGACATTGAACATTCCTATCGTGACAGCTGCTATGGACACTGTAACTGACAGTAAAATGGCGATTGCAATTGCACGTGCGGGTGGTCTAGGTGTTGTTCATAAAAACATGTCTATTCAAGACCAAGCTGAAGAAATTCGTAAAGTAAAACGCTCAGAAAACGGTGTTATTATTGATCCTTTCTTCTTAACACCAAAACATTCTGTTTCAGAAGCAGAAGAATTGATGCAACGTTATCGTATCAGTGGTGTTCCAATTGTTGAAACTCTTGAAAATCGTGAATTAGTTGGTATCATTACCAACCGTGATATGCGTTTCATTTCAGATTATCACACACCAATCTCTAAACACATGACAAGTGAAAAATTGGTTACAGCTCCTGTTGGAACTGATTTGGAAACTGCTGAACGTATTCTTCATGAACATCGTATTGAAAAACTTCCTCTGGTTGATGAAGCAGGACGTTTGTCAGGTCTTATCACTATCAAAGATATTGAAAAAGTTATTGAATTCCCTAATGCTGCTAAGGACGAATTTGGTCGTCTTTTAGTTGCAGGTGCTGTGGGTGTCACATCAGATACCTTTGAACGTGCTGAAGCACTCTTTGAAGCTGGTGCTGATGCCATTGTTATTGATACTGCACATGGGCATTCAGCAGGTGTTCTTCGTAAAATTGCTGAAATTCGTCAACACTTCCCAGAACGTACGTTGATTGCTGGTAATGTCGCTACTGCAGAAGGAGCTCGTGCGCTTTACGAAGCTGGTGTTGATGTTGTTAAAGTCGGAATTGGTCCTGGTTCAATCTGTACAACACGTGTCGTAGCAGGCGTTGGTGTTCCTCAAATTACAGCTATTTATGATGCGGCAGCTGTTGCACGTGAATATGGCAAAACAATTATTGCTGATGGTGGTATCAAATATTCAGGTGATATTGTTAAAGCCTTAGCAGCAGGTGGTAATGCTGTAATGCTTGGTTCTATGTTTGCTGGTACAGATGAAGCACCAGGTGAAACTGAAATTTACCAAGGTCGTAAATTTAAAACATACCGTGGTATGGGATCAATTGCAGCTATGAAAAAAGGATCAAGCGATCGTTACTTCCAAGGCTCAGTCAATGAAGCTAACAAACTTGTTCCAGAAGGAATTGAGGGGCGTGTAGCTTACAAAGGTGCTGCAGCTGATATCGTCTTCCAAATGCTTGGTGGTATTCGCGCTGGTATGGGATATGTTGGAGCTGAGGATATTTTAGCACTGCACGAAAAAGCTCAATTTGTTGAGATGTCAGGCGCTGGTTTAATTGAAAGCCACCCGCACGATGTTCAAATCACAAATGAAGCACCAAACTATTCCGTACATTAATTTCTAAAATATTTAATTAAGAAAATCTCTGATAGGGCTTATGCTTGTCAGGGATTTTTTGATAGCCTTTACAAAGTGATAGTAATTGTGGTAGAATATAAAGCTGTGTTCGTTTTAAAAATGAAAATTTCTTTTATTTTTCTGAAAAACGTTTTCACACAAAATAAACGATTATTTTTATATTTACAATATTGTAAATAATGTTTACTTAATTGTAAAAATATTGTAAAGGAGAAAAAATGCAAGGTATTTTATATGCATTGATTCCCATGGTTGCGTGGGGAAGTATTGGTTTTGTCAGCAATAAAATTGGTGGTAAACCAGATCAACAAACATTAGGAATGACTATTGGAGCGCTTCTATTTGCTTTTGTTGTTTGGCTATTTGTCCAACCCGAAATGTCAGTATCACTCTGGGGATTTGGAATTATTGGTGGTATGCTTTGGTCTATGGGGCAAAATGGTCAATTCCGTGCTATGCAATACATGGGTGTTTCTGTGGGGAATCCATTATCAAGTGGTGCTCAATTAGTTTTCGGTAGTTTAATTGGAGCTATCGTCTTTGGTGAGTGGAGTAAACCTGTTCAGTATACTCTTGGTATTATTGCTTTACTTTTGCTTGTCATTGGTTTTTATTTTACAAGTAGACAAGATGCTGAAAAAGTTGAAACGAGTGAATTGACCGATTTTGGGAAAGGTTTCCGTGCTTTAACTTATTCTACTGTTGGTTACCTTTCTTACACAATCTTATTCAACAACATCATGAAATTTGATGCGTTGGCAGTTATCTTCCCAATGGCTGTTGGTATGGTTATTGGTGCAATGATGTTCATGAAATTCAACGTTAAATTTGAAACAGTTGTTATCAAAAATGCTATCGTTGGTTTGATGTGGGGTGTTGGTAATATCTTCATGCTATTAGCTGCTGCTAAAGCTGGTTTAGCTATTGCTTTTAGCTTCTCACAATTAGGTGTTGTTATTTCTATCATGGGTGGTATTCTTTTCCTTGGTGAAACAAAAACACGTAAAGAAACACGTTGGTTGGCAATTGGTATTGCTTGTTTTGTTCTTGGTGCTGTTTTACTAGGAGTTGTCAAGTCTTATTAATCGTTGACAATATTGTCAACTTATCTGTAAACATAACAAAAAGCTGGCAAACGCCAGCTTTTTAATTTTCTTGAATGTTACCTTGATTAACTGTAAAGATTTTTAACTCGTCCGGAAGCTGTGATAGGTGGTCGAGGCTTGTTGTTGTAATGAAAGTTTGAACGTTTTTATCAATAATCATTTTTAAGAGTTCGGTTTGTCTGTAATTATCAAGCTCGCTCATGACATCATCTAAAAGCAAAATAGGATAATCACCAGTTACTGTTCTTATTAACTCAATTTCAGCCATTTTTAGTGATAAGATTAAGCTACGGTGCTGACCTTGGCTGCCAAAATTTGCTGGCATATCATTGATGAAAAATTCCAAATCATCGCGGTGAGGACCAACACTTGTATTTTTTTTGAAAATATCACGCTGATGATTTTTCTGTAAAGCTTTTAAGAAGTTTGGCTTAATGCCATCCTTTTCTTGGAAGGAAACAGATGACAGATAATGGATACTAAGATGTTCAATGCCGTTTGAAATGGCATAATGATAGCGGTCGGCTTCTTTTTCTAAATTAGAAATGAAATCTAAACGATGTTCCATGACACGGCTACCAAAATCAGCTAATTGCTCATCAAGCACAGCTAAAAAATCAGTATCAACTTTTTCAGCCGTTTTAAGATAAGTATTACGCTGTTTTAGCACGTGATTATAATTAGACAAATCAGCTAAATAAATCGGCTTTATTTGCCCTAAATCAATGTCAATAAATTTTCGACGAAGGCTTGGAGCGCCTTTGATGAGTTGTAAATCTTCAGGTGCAAAAAGAACAACGGTCATTACACCAATATAGTCTGATAACTTAGCTTGTTTTAGATGATTAACTTTTGTAACACGTCCCTTACTTGAAAGACTAATATCTAAAGGAACAGTACCACTTGAACGTTGTAAAATACCAGAAACCAGAAGTTCTTTGGCATCAAAATGAATCAACTCTTTGTCTGTTCGTGTGCGGTGGCTGCGGGTAAGAGCAAGGAAATAAATTGCTTCTAAGAAATTTGTTTTTCCTTGGGCATTTTTTCCGATGAAAACATTAAGTCCAGGAGAAAATTCAAGCTTACTAGTCAGATAGTTACGATAATTTTTTAACGTTATTTTTTGAATCCACATGCTTAAGTTCCTGGGAAACGAACGGGTTTACGTTCAGTTGTTTGTTTTGTTTTTCCTTGATTTTGTTTTTTAACTTTTTTATTTTTCTGATTGAGCTCTTTGACAATGGCAGCGACACGTTCTTTTTCAACAATTGCTTCTAGGTGCTCTTGTTTTTCAGCTGATGTTGGTTCGACAATCTGAATCTCAACATTTTCTTCGGGAATGGTGATGGTATCGCCGATACGAATTTTTTTGCCACGACGTTTTTCATCTTGACCATTAAAAAGAACAGTTGTTTCTGCTAAATACCCTTTTATAGCCCCACCACTTTGGATAATACCAAGTTCTTTTAGTAATGCTTGTAATGTGATATAGTCATCAAATAATTTGTATTCCATTGTTTTCTCCATTTTATAATTCAAGTAATTATAACATAAACGTGGTATAATTTTAGCTAATAATGTGTTTTTTAGTAAGGAATTTGCAATGAAATTAGTTGAGGGTGTTGAATTACATCTTATCAAAAGTGAAAAATTTAAAATGAATCACCTAACTTTTCGTTTTTCTGGTGACTTTAGTCAAAAGACGGTTGCGCGACGTGTTTTAGTCGCGCAAATTTTAGCGACAGCCAATGCGGAATATCCAACAGCTCAGCGTTTTAGAGAGCGTTTAGCTAGTCTTTATGGTGCAACGTTGTCAACCAAAGTGTCAACCAAGGGACTAGTCCATATCGTTGACATTGAGTTGGCTTTTATAAAAAATCAATTTGTAATGACAGATGAAAATCTGTTGGAAGAAATGATTGATTTTCTTTACCAAAATTTATTTTCTCCACTTGTGACGGTTGAGCAGTATCAGTCTAAACTTTTTAATATCGAGCAGACCAATTTGATTAATTATTTGAACGCTGATAAAGACGATAGTTTTTATAGCAGTGAGTTGGGGCTTAGGAAACTTTTTTATGAAGATTCTGCTTTTCAAACTTCAAAATATGGAACAGCTGAATTAGTAGCTACTGAAAATTCTTACACGGCTTTTCAGGAATTTCAGAAAATGTTGCGGGAAGACCGTTTAGACATCTTTTTATTAGGTGAGTTTGATGATTATCGTATGCTACAGTTGTTTAATCGTTTTCCATTTGAAGAACGTCATAAAGATTTAATATTTGACTACCAACAAGAATTCACAAATGTTATTAGACAACAATTTGAAACAAAAGATGTTAATCAATCAGTTTTACAGCTAGGCTATCATTTTCCAATACGTTATCAAGATGAAGAATACTTTACACTACTAGTCTTTAATGGGCTGTTTGGAGGTTTTGCTCATTCTCGTCTGTTTACAGAATTACGTGAGAAAGAAGGCTTGGCATATACCATAGGAAGTCAATTCGATATTTACACAGGTTTACTGAATGTTTACGCTGGAATTGATAAGAAAAACCGAAATAAAACACTTCAATTAATCAATAAACAATTTTCGGATATTAAGATGGGGCGCTTCTCTGAATCACTTTTAAAACAAACGAAAAAAATGTTGAAGGTTAATTTAAAATTGGCTTGTGATTCCCCAAGAGTAATCATTGAACGTGACTACAATCATCAGTATCTTACAGGTGATTTTAGTGTTGATAAGATGATTGACAAAATTGACAATGTTAGTAAAGAAGATGTTTTAAGATTCACAAGAAAAGTAAAATTACAGGCGCTTTATTTTTTGGAGGGAAAATAAATGACGGAATTAAAGGAGCAAATTTTTTCAGAAATAAATGAAAAAATTTACTCGGCTGAGTTAGAAAATGGATTGAAAATTTTTTTGATTCCAAAACAAGATTTTCAAGAAAGTTGTGGAATGATGATTGTAAATTTTGGCTCTCTTGACACAAAGTTTACATATGATGGACAGCCCAAAGAATACAACGAGGGGATTGCTCATTTTTTAGAGCATAAATTGTTTGAATTGGAAGATGGTCAGGATGTTGCGGAGCTATTTACTAATGCGGGAGCAAATAGTAATGCCTTTACAACATTTGACAAGACTTGCTACTATTTTTCTGCGGTTGACAACCTAGAAGAAAATGTGACACTTCTTCAGCAGTTTATATCAGAAACCTCCTTTACAGAAGCCTCTATTACGCGTGAAAAAGATATTATTGATCAAGAAATTGACATGTATCAAGATGATGCAGACTACCGTCTCTATCAAGGAATTCTTGAAAATTTATATCCTAACACTGCCCTTGCTCAAGATATTGCTGGCACGCAAGAAAGTATTGAAAATATTTCGGTGGCAGATTTAAAAGAGAATCACAGTATTTTCTACTCTCCACAGGAAATGACATTGTTGCTTGTTGGAAATTTCGATAAGGACTTGCTATTTAATCAAATCAAAAAAGAGCAAAAAGAAAAGGCAAGTAAAAAACACGTTGTTAAGCGACAAGGTTTGGTGTATGAGCAGGTAGTGCCGAAAAAGAATATTCAAATGGATGTCACTCAACCTAAATTGGCAATTGGTTATAGAGGAGCACAGTTGCCCAAGGGAACTTCAAGTTTACGTCAAGAATTGGCGTTGCGATTATTCTTTACCATGTTGCTTGGCTGGACATCAAAACGTTATCAGCAGCTTTATGAAAGTGGACAGATTGATGACTCTTTTGATTTTGAAATTGAAGTTTGTCCAGATTTTCAGTTTTTGATTATTTCTTTAGATACTTTGGAACCAATTGCGATGGCAAATAATATCTGTCAATATTTGAATAAAGTATCCCAATCAAGCAATTTGGATGACTTATCAGAAAAACACTTTGAAATTGTCAAAAAGGAACTGTATGGAGATTTCTTCAAAAGTTTAGATTCTATTGATAACTTATCAGCACAATTTATTAATCATTTATCAGCAAATGAAACTTATTTAGATGTTCCAAAAATATTAGCAACGTTGGGTTTTGCAGAAGTCTTGAAAATCGGTAATGATTTCTTAGCACATGCTGATGCAACAGAATTCACAATCTTACCAAAATAAATCGAAATACTTTCTAAAATTTGCTATAATAGACTTGATTACATTTTATTAAAGGAAAACCGCATGAGAGAACAAACGATTGGTGAGATTTTAAGAGAAGCTCGGGTGGCAAAACACCTGACATTAGAAGATGTTGAAGAAAAAGCAGCGATTCCTTCGCCACATCTTTTGGCTTTGGAGCTTGAACAATTTAAATTAATCCCTAAGGATAAGGTTGAAACTTACCTACAACAATATGGCGAAGCTGTTGAGCTTGACACTGCTGATTTGTTGGAAAAATATCATGAGCAAGAAGTTGGTTCATCAGATGAGGAGCAAGAAGAGCATGTAGTAGAATCTACTACTAATATTGAGAGCATTGTGAAAACACCACAAGATGAAACAATTAGCATTGCAAAATCAGTTAGCGATGATAGTATCATTATTGGTTCACGCTCAAGCCGCTACAAAGGAAAGGAAAAAACAAATTCTTATCTTCCGATTGTGATGCTTTGTTTGGTAGCCTTGGGAATTTTAGCTTTTGTTTCTTTCGTGACTTGGAATCAATTACAAAGTGATAGCAAGAATGCAAGTACAAGCTACTCCGTTGTTCATAGTAGTAGTGCAACAACGACAGACTCAACATCCTCAGAAAGTGCTTCTTCAACAAGTGAGTCATCATCTTCTAAGGAAGATACTTCTTTGAAAATGTCCACTGAAGGAAGTGGTAACAGCTTGACGGTAAATTTGTCAAATGTGACAGATAGTTTAACTGTTGAAATTAGCTTATCTGGTGCAAACAGTAGTTGGGTATCTGTGACAAATTCAGAATCTAATGACTCTGGGACGCTTCTTTCATCAACTGGAACAACAAGTTACACTGCAGTGCTTCCTTCTGGAACAACAAGTTCTTTAATTACTTTGGGGGTTACTGAAGGTGTGACAGTAACCATTGATGGACAAGAAGTTGATACTTCTGCATTAACAAGTACAGCACTAAGTTATATTACAATTAATATTCAGTAGGTAGAAAAATGAAAATCGATTTTACAAAAAAAGAAAACATTCCTAATTTATTAACATTAGGACGTATTGTGATGATTCCGCTCTTCATTCTCATCCTTTGTTTCTGGAAGAGTTCGACAGGACATGTTGTTGCTGCAATTGTTTTTGCATTGGCAAGCATTACAGACTATTTAGATGGTTATCTTGCAAGAAAGTGGAAAGTTGTTACTAACTTTGGTAAATTCGCTGACCCATTAGCTGATAAAATGTTGGTAATGACAGCATTTATTATGCTTGTTGAATTAAAAATGGTTCCTGCTTGGATTGCTGCTATCATTATTTGTCGTGAATTAGCTGTTACAGGACTTCGTCTTTTACTTGTTGAAAATGGTGGAACAGTCTTAGCAGCTGCTATGCCTGGAAAAATCAAAACATTTACACAAATGTTTTCAATTATTTTCTTACTATGCCACCTTTCAATCATTGGTACACTCTTGCTTTATGTAGCATTGATTTTTACTGCTTATTCAGGATATGATTACTTTAAGGGGGCAGGATTCCTTTTTAAGGATACATTTAAATGACATTGAATAGCATTGACGTTAAACATTTAAAATTCAAATATGATGACAATCAGGATAATTACACCTTGGATGACTTATCGTTTCACGTGAAACAAAGTGAATGGTTGTCTATTATTGGGCACAATGGTTCAGGAAAATCAACAACAGTTCGTTTGATTGATGGGCTATTAGCCGCTGAATCAGGTGATATTTTTGTTGAAAACGAACTTTTAACGGAAGACAATGTATGGAACATTCGTCAGAAGATTGGAATGGTTTTTCAGAATCCGGATAATCAATTCGTTGGAGCAACTGTTGAAGATGATGTCGCCTTTGGACTTGAAAATAAAGGAATTCCTCTTGAGGAAATGCAGTCACGTGTTAAAGAGGCACTTCAATTGGTTGGAATGTCTGACTTTGCTGACCGTGAGCCGTCACGTCTTTCTGGTGGACAAAAACAACGTGTTGCGATTGCTGGAGCAATTGCTATGCGTCCCAATATTATTATTTTGGATGAGGCAACAAGTATGCTGGATCCAGAGGGACGTTTAGAATTAATTCAGACGATAAAAGAGATTCGTGATCAGTATAATATGACGGTTATTTCTATCACTCATGACCTAGATGAAGTTGCGTTGAGTGACCGTGTGTTAGTTATGAAAAGAGGAAAAGTTGAGTCCAGCTCAACACCGCGAGAACTCTTTGCTAGAGGAGAAGAATTATTGACGTTAGGACTAGATATTCCTTTTTCAGCCAATCTTATCTCTACTTTAAAAAATAAAGGGTTTGAATTTACAGCGAATTATCTTACGGAAAAGGAATTAGAAGATCAGTTATGGGAATTACTCTTGAAAGCGTAAACTATACTTATCAAGCGGGGACACCTTTTGAAGGGCGTGCCCTTTTTGACATTAATCTTAGTATTAAAGAGGGGTCTTATACTGCTTTTATCGGACATACTGGATCAGGTAAGTCAACGATTATGCAGCTGTTAAACGGGCTTAATGTGCCTACGGAGGGCGCCGTTATCGTAGATGATATAAAAATTACAGCTGACTCTAAAAATAAAGACATCAAACCTGTGCGTAAAAAAGTAGGACTTGTTTTTCAATTTCCTGAAAGCCAACTTTTTGAGGAGACTGTTCTTAAAGATGTCGCTTTTGGTCCACAAAATTTTGGTGTTTCCATAGAAGAAGCTGAACAATTAGCGCGTGAAAAACTAGCTATGGTTGGCATTAGTGAGGAATTTTTTGAAAAAAATCCATTTGAATTATCAGGTGGTCAAATGCGCCGTGTTGCGATTGCTGGTATTTTAGCCATGGAACCAGAGGTGCTAGTCTTAGATGAGCCAACAGCAGGCTTAGACCCTAAAGGACGTCGTGAGCTTATGAGTTTATTTAAGGAATTGAATCAAAATGGTATGACGATCGTTTTAGTAACTCACTTGATGGATGATGTTGCTAACTATGCAGATTATGTCAATGTCCTTGAAAGTGGAAAATTAGTTCGTTCTGGTTATCCTAAAGAGGTTTTTCAGGATGTTGATTTTCTTGAAAGCAAACAGCTTGGTGTGCCTAAAATCACCAAATTTGCTCAGCAGCTTGTCAAACGTGGTTTACAGCTAGAAAGTTTACCAATTACTATAGAAGAATTTGCAGAGGTGGTGAAACATGGATAAATTAATACTCGGACGTTATGTTCCAGGAAAATCTTTGATTCATCACCTAGATCCACGTAGCAAACTTTTAGCAATGATTTTGTACATTGTTATTGTTTTCTGGGCTAATAATGTGGTGACAAACATTATTATGGTTGCATTTACCTTGATAGTTGTTTTGCTATCAAAGATTAAGTTGAGCTTTTTCTTAAAAGGTGTTCGGCCAATGATTGGTATTATTTTATTCACGACTTTGTTTCAAATGTTTTTTACACAAGGTGGTCAAACCTATTTTCAATTTGCTTTTCTTAAAATAACAAGCTACGGTTTTAGCCAAGCAGTTTTGATTTTTATGCGTTTTGTATTAATCATCTTCTTTTCAACGTTGCTGACTTTGACAACAACACCGTTAAGCCTTGCAGACGCTGTAGAATCGCTTCTAAAGCCATTTGTTCGTTTTAAGGTGCCTGCACATGAAATTGGTTTAATGCTCTCACTAAGCCTGCGATTTGTTCCTACGTTGATGGATGACACGACACGTATTATGAAGGCACAGCGAGCGCGTGGTGTGGATTTTGGAGAAGGAAATCTGATTCAAAAGGTAAAATCAATCATTCCAATTCTTATTCCACTTTTTGCATCGAGTTTTAAACGAGCAGATGCTCTTGCTCTTGCTATGGAAGCACGTGGCTACCAAGGTGGAGATGGACGAACTAAGTACCGAGTTTTGCAATGGCACCTAAAAGATACTTTGGTTTTAATAGTGTTAGTTATTTTAGGAATTTTGCTATTTTGGCTTAAGAAAAGCTAAAACCCACTATTTGTATGCGCTTTCTTTATGTTAACACAATCTAATTGTAATAATTTTAATAAAAGACTAAAGTTCAGGTAACATTAACCCTGTATTATATATCCTATACTAATTTGTAAAAAGGAGCATATAATGCAAAAAAATACTTTAAAAAGTAAATCGAAAGCTATTAAGTTAGGAGTTGCTAGCGCAGCTTTTGCAGCAGCACTGATTGCCCCAGCAGTTGCTAATGCAGATTCTTACACAGTTAAATCAGGTGATACTCTTTCTGAAATTGCCTCAACTTACAATACGACAGTTGAACAATTATCATCCTTAAACGGTATCTCTAACGTTGACTTCATTACTGTTGGTCAAATCTTAGAATTGGATTCAACAGCTTCAACAACAGAAACTACAACTTCAGCAGCTACTACTGATGATTCATCATCAGCAACATCTGCCGCTGAAAGTACAGATACAACTACTACAAGTTATTCATCAAACTTGAGCTCATCAGATGCAGCTGCTAAAGAAACAATCGCACAACGCGAATCAAGTGGTAGCTACACAGCTCAAAATGGTCAATACTACGGACGTTACCAATTAACGATTTCTTACTTGAATGGTGACTTATCAGCTGAAAACCAAGAACGTGTTGCAGATGCATACGTTGCAAGCCGTTATGGTTCATGGTCAGCTGCCCTTGCCTTCTGGAATGCAAATGGTTGGTATTAAGATTTTAGATAATTAGTTAAAAAGATTTGAGAGTTTCTCTCAAATCTTTTTTGTTTGCTCAAAATGGCTTTAAAACAGTATTTTTTAGGAAAATTAGGGTAAGTTTCAATGTTTTTGTAACATTTTTAACATATTTTCAATCTCCGAGTAACAATTAAATTATATGATAGAAAAAGGAGTTTTAGAGAGGTATATAGTTTATATTTATGTATAGTAGGATTGCTAAAGCAAAACAAAGAAAAATAAGAAATATTATCGTTAGTGTGCTCGGAGCAACTTTGAGCTTGGCTATGATTATTTTACTTATTCCTAAAATAGAATTATTCTCAGATACGTTTACAACACGTGCTGAGGCAGAAGTTGTAAAAGCAACATCTACAAGTTTTTCATCGACTTTAAACGAAACATCAATAAGCACGATATCATCTGAATCTAGTTCGGTAGAAGTCAGTGAAGTGTCTGAAGAACCTGCTATCGAAGAAGTTTATACAGAATCAGAAGAGCCGGTTGGTGAAGAGACAACTGTTACAGAGTCAGCTGTTTATATGACAGATTCAGAAGTAGCTGATACAACAACATCAAATGGAAACACTGCTGGTACTGTCGGTACAGCAGCTGCAGCGCAAATGGCAGCGGCAACAGGTGTTCCTCAATCAACTTGGGAAGCAATTATTGCACGCGAATCTAACGGTGATCCAAATGTGACAAATGCTTCTGGGGCATCAGGGTTATTCCAAACAATGCCTGGTTGGGGATCAACAGCAACTGTTCAAGATCAGATTACGGCTGCTATAAACGCCTATAATGCTCAAGGGTTATCTGCTTGGGGTTATTAAGCTAAATAAAAAGGAAAGCACTAATCATCTTATAGTGATGATAGTGCTTTTTTAATGTCCTGTGGATGATGACAGATTATTTCAGCACCATATTCTTGTAAACTTTCAGCAGAACCAAAGCCCCAAGTAATACCAAGCCTTCTAATACCTGTTTTCTGACCACCAATCATATCAAATTTTGTATCACCGATGATGACAGCTTCGGCTGCTTTGATTCCTTGTTCTGTAAGACAAGCGTTAATCACATCTGCTTTGTGAAAATGTTCAGGAGTTGAACCATAAACTTGCTTAAAGTTTGAAATGACACCAAGCTCGGTTAACATTAGTCTTGCCATTGGTTCATGTTTACTTGTTGTGACATAGAGAGAGTAGCCTGACTTATTTAATTCTTTTAGTAGGTCGGAAATACCAGCATAAAGCGAAACTTGATGAACACCTTTAGCGTTGTAGTATTCTCTAAAAGTTTTTATTGCATGGTCAATATCAGCTTTCTCAGTGAAATAATTAGCAAAGGTAACTTCTAAGGGTGGACCGATGAATGTTGACAATTGCTTGTCAGTCTGTAAAGGTAACTGTAATCTTTCAAAAGCGTAATTAAATGCTGCTTTGATTCCTGGACTGGAATTTACCAAGGTTCCGTCGAGGTCAAACAAGATAGATTTCATATTTACTCTCCTGTAAAATAGTGTCAAGTTTCATTGACGATTTTGTCAATATCGAATGTTTTGCTACTATAGTATTAAAATACTAAATGCTTAGCAAACTATTCTCCAAAAATTTGAGTTTGTAATCGTCGTCCTGTTGGTGTGGCAGCTAAGCCACCTTCGGCAGTTTCACGAAAGGCAGTTGGCAGACTTGCTCCAACTTGATACATAGCATCAACAACTTCGTCAACTGGAATTTGAGATTCAATGCCAGCAAGTGCCATGTCAGCAGCCACAAGTGCAAAACTTGAACCAAGAGCATTACGTTTAACACATGGGACTTCAACAAGCCCTGCAACAGGGTCACAGATAAGCCCAAGCATATTTTTGATAACAAAAGCAACTGCTTGGCTGGCTTGGAAAGCAGAGCCACCAGCAGCCTTAACCAAAGCTGCGGCACTCATTGCAGAAGCAGAGCCAACTTCAGCTTGACAGCCACCTTCAGCGCCAGAGATTGAAGCATTATTTCCAATAACGAGTCCAAAAGCACCAGCAGTGAATAAAAAGTTCAACTGTTCTTCTTCAGAAAGTTTTAATTTGTCAATAGCAGTTGTCAGAACGGCAGGTAAACAACCAGCAGAGCCAGCTGTTGGTGTAGCACAAACAAGTCCCATTTTGGCATTCAGTTCATTGACAGCAATGGCATTGCGGACAGCGGTCAAGATAGTGGTATCTGACAAAGTCTTACCCGATTTAAGGTAGGTGTCCATTTTGACGGCGTCTCCACCAGTTAGACCACTAATTGATTTACTAGGTGTTAGTCCGTCAGTAACAGAATTTTTCATGACTTGAAGGTTTTTCGTCATGATGTGAATGATTTCGTCACGGCTACGTCCACTTAATTCCATTTCGGTGGCAATCATCAGTTCAGCAATATTACCGTTAAAATCTTTATCGGCTTGCTCAACCAATTCTTTAATAGAATAAAACATTCTTTTCCTTTCTAATCAAAGAAATTAACATTGTGCAAATGTGGAATTTGTTGAATCTGTTCAACAGCTTTGTGACAATCACGAGAGTCAACTTCGATAATCATGATTGCTTTTTCACCAGCACGTTCCCGAGTCACATTCATTTGGGCGATATTGATATTATGTTCAGACAGAATATCTGTTACTTTAGCAATCATTCCAGGAATGTCTTGGTGAACAATAATTAAAGTTGGTGTATTCATTTTCAGCGATACAGAGAAACCATTTAGTTCAGTTACCTCAATATTTCCTCCGCCGATTGATACGCCAGTAATACTCATGCTTTTGTCACCTTTTTCAACGGTAATTTTAGCGGTATTTGGATGTGGAGCGTTACTATCTTTAAGAATATCCCAATAAATGCGAACCCCTTTCTGGTGAGCGATTTCTAATGAATTTTTGATGTCAGGATTGTCAGTATCCATACCAAGGATACCTGCAACGAGGGCTTTGTCAGTTCCATGGCCACGGTAAGTCTTAGCAAATGAATTGTACAAATGAAAGGTTACGGAATCGGGAATTTCTCCGAAAATAGAGTTAACAATTTTTCCAATACGAACAGCCCCAGCCGTATGGCTACTAGACGGACCAATCATCACGGGACCGATGATGTCGAATACGGATTGGAATTTTAGATTTTTCATATCTACTCCTTTAAGAATCTATGCTTACTTATTATAACAGAGGAAGGCAAAAGGGTAAATGAGAAAAAGCATTAGAATTAAGTGTAAAAGACTTACATAAATAAAATTTCGTGTTATAATAGTTTTCGCGTGGTTTCATGCATTCAAAATCGACCTTCAAATCGATTTTTGAAAAACTAGGCCCTTCAAGCCTATGTTCGAAAAAAATATCTTGATGGGAGGATTATCATGTCAGATAATTCAAAAACACGTGTTGTTGTCGGTATGAGTGGCGGCGTTGATTCGTCTGTAACGGCTCTCCTTTTGAAAGAGCAAGGTTATGACGTTATCGGTGTCTTTATGAAAAACTGGGACGACACAGACGAATTCGGTGTTTGTACAGCAACCGAAGATTATAAAGATGTGGCAGCTGTTGCTGACCAAATCGGTATTCCTTATTACTCTGTCAATTTTGAAAAAGAGTATTGGGACCGCGTTTTCGAATATTTCCTAGCGGAATATCGTGCAGGACGCACACCAAATCCAGATGTTATGTGTAACAAGGAAATCAAGTTTAAAGCTTTCCTTGATTATGCCATGACGCTTGGAGCTGATTATGTAGCAACTGGACATTATGCGCAAGTTTCTCGTGACGCAGACGGTACTGTTCATATGTTACGTGGAGCAGATAATAATAAAGACCAAACTTACTTCTTGAGTCAATTATCACAAGAACAATTGCAAAAAGTAATGTTTCCACTTGGGCATTTAGAAAAACCAGAAGTGCGTAAAATTGCAGAACGTGCAGGTCTTGCGACAGCTAAGAAAAAAGATTCAACAGGAATTTGCTTCATCGGTGAAAAGAATTTTAAAGAATTCCTTAGTCAATATTTACCAGCACAAAAAGGTCGTATGATGACTGTTGATGGTCGTGATATGGGTGAACATGCTGGATTGATGTATTATACAATCGGTCAACGTGGCGGTCTTGGTATCGGTGGACAACAAGGTGGTGACAATCAGCCTTGGTTTGTTGTCGGAAAAGATTTGTCAAAAAATATTCTTTACGTTGGTCAAGGTTTCTATCATGAGTCACTAATGTCAACTAGCCTTGACGCCTCAAGTATTCACTTTACACGTGATATGCCTGAAGAATTTACAATGGAAGTTACAGCAAAATTCCGTTACCGTCAACCAGACTCTAAAGTTACAATACATGTCAAGGGTGACAAAGCAGAAGTTGTCTTTGCTGAACCACAACGTGCCATTACACCAGGTCAAGCCGTTGTTTTCTATGATGGTAAAGAATGCCTAGGTGGCGGAATCATTGATATGGCTTATAAAAATGGAGTCGCTTGTCAATATATCTAGTTGACAAAGTTGTAAAGATAAGTTGACGGGCTTGGCTTATCTATATAATCAACTATTGCTCGAAAAATTATCGGCAATTAAATTGACATTTTAACTTAATTTGATACAATAATCGTAACAATAATCATGATGGTCAAAGCTCATGAGAATTGTGCGTCTTTGCCGCACAATTTTCGAGGGTTTTGGCTGTTTTTTGTGCAGTTAAGGAGTTTTAAATGGATTTTAGAACTAGAATTGGTGAGCAGAGCTTTGGTGTTAGAGCATCAGCCTTAATTATTAAAGATGAAAAAATATATTTAGCAAAATCTCCTAAAAATGAATATTATTTGTTAGGCGGAGCAATCTTAGTAAATGAATTAACTGAAGATGCCATAATACGCGAAATGAAAGAAGAACTTAATATCGATATTGAAGTTAAACAGTTGGCTTTTGTTGTTGAAAATCAGTTTTCTTTGGATCTCACAAAACATCATCAAATTGAATTTCTTTACTTAGTGAACCCACTTTCTGACCTTAATAAAGAGATATATGAGGGAGGTCAGAAGCGTATGTGTGAGTGGATTTCGTTTGAAGAACTCAGTAAGATTAACCTAAATCCAAGCTTTTTAAAAATTACCCTAAAAAACTGGGATGGTCAAGTCAAACATTTTGTAAATAAGAATAAGGAGAAATAAAATGACACACGAATTTGCTGAAAATTATGATGTAATTGTTGTTGGTGCTGGGCATGCTGGTGTTGAAGCTAGTTTGGCTGCGGCTCGTATGGGTTGTAAAACGATGCTGGCAACAATTAATTTGGAAATGTTGTCCTTTATGCCATGTAACCCTGCAATTGGGGGTTCTGCCAAAGGGATTGTTGTTCGCGAAATTGACGCTCTCGGTGGTGAAATGGGTAAAAACATTGACAAGACTTACATTCAAATGAAAATGCTCAATACTGGTAAAGGTCCTGCGGTCCGTGCTCTTCGTGCACAAGCAGATAAGGCTCTTTACTCTCGTACAATGAAGCATACGGTTGAGCAACAAGAAAATTTGACATTGCGTCAGTCAATGATTGAAGAAGTTTTAGTCGAAGATGGTAAAGTTGTCGGTGTTCGCACAGCTACTAATCAGAAATTTTCAGCTAAAGCCGTTGTTATCACAACAGGAACAGCCCTTCGTGGCGAAATTATCCTAGGTGAGCTTAAATATTCTTCTGGTCCAAATAACAGCTTGGCTTCTATCGGACTTGCAGATAATTTGAAAGAATTAGGTCTTGAAATTGGTCGTTTCAAAACAGGAACACCACCACGTATCAAAGCAAGTTCTATCAATTACGATGAAACAGAGATTCAACCAGGTGATGAAAAACCAAATCATTTTTCATTCATGTCCAATGATGAAGATTACCTCAAAGACCAAATTCCTTGCTGGTTGACTTATACGAACCAAACAAGCCATGATATTATCAATAAAAATCTTTACCGTGCACCAATGTTTTCAGGGATTGTCAAAGGGGTAGGACCTCGTTATTGTCCATCTATCGAAGATAAAGTTGTGCGCTTTGCGGATAAAGAACGTCATCAACTTTTCCTAGAACCAGAAGGTCGTGAAACAGAAGAAGTTTACATTCAAGGGTTGTCAACAAGTCTTCCTGAAGATGTTCAAAAAGAATTGATTCATTCTATTAAGGGGCTTGAAAATGCCGAAATGATGCGTACAGGATATGCAATTGAGTATGATATCGTTTTGCCACACCAATTGCGTGCAACGCTTGAAACGAAGAAAATTTCAGGTCTCTTTACGGCTGGTCAAACCAATGGTACGTCAGGTTACGAAGAAGCTGCTGGTCAAGGAATTGTTGCTGGTATCAATGCTGCTTTGAAAGTTCAAGGCAAGCCAGAAATGATTCTTAAACGTAGTGATGCTTACATCGGTGTTATGATTGATGACTTGGTAACGAAAGGAACGTTGGAACCTTATCGTCTGTTGACAAGTCGTGCGGAATATCGTTTGATTTTGCGTCATGATAATGCTGATATGCGTTTGACTGAGATTGGTCACCGTGTCGGTTTGGTTGATGATGAACGTTATCAACGTTTCTTGAATCGTAAACGTCAGTTTGACAATGAATTGACAAGATTGTCAACTCTTAAAATCAAGCCAGTTAAAGAAACTAATGCACGTATTGAAGCACTTGGTTTCAAACCATTGACAGATGCTTTGACAGCAAAAGAATTCATGCGTCGTCCTGAAATCAATTATGACATTGCGACAAGCTTTGTTGGTCCTGCTGAAGAAAAACTTGACAGCAAAGTGGTTGAACTTTTGGAAACTGAAATCAAATATGAAGGTTATATCAACAAAGCCCTTGATCAAGTAGCCAAAATGAAACGTATGGAAGAAAAACGTATTCCTGCTAATATTGACTGGGATGATATTGATTCTATCGCAACAGAAGCACGTCAAAAATTCAAGAAAATTAACCCAGAAACAATCGGTCAAGCAAGCCGTATTTCAGGTGTTAACCCAGCAGATATTTCTATTTTGATGGTTTACCTAGAAGGCAAGCAAAAACATCATAGAAAAGCGAATGATTAAGTCATCAAATTGTAATCTTTAAACCAATGACAGCTCTATCAAATAGGGCTGTTTTATGGTATAATTATAAGCTAAGAGGTTAACCAATGAAAAGATTTCGATTTGCAACTATTCACTTAGTCATGATAGGCTTGATTTTATTCGGGATTTTGGCTATTTGTGTCAGACTTTTTCAGACGGAGTCAGCTACTTTAGCTGCAATCTTTTTGGCGCTGTCTTTGCTTGTTGCATTGCTTTATTATCAAAAAGAAACATATGAGTTATCAGAACTTGAACAAATTGAATTACTAAACGACCAAACAGAAGTTAGTTTGAAAAGTTTATTAGAACAGATGCCTGTTGGTGTTGTTCAATTTGAGCAATCTACAAATGAAGTTGAGTGGTTTAATCCATATGCTGAACTTATCTTCACTAGTGAAGAAGGAGAATTTGAGGATGAACTCATCCAAAAAATTATTGGCAATAAGCGTGAAGGAGATGCCAGCCAAACTTTTGAGTTAAACGGTAATAAATACTCGTCTTATATTGATTCATCTTCAGGGATTTTTTATTTCTTTGATACATCAATGGGAAATCGTCAATTAGGCGATGCTGCGCTTTTGCGACCAGTTATCGGGATTATCTCAATTGATAATTATGATGATGTGACAGATGATTTATCTGATGCGGAAGTTTCTCAAATCAATAGTTTTATTGCTAATTTCATCTCGAATTTCACGAAGTCTAACAATATTTTTTATCGTCGTGTGGATATGGACCGTTTTTACTTTTTCACAGACTATGCTGTTTTAAGTAGTCTAATTGACGATAAGTTTACAGTACTAGAAGCTTTTCGCAAGCAGGCTAAAGAAGGAAGTGAGTTACCGCTGACTTTGAGTATTGGGGTTGCTTATGGTGATGATAATCATCAGCAAATTGGGCAAGTAGCTCTCCAAAACTTGAATACGGCACTTGTGCGTGGTGGTGACCAAGTTGTTATTTGTGAAAATGATGAACATAAGAAACCATTGTATTTTGGTGGTGGGTCAGTATCTACCGTTAAACGTACCCGTACGCGTACCCGTGCGATGATGACTGCTATTTCAGACCATATAAAAAATGTGGACAGAGTATTTGTTGTCGGACATCGTAATCTCGATATGGATGCTCTTGGTTCAGCGATTGGGATGCAGTTCTTTGCAAGTAATATCATTGAGGATGCTTATGCGGTTTACAATCCAGATGAAATGAGTCATGATATTGCAAGAGCAGTCAGAAGATTACAAGAAGATGGAAAAACGAATCTAATTTCAGTCAACAAAGCTTTACAACTAGTGACAAGCCAATCACTGTTGATAATGGTTGATCATTCTAAGGTTGATTTAACGTTATCGCAGGAACTTTACAACATGTTTACAGATGTCATTGTTGTTGATCATCATCGTCGTGACAATAATTTCCCAGAAAAAGCCATATTAACATTTATTGAAAGTGGAGCAAGTAGCGCTAGTGAATTAGTAACCGAATTAATTCAATTCCAAAACGCAGGCAAACGCTTAAGTAAAATTCAAGCTAGTATTCTAATGGCAGGGATTATGTTGGACACGAAGAATTTTTCGGCTAGCGTTACAAGTCGAACATTTGATGTTGCAAGTTATCTTAGATCTCAAGGAAGTGATAGCATTGAAATTCAAAACATTTCTCAAACAGATTTTGAGGAATATCGATTGGTTAATGAACTTATTCTTAAAGGGCGTAAACTTTATGACAACATTATCATTGCTAGTGGTGGTGATAATGTTGTTTACAGTAAAGTAGTTGCCAGTAAAGCTGCAGATACCATGTTATCTTTAGCTGGCATTGAAGCAACGTTTGTTATTGTTCAAGTTGCTCCTAATAAAGTAGCTATTTCGGCACGTAGCCGCAGTAAAATCAATGTTCAACGCATAATGGAAGAACTTGGTGGCGGTGGGCATTTTACCCTAGCAGCTTGTCAATTATCAGATATAACTGTTAGTCAAGCCGAACACTTATTATTTGAAATAATTGAAAATGATTTAAGAGAAAATATGGAGGTAGAGTGATGAAAGTTATTTTTCTAGCAGATGTTAAGGGTAAAGGGAAAAAAGGTGAGATCAAAGAAGTCCCGACAGGTTATGCCCAAAACTTTTTAATTAAGAAAAATTTAGCTAAAGAGGCGACTAATCAAGCTATTGGTGAATTAAAAGGTAAACAAAAATCAGAAGAAAAAGCACAAGCTGAAATTTTAGCAGAAGCTCAAGCGCTTAAAGCAGAGCTTGAGAAAGAAGTCACAGTTGTTAAGTTTACCGAAAAAGTTGGACCTGATGGACGTACATTTGGTTCAATTACAGCTAAGAAAATTGCTGAAGAATTGGCTAAACAGTTTGGTTTAAAAATCAACAAACGTTCTATCGAATTAAATCATCCAATTCGTGCAATTGGTTCTGTCGAAGTCCCTGTTAAGTTACATAAGGAAGTAATTGCTGAAATTAAATTAAGCATTAAGGAAGCATAGTCCTACGTTTAGAGGTTATTAGGGGAGGTGAGGAATTTGGCAGAGGAGCCAGAATTGAGAGTTCAGCCACAAGATTTATTAGCAGAACAGTCTATCTTAGGTTCGATTTTTATCTCGCCAGATAAGCTTATTACTGTCCGTGAATACATTAGCCCAGATGATTTCTATAAATATTCTCATAGAGTTATTTTTAAGGCAATGATTACGCTTAGCGATCGTAATGAGGCTATTGATGCCACAACAGTTAGAACAATTCTTGATGACCAAGGAGATTTGCAAAACATTGGTGGCTTGTCTTACATTGTAGAACTCGTCAATAGCGTTCCTACAAGTGCCAATGCAGAGTATTATGCTAAAATTGTCGCCGAAAAGGCGATGTTGCGTAATATCATCTCTAGGTTGACAGAGACTGTAAACCTTGCATATGAAGGTTCTACGGATTCTGAAGACGTTATTGCAGGAGCAGAAAAAGCCCTTGTTGAGATTAATGAACGTAGCAATCGTAGTGGTTTTCGTAAGATTTCAGATGTTTTGAAGGTCAACTATGAAAATTTGGAAATTCGTTCGCGTCAGACAAGCGACGTTACTGGATTGCCAACAGGCTTTCGTGATTTGGATAAGATTACAACAGGTTTACACCCTGACCAACTGATTATTCTTGCTGCTCGTCCAGCCGTCGGGAAAACTGCTTTTGTTTTGAACATTGCGCAAAACGTTGGGACTAAACAAAATAAACCAGTCGCTATTTTCTCCCTGGAAATGGGTGCTGAAAGTTTGGTTGACCGTATGTTGGCTGCTGAGGGAATGGTTGATTCTCACCACCTTCGAACAGGTCAATTGACTGACCAAGAATGGAACAACATTACCATTGCCCAAGGTGCTCTGGCAGAAGCGCCAATTTATATTGATGATACACCAGGGATTAAAATCACTGAAATTCGTGCACGAGCACGTAAGCTGTCTCAAGAAGTTGAGGGGGGGCTTGGGTTGATTGTCATTGACTATTTACAGTTGATTACAGGAACACGTCCAGAGAATCGACAACAAGAGGTTTCTGATATTTCACGTCAATTGAAGATTTTGGCAAAAGAGCTGAAAGTCCCTGTTATCGCACTTAGTCAGTTGTCTCGCGGTGTTGAACAACGTCAAGATAAACGTCCTGTGTTGTCAGATATTCGTGAATCAGGTTCTATTGAGCAAGATGCGGATATCGTTGCGTTCTTGTATCGTGATGATTATTATCGTCGTGAGGGTGAAGAAAATGATGACGCTATTGAAGACAATACTATCGAAGTTATCTTGGAAAAGAACCGTTCAGGAGCGCGTGGTACAGTGAAATTAATTTTCCAAAAAGAATACAATAAATTTTCTAGCATAGCGCAGTTTGAAGAGCGTTGATAAATATAAAATACTTTATTAAGGAGCACAGTAGAAGATGAGTGATGCATTTGCAGATGTAGCAAAAATGAAAAAAATCAAAGAAGATATTAAAGCCCACGAAGGTCAACTTGTTGAATTGACACTTGAAAATGGTCGTAAACGTGAAAAAAATAAAGTTGGTCGTTTAACGGAAGTTTACCCTTCGTTATTTATCGTTGAATACAATGAAAATTCTGATGTTCCAGGAGCAATCAACAATTCTTATGTTGAATCATACACTTATTCAGATATTTTAACTGAAAAAACATTGATTCGCTATTTTGATTAATCCTTGATTAGAATTATCAGTAATAGTAGATAAAAAGGCTTTACAACGCCTTTTTTTTATGTTAAACTAAACTTTGTGTGAAATAATAGCAGGAGAGTATGAAGCTCGTCAACAGTTGGCTCTTCTACAGTTTTTCTTCTTGTAGAAAAGCTCCTAGAAGTCGGAAAAGTAATCTTGGCTGTTTAGATGAAAGTCAACTGCACGAATCAGGATTCTCTAATTTGTTATTTCCTACAAAATTTTTATTTTATAGGAGGACATTTTTAATGTCACGTTATACAGGTCCATCATGGAAACAATCACGTCGCCTTGGCTTGTCTCTTACAGGTACAGGTAAAGAATTAGCACGTCGTAACTACGTGCCAGGTCAACACGGTCCTAACAACCGTAGCAAACTTTCTGAATATGGTTTGCAATTGGCCGAAAAACAAAAACTTCGTTTCACTTACGGTGTAGGTGAAAAACAATTCCGTAACTTGTTCGTACAAGCTACTAAAATTAAAGGTGGAACTCTTGGTTTCAACTTTATGGTTCTTTTGGAACGTCGTCTTGACAACGTTGTTTACCGTTTAGGTCTTGCAACTACTCGTCGTCAAGCTCGTCAATTCGTTAACCACGGTCACATCCTTGTTGACGGTAAGCGTGTTGATATCCCTTCATACCGTGTAACTCCTGGTCAAGTTATCTCAGTTCGCGAAAAATCAGCTAAAGTACCTGCTATCCTTGAAGCTGTTGAAGCTACTCTTGGACGTCCAGCATTCGTATCATTCGATACTGAAAAACTTGAAGGTTCATTGACTCGTCTTCCAGAACGCGACGAAATCAACCCAGAAATCAACGAAGCACTTGTCGTTGAATACTACAACAAAATGCTTTAATTCTCAGTTGATTGAAGTATTTAAAACCATGGTTTTTACCGTGGTTTTTTTATAAATAGAAAAAGTCGCCAAGGGGCGACTGTAGGAATGGATGATTATAGTGACAGTGGTAAAAGTTTTAAAATGAGGTTAGTCATTTGGCGAGGAGATTCTTTTTTACCATTAGCTATCCAAGATTGGCAGAGACCAAAGAAGGCGTAGGCAAAGTAGATACTACTGTATTCTTTTTCGACAGGAGAAAGTTCTTCACGCCCAAAACGATTTTGAAAATCAGTGTTGATAAAGATGCGCACCTTATTAACAATAAAAGCTTGGAATTCTCGCGTGCCGTTCGCTGAAATCAAAGCAGATAGCAATTGCTCACGTTTTAGAAATTCAAAAATCTCTAAAAACGCTTGTTCTTTATTGCCTTCGTGTTTTTCAAAAATATATTCAACTTGATTGAAAAGGGTTTGTTGACAGGAATCAATCAATTCAAATTTATCCTTATAATGTGTGTAGAAGCTTGAACGGCTAATGCCAGCTTCTTTAGCAATTTTGATGGTGGTAATGTCGTCAAAACTCTCTGTCTTTAAAAGGGCGACCATAGCTTCTTGAATGGCTTTTTTGGTGTTAGCTCTGCGATTATCATTTGTCATAATAAAAATCTTTTGAACACTCTTAGACAGAGTGTCTAAAAATCCCTTCTTTTGTCTTGAAATTATTTTATATCTCTGTATAATATATTTTATCATAATTTTTGAACAATATGTCCAAATTAGGAGAAAATATGTTAGAAGAATTAAAAGCACTTATAAAAAGCCCAAAACTTTGGGTAACAATGATTGGTGTTGCTCTTGTTCCAGCACTTTATAACTTATCTTTCTTGGGGTCTATGTGGGACCCGTACGGAAATGTTGATGATTTGCCAGTAGCAGTTGTCAATCAAGATAAGTCATCAACTTTAAATGACCAAACGCTATCAATCGGTGATGATATGCTGGACAGCATGTCTAAAAATAAAGCCTTAGATTATCACTTTGTTAGCGCAGAAAAAGCAGAAGAGGGTCTGGAAAATGGTGATTACTATATGGTTATCACATTGCCAGAGGATTTATCTGAAAAGGCAGCTAGTCTTTTGACAGATGACCCTGAAAAATTAACAATTAATTATCAGACAACAGCTGGACGTAGCTTTGTCGCTTCTAAAATGAGCGAATCTGCGATGACTAAGCTTAAAGATACTGTTTCTGAAAATATCACAGAAACTTATACAAAAGCTGTATTCAAGAGCATGTCTGGTTTACAAGATGGTTTACAAGAAGCAAGTGACGGTGGCAATGAATTGCTCTCAGGAAGCCAACAGCTTGAATCTGGTAGTCAAACCATTACAGATAATCTCAACACAGCAGCATCAGGCAGCCAAACTTTAGCAGACGGAACAGCAACACTTTCAAGCGGCTTGACAACTTATACAAATGGTGTATCAACTTTGGCGAGTGGTGCAAATGAATTAAATAGTAACTCCGTGGCTCTTATCAGTGGTATCGCTCAGCTAAAAGAAAGTTCTACACAAGTACAACGACTAGTTGATGGGGCTAATAGTTTAACAGATGGTTTACAGCAACTGGCAACCTCTACAACACTTTCGGCAGAAGAAACTGAAAATATTCAGTCATTAATTTCAGGTTTACCTCAATTAAATGCTGGAATTCAACAATTAAATGCTTCAGTTTCTGAGATTTCTACTAATGTTGATATTCCACAAATTTCGACTGTTTTAAGTGATATTGCTTCACAAGCTCAGGGAATTTTGGAGGCAGAAGAAAAGGACAGTTCAGCCAGATTGACTGCTATTCAAGCAACTGATGCTTATCAAAGTTTAGGGGTAGCACAACGAGCTGAGTTAGTCAATGCATTGAATACTTCAGGAAATAGTGTTAGTCAACAAGCACAGCAAATTTTAACAGATGTTCAAACAATGAAGGCTTCTTTAACGGCGTTATCAACTAAGTTACAGACGGCAGTTTCTCAAATTGCCAATCGGTCAAATGTAGCTTTGCCTGGTTCTGTTAAGGCTTTGACAACATTATCTACTGGTTTAAATCAGGTTAATACGGCTACTACAACACAACTTGTCCCTGGAAGTAGTCAAATTGCTTCAGGAATCTCAACACTTAACACAAAATTAAGTAGTGGTGCAAATGAATTGTTGACAGGGGCAACAACCTATACAAACGCTGTCTCGCAAATCGCTTCTGGTGCTAACCAATTGGTTGCTAATAATACTCAGCTAACAAGTGGCGCTTCTCAATTGCAATCTGGTGCAGAAGCATTAGCTTCTGGTTCAAGTCAGTTAGCTGCTGGCAGTGGCACGTTGACGAGTGGCTTGACAACCTTGACAAGCGGTCTTTCAACATTGTCCTCTTCACTTACAGATGCAAGTAAGCAATTATCACTTGTTTCTGTAACAAATAAGAACGCCAAGTTGGTTTCCAATCCTGTATCAACAAAAGAAACAGACAATGATAACGTGAAAGTAAATGGTATTGGTATGGCACCTTACATGATTGCGGTATCACTTATGGTAGTTGCCCTTTCAACGAACGTTATCTTTGCCAGCTCATTGTCAGGACGCCCAGTGAAAAATCGTTTTGAATGGGTCAAACAAAAACTCTTTATTAATGGATTGATTTCAACTGTTGGTTCGTTAGTATTGTATGGTGCTATTCAATTCCTTGGATTTGAGGCCAACTATGAATGGAGAACAATCTTCCTTATCATCTTAGGTGGTTGGACATTAATGGCTCTTGTAACGGCTCTAGTTGGTTGGGATAATCGTTACGGTTCATTCCTTTCGCTTGTTATGTTATTACTTCAAGTCGGTTCTGCAGGTGGTTCATATCCAATCGAGCTTAGTCCTAAGTTCTTCCAAGTTGTTCACCCATATATGCCAATGACTTACATTGTAACAGGTTTACGTCAAACCATTTCGATGACAGGTTCAATTGGTACACAAGTCGGTGTTCTTTCAGCATTCCTTGTTGCTTTCATGGTACTTGGGCTTATCATTTACAGACAACCAAAAACAGGAAATTAAGATTACTAGATTGAGGAAAACGTTCATTTTGGACACTTTCTTCAATCTTTTTTTGATGTGAACGATGTTCTCAGTTTTTACAATCAGATTATTTGAAAAACGAAGGAAACTTTTATACACTTAATGAGTTAACTAGAAATATTAATTACAGCAGTCTTGCTTTACAGTATATTTACAGCGATGTAAATGATTAATTTGCTATTTAGATTGAGGAAACGATGTCACTTATTACTATTATTTTGTCGTTATTGGTAGCTCTGGAACATTTTTACATTATGTATTTAGAAACAGTTGTAACACAATCACCTGCAACAACGCGTGTTTTTGGACTATCGCAAGAAGAGTTAGAACGTGAGTCTGTAAGTAATTTATTTAAAAATCAGGGTGTTTACAATGGCTTGATTGCTGTTTTTCTGATTTACGGTATCTTTACAGCCAATGCTACTTTGGTAACTGTTTTTCTAATAAATGTCGTTCTTGTTGCTCTTTATGGTAGCTTGACCGCAGACCGTAAAATTATTTTAAAGCAAGGCGGTTTAGCCATTTTAGCTTTACTGACGTTGTTATTTTAAAATGATAAAGGCATCGCATTTGCGATGCCTTTTAAGTTTTATTGAACTGTAATGTCACCAACGTTTCCGTCGATTGTCAACGTGTTTTTACTTGATTGATTTAAGTTTGAAGTGATATCAGCATCGCCTAGAAGGTTTGTCATTAATACTTTCAGATCTTTGCTGGCAAGAGTAATGTCAACCTCGCCAGTAGTCATTGTTATGGTGTTATCATTTTTGAAGGTGGCGGCATTGGCTGAAAAATCTCCCATGCTTAACTCAAAGGTTGTGTCAGAAGCTTGGCTATTTTCTAAATCA
Organism: Streptococcus sp. LMAG:39; assembly: GCF_008680485.1. Lineage (NCBI taxonomy): Bacteria > Bacillati > Bacillota > Bacilli > Lactobacillales > Streptococcaceae > Streptococcus > Streptococcus sp. LMAG:39. The sequence goes on along the minus strand of NZ_NALE01000001.1, from coordinate 1,096,527 downwards.
ATATCACCTGTTGTAATTGAAAAGGCGATGTTTGCTAAGTTGCTGTTCTCAATTTCAGCGTCCCCAGAGGTGATGGTTACAGTCCCTGAGTTGAGGGTTGTGTTGGTCATTGTTAGTTCCCCGGCCAGAAGTTCGAGCGTTGTGGTATCAAGTGAAAGCTGACTGACATCCAAATCTCCTGAGCTAAGATTTGCTTTGACTGAAGTGAGTTCTGTATCTTGAGGAACAGATATAACGATTGTATGTGAATTTTCGATAATACCAGTTTTAGCAATGCCAATAATATCTCTTAAACTCAGAAAATGGATGTTTGTATTCCCTAACTGGGTGCGAGTTCCTGTTTGCTTTACAGTAAGGGTGTTATTCTTGACTTCGTAGTTGACAGATGTTTTTTTGTTGTCTGAGTAAGAAATAAAGGGTTTGTCAATATTGGCCTTTGAAATGATGATATCAGATGTTGTGCTGTCAATATCAATTTTACTGAAACTGTCAAGGTTAGCTTTTTGATAGTTTACATTCCCTACAATATCAGTGCTATTTTCTAAATCAGAAAGTCCACCAGTTGCGAAACCATAACCTGCAAGGGCTGCCCCCAATAAGCTACAACTAACGCCAATTCCTAAAATAGTCTTTGTCCACGATTTCATAATTTTCTCCTTTTGTTTTCTGTTTTTCGTGCTAAATTGACAATGCTACGTCCAACTACTTTACAAACAGCCCCTGCAGCAAGGAGAGCCAGTAATGATAAACCGAGAGCTAAAAGTCCTAGGCCAAAACTAAGAGCAGTAGTAGAAAATGAAATGTTAAGGTAAGACCAGCTATCAAATAGCATGTAAATTCCAGAGGTCAGGAAGGCAACCCCAAGGGAAAGAACAACAGCGATAGCCGCCACTCCAAGAGCTAGGATAGTGATGACGGCTAAGAAAAGGAAGAGAGCTAGTGTGAGAGTAACGGGTGCTGATAGAATGGCTAAAATAGCAAGCCAAACCATAGATACTCTGCTTTTAGGTGTCTTTTCTTGATCAATGATTTTTTCGTCAAGTAAACGGCTAATGATGTCTCGCGCCGCTTCTTTTGGTGTTCCAAGTTCGGTGATAACTTGTGCTTCATTTTCTGGACCAGCTTCTTCAAAGTATTCGCTAAAGTAGTCCATAGCCTCTTGATAATCCTCTTTGGGTAACTTACGTAGGTATTTATCTAACTTAGCTAAATAGTCAACTTTTGTCATACTCTAATCTCCCTTCAATAATCTCATCGACTTTTTCTTTGTACTGTTGCCATTCTTTTTTGAGAAAGGTCAACTGTTCTTTGCCAGCTGCTGTGATAGCATAATATTTTCGTTTACGTCCTTGGTAGGCTTGTTGATAAGAGGTTAAATAGCCAGCTTTTTCCAGTTTTTTTAAAATTGGATATAAGGTGGATTCTTTGATGTTAGCAATTTGCTTAATGGTTTGGCTGATGGCATAACCATAAGAGTCATCTTTGTCAACAATGGCTAAAATGAGGAATTCGATGACAGTTGCCGAAGTTGGAAAATACATGAAGCTCCTTTCTCTGAATACATATAATTTTAATATATAATTATTTTATATATAGGATATAGAAAAATAAGTAGCAAGTCAAGCATAATGTATAAGAAATGCAAGAAAAGGTTAGCGTGATAGCAGCATCTTTACCACAACTTTCCGGTAGCTGAAATTAGATTATCAAGAATGATAAATTCTTGAACACTTTTCTTAAAAATAAGTGAATTTTCCTTTTTGAAGTGCTGCTCTTTGTGATGTTGGATATGTTCAGGATGTTTCAACTAAGCATTGAAATCATCTTGCTTCTTCCAACGTGAAACAGCAGTAAAGGAAACACTATTTGCATCAGAATTATCTTGAATCCAGACTTCATTTCCTAAATATGTTTCCCAATTTTTGAGTGAGATAGCGTCGCTGTGGAATTTTTGTTCAAATTTATCTTTAACAGTAGCTTTGACTTCAAAAGTAACTGTTTTAATAATCATATGTTATTCCTCCTTTGGGTGACTTTCATTATATAAGGAGGAACTAAACTTTCAAAATTTTTGAGATAAAAAATGATTTGGTTTGATATTCAATCAGCCAGAAATGCTATTTTTGAACTAAAAAAGCCTAGAAACGTTGGTTTCGTAGGCTTTTGATGTATTCAATTATTTAACCTCAGTAAAGATTACGTGTTTACGCAATTTTGGTGAGTATTTTTTCAATTGAAGACGGTCTGGAGTGTTACGTTTGTTTTTTGAAGTAAGGTACAAGCGTTCACCAGATTCTTTGTGTTCAAGTGTAATATTTACGCGCATGGTATCTCCCTTCTATTATTTAGCTGCTTTAGCGATTTTACGTCCTTTGTAGTATCCTTTAAGTGATACACGGTGAGAACGTGAGTAATCTCCAGTAGTTTCGTCAAATTTAACTGATGGAGCAGTCAATTTGTAGTGTGTACGACGTTTGTTTTTCTTCGCTTTTGAAGTGTGACGTGCAGGTACTGCCATGTTTTATTTCCTCCGATAATATTTTTTTGTTCTTGATTTTTAATCAACTTTAACATAATAACATATCTTTTTTGTAAAGTAAAGTTACTTGACAAAAAAATTGTAAATAGGTGCGAGTGTGGTTATTAATGCTTGGCTGTTCGTTAAAAACGAAAGTTATCAAGGAATAATTCATAAGAAAATCCTAAAAAAGAACAGACTATTCTTCTGTATAACTTGTTTTTGTGATAAAATAGAAATGATTGAATCGCTACAATAGTAGAAAGGAATTAGGGGCTAAATTTGTTTAAGTTTGGTGCCAATATGTCTTAAATTTATGAAATTACAAAAACCTAAAGGAACACAGGATATTTTACCTAGCGAAAGTGCTAAGTGGCAATACGTGGAAGCTGTTGCGCGTGAAACATTTAAAAAATACAATTACAGCGAAATTCGTACACCAATGTTTGAACATTATGAGGTTATCAGCCGTTCTGTTGGTGACACAACGGACATCGTGACAAAAGAAATGTATGATTTCCACGATAAAGGTGACCGCCATATTACTTTGCGTCCAGAAGGTACAGCTCCTGTTGTGCGTTCTTTTGTAGAAAATAAATTATTTGCACCAGAAGTTCAAAAGCCAGTTAAGATGTACTACATCGGCTCAATGTTCCGCTACGAACGTCCACAAGCTGGTCGTTTGCGTGAATTCCATCAAGTTGGTGTTGAGTGTTTCGGTTCAGCAAATCCTGCCACAGACGTTGAAACAATCGCGATGGCTTACCAATTGTTCCAAATACTGGGCATTAAAGATGTTACACTTCATTTGAATACTTTGGGAAGTGCAGTTAGCCGTTCGGCATATCGTCAAGCTTTGATTGATTACCTTACGCCAATGCGTGAGCAATTGTCAAAAGACAGTCAACGTCGTTTAGATGAAAACCCACTCCGTGTCCTTGATTCAAAAGAAAAAGAAGACAAGATTGCTGTTGAAAACGCACCATCAATTCTTGATTATCTTGATGACGAAAGCCAAGCTCATTTTGATGCTGTGCGTAGTATGCTTGAAACCCTCAATATCCCATATGTCATTGATACAAACATGGTTCGTGGTCTTGATTACTATAACCACACTATCTTTGAATTCATCACAACTGTTGATAAATCTGAATTGACAATTTGTGCTGGTGGTCGTTATGACAGTCTCGTTGAATACTTTGACGGACCAGAAACACCAGGTTTTGGTTTTGCACTTGGTCTTGAACGTTTGCTTCTTATCCTCGAAAAACAAGGTATTGAATTGCCAGTTGAAAAAGAAATGGACGTTTACATTGCTGTTTTGGGACAAGGTGCAAACCTTAAAGCGTTGGAACTTGTTCAAGCTGTCCGCAACCAAGGTTTCTCAGCAGAACGTGACTACCTTGGACGTAAAATCAAAGCGCAATTCAAATCAGCAGACGCCTTTAATGCTAAAACAATTATCACTTTAGGTGAAAGTGAAATTGAAGCAGGTCAAGTAGCTGTGAAAAATAATAAAACTCGCGAAGAAGTGACCGTAAGCTTTGACGAAATTGCAAACAACTTCGCTGAAGTATTGAATAAATTAGATTAAACGACAACAACTAGCTAATAACTGTGTACTCACAGTTCATTAACTAGTTGTTTTATATTGTAAACTTTAGTTGCGAGAATGGAAGCTACTGTAACCTTGCTAGGTAGGTGAAAGTTTCATATAATGTATATACAAAATCGTCGGAGAAAAGTTAAAACAATTAAGAAAACCTAATCATCTTTCACAAGAAAAATTATCTGAACATATCCATGTTTCTAGAGAAACTATTTCAAATGGGAACAAGGAGTTTCCCGAACAAAAAGATATTAAGGAATGACCTGTGTTTACCTGCTTGCGAATAAAAGAATATTGCTACTAAGTTAGAGATACTGCATAAATGTGCTGGTATCTCTTTTTTGTTGGCTTGAAACAACAGACTACTTCATTTCTGCTTGATTACGTTAAATTTATCGGGATATGATTTGTCAAGGACTTGTTGCGTAAGCAATGCTTTAGCACCCTTTACAAATCATAGACAGATAAGTAACTTCTTAAAAGCAGAAAAGAAATGACTGTATTATTTTTGTGTAGTATAATGATAACTAGTTAAGCTACAAATACAGTTGAGGTGGAATATATGCAAGCATTGTTTACATTACAATATGGGGAGTTTGCGGTTGCAGATTATTTGGCAAAAGAAGTAAAAGGAACATCTGTATTTATCCCCACTTCTGCACAAGAAAAAGGAATTGATTTGCTATTATATAAGTTTTGTGATGGCATAAATAAAGTATTGACATTTCAAGTAAAAATGTCTAGAGCTTATTATTATCCCAATAAAAAATATCAAGGCACTCTATGGCTTAATCGTTTTGAACCGCAAGAAAATGCTGATTGGTTTGTAATAGTAGGAATTTATGCAAAATATCCTAATGAAATACATAGTGCTAAATCGTCTGATACAAAGTGGGATACAATAATGTTGGCGTTTAAAAAAGAAGAAATGATAAATTTCATGGAAGAAGTTAGGCTAAAGAAAAATCCAGATAAGTATGACAAAATGTTCGGATTTGGATTTAATGGTAAATTAGAAATCAAACAAACTAGAGGATATAAGGAAGAAAGGGATATGACTAAATATTTGATTGAAAATCGAATTGAGGAAATTATGGAATATTTTGATTGAATTTAAACATATGAGAATTGTTTGAAAGGATTGACATGTATATGAGTAAAGAAAATAAGAAAGCAATAGTTTCGCAAGAAGATATATCCTTTACTGATTAAATGTTATGATTTGGTCAAAAGGAATTTGAAAGTTTACTAGATTTTGGAGTGTGGTAACAAAAGACATCTCAAATAGGAGTTTAATATCATTTTGAACCTTTCAAATTTTTGATATTTCTCAAAAAAATTAAAAAACTCCCCCGCATGGGTGGGGTTTTTACGTGCTTTTTGCTATAATAGGTGGGAATGAATAAATTAAAAAACGGAGAAACATATCAATGAAACGTACAATGTATGCTGGTCGTGTTCGTAGTGAACATATCGGCCAAGAAATTACTTTAAAAGGTTGGGTTGGTCGTCGTCGTGATTTAGGTGGGCTTATCTTTATCGACCTTCGTGACCGTGAAGGTATCATGCAATTAGTCATTAATCCAGAGGAAGTTTCAAGTGATGTTATGACCACAGCTGAAAGCCTTCGTAACGAATTTGTTATCGAAGTTACTGGTGAAGTCGCACAACGTGAACAAGAAAATAAAAACTTGCCAACTGGTGCTGTTGAATTGAAAGTATCAGCATTGACAGTTTTGAATACGGCTAAAACAACACCTTTTGAAATTAAAGATGATGTTGAAGTTAGTGATGAAAATCGTTTACGCTACCGTTATTTAGATCTTCGTCGTCCAAAAATGCTTAACAACTTTAAATTACGTGCAAAAGTTACTCACTCAATCCGTAACTATTTGGATGAGTTAGAATTCATTGATGTTGAAACACCAATGTTGACAAAATCAACTCCAGAGGGTGCGCGTGACTACTTGGTACCAAGTCGTGTGAGCCAGGGTCACTTTTACGCTTTGCCACAAAGTCCACAAATCACAAAACAATTGTTGATGAATGCTGGCTTTGACCGTTACTACCAAATCGTTAAATGTTTCCGTGATGAAGATTTACGTGGTGATCGTCAACCTGAGTTTACACAGGTCGATATGGAAACATCATTCTTGTCAGACCAAGATATCCAAGATATCACTGAAGGAATGATTGCTAAAGTCATGAAAGATACAAAAGGAATTGATGTCACATTGCCATTCCCACGTATGTCTTATGATGATGCAATGAACAACTACGGTTCAGACAAACCTGATACTCGTTTTGAAATGCTTTTACAAGACTTGACAGAAGTTGTCAAGGATGTTGATTTCAAAGTATTCTCACAAGCTCCAGTTGTAAAAGCTATTGTTGTTAAGGGGAATGCGGATAAATACTCACGTAAAAACATTGATAAATTAACAGAATTTGCAAAACAATTTGGTGCCAAAGGTCTTGCATGGGTCAAATTTACTGATGGTGCGATTACTGGACCAGTTGCTAAATTCTTAACAAGTATCGAAGATAAGTTGACAGTAAGTTTACAACTCGAAGAAAATGATTTGGTTCTTTTCGTTGCCGATACTCTTGAAGTTGCTAATAATACTCTTGGTGCTCTTCGTACTCGTATCGCTAAAGAACTTGACATGGTTGACAACTCTAAATTTAATTTCCTTTGGGTTGTTGATTGGCCAATGTTTGAATGGTCTGAAGAAGAAGAACGTTATATGTCTGCTCACCACCCATTCACATTGCCAACTGAAGAATCCGCTCATGAATTAGAAGGTGACCTTGCTAAAGTACGTGCAGTTGCTTACGATATCGTTCTTAACGGTTATGAACTTGGGGGCGGTAGCTTGCGTATCAACCAAAAAGAATTGCAAGAACGTATGTTTAAAGCGCTTGGCTTTACAGCAGAAGAAGCAAATGACCAATTTGGTTTCTTGTTAGAAGCTATGAACTACGGTTTCCCACCACATGGTGGACTTGCTATTGGTCTTGACCGTTTCGTTATGCTTCTTGCTGGTGAAGATAACATTCGTGAAGTCATTGCATTTCCTAAAAATAATAAAGCTGCGGATCCAATGACACAAGCACCAAGTCTTGTTGCAGATAAACAATTAGATGAATTAGCTTTAGCAATCGAAACTAATGATTAAGAAAACATCTTTGAAAAAGAAAACAAAGTTTATTGTTAGCCGTTGGGCAGAAAGATATGGTCTGTTAAAGACAATGCAGAGCATTTCAAGAGAGAAGTATGCGGAAAAAGTTTCCGCTTCTCTTTTTTATGGTTTGCTATCGGCAATCGCGGTTAATTTCTTCTTTCAACCAGGACACGTTTATTCAAGTGGTGCAACTGGTTTTGCACAGGTTTTATCGGCAGTTAGTGAGCGATTAATTGGCTTCAAGTTGCCAGTTTCAGTTGTTTTTTATGTGATTAATGTGCCATTGCTCGTTTTAGCTTGGTATAAAATCGGACATAAATTCACTGTTTTTACGCTCATTACAGTTTCGATGAGTTCTTTCTTCATTCAAATTGTTCCTGAAATTACTCTGACGACTGATCCTCTGGTTAATGCCATTTTTGGTGGTTTGGTCATGGGGACTGGTGTTGGCTTTAGTTTAAAATCTCGTATTTCAAGTGGTGGTACTGATATCATCAGTCTGACCATTCGGAAAAAGACAGGCCGTGATGTGGGAAGCATTTCTCTCATGGTTAATGGTGTTATCATGATTTTTGCTGGCATTTTATTTGGTTGGCAATATGCCCTTTATTCTATGGTGACTATCTTTGTCTCTAGCCGTGTGACAAATGCTATTTTCACTAAGCAGAAGAAAATGCAAGCAACGATTGTGACCAATCGTCCTGAAAAGGTAATTGCGATGATTCACACCAAATTACATCGTGGGGTGACACAAATCAATAATGCCGAAGGAACTTATAATCATGAGAAAAAAGCGGTTTTGCTGGCTATCATTACTCGTGAAGAATATAACGACTTTAGGTATCTGATGAAAAAAACTGACCCCAATGCCTTTGTTTCAGTTGCTGAAAATGTTCATATTATTGGACGTTTTGTTGATGATTAAGAGGTTGAGAAAGTTCTCAGCTTCTTTGTTTATGGCGTTATAATTTACAAGACGCAGAAAATTTTGTTTTGGAGGTATGAGACATGGTTCGTGAAAAGCTTGGACAAATAAGAAGTTTGGTGTTAATTGCCATAGGTGTAGCAATTTATACTTTCGGTTTTGTCAAATTTAATATGGCAAATGCTCTTGCTGAAGGTGGGGTTGCGGGTGTAACCTTGATTGCCCATGCTCTTTACGGAATCAACCCTGCTTATTCGTCACTTATTTTGAATGTTCCTTTGTTCATTCTAGGGGCTCGAATTTTTGGACGAAAATCGCTAGCACTAACTATTTATGGCACTGTTTTGATGTCATGGTTCATCTGGTTTTGGCAACATGTGCCGATTCAGATTGTTCTCGAAAATGATATGATGTTGGTTGCTGTCGTTGCTGGTTTATTTTCTGGTGTCGGTAGTGGCTTGGTCTTTCGTTACGGCGCTACAACGGGCGGAACAGATATTATCGGACGCGTTATCGAAGAAAAATTCAGTTTCAAACTTGGTCAGACACTACTTTTTGTCGATGCCGTGGTTCTTACAGCGTCGCTGGTTTACATTGATTTACAACATATGCTTTACACGTTGGTAGCAAGCTTTGTTTACAGTCAAGTTCTGACAATTGTCCAAAATGGTGGTTACACAGTGCGTGGCATGATTATTATCACACAAAAATCTGAAGAAGTTGCGCAAGCTATTCTTAATGGCATTAATCGTGGGGTTACTTATTTGAATGGTCAGGGGGCTTACTCTGGAGATGAGAAAAATATTTTGTATGTGGTTTTAAATCCAGGTGAAGTCCGTGATGTTAAAGTCATTATGGCAGATTTAGACCCAGATGCTTTTATCTCAATCATTGATGTTGATGAGGTTGTGTCATCTGATTTCAAAATTCGACGAAAAAATTATGATAAATTGTAATTAATAACGAAAAGAAGAGGTGAATTTTGCTAACACCACATAAGGAAGTAACTTAAAATTTATAAGAATACAACTTTATAGGGCATTGCAAAGAACCGAGAAAGACTTTGACTGTAAAAGGTCAGAACCTTTTTCTATTTCTGAAATCCGCACATTCGTCTTTGGATTTTATATCAAGTATAATGAACCTACCAACTACGAGGAGGTTCTGATATGGGAACAATTTATGATGAAAACGGTGGAAGATACAAAGTTAATGGTAATTATTTATTACCTTGTTTGACGATTGGAAACACTGGCAAAAACAAAATCGGAATGTGGGGACAAAGGCACAAACGCTATCTGAAATCACATCATCGAATGCTTTATTGCAATCTTCTTACATCAGATAAGATCAACATTTACCTTGCCGATGTTGAGCGTCAGGCAGAGAATTTATTTGAACAGACAGTAAAATCATTTGCCGAGCGGGAGCAAGTTACAGAAAAACTCAAAGCAGGAAATATGATGTTGTGGGTGCGAAAGATGAATAATATTTGCAATCGAGCAACAGAAATCGTTAATGAACAAGTAATTTATAGATGAGAAAAAGGCACAACTTACGGAGAAAAATCCGCTGGTTGTGCCTTAATTTTATTTGTTAGATTAAAATGTATAAACTTAGCGAGCAGACCATTTGGATAAACACAGTTTTCCAAACGGTAAAAGACTTGTTAGGGGCACCCTAAAACCTGATGATAATTTACATTATGAGAAATTCTCCGATGGCACGGTAAAATGTATCGAAGACGAAATACCTTTTGATGTACCTGGTAATTGGGAATGGGTGCGAATAAAAAAAGCTTGTGTAATAAATCCTCGCAATGGTATTGATGATAATACCGAAGTATCATTTGTTCCGATGGCGAATATTAAAGAAAGATACGCTAATAAATTTATATCCGATATTAGAGTCTGGAAAAAAGTAAAAAAAGGCTATACACATTTTGCCGATAATGATATAGGCATCGCAAAAACTCTTCCTCACAAACAGCGAATGTGTTGCCCACAAGCGATGAACTGCATTTTTATTAGCTCTGTTTTCTATGCTCCAACTCCGCACCGTAACGAACAACCATAGCGATTAAAATAAGGCAAATGCCCAGCGTAATGCTGCCTGCATCGTCAAATCTGTTCCAATCCGAAAGATTGATTTTATCGTAGATACCGTCTGTAATTGCCGCAGATACAACCGCCAATACAATTTGCATAATTCCGAGCTGCTTTATTCTGTCTGCACCTGCGTTTGTAAAAGGCGTTCCTTCTTTTAGTTCCGCTGTAAAGTAGCGATAAACAAATGCCGTAAAAATGCCGCTAAGCAGCAAAGAGGTAGCCGCAGCAAGCAAAGTTCCTATAAGCTGTCCCTTGGTTATTTCAGCCACAGCGGACAGAAAATGAAGAAATCGGTTTTCCAGACTTAACACATCCGCTGCCACAAGAGCTGCCACGATTGCTGTCAAAGCTGTACCCACGATTGCAAGTATCAGAATGATTTTCGAGAGTGTTTGCAGTACCCGCATTCCTTTCTGGATTTTCTCTAAATTGCTCATTGTTCTATTTTCCTTTCCTTGCTTTCCGTATTTTTCAAAAGCTTTTCAGCAGTCTTATTTCTTACAAGCACGGCAATCGGCGTAATGACCAGATACAAGGCGGTCAAAATCTCAAAGAAGCCGATATCCGCATCCAGAAACACATAAAAGATATTAAAGCCGAAGTGCAGCAATACCGAATAGATCAGGTTGTTATCTCGCTCCAGAAAAATATTCATCAGGATTGTGATGGATGTAATCACAACGATATTGGAAATGATATATGGAATCGCTCTCCAGTCGGTAAAATCAGAATCCACCACCCATAACAGAGTATGCCAGAAGCACCATACCAAGCCCTGACAGACAGAGGATTTCAGAAAGCCGTACTTTTTATTAAACTCCTCCCGCATAAAGCCACGCCATCCCAATTCCTCTCCGGTCGGTCCGGAAGTCAGGGAGAGGAAGATACTGAGCGGCAATGCAGTGCTTCCCGGATTGATGTAGGATAGCATTGATTTTCCTGTTATAACGGAATAAAGGAACAGTGACAACGCACTAATACTAAAGGTGATAGCAAAAGAAAGCAGCAGCGGGAGCAGCTTTACTTTCCCGGAAAAGCATCGCTTCACAAAAGCCGTCCTTGTTTCGTCAGGTCTGAAATATTTCCACCCAAGTAAAAGCAGGTAGGTTGGCGACCATGCGATAAGATTTCGCACGATCCACATAATGACAGGCGGCGCATGGAATACCAGACTGGTTGCGCCTGCTACGAAAATAATGAGTATCCAGACGAGGATATAGGAGCTGATGATATATTTTTTCAGGTAATTTGCTTTCATCTCGTCAGCCCCTGTTCCCATTTGCACAGATGACAAGCTCACTTTTAATACCGTTCAGCTCAATGATATTTTCGGCGTCAGGTGTATCAAAGCGTTCCGCTTGCTGTCCGTCTTTTTCATAAGATATGCTTGTTCCGATACCCTTTGTAACGGCTGTAAATACGGCATTCTCCGAGATACAAATTTTTGAGGTTGCGGATACCTGGTTAATGTCCACCTCACCGTTTAAGGGACGGCAGACTACTTCCATATCAAGATTACAATTGATTTCTACCGTGCCGGAAACCTCCTCCAAAGCAATATGCGGCGTCTTTACGTCAAGCTCTATGCTGTCACATTCCAGAGAACGGATTTCTACGGTTTCCGCGTTGACAGCGCATTCGATCTTCCAGATATAAGGAGAAGGAATTTGGACAAAGATGCTGACATCTTCCTTTGCTGTTGCCTCAGATACACCGTTTCGACGGTTTACATCGACATCAATTCTCTTTCTGATGTCGTCAATTTTGACCTTAAAATCATTTTGGAGTGTGGAGAGCGTATTGGATACCAGACGGATGTGGATTTTCTCGCTCTCGCAGCCAGACAACACAAATTTCTTTGCCCCGCCAAACTTCATATCGAATCGTTTCGGCTCGTCAATATCATACTCGGTGATGCTTTCAAACAGATAATCCGTCGGCTTTTTTGCTCCCTTTTCATTAGAAAGCAATTCGTCCATAGAAATATCAAACAGCGCCGAGATTGCCATTACATTTTCAATATCGGGGATGCCTGCGTCTGTTTCCCATTTTGTAACTGCCTGTCTTGAAACGCCGAGCTTTTCGGCTAACTGCTCCTGCGACAGTCCTGTCTGCTTGCGCATGGATTTCAGTTTCTCTGCAAGTGTCATATACCTGTGACCTCCTTAAATTGATTGATGGCCTCACCTGATATGAAGCCTACCCGCCACTCAGCGGATGCTTATTGACAGACTTAAGTATAGGAGAACGGATTTTGCATTGCAAGCATGCAGGGATTACATTTCGGCTTTTCCTGCTACTTTGCGTAGCATTTTTTAATTTACTTCCATTTTGCAGACTCTATCTCTTTCTGCTTGAAAGTTTGAGCATATGTTACAAGCCTACCCTTTTTTGTTAGGGGTGAAATAGACTACCTAGCATGATAGCTAAAGCGGCATTCACTTTATATTTTTCAGGACTGTCAGCAACTTCGTTGTAAAGTGCTGTGATTTCAGATTCTGTTTTGAGATGATGTGTTAGTAAATGTTGAGAAATGGCATGCGCCAGTTTTGTACGTGTCAACTGGTCATTTTCATTTTTTTCTAAATCCTGCGCTACTGCAAAAATATCTGCTTTCAGTGGCTCGTTATCTGGTAGGCTAGCATAGGCTTTACTAAGTTTTTGCATTAATTGATTTCCTTTTTCCATAAACAAAATCTCCTTGGTTGTTATGCTCACAGTTTATAATTTTGATAGAAAAAGATCAAGAAAAAAAGAACGGAAAATAATCTCGTTCTCTTTGCTTTTATAAAGAAATAATTACATTTCGTTTGGTGCTTCAACACCGAGAAGACGGAGCGCTTCTTTTAGAACAGTTGCAGTAGCGTAGCTAAGTGCTAGGCGGCTATCACGTTCTGGGCTTTCATCAAGGATACGTGTGTGTGCATAGTATTTGTTGAAGCTTTGGGCTAGATTGATAGCAAATTTTGCAACAATAGAAGGTTCAAAGTTGTCAGCGGCACGTTTGATGATGCGTGGGAAGTCTTGGATAAGTTTTACAATTTCCCAGCTTTCAGTATCATCAAGACTGTAAATTTGGTTGACAGATGGTGTAAACTCAGCTTTACGAAGAATAGATTGGATACGTGCGTGTGCATATTGTACGTAAGGTCCAGTTTCACCTTCAAATGATACCATAGCATCAAGGTCAAAGTCATAGCCATTCAAACGGTCTGTTTTCAAATCGTAGAATTTGATAGCACCGACGCCAACAGCGTGAGCGACTGCTTCCTTGTCAGCAAGGTTAGGATTTTTAGCATTGATTTGGTCTTCAGCGCGTTTGACAGCTTCGGCAATTGTTGGTTCAAGAAGGATAACATTACCTTTACGAGTTGACAGTTTTTTACCTTCTTTAGTAACAAGTCCAAATGGAACGTGAGTAATATCTTCATTCCATTCAAATCCCATTTCGTTAAGAACGGCTTTCAATTGTTTGAAGTGAGCTGATTGTTCGTTACCAACGACGTAGATGGCTTTGGCAAAGTCATAAGTACGTTTGCGGTAAAGAGCGGCAGCCAGGTCACGTGTGATGTAAAGTGTTGCACCGTCAGATTTTTTAATCAATGCTGGATGTTCGATACCGTATTTTTCAAGGTTAACAACTTGAGCACCTTGAGATTCTTCAAGAAGACCTTTTTCAGTCAAGATATCGACAACTTCATCCATTTTATCGTTGTAGAAAGCTTCACCGTTAAAGCTGTCAAATGAAACACTAAGTTCATTGTAAAGGCGGTTAAATTCAACAAGACTTTCGTCACGGAACCATTGCCATAGTGAGATAGCTTCTTCGTCGCCTACTTCCAATTTACGGAACCATTCGCGAGCTTCTTCATCAAGTTCTGGTTGTATCTCAGCTTCAGCGTTGATACGAACGTAAAGTTTCAAGAGTTCGTCGATTGGGTGAGCTTTAACAGCTTCTTCGTCACCCCATTTTTTGTAGGCAACAATCAACATACCGAATTGTTTACCCCAGTCACCGAGGTGGTTGATTTTAACAGCTTTATAACCAAGTTTTTCAAAAATATTAGCCAAGCTATCACCGATAACGGTTGAACGAAGGTGTCCAATTGAGAATGGTTTAGCAATGTTTGGGCTTGACATATCGATAGCAACGTTGCGACCTTCTCCTAAATCTTGACTAGCATAGTCGCTTCCGTTTGCAATAACTTGACCTAAAACATCAGCAGAAATGCTTTTCTTATCAAGGAAGAAGTTGATGTATGGACCGACAGCTTCGATTTTTTCAAAGCCAGTTGCATCCATTTTTTCGGCAACATCAGCAGCAATCATTTGGGGTGCTTTGCGAAGGATTTTTGCTAATGAGAAAGCAGGAAAAGCAAGGTCACCCATATCAGAATTTTTTGGAATTTCAAGTAGATTAATAATTTGTTCTTGGTCTAATTCTGGAACAATATTTTGAATGCGTTCAGCAATTGTACGTTTTGTATCCATGAGTTTCTCCTAAATTAGTTAGTCATATTATTTTAACATAAAAATAAGAAATAAACGAGATTAGCTGAAAGAAAACATTTGAAGCAGTAAAAAATAAGTTATCATAAGGAAAACAGCGCAAAAGAGAGATGAAAAATTTTCTTTTTTTTGGTATAATTTTAAGGATAAATATACACAAAGGGAAAGTTATATGAATAAAATAGAACGTCAAAATCGAATCAAACGTTTGATTCAATCAGGTCATATTGGAACACAAGAAGAAATCAAGCGTCATTTGCAAGAAGAAGGGATTAGTGTCACTCAAGCAACCTTGTCACGTGACCTTCGTGAGATTGGTCTTTTGAAATTACGTGATTCATCAGGTAAGCTTTATTATAGTTTATCAGAAACATCAGAGACAACTTTTGGTGCTAATATCCGCTCATATATTTTGAAAGTTGCTCGTGCTGGGTTCATGCTTGTTCTTCATACTAATCTTGGTGAAGCAGATGTTTTGGCAAACTTGATTGATAGTAGCGACATTCCAGAGATTCTTGGAACGGTGGCAGGTGCGGATACTTTGCTTGTTATCTGTAAAGATGAAGAGACAGCTCAAGCATTTGAAAGAGACTTATCAACGAGCTTATGAGTAAGTACGACCAAGCAGTGGACAAGTTAGTTCAAGCTATTCAAAAGCACGATAGTGTGCAAGAATTTCAAAAAGTAGAACAAAAAATCAAAACTTTTCCAGAACTTGACAGTCTTGTTGACGATATGAAAGCTTATCAGCAGGAGGCTGTGCTTTATCACAAGATTGACAAGTTAGTGGCTGAAGAAGCAGCAGGAAAACAAGCTGACCAGCTACAAAAAGACTTATCGGATCTCCCGATTGTCAAAGATTATCGTAACAAGATGCAAGATGCTAGTGATTTGGTTCAATACATCACGAAAAACTTGGAAACGAAAATTAACGAGGAGTTAACTAATAATGACAAAAGATAAAATTTCTCCAGGCATGCAACAGTATTTGGACGTAAAAAAAGATTATCCAGATGCTTTTTTACTTTTCCGCATGGGAGACTTTTATGAATTATTTTATGATGATGCGGTTAAAGCTGCACAGATTTTAGAGATTAGTTTAACTAGTCGTAATAAAAATGCTGACAATCCAATTCCAATGGCAGGTGTGCCTTATCATTCTGCGCAACAATACATTGATGTATTAGTGGAAATGGGTTACAAGGTGGCAATTGCTGAGCAAATGGAAGACCCAAAACAAGCCGTCGGTGTGGTTAAACGTGAAGTCGTTCAAGTGATTACGCCAGGGACAGCTGTCGATTCCTCTAAACCAGATAATGCTAACAATTTCTTGGTGGCTATTGATTCTGATGGCAAAAACTTTGGTTTGGCTTATATGGATGTGTCAACGGGTGAGTTTTACGCGACAAGTTTGTCTGATTTTACAAGCCTAAAAAGTGAGATTTTAAACCTCAAGGCTCGTGAAATCGTGGTTGGTTATGACCTTTCTGAAGATGAGCAACACAGCTTGGTTAAACAACTCAATCTCTTATTATCGTTTGAGCAAGAGCGCTATGAAGATGTGCATTTGATTGACCCGAATTTAACAGCGTTAGAGATTTCTGCTGCTGAAAAATTACTTCAATACGTTCATACGACACAAAAACGTGAACTCAGTCACTTGCAAAAGCTGGTTCACTATGAAATCAAAGACTATCTACAAATGTCTTATACGACAAAATCAAGTCTTGATTTGCTAGAAAATGCCCGCACAAGCAAGAAGCACGGTAGTCTTTACTGGTTGCTTGATGAAACTAAGACGGCTATGGGGATGCGTTTGTTGCGTAACTGGATTGATCGTCCATTGGTTAATCAAGAACAAATTGAGGAACGCCAAAATATTGTCCAAGTTTTCTTAGACAACTTCTTTGAACGTAGTGATTTGACGGACAGTCTAAAAGGCGTTTATGATATTGAGCGTTTGGCTAGTCGTGTGTCATTTGGAAAAGCCAATCCAAAAGATTTGCTTCAACTTGGTCACACTTTGGGACAAGTGCCAACTATTAAGGCTATCTTGGAATCTTTTGATAGTCCTTACCTTGACAAGCTTGTCAACAGCATTGACACTTTACCAGAGCTAGAGTCATTGATTAGCTCTGCTATTGACCCAGATGCTCAAGCAGTGATTACGGAAGGAAGTATTATCAGAACTGGTTTTGATGAAACTTTGGACAAATATCGTAAAGTCATGCGCGAAGGGACAAGCTGGATTGCTGAGATTGAAGCCAAAGAACGTGCGGCAAGTGGTATTACAAACCTAAAAATTGATTACAATAAAAAAGATGGTTACTATTTCCATGTAACAAATTCTAACCTTTCTTTGGTGCCAGATTACTTCTTCCGTAAAGCAACTTTGAAGAATTCAGAGCGTTTTGGTACGGCAGAATTAGCTAAAATTGAAGGTGAAATGCTTGAGGCGCGTGAGCAATCAGCGAGTCTGGAATACGATATTTTTATGCGCGTTCGCGGACAAGTTGAGCGTTACATTACTCGTTTGCAAGACTTGGCTAAGGCGCTTTCAACCGTTGACGTTTTACAAAGTTTAGCCGTTGTTGCAGAAAATAATCATTATGTTCGTCCAACATTCAACGATAGCCATGAGATTAAAATTGAAAAAGGTCGTCATGCGGTCGTTGAAAAAGTCATGGGAACGCAAGAATATATTCCTAATACGATTACGTTTGATGCCGATATCAACATTCAGCTTATTACTGGTCCAAATATGAGTGGTAAATCAACTTATATGCGTCAACTTGCCTTGACCGTTATTATGGCTCAAATGGGGTCTTACGTAGCTGCTGAAAGTGTCAATTTACCAGTGTTTGATGCGATTTTCACGCGTATTGGTGCGGCAGATGATTTGATTTCAGGACAGTCAACGTTTATGGTGGAAATGATGGAAGCTAACCAAGCTATCAAACGTGCAAGTTCTCAATCCTTGATTCTTTTTGATGAGCTAGGTCGTGGTACAGCAACCTATGACGGTATGGCTTTGGCGCAATCAATCATTGAATATATCCATGATCATATTGGTGCAAAGACCATGTTTGCAACCCATTATCATGAGTTGACAGCTTTGTCAACGATCTTGACGCACCTTGTCAATGTTCACGTTGCGACTCTTGAGAAAAATGGTGATGTGACTTTTCTTCATAAAATTGCAGAAGGTCCAGCAGACAAATCTTACGGGGTTCATGTTGCAAAAATTGCTGGTTTACCAGAAGAATTATTACAACGTGCGGACAGTATCTTGACAAATTTAGAATCAGGTGCTGCGCAGCTTCAATTGACCCCTGAGGTGGAAGCTGAGCCAATTACTATAAAATCAGAAGTAGCAGAACCAGTGGCAGAGCAACTAAGTTTATTTGCTGATGACTCATCTAATCAAGAAGTGATTAAAGTACTCAAAAAAGTGGATTTGATGAATTTAACACCAATGCAAGCCATGAATGTTATTTATGAATTAAAAAATATGTTGTAACAATAAGAGGCAGTCTTAAAGAAGATTGCCTTTTTAGTTTGTGTTATAATAGAGGATAAACAAGCAAGAATGAAAGGAATAAGGCTGCCTTTAAAAGGCTTGCTAATAAATAAATCATGAGTAAAATTATTGAGTTGCCAGAGGTTTTGGCTAACCAAATTGCAGCGGGTGAAGTTATTGAACGACCAGCTAGCGTTGTCAAAGAATTGGTGGAAAATTCGATTGATGCAGGGAGCAGCCAAATCACCATTGAAATTGAAGAAGCTGGTTTAAAGAAAATTCAAGTGACAGATAATGGCGAAGGAATTGCTCAAGATGATGTTGCGTTAAGTTTACACCGCCATGCCACAAGTAAAATTAAAAATCAAGCAGACCTTTTCCGCATTAGGACGTTAGGTTTTCGTGGCGAAGCGATACCGTCAATTGCCTCCATTAGTCATTTTACAGTCAAAACAGCAACGGCAGATGAAAATCATGGAACGTTGCTAGTAGCCAAAGGTGGTGAAATCGAAAAACGAGAACCGATTTCTACACCCGTTGGAACCAAAATTACGGTTGAAAATCTCTTTTATAATACGCCAGCACGTCTTAAATACATGAAAAGCCTCCAATCCGAATTAGCTCATATTGTTGATGTGGTGAATCGTTTGAGCTTGGCGCACCCAGAGGTGGCTTTTAGCTTGATTAATGATGGTCGTCAAATGACAACAACATCTGGTACTGGTGATTTGAGACAAGCAATTGCTGGTATTTATGGGCTTAATACGGCTAAAAAAATGATTGAGATTTCGAATGCTGACCTCGATTTTGAAGTGTCTGGTTACATTAGTCTGCCAGAATTGACACGAGCGAACCGAAACTATATTACGATTTTGATTAACGGTCGTTATATTAAAAACTTTTTGCTCAATCGTGCGATTTTGGATGGTTATGGTTCAAAATTGATGGTGGGACGTTTTCCGATTGCTGTTATCGACATTCAAATCGACCCTTATTTAGCTGATGTCAATGTTCACCCAACGAAGCAAGAAGTTCGTATTTCAAAGGAAAAAGAATTAATGAGCTTAATCAGCTCTGCTATTGCAGAGAGTCTGCGTGAGCAAGATTTGATACCTGATGCTCTAGAAAATCTGGCGAAATCAAGCACACGTGGGCTTCCGAAACCAGAGCAAACGAGCTTGCCGTTGAAACAAACAGATCTTTATTATGATAAAGAACGTCGTGATTTCTTTGTCAAGTCAGATACGGTTGAAGAGCAACCAGTACAGTTATTCAATGAGGTTGACAACTATGTCAAGGAAGTTGACAATCAGTCATCGGTGAAATTTGCACAGCGCTCAACTGTAGAACATCAGGGGGCTGATGACCACGATGAGCTTGATTTTAAAAATAAAAGCAAACTCAATAAGATGATTGAAAATCTGGATAGTGAAGAAGCATCGACATTCCCAGAATTAGAATATTTTGGTCAAATGCACGGGACTTATCTATTTGCACAAGGAAATGGTGGTCTTTATATTATTGACCAGCATGCGGCGCAAGAACGTGTTAAATATGAATATTATCGCGATAAAATTGGAGAAGTTGATGACTCTCTTCAACAACTTCTTATGCCATATTTATTTGAGTTTTCAGGAGCTGATTTTATTAAGCTTCAAGAAAAAATGGAGCTGTTGAATCAAGTTGGGATTAACTTGGAACCCTATGGTAATCATACCTTTATTCTCCGTGAGCATCCTATTTGGATGAAAGAAGAGGAAATTGAGACAGCTGTTTATGAAATGTGTGACATGTTGCTGTTGACAAATGAAGTATCAGTGAAAAAATACCGTGCCGAACTGGCTATTATGATGTCATGTAAACGATCAATCAAGGCTAATCACACACTGGATGATTATTCAGCACGTCAGTTGATAGTGCAATTATCTCACTGTAAAAATCCTTATAACTGTCCACACGGACGCCCAGTACTTGTCAACTTTACCAAGTCAGACATGGAAAAAATGTTCCGTCGCATTCAGGAAAATCACACAAGTTTAAGAGAGTTAGGAAAATACTAAAATGTACGATTATATCAAAGGAAAATTAACCAAAATCACAGCTAAATATATTGTTGTCGAAGCAGGTGGTTTGGGCTATATTATCAACGTTGCCAACCCTTATAGCTTTTCAGATTTGATGAACCAAGAGGTGCAAGTTTATCTTCACCAAGTGGTGCGTGAAGATGCTCAATTGTTATTTGGGTTTCACACAGAAGATGAAAAAGCAGTCTTTCTCAATTTGATTTCGGTTTCTGGGATTGGTCCGACAACTGCGCTAGCCATCATTGCGGTAGATGATAATGAGGGCTTGGTCAATGCCATTGATACAAGTGATATCAAGTATTTGATGAAATTCCCAAAAATTGGTAAAAAAACTGCTCAACAAATGATTTTGGATTTGGATGGAAAATTTGTCGATGTTTCTGTGGAAAATGGCAAAGCTTCTCAGACAAAAACAGTTGCCAACGAGCAACTTGAAGAAGCTATGGAAGCTTTATTGGCGCTTGGTTACAAAGCAGCAGAGCTTAAGAAAATTCGCAAGTTCTTTGAAGGAACAAATGAAACTGCAGAACAATACATTAAATCAAGCCTTAAAATGTTGATGAAAGCTTAATTTAAAGCTTTTTTGGCTATTGTTTCACATGAAACACTCCTCAACTTATCAGTTGGGGAGTGCTTTTATATGCTTAAATTTACTTGTGCTTTGCTACTTCTTGTTCAAGTGCTTCAAAAATCTTTTCTCCTTTTTCGGTTAAGTGCAGTAGAGACATTCCTTTATCAATTAAGCTATTATCATCACGACAACTGCCAAGGCGGACTTGCGCAATTCCTAAAAAGTCATAGCGTTTTAATTCCTTAGCAAGTTTTAGGGCTTCTAGAGAAAATGTTTCACATTCTTTGGTTTGATGATTGTCCAGATAAATGCTTGCGAGATTGGTTAACAAGGTCAATTGCAACGGCTTGATGTTGTAAAGGTCGGTGTATTTGACTAAGTTAGTTAAAATTTTGGGAGTGATTGTTTTCAGAGTCTCTAGTGGAAAATGGTAAAGAATTGTTAATAGTAATTTGAAATCATTCTGATACCAAGTGTTTTGTTTTTCAAGATAATGCCAAATTTTCTGAGTTGTTTCTTGAAAGGTAGTATCTTTTGATTCCCCACTAAATTCTCTTACGTGGATAGTAACAGTTAGTCTGTCAAGAAGTTGTTGAATCGGTATGTCATAGTGTATTTGAAGATATTCTTGACATTGTCGTTTGAGAGATAAGAGCTCGGTGTTGTCGGTAATTGATAGATTATTATTAGCGATATTTAATAATTTTTGACGTTCACTTGGCTGATAGACGTTGCAAATGTATTCAAATTCTTCCAAGTTCATGTTGATTTGCTGGAGAAGAAAAATGAAAGTATCAAATTTAGGGATAACTTGACCGCCTTCGATACGAGCCAGGGTAGAGCGGGCGAGCATGTCATCACAAATTTCTTCCTGTGTTAACCCCTTTGATTGCCGAATATCCTTATAAACTTTTCCAAAAACCCAACGCATATCCTAATCTCCTAAAAAATTTGTGTTACTAAACGCTACAAAATGTTATGTTGAGTTGTTTTTATTGTATCATATAAGTATATATTTAAAAAATAATGTATAGTCAAGATTAAATTTGGCATAGATGTGAAAGGAGAACTATTAGGATGAAAAAGTATTTTCCATTTGTAATTATAATTGCATATATTATCAGTCTCTTTTTGCCGTATGCGTCTGGTATTTCAGTTGAAAGTTATCAGTTAACGACTATTTCAGGGACTTCATTTTTGAAAAATCATTGGCTTGTTGCTAGTATTTTGATTGTTTTGCTACTGATTTATTAATGGCGTGGCAAGCAATCGTTAGTGGTTGGCAATGTTCTCCTTGTTTTAATTGGGGTATTCTTGTTGTATTTTTATCTGATTCCATTTATCGGTGCTTTTGGCGAAAGTTTTATGTCAGGACTTCGACTCATCAGGGATACACTAGCGACTAGCTTAATGATTGGTTATTATTTATCTGCTCTATTTGCTTTTGTGGGATACTTTTGGCTCATTAAAAAACGCCGTAAATAATGTTACTAAACGCTACAAAATGTTATTTTACTTTATTTTCGGTGTATGATAGACTAAAGGAGGTTTTATATGGTGAGAAAGAATATTATTATATCACTTTCAGCTTTTGCCTTATTAGGCGCATTTGGTGCTAGTTTGACAACAAAGCAAACTTCGGTTCAACCAACTAAGGTTGTGACAGCTGATACTAAAGATACAGTCGTGAAACAACAATCATCAGTTGATGACGAGGTGGCACAGATTAGTAATACAACTATTCGAGAATTTGTTCAATACTTTAGAGCCACTGGTGAAAATCCAGATGAGTTTTGTCTGATGACAAATGTATCGTTGTCATTGATGATGGAATAACACCCGCAGATAAAGCACTAGTAATTGGCTATTCAGCTGATGATGCAGAATCAACAGTTGTTGGTAGTTTGACAACTGAAGAGGGTACGATTACTTTTGACACTAGTGTCCCAATCCAATCCGCAACAATTGCTGAAATCAAAGCAGCCGCTGCACAATATCAATAAAAGGAAAGCTGGCCATTAGTGATTTGGTCAGATTTTATAGGTGAAATGGATGAAAAAAGAAGAAAACTATGTCAAATGTTTTTTAATACTACTAATTCTCCTTGTTTTAATCATTTCTGGTGTTTTAACCATGAAGTCTGGTCGATTGCTATTTCTTTTTGAGGGGATAGGGTTAAGCCTAGGTGTCGGTGTTACTTGCTTCTATTGGCAGAAACGGCATTGATGAGGTTTACATGGTTGTCAATTAGGTGTAAACGTGGTGCTAACTGCCAAAAAGATTGTTTTTCTGGTTTAGTTTAAAGTTTCAAATAAATCTTGACATCATCGGGAAATAAGAGTATCCTGTAAAGAAAAATTGATATGATGAGGGTAGGTGGGAGTTATGAAAAGTATTACTAGGAACACTTTTGTTTACCTTTGGGCAAATTTTTTAGTTACGGTGGCTTATTCCATGCCGCACTCGATTTTAACGGTTATTCTATTGTCAAAAGGGTTGAGTTTGTCGCAGATTTTGATTGTTCAATCAGCTTATAGTATTGCGATTGTTCTGTTTGAATTTCCAAGCGGGTTGATTGCAGACAATTATTCCCGCAAAAATATTTATAGTCTATCAAAGTTATTTTTGATAGTGATGTTTTTGATTGTCCTTTTTAGTAACAATTTTTACCTTATCTTCGCTGCTTGGTTTTGCTATGGGATTGCTTCGGCTTTGGATAGTGGAACGCTTGATGCCTACATTATCAATCAATTAAAAATAGCTCATCGTGAGGACGACCTTCGAAAATTTCTAGCGCTCAATAATCGTTTGGAAATTGTTGGGCTTTTATTGGGAAGTAGTCTGGGTGGTGTTCTCTATCTAAGCATTGGTATCAATATTTATGTTTTAGGTATCGCCTTTTTAGTGGCTTCAACTCTTGTGACATTTTTCTTTTTCAATGAAAATCTAAAAACTACGACACTAGAAGAGAGCCATGTTTCTGTTTTAAAACAGCAGATTACAGATAGTTTTATCGAGTTAAGAAAGCAACCACGACTGGGTGTTATTCTGATTTTTGATTTCTTGACGCAAATCTTTTTTCAAACTCATTTTCAGTTGTGGCAATCGTTTTTCCTGAGTAAAGGTGTGGATACCAAATATTTTCCAGCCTTTTACATCGCTTTTCAAATTATCACGCTGTTTTCATATTCTATCAATATGGATGGGATTAAAAAATACGCAGGGCTTATTAAGTTTTGTCTGTTGATTATTTTTCTTCCTTTGACCTTCCTTTCAAAACACCTTTGGGTGTTATTGCCAGCTTATTTTATTTTCATCTTTGTTTTTTATGTCATTGAATTTATTTTGAATTATTATTTCAACAAAATGGTGTCAATTGACAATATCTCGTCTCTTGTTTCCTTTAAATCGACCATTAGTCGCTTGGGAAGTATTTGTTTATTGTGCCTTTTGAGCTTAATGGTAAAAGTATTTGCTGTTGAAAAAGTCATGGCAGTCAACTTTATGGCATCATTACTTTTCTTGTTTTTACTAGTCATTATATGGTTAAGAAAACAGCCTAAGTTGACAAAGTAGTAAAGTAAGTTGACAACATATTAAACTAATATTTTCTCATTAAAATCTGGCTTTGTAGCAAAAAGCAGCAAATTTGTTGCTTTTTTTGATAGAATAAAACTAAATTACGAATAGATAAGTAGGTGGCAATTATGAAAGCTGAAATCATTGCTGTGGGAACAGAAATTCTAACAGGACAAATCACAAATACAAATGCTCAATTTTTATCGGAAGAATTTGCCAAGTTAGGAATTGATGTGTTCTTTCAAACAGCTGTTGGTGATAATGAAGAACGTCTTTTATCAGTTATTGATTTAGCAAGCAAGCGAAGTGAATTAGTTGTCTTATGTGGAGGGCTTGGTCCGACAGAAGACGATTTAACAAAACAAACGTTAGCAAAATATTTGGGACGCGATTTAGTCTTTGATGAACAAGCTAACAAGCGTTTGGACGAATTTTTTGCGACACGTCCGCAGTTTGCTAGAACGGCTAATAACGAACGTCAAGCACAGCTGATTGAAGGGTCAATACCGTTGCAAAATAGCACTGGTTTGGCTGTTGGTGGCGTGCTAGAAGTAAATGGCGTGACCTACGTTGTTCTCCCTGGACCACCGAGTGAATTAAAACCAATGGTATTGGATTCTCTAGTGCCTTTGTTGTCTGGAGACCATAAGCAGCTTTATTCACGTGTGTTGCGTTTCTTTGGGATTGGTGAAAGCCAGTTAGTGACCGTCTTGGCAGATTTGATTGATAACCAAACAGACCCAACGATTGCTCCGTATGCGAAAACAGGTGAGGTGACACTTCGTTTATCAACCAAGGCAGATGATGTGACGTCAGCAAAAGCGAAATTGGATGCTCTAGAGCATAAAATTCTAGCCAAAAAAACATTAAATAGTATTCCTCTTGAACAGTTACTTTATGGCTACGGTGATGATAACAATATGGCGCGTGTTGTTTTTGATTTGTTGAAAGAAAAGCACAAAACTATTACAGCTGCAGAAAGTTTGACCGCAGGGCTATTCCAATCTAGTATCGCTGATTTTTCAGGGTCATCTGCAGTATTTAATGGCGGATTTGTGACGTATAGTATAGAAGAAAAATCAAAAATGCTTCACATTCCTCTTAAAGATTTGCAAGAACATGGTGTAGTAAGTCACTTTACAGCTGAAAAAATGGCAGAGCAATCACGTTTATTGACAGATGCTGATTTTGGTATCGGTTTGACAGGTGTTGCAGGACCAGATAGCTTAGAAGGACATCCAGCAGGAACAGTTTTCATTGGTATTGCGACTAGAGAAAAAGTTCATTCTATTCGTGTTGTTATAGGTGGGCGAAGCCGTTCAGACGTCCGTTATATTGCTACTTTATATGCTTTCAACTTAGTACGTCAAGCTTTATTACAAGGCTAAAATTTGGTATAATGGAGTTAGTATCTCGAACAAACAGAAAGGGAAAAATTTGGCTAAAAAGACAAAGAAAACAGAAGCTATCACTAAAAAATTTGGTGATGAGCGTAAAAAGGCACTTGATGATGCCTTGAAATTAATTGAAAAAGATTTCGGTAAGGGAGCTGTTATGCGCCTTGGTGAACGTGCTGAACAAAAAGTTCAAGTCATGAGTTCAGGTAGCTTGGCTCTTGATATTGCTTTGGGTGCAGGTGGTTACCCTAAAGGGCGTATCATTGAAATTTATGGACCTGAAAGTTCTGGTAAGACAACTGTTGCGCTTCATGCAGTAGCACAAGCTCAAAAAGAAGGTGGAATTGCTGCCTTTATCGATGCCGAACACGCACTTGACCCAGCTTATGCTGCGGCTCTTGGTGTTAACATTGATGAGCTTCTCTTGTCACAACCTGACTCTGGGGAACAAGGTCTTGAAATTGCAGGAAAATTGATTGACTCAGGTGCTGTTGACCTCGTCGTTGTCGATTCCGTTGCTGCCCTTGTACCTCGTGCCGAAATCGATGGTGACATTGGTGATAATCACGTTGGTTTGCAAGCTCGTATGATGAGTCAAGCAATGCGTAAGTTGTCAGCTTCAATTAATAAAACAAAAACAATTGCTATTTTCATCAACCAATTGCGCGAAAAAGTTGGTGTGATGTTTGGTAACCCAGAAACAACACCTGGTGGACGCGCACTTAAGTTCTATGCGTCAGTTCGTCTTGATGTTCGTGGTAACACACAAATCAAAGGTTCTGGTGACCAAAAAGATAGCAATATCGGTAAAGAAACTAAAATCAAAGTGGTTAAAAACAAAGTTGCGCCACCATTTAAAACAGCTGAAGTTGAAATTATGTATGGTGAAGGAATTTCACGTACGGGTGAGCTTGTTAAGATTGCTAGCGACCTAGACATCATCAAAAAAGCAGGTGCTTGGTTCTCGTATAACGGTGAGAAAATCGGACAAGGTTCTGAAAATGCGAAGAAATACTTGGCAGAACACCCAGAAGTCTTTGATGAAATCGACCACAAAGTACGTGTTCACTACGGTCTCGTAGAAGAAACCGAAGATGAGAAAGCAGCAGATGTTGTTGAAGAATCAGCAGCAACTAATGATAATGTTGACGAAGTTGTTCTTGATTTAGATGATGCTATCGAAATCGAAGAATAATTCATAATAACGTTGAAACTCTGGGACAATTGTCTCGGGGTTTTCTTGTGTAAGAATGTCAATCTAAGATGAAAATATTTGACCTGATTTTCGATTTTTTTAGAAATAAATGGAGTGTTTTCAAAATCACAAATGATTTTTTTCGATTTTTATTGAAAAAAATAATCTTTTTAATTGACTTTTTGAAAAAATAGGTCTTAGGTCCTATGTTTTCGTTAAGGTTGGTGTGCTATAATACAACTATCATGGGATAGAAAGTGAGAGTGCACATGATTAAAATTTACACAATTTCAAGTTGTACAAGCTGTAAGAAAGCCAAGACATGGCTAAACGCTCATCAGCTCCCTTATAAAGAACAGAATTTAGGAAAAGAACCACTAACACGAGAAGAAATTTTAGCGATATTAACTAAAACAGAAAACGGGATTGAAAGTATCGTTTCATCTAAAAACCGTTATGCAAAAGCACTTGACTGCGATATTGAGGATTTAAATCTGAGCGAGGTTATTGACCTTATTCAAGAAAATCCGCGTATTTTGAAGAGTCCAATTTTGATTGACGATAAACGCCTTCAAGTAGGGTACAAAGAAGATGATATTCGTGCTTTCTTGCCACGTTCCATTCGTAATGTGGAAAATGCAGAAGCTCGCCTTCGTGCAGCGTTGTAATAGATAGTCTAAAAGCTCCGTTTAGGAGCTTTTTTGATATTTTCCTTAGCGTATATTGTTAGAATCGAGGAATTTTTAAGGGTTATAGTAGTTGATTGTGCGTGGAAAAAACGAGTGCTTTGCTTTTTTATTTTTATAAAAATAGTAAAAAGTTTGGTGATAGTTGAGGGATGGGGCAAAGGTTGCTTAATGGGACAATTGAAATGAAGGATTTGAAAATGAAAATAAACTTTGGTGAAATAAAGTCAGATTCTTGTGAAATCTTTGTGAATAAGCTATAATAAATAGTGACAGCTATTTTAGAAAGAAGGTGTAAGTATGGGATTTACAGATGAAACTGTACGCTTTAATTTAGACGATAGCAACAAGAAAGAAATTAGTGAAACCTTAACAACTGTGTATCGTTCTCTCGATGAAAAAGGGTATAATCCAATCAATCAGATTGTTGGTTATGTCTTAAGTGGGGACCCTGCTTATGTTCCTCGTTACAATGATGCCAGAAATCAAATTCGTAAATACGAACGAGATGAAATTGTTGAAGAGCTTGTCCGCTACTATCTCAAAGGAAATGGAATTGACTTGAAATGAGAATTATGGGACTAGACGTTGGCTCAAAGACAGTTGGCGTTGCTATCAGTGACCCGCTAGGATTTACAGCACAGGGCGTAGAAATTGTCAGAATTGACGAAGAAGCTGGCGAATTTGGTTTTGAACGACTTGAAGAGTTAGTTAAACAGTATAAGGTTGATAAGTTTGTTGTTGGTTTGCCTAAAAATATGAATAACACAGAAGGTCCTCGCGTAGAAGCTAGTAAGGCATACGGTGATAAAATCAACGAACTTTTCAATATTCCTGTTGATTATCAAGATGAACGTTTGACAACTGTTCAAGCAGAGCGAATGTTGGTTGAACAAGCTGATGTTAGCCGTGGAAAACGTAAGAAAGTTATTGATAAATTGGCTGCGCAGCTTATTTTGCAAAATTATTTAGATAGAATGTTTTAATCTAATCATTAATTCATTAAAGGAGAAACTTTATGGCACATAACCATAATCACGATCACGAACATGAAGTTATTACACTGGTAGATGATCAAGGTAATGAAACACTTTTTGAAATTCTTTTGACTATTGATGGACGTGAAGAGTTTGGGAAAAGCTACGTTCTCTTGGTACCAGCGGGTGCTGAAGAAGATGAACAAGGACAAATTGAAATTCAAGCTTACTCATTTACTGAAAATGAAGATGGAACTGAAGGTGACCTTCAACCAATTCCTGAAGATTCAGATGCTGAGTGGGATATGATTGAAGAAGTTTTCAATAGCTTTTTAGATGAGGACTAATATTGTCTTGATATGTTGAAGGGAAGTATAGGTTATGCCTATGCTTTTTTTCATGCTCTTTTACGAATACTAAGTAAAGGAGGTGTGAATCATGGCAAAGAAAGCGTGTTTGAGCAAAGAAGAAAGAAGCTTCTTGAAGCGCTATAAAACCAAACCTTATCACCGTTTTAGGGAAATTTTAGTTTACTGTGCTATACTCCCCAAATTGACTAATGATTAGTTTCTGTTATACTTAAAGTATGACAATTCAAGGAGAGAATAAGTGAATACATCAGAACAAGTAAATGTAGATCAGAGTACTGCACAATCTTACAGCCGTTCAAGTCGTTCAGTTCGTAAGGTTAGTGAGAACAAAAGTCACCAAGAGGCGTCTAGAAGAACAAAGGTCCCACGACCTCATAAACTTTACCTTTTAATATTGAGTGTTGTTGTTAGTTGTTTGTCGGTATCAATACCAGTCTTTACAGATATGGCAAATAGTGTGCAATCTCAAAACCTTTACATTGGTTTAATGTTTACCAAAGGACAACTTCCGTTTACAGATATGTTTGCGACAGGTGGCTTCCTTTATTATGCTTTGATTGCTTTGGCTTACTATCTTGGTTCTACGTTGTGGTTGGTGCCAATTCAAATTGTAACGTTCTACTTATCAGGAATCTATTTCTATAAATTGGTTAATTACTTTACTAGTAGCCAACGTGTAGCAGTTGCTTTTAGTGGTATTTTTTACCTATTAAACGTTGCTCTTGGTTTTGGTGGTTTGTATCCTATCCAATTTGCGACGCCATTTGTTATGGTATCTTTGTGGTTCCTAACAAAATATTTTGCGGATATCATTAAAGACGAAGCCTTTATCCTTTATGGATTTGCTGGCGCAGCAGCAATGCTTTTAGAGCCACGTACTTTGGTGTTCTGGGGGCTTTCTTTCCTAACCATTATCGTTTATAATTTAACACAAAAGCATTTTGCTCGAGGATTATATCAATTATTGTGTATCATTTTCGGAACAATTCTTGTCTTTTACACAGTTGGTTACTTTATCCTGAATTTGCAGGTGTTGTCATCCTATATTTCTCAAGCAATTGTTTATCAATTTACGTATTTTGCGACAAATGATAGTAATTTTATCTTGACATTGCTATTCCAAGTTGTTGTAGCTCTAGTTTCAGGGATTTTACTTGGTGCGCTTACTTTTGGAAAAATCACTAAGGGAGCTAGTGACAAGGTATCTAAATGGCTTATCTTCCTTGTTTTCTTAGGCTTCTTAGTTATGGACCTTTTGTCACAAAGTTATCATTTCTATCATTTGTTAACAGTATTGCCTTTTGGTTTGTTGTTAACCGCAATGGCATTGGGTGAACGTTATCAACGCAGCTTGACGAAAATATCACATCGTCGTAAGAAATCATCTTGTGGTGACAATGGTATTTTTGGATTATATCTAAGTTGTCATCTTTATTTGCCGATTTTGGTGCTTGTCATTGGTGTGGGACAACCTGTGGTTTCTCATCTTTTGTCAGCTAGTACTGATAGTGAGCGTTCAACGATTGCAAGCTATTTGAAGAAGCAAACATCTAGTGATGATACGATTTACGTTTGGGACACATCATCTAAGGTTGGGATTGAGAGTCAGTTAGCAAGCAGTTCACAATTTACATCGCCTGTTGTGAATACGACTAAAACATCTAATGAAAAAACATTAGAAGATGAATTATTACAAAATCTAGCGTCGTATATTGTTGTTAATAATGATGAAAAAATTTCTGATACAATAAAAAATGATATTTCTTCAAACTATGAAGAGGTCTCAATCAGCGGTGTATCAGGCTTTACCGTCTATCATAAAAAATAGAGGATAAACGCAATATCTTGTGGTCTAATAAAAAAACGACCACAAGATATTGATTTTTTTTTCTTACGTGTTATAATAGACGAGTGAGAAGGAGTGTTCATATGATTACATTAGAAAAAGAAACAATTGCGACTCAACCAGCTGTTAAAGTTATCAAACGTGATGGACGTTCTGTAAACTTTGATGCAGATAAAATTTATAATGCTTTAGTAAAAGCAAGTATTAATGTGACAAAAATGTCACCAGTTGTTGAAGCAAAATTGGAAACTATTTCAGATAACATCATTGCTGAAATTTTTGATCGCTTCAAAGATAATGTCAAAATTTATGAAATTCAAAATATCGTTGAGCATGAGCTTCTAGAAGCAAATGAATATGCGATTGCACAAGAATATATTAATTATCGTACAAAACGTGATTTTGCGCGCTCTCAAGCGACAGACATCAATTTTACGATTGATAAACTATTGAACAAAGATCAAACTGTCGTTAATGAAAACGCCAACAAAGATAGTGAAGTTTTTAATACTCAACGTGACTTGACTGCAGGTATTGTTGGTAAATCAATTGGTCTTAAAATGCTGCCAGCTCATGTTGCCAATGCTCACCAAAAAGGTGATATTCATTATCATGACCTTGATTACAGCCCGTACACTCCAATGACAAACTGCTGTTTGATTGATTTCAAGGGTATGCTTGCAAATGGCTTCAAGATTGGTAATGCTGAGGTAGAAAGTCCAAAATCTATCCAAACTGCAACCGCGCAAATTTCACAAATCATTGCGAATGTTGCGTCAAGCCAATATGGTGGTTGTACAGCGGACCGTATCGATGAATTTTTGGCACCATATGCTGAGCTTAACTATAAAAAACATCTTAAAGATGCTCAAGATTGGGTAGCAGAAAACCGTCGTGAAGATTATGCTTGTACAAAAACGAAAAAAGACATTTATGATGCTATGCAAAGTCTTGAATACGAAATCAATACGTTGTTTACATCAAACGGACAAACACCATTTACTTCTCTTGGATTTGGTTTGGGAACAAACTGGTTTGAACGTGAAATCCAAAAAGCTATCCTAACTATCCGTATTAAAGGTCTTGGTAGTGAACATCGTACAGCTATTTTTCCTAAACTTATCTTCACTTTGAAGAGTGGTTTGAACCTTGAAGTGGGGACGCCAAACTATGATATTAAACAATTAGCTTTGGAATGTGCAACAAAACGTATGTATCCAGATGTTCTTTCATACGATAAAATCGTTGAATTGACAGGTTCATTTAAAGCGCCAATGGGATGTCGTTCATTCTTACAAGGTTGGAAAGATGAAAATGGTGTCGAAGTTAACTCAGGTCGTATGAACCTTGGTGTTGTGACTGTAAATCTTCCACGTATTGCCATGGAATCAAATGGCGACATCAATAAATTCTGGGAAATCTTCAACGAACGTATGGGCATTGCTAAAGATGCACTTGTTTACCGTGTAGAACGTGTTAAAGAAGCGACACCAGCAAATGCGCCAATTCTTTACCAATACGGTGCTTTTGGTAAACGTCTCGGCAGATATGATAATGTTGATGAACTTTTCCGTCATCGCCGTGCAACGGTTTCACTTGGTTATATCGGACTTTACGAAGTTGGTACAGTCTTTTATGGTCCAGAATGGGAAACAAACCCAGAAGCCAAAGAATTCACAGTTGATATCATTCGTAAGATGAAAAAATTGTGTACAGAATGGTCAGATGAATTTGATTATCATTTCTCAATCTATTCAACACCGTCTGAAAGCTTGACAGACCGTTTCTGCCGTCTTGACACAGAAAAATTCGGTATCGTTAAAGACATTACAGATAAAGAATACTACACAAATTCATTCCACTATGATGTTCGTAAGGATCCAACACCATTTGAAAAATTAGACTTTGAAAAAGCTTATCCAGAAGCTGGTGCAACAGGTGGCTTTATCCATTACTGTGAATACCCAGTTCTTCAACAAAATCCAAAAGCTCTAGAAGCTGTTTGGGATTATGCTTACAGCCGTGTTGGTTACCTTGGAACAAATACGCCAATTGATCGTTGCTATAGCTGTGGATTTGAAGGTGACTTTACACCAACTGAACGTGGTTTCGTTTGTCCAAACTGTGGTAACAGCGACCCGAAAACAGTAGATGTTGTTAAACGTACTTGTGGATATCTTGGAAACCCACAAGCCCGTCCAATGGTTAATGGTCGTCACAAAGAAATTTCTGCTCGTGTGAAACACATGAACGGTTCAACAATTAAAAATCCTGGTGATTACAGCAAACATAAAGCTTAAAATGGGAAAATAACAGGGCTCTCAGTTCTTGACAAAGTCACCAACCTGTCAATTCGGGAGTTTTTCCTGCTTATTTTAAACGAGTCATTTTCCTTGTTTGAGACTTCTTATCACTTATATCAAATATGGAAAACGCGTTAATAAATATGGTTTAGACAGTTTCAGGACATATTGAAGCTGGAGACATTTGTCCCAGCTTCTTTATTGTATTAAATAGATAGTTTAATGAAAGGAAAGCATATGGGAAAATATCAGTTAGATTATAAGGGTATGCAACAAGTTGAACGTTTTCACGAAAAACATTCAAATGTGAAAACTGACAAAAAAACGCGTGTTAATCAGTTGAAAGCGCAGTTTTTAGAAAAAGCTAAAAAGAAAAGCAAATAGAGGTACCGTTTATGCAATTACGAAGACCT
Organism: Streptococcus sp. LMAG:39; assembly: GCF_008680485.1. NCBI lineage: Bacteria > Bacillati > Bacillota > Bacilli > Lactobacillales > Streptococcaceae > Streptococcus > Streptococcus sp. LMAG:39. Next base: position 1,062,731 of record NZ_NALE01000001.1, on the reverse strand, counting down.
GAATTATCAGATAAAGCAGCTGTTATTGACATGATGAAAGAATTTGAGGCAAGTCAATCTGCTCATGATGGCGGTTTTTGGTCTGTGGATAACTTTGTTTATGAGGACTGGATTGAAAGAAATCAATTAAGTGAAATTGGTATTGATGTGCCGTCAACGTTTGTTCCAGCGATTCAATTTGTTTCTTTTGGTGATAACGGAAGGGCTCTAGGATTTTTGCATTTACGTTTACGTCTAAATGATAATCTTTTAAATAAGGGGGGACATATTGGGTATTCGATTCGTCCGTCAGAGCGTCATAAGGGATTGGCTAAGGAACAGCTTCATCTAGGTTTACTAGAAGCTAAAAAGAAAAATATCAAGCAAGCTTTGGTAACTTGTCACATGGATAATATTGCTAGCCGAAAAGTGATTTTGGCAAATGGTGGTGTTTTAGAGGATGTCCGTGAGTCAACCGAGCGTTATTGGATAAATTTGGATGAAGAATAACCTGTGGATAAGTGGAAATTAAAACTAGAAAGAGGCTAGGATGGAAGAAAAAAATTGGAATACTCCCGAGCCTGGTGAATGGAAGTCAGAGGAATTAAGTCAAGGACGAATCATTGACTACAAAGCTTTTAACTTTGTTGACGGTGAGGGTGTACGCAATTCTCTTTATGTTTCTGGGTGTATGTTTCACTGTAAAGGCTGCTACAATGCGGCAACGTGGTCTTTCAAGGCTGGTATGCCTTATACACAAGAGCTTGAAGAGCAAATCATGGCTGATTTGGCACAACCTTATGTTCAAGGGCTAACGCTTCTTGGTGGTGAACCATTTCTTAATACGGGGATTCTGTTGCCATTAATCAAACGTGTGCGTCGTGAATTGCCTGAAAAGGACATTTGGTCTTGGACAGGTTATACATGGGAAGAAATGATGCAAGAAACGCCAGATAAGCTGGAAATGCTTAGCTTAATCGATATTTTGGTTGACGGACGTTTTGATATTACCAAGAAAAATTTAATGTTGCAATTCCGTGGTTCTTCTAATCAACGTATCATTGACGTTCAAAAGTCGTTGAAAGCTGGTGAGGTTGTCATTTGGGATAAATTAAATGACGGTGACCAAAAGTTTGAACAAGTCAGCCGTGATGATTTAATTTAAGGAAGTGAGATTGAAGAAAATTTATTCTTCGATCTTTTTTATTAATAAAATTGCTGGTTATCATTGTATTAGTGGGATTTCCTAGTTAAACAATTCACTGTAGGTCTTGGTTTTGGTATAATAAGGGTATGAGCAGAATTTTAGATAATGATATTATGGGTGATGAGGAATTTGCGGAGCGCACGCTTCGTCCTCAGTTTTTAAAAGAATATATCGGACAAGATAAGGTTAAAAATCAGCTAAAAATCTTTATTGAGGCAGCAAAATTACGTGACGAGTCTTTGGACCATGTGCTATTGTTTGGACCTCCAGGTCTTGGTAAAACGACAATGGCATTTGTGATTACTAATGAATTAGGGGTGAATTTAAAACAGACATCTGGACCTGCTATCGAAAAAGCTGGTGATTTGGTTGCTATCTTGAATGATTTGGAACCTGGTGATGTGCTTTTTATTGACGAAATTCATCGTATGCCAATGGCTGTGGAAGAAGTACTTTATAGCGCCATGGAAGATTTTTATATTGACATCATGATTGGCAATGGCGAGACTAGTCGTAGTGTTCACTTGGATTTACCGCCGTTTACCCTGATTGGTGCGACAACACGTGCTGGTATGCTTTCTAATCCTTTACGTGCTCGTTTTGGCATTACTGGGCATATGGAATACTATGACGTTGAAGATTTGACAGAAATTGTTGAACGCACGGCAGATATTTTTGAAATGGAAATTGTCCATGAAGCTGCCCAAGAATTGGCACGACGTAGTCGTGGAACACCTCGTATTGCTAATCGTCTCTTAAAACGTGTACGTGATTACGCCCAAATTATGGGAGATGGTATTATCACAAAAGATATTACCGATAAAGCATTGACGATGTTAGATGTTGACCATGAGGGGCTTGATTACATTGACCAGAAAATTTTGCGTACCATGATTGAGGTTTATAACGGTGGTCCTGTCGGTTTAGGAACGCTATCCGTTAATATCGCTGAAGAGCGTGATACTGTTGAGGATATGTATGAGCCGTATTTGATTCAAAAAGGCTTTATTATGCGCACTCGTACTGGTCGTGTGGCAACTGAAAAAGCTTATGAACATTTGGGCTATCCTTATTCGGAAAAATAATTTTTTAGCTTAAGGTAAGTTTAAGCAAGTCTTTATATACTATAAACAATCCTAAAACTTTTCTTTTTCATAATCTCCTGAAAGAACTCCGCTAGTGGGGTTCTTTCTTTTTTGTTTTGAATCGCAAAATGAGTAGAAAAATAGTAAATTTTGGGCAATTTCTCCTAGCTTGTGAAAGTTTAGTCAAGAATAATAGCTGTGGAAAAGTACACAACTCTTTTTTTGTGAAAATTTTAGAACTCCCTTTAGGGTAAGGTTTCTAGTAAGTTTTGAGGTAAACTCTTCTTGTGAAAAATGAGTTATAAACAAGATGTTTTCAAATTATGTGGATTAGTGTTAAAGCTTGATATTATGGGATTATTGGCATATTTATACACAAGTTATCCCCAGTATATAACCATACTTATCCACAAGCTGTGAATAAGTGATGATATCTGTGTAAAAAAGCTGGTGATTTTCGGCTTTTTTTACGTATTTGCAGAATACTTTGACTTGTCCACAGAAAATTTCATGAATAAAAGCCTAACACGTATAATAAACCTAACCCCAATTGTTAGATTCTTGTCTAATTCTTGGGGTTAGGTTCGTTGTCTATGTTAGGCTTTTTGATGCTACTATAACATGTAGTTATAAACTTGTGAGAACATAAAGAGTGACTAATGTGTGCTTCGTAATACATTGTTACCTAAGGGCGATTTGTTATTAAATTTTGCAGTTAAAAGCGAGAAATGTCTACTTTCGACAAGTGAGCGGATAAATTCACGATTATAGGAGATGAAATTTGTAGAATCTAGGACAAGTGTTCCAACTGTTGAGAAAAATCTAAAAGATATTAACGATACAACTGGTGAAACTACTGGTTGGCAAGATTCTGCTGATTACGATATTAACGATTCAGTACCTTTCCAATTGACTGCTACATTACCGGATAATCTTGCTTCGTATGATGAATACTATCTTGAATTATCAGATACACTTTCAACTGGTTTAACTTACAATAAAGATGCCAAGGTCTACCTTGTAAATGGTACTGAAAAAACTGATATTACTTCTTCATTCACAATTGCTGCTGATAGTTCGAGTTTCAAAATTAATAATTTAAAATCACTTAATGGTGTTACTTCTCAGGTAAAACCTTTGATGGTTGCACCATTCCTTGTAATATTTATTCTAATCGTGCTTTTATTGGTGGTAAATGTTTACCGCAGATTACGACATTAATGCAAAAGCAGCGGGACATTTTATATCCAGCCGCTTTTTGATTGAAGAAAATTTTTAATGCCTTTCTTAGCTTTTTCGCTTTTCAATTTCTAGGTTCAGGCTATGTGAACGGCAGTAAGTATCGTTTTTGTGCTCGCTTCGTTCACAAATCATTCTGAAATTGGCTAGTAACAATAATTATTTGTAACTAGTTTCTTTTTGATAATCCCCTTAGGCGCTGTGAGTGGTAGGGCTGACAGTTCAGCAGGAAATCCAAGGTATTTCAAAACTTTCGAGATATGGGAGAGACTGCGTTTTTTTATTCTCAAATAGGTGTCACGTGTTACTGTGGTTTTCGGGTTGCGAAGTCAACGAAGCGGAATTTTTCGAGTTTGTGTCTGCTTTCGGTGAATTGGAATTGGTGTTTGTTGGCGAGGTAAACTTTTGATTTGACAGAGACAACGTGGTGTTCGGCACCGATGTCAAGGAGTAGTTTGTCACGGTCAGTTAGCTGGTCAATGGTGATTTCTTTTTGAGCGAAAGCGATGATGAGGTGGAGTTGGTTTTCAAGGTAATCGTAAATGGATTGTTCGGCGATTTCTCGTGTCATATTTGGCACGATTTTTTTGTCTAAATAATCAATGTCAAGGACAGAAGCGGTGCCGTCAACGACACGTTGGCGAATGATTCGCCAGACAAGGTTATTTTTCTTGAAACCTGTCAGCGCAGCTAATTTTTCATCAACGATAAGTTTATCAATGGCAATGACATTGGTTTTGGAATTGATATGGTGAGCGTCGACCAGCTCTTTATAGCTTGTGAGCTGTGAAACGGGAAAATCAATCTGCTCGTGCTTAATGACTTGAGAGCCAGAACCGTGAATTTTCTGGATAAGCCCTGCTTCAGCAAGGAGACTAAGCGCTTTGCGGATAGTGTCACGGCTCATATGGTAGGTTTGGGTTAGCTCGTTTTCGGTGGGGAGATAGTCACCAGCTTGGTAAATGCCAGAGGTAATATCGTGTTCAAGGTCTTTAAAGATTTGTTCGTATTTTTTCATGAGTTATGTTGAGAAATTCCTTTAGTTTTATAAAGTTGTTTTTAAATTACCATATGACTTGGAAAAAATCAAGAAAAAATGTGCTTATTTACAGCAAACAACTTGCAGACAAAATAGGAAACGATTACAATAACCTTGTAAATAAAGCTAGCAACTATTTATAGACTAACGAAGGAGTCGGTTTTACCGAAGACATATGGGAAAATTTGAAAGAGATGCCCGTGAAATGCTTGAAGCTATCGGCGGGAAAGAAAATATTGCGGCGGTAACGCATTGTGCGACGCGGATGCGTTTTGTTTTAAATGATGAGAGTAAGGCGGATGTTAAGCGTTTGGAAGCCATCCCTGCGGTTAAGGGGACATTTACAAATGCAGGGCAATTCCAAGCGATTATCGGAAATGATGTCCCTATTTTTTATAATGATTTTACAGCGGTTTCTGGTATCGAAGGGGTATCAAAAGAAGCGGCTAAATCAGCTGCGCAGAAAAATCAAAATTGGTTACAACGTGCGCTTGCAATGTTGGCGGAAATTTTTACACCTATCATTCCAGCGATTATCGTTGGTGGTTTGATTTTAGGTTTTCGTAATATTCTTGAAGGTGTTGAATGGTCAGCATTGAATGGTAAGACGATTGTTGAGGTTTCTCAATTTTGGTCTGGTGTGAACTCATTTTTGTGGCTGCCAGGTGAAGCGATTTTCCACTATTTACCAGTAGGAATCGTCTGGTCTGTGACACGTAAAATGGGAACTAGCCAGATTCTGGGGATTGTTCTGGGGATTTGTTTGATTTCTCCAAACCAACTGTTAAATGCTTATAATGTTGCCAGCACATCAGCTGCTGAAATTGCGGCAAACTGGACTTGGGATTTTGGTTTCTTTACGGTTCAAAAGATTGGTTACCAAGCTCAAGTTATTCCAGCGCTGTTGGCAGGGTTGTCTTTGGCTTACCTGGAACGGTTCTGGCGTAAGCATATTCCAGAAGTGATTTCGATGATTTTTGTGCCGTTTCTATCATTGATTCCAGCATTGATTTTGGCACATACGGTGCTTGGTCCGATTGGTTGGACAATTGGTAAAGGTATTTCGGCAGTGGTACTTGCTGGATTGACTGGTCCTGTGAAATGGCTCTTTGGTGCTATCTTCGGTGCACTTTATGCGCCACTTGTTATTACTGGTTTACACCACATGACTAATGCGATTGATACACAATTGATTGCGGATGCTGGTGGTACTGGGCTTTGGCCAATGATTGCTTTGTCAAATATTGCTCAAGGTTCTGCTGTTTTGGCGTTTTATGTGATGAATCGTCATGATGAACGTGAAGCTCAAATTTCATTGCCAGCAGCGATTTCAGCTTATCTTGGTGTCACAGAACCAGCACTTTTTGGGGTTAACTTGAAGTATGTTTACCCATTTGTTGCAGGGATGATTGGTTCAGGTATTGCAGGGCTATTCTGTACAAGTTTCAATATCACGGCTAATGCGATTGGTATCGGTGGTTTGCCAGGTATTCTTTCGATTCAAGCAAAATACATGGGCTTATTTGCCATTGATATGGTGATTGCAATTGTTATTCCATTTGTTTTGACATTTATTTTCCGTCGTGTTGGTTTCTTGACAAAAGCTGAAGATGAAGTGAAGTCAGATGAAAATTCACAAGTTCAGGTAGTTGTTGAGGCTAAAAAGGATGCGGAAGTGCCTGCAGGAACAGTGATTTCTATCCAAAGTCCGCTTGCAGGACGCGCTAAAAATTTGAGTGAAGCACCAGAACCTGTTTTTGCCCAAGGTGTTATGGGACAAGGTGTTGTGATTGAACCGACAGAAGGAGAATTGGTTGCGCCAGTTGACGGTGTAGTGTCAGTTCTTTTCCCAACAAAACACGCGATTGGTTTGGTTTCAGATGAAGGTCTTGAATTGCTGATGCATATCGGTATGGACACGGTAAATCTTGACGGAGACGGCTTTACGGCTCATGTTAAGCAAGGTGATAGAGTGTCGGTTGGTGATGCTTTGATTAGTTTTGACATGGCAGCTATTCAAGCGGCTAGCTATCCTGTGGTGACACCTGTTATTGTGACCAATCAAAATGATTTCCAGACGGATGTTACACGAGAATTGCCGTGTGATGTTGCGCGTGGGGAAGCGATTTTTACAGCAAGTAAATTGTGATAAAGGAGCAAAAATTGGCATTTGATAAGAGAAAAGTCGTTTATCAGATTTACCCAAAATCTTATAAAGATACGACAGGCAATGGCGTAGGGGATTTACGTGGGATTATTGAAAAATTACCCTATTTGGAAGAATTAGGTGTTGATGTCATCTGGCTCAACCCTTTCTATCCAAGTCCTCAACGTGATAATGGGTACGATATTTCAGATTACACAGCGGTCAATCCCTTATTTGGGACAATGGCTGATTTTGAAGAATTAAGTCAAAAAGCTAAGGAACATGGCATTGAATTAATGCTTGATATGGTTTTGAATCATTGTTCAATAGAGCATGAATGGTTCCAAAAAGCTTTAGCTGGGGACAAATATTATCAAGATTTCTTCATTTTACGTGATACGCCGACGAATTGGGTTTCAAAGTTCGGTGGCAATGCTTGGGCACCATTTGGTGATACTGGCAAATATTATTTGCATTTGTTTGACATTACACAAGCTGACTTGAATTGGCGCAATCCGCATGTGCGTGAGGAATTGTTCAAGGTGGTTAATTTCTGGCGTGAAAAAGGTGTCAAGGGATTTCGCTTCGATGTGATTAATCTAATTGGTAAAGATGAAGAGCTGAAAGATAATACTGCTTTTGATGGTAAACCTGAATACACAGACCGTCCGATTGCGCACGATTATTTGAAAATGTTAAATCAAGCGACATTTGGTCAAGATGACGATAGCATGACGGTTGGTGAAATGAGTTTTACAGACGTTCCAAATTGTATCCAGTATAGCACCCCTGACAGTCATGAATTGGATATGGTTTTCAATTTTCATCATCTTAAGGTTGACTACGAAAATGGTCAAAAATGGACATTAAAATCATTTGATTTTGAAGAATTAAAAAACCTTTTCCACACTTGGGGTGAAAAAATGAGTGAGGGTGGTGGCTGGTCAGCACTTTTCTGGAATAATCATGACCAACCTCGTGCGATTAATCGTTTCATAGATGTTAAAAACTTCCGTAATGAGGGATCGACCATGTTAGCGGCAGCTATTCATTTGTCTCGTGGTACACCATATATTTACATGGGCGAAGAAATTGGTATGCTCGATCCAGATTATGACAGCATGGCTGATTATGTTGATGTTGAATGTTTAAATGCTTACCAAGAATTACTGACATCAGGCAAGACAGAAGCGGAAGCATTTGCCATTATTCAAGCAAAATCACGTGACAATAGCCGTACGCCGATGCAATGGGATGCTTCAGAGAATGCGGGATTTTCAACAGGCACACCATGGTTGAAAGTTGGTAAAACGTATCGTGACATTAATGTTGAAAATGAAAAAAGCGGACCAATCTTCACTTTCTATCAACAATTGATTCGTCTTAGAAAAGACTTACCAATTATTGCGGAAGGAAGTTATCAGTCAGCTTATCAAGATAATTCTTATATTTATGCGTTTGAACGTCATTTTGACGGAAAACAGTTGTTGGTGTTGAATAATTTTTTTGCTAAAGAAGTTGAGCTTGATTTGCCAGAAGCTTATCAGTCAGGACAAATTTTGTTAAGCAATTATCCAGAAACAAACCTTTCTGAAAAAATCACTTTAAAACCTTATCAAACACTTGCCATTTATCAAGAAAATTTATCAAGCAAGCAGGATAATGACCAGAATGGTAATTATCAATACAATGGCTAAACCGTAGCTGATTTTTCCAAGACGGCTATGTGGATTAATGGAAACACCGAGCGTTCTGATACGCGTCAAGTCGTCTGTTTGGGCAAACTTATCACATTCATACCGATAACCAGCGATAATCATGCCAAGAATAGCAAGACATGATGTGCAAATAAGCAGTTTAGATACTCCGCTAGACAATGATTTTCCCAAAAAGATGTCAATACCCATAAGGATGATAAATAGTACTAAACAAGCATAACGAATAATCACATTTTTTCGGTTGGTATGTGTAGTTTCCATTTTATCCCCTTCTAACTCTCTCTTTAAGGCTTATTATAGCACTTTGAGGCGAATCTGTTGGGTGAAAATATAAGAGCGGGGAGATTTCCCTGCTCATTTTGTGTGTTGTCATTCTTCTTCTGGGTAAGTGAGGTTCCAGTCTTTGCGGAGTTTTGTCATAATGTCCATGACGTCTTTGGTGTAGTCGAGGTGCATGGCATTTTCTTGACCAGAAATGGCATTTTCCATGTCAGCGACTTCGTAGGAAAGAGCGAGTGCGGTACTTCCAGCTTCGATGACTTCTTGATGTCCGTCCTCGGTATATGTAATCACCGCTTTTTGCCCACGAGGGTATTCGTAAAGTTCGATATAACCTTTATCGTAGGCGATTGTTCCACGTTTTGGTTGTTTGGCGTGAAGGCTTAACGTCAGAGTTGCCATTTCGCCTTGGCTGTTAGTTAGCAAAATCCCAGCTTGTTCATCGACTCCTGTCGGAGCTAGTTTTACTTGGGAAGCAATTTGAGTCGGCGTTGATGTCATAAACCAACGGACAAAAGAAAGAGCATAGACACCAATATCAAGAAGTGCACCGCCAGCTAACTGACGATTAAAGAAACGGTTTGTCATATCGTATTCTTTGTAGCTGCCAAAATTCATTTGAATGAGCTTCAATTCACCGAGTTTTCCAGTCGCAATGATTTCTGAAAGTTTGCGGTAAATTGGCATATGGAAAATGGTCATGGCTTCTGCTAAAATGACGTGATTTTCTTCAGCTAGCTTGATAGCTTCGTCCAATTCGTCAGCGTTAAGCGTAATTGACTTTTCACATAAGACGTGTTTGCCGTTTGCTAGGGCTTTGCGCAAAAAGTTAATGTGTGTATTGTGTGGCGTTGAGATGTAAATAATATCTACGTTAGGGTCGTCAAATACCTCATCAATAGTTTGATAAACTTTGTCAATGCCATATTTTTCAGCGAAAGCTAGCCCCTTATCATAAGTGCGGTTAGCAACAGAATAGAGTTTTCGCCCTTGTTGTTGAAGTGCTTGCGCTAATTCATTAGCAATGACACCAGTTCCCAGGGTTGCCCAATTATAATGTTTTTTAGTCATAGTTGCCTCCTTGCTCTAAGTATAGCAAAAAAGTGTCAGAAAGTCTGTTATTTAATTTCTGACAAATGTGCTTTATATCTGCTATTCTCACCTTTTTTTGATAAAATGGTTCTAATAAATTAAAGGAGATTTTTTATGACTCGATATCAAGACGATTTTTATGATGCTGTCAATGGCGAATGGGAAAAAACAGCCGTTATTCCTGATGATAAACCACGTACAGGTGGTTTTTCAGATTTAGCCGATGAGATTGAAGACTTAATGTTGGCGACAACAGATAAATGGCTTAGCGGCGAAGATGTACCAGAGGATAGTATTTTACAAAACTATATCAAGTTTCATCGTATGACTTCAGATTATGATAAACGTGAAGAAGTTGGTGTCGCGCCAGTTCTTCCATTGATCGAAGAATACAAAAACTTGGATTCTTTTGCTGAATTTGCAGGCAAAATTGCAGATTTTGAAATGGCAGGAAAACCAAATGAATTTCCGCTTGGTGTTGCCCCAGATTTCATGAATGCGCAGCTCAATGTTCTTTGGGCAGAAGCTCCTGGAACAATCTTGCCTGATACGACTTACTATGCCGAAGATAATGAAAAAGGTAAAGAATTACTAGCTATCTGGCGCCAAATGCAAGAAGAATTATTGCCAAAATTTGGTTTTTCAGCTGAAGAAACGAAAGACTTGCTTGACAAGGTGATTGCATTAGATGCCAAAGTCGCTAAATATGTTTTGTCACGTGAAGAATCTTCTGAATACGTCAAACTTTATCACCCATATGATTGGGCTGATTTTACAAAATTAGCACCAGAATTGCCTTTGGATGCTATTTTCACGCAAATTTTGGGAGAAATTCCTGACAAAGTGATTGTTCCTGAAGAACGTTTCTGGACAGAGTTTGCTGCTGACTATTATTCAGAAAAGAACTGGGATTTGCTAAAGGCGGATTTGGTTTTATCAGCTACGGGGGCGTTTAACGGTTACTTAACAGATGACATTCGTGTGCTTTCAGGTGCTTATGGTCGTGCGCTTTCAGGGACACCACAAGCTATGGATAAGAAAAAAGCATCTTACTATTTAGCTTCGGGCCCTTATAACCAAGCACTTGGTCTTTGGTATGCTGGGCAAAAATTCTCTCCAGAAGCCAAAGCCGACGTGGAACATAAAGTAGCGACAATGATTGATGTTTACAAGAAACGTTTGACGTCAGCAGATTGGTTAGCAAAAGAAACACGTGATAAAGCCATTGTTAAATTAAACGTCATTACACCACACATTGGTTATCCTGAAAAATTGCCAGAAACTTATGCTAAGAAAATCATTGATGACTCGTTGTCATTAGTTGAAAATGCGCAAAACCTTGCTAAAATTTCAATCGCACATAGCTGGAGCAAATGGAACAAGCCTGTTGACCGTAGTGAATGGCATATGCCTGCCCATATGGTTAATGCTTACTATGACCCACAACAAAATCAGATTGTCTTTCCAGCGGCGATCTTACAAGCCCCATTTTACAGTTTAGAACAAAGTTCATCTGCTAACTATGGTGGTATTGGTGCGGTTATTGCCCATGAAATTTCACATGCTTTTGATACCAACGGTGCATCATTTGATGAACATGGTAGCCTCAATAACTGGTGGAAAGAAGCTGATTACCAAGCCTTTACAGAACGTACAGATAAAATCGTTGACCAATTTGACGGTTTAGATTCATATGGTGCGAAAGTCAATGGTAAATTAACCGTTTCTGAAAATGTGGCTGACCTTGGTGGTGTGGCTTGTGCACTCGAAGCCGCAAAACAAGACGAGGATTTCTCAGCACGTGATTTCTTCATCAACTTTGCAACGATTTGGCGCATGAAAGCGCGTGATGAATATATGCAAATGTTAGCAAGCATTGACGTTCATGCACCAGGAAAACTTCGTACCAATGTTACATTGACAAACTTTGATGAATTCCACACAGAATTTGACATCAAAGCAGGTGACCCAATGTGGCGCGCACCAGAAGACCGCGTTATCATTTGGTGATTTGTTGAAAAAGTTTGAAGCTGAGCATTTTTGCTTGGCTTTTTTTGTGTCATGAAAAGAGTTTATTTTAAAGTTTATTAGTAAGGGTTGCTTATAAAATAAGTGGCAAAAGCAAAAAGATAAGAATAGGTAATAAATTAAATAAGCGTTTCAGCATAGTAGATTTCCTCCATAGATTATAACCTCATTTTAGCAGAGGAATTGGTGAAATCGCTTTATTTACAAATCTGCAAATGAAAATATTTTAATTATTCTTTTTTAGGGTATTTATTCCTCGATGTGAATACTCAAAGTATCAGTGTCAATGCTTGCTTGTGCGCCGATAGTGATTGTAAAGAGTGGCTGAGTGTGGGCAAAATCAAGGTCATACATGACAGGAATGGTTTTAAGAAGTGGGTGCTTGTCTAGGATATAGGTTAATATTTCGGGTGTCATTTGGCATTCCTTTGGGAAGCGTCCGATAAGCACCGCTTTTGGATTGGGGTAAGCTTGTAAAATGGCTGCTAAATTGCGATCAAAATCATGATAGTCATCTTCTTCTGCCTCTTCTAAGAAAAGGACATAATCGTTGACTTGAGGGGTGTAAGGTGTTCCGCGAAGAAGTCCAAAAGTAGATAAATTTCCACCAATAATGGTGCCAGAAGCTTTCCCTGCGTTGTAAATTTTCCATTCTGTTGGCATAAAATGACGTGGTTGTGTTGGGTCATACCAAGGGTCGCTTGACCACTCCTGACTTGGAACAAGGTCATAAGCTGATTTTGTCATGGCATTTAACCAAGCCTTGCTCTGGTAATCTTGACCTTCTTTCATTTTAAAACTAGAATATGAAGGTCCCATGTATGTCAGCATTCCAGTTTTAGCATAGATAGCATTTAAAAAAGCTGTTGAATCAGAATAACCGCAGATAATTTTGGGGTGTTTGGTAATTAAGTCATAGTCAAGATAGGGTAATAACTCATTAGAATTAAAGCCACCAATGGTAGCCAAAATGGCGTCGACAGAGTCATCCAAAAAGGCAGCGTGTAAATCAGCGACGCGACTTTCGATTGAAGAAGAATCGAGCATATCAGATTCTAAATAATGTTCTGAAAATGACACACGAAATCCTAGATTTTCTAACGTTTCTTTGGCAGAAAGATTGGCTTCAAATCCACCCAAGCGAGCAATTGAATCTGACGGACTGAGTACGCGAATATGACTGTTAGGACTTAGTTTTTTCATAAAACACCTCCAAAGATTTTTAGTATTATAGCATAAATGCCGTATTTTACAAGGGAAATAGAATTGGTAGATAAGTTCAGAATTTAAGAAATTTACTTGACGCCGCTTAGATTTTAAGGTAGAATATTATTTGTTATGGCGGTATAGCCAAGTGGTAAGGCACGGCTCTGCAAAAGCTTGATCGTCGGTTCAAATCCGTCTACCGCCTTTATATAATGTGTTTACGCCAAAAGCCCGACTCTGTCGGGCTTTTGTTTTTGTGATAAGGAAATAAGAATTTATTATGGCAGAGATTTAATGATAGGAGGTAGTGCCAAAATACTTTAAAGAAAAGCTTTTTTAAGGTTGCATTTGACTTGTCAAAATAGGGGTTTTATGGTAAACTATAACAGTTGTTTTATGCAACAAATACTCATTCTGGATGTATTGTGAACCTGTTGCTCTTTATGGGTGGGTTTGCAAGATGAAGTCTGGGAGAGGAAAAAACATTATAAAAAAGGAGAAACTACTCATGGCAGTAATTTCAATGAAACAACTTCTTGAGGCTGGTGTTCACTTTGGTCACCAAACTCGTCGCTGGAACCCTAAGATGGCTAAATACATCTTCACAGAACGTAACGGTATCCACGTTATTGACCTTCAACAAACTGTAAAAATGGCTGATGTAGCTTACGAATTCGTTCGTGATGCAGCTGCTAACGACGCTGTTATCTTGTTTGTTGGTACTAAAAAGCAAGCTGCTGATGCTGTTAAAGAAGAAGCAGAACGTGCTGGTCAATACTACATCAACCACCGTTGGTTGGGTGGAACTCTTACAAACTGGGATACTATCCAAAAACGTATCGCTCGTTTGAAAGAAATCAAACGCATGGAAGAAGATGGAACTTTTGAAGTTCTTCCTAAGAAAGAAGTTGCTCTTCTTAACAAACAACGTGCTCGTCTTGAAAAATTCTTGGGTGGTATCGAAGATATGCCTCGTATCCCAGACGTAATGTACGTTGTTGATCCACACAAAGAACAAATCGCTGTTAAAGAAGCTAAAAAACTTGGTATCCCTGTTGTTGCAATGGTTGATACAAACGCTGATCCAGATGATATCGATGTTATCATCCCAGCAAACGATGACGCTATCCGTGCCGTTAAATTGATTACATCTAAATTGGCTGATGCTGTTATCGAAGGACGTCAAGGTGAAGATGCAGATGTTGATTTTGCATCAGAAGCACAAGCTGACTCAATCGAAGAAATTGTTGAAGTTGTAGAAGGCGACAACGAATAAGATTTTAAGGCTTAACAGTCTTTGATATGCTTTAAAACGGGGCAGAAAGCAAACCGCTCTGTCTCGTTTTTATTATTTTGGAAATAAAAAATCTTGGAGGACATAAAAATGGCAATTACTGCAGCTCAAGTAAAAGAATTGCGCGAAAAATCAGGTGCTGGTGTCATGGACGCTAAAAAAGCACTTGTTGAAACTGATGGTGACATGGAAAAAGCAATTGAATTGCTTCGCGAAAAAGGTATGGCTAAAGCAGCTAAAAAAGCTGACCGCGTAGCCGCTGAAGGTTTGACTGGCCTTTATGTTGACGGTAACGTTGCAGCAGTTGTTGAAGTTAACGCTGAAACTGACTTCGTTGCTCAAAACGCACAATTCGTTGAATTGGTTAAAGAAACAGCTAAAGCTATCGCTGAACAAAAACCAGCTAATAACGAAGAAGCACTTAAAGTTACTTTGACTTCAGGTGAAACTTTAGAAGCAGCTTATGTTAATGCAACTGCGACTATCGGTGAAAAAATTTCATTCCGTCGTTTCGCTCTTATCGAAAAAACTGATGATCAACACTTTGGTGCATACCAACACAACGGTGGACGTATCGGTGTTGTAACTGTTATTGAAGGTGGCGACGAAGCTCTTGCTAAGCAAATCTCAATGCACGTTGCAGCTATGAAACCAACAGTTCTTTCATACGAAGAACTTGATCAAGAATTCATTCACGATGAATTAGCTCAAATGAACCACAAAATCGATCAAGATAACGAATCACGTGCAATGGTTAACAAACCAGCTCTTCCACACTTGAAATTCGGTTCTAAATCACAATTGTCTGATGAAGTAATCGCTCAAGCTGAAGAAGATATCAAGGCAGAACTAAAAGCAGAAGGCAAACCAGAAAAAATCTGGGATAAAATCATCCCTGGTAAAATGGATCGCTTCATGCTTGATAACACTAAAGTTGACCAACAATACACACTTCTTGCACAAGTTTACATCATGGATGATAGCAAAACTGTTGAACAATACCTTGATTCAGTAAATGCTAAAGTTATCACTTTTGCTCGCTTTGAAGTTGGTGAAGGTATCGAAAAAGCAGCTAACGACTTTGAATCAGAAGTTGCAGCAACAATGGCAGCAGCACTTAACAAATAAGAATAGCTTGCTAATAAAATAACCATCTGAGATAGAAATCTCAGGTGGTTTTGTATGCTTGAGAAATCTTGCTAACAGTTGATAAAAAACAACATTAAAAGAGCTTGGTTTGCTTCCTAAGCTCTTTTTTAGCTAAATGCTCCTAAGCCGAGAATTGTTAGTGTTCCCATGATTAGTCCTGCGAGGATAACCCCGAGCATAACTGCAACGACGCTTTGTTTGAAGTTCCAATCGAGGATTGATGCGGCTAATATTCCGGACCAGGCTCCTGTTCCAGGAATGGGGATACCAACAAAGAGTAATAAGGCGATAAATAGTCCACGGTTACCAGCAGTCGCAGCTAGTTTTTTACCACCGCTGTGACCTTTTTTCAAACACCAAGTAAAGAAACCACCGATAACTGGTTTATCTGCTCCCCATTCAAGCACACGACGTGCGAAGAAGAAGATAATTGGGATGGGGAGCATATTACCGACAACGCCGATAATAAGTGCTTGCCACATTGGAATACCAGTGGCGATTGCATAAGGAACAGCGCCACGAAGTTCTACAAGAGGAAGCATGGAAATCAAAAATGTAATAATATAGTTCATTTACTTGAAACCTTTCATTTGTTACAGATTTTATTGTATCCTATCTCTTGAGCAAACACAACCAAAATCTGTCTTTCGGTGATTGTTTTAGGCTGAAAATAGTATCATGATTGGTGTGATTGACTATTTGAGTGCCTTTCTTTGACAAGAGATGTTAGCTCATGCTATAACAACAGCAAGGAGAATTTCAGAGTAATATCTGAGTACAAGAAAAGCACCTTGCCGGCCAAAGCTAAGGTACTTTTTATCATCGCTCACAACTTTGCAATGTCTCAGAGAAGGACAACTATTTTTCATTATCATCAAGATGCTTCTCTATCCATTTTTTACGTATAGCTGTGCTAAAGTGAATTACAACAAGATTTACTATGTTGCGCACGATAATCAAAAGAAGAACTTGGTACAATACGCTAACGCACATTCTTTCGCAAGCGATTAGGGGAGTTGCCAAAGCGTACACAGTGGGTTAATGCACTCAATTCTTACTTGCTCAATATACTGGATTGGTGTGATTGACTTTATTTTTATGAAACTTGAGATGATGATATTAAATTTATCTAAATTAGTAGGGCTTATTTTCCCCTAAAAAGGATATTTTTGTTATAATGATAGTCAGTTATAGTCAAAGATAGTCTATTTGGAAATGGTCATTAATCTTGAAAAGGAGGAAGCTAATGGCAAAAAATACATCTGATAGTATTGAAGAATACATTAAGCAATTACTTGCCCAATCAGGTATTGCCGAAATTAAGCGGTCAAACTTGGCAGATACCTTTCAAGTTGTTCCTAGCCAGATTAATTATGTGATTAAAACGCGTTTCACGGAAAGTCGTGGTTATACTGTCGAAAGTAAACGTGGTGGCGGAGGTTATATCCGCATTGCCAGAGTGCGTTTTTCAGATCAACATCAAATGTTTGGTAATCTTATGGCAAACATTGGTGAACGTATTAGTGAGCAGGTTTTCACGGATTTGATTCAGTTGCTGTTTGATGAAAAAATCATTACTGAACGTGAAGGAAATTTGATTTTAGCAACAGCTTCGGATGATGTTCTTGGCAAAGATGCTCCAGAGATTAGGGCACGTATGTTGCGGAAAATTTTACAAAGATTAGATAGAAAAGGATTCCATTTATGAGTGAGTATTCGATAAAAATGCAAGAGGTTTTCAGTGTTGCTCAATACCAAGCAGCGCGTTTTGAAAGCCCATATTTAGAAAGTTGGCACGTCCTTTTAGCTATGGTTGCTATCCATGACTCAGTCGCAGGACTAACATTTGCGGAATACCAAACTAAAATCGCCTATGAAGAATATGAAGCGGCAGCTGTTTTAGCCATTGGGAAATCACCGTTAACGGACGTTGACAGAGTTCATTTTGTAGAACAATCTAAAGCTCTTAGTGACGTTTTAGCATTTGCTGAGTCTATTTGTCAGGTGACTGGCGGTAACGAAATCGGGACAGAACACGTGCTTTATGCGATGTTGTTAAACCTTGATTTATTTGCCACACGTTTGCTAGAAGTTGCTGGTTTTAAAAATAAAGAAGACGGTGACGCTGCTCGTTTGATTGATTTGCGTAAGAGTTTGGCACGTAATGCTGGTTTTACAAAGGAAAATATCAAGGCTATTCATGGGCTTCGTAAGCCGAAAAAAGCGACAATGGGCGGTGCTTTTTCTGAAATGATGAAACCACAGTCAACAGCGGGGGATTTGTCAGATTTCACGCGTGATTTGACAGAGATGGCACGTCAAGGAAAATTAGAACCTGTTATCGGTCGTGAAAAAGAAATTTCTCGTATGGTGCAGGTGCTTAGTCGCAAAACGAAAAACAATCCAGTTTTAGTAGGGGAAGCTGGTGTTGGTAAAACGGCTCTTGCTTACGGTTTGGCACAGCGGATTGTCAATGGTGCGATTCCGTATGAACTCCAAGATATGCGTGTTCTAGAGCTTGATATGATGAGCGTTGTGGCTGGTACGCGATTCCGTGGTGATTTTGAAGAACGCATGAACCAAATCATCTCAGATATTGAGGAAGATGGTCATATTATTCTTTTCATTGACGAAGTGCATACGATTATGGGTTCAGGTTCTGGAATTGACAGCACTTTGGATGCGGCTAATATTCTAAAACCAGCGCTTGCGCGTGGTACGCTTCATATGGTTGGTGCGACAACGCAAGAAGAATATCAAAAACATCTTGAAAAAGATGCGGCGCTTTCTCGCCGTTTTGCTAAGATTACCATTGAAGAACCAAGTGTTGAAGATGCTTACCAAATCTTGCTTGGGTTAAAGAAATCATATGAAGATTTTCATAATGTGGTGATTTCTGACGAAGCTGTTTTAACGGCTGTCAAAGCTGCGCATCGCTATTTGACAAGTAAAAATCTTCCTGACTCAGCGATTGATTTGCTTGATGAAGCAAGTGCAACGGTTCAAGGTTTGGTGAAAAAAGAAGCGCCAGCTACTTTGACACCTGCTGATAAAGCTATTTTGGAAGGTGATTTCAAATTGGCAACGAAATTGCTGAAAGAGTCACGCAAGAGGCCAAATCGTAAACCAACTGCTGTGACAGAAGATGATATTATGGCAACGCTCAGTCGTTTGTCAGGTATTCCTGTTGAGAAAATGACACAGGCAGATAGTAAGAAATACTTGAACCTCGAAAAAGAACTCCATAAGCGTGTGATTGGCCAAGATTCAGCTATTTCAGCGATTAGTCGTGCTATTCGTCGTAATCAAGCGGGCATTCGTACAGGCAAACGTCCGATTGGGTCGTTTATGTTCTTGGGTCCAACGGGTGTTGGTAAAACAGAGTTGACTAAAGCACTAGCAGAACTGCTATTTGATGATGAATCTGCTCTTATCCGTTTTGATATGTCTGAGTACATGGAAAAATTTGCGGCGAGCCGTCTTAACGGAGCTCCTCCAGGGTATGTCGGTTACGAAGAAGGTGGTGAATTGACTGAAAAAGTTCGCAACAAACCTTATTCTGTGCTTCTATTTGATGAAGTTGAAAAAGCCCACCCAGATATTTTCAATGTGCTTCTTCAAGTGTTGGATGACGGTGTGCTGACGGATAGTCGTGGTCGTAAAGTTGATTTTTCAAACACGATTATCATCATGACATCAAATCTTGGGGCAACTGCTTTGCGTGATGAAAAGACAGTTGGTTTTGGTGCGCGTGATATGGCTCATGATTATGAGGCAATGCAAAAACGCATCATGGAAGAACTCAAAAAAGCTTACCGACCTGAATTCATCAACCGTATTGATGAAAAGGTTGTTTTCCACAACTTAACTCAAGAAAATATGCGTGATGTCGTGAAAATCATGGTTAAACCATTGATTGCGACACTAGCTGAAAAAGATATTACGCTAAAATTCCAACCATCAGCATTGAAATATTTAGCCGAAATTGGATACGACCCAGAAATGGGAGCTCGTCCGCTCCGCCGTACTCTGCAAGATAAAGTTGAAGATGAATTATCAGAGCTTATTTTATCAGGCGAATTGGCAAGTGGAAATACCCTTAAAATCGGCGTTTCTAAAGGGCAACTCAAATTTGATATTGCTTAATAATAAAATAAAAACAGCTGCTAAGTTTAACTTAGTAGCTGTTTTTGGGTTTGTTATCGGTGAAATTTCCCAATCATCGTAAGCTGTTAAAGATTTCTTTGACTTCGTCAATAGTTTCTGCGCGTGAGACGGCTCCACGGATTTTGGCAGCGCCAGCGGTACCACGGAGGTAGTGTGGGGCTAAACCACGGAATTCACGGACAGCGATTTTTTCACCTTTGAGGTCGATGAGACGTTTGAGGTGATCTTCTGCGATGTCCAATTTTTTGACAAATGGAAGGTCTGGCAGTTCTTCGCCTGTTTCAAAGTAATGATTGATTTGGGTGAAGATGTATGGATTGTTCATGGCTGCGCGTCCAACCATAACGGCATCAACACCGATTTCTTCAATCATGTATTTAGCATCGTGAACGTTACGGACATCACCGTTTCCAATAAATGGAATTTTGGTAATGGCTTTTGAAACACGAGCAAGTGTCTCGTGGTCACATGTTCCAGTGTACATTTGCTCACGGGTACGTCCATGCATAGCAAGGGCAGACACACCAGCTGATTCGGCAGCAAGTGCATTTTCAACAGCAAGCTCACTATCTGACCAGCCAGTACGCATTTTGACAGTCAATGGAATATCGAGAACAGAAGTGACTTCATTGATAATGTGATAAATCTTATCAGGGTCTTTGAGCCATTTTGCGCCTGCTTCATTTTTGACAACCTTATTCACAGGGCAGCCCATATTGATGTCAACGATGTCAGCTTTGGTATTTTCTTGGATGAATTCAGCTGCGCGTTTAAGTCCGTCTGCGTCACCACCAAATAATTGGATTGACATTGGATGCTCATTTTCATCAATGTGAAGCATGTGAAGAGTTTTTTCGTTATTGTAGAGGAGACCTTTTTCAGAAATCATCTCCATGACAACTAAGCCAGCTCCAAATTCTTTTGCAATCGTACGAAAGGCAGAATTTGTCACTCCTGCCATGGGTGCTAGCACCGTACGGTGAGGAATTTCAACATCACCAATCATAAATGATGAGCTGAGTTTAGTCATTGATTAATCCCTCCAAGTCATTTTCGGTGAAGTTGTAAGTTTTACCACAGAATTGGCAAGTGATTTCGGCACCGTGGTCCTCGTCTTTCATGGCTTTGAGTTCTTCTTTGCCAAGAGTGACAAGAGCAGCTTCAAAACGTTCACGTGAACAATCACAATTAAAGCCGATTTCTTCTTCAGCAAGGATTTTGTACTCATCCTCGCCATAGATTGCTTTTAAAAGAGCTTCAACGTGGTCGTCAGATTCCAAAAGTTTTGAAATAGCAGGCATTTCTTGGATACGTTTTTCATAGCGGTTGATTTCTTCTTCAGAAGCACCTGGAAGGACTTGCAACATAAAGCCACCAGCGACTTCGACCTTGTCATTGTCGTCAAGAAGAACGTTAAGCCCAACGGCAGAAGGTGTTTGTTCAGATTCAGTCAAATAAAAAGCCAAATCTTCACCGATTTCACCTGAGACAAGTGGTGTTGAAGAAGTGTAAGGGTTACCTGTACCGTAGTCTGTGATGACAACGAATTGACCAGCACCCATGAACGGTCCAACCATGACTTCGCCAGTAGCGGTTTTCTTAACATCAACGCCAGTATTTTGAATGTAGCCTTTGACATGTCCTTTAGTATCAGCCACAGAGATAATGTGACCAAGTGAGCTATCACCAATAACTTTGACGGTTACTTTGCTGTCTCCTTTCTGATTGGCAGCTAGGATTTGATTGGCAATAAGTGTTCTACCTAGGGCAACAGTAGAGCTAGAAAGTGTCTGATGTTTTTCTTGTGCAGATCTAACCGTCTCAGTGCTATCAAGCACATAAGCACGGAAAGAACCAGATTTTGAAATTGATTTTATAAGTTTATCCATAAGAACATTATAACACAAAGCAAATTTGATGGGCTAGTATTGTGGTTGGTAAAAGCGTAATCATCTGGGAGAAAATCAGGGCTTTAAGTCTGGTAGTTTGTTTGGAAAAGTAAAACTGCCCTATTCCTTAAAGTGAGGAGCAAGGCAGTTGGTAATTTTTATGATGTTGCAGTTGGTTGATAGCGAGTTGCTCGCATTACACTAGGCGATTCTCTTGATCGTTTTCTGGTGTGACGTCTTTCTTTTCGACCTTTTCTTGGCTTTCTTTACCTTCGTTGAGGAGAGCTTCAACGATTTTTTGGTCACGAATTTTAACAGAATCGTTGATTGTCTCAGCAGATTTGACAACGGCTGCTTCGAGTTGAGCACGCTGTTTTCGACCGTTGTCGATTGCAGCAATAATGCCGTTATTTTGTTCGACGAGGCTTTCAGCAAGTGCGGTCACGGATTGGATTGAAACGGTTGGGCTTTGTGCTGTGCGTTCAAGCATTGGAATGGCTTCTTTGCTTGTTTCAGCAAGCATTTGAAGCGCAGCGTTATTAGCATTGACAATAGCATCAGCAGTTACGCCAGATTTGACCGATTGTTGTAGAATACCGAGTTGGGCAATTGACAATTTCATTGTCGGAATGGTGTTGCGACGTAGCATGCCAAGTTTTTGACGCATATCTGATGATACTTTAACCATGTTGCGCATTTGTGGCGTTGTAGTCCAAGCGACATAAAGGCGACTGAGGTATTCGGTGTGTTGTTGTTCCAATGTATTGATGACTTCGGTCATGCGTGCCAATTCGTCTGATTTTGTTTGGTATTCAGGCGTTGCGCTATCAAGTGTAGTAATTTCATTTTGCAATTGGCTAGCACGGTTGGCACCTTCGGTTTGAGCGGCTTCGATGAAAGCAATGACACCGACAAGATTTTCGATAGATTTGTTATTGTCCTCAATAAGCATTTCAGCAGAGACAATGTTACGTGCTAAGGTTTCTTCTTGTTTGACAACAGCGGCAGCCATGCCATCCATTTTTTGTTCAATATTTTGCGAATCAAAATAGAATTCTTGCAAAGTGTCTTTACCTTGTTTGAAAAGTTTTTGCAAGAAATTTGGTTTCTTTTCAAGCTCAGCAGGTTTAGCATCTTTGTATTTGGCGATAAAGCCGTTTAGTTCGCGGTTGGTGTTTTTGAGCAATTCATCTACTTGAGGAATTGCAAGTTTCTTTTGCTCTGACAAAATGCGATTGACAGTCGTGTTGACTTCCTCAACAGCTGATGTTCCAAAATCAAGAAGAGCATTTTGGTCAGCAACGAAATTATCAACCAAAGCAGGTGCTTTAGCTGTAATTGCTGATTGTTGTTCAGGTGACAATTTGTCGTAGAATGAGACTTGTCCTGTTGAACTGGTGTCGCTTGAAACAATAATTTCAGTTGTTTTATCTGTTTTTGTAATCGCATTTTCAGCGATTTTATCAATATCAAAGTTGAAAGTATCAGCCATTAGAATTCTCCTTTATGTGCAAGACAACATTATAAGTTTGTGTCATCGTCAGCCATCATACGAAGGCTAATATCAAAGTCCTTTAAATCACTTTCGTTCAGTTTTCTCAAGGTTTCGTCTAATGCCAAGTCAAATTTTTCCATAGCTGTTTTGGCCTGTGCCAAACGTTCCTCGGCATTGTAATAATCTTTTGGAGATTTTTTGATTTTGAGATAACCCTCTAAAATATCTCGAAAACGTTCCATGTCTGCTTCGTGAAGGGCGGTTAATTCTTCCTTGTTATCCGCATTTTCAATCTTTTCCAGAATGGTTAAGTGGTCTTTTTGAATGTTGTTGTAAAGCTTGGTCAACTCGGGAGCGTATTGAAGCAATTCTTTTTCTTCACCTGAAGCTTGCGGTGTTGTTGGTGAAACGTCCAATTTTTCCAGTTGCAACAAGACATCTTCCTCGACACTCTCTGCTTTCTGAAGGATACGTTTAGAGATTTTGAGGTCCATTTTGGATTTTAAGTCAGTGACTTCAGTTTTGATGTTGCGGATTTTGGGCAATAGCTGGCGCGCAACGACAACATATTGCGTGTAATCTTTTTCATCAAGGTAATTATCCAAAAGTTTAACTTGGCGGTCAGCCAGTCTAATACTATCTTTTAAATCTTGTAAACGTTGTTCGGTATTGACTTTTTCAAGTCGTGTCTGCTTGGTTGCCAAATAATAAACACCATACCCAACCCCTGCAATAAGAACAATAGGTAAAATGATTTCTAAAAGGCTCTCAAGAAAAGCAATAAGAATAATAACTCCGATAATAGCGGTGAAAATACCGTTTCCGCTTCTTGGAGGTCTACCATAACGTGGCATAATGTTAGTCAGTCCATTTCTATCTAATTTCGTATTTATTTTATCGCAAAGTGGTGCTTGATGACAAGTAATGACTGTACTTTGAGACAGATTTTTTGTTTACAGGTGTGACAGAAATTTTTTTAGATTTCTGGGAAGAGTTTTGCTAGGATTTTTGGTGTCAATGCTTGCCCTTTTCCTGCGTGGCAATAAGTGTGCATGTACATTGCTGGATTGAAATTCAGCTCGATACACGAGCAGTTTGGCTCTTCTTTACTAGCATTGAGATTTTCGTCAGGAATAATCAAATCTACCCCACAAACCCAAGCACCGATAGCGCTAGCCATTTGAGCTGCTAGTTGTTGATAAGATTTGTTCATGGTTTCGGTAACGTCAATTGAATCACCGCCAGT
Organism: Streptococcus sp. LMAG:39; assembly: GCF_008680485.1. Taxonomy (NCBI): domain Bacteria; kingdom Bacillati; phylum Bacillota; class Bacilli; order Lactobacillales; family Streptococcaceae; genus Streptococcus; species Streptococcus sp. LMAG:39. The sequence continues at coordinate 1,038,473 of NZ_NALE01000001.1, read as the reverse complement.
TGAAATGTTAGAGTTACGGCGTAAATCAATCTTGACACCTTCAGGGAGAATGTCATCTGGTGTGTATCCTTGTTGCTCTAACATGAGGCGTTCAATGTCGCCTAGTTCAATGATTTCAAGTGGTGAACGGTGATTGTAGCCACGGAGTGGATTTTGATTTTTAAGGTCAACCAATTCCGCAATCGTGTGTGTACCATCACCAACCACGTTAGCCGCAATTCGCAGAAGCACCGCTTCGCATTTACCATCAAGAACGAAGAAGCGATATTCAGTTCCAGAGATAAATTCTTCAACTAAAATCGTGTCATCTTCAGCAAAGGCAATATCTAGAGCGCTTTGGTAAGAAGCAAGGCCAGCAGGTTCTTTGAAAATTGAGATACCTAGTCCGTAGTTAGTCGATTTTGGTTTGACAACGATAGCCTTGTCTTTGACTTGTGAAAAATAGCGGAGCGCGGTATCTTTGTCGGCGAATTCTTGTCCAGCTGGGACTGGGAAGCCTGCTTGTGCTAGCAATTTCTTCGTGACTACTTTATTTTCCATGACAAGTGGTGTAATGTAATTATCTTTGGCAGTCATATTGGCATTTTTGATGTATTCAACATGGTCACCATGCCAAAGTTTGAGAAACTGGTCATTTTCATCAAGAATATTAACGTTTACTCCTTTTTGAATGGCATCAAAAAGCAATAATTGAGTGGAAAGTTCCATATTCTCATAGCCTTTGAGGGCATAATGAGCGTGCCAAGCATAGTCGTGATAGGCTTGGCCTTTTTCTTGCCCAAATGTTTCCAAAGAGAGGTGGTCAATTTCTGTCACTAAACGTCCACCAATGGTCAATTCAGGGCGTTCAATCTGTGCTTTAACATTTTCGAGTAGGGTGTGATAATGCTCTGGCAAATCAAAGTGTTCAACGACTGCTTGCATGGCAGAAAGGATAAGGTCAGTAGGTGCTTCTTGTGGCAATTTCTCAAGTGGGTGGCTAAGAGCGATGCGGTCATTAAGCGCTTTTGCGTCAGCAATATCTTGGTCAATAGTAAAGCTATCATCTAACCAAAGGAGTGCCAAGGAGAAAAGGTGCACCGTATCAAGTGTCTCTTGGGTGATGCCGCGATTGTCAAAAGGATTGATATCAAAACAACGGAACTCAAGGTAAGTAATGCCTTTTTTTAAATAATCGCGATTGTGTTTGCTGCCACGAAGTCGGACAGCTGAGTAAAATTCTTTTTCAGCAATGAGTTGACCAGAATTGACATAATGTTCAATGTCAGAAATATAACGTTCAAGGCTTTGGTAGGATACTTGAATGTCGTCATGATTAACATAGCCAAGGTGACTATTGCGGAGTGAGCGAACAGGCTTATCAAGTGGTTTGTCAAGAAATCCCTGCTCTGCTATTGGCGAAGCCCCATACAAATAAGTCAATAACCAACGAAAACGTAGGAAGTTTTGAGCTAATTTGAGGTAGAGGTCGTTTTTAAAGGCGATTAGAGAGGTATAGTCACTTTCTTCAAAAAGAGCAGTCACAAGGTCAGCCCCAAGCTCCATGTTGTAATGGATTCCAGACATGGATTGAAGCATCTTGCCATACACTTTTGCTAAATGGTCGCGGTATTGGCGTTCCCAGTCATCTTCTAGACTGGCAATAGCAATCTCATCTGCCGATAGTTTCGGTGGTATTGATAAAGGCCAAAGGTACTCATCTTTGTTGATTGATCGCCCAATGACATCTGTGATAGCCCCAAGAAAACGTAGGACTTCACTAGTTGAGTTGGCAATCGGAGTGATTAACTCTATCTGTGGCTCGCTGTAATCCGTCTGAATGTAAGGGTGAAATGAGCGACTCCCCAAAATTTCAGGGTGCTTAGTTTGGGCAACTCTGTGATTTATTTTACTAATGCGAAGGCTCTCTCTTTCTAAGCCAAAAGTTGCTTGAAGGATAGGGAGACTTGCGGGTGATTTTTGTAATAATCCGTTCAATGTCATGGTAATCTCCTCATTAATAATCTATCTGAAATCTGACAGTTCTTTAGTGATAAATATTTGTAAAAAAATAGTCGGTCGTTTTTCATAAATGTAAAACTATTCTAGGGAAAAGTTGCTAAAAAAGCAAGATTTTTGACACGTTTTACCAGAATTTTCAGGCATTTTTTCAGGAAATGCAGTGGCTATCGCATTTGCGGGCAAGGATTACTGGATGAACTTTTAACGGAGGGGCGAAAAAGTATCTGTTTAAAGCTGCTTTTTTTTAAAATCTAAAAACGTTCGGGAAAAATAATATTTTGTCATCAAATATTGAAAAAAAATCAGAAATTGCATATAATAAGTTGTAAGACAAACTCGCAGGTGAGATTCCTGCCATGTTGTACAAGAAAGGATGAAGATACAATTTTATAGCTTGGAGATAGATACGTGACGCTTTGTTTTAGCTAGTATCGTTTTTATTTGCTCGCTGTATAAATGTTAGTATCCATATCGAACAGAATATGACATCAGTAGTAGTTGTTGGTACCCAATGGGGTGATGAAGGAAAAGGTAAAATCACAGACTTTTTGTCTCAAGATGCTGAAGTGATTGCACGTTATCAAGGTGGAGACAATGCAGGTCACACTATCGTTATTGACGGTAAGAAATTTAAGCTGCATTTGATTCCGTCAGGTATTTTCTTCCCAGAGAAAATCTCTGTTATCGGAAATGGTGTGGTTGTCAATCCAAAATCATTGGTAACTGAATTGAAATACTTGCATGATGAGGGAATTACAACAGATAGTCTTCGTATTTCTGATCGTGCACACGTTATTTTGCCATATCATATTAAACTTGATCGTTTGCAAGAGTCTTCTAAGGGTGATAATAAAATTGGGACAACAAATAAAGGAATCGGACCTGCTTACATGGATAAAGCAGCACGTGTCGGTATCCGAATTGCTGACCTTTTGGACAAAGAAATCTTTGCAGAACGCTTGCGCGTGAATTTGGAAGAAAAAAATCGTCTCTTCGAAAAAATGTACGAATGCGAACCAATCAAATTTGAAGACATCTTCGAGGAATACTATGAATATGGTCAACAAATCAAAGATTACGTTACAGATACATCAGTTATCTTGAACGATGCTCTTGACGCTGGAAAACGTGTCCTTTTCGAAGGTGCACAAGGTGTCATGCTTGATATTGACCAAGGAACATACCCATTTGTAACCTCATCTAACCCAGTCGCAGGTGGTGTAACAATCGGTTCTGGTGTTGGTCCAAGTAAAATCAACAAGGTTGTCGGTGTATGTAAAGCTTACACAAGCCGTGTTGGTGATGGACCATTCCCGACTGAACTTTTAGACGAAGTTGGCGACCGTATCCGTGAAGTCGGTCATGAATATGGGACAACAACTGGACGTCCACGTCGTGTTGGTTGGTTTGACTCAGTTGTCATGCGCCACAGCCGTCGTGTATCTGGTATCACGAACTTGTCACTTAACTCAATCGACGTTCTTTCAGGTCTTGATACGGTCAAAATCTGTGTGGCATACGACCTTGACGGTGAACGCATTGACCATTACCCAGCAAGTCTTGAACAATTGAAACGTTGTAAACCAATCTATGAAGAATTACCAGGTTGGTCAGAAGACATCACAGGTTGCCGTAGCCTTGACGAGCTTCCAGAAAATGCTCGTAACTACGTTCGTCGTGTTGGTGAACTTGTTGGTGTTCGCATTTCAACATTCTCAGTTGGACCGGACCGCGACCAAACGAATATTCTTGAGTCTGTTTGGGCAAATATTTAAGAAAAAGACGCTTATCGGAAAAATTTAGGATAGTTTAAGTTGTTCTCGCTATACTAACATTACTCCTAAACTTTTCATATTTATATTTTCTAATACCATCGGAACTTCAGTTTCGGTGGTTTTTAAATATCATGGAATCTATTATATGAAATGTAACTTTCTAATAATTCTATCATTATAAATCTAATAGAGATCCTAAGCTTTAATGTTATGAGCTAATTATGTATTACTGAACGGAAACATGATATAGGATATTTAAATGTTCCAAAAAATCTGGAGCTGTTCTTATGTTGTTGAAATTTATGTTAATAAAAAGTTAGCTAGAATAGTTGACATATCATAACTGGTTTTACCTCCACAAAAGTATGATTCAAAATTAAATATCAGATTTTCGTAAGAATATGTAACTTATAATATATTTTGCACATATGGTGTCTAAGTGATAAAAAAGAAATGTAGGTGATGTGGGAAAAACGATTAGTTAATTTCTACTTAGTTGTAAAAGAATTCCTAATACAGGATAAAAGCTATTTTTTAGAAATGTTAATAGATAAGAGAAAATCAGGGAATTGCTGCATATGGTTCAGTACATTTTTGCACACTTCCTTGTGTTTTTTTTGCCCTTTTTGTTTGCGCTTACATTTTCTATAATAAACATAAAGAAATTACAAAACTAATATAGAAAAGGAGTAATCTCATGGATTTCCTATTATCAATTCTTAACTGGTTTTCACAAAATATTTTGCAAAAACCAGCGTTCTTTGTAGGTATCTTGGTTTTAATCGGATATATTCTTTTGAAGAAACCTTGGTATGATGTGTTTGCTGGATTTGTTAAGGCAACAGTAGGTTACATGATTTTAAATGTAGCTTCTGCGGGACTTGTTAGCACATTCCGTCCAATTCTTGCGGCATTGAATTATCGTTTTAATATTGGTGCGGCAGTTATTGACCCTTACTTTGGTTTGACGGCGGCTAATAATTATATTATGGATAATTTCCCTAAATTCGTTGGGACAGCAACAACAGCTTTGTTGATTGGTTTTTTCTTAAATATCTTCTTGGTGGCGTTTCGTAAGATTACAAAGGTGCGTACTTTGTTTATCACTGGTCATATCATGGTTCAGCAAGCAGCTACGGTTACTTTGATGATTATTCTATTGATTCCAAGCTTCCGCAATCAATTTTGGGGAACGTTGGCAGTAGGTATTGTTTGTGGGCTTTATTGGGCTGTTAGTTCAAATATGACTGTTGAGCCAACACAACGTTTGACTGGTGGCGGTGGGTTCGCTATTGGACACCAACAACAATTTGCTATTTGGTTTGTTGATAAGATTGCTCCGAAAATTGGGAAAAAAGAAGAAAATCTTGATAATCTTAAATTACCAACTTTCTTGAATATTTTCCATGATACTGTCGTCGCTTCTGCGACATTAATGTTGGTATTCTTTGGTGCCATTCTCTATATTTTGGGACCAGATATCATGTCAAATGCAGACGTTATCACATCTGGTACGGTTTATAATCCTGCAAGTCAATCGTTCTTTATGTATGTGATTGAGACATCGTTCACTTTCTCAGTTTATCTTTTCATTTTGATGCAGGGTGTACGTATGTTCGTTGCTGAGTTGACGAATGCTTTCCAAGGAATTTCAAGTAAGCTTCTTCCTGGTTCATTCCCAGCGGTCGATGTTGCAGCATCATTTGGCTTTGGTTCACCTTCAGCGGTACTGTTTGGTTTTGCGACAGGTCTTATTGGACAGTTGATTACCATTCTCTTATTGATTATTTTCAAAAATCCAGTTCTGATTATCACAGGATTTGTGCCAGTATTTTTTGATAATGCGGCTATCGCTGTTTACGCTGATAAACGTGGTGGTTGGAAAGCTGCGGTTGTCCTTTCTTTCCTATCTGGTGTTATTCAAGTGGCACTTGGTGCCGTTGCGGTATCACTTCTTAATCTCGGTGCATATGGTGGTTACCATGGCAATATTGACTTTGAAATTCCGTGGGTTCCATTTGCTTATCTTTTCAAATATGCTGGTGCGATTGGTTATGCTATTGTCTGCCTCTTCTTGCTTGCAATCCCTCAAATTCAGTTTGCAAGAGCAAAAGACAAGGAAGCTTACTATGCTGGTCAAGTTCAGCCTGAAGAGTAACAGTTTAAAAAGTAAATGCTATTTATAATGCTTTTCTATAAAGAAAAAAAGAATTCAAACGGAGGAAAATAAAATGGTTAAAGTTCTTACAGCATGCGGTAATGGTATGGGTTCATCTATGGTTATCAAAATGAAAGTTGAAAATGCACTTCGTCAACTTGGTGTTAGTAATATCGAATCAGCTTCTTGTTCGGTTGGAGAAGCTAAAGGCTTGGCAGCTAATTACGACATTGTAGTCGCTTCAAATCACTTGATTCATGAATTAGATGGTCGTACTAGCGGTAAATTGATTGGTCTTGATAATTTGATGGACGATAATGAAATAAAAACAAAATTGGAAGCAGCTTTAAAATAATTTAGAACTTGGATTCATAAAGGTGGCATTTTCAGGTGACAGATGATTTCCACCAATCTAGGAAGAATTTTGCAGGAATAATGGATGTCTTAAAAAACTTTAACGACGAGTAACAGAAAGCAACTTTCTAGATGGAATGTCATCTATGAATATAAGTTCTGGACATGGGTGTTTTCAGACAAACGAAAACACCTACGATTTTTGATAAGTATGAAAGGAAGCAGTTTATGAATTTGAAACAAGCTTTGATTGATAATGATTCTATTCGGCTAGGGGTGACAGCATCAGATTGGAAAGAGGCGGTTAAGTTAGCGGTTGAACCTCTGGTTGAAAGTGGTGCAGTTAAGGCAGAATATTATGATGCTATTATCGCATCCACGGCTCAGTATGGTCCGTATTATATTTTGATGCCAGGTATGGCGATGCCTCATGCGCGTCCAGAAGCTGGTGTACAACGTGATGCCTTTTCGTTAATCACATTGACTCATCCTGTTAAATTTCAAGACGGTAAAGAAGTTTCTGTACTCCTTGCCTTGGCAGCTACGAGTTCAAAAATCCATACTTCGGTAGCTATTCCGCAGATTATTGCGCTTTTTGAGTTAGAAAATTCAGTAGAACGTCTACAATCTTGTCAGACCAAAGAAGAAGTGTTGGCTATGATTGATGAATCAAAGGACAGTCCGTATTTGGAAGGCTTGGATTTAGAGAGTTAATATCACATTTTTAAAACTAGCAATGAAGAGAAAGGAAATATGATGACAAAACAATTACCAAATTTACAAGTTGCTCTTGATCATTCTGATTTGAAAGGAGCTATTGCAGCTGCCGTTTCGGTTGGCAATGAAGTTGATATTATTGAGGCTGGGACAGTATGTCTTTTGCAAGTCGGCAGCGAGTTAGTCGAAGTGCTTCGTAATCTTTTTCCAGATAAATGGATTGTGGCGGATACTAAATGTGCAGATGCTGGTGGAACAGTCGCTAAAAATAATGCTGTACGCGGAGCAGACTGGATGACTTGTATTTGCTGTGCTACCATTCCAACCATGAAAGCTGCACGTAAGGCCATTGAAGAAGTGCGTGGTGAACGTGGTGAGATTCAAGTTGAACTTTATGGCGATTGGACTTATGAGCAAGCACAACAATGGCTTGATGCGGGGATTTCACAAGTTATTTATCACCAATCGCGTGATGCGCTCCTTGCTGGTGAAACTTGGGGTGAAAAGGATTTAAATAAAGTTAAAAAGCTTATTGATATGGGCTTTCGCGTATCTGTGACTGGCGGTCTTAGTGTTGACACACTCAAACTCTTTTCTGGTGTAGATGTTTTCACTTTTATTGCAGGTCGTGGTATTACAGAAGCAGCAGATCCAGCTGCGGCAGCGCGTGATTTTAAAAATGAAATCAAACGTATTTGGGGGTAGGCTATGACGCGTCCAATTGGTATTTATGAAAAGGCGACTCCTAAGAATTTTACATGGAGAGAACGTCTAGCGTTTGCAAAAGAACTCGGCTTTGATTTTGTTGAAATGTCGGTAGATGAATCGGATAGCCGTTTGGCACGTCTGGATTGGACAAAAAAAGAGCGTTTGGACGTTGTTCAAGCTATTTACGAAACAGGTATTCGGATTCCAAGTATTTGCTTTTCGGGGCATCGTCGTTATCCTCTTGGGTCTAATGACCCTAAAACTGAAGCAACATCGCTTGAAATGATGAAAAAATGTATTGAATTAGCGCAAGACCTTGGTGTTCGTACCATTCAATTGGCGGGGTATGATGTTTATTACGAAGAAAAGTCCCCAGAAACACGCGCTCGTTTTATCAAAAATCTCAGGAAAGCTTGTGATTGGGCTGAAGAAGCTCAAGTTATTCTAGCGATTGAAATTATGGATGACCCTTTTCTCAATTCTATTGAAAAATACTTGGCTGTGGAAAAGGAAATTGATTCGCCTTATCTCTTTGTTTATCCAGATACTGGCAATGTATCAGCTTGGCATAATGACCTTTGGAGTGAATTCTACAACGGTCATAAGTCCATTGCTGCCTTGCATTTAAAAGATACTTATGCTGTCACTGAAAACTCCAAAGGGCAGTTTCGTGATGTCCCATTTGGGGACGGCTGTGTTGATTGGGAGGCTATGTTTGCTATTCTCAAGAAAACAAACTATAACGGTCCATTTTTGATTGAAATGTGGTCGGAAAATTGTGCGACAGTTGAGGAAACAAAACAAGCTATTCAAGTCGCAAAAGACTTTTTATTACCAAAAATTGAGAAAGCGGGGTTACGTTAATGTTAGTTCCTGAATTACGTCAACGTGTTTATAAAGCTAATATGGATTTACCAGTGCATGGTTTGGTCAAATTTACATGGGGAAATGTGTCAGCTATTGACCGTGAAAAAGGATTGATTGTTATCAAACCTTCAGGGGTACCTTATGAAGAATTATCTCCAGAAAATATGGTGGTGTCAGATTTAGAGGGAAATGTGGTTGAGGGTGACTTGAATCCGTCATCTGATTTACCAACGCATGTAGAGCTGTACAAAGCATTTGCAGAAGTTGGTGGGATTGTTCATACCCATTCAACAGAAGGAGTCGCTTGGGCGCAAGCAGGGCGAGATATTCCTTGTTATGGGACCACACATGCAGATACATTTTATGGTGCTATTCCGTGTGCGCGTGCACTTACTCCAGAAGAAATCAATGGTGCTTATGAAAAAGAAACTGGGAAAGTGATTATTGAAGAGTTTCAAAAACGCTCCCTTGACCCAATGGCTGTTGCGGGGGTTACTGTTCGTAATCATGGACCATTTTCTTGGGGAAAAGACGAACAAGCAGCTGTTTATAACGCTGTCGTTCTTGAAGAGACAGCTCGTATGGCACGTTACACAGAAGGCATCAATCCAGATGTCAAAGAAGTGCCACAAGCGCTCAAAGATAAACATTATCTCCGTAAACATGGAAAAAATGCCTATTACGGACAAAAAAGTCTGACACATTAAACCAATGTTTTTATCCAATATTTACAATAGAAGTGACGGCGTGAAATAATTAGTCTGAACGACTGATTTTTGCGTCTCTTCTTTTTTTACAGGTTTTACAGGAAGTACATTATTTGGTATAAAAATATATTCATCAACAAGCTTGATTGGAATATTTGAAAGTAATGTAATGGAAAATTCTACTAGAAAAAGTCTTTGTGATACAATAGGTCTACATAGATATGGAGGAGCTGGTTATCATGCTAGATAAAAAAAGTTATGATCTTCTTTCTTGCTTACTGACTTTGCCCGAGCCAGAGACAGTGACGACTATTTCTAAAGTATTAAATCAGTCACGTCGAAGAATTTACTATCATTTAGATAAAATCAATGATGCTTTGCCAGAGGAAATTGAGAAAATTATTCCTTACCCACGAATCGGAATCCTTCTCAATGATGAACAGCGCCAAGCGTGTCGTACCATGATGGGGGAACTAGACGGCTATTCCTATGTGATGAGTGTGGAAGAACGGTTAGAATTAAGTTTACTATACATTGCAGTTTCTAAGGAAAGAGTAACAATTGATAAACTGATGAAACTGACAGATGTCTCTCGTAATACTATTCTTAACGATTTGAACGATATTCGTCAGAAATTATCAGACGAAGAATATGACATTAGGCTTCGTGTATCAAAAGCACGTGGTTACTATTTAGCATGTCACCCCTTGTCTAAAATACAGTTTTTATATCGCCTGCTTTACAGAGTTTACACAAAGGATAATGAAAAGTTTATTGCGATTATTCGAAAACGTATTATCAATTTATCAGAGGTAATGCCCTATTTTTCTGATGACATCAATGATTATCTTTATACAGAATTGTCAACGATTGAAGAACGCTTGGGTAAAAGACTGAATTCCAAAGACTTGAATTTTATGGTGAAAATTTTGCCCTATCTCTTGTTGAGTTACCATAGTATTGATTTTACTGCTGAAGAAAAAGAACGAGCAAGACGTGATTTTAGCCTAGCTTGGGAACGTTTAGAGTACCAAATGGCTATTAATATCGCTAAAAATTTACGAGAAAAATTTAATCTATCTTTAGATAGCATCGAGATTGGTTTGATTGCCATGTTGTTACTTTCTTTCCGAAAGACATTGGATCTTCATTTAGAAAGTACGGACTATGATGATATGCGAGAGACATTGCAACTTTTTTTGGACACATTACAAACAAAGCATCACCTTTCTTTTCGACATCCTAATGACTTGTTAAACCAACTGTTGACGCATTGTAAGGCATTGCTTTATCGTAAAACCTATGGTATTTTATCAGAAAATCCCTTAACAGAAGATATTAAAATAAAATATAGTCACCTTTTTAATCTGACTAAATCTTGTATTTATATTTTGGAAGAAGCTTGGTTAATTCAAATGACAGACGATGACATTGCTTACTTTGTCATTCATTTAGGCGGCGAGATAGAAAATCATGATGTCAGCGATAGTCAAAAAAATCATGTTGTATTAGTTTGTGATGAAGGAGTGGGTATTCAGAAATTATTAGTCAGCCAATGTAAAAAATGTCTGGAAAATTGTGAAATAGATGCTATTTTCACATTGGAACAATTTTATAGTGTTAGTGATATCATTACATCAAACATGGTTATTTCAACAAGTGATAACGTTGAGACAACATTGCCATTGTTGGTTGTTCACCCCATTTTAACGGATGAAGATATTATCAAAATGCTACATTTCATAAGAACAAAAGGAAGGCAAAAAGAAAGTCACTATGACCGTCAATTGGATAAATTGTTAAAAATTTATGTTCCAGATGATAATGAGCGCTATGGTTTAAAAAATCAAATCGAAAAAATCATTCGACAAGAATTTATTGACATTAGCTTAAATTGAGGAAGGTGGGGAGCTTATTACATTTTTATGTAATGAGCTTTTTTATTTTTTTAAGATGTTTACCTAGTTGGGTGTAATTTTTGTATTATTTTTATCCAAAAGTTAAACCAAAACAGGGGTTCATAAAGCGTTTTCGTTCTGGTAATATAACATTAAAGAAAGGGGGATGAAGCATGTTATCACAAACAATTGATGAACGTTTGATTTTAATTGATGTAAATGCTAAAAATTTTGAAGATGCTATTAGACAAGCAACTAATCCATTAGTACATTGTCATTTTGTTACAAATAATTATGTAGAAAAGATTATTGAAATTTCGCATGATATCGGACCGTACATTGTCATTACTAAAAATGTTGCTTTACCACATGCGCCAAGTGACAGTGGAGCATTAAAAACGGCATTAGGTTTTACAAAATTAAAAAGACCAGTAGTTTCAGGAAATAAAGCCAATGACCCTGTAAAATACCTGTTTCCTTTAAGTGCATCTGATGGGCATTCTCATATCGAAATGTTATCAGATTTAGCAACGTTACTAAGTCATAAAGATTTTGTTAACCAATTAGAAAAAATTAGTACTAAAGAAGATTTCATTACTTTATTAAAGGAATTTGAAGGAGGAGAAAGTCATGATGCATAAAGCATTAGTAGCATGCCGAGCTGGAGTAGGATCAAGTTTAATGTTGAAAATTAAGGTTGAAGAGGTGGTCAGAGAAAATAACTTTCAACTTGAGGTAGAACATTCGTCTTTAGATGGTTTACCAGGTTTTACAGGTGATATTGTTATTACTCTAGTCGATGTTGCAGAAGAGCTAGCTGAAAAACATATCCCACAAAAGATTATTGGTATTAATAGTGTTGTTGATAAAGAAGAAATAAAAGCAAAGTTAGAAAGCGTATTGTTCTAACATTTTAAAAGTTAGGAGAAGAAAAATGGATTTTGTGATTAGTTTTTTAAGTACCCCAGCCATTTTATTGGGACTAGTGGCGATGGTTGGTTTATTGGCTCAAAAGAAAAAAGGATCAGAGGTTTTAACAGGTACATTCAAGACAGTTATTGGTTTCTTAGTCTTTAGTGCTGGTGGGACAATTATGACAAGTGCCTTACAAAATTTTAATACACTTTTTCAAAAGGGCTTTAATATTGTTGGAGTCGTTGCTTCACCAGAGGCTGCAACAGCATTAGCACAAAGTGAATTTGCATTTGTGACTAGTTGTACTTTAATTTTAGGTTTTGTTATGAACTTGGTAATAGCAAGGATTACACCTTTTAAAAATATTTTCTTTACAACAGGTCACAGTTTATTCTTTGCATGTGTATTGTCTCTTGTTCTCAAAGCTCATGGAATTGGTGATATACCAGCAATTATTACTGGTGGTATTATTTTAGGTTTTTGTTCAGCGGCTCTACCACAATTATGTCAACCGTTTATGAGGAAAATTACAGGAAGCGATACAACAGCTATCGGTCACTTTAATATGGTTGGCTATGCGCTTTCAGGTTATATTGGTAAATTATTCCATAAACATGAGGATGAAACAACAGAAGGATTTAACTTTCCAGGTTGGTTATCTATTTTTAGGGACTTTCTAATGGGAGTAGCTGTGGTAATGCTGATACTTTTCTATGTATCAGCTTTGAAGGCAGGACCTAAAGTAACCCAAGAACTTGCAGGAAGTACTCACTGGCTGGTCTTTCCTTTTGTTCAAGCATTCACTTTTACAGCAGGGATGTCTATCTTGATGACAGGTGTACGTATGTTCTTAGCTGAAATTACAGCGGCTTTCGTTTCTATCTCAGAGAAATTCATTCCAAACTCACGTCCAGCTCTAGATGTTCCAACAGTATTCCCATTTGCTCCAACAGCGGTTATTATTGGTTTTGTTTCGTCTTATGTAGCGGGATTATTGGCAGTACTGGTTATGGTCGCTTTTAAGTTCCCTGTTGTCATTATTCCAGCAGCTCACATTTGTTTCTTCTCTGGAGGAACGGCAGCTGTCTTTGGCAATTCGACAGGTGGATGGCGTGGTGCAGTTCTCGGATCGTTTGTTCAAGGATTATTGTTAGCCTTTTTACCAGTTTTATTGTATCCACTTTATGGAAGTCTAGGAATCGAGGGTTCAACATTCCCAAATATTGATTATAATGTTGTGGGGAATCTATTAGATTGGATATTGAAGTTGTTCAATATGTAACGATGTAACGTTACGAGAAGTTAGTCTCTTTAGTTGAGGAGTTTTTTATGAGTAACTTGCAATTAGATTATTTTATCAATACTTTAGATACAGAGTTGCATAATTTTATTAGAAATATTGATAAAGAAAAAATTAACTTAGTAGCTGAATTGATTTTAGATGCTAAACAACATGGGGGACGTGTTCACGTTACTGGTATCGGTAAGCCTAGTCATGTATCTCAGTATATTTCAGCGTTACTATCTTCTACAGGAACACCAGCGTATTTTTTAGATGCTACGGAATCAGTTCATGGTTCAGCGGGTCAAGTGATGGAGGGAGATATTGTTATTGCTATCTCTAATAGTGGAGAAACGCTGGAATTACAACAGACTATTGAAGCATTAAAAAAGTTAAGTATCAAAATTGTATCAGTAACAGGTGGTAACTCTTCTTGGTTAGCTAGAAATACTGATTTGACATTATTTGCAGGTGTTGAAGAGGAAGGGGATAGTTTTAATAAACCTCCTCGTGCTTCAATCATTGCGGAAATATTAATTTTACAAGCGGTATCAATTGTCCTTCAAGAAAAAAGTCATTTGAATATGGAGCAATACCATCTATGGCACCCTGGGGGAAGTCTTGGAAAGTCGCTAGAAAGGAAATAATATGAGAATTACAGGTATTATTACGGCAATGGCGACACCACTTCATGATGATGGTTCATTGTCAAGAGATGGAGTAGTGAGTTTAGTCAATCGTCTGATTAAAAATGGAGTTAGCGGTCTATTTATTTTGGGAACAAATGGAGAATTTTTTGGACTAAGTGATGATGAAAAAGTGGCTTATGCCAAAATGGTTGTTGAAGTTGTCGCAGGTAGAGTTCCTGTTTATGTGGGAACTGGGACAATAGGAACCAAGGAAGTTATTGCTTTAAGTCAAAGAATGGAAGAAGTAGGCGTATCAGCGGTTTCAATTATTACACCTTATTTATTATCATTTTCGCAAGATGAATTATATGCCCACTATAAATTAATATCAGATGCGGTTACACTTCCCATTATTCTATACAATATTCCTCAAAATACAGGGAATAATTTGGAACCCGAGACGGTAGGACGTTTGGCTAAACTCCCAAATATTATTGGTATAAAAGATAGTAGTGGCAATCTTGAACAGTTAGCTAAATATATTGATTTAACAAGACAGGAAGATTTTTCGGTTTTGGTTGGATCGGATTCAAGAATTTTAGCAGCTTTACAATTAGGAGCAGATGGTGCAGTAGCAGCAACATCAAATGTCTTAACAAAAACAGATGTTGGGATTTACAGACATTTTTTGAGCCATCAATTAAAAGAAGCTGAGAAATTACAAGAAAGTATAAACGCCTATCGAAAGGTATTGAAATATTCAACTATACCATCAGTATTAAAATATACTTTAAATCAAATTGGTATTCCTGTAGGTGATTCTCTATCACCAGTTAAGTTGACTTTAACAGCAGATGAAAAAAAGGAAATCAACAAAGTATTAAAATCTTACCAAGAATATGAAAATTTTGAAGGAAAAATAAAATGAAAAAAATAGATGTGCTTAATCGATTGTATGAAGAGAAGTTGATGGGAATCATCCGCGTGACAACTTTTGAACGTGCTAAGGAAATTGCAGAAAGTTGTTTAGCTGGAGGAGTATCTTGTTTGGAAATTAGTTATACTAATTTTAATGCTGGGGATATTATTCAGCAGTTGAAGGAAAAGTATAACCATAGATTGCTGGTAGGGGCTGGAACGGTATTAGACAGTGAAACGGCTAGAGAGGCTATCTTTAATGGTGCAGAATTTATCATTGCCCCTACCTTTAAGGAAGAGGTAGCCAAAATCTGTAATCGCTATCAGATTGCTTATATGCCTGGCTGTATGACAATGACTGAAGTGGTGGAGGCATTAGAAGCAGGAGCATCCATGGTAAAAGCTTTTCCGAGCTCATCTTTGTATGGACCAAATATTATTTCAACTATAAAGACACCAATGCCGTATGTTCCTATTTTATCCTCGGGTGGGGTGACTCTAAACAATGTTAATGAGTGGTTAAAACAAGGAGTAGACTGCATGGGAATTGGCAGTTTATTATCTAAGGGAACTGCACAAGAAATTGAACAAAATGCTAGAGCATTAAGAGAAGCAGTTAATAAGAGTAAAGAACTGCTATGAAATAAATGCAGACGGAGGCGGTTATGCTAGATAAAAAATCAATTCAGATTATGAATTATTTAATTAATGAAGAAGAAATTAGTCTAACCAAACTCATGTCAAAGACTTCTCTTTCTAAAAAACAAATTCTTTACGCATTGGACCATATTAACTCTTTTTTACTAGAGAACGATAGGGCTGCGTTATCAATATTCAAAGAAAATATCATTTTAACCTCAGAGAATAAGCAATTCTTTATTGATTGTTTTATTAACAATACTTTATTTACTGACTATTTGTTAGATGCGGACGAGCGAATCAAATATATCTTCTTTCTAATTTTTAATAAACCATCCGATTATTTATCAATTAGTGATTTTCTAGTGTCACTAAAAGTAAGTAAATCAACTGTTATTAGTGATATTAAGAGATTGCAAAAGGAAATAAAACCATCCGATATTAAAATTAAAAATGATAGAAATGTTGGCTATTATTTATCAGGAGATGAAAATCAAATTCGCTATCTAGCAATGTATTATATTTTGGAAGATCTAGCTTCCGATTTTGGAACATTCTTTTATGACTATTTCTTTTTCAATGAATCTATAGATGTTTTAAAACAGATTTATGAAACTTTTATTGCTTTTTCTAAAAAGTATGATTTTACATTTACAGATAGGCAATTGACAGAAATTGTATACACTTTATCTCTCTTTCTTAATCGCTTAAAAAGTAATTCGTCTGATGATGACAATTATAAATATAAAGCTTTGGAGATATCAAAGGAATTTAAACTATCAAAGGATATCTTAAATCAATTTCTCCCAGATACTAACAAAGAGGCAATTGGCTTTCTAACTTCATGGATACTGACTTTTACCACGGTTCATATTGGTGAAGATGCCTTTGATAGAAAGATCATATTGGAACTTGTTAATAAGGTTATTAAACGCTTTGAACTTTTATCAGGGATTGAATTTTATAACATGAAAGAAGTTGAAAATAATTTATACAGTCACTTTAGAGCGGTTCATCATAGAATGATTTATAAAATACCAATTTTGAACCAATTTTCATCACGTATAAAATCACAATATCCCAACCTTTTTAAAATTGTAGGATTAGCTTTAAAAGAGATAGAAGATTGTTATGATTTTCCGATTCCAGAAGAAGAAATTGCCTATTTAACTTTACATTTCGCGGTTGCTATTGAAGATTATGGTATAAAAGATGATGGTAAATTGGTTGCAGCAGTTGTTTGTCAAAATGGAATTGGAAGCTCTGCACTTGTCTTTCAACAATTAAAACTTTTATTCCCAGATTTTCGCTTCCTTGGTCCATATGATAAAAACAGTTTACTTGTTGAACCTTCGAAAGTTGATATGATTTTTTCAACAGAATCAAACTTAGACCTATTTTCTTTAGCGAAGGAAGTATTTGTTGTTAATCCAGTCATGACGTCAGAGGAACGCTATAATTTATTACGCAAAGTCTATAGTAAATTCGGAATTAATAAAGTTCGTTTACCAAGGGTCACAGACTTAGTTACTATCATCAATAAAAATACTGAGATTAAGGATACTAAGCAATTAGAACAAGAACTTTATACTTATTTGTTAACACCAAATGATAAAAGAATTATTGACTGCAATAGAATTGCAGAGCCCAATTTATCTGACCTTTTAGAAATTAAATTTATTCAGACCAATGTGGAAATTTCAGATTATGAGGAGGGAATTTGTAAAGCAGCTAAACCTTTGCTCCAAAGTGGCATCATCCAAAATCAATATTTGGAAAAACTTATTGATGATTATCATAAAGGGGTAATAATGAGATTAACTTCCTTGTTTTGTATGCCACACGCTACTGATACTGGTGGAAATAATTTGGGGATGAGTTTAGTTGTCTTAAAACATCCATTTATATTTAAAGATAAAAGTAGTGTGAAATATATTTTGCTACTTTCAGCACCTAAAAGTAGTGTCCATTTACTGGCTATGAATCAGTTATTAAAACTGTTAGGTCAGGAAAACTTTTATGAAGCCTTAGATAATTTTTCTCCTAAGGACATTTATCATTATATTTTAGAAAATCAATAGTAAAACCCTATAGCTAAAAACTTTCAGCCCAAAAATGAACACATCATCGTGTAATACTTGGTCTTTTTTGGAATCGCTTTCTAGACTATACTGTTATTGTAAATGAATAACGTAACAATACAAATAGGAGGAAACAAAATGGCTAATGTTAAAGACATCACACGTGAATCATGGATTTTAAATACTTTTCCTGAATGGGGAACTTGGCTCAACGAAGAAATTGAAGAAGAAGTCGTTCCTAAAAATAATTTCGCTATGTGGTGGTTAGGCAATTGTGGTGTTTGGATTAAGACACCAGGAGGTGCAAATATTGTTATGGACCTCTGGTCAAATAGAGGAAAATCAACTAAGAAAGTCAAAGATATGGTTTGGGGACATCAAATGGCAAATATGGCGGGGGTTCGTAAATTACAACCAAACTTGCGCGTGCAACCAATGGTTATTGACCCATTTGCCATTAATGAATTGGATTACTACCTCGTCTCTCACTTCCATAGCGACCATATTGATATCAATACCGCTGCTGCCATTGTAAACAATCCAAAACTTGACCACGTTAAATTTGTGGGACCTTATGAATGTGGGGAAATTTGGAAAAAATGGGGTGTTCCAGAAGAACGTATCATTATTATCAAACCAGGAGAAAGCTTTGAATTTAAAGATGTTAAAGTGACTGCTGTTGAATCTTTTGACCGTACGTGTCTTGTGACGCTTCCTGTTGACGGTGCCAAGGAAAATAATGATAGTCTGAAAGGACTTGCTGTGACAGATGAAGAGATGGCACGTAAGGCAGTTAATTACATCTTTGAAACACCAGGTGGAACGATTTATCATGGTGCCGATTCACATTTTTCAAATTATTTTGCAAAACATGGTAAGGACTTCGACATTGACGTTGCGATTAACAATTATGGGGACAATCCAATTGGTATTCAAGACAAGATGACCTCAATTGACCTTCTTCGCATGGCTGAAAATCTTCGTGCCAAGGTCATCATTCCAGTGCATTATGATATCTGGTCAAACTTTATGGCTTCAACGGATGAAATCCTTGCTCTCTGGAAGATGCGCAAAGAACGCCTACAATATCAATTCCACCCATTTATCTGGGAAGTTGGTGGTAAATATGTTTATCCACAAGATAAAGACCGTATTGAATATCACCACCCACGTGGTTTTGATGATGTGTTTGAGCACGATTCAAATATCCAGTTTAAAGCTTTACTTTAGTAGGATAAAGGGTTGTTATCAGCCCTTTATTTTATCAGAAAAAATGAAAAGGAGACAAACAATGAAATTTTTCTTAGATACAGCTGATGTTTCGGCGATTAAAACGGTTAATGAACTAGGTGTCGTGGACGGTGTCACGACTAATCCAACGATTATTTCCCGTGAAGGGCGTGATTTTGAGACGGTTATCAAGGAAATTTGCCAGATTGTTGACGGTCCCGTATCGGCAGAAGTCACAGGCGTAACAGCTGAAGAAATGATTACTGAAGCGCGTGATATTGCTAAATGGGCAGATAATATTGTGGTCAAAATTCCGATGACAATGGAAGGGTTGAAAGCAGTCAATGTGCTTTCAAAAGAAAACATTAAAACCAACGTCACTCTTATTTTTACGGTATCTCAAGGGCTTATGGCTATCAAAGCTGGTGCAACCTTTATCAGTCCATTTGTTGGACGTTTGGAAGACATCGGCACAGATGCTTACCAATTGATTTCAGATTTGCGAGAAATCATTGATTTTTATGACTTTGATACGGAAATCATTGCAGCAAGTATTCGTAATACAGTTCATGTTGAGAACGTTGCGAAACGAGGTGCTCATATTGCTACCATTCCAGATGCTGTTTTTGATAAAATGACCAAACACCCTTTGACGGATTCAGGGTTAACACAGTTTATGCAGGATTGGAAAATTTTTAAGGGTGAATAATCTTAAAAGTTAGCAGAATGATTTCACAAGGAGAATTATTATGTCACAATTATCTGTTAATGCCATTCGTTTTTTAGGAATTGATGCCATTGAAAAAGCCAAATCAGGTCATCCAGGAGTCGTTATGGGAGCTGCTCCAATGGCATACAGTCTTTACACTAAACATTTGCGTGTCAATCCTGCTGTTTCAAACTGGATTAATCGCGACCGCTTCATTTTATCAGCAGGGCATGGTTCAATGTTGCTTTATGCTCTTCTTCATTTGTCAGGATTCGACGTTACGATTGATGATTTGAAACATTTTCGTCAATGGGGGTCAAGAACGCCAGGTCATCCCGAATACGGTCATACTGATGGTGTGGATGCAACCTCTGGACCACTAGGTCAAGGGATTTCTATGGCTGTCGGACTAGCACAGGCGGAACGTTTCTTAGCTGCAAAATACAATAAACCAGATTTTCCAATTTTCAATCACTATACCTATGTTATCGCTGGTGACGGTGACTTTATGGAAGGAGTGTCTGGCGAAGCATCATCTTACGCAGCTAAACAGCAATTGAATAAGTTGATTGTTCTTTATGATTCAAATGATATTTGCCTAGATGGTGAGACAAATGCTGCTTTTACTGAAAATGTTCGTGCACGCTACAATGCTTATGGTTGGCATACTGCTATTGTTGAAGATGGCACAGATATCAATGCCATTAGTCTTGCTATCGAAGAAGCAAAAGCTTCTAACAAGCCAAGCTTGATTGAAATTAAAACAACGATTGGCTACGGTGCACCAACAAAAGGTGGAACCAATGCGGTTCACGGAGCTCCACTCGGTGCTGAAGAAATAGCTGCCACACGACGTCATCTTGGCTGGGAGTATCCACCGTTTGACGTTCCCGAAGAGGTTTATGATGATTTTAAAGAAAATGTAGAGAAGCGTGGGGTTGCAGCATATCAAAAATGGTTAGAAATGCTCGCAGACTACAAAATAGCCTATCCAAATGAAGCTAAAGAAGTTGAAGCTATTATTAGAGGAGAGGACCCAGCAACGCTCACAGAAGCAGATTTTCCTGTTTTTGACGATGGCTTTTCACAAGCAACACGTCACTCGTCACAAGCTGCGATTAATGCGGCAGCAGCGGTTCTTCCTAATTTTCTTGGTGGCTCAGCTGACCTTGCTCATTCAAACATGACTTATATTAACGATGATGGCTTACAAGATGCTGAACATCCACTTAATCGCAATATTCAGTTTGGTGTTCGTGAGTTTGGTATGGCAACTATTTTGAATGGTATGGCACTGCATGGTGGGCTTCGCGTTTTTGGTGGGACATTCTTTGTCTTTTCTGATTATCTTAAAGCTGCCATGCGTCTGTCTGCTCTCCAAAGCTTGCCAGTTGTCTATGTTTTTACTCATGATTCCATTGCTGTTGGTGAGGACGGACCAACTCATGAGCCAATTGAACAATTATCAGGTTTGCGAGCAATTCCAAATTTGACAGTGCTTCGCCCAGCAGATGCCCGTGAAACGCAGGCTGCTTGGCACTATGCTTTGACACAAAAATCAACGCCGACAGCGCTTGTTTTAACACGTCAAAATCTAGTTGTTGAAAAAGGAACAAGTTTCACTGCCGTCGAAAAAGGTGCTTATGTTGTTTACGAGTCAAGCGCAGATTTTGATACCATTCTTTTAGCATCAGGCTCAGAAATTAATTTAGCGGTAGAAGCGGCTAAAAAATTAGTTGCCCAAGGTGGTAAGGTTCGAGTTGTTTCAGTACCGTCAACAGAATTATTTGATGACCAACCAGCAGAATATAAAGAAATGATTCTCCCAAATGCTGTTCGGAAACGTGTTGCTATTGAAATGGCGGCAACCCAACCATGGTATAAATACGTTGGCTTAGACGGCAAAGTCATCGGTATTGATACGTTTGGAGCTTCAGCACCAGCATCAGAGGTGATTGAACACTACGGTTTCACAGTTGATAATATTGTCAACACTGTCAATCACCTTTAATAATGTTTTATGATACAAAGAAAGTTCCCTATAATTTCCTCAGGAGCTTTCATACCTACTGTATTTGATTACTCCCTTAATACAGCAGTTATTTTTGCTAATATCTAACATTAAAAACGACTGGAAAACAGTCGTTTTTAAGTGATTTTTTAACCGTACTTAAGAAACCTAAGAAAATATGCTATACTGAAAATAATTAGTTTAAAAGGAAGTAAGTAATGACAACGTTTGTGAACAGTATTTCAGGTGTCTTAGTTATTTTGGTCATGGTTATGGTGGGCTATGTTTTAGCTAAAAAAGGTTGGTTTGATGACCAGACCTCCTCTTTGATTGCACAATTAGTTACCAAAGTGGCTTTACCATGTTACATGATTTATACGATTGTTGGTCGTTTCACGGCTGATGAATTGTTAAAAATGCTGCCACAATTGCGTTTTCCTGCTCTTTCGATGATTATTCTACTTGCGATTGCCATGGCGGTAGCGCAGCTATTTGCCGTAGATAAAAAACATCAGGGCTTGTTTGTCTCTATGTTTTTTAATTCCAATACCATTTTTGTGGGATTGCCTATCAATCAAGCCCTTTTTGGTGATAAAAGCATTCCTTACGTTTTGGTTTATTACATGTGCAACACGACTTTCTTTTGGACGATTGGAACTTATTTTATCCAAAAAGATGGACGTCATTCTGCCACGATTGACTTTCGTGATAGTTTACGAAAAATTTTCTCACCACCGCTTTTAGGCTTTATTATTGGGGTGATTTTGGTGCTATTGAACATCCAACTGCCTGCCTTTTTACTTAGCGACTTTCAATATTTGGGCAACCTTACGATTCCGCTATCAATGATTTTTATTGGGATTTCGGTGGCAAATGCAGGGCTGTCACGCCTGCGTTTTAGTAAAGACAATGTTTTGGTTCTTTTAGGACGTTTTGTTGTAGCTCCGCTGTTAATGATGGTGATTGTTAGCCACACGCAAATGCCATTACTAATGAAACAAGTCTTTATCATCCAATCAGCCATGCCTGTTATGACAAACGCCCCCGTTGTCGCAAAACTTTACGGAGCAGACGCAGATTACGCAGCTATTATGGTGACCGAATCAACCCTTCTCACCATGCTCATCGTCCCAATTTTGATGTATTTAGTGAATTATTTATAATGATAAAATGGCACTTCCAGCATAATGGAAGTGTTTTTTCAACACAAAAAGCCTAGCCAAAGGCTAGACTTTAAGGAGATTATGAAAAAGATACATTCACTTAGCTTGGGAGGTGCTAAAGTGAACGTTAGCTAGCAAACCTAGCTGTGAAAGTTTTAGGAATAGTTAAAGTATAAAAAGCTAGCCTTAAAGAAAACTTAAGTGAAAGATTATTTTCTACTAAAGACAGAAAAACCAGAAAATTCACCATAATCTTTGAAATTAATGCCTTTATTAATTCCAATACAAAAAAATGTTATAAAAGTGGAGATTGTGTGTCATTTTAGAGAAATTTGGAAAAAAGGATTTCTTCAACCTTCCAAAGCCAAATGAAAGCTCAAGATATGTTATAATAAAGCCATGGAAAACAAGAAAAAATTACTTTTAATTGACGGGTCATCCGTTGCTTATCGTGCCTTTTTTGCACTGTATAATCAGATTGATCGCTTTAAAAATCGTGCTGGTTTGCATACCAATGCCATTTACGGTTTTCACCTCATGCTCAATCATTTATTAGAAAGAGTTCAGCCAACACACGTTTTGGTGGCTTTTGATGCTGGTAAGACGACTTTCCGTACAGAAATGTACAAAGATTACAAGGCAGGTCGTGCCAAAACGCCAGATGAATTCCGTGAGCAATTGCCTTACATTCGTGAAATGCTTAGTGCGCTTGGCATTACTTTCTATGATTTGGAAAATTATGAAGCCGATGACATCATCGGAACGCTGGATAAATTAGCTGAAAATGAGGACGAGTACGACGTTACCATTGTCAGCGGAGATAAAGACCTTATTCAATTAGCTGATAACAACACAACCGTCGAAATTTCCAAAAAAGGTGTGGCTGAGTTTGAAGAATTCACCCCAACTTACCTTATGGAAAAAATGGGGATTACGCCAAAACAATTCATCGACCTTAAAGCCCTTATGGGTGATAAATCCGATAATATTCCTGGTGTTACCAAAGTTGGTGAAAAAACAGGTCTAAAACTTCTCTTAGAATATGGCAGCCTTGAAGGTGTTTACGAAAACATCGACGGCATGAAGAAATCTAAGATGAAAGAAAACTTGATTAATGATAAAGAGCAAGCTTTCTTATCTAAGACCTTGGCGACTATCAATATCAGTGCACCGATTACCATTGGTTTGGACGACATCGACTATCAAGGACCAGATTTAGACAAATTAGTACCATTTTACGATGAAATGGGCTTCAAGCAATTTAAAGACAATCTAGGTGCTCCGAAGAAACAAGAAAAATTCGACGTTAGCTACACCGAGGTGGATAGCTTGAGTGCGGATATGTTCGCAGATGACCAATTTTTCTATTTTGAAATTTTAGGTGATAATTATCACGTTGAAAATATCATTGGCTTTGCTTGGGGAAATGACAAGGCGATTTATGCGTCAACCAATCTTGACCTTCTCAAGGACGATTTGTTCAAAGCAGCGCTAGCTAAACCAATCAAAACTTACGATTTCAAACGTAGCAAAGTCTTGCTTAGTCATTTTGGTGTTGATTTACCAGCGCCAGCATTTGACAGCCGTTTGGCAAAATACCTCCTATCAACGGTTGATGACAATGAACTGTCAACTATTGCACGACTTTACACGGATTATGTTTTAGATAGTGATGAAGCTGTTTATGGCAAGGGGGTTAAGCGTGCCGTTCCTGAAAAATCGGTGCTGCTCAGCCATTTAGCACGTAAGATTGTGGTTTTGAACCATTCTGAGAAAGTCATGCTAGACAAGTTGACAGAACACCAACAAGCCAGCCTTCTCTTTGACATGGAGCAACCGTTGGCAAATGTCCTTGCTAAAATGGAAATTGCAGGTATTTCGGTTAAAAAAGCAACGCTTCAAGAAATGGAAGCTTCTAATCAGGCTGTTATCGATGAGTTGACACAAGAAATTTACGATTTGGCGGGCATGGAATTTAATATCAATTCGCCAAAACAATTGGGTGAATTGCTCTTTGACAAGATGCAATTGCCAACAAGCTACACGAAGAAAACCAAGACAGGGTATTCAACAGCGGTGGATGTCTTGGAACGATTGGCGCCAATCTCGCCAATCGTGTCTAAAATTTTGGAATATCGCCAAATTGCCAAATTGCAATCAACTTATATCGTTGGTTTGCAGGATTTCATTTTGCAGGATGGTAAAATTCACACCCGTTACTTACAAGATTTGACGCAAACAGGTCGTTTGTCTAGTGTTGACCCTAACTTGCAAAACATCCCAGTACGTTTGGAACAAGGGCGCTTGATTCGTAAAGCATTTGTCCCAGAGACAGAAGATGAAGTGCTTTTAAGTTCTGACTACTCACAAATCGAATTGCGTGTTCTGGCTCACATTTCAAATGATGAGCATTTAATTGCGGCTTTCCGTGAAGGAGCAGACATTCACACGTCAACAGCCATGCGTGTCTTTGGTATTGAAAAAACAGAAGATGTCACACCAAATGACCGTCGTAATGCTAAGGCTGTTAACTTTGGTATTGTTTACGGCATTTCGGATTATGGGCTTGCTAATAACCTCGGCATTCCACGTAAAGTGGCTAAACAATACATTGAAACGTATTTTGAACGCTATCCAGGCATTAAAAATTACATGGAGCGCGTGGTGCGTGATGCCAAAGACAAAGGTTATGTCGAAACGCTTTTCCACCGTCGCCGAGAGTTGCCAGATATTAATTCACGTAATTTCAATATTCGTCAATTTGCAGAACGCACAGCTATCAACTCACCAATCCAAGGTAGTGCAGCTGATATTCTCAAAATTGCCATGATCAACCTTGACAAAGCCTTAGTTGACGGTCAATTCAAGACAAAAATGCTTTTACAAGTACACGATGAAATCATTCTTCAAGTACCAAAAGACGAACTTGAAGCCGTTAAAACATTGGTCAAAGAAACCATGGAATCAGCGATTGACTTATCAGTACCCCTCATTGCAGACGAAAATGCAGGACAAACATGGTACGAAGCAAAATAGAAATAAAGAAACGAGCTACCAAACTTTGGTAGCTTGGTTTTTGCATTAACTATGTTATACTTAAGAAAAACGTCATACAAAGGAGGCAGCCAGATGACAACATTTCAAAATCCTAGTCAAGATGTGATTGCTGATTATTTAAAAAATGCCAAAACCATTGCTGTTGTTGGTTTATCACATCGTGAAAATAGTCCAGCTTATGGTGTTTCAAAAATCATGCAAGAAGCTGGTTATACGATTATTCCTGTCAATCCAAGATTAGCAGGACAGAAAATTTTAAACGAGACAGCTTATGCTAGACTTCAAGACGTTCCTGTCCACATTGACATTGTTGATGTTTTCAGACGAAGTGAATTTCTACCAGAAGTTGCCAAAGATTTCATTGAAACAGATGCCGACATTTTTTGGGTGCAACTTGGTCTAGAAAGTCAAGAAGCTGCTGATATTTTACAAGCCGCAGGACGTGATAAAATTGTCATGAACAAATGCATCAAGATTGAATATCAAGGCTTGTAAGCTAACAAAAAAACTGAGAGTCCGCAAAAAGCGACTCTCAGTTTTTATTCTGTTTCTGCCATTGTTGGATAGTGTCCTCAATCCAGCTCAATTGACTGCTAACACGGGAAATGGCGCGGCTTAGGATAAGGTAGTGACCGTAGGCACGCTCAATATCTTTCGAGCTTGAAAAAAGTAATTTTTCTCGCATTTTAAAATGCGCCAGCTGTTCTAGCAAAATCTGACGTTCTTCCTCTAATAAGGACAAAATTCGCGGGTTAGCTTGGTCGTGGATAAAGAACATTTTTAAAGAGAAAAGGTCCTTTTGAATAGGCGCTTCCTCGACCGTCTCCTCTAACCAGTTAGAAAGAATTGCTTCCCCCTCACTCGTTAATTGGTAATATTTTTCCTTAGCATTATCTTCAGAGGTCGTTTGTTTGAGCCAATTGTCATTGGACATACGTTTTAATTCAGGGTAAATCTGACTATGAGAAGCACGCCAAAATTCGCCAATCTCATTGTCAAATTGTTTCGTAATAGCCTGCCCAGTAATCGGTGAAGAATGTTTGACAATCCCCAAAATGATATAGGGTAAGAGACGTTCTTTAGGCATAAGACCTCCTTGTAATGAATAGTTGTTTATAACTAGTATAGCAAGAATTCATCAGATTAGATAATTATTTTTTCCAACGTTTGTAATTATCATCAAAGTATTTCCCGTTACGAATGTCGTCTGGTAAGCCTTCGTATGGTGCTTCAGAGATGACATCTTCGTTATTTTGCCCCGCATCACCCATATAGGTAATGTGAGCAAATTCAGGAACGACTAATTTTGGATAAGTAGCGTATTTTTCGCGAGATTCTTCCATTAAATCAATGTGTTCATTTTGGAAGCAAACCGTAATTTCAGGATGTTCATGAACCCAAGCAGGAAAGAAAATCGTACCGTTCAATTTTTTCTCATTGGGCACGAAATCAAGGGCAACATCAGTACCAGTTGGTTCTGTCCAAGCAACTTTATAAACGCCTTCTGTGAGCATAACGATATTAGCTTCTTGGTCTTTGACCCAACGCCCAGCAACCATACCGCCATGAATACGATAATCAACAGTGTGTTCATTTTTAGCATACCATTCGTATTCCCAACCATTATCGTAAGTGTAAATAAAGTGAGTTCCTAAAAAATCGTCCAAAGTTTTAAATATTTTTGTCACCTGTTTTTTCTCCTTTTATTTATTTTTATGTCGTTAACGATAAATATATTATAAAACCAAAGGCAAGAAACAGTCAAGAATTTTATGTCGATATTTACAAAAAATCAAAAATAATATCTCAAAAGACAATTTCATCAATTTTTTCTAAAAAATATCTCAGTAACTTGAAATTGTCTGATTTTTATCATAAAATAGGTGAGCGTGTCTTGACATGTACTTTTTTAAACTATGTTATAATTAACTTAGTAAATTAGATAAGGAGAGCTATAATGGATGTTCACACTCACCACCGTCCTTTGGATGCCTATGAGAATGTCATTGAGCATCTCAAAAAGAAACATATCCGTATAACGGAGACTCGCAAAGCCATTATTGCTTATATTATAAATAGTCATGAGCACCCTAGTGTCGATAAAATTTATAGAGACCTATTGCCAGAACACCCTAATATGAGTTTAGCAACGGTTTATAACAATATGAAAGTATTGGTTGATGAAGGATTTGTTGCCGAGTTAAAAGTAACAAACGACACCACAACTTACTATGATTTTATGGGACATCAGCACATTAACATTGTTTGTAAAAACTGTGGTGAAATTGCTGATTTTATGGATGTTGATGCTATTGATATTGGCAAAGAAGCTTATGAACAAATAGGTTATCAAATCACAAAAATTCAACTGACAGCTTACGGCATTTGCCCAAAATGTCAAGAAAAACTAAAAGCAGCAGGCGAATTTTTTATGACTTATCGAGAGGATAAGTAAAGGTTCAAATTGGATTTTGGTCATAAACCTGAATAATATAACAAATCACCTTAGCAAGGCTAGGGTGATTTGTTATATTATTCAGCATTTTCTAGTAAGTCTTCGTAGAAGAAGAGGTTGGCTGTTGTAGTGTATGGTAGTGTGTAGAAGTAAAGCAAACCACAAGTGATTCCTGTTAAGATGTACCAACCAATGAAGCTAAATTGTAAGCAGAAGAAACGCCATCTATTTCCTTTCATCAGTTTTGTACTCTTATCAATAACGCTACGAGGACCTTCATAAGTGCCGTTTTGGACATCATCATAAAGAATATAAGTTGTCATGCAGTATGAATAGTTTTTAATAATAGCAAGTACAAATCCCGCCATCATCGCAATCAAACCGATAATCACAATAATCCATCCTGCAGCAGAATCATCTACAGCTGCATAAGTAACTCCGATAGTAAAAATAAATATTCCGACACCAGCAATCAAAGACCATAAGAAGAGAAATAGCCATTTTAAAATAGCTGTCAAAACGTATTTCCCAAATAGTTCGTTTGAAAAGACAATCATGTTGTCTCCTACTTCGACGTGGTTGCGTTTGAAGCGAATTACGTCAAGTACAGCATAACTTGCCGACGCAAGAAATAGTGCAGATAGAATGCCAATGATACTTGGAACAGATTCTGTGATGCTAAATTCAGTACCGTGGCTTGTTGTGAAAATTGTTTGACGATAAGAAATTGAAACGGTAAGAATCGCTAAAACAATAGAAACAATAAACAGTTGGTATTTACCAGAGAGAGTTTTAAGAAATTCTCTAGCTTTTCGACGTGTTTCTGAAGCTTTCATAATGGTCCTCCTTTATTATCCCTTAAAAAAATAATTACTTCCACGTTTTTAATTATATCATATTGTATTAGA
The DNA here is from genome assembly GCF_008680485.1 of Streptococcus sp. LMAG:39. NCBI lineage: Bacteria > Bacillati > Bacillota > Bacilli > Lactobacillales > Streptococcaceae > Streptococcus > Streptococcus sp. LMAG:39. The sequence continues at coordinate 1,009,291 of NZ_NALE01000001.1, read as the reverse complement.
TATAACACACTAAACCATAGAGACATGACAAAAGATGTGATTTTTGGTAAAATCGTAGAGGTTGTACTTTGTATTTTTTATAATACAAGGCAAGAGATTAATGAGCTTTTCAGTCTCAAATTCTCAGTCTGATTACTGTTTAATCATGACAATATAAAAAATGCCCACAACTGTTTTTTGTGGTAGCTAGGAGAAAAAAATGACAGATTATCCGATTAAGTATCGCTTAATTAAGAAAGAAAAACACACAGGTGCTCGTTTGGGTGAAATTATCACGCCCCACGGCACATTTCCAACGCCAATGTTTATGCCTGTTGGAACGCAAGCAACAGTTAAAACACAATCGCCAGAAGAACTCAAGGAAATGGGTTCAGGAATTATCTTATCAAATACTTATCACCTCTGGTTACGTCCAGGTGACGAATTAATCGCTCGCGCTGGTGGACTTCATAAATTTATGAATTGGGACCAAGCGATTCTGACTGATAGTGGTGGTTTCCAAGTGTATTCATTGGCTGATACACGTAACATCACTGAGGAAGGGGTGACATTTAAAAACCACCTTAACGGTGCTAAAATGTTCCTCTCACCAGAAAAAGCCATCTCTATTCAAAATAATCTTGGATCGGACATCATGATGAGCTTTGATGAATGCCCTCAATTCCACCAACCGTATGATTACGTTAGAAAATCAATCGAACGTACAAGTCGTTGGGCTGAACGTGGCTTGAAAGCACATCGTCGTCCACATGACCAAGGACTTTTTGGTATCGTGCAAGGTGCTGGTTTCAAAGACCTTCGTCGCCAATCAGCTAGTGACTTGGTCAGCATGGATTTCCCAGGATATTCAATTGGTGGACTTGCCGTTGGAGAATCACACAAAGAAATGAATGAGGTGCTTGATTTCACAGTGCCAATGTTGCCAGAAAATAAACCACGTTACCTTATGGGCGTTGGTGCACCAGATAGTTTGATTGACGGTGTTATCCGCGGTGTGGATATGTTTGACTGCGTACTTCCAACACGTATCGCTCGAAATGGAACCTGCATGACAAGTGAAGGGCGTTTGGTGGTCAAAAATGCAGCCTATGCAGAAGATTTCACACCACTTGACCATGATTGTGATTGCTATACATGTCGCAATTACACACGTGCTTACATTCGTCACTTGCTTAAAGCTGATGAAACCTTTGGGCTTCGTTTGACAAGCTATCATAACCTTTACTTCCTTGTCAACTTGATGAAAAAAGTTCGTCAAGCTATTATGGATGATAATCTTTTGGAATTCCGCGAAGATTTCTTTGAACGCTACGGCTATAACAAGAGTGACCGTAATTTCTAATAGCATACCAAGTCTGGGGCAAAGCTGCTCCAGACTTTTTGCGCTTTATCAGTGAGAAGATTCCAAAAAGAGTCAACCCAAAAAATAAAAAGGTTGACTAAAAACGAGTAAAGTAGTAAACTTTGTTAGGAGGTTGATGATTATGATAATTTATGGAATTAATCTTGATAGTAAAGGAAGATGCAAACATTATCATACAAAGCAGGACATTGTTGCTCTCAAATGTGGTAAGTGCCAAGATTATTTTGCTTGCTATCAATGTCATAATCAGCTACGAAATCACCCTCTTGAATCAGTTTCGGTAAAAGCTGCCTCACCTGTTTTTTGTGGTAATTGCCGCCATTTTTTAACTTACACGGAGTATAAAAAAGGGGCTTGTCCATATTGTTATCATAACTTTAATCCAAACTGTCGCTTACACGAAACCATTTATTTTAAGGAGTAATTTATGAAAAACGTGAGAGATTTACTTTATATTACAATGATGACAACTATTCTTGTCATTTTAGGTTTTATTCCAGCAATTCCACTGGGGTTTATCCCTGTTCCAATTGTTTTGCAAAATTTGGGAATCATGTTAGCAGGTGTGCTCTTAGGTTGGAAAAAAGGGTGCCTGTCGATTCTTCTGTTTTTCCTTTTGGGGATGTTTATTCCGGCTTTTTCTGGTAGTACTTTGTTTGCTGTTTTTGCTGGACCAACGGCTGGTTATGTGGTTGCTTGGTTTTTTGTGCCAATTCTAATCAATGTGATTTTGAAAATTTTTAAGACATCATCTTTTATTAATAATTTAATTGCAATTTTACTAGGTGGTGTTTTATTTGTTGATGTGGTGGGAGCAATTTATCTATCTGTTTATATACACACACCTTTGTTGACTTCTCTTTTATCAAATCTTGTATTTATCCCAGGAGATACGATTAAGGCAATTATTGCTAGTGTTGTAGCCTATAAATTTAAAGATAGACTGATAGTGCCGTAAGAGATAGTTTTCAAAAAATGTTATAATGTGAGTAAGCATTACTAGAGGAGGATTCTACGATGAAACTCACAACACTTGGTTGCTGGGGAGCTTACCCATATAAAGACGGCGGAACGACCTCTTATCTCGTTACGAGTGAGGACGGTTTTCAATTGCTTATGGATTGTGGAAGTCGCGCTGTCACAGAATTAGAAAAAGAAATCAGCCCACTTGACTTGGATGCGGTGATTATTTCACATTATCATCCTGACCATGTTGCTGATTTAGGCGTGCTACGCCATTATTTCCAACTATATCCCAAACATCTCTGGGAGCCTAAAATTTTGCCAATCTACGGACACACCGAAGATGAACAAGAATTTGCTAAACTGACTTTAGACGGTGTTTCTCAAGGGAAAGCCTATGATGTCAACGGCGTTGAGAAGATTGGTCCATTCGACATTACCTTTATCAAAACCGTTCACCCTGTTCCTTGCTACGCTTTTCGTATTGTCGAACATGCAACAGGGCAAACACTTGTTTTCACTGGTGATACGGGCTATTTTGAAGGCTTGGATAAATTTGCTGCAGGCGCTGACCTCTTTTTGGCAGATGTTTACCTTTATGCAGGAAATGAAAATCATCCAGCGCATTTGACAACCAAAGAAGCAGGGCAAATTGCCAAGGTTGCAGGTGTGACATCTCTTGTCTTGACGCACACGCCACCAGTTCCACCGCAAGGCATTGATGCCGAAAATCACCTTCAAATGCTTAAAGAAGAAGCAGAAAATTATGCTGACGGTGTTTCTGTTGATTTGGCTGAGCCACACAAATCATGGCAACTTGGTGAGCTATAATGGCTGAATTTACACAAGAAGAAAAGGAATATTTCATGCGAGAAGCGCTCAAGGAAGCGCAAAAGTCGCTAGCAAAAGAGGAAATCCCAATTGGCTGTGTTATCGTGAAAAACGGTGACATCATTGGACGTGGACATAATGCGCGTGAAGAACGTCAGAAAGCCATTTTGCATGCTGAAATCATGGCGATTGATGATGCCAATGAAAACGAAGGCAATTGGCGTTTGCTAGATAGCACCCTATTTGTGACCATTGAGCCTTGCGTGATGTGTAGTGGAGCTATTGGGCTTGCCCGCATTCCGCAAGTGATTTATGGGGCTGCCAATCAAAAATTTGGCGGTGCAGGCAGTCTTTATGATATTCTGACGGACGTTCGTCTCAATCATCGAGTGGAAGTGGAGACTGGGATTTTAGAGACCGAATGTGCAGCTATCATGCAAGATTTTTTCCGTAAAAACCGTGAAAAGAAAAAAGCAGCCAAGCAAGCTGCCCAAGAACAGTCTTAGTTTGCATAATCTAGAAATTATGATATAATATTCTTCGGAGCAACATCTGCGCGTGAAGTGGGTCAGGGGAGGAATCCAGCAGCCCTAAGCGATTGTAGGTGTGTGCTCTTTTTGTATATAAAACTAAAACCCTTTGAAATCAATCGTTTCAGAGGGTTATTTTTTATTTAAGAGACTAAAAGGGGCGAAAAGGGGCAGGAATTAAAATATTTTAATTGTGTTTAATCGTTTAGATAAATCAAGTGTCATCTGTGTTGTGACGTGGTTATAACTGTAAAAATCTATGAAATTTTCATCACAAAATGGTTGTTCCATGAAAGTTTTCAGCAACTTGGTAAACGCTTTGTTTAAATGAGATAATTTAGTAAAAATCATTGAAAAATCATGCATAAAAGAGTAATATAGAAGAGAAATTTAATTTTTTGAGGAGTATTGTAATGACACATATTAAATTTGATTATTCAAAACTTTTGGGTCAATTCGTCGAACAAGAAGAAATCGACTTCATGCAACCACAAGTCAACGCTGCTGACGAATACTTGCGCAAAGGTACAGGTCCAGGTTCTGACTTCCTTGGTTGGTTAGACCTTCCTGAAAACTACGACAAAGAAGAATTTGCGCGTATCCAAAAAGCTGCTGCAAAAATCCAATCAGACAGCGAAGTTCTTGTTGTTATCGGTATCGGTGGTTCTTACCTTGGAGCTCGTGCGGCTATCGACTTCTTGAGCAACCACTTCTATAACCTTCAAGCATCTGCAGACCGTAAAGGTCCACAAATCCTTTACGCTGGTAACTCAATTTCGTCAACTTACCTTGCAGAATTAGTGGAATACGTTAAAGATAAAGAGTTCTCAGTAAACGTTATCTCTAAATCTGGCACAACAACTGAACCAGCTATTGCTTTCCGTGTCTTTAAAGAACTTTTGATTGAAAAATACGGTCAAGAAGAAGCTAACAAACGTATCTACGCTACAACTGATAAAGCTAAAGGTGCTGTTAAAGTTGAAGCTGTTGCTAACGATTGGGAAACATTTGTTGTTCCAGATAACGTTGGTGGACGTTTCTCAGTATTGACTGCTGTAGGTCTTCTTCCAATCGCTGCCGCTGGTATCGACATCGAAGCTCTTATGACTGGTGCTAACGCTGCACGTCAAGAATTGACTTCTGCTGAAATTTCAGAAAACATCGCTTATCAATACGCTGCTATTCGTAACATTCTTTACCGTAAAGGTTACATCACTGAAATCTTGGCTAACTACGAACCATCACTTCAATACTTTGGCGAATGGTGGAAACAATTAGCTGGTGAATCAGAAGGTAAACACCAAAAAGGTATCTACCCAACATCTGCTAACTTCTCAACTGACCTTCACTCACTTGGTCAATTTATCCAAGAAGGTTACCGTAACATCTTCGAAACAGTTGTTCGTATTGACAAACCACGTAAAAACGTTGTTATCCCTGAATTGTCAGAAGACCTTGACGGTCTTGGATACCTTCAAGGTAAAGACGTTGACTTCGTAAACAAAAAAGCAACTGACGGTGTTCTTCTTGCTCACACTGACGGTGGTGTTCCTAACATGTTCTTGACACTTCCTCAACAAGATGAATTCACTCTTGGTTACACAATCTACTTCTTCGAGTTGGCTATCGGTCTTTCAGGTTACCTTAACGCTGTTAACCCATTCAACCAACCAGGTGTAGAAGCATACAAGAAAAACATGTTTGCTCTTCTTGGTAAACCAGGATTTGAAGACTTGTCAGAAGAATTGAACGCACGTCTTTAATTCATCATTAACATAGATAAAAAAGCTTCCGTAAGGGAGCTTTTTTGCGTGAAAAAATTATTCGGGGTGAATAAATAACCAAATTTCTTTCCAAATTTTCTGAATATTTGTTATAATAGTAAATTATATAATAAAATTTGAATTAGAAGGATTTGAGTGTTTAGCAAGGGGAGTTTTGAATAACTGTATCTGAGCTAAAAGGGAAAATTGGTTAGTAGTAGATGTTCTGCTTTACTTTTTCTCGATTGAAAGGCTCTGTGAGCCGCTTCAACGCTCTGGGTATCTTAAATATGACTGCACAAAAAATGACTGCTCAAGAAATTATCGCATTTATCGGAAATGCTGAGAAAAAAACAAATGTTAAAGTGACATTTGAAGGTGAATTAGCAGCAGCTGTTCCAGAAAGTGTCATTAAGCTTGGTAATGTGCTTTTTGGTGATTGGAAAGACATTGAGCCACTTTTAGCAAACTTGACTGAAAATAAAGATTATATTGTTGAACAAGATGGTCGTAATTCAGCTGTGCCATTGCTTGATAAACGCCGTATTAACGCTCGTATCGAACCGGGGGCTATCATTCGTGACCAAGTGACAATCGAAGACAATGCGGTTGTTATGATGGGAGCTGTGATTAATATTGGTGCTGAAATCGGTGCAGGAACAATGATTGACATGGGTGCTGTTCTTGGTGGTCGTGCCATTGTTGGTAAAAATAGCCATATCGGTGCAGGTGCCGTTCTTGCAGGTGTAATTGAACCAGCTTCAGCTGACCCTGTGCGTATCGGAGACAACGTCCTTGTCGGTGCTAATGCGGTCGTTATCGAAGGGGTTCAAGTCGGTAATGGTTCTGTTGTTGCTGCGGGAGCTATTGTTACCAAAGATGTCCCTGAAAATGTTGTTGTAGCAGGTGTTCCAGCGCGTGTCATCAAAGAAATTGATGCCAAAACACAACAAAAAACAGCACTCGAAGACGCTTTGCGTAATTTGTAATAAAGGAAGTAAAGGCTTGAGAACTTCTCTCAAGCTTTTAAAAAATAAAGGAAAAAATATGACTTTAGATTTAGTTAATATCCGCCGTGATTTGCACCAGATTCCTGAAATTGGTTTGGAAGAATTTAAAACACAAGCTTATCTTTTGGAGCGTATTGCAGAAATTACGGCTGGAAAAGGTTTTGTAGAGCAACGTACTTGGCGAACTGGGATTCTTGTCTTTTTAAATGGCTCAGCTCCTGAAAAGACGATTGGTTGGCGAACAGATATTGATGCTTTGCCTATTGTAGAAGAAACTGGGTTGGCGTTTGCTAGCCAGCATGAGGGGCGTATGCACGCTTGCGGGCATGACATGCACATGACCGTTGCGCTTGGTTTACTTAATGAATTGGTGCAAGTACAGCCCAAAAATAATTTACTCTTTCTTTTCCAACCAGCAGAGGAAAATGAAGCAGGCGGCATGCTCATGTATCAAGATAATGCCTTTGGTGATTGGAAACCAGATGAATTTTATGGACTTCATGTTCGCCCTGATTTCAAGGTTGGTGATATTGCGACCAATACCTCAACATTGTTTGCAGGAACTTGCGAAGTGTTGGTGACTTTTAAAGGAAAAGGAGGACATGCTGCTTTTCCACATGAAGCAAATGATGCTTTGGTTGCTGCTTCGTATTTTGTCACGCAAGTACAGACAATTGTTAGCCGTAATGTTGACCCAATTCAAGGTGGTGTGGTGACTTTTGGTTCTTTCCATGCTGGAACAACTAACAATGTCATTGCCGAGACAGCGCGTTTGCATGGTACCATTCGAACATTGACGCAGGATATGAGCTTGCATATTCAAAAACGTTTAACGGAAATTGCCAAAGGCGTTGCTGCCAGCTTTGACATGGAAGTTGATGTCCATTTGAAGCAAGGAGGCTATTTGCCTGTGGAAAATAATCCAGAGTTGGCACAAGACTTAATGGTGTTTTTCCGAAATCGAGAGGCTGTTAATTTGATTGATTGCCCGCCTGCGATGACTGGAGAAGATTTTGGTTATCTTTTAAATAAAATTCCCGGTGTGATGTTTTGGCTTGGTGTTGATACGCCTTATGCGCTTCATCACCCACAAATGAGTCCAAATGAAGCTGCCTTACCATTTGCGGTTAGTGAAATTTCAGCCTTTCTTAAAGAAAAAGCAAAGTAGTGATAGCTAAAAGAATTTGAGTGTTTCATTCTCGAGTTCTTTTTTAGGGAACAAAAAAAGTCGCCATTGGGAGTTAGCGACTTTAAAAGGGAAGGACATGATTTTATCAATCATGTCCAGGAGATTTATGAAAAGGGAATAAATCCCAAAAGAGTTTATTCCCAGCGGTTTGGGAGAACCGCTATTTAGGATATTTATATTTTATCGGAAAAATCTTAAAGAAACCTTAAAATAAATTTTAAGATTTTTGCTAAGTAAAAATCCAGTTTTGTGTTATCATAATAGCATGGAAAAATCACAGTTAAGAGCAGCTATTCTGACTCAGTTAAAAGAGCATGACAAGGCGGAGAAAGCTACTAAAGATAAGGCTTTGTTAGAAGATTTAGTCGCGTCAGCAGCTTATCAAAATGCGCAAACAATCGCAACGTATTTAGCTTTTGATTTTGAATACGATACGCAATTGTTAATCAATCAAGCCCAAAAAGATGGGAAAAAAATTCTTGTTCCCAAGACTTATTCCAAAGGAAAAATGATTTTTTGCCCTTACGATAAGGATAATTTGGTGAAAACAAGGTTTGGTCTGTGGGAGCCAGCGGTAGCTAATGCTGTGGATAAGTCGCAAATTGATGTCATTCATGTCCCAGGCGTAGGATTCAATCCGGCTGGTTTTCGTATCGGATATGGCGGCGGTTACTATGACCGTTATTTAGCTGATTATGACGGACATACCGTTAGCACGATTTATGAGTTTCAGAAAGTAGAGTTTCAGGCAGATTGTCATGATATGGCTGTGAAGGAGGTTTTTAGTAGATGAAAAATGAAATTAAAAGAAATCCAATAACGATATTTTTACTGGTTTTAACAATACTTGTCTTTTTGGCAATGCAGATTGTTTATTTTGGCAATGCGACCTCTGGGCAAGCGATTCTTAATTTTGGTGGCATGTATGGTGCTTATGTTAGCCTAGTCCCGACACAATTGTGGCGCTTAGTGACACCAATTTTTGTTCATATTGGTTGGGAACATTTTTTCTTTAATGCCTTAACGCTTTATTTTGTTGGGCAAATTGCAGAGCAGATTTGGGGGCATCATAAATTTTTAGCGCTTTATGTGCTATCAGGAGTGGTTGGAAATGCCTTTACCCTTTTCTTTACGCCAAATGTGCTTGCAGCAGGTGCTTCAACATCGCTATTTGGTGTCTTTGCAGCTATTATGGTAGTTGGCTATTTTGGTAGAAATCCTTTTTTGAAAGAATTGGGGCGCAATTACCAATTGTTGATTTTGATTAATTTACTTTTTAATTTATTCACCCCAGGTGTTGGGATTATCGGACATATTGGCGGTCTTGTTGGTGGTATTTTATGTGCTATCTTTTTACCAACAATTGTAGAAAAAGATATGTTTAAACCTTGGCAACGTTGGCTTGCGGCAGGTTCGTATGTCGTTTTAAATCTTATTTTGATTTTGGCTGCGTTGTTATAAAAATCCTCACTTAGACAACTGTACTGGTCCCTAAAAGTTGGACAATTAATTATTGAAAGGATTTAGTTCTATATTGCATAGGGCTGAATCCTTTTCGTTTTGTCTTGATTCGTTTATTGTTATAGTAAAAAATATAGTCTGTAATGGCTTTCTCAAACGCATCAAGAGACTGATAAGACTTCCCGTATAAAACATTTCGGACTTTAGAATGCCAAAGAAAGATTCCATCTATTCCCAAGTTTTCTTTGGTTTTCGCCCCATCTTTGGTGGGCTCCCTCTAGTTTTCTCAACAATAGTATCCCCATTTTTCTTATATTGTGCCAGCCACTTTGCCAGCTGACTATAATTGAGTAAGGCATAATCAAGAGCTAGTTGCTTTTGGGATTGACCTTTAAACAAAACTTTAGCAATCATTTCCTGCTTTAAGTCTGGAGAGTAATAGATATTTTTCCTTTTCTTGACGATACCTATTCCCTACCGATCAATCAGTCGGAGAATATATTTAATATGAGACTTAACAAAATACTAAACTTTTGTTATAAGGATTTAATTGATTCTCCATTTTGTCTCAACTTATAGAGTTGAACCTTGTCTTCGTAACTTAATGTCATACAAAAAGCACTCCGATCGTTAGATGTCGTGTCTAACGATCGGGGTGCAGGTCAAAGTTTTAAGGGGGGGATTTTATTTAGTTTCTTCTCTTTTTGAATCAGCTTCTAATTCTTTACCTAAATCGATAAGATATTGTTTCATGCTATCTTTGATTTGAGGGTGTTGAAGGGCATAGTCAATAGAAGTTTTCATAAAGCCAAATTTGTCACCGACATCATAGCGGTCACCGTTAAATTGGCGGGCGAAAACACGTTGCGTTTTGTTAAGGGTATCAATAGCATCTGTCAATTGAATTTCATTACCAGCTCCAGGTTCTTGTGTTTCAAGGATATTGAAGATTTCTGGAGTAAGAAGATAACGGCCGATGATTGCAAGGTCACTTGGTGCATCTTCAGGGGCTGGTTTTTCAACAAATGTTTCAACGCTATAAAGTCCGTCAATGCCTTCTCCTTGAGGAGCAATAACACCGTAAGATGATACTTCTTCGTGTGGTACAGGCATAACAGCGATAGTTGATGCATGTGTAGTTTCGTAGTCATTGATAAGTTGTTTTGTCAATGGCACAGCGTTGTTATTATTGATGTCCATAAGGTCGTCACCAAGCATAACGACAAAAGGTTCATTACCAACAAAAGCTTTGGCTTGCAGAACAGCATCTCCCAATCCGCGTGGATGACTTTGGCGGATAAAGTGAAGATTGATAGCTGTTGTATCATTCACAAGTTTGAGAAGGTCAGTTTTCCCTTTATGTTCCAAATTGTATTCTAATTCAAAATTTGAATCGAAGTGGTCTTCGATTGAACGTTTTGATTTCCCAGTAACAACCAAAATGTCTTCGATACCTGATTTCAAGGCTTCTTCGACGATAAATTGAATGGTTGGTTTATCAACAATTGGAAGCATCTCTTTAGCGAGTGCTTTAGTTGCTGGCAAGAAGCGTGTTCCAAGACCAGCAGCGGGAATGACGGCTTTTCTAACTTTTCTCATATGAGAACTCCTTTTCATAAATTAACTATACTGGACGAAATTATACTACAATTCTAATATTAGTGCCATTCATTTTCAGAACGGAAATCATTTGACATCATACCTAAGATACTTTCACGGACGTCGCCGCCTTCATAAATCACTTTATAGATAGCGCTAGTAATTGGCATGTAAACACCTAACTCTTTAGCAAGTTCATAAGCAACTTTAGTGGTTGAGATACCCTCGATAACCATACCCATATTTTTTTCGATGTTTTCGAGTTTTTCACCACGTCCAAGTGCATCACCAGCTCGCCAGTTACGAGAGTGAACAGATGTTCCTGTCACGATAAGGTCACCAACACCAGAAAGTCCGCTATAAGTGAGTGGATTAGCTCCCATTTTTACCCCAAGACGAGTAATTTCGGCAAGTCCACGTGTGATAACAGCTGCTTTGGCATTATCACCGTATCCAAGTCCGTGAAGGGCACCAGCACCAACAGCAATGATATTTTTAAGAGCCCCAGCTGTTTCAACACCAACAACATCAGTATTAGTGTAAAGTCGGAAATAATTGTTGCTAAAGAGTTCTTGGACGTATTTAGCGGCGTCTTGGTCTTTTGAAGCGGCTGTAATCAATGTAATATCGCGAACAATTGTTTCTTCAGCATGGCTTGGTCCAGAGACAACAACGATTTCAGAACGCAATTCAGCAGGAATTTCTTCCTCTAAGATAGTAGAAAGGCGTTCGTGTGTTCCAGGTTCAAGTCCTTTAGAAGCGTGCATAATAACAGCTTTGTGGTCAAGTGTTTCAGCTACTTGTTTTGCGACCAAACGTGTTACTTTAGTCGGTACAACAAATAAAATAGCGTCAACGTCTGTGAGTGCCTCTTTTAAGTCGAGTGTCGCTTTGATATTTTCAGAAATTATAATATCTTTAAAGTAGCGAGTGTTTGTATGCTTGGTATTTAATTCTTCGATTTGATCTGGGACATTTCCCCAAAGACAAACGTCATGTCCGTTATCATTTAATACTTGCGCAAGAGCCGTTCCCCATGAACCAGGCCCTAAGACAGCAACTTTTTGTCTTGTCATTTTTTCTCCTCTCTCAAACGAGTAAGATTTCACTCCCCATTATATCACAAGAGCCCTTGTTTGTCTTTGTTTATTGGAAAGGTAATTGGGGAATTATTTGTGATAAGGGGAAATTTCCGGAAGTTTAGATTATATTTTTGAAAAATAACCTAAATGACGATAAGCCTTATAATATCAATGATTTATGGCTTGTCTAATGTAATTTATACTTCCTTTATTATTCCCCAAAAGCATTAATAGCATACTCAAAGAAACTAGCTGAATTTTTAGCACCTTCTTTTGTGACATGAACATACGTGTTAAGTGTCATGCTGATATTGCTATGTTCTAGCCTATATTGTAAATCTTTTGGCTGTATACCAGCATTTAGCATAATAGTAGCGTGAGTGTGTCATAGACCGTGAAAGCCTATGTACGGTACAGCAGCGTGCTTTAAATGCCATTTTAGTCTGTTCTTTAAAAGTGCCATAATAAGGGTGATCGTGAGGAAATACAGAAAACACAACGTCAAATAGATTATAATATTTTGATTTGTTTAGCGTATCCAAGTAGTTATAGTCCGTGCTGTTACGCTTGTTTGTGCTTTCTTTCCTGTAATGCTATCTACTCCCAAATAAACATTTGAGCAGTACACTTTAGCACCGTCTTTTTTAATAACTTCTTTGATATTCATGGTAAAACTTTCTACAGTAGGTAAGCCATTATTAAAAAGGTTTTAGGTTTATATGAATTGTTGGGAAAACAGGTTAGAAATACTTGGATTTTAAATCCAACCTTTTCAAAAATCCTATAAAATCCTACACACACTGTTGGCAGAACACTGGTGAAATAAACATCGCTGTCGGCCCCAATAAAATAACGTTAGCAGAAGCTAAAGGTTTAGAAATTTATTAAGGAAGGGCTACGACTTGAAAAGTGTAAAAAAAGAGAATTACAAAAGGTAAACGGTAGCACCCTGTATTTAAAAAACGTGGCAAATACTAAAAAATAAACACTATCTTCCGTTATACAATATAACCACGCTTATATTACTAATTCGTGATATAATAGAACTAGTGAATTGTAAGAAATGTGGTTTTTTATGGCTTATGATAAAAAGATAAAAATATTAAAAAATTAGATAGGGAAATTTAAGACTTCTTCGAAGTAGCTGACAGAACTTTGTTCCGATTAAAACGAAAAGCACTTCAAGAAATAGCTAAGCAGATTTAAAATATATCACTCAATGGTTCTCTATAATTTGGTAAATGAGAGTTTAGTCTTGACTTATAGTGACTTTACTGTTAGAGTAATGAGTGTAAATAAGATTTGGAGTTTAAGTAATAAGTGGTATCTTTTGTTTTTCCTCTTGAATATTTTTACAAATTTATATAAAAAAGAGGTAACTCAATGGTACAAGGTACAGTAAAATGGTTTAATACGGATAAAGGTTTTGGCTTTATCTCTCAAGAAAATGGAGCTGATGTGTTCGCACATTTTTCTGAAATTAAATCTAACGGTTTTAAATCTTTAGAGGATGGTCAGAAAGTTCAGTTTGACGTTGAACAAGGAAAACGCGGACTTCAAGCAGTCAATATTATTAAAATTTCTTAACGTTTAGGAGGAGCTATTTTGATAGCTTCTTTTTTATTTGGGAATACCTCACTTAATTTTGAACGGGGCATATACCGTTCAAAATAAACAACGCCACCTTCTTTCGTGAGTAATTTCCCTTTTTGATTTTTCTAGCATGTCACTATTAGCCCATAAAATGTACTGTATGACGTTTTAGGGTGATGTGTTTTTTAAATACTCCTTCTCCATGTATGTACCAAGGAGAGTTACAACAAGGTGTTTGCTTATATTGCAGACTAATTCTCAGATTTTTAAAGGGGACATAACTTGCATTAAGTTTTGTTGTTATGCTATTTGTTAATTAGCTAGCAATTAAATTTGTTAAGGTTTTAGATGTTGTCAATTTGTAATGGAAGTAGTAGAATGGAAGAGCAGGCAGGAGGATTTTCCTTTGCAATATAAAAAACATCCATATATTTTTGTATACTCCCTTGCTTGTATGCGGTCAGTTTGTTCTTTTATCGTTGAAAAGCCAAAACCTTTAAACTCTAAATAAACTTTTTCATATAGTTACAATTCCTTGACCGCAGGCGCTCCATTATTGGGGCGCTTTTTAGGTATCAAAAAAGACCATGGATAACCCACAATCTGAAAGAGAAAGCCATGCCACACAAAGTTCTTAAAATATGTTAACCTTATTATATCATAAGCATTTCTATATTTGTTTTGGCTTGTGCCAATAGATGCATGGTATCATGAAAGGGCAGAATATGGAAATTATATCAAACCAGCATTTAGGTTTGATTTAACGCTTGTAGAATGTGTCTAGGAGCAAAAGAAAGATACCCCCTTTTTGGACGGTATCGGTGACAAATGAAACTCAAAAAAATGGATAAGTGAAAAGACTGAGTCTTTTAACTATCTACTTTTATATTCTAACACCGAATAAAATTTTTTCAAGAGAAAGAGTTTTGCCAGTTGCAAAGACCTAGGTTCAGAAAGTTTAACACATGAACAGACCTAGTTTATCAGTATTTAAAAAATTATCAAATAGATTATCAAGAACAACTATGTTATACCACAGCCAAACTAACAAAAGCAGCTTTTGGGTGCTGGTTCCTTGCTTGCTGAACTTATTAAATTTATTCCCTCTTTTATATACCCCAATGATAAAAATGCATAAGGTTGTGTTCCTATATTTTTGAAAAATAACTTGTGGTATAATGAAATGACGTTACTATGAAAGGAAGAAATAAGTTGTGATTGATTTAGAAGAGATTTTATCCAAAATGAATCCCAATCAGAAAATCAACTATGACCGTGTCATGCAACAAATGGCAAAACGGTGGATGCAAGAAGAGACTCGACCACGTATTCTTGTTCATGTTTGCTGCGCACCTTGTTCAACTTATACTTTGGAATATTTGACGCAATATGCTGATTTGACGGTTTATTTTGCCAACTCAAACATTCATCCCAAGGAAGAATATTACCGTAGAGCTTATGTTGTTCAAAAATTTGTATCGGATTTTAATGAAAAAACAGGCAATAACGTTCAATTTATTGAAGCGCCTTACGACCCGTCGGAGTATTTTCAAAAAGTTCATGGTTTTGAGGAGGAACCTGAGGGTGGCGAGCGTTGCCGTGTTTGCTTTGATTACCGTTTAGATAAGGCAGCAAAAATGGCTGTTGAGCTTGGCTTTGATTATTTTGCTAGTGCCTTGACCATTAGTCCGCACAAAAGTTCACAGGTTATTAATAGCGTGGGAATCGAAGTCCAAAAAGTTTATGCAACCAAGTATCTACCAAGTGATTTCAAGAAAAATAATGGCTACCGCCGTTCAGTAGAAATGTGCGAGGAATATGACATCTATCGTCAATGTTACTGTGGTTGTGTTTTTGCTGCTAAAATGCAAGGTGTTGACTTCACCCAAATCAAAAAAGAAGCCAAAGCATTTATGGTCGGAAAAGACGGCGAAAAAGAATTTCCACACATCCGCTTTACCTTCGAAGGAAAAGAAATCTAATACGAATAAATAATTAAGGAGACAAAATGAGTAAAATCAGAGGATTTGAATTGGTTTCACAATTTACTGATGAAACATTGCTACCAAAGCGAGAAACAGCACACGCTGCAGGCTATGATTTGAAAGCTGCGGAAACAACAGAAATTGCAGCTGGTGAGATTAAATTAGTGCCAACTGGTGTCAAAGCTTACATGCAAGCTGGTGAGGTGCTTTATCTTTTTGACCGTTCTTCAAATCCGCGTAAAAAAGGCTTGGTTTTGATTAATTCGGTAGGTGTCATTGACGGTGATTATTATGGCAATCCTGCTAATGAAGGTCACATTTTTGCACAAATGAAAAATATCACTAATGAGACTGTTGTGGTCGAAGCTGGCGAACGCATTGTTCAAGGTGTTTTCATGCCTTTCTTGCTTGCTGACGGTGACGAAGCAGACGGCGTTCGTACGGGCGGATTTGGGTCAACTGGGAAATAAGAGTACAGCAAAACAATTTGAAAATGCAAAGGAGGTAATGGGCTATCGCTAAGAAAAAAACAACATTTATTTGTCAGGAGTGTGGCTATCATTCTCCGAAATATTTGGGACGTTGTCCGAATTGTTCGTCTTGGACGTCTTTTGTTGAAGAAGTTGAGGTGCAAGAAGTCAAAAATGCGCGTGTTAGTTTGACGGGTGAAAAAAGCAAACCGACTAAGTTAAAGGATGTTAGCTCGATTCATTATTCACGCACCAAGACTAGCATGGATGAATTTAACCGCGTGCTTGGTGGCGGTGTGGTGCCAGGTAGTTTGGTGCTTATCGGTGGTGACCCAGGTATTGGAAAATCAACGCTTCTTTTGCAAGTATCTATTCAACTTGCAGATAAGGGAACGGTTCTTTACGTTTCTGGGGAAGAATCAGCAGAGCAGATTAAACTACGTAGTGAGCGTCTTGGCGACATTGACAATGAATTTTACCTTTATGCTGAAACGAATATGCAAGCCATTCGCGCACAGATTGAGCAAATTCAGCCTGATTTCTTGATTATTGACTCGATTCAGACAATTATGAGCCCTGATATTTCTGGGGTTCAAGGGTCGGTATCACAAGTACGTGAAGTGACTGCAGAGTTGATGCAACTGGCTAAGACAAATAATATTGCAACCTTTATCGTTGGTCACGTGACTAAGGAAGGGCAGCTTGCAGGACCGCGCATGCTTGAGCATATGGTGGATACGGTGCTTTATTTTGAAGGGGAACGTCATCACACCTTCCGTATTTTACGTGCTGTGAAAAATCGTTTTGGTTCAACTAACGAAATTGGCATTTTTGAAATGCAATCTGGTGGTCTTGTTGAAGTGCTTAATCCGAGCCAAGTTTTCTTAGAAGAACGTTTGGACGGTGCAACGGGGTCAGCTATCGTGGTTACCATGGAAGGTAGCCGTCCAATTTTGGCGGAAGTCCAAGCTTTGGTAACGCCGACAGTCTTTGGAAATGCCAAACGCACCACGACAGGACTGGATTTTAACCGTGTTAGCCTTATTATGGCGGTGCTTGAAAAACGTTGTGGACTTTTATTGCAAAATCAAGATGCTTATTTGAAATCGGCTGGTGGTGTTAAACTTGATGAGCCAGCGATTGATTTGGCAGTAGCGGTAGCCATTGCGTCAAGCTATAAAGAAAAGCCAACAAATCCACAGGAAGCCTTCATCGGTGAAATTGGTTTGACAGGCGAAATTCGTCGTGTGACACGTATTGAGCAACGTATCAACGAAGCAGCAAAACTTGGTTTTACCAAAGTTTATGCTCCTAAAAACTCACTGTCAGGTATTGATATTCCAGACAATATTCAAGTCATTGGTGTGACAACTGTGGGCGAAGTTCTCAAAAAAGTTTTTGTGTAAAAAGGGCTCTTTGTCAACTGTAGTGGGTGGCAAAGTTAAGCTCTAGCGAGAACAAATGATGTTCTCGCTTTTTTGCAGTTCAAAGCGATGTAAATGCGTTTTTTAAGTTGTCAAAGTTCCTATAACCAAAAGCGTTTCGTTTAATATCTTTGATAAAGGTTGTAGTATTTTTTCAAGTTGCGGAACGTGTTTAAAAATCTTGTCTAAACACTCTTTAAGCGTTAACGTTTCTCTGAAAGTCCTTGAATAAAAAGCATTAGGCGATAGTTTTCGACTATCCTTTTGAATGAGTTTCCAGTAATATTTTAGAACACGATATTCAAGAGATTTCTTCTCAAATTATTTCATTATTTGAATACGTGTCTGTTTTAGCGTTCTGTTCATGTATTGGACAATGTGAAAACGGTCAAGAACAATTTTAGCATTTGGGAGTGAAACAGTCTAGGAATAGACTGTTTCAGCCTGAGCCTAGAAACTGGAGAGCGAAGCAACATGATTAAAGGTATGTAATTACCAGACATGTCCATAGTAACGATTTTCACTCCTTCTCGAGCTTCTTTAGAGTATTTGAAAAAGTGATTGCGAATGGTTGTTTGTCGTCTGTTATCAAGGATCGTAATGATTTTCTTTGTGTTATAGTCTTGAGCAATAAAAGCTAGTTTTCCTTTTTGATAAGAGAATTCATCCCAAGACAGTACTTCAGGTAAGGTTGAAAAGTTATCCTTGAACTGAAATTATTTAAGCTTACGATACACAGTTGAGGTAGAGAAGGCAAGTTTTTCAGCGATGTGCGTTAAAGCTTCTCGCTTAAGTAAGAGTTGAGCTGTTTTCTGCTTCACTAGCTCAGAGATTTGACAGTTCTTCTGAACAAGGGAGGTCTCAGAAACCGTCACTTTACGACAGACTTTGCATTGAAATCTTCTCTTTTTCAAACGAATCAGACTGGGAAGACCACCAATTTCGATAAAAGGAATCTTAGAAGGTTTTTGAAAGTCATATTTAATTTGTTTTCCTTGACAATAGCAACACTTAGGAGGAGTGTAATCAACCTCAATATGTGTCTCGTGTTGAAAAACTTTAGTTAAAGTGATATTTTGTCTTTAATTCCGATTACTTCTGTAGTATGATAGAGTTGTCTCATATGATTCTTTCTATTTATGGTTTTGTCGCTTTAAATTTTAAGTCATATGGGACTTTTTGTATACTCAAAAACTCCATAACTTCTTAGCAGGATTTTACCCACTACAGAAGTTATAGAGCCGTAAAAAGTGGGAGAGTATTTCCGCTTTTTTTATTTCCTCATTGTAAAGTCATTTTAGGAGACAAGAGGTATGAAAAATGATAATATAAGAAAAACTTTATTAGTCATGTAGTCAAGGAGGACTTTTGATGTCTTATTTTGAAAATTTTTTGAAAACTAACCAAGCTTATGCTGATTTACATGGTACAGAGCATTTGCCACAGAAGCCCAAAACGCATGTTGCTATTGTGACTTGTATGGATTCTCGTCTACATGTGGCACAGGCTTTGGGGTTAGCGCTTGGTGATGCTCATATTTTGCGTAATGCTGGCGGTCGTGTGACTGATGATATTATCCGTTCTTTGGTGATTTCTCAGCAACAATTGGGGACACGTGAAATTGTAGTTCTTCATCACACAGATTGTGGGGCACAAAGTTTTACAAATGAAGCTTTTGCAGCGCAGTTAGAGCGTGATTTGGGTGTTGATGTCCACGATAAAGATTTTTTACCATTTTCTGATGTGGAAGAAAGTGTGCGTGAGGACATTGCTATTTTGCGAAATTCTCCCTTAATCCCAGAGGATGTTGTGATTTCGGGAGCTATTTATGATGTGGATACAGGACGCATGAGAGAAATCAAATAAAGATGGGTTTTTGTTGACAGTTTTTCAGGGAAGTAATATAATTTTTGTATTAGTATATCGGTACAAACGAATTGAAATATTGAGGTGTACAAGATGAGAAGTTTTGAGATTAAACAAAAACTTTGGTCATTAGCTGGCAAATTTGATATTAAAGATGAAACTGGTCAACTTGCCTATCACGTTCAAGGATCATTTTTAAAGTTTTTAAAGGAATTCACAATTTCTGACAGTCAAGGGCAGTTTGTTAGTCATATCAAACATCATTTTAGCTTTCCTTTTCAACGGTTTACGGTGACTTTTGTGGACGGTAAACAGATTACAATTCAACAGCGTTTTTCATTGCTTAAAGCTAAATATGATATTTCTAATTTTGGTTTGGAAGTGGCTGGAGACATTTGGAATATGAATTTTAGTCTGCTTGACCAAGGGCGTGAAGTGGCAAGTATTCATCAAGAATGGTTCAAGATAGCCTCGACTTACCATGTTGATATTTACGATGACAGTCTTGCTGATTTAGTGATTTCGCTAGTGATTGCTATCGACTATGTCAAAGCAATCGAATCATCAAGTAGCTCTGCCTCAAGCTGATTATAGAGTTGGAAAGTAATGGTCTGGAAATAGACCGTTTTAGGTTAACAACAAGAAATCAAAATTTGCTGGAAATCAAATGTTGAAAAATACGTAGGAAATCAGCTGTTTTCAGCTGATTTTTTGTTCCAAGGATAAATATTGTGCTATAATAGAAATGATTGAAATTCAACAGGAGACGAAAATGCCTAAGAAAATTCGCGTGCGTTATGCACCAAGTCCAACAGGACTTTTACACATCGGAAATGCGCGTACTGCGCTCTTTAATTATCTTTATGCTCGTCACCATGGTGGTGATTTTGTTATTCGTATCGAAGATACTGACCGTAAACGTCATGTCGAAGACGGTGAACGTTCACAATTGGAAAACCTTAAATGGTTGGGAATGGATTGGGATGAAAGCCCACAAACTCATGAAAAATATCGCCAATCAGAACGTTTGGACATTTACCAAAAATACATTGACCAATTGTTGGCAGAAGGTAAAGCTTACAAATCATACGTTACTGAAGAAGAATTAGCTGCAGAACGTGAACGCCAAGAAGCTGCTGGTGAAACACCTCGTTATATCAACGAATTCCTTGGTATGTCAGAAGACGAAAAAGCTGCTTATATCGCAGAACGTGAAGCTAAAGGAATCGTTCCAACTGTTCGTTTGGCTGTTAACGAATCAGGCATTTACAAATGGCATGATATCGTTAAAGGCGACATCGAATTTGAAGGTGGTAACATCGGTGGTGACTGGGTTATCCAGAAAAAAGATGGTTACCCAACATACAACTTCGCCGTTGTTGTTGATGACCATTTGATGGAAATTTCTCATGTTATCCGTGGGGATGACCATATCGCAAACACACCAAAACAATTGATGGTTTACGAAGCACTTGGTTGGGAAGCACCAGAATTCGGTCACATGACATTGATTATCAACTCTGAAACTGGTAAAAAATTGTCAAAACGTGATACAAATACCCTTCAATTTATTGAAGACTACCGTAAAAAAGGTTACATGCCAGAAGCAGTCTTTAACTTTATCGCTCTTCTTGGTTGGAATCCTGGTGGTGAAGACGAAATCTTCTCACGTGAAGAATTAATCAAACTCTTTGATGAAAATCGTTTGAGCAAATCTCCAGCTGCCTTTGACCAAAAGAAAATGGACTGGATGAGCAACGAATACATCAAGAATGCTGATTTTGATACAATCTTTGCAATGGCGAAACCATTCTTGGAAGAAGCTGGTCGTTTGACTGACAAAGCTGAAAAATTGGTTGAACTTTATAAACCACAAATGAAATCTGTTGACGAAATCATTCCATTAACAGATTTGTTCTTTGAAGATTTCCCAGAATTAACAGATGCTGAAAAAGAATTCATGGCTGGTGAAACAGTTCCAATAGTTCTTGAAGCTTTCAAAGCTAAACTTGAAGCGATGAGTGACGAAGATTTCAAATCAGAAAATATCTTCCCACAAATCAAAGCCGTTCAAAAAGAAACAGGTATCAAAGGTAAAAACCTCTTTATGCCAATTCGTATCGCTGTTTCAGGTGAAATGCACGGTCCAGAACTTCCAGATACTATCTACCTTCTTGGTCGTGAAAAATCAATTGAACACATCGAAAATATGCTTAACAGCTTGAAATGATAGAATAAAAGCCTGAGATGTAAATCTCGGGCTTTTTGCTTAAAATAATGAATTTTGAGAAATATTTAAATTTGTTGTAAAAACCGTTTTTTGATAATGTCTATTCTAAACGTGTGTAGTTCTTGTTATAATAGGCATTGAATTTGTTTATTTCTAAGTTAAGAGGGGTTACATGAAAAAAGATTATTCGAGCTTTTTTGTTCTTGGTATCATCTTAGTGGGAGCTGTTTTGCGGATCCCATTTACAACGATACCAACGGTTTTGAGCTATGTTGCAGACGGTTTGGGCGTTTCGGTCAATTCACTAGGGATTCTAACGAGTATTCCGTTGATTATGTTTGCTTTTTGTTCGTCTTTGGCACCGCGCTTGGCAGATAAATTTGGGCTTGAAAAATTATTCACCATGGTTTTGATTGCCATGTTTATCGGCTCAAGTATGCGCGTGATTAATTTACCAAGTCTTTATATCGGTACTATGATTATTGGAGTTAGTATTGCCATGATGAACGTTTTACTACCAAGCGTTATCTTGGCTAATCAACCGTTGCGTATTGGGCTTTTGACGACTGTTTATACGACAGCTATGGGTTTAGCTTCTTCGGTCGCTTCATCTGTGGCTGTGCCAATTGTCAAGATGACATCATGGAAAGGGTTGATTTTACTTCTTAGTTTCTTGATTTTGCTTGCTTTGGTGGTCTGGTTTCCAAATACATTTCATAATCATGTGACTGAAAAGGATGAAGAAGCACACGTTGGCTCACTTTGGAAGAATAAGCGTGCGCTGGCATTGCTTGTTTTTGGTGGTTTGCAATCTCTTCTTTTTTACACAGGAATGACTTGGTTACCAACAATGGCAAGTCAAGCTGGTGTATCAAGCGAAGCAGCAGGTATCTTGGCTTCTATTTATTCATTGATTAGTTTGCCATTTTCATTGACAATTCCAACTTTAGCCACTAATTTATCGGCTAAGAATCGTAAAATCATGTTAGCGATTGTCTCTGCTTGTGGTATCATCGGAACTGGTATGCTGTTATTCCAATCAAGTAGTTTTGTCTATTGGTTGCTTGTTAATGTTTTAATCGGAATTGCTGTTAGCGCCCTTTTCCCATATCTGCTTGTCGCTTTCTCAATGAAATCTCATACACCAAGCCAAACCGCTCAATTATCTGGTATGGTACAATCAGGAGGTTACTTCCTAGCAGCTTTTGGACCAACACTGTTTGGTTATAGCTTTGATCTCTTTGGTTCATGGACAGTAGCAGCCCTTTGCCTATTCATCTGTACAATTATCATGACAGTAGCTTTGTTCTACACCGAACGTTTTGAAAAAATATTATAAATAGATGAAAAATAATATCTTCCTAGATTAGATAGGAAGATATCATTGCATAAAATCGCTCATTTTTTGTATATATACTGTATATTTGTTATAAAATCGTAAAAATTTCGCTTTTTTTGAAAAAATATTCAAAAAAGTGTTGACAGGATTGTTTTTGATATGTATAATTATACACATAAAGTTGATAAAAACACAAAAATAAGAAAAGAGAGTATTCCTATGTCAAAAGAAAAAGTTATCCTTGCTTACTCAGGTGGTCTTGATACTTCAGTTGCCATTACTTGGCTCATGAAAGATTATGATGTTGTTGCTGTTTGTATGGACGTCGGCGAAGGTAAAGACCTTGATTTTATTCATGATAAAGCTCTTAAAGTCGGTGCGGTTGAATCTTACGTCCTTGACGTTAAAGATGAATTTGCTGAAGAATATGTGCTTCCAGCACTTCAAGCTCACGCTTACTACGAACAAAAATACCCATTGGTATCAGCGCTTAGCCGTCCAGTCATTTCTAAAAAATTGGTTGAAATTGCTCATAAAACTGGTGCGACTACTATTGCTCACGGATGTACTGGTAAAGGTAATGACCAAGTTCGTTTTGAAGTGGCAATCGCTGCGCTTGATCCAAACTTGAAAGTTATTGCTCCAGTTCGTGAATGGAAATGGTCTCGTGAAGAGGAAATTGAATACGCTAAAGCAAACGGTGTGCCAGTTCCTGCTGACCTTGACAATCCATATTCAGTTGACCAAAACCTTTGGGGTCGTGCTAATGAATG
The DNA here is from genome assembly GCF_008680485.1 of Streptococcus sp. LMAG:39. Taxonomy (NCBI): domain Bacteria; kingdom Bacillati; phylum Bacillota; class Bacilli; order Lactobacillales; family Streptococcaceae; genus Streptococcus; species Streptococcus sp. LMAG:39. Next base: position 985,820 of record NZ_NALE01000001.1, on the reverse strand, counting down.
TGGTGTCCTTGAAAATCCATGGAATCAAGCACCAGAGGATGCTTTTGGTATCACAACTTCTCCAGAAGAAGCTCCAGATACACCAGAATTTGTTGATATTGAATTTAAAGAAGGAAAACCAGTTGCACTTAACGGCGAAGAGCTAAAATTGGCAGACCTTATCCAAAAATTAAACACAATCGCTGGTAAACACGGTGTTGGACGTATTGACCACGTTGAAAACCGTTTGGTTGGTATCAAATCACGTGAAATTTACGAATGCCCAGGTGCTATCACACTTTTGACAGCTCACAAAGAAATCGAAGACATCACATTGGTACGTGAAGTTTCTCATTTCAAACCAATTCTTGAAAATGAATTGTCAAACCTTATCTACAATGCTTTGTGGTTTAGCCCTGCGACAGAAGCTATCATTGCTTACATCAAAGAAACACAAAAAGTGGTTAACGGTACCGCTAAAGTGAAACTTTACAAAGGTCATGCTCAAGTTGTGGCTCGTAAATCACCAAACTCACTTTACGACGAAAACTTGGCAACTTACACATCAGCTGACAGCTTTGACCAAGACGCAGCTGTAGGATTCATCAAACTTTGGGGACTACCAACCCAAGTTAATTCACAAGTAAACAATAAATAATTAACAGAAAACAAAAAAATAGTTTCTAAGGCGATAACTTTGATGTCAATCAAGGAATTGAGCCGTAGAAAAAATCTTAATAAGTAAGAAAAGAATTGGTGAGAAATTTTCAAGGCTAATCAAGGAAGAATGGCGCAGGCAGTACTTAGGGTATGGCAAGCCATGATGACGATAATTAGTACCGAAAATTTCCACCAAGCTTCAGATAAAAGGGGACAGGGAGCCCCATCTGAGACTCTTTTCTTATAACTTACCTATCCTCGTTAATGTCAACAGAGAGTGGCATCGAGCTTAAATAATGATATCCTGTGAGAATCATTTAAGGCCAACGCCCCGTGAGGCAACACCCTATAAGTCCTAGGTCGCTCCTTGGACTTATTTATTAATTAAACAAATAAGAAAAGAGAAAGGCTTTGAACGCCACGTGTTTTGGTGGTTCATTGTATCATTGTTATGGCAACAGAAAATCATAAATTATGGGGCGGGCGTTTTGAAGCTGGTCTTGAAAAATGGGTTGAAGAATTTGGAGCATCGATTTCTTTTGACCAAAAAATGGCAGAATTTGATTTGAAAGGCTCAATTGCTCATGTGATCATGCTTGGTGAAACAGGCATTATTGCAAAAGACGAAGCTGCGCAAATCAAAGAAGGTCTTGAAGAATTGCTTGCAGAATACAAGGCTGGAAAAATTGAATTTGACGTGTCAAACGAAGATATTCACATGAATATGGAAAGTCTCTTGACTGCTAAAATCGGTTCTGTGGCTGGAAAATTGCATACGGCGCGTTCACGTAATGACCAAGTGGCAACTGATATGCACTTGTACTTAAAAGCTAAGCTTGATGAAGTGATTGAAAAGCTTGGCAATTTACGTCAAACGTTGGTGGACTTGGCTGATGAGCATGTCTATACTATCATGCCAGGTTATACACACTTGCAACACGCACAGCCGATTTCATTTGGGCATCACTTAATGGCGTATTATAATATGTTTACGCGTGATAGTGAACGTTTTGAATTTAATGTGAAACATACGGATATATCACCGCTTGGTGCGGCTGCTCTTGCTGGAACAACTTTTCCAATTGACCGTGAGATGACAGCGGAGCTTATGGGCTTTGCCAAACCTTACAGCAACTCCCTTGATGCAGTGTCTGACCGTGATTTTATCTTGGAATTTTTGGCAAATAGTTCGATTTTGATGATGCATATGAGCCGTATTTGTGAAGAAATCATCAGCTGGTGTTCAAATGAATTTAAGTTTGTGACGCTTTCAGATACGTTCTCAACAGGTTCATCAATCATGCCGCAAAAGAAAAATCCTGATATGGCAGAATTGATTCGTGGAAAATCTGGTCGTGTTTATGGTAATCTTTTTGGGCTTTTGACGGTTATGAAATCTTTGCCTTTGGCTTATAATAAAGATTTGCAAGAAGATAAAGAAGGTATGTTTGATACGGCTGAAACCATTACGGTGGCTATTGATATTTTGGCTGGTATGCTTAAAACCATGACGGTCAATAAAGAGCATATGGCTGAATCAACTGAAAAAGATTTTTCAAATGCAACTGAATTGGCTGATTATCTCGCAAGCAAAGGGCTTCCATTCCGTCAAGCTCATGAAATCGTTGGTAAATTAGTATTAGAATGTACTAAAGCTGGCTATTATTTGCAAGACGTGCCGTTTGAACGTTACCAAGAAATTTCTGATTTGATTGATGAGGACATTTATGAAACTCTTAAATCACACACCGCTGTTGAGCGTCGCCATTCTCTTGGTGGGACTGGATTTGACCAAGTCAAATGGCAAATTAAAGAAGCCAAAAACAGTCTAAAAGCGACTCATTAACAATTTTTTCTACTTCCTAAAGCATTTTCCAATAAAATATTTAAAGATATTAAGCCCAAAATCCTTAGAGGTTAGGGCTTTTTAAATTTTTATGGTATAATAAAAATAATTTAGAATGGAGTCGTACGTTGAAGAAAACCTATCGTGTCAAAAGTGACAAAGATTTTCAGGCAATTTTTAGCAAGGGAACAAGTGTTGCCAATCGAAAATTTGTCGTCTATCAATTAGAAAAAAATCAAGGCCACTATCGTGTAGGGCTTTCTGTAAGCAAAAAACTTGGTAATGCTGTTACCCGAAATAGCATCAAGCGAAAAATTCGACATGTTGTCATGGAATTGTCACCAAATTTACGACATCATGATTTTGTTATCATTGCTCGTAAAGGTGTCGAGGAACTTGATTATCATGAAGTGAAGAAAAATTTACTCCATGTTTTAAAACTTGCCAATTTATATCAGGAAGGTCTAAATAGTGAAAAGAAAGATTAAATTATTAGGGTTAAGTAGTCTTACTTTAATACTTTTGGCTGCTTGTGGTCGCAGTGAAGTAACCGCTTCATCAACTAATGGCTGGGATCAAATTGTTTATTTCTTTGCCAAAGCTATTCAGTGGCTATCGATTAATGGTCGAATCGGAGTTGGGATTGTTCTCTTTACCATTATCATTCGAGCAATCATGATGCCGCTTTACAATATGCAAATCAAATCAGGGCAAAAAATGCAAGACTTGCAGCCAGAGCTTAAAAAGTTGCAAGAAAAGTATCCTGGTCGTGATACAGACAGCCGCATGAAGTTGACAGAGGAAAGCCAAGCGCTTTACAAGGAATACGGTGTTAATCCATATGCGACGATGCTCCCACTAGTCGTTCAATTGCCGATTTTGATGGCTTTGTATCAAGCCTTAACACGTGTTGCCTTTTTGAAAACAGGTACATTTTTATGGATTGAATTATCAAAACCAGACCCATATTTTATTTTGCCTGTTTTAGCCGCTTTGTTCACATTCCTTTCATCTTGGTTAACAAACAAAGCAGCGCGTGAGAAAAATATTGCCATGACGGTGATGACTTATGTGATGCCAATTATGATTTTCTTTATGAGTTTCAGATTGGCTTCAGGGGTTGTGCTTTATTGGTCAGTTTCTTATGCTTTTCAGGTATTCCAAATTCTTTTGTTGAATAATCCTTTCAAAATCATTGCCAAACGATTGGAAGAGGAACAAGCTGAAAAAGAACGTGCGGCTAAGATTCGTCGTGCTAAGAAGAAAGCGCAAAAGAGAAGAAAGTAAGAGGAAGAAAGTATGGTAATATTCACAGGTAGAACTGTTGAAGATGCTATTGAAAAAGGCTTGAAGGAGTTGCATTTGTCACGCCTTAAAGCCCACATTAAAGTGGTTTCTCGTGAAAAAAAAGGGTTCTTAGGTTTTGGTAAAAAGCCTGCTCAGGTTGATATCGAAGGGATTAATGAAGTGACGGCTCACCGAGCTAACCAAAAAGTGGTTAAGGGTGTGCCAGAGGAAGTTAATCAAAAAAATGAACCTGTGTCATCAAAATTTGAAGATACAATGGAACTTCGAAAAGTTGCCAGCATTATTAAAAAAATGGAAGAGCGTGGCGAAGTCATTGACGATTCGGTTAAAGAAGATATTGTCATGCACAAGAAAAAAACACAAACCATTCTTGAAGAAGCTGGGCATACAGAGGTTTTAGAAGCACTTGAAAAGGCTAAAGAACCAGTTGAAGAAGATGTTCAGGTTGACGAAAGCCCAGAAGTGGCTAAAACTGAGCAATCTTTTGAAGAATTTGTTGCTAGTGAATTTCCAGCTCAACGTGAATTGAGTAAAGACATCGAAAAAGCTACGGAAGAAGTTGCAGAATATGTCAAAAAAATCATCTATGAAATGGACATTGATGCAACGGTTGAAACTAGCCACAATCGCCGTCAAATCAATTTGCAAATTGAAACGCCAGAAGCTGGTCGTGTCATTGGTTATCACGGAAAAGTTTTGAAATCTCTTCAATTACTTTCACAAAATTTCTTACATGACCGTTATTCAAAGAATTTTTCTGTCATTTTGAATGTTCATGATTATGTGGAACACCGCACAGAGACATTGATTGAATTTACTCGCAAAGCAGCCAATCGTGTTCTCGAAACTGGTAAAGATTATGTCATGGACCCAATGAGCAATAGCGAGCGAAAAATTGTTCACAAAACAATCACAAGCATTGATGGTGTGGATAGTTATTCAGAAGGTAACGACCCAAATCGCTACGTTGTTGTGACAGCTGTTCAATAAATTTACAGAGCCGTTAAGGCTCTTTTTTTACCGCTTACCGTAAGATGGCTTTATATACTAGAGTATTTTTAAACTATAAAAGCTCTTTGGGGTCATCTTTTAAAAGAGAGACATTGAAATAAAAACCAAGTAGTCCTTGACAGCTTTCTATTCTTATTATAAAATAGTATGGTATGTTTAGTAACTGATCAAATATAGCCGGCTAAACGAATACGAAAATCTATGAGGAGGTATTCATCGTGAAACGTACTTATCAACCAAGTAAAATCCGTCGTCAACGTAAACACGGATTCCGTCACCGTATGTCAACTAAAAACGGACGTCGCGTGCTTGCTGCTCGCCGTCGTAAAGGACGTAAAGTTTTATCTGCTTAATTGATAGAATATAAAAAGTCACCGTCAGTGCTCGAGTCTGACGGTTTTTTATTTTCTTGAAAATCAGTCTTATTTTTTGGGTGTTCATGAAAAAGATGATCTAATAAGATTTTGTTATAGCGAAATTTCTTGAAAACACACTTATGGTAGAAGAAAGTTTTTCAGTTCCGATAAAAGAGGTTCAACTATTTATTGAAATAAAAAATATCATGAGCGTTACTGTTTCAAAATGCACAGTCATATTGAAAATCCGTATGGTAATGATAACGGTAACGTTGTGTACAGCTATCAAGCCTCTAATAGTGAAATGGACGACACCTTGCCGTTGAGGGATTGACAGAGAATTTGTTTCATCTGGCTGAAATCGAAAAATCTTGTCAATTGATGGCCAATGAAATTGAAAAAACACGCCGTCGTGTCAATGGTTTGGAATACACAACCATTCGTTATATCGAACTAAAAATCGAAGAAGCAGAACGCGCTAACCTAATCCGCATTATGAAAGTTAAATAAAACAAAAAGTGTCTTTTAGACGCTTTTTTGTTAGGTTAAATTTGTAATCGAATTCTTTTACTTATAGGCTGTAAGGTGATAAACTATAGGTAATTTAAGGGCAGGAGGAAATAATATGTCTGAAAAAAAATATGATGCAAAATTAGAACAAGTCAAAGGAAATCTTAAAAAAGGTTTTGGAAAAGTAACAGGTGATAAGGAACTAGAAACAGAAGGTCTTGCCGAAAAGACTATCGCCAAAGGAAAAGAATTAGTCAGTGATGTCAAAGAAAGCGCGGAAGGTGCTATTGAAGGTGTCAAAAAAGCTCTTCATAAAGATAACTAAATACGACTATCTCTCTAGGATGACTACCTAGAGGGATTTTTTATTTTCATATTTGAAAATGGCTAGTAATTATGATAGAAAGTGATATAATAATATTTGTAAGCGCTTTAAATCAAACGATTAATCATCATTTTTGGGAGGCTACGATGTTTAAAGAAATTTGGGCATATATTAGGATAGTTGATTTGTTACTTGCTATTTTGTTGGTACTGGATAGAGGTGTTAAAAGCATTCTAGTGCTTGCGATAGCTATTTTTATCATTTCTGCTGCTGTGCAGTTTATGATGTCTTATAAACGCTTAAAATTCACAGCGCATCCGTAACATTTATTGTAGAGGTAGAATAAAAAACATAGATTAAGTCTTGGACATTGTGTCCGAGGCTTTTTGCTTTTGCTAAAAATCACGTGTGATACTAAAATAATTTCTTACAATTCTGTAAGAGTTTGTGGTGAAAATTTGGTTAAACTGAACTTTAGAGGAATTGCCACAAATTTGCCCTAGTTTTGCAACAATTTGCCCAAGATTTCTCCAGTGAATTTGATTATACTGATTTAGTATGAGGAGCAAGTCATGAAAGAAATAAGTCAATTTATCCTAAAGACATTATTTTATGTGTTGATTTTTTTAGCATTAATTTACTTTTTCAGTTATCTTGGGCGTGGTCAGGGTAACTTCATCTACAACGAATTTTAGAAAGGTAAGTTTTCATGTTACACGATATGATTGAAAGAATTGAGCATTTTGCACAAGTACAAGCTGATTTTCCTGTCTATAATATTCTGGGAGATGTTCACACTTATGGTGATTTAAAGGCTGATTCAGATGCCTTGGCAACCTATATTGATTTTTTGAAAATCGAGGAAAAGTCGCCAGTTTTGGTTTTTGGCGGTCAAGAATATGAAATGTTAGTCAGTTTTGTTGGGCTGACAAAGTCAGGTCATGCTTATATTCCAGTTGACCAACACTCAGCTCTTGAGAGAATTGAAGCTATTTTGGCAATAGCAGAGCCAAGCTTGATTATTGCCGTTGGTGATCTTCCTTTGGAAATTACACACATTCCTATCATTAAATCTGCAGAGCTCAAGACTATTTTTGCTCAACAATCAGATTATCATATCACACATTCTGTCAAAGGTGATGATAATTATTATATTATTTTCACATCTGGCACAACGGGTCAGCCAAAGGGCGTGCAAATTTCGCATGATAATTTGCTTAGTTTTACCAATTGGATGATTGAAGCAGAGGCTTTTTCTGTTCCGCAGCGCCCACAAATGCTGGCGCAGCCACCGTATTCATTTGATTTGTCGGTCATGTACTGGGCACCGACTTTAGCATTGGGTGGCACGCTTTTTGCGCTTCCAAAAGAGTTGACAACAGACTTTCAACGTCTTTTTATGACGATTAATCAATTGCCGATTGGTGTTTGGACATCAACGCCTTCTTTTGTTGATATGGCAATGTTATCAAATGATTTTAATCATGAAACCTTACCCAACTTGACGCATTTTTATTTTGACGGCGAAGAATTAACGGTGAAAACCGCTCAAAAATTGCGCAGTCGTTTCCCAAAAGCTCGCATTGTTAATGCTTATGGTCCAACGGAGGCGACCGTGGCTCTTTCTGCGGTAGCTATCACAGATGAGATGTTAGCGACTTGCAAGCGTCTGCCAATTGGTTACACCAAAGCCGATTCTCCCACTTTTGTCATCGATGAAAATGGCAATCCTTTGCCAAATGGAGAACAAGGCGAAATCATCGTATCCGGTCCAGCTGTTTCTAAAGGTTACCTCAACAATCCAGAACGCACGCAAGCTGCTTTCTTCGAATTCAATGGTTTGCCAGCCTATCACACAGGTGACTTAGGTATCATGACTGACCGCGGTATGCTTCTTTACGGTGGGCGCATGGATTTTCAAATAAAATTCAACGGCTACCGTATCGAGCTTGAGGAAGTCTCACAAAATCTGAATAAATCAACCTATATCAAGTCGGCTGTGGCTGTCCCGCGTTACAACAAAGACTACAAAGTACAAAATCTGCTGGCTTACGTTGTTTTAAAAGACGGTGTTGCAGAGCAATTTGAGCGTCAACTGGACATTACTAAGGTAATCAAAGAAGAACTCAAAGACATCATGATGGATTACATGATGCCGTCTAAATTCCTCTATCGTGACAGCTTACCACTCACACCGAATGGAAAAATCGATATTAAAGGCTTGATGAACGAGGTAAATCGCCGATGAGTGAGTTTCTTCAGCAATTACCGCATTTAGAAGCTTATGGCAATCCGCAATATTTTCTGTATTTGATTGTGGCTGTGCTTCCCATTTTCATCGGATTATTTTTCAAGAAACGCTTTCCGCTGTATGAAGCTTTGGTTAGCCTAGCTTTCATTATTTTGATGTTAACAGGAAAAACGGCTAATCAGCTTGTGTCGTTGTTAGCTTATGTCGTTTGGCAAGTAATTCTCGTCTTTTCCTACAAGATTTACCGAAAACGTCATAATCATAAATGGATTTTCTATCTTTGGGTGTTTTTGTCTATTTTGCCATTAGCTTGGACCAAGCTGACACCCTTGATGACCATTGATAATCACCAATCACTTTTTGGTTTTTTAGGAATTTCTTACCTGACTTTTCGTGCGGTTGGTATGATTATGGAAATGCGAGACGGCGTGCTGAGTGAATTTACCATGTGGGAATTCTTGCGTTTCTTGCTTTTCATGCCGACATTTTCAAGTGGTCCGATTGACCGTTTCAAACGGTTTAATGAAGATTACGAGAATATTCCTGAAAAAGCTGAGCTTCTGAATATGTTAGAAGAAAGCGTGCATTACTTGATGTTTGGTTTTCTTTACAAATTCATTTTGGCTTATGTTTTTGGTAGCTTGCTATTGCCACAGCTAAAAGAGTGTGCCCTGCAAATGGGTGGTGTGTTTAACATTGCAACGCTTGGTGTCATGTATGCTTATGGGTTTGATTTGTTCTTTGACTTTGCAGGTTATAGCATGTTTGCCCTTGCTATTTCTAATCTTATGGGCGTTAAGAGCCCTGTTAACTTCAATCAACCTTTTAAATCACGTGATTTAAAGGAATTCTGGAATCGTTGGCACATGAGTTTGTCATTTTGGTTCCGTGATTTTGTTTTTATGCGTTTGGTCAAGGTTTTAGTTAAACACAAAGTTTTTAAAAATCGAAACGTCACCTCAAGTGTTGCCTACATTGCCAATATGCTAATCATGGGCTTTTGGCATGGATTGACTTGGTATTATATCACTTACGGTCTTTTTCATGGTATTGGGCTTGTGATTAACGATGCTTGGGTGCGAAAGAAGAAAAAGATTAATCGAGAGCGTAAGGCGCAAGATTTGCCACCTTTGCCAGATAACAAATGGACTCAGGCACTTGGTGTTTTTATCACATTTAACGTTGTGATGTTGTCATTTTTACTATTTTCAGGTTTCTTAGACCAGTTGTGGTTTCCAAAAACAGTTGGGAAATAAACCGTTTCAGATTTAAAAGGAGTTTATCACATGGATATTAAAACAGATGTATTAGCGATTATTGATGACCTTTTCATGGAAGATGTTTCTGACATGATGGACGAAGATTTATTTGATGCGGGTGTGCTAGATAGCATGGGAACGGTAGAACTCATTGTGGAATTGGAAAGTCATTTTGACATTGATATTCCGATTTCAGAATTTGGGCGTAATGACTGGAACACAGCTAATAAAATCATTGCAGGAATAGAGGAGCTTTGCCATGTTTAAGCGCCTCTGGCAGATTTTAGGACCAGTTGTCTGTGCTGTACTGATTGTTCTTTTGGTTTTTATCTGTGTTCCAACAGCTAATCAAAAGCATGATTTAAAAGCTGAGAAAAAAGATGCGGTCTCATTAAGCAAAACGAGTTTTAAGAGTAAATATAAAAAGGTACGTGCTTTAACAGATGCTAAGCACCGTTTTGTGCCCTTTTTTGGCTCTAGCGAATGGCTGCGCTTTGATAAAATGCATCCGTCTGTCTTGGCAGAAAAATATCATCGCAACTATACGCCTTATTTACTCGGACAACGTGGCTCGGCTTCACTAACGCATTATTTTGGTATTCAGCAGATTAATAAAGAACTCAAAAATAAACAAGCTGTTTATGTAATTTCACCACAATGGTTTACATCTAAGGGAGCGAGCGCTAGCGCTTTTCAAGAATATTTTAGCAGCGGACAAGCGATTGATTTCCTAAAACATCAAAACGGCAGTGTTTATGACCGCTACGCTGCTAAACGCTTTTTGAAAATGTACCCTGACTCTTCTTTTAAGGATATGATGGAAAATGTTGCGGCAGGAAAATCGTTGACTGCCTCTGACAATGAAAACCTCAACACGCAACAGATGATTTTCCAGAAAGAAGATGCTCTTTTTAGCCAAATCCCTATGTTTGACAATTACGACAGCAAGATTAAACCGCAAGCTAAGAAATTGCCAGCTTGTTTTTCTTACAGCAAACTCGGTGGCATAGCTATTGCTGACGGAAAAAAACGAAGTAGTAATAATACCTTTGATATCGACAACACTTTTTTTGACACACGTCTTAAAGCGCAACTCAAACGATTAAAACAGTCTCAAACAAAATTTAATTACTTAAACTCTCCAGAATACAATGATTTACAACTAGTGCTCAGTCAATTTGCACAGGACAATACCAATGTTCTCTTTGTTATCCCACCAGTCAACAGAAAATGGGCAAATTATACTGGTCTTAATCAAGCTATGTACCAAAAAACAGTCGCTAAGATAAAGTATCAATTACAAAGCCAAGGCTTTACCAATATTGCTGATTTTTCAAAAGATGGCGACAAACCTTTCTTTATGCAAGATACTATTCACATGGGGTGGACTGGCTGGTTAGCCATGGACAAAGTTGTTAATCCGTTTCTAAGTCAGAAACAAGCCACGCCAAGTTATCACTTAAATGACCAATTTTTAACGAAAGTTTGGGCAAGCTACGACGGCTCTGTTCAGCAGTTTAATGCAAATTCTTAAAAAAATTCCTTGTCATAATCGGCAAGGAATTTTAATATTTCTGTTGTTGAATTTTCATATTTGAAAATTTCTGAAAATAGTATCTTTTGGGAGTACAATATCCTTGTGAGCGCTTTATGGATCGAAAATCATTACATTTTAGTAACTTTTCTTGGGTAATAAATGTCGTTACATGGTCAGGTTTAACGGGCATGGTTGCGACAAACCCAACCAATGGTGGTGACGCCCAAGTCAACGGCGTTTCTTATAACAATATTTTCGACTGGCTAAACGCCCAAAACGCAACCAATTAATCACCCCCCTCCTTATAGGATTTATAAGGAGGGGTTAGTGTTTATAAAGTTATTATCATTTTGCTAAGGAAAGTCCACTAAGAAATTTTTTCGATTAGGCGGACCAAATCTTTGGCTTCTTTTGAGAGGATAGCATGTCGTGAATGGGCGTAGCTGACGTAGAAAGAGATACGGTCTTGCTCAGCCAGAGGCACTTTAACCAATTGGTCAGAACCTGACGTTAGCGCAATATCAGACAGCAATGAAATGCCCATGTTTTCCGAAACCATTTGCTTAATCACCGAAACATCATCGATTTTAAACAAAATTGAAGCTTGGTCATGGTAACGATGATTGAGCTGATTAAAAGCGGTTAGGTGGATATTATGCTCATCTAACAAGATAAATTTTTCGTAAAGAATATCCTGAAAAGACAGTTCTTTCTGGTTTGCCAAAGGGTGTTTTGGAGAAAGAATGACATAAAAATCTTTTTTAAACAGCGGATGAATAATCAACTGGTCATTTTTGAGCGGCGCTAGCGAACCCAACAGACTGAAATCCAATTCTCCATCTAGCAATTTCATCATTAAACTATTAGAGCCACCACGCACAGCCTTAACTTGTGAAAATGGGGCGATACTTTCATTTTTGTGAAGGAGTTCCGTCAGCAAATAATTGCAGATAATCGGTGGCAATCCAACAGCCATCATAGGATCGAGTGACTGATGCACCTCGTTGACCGCTGTCTTTATTTGAAGTAGAACATCTTCAACATGGCTTTGAAAAATATCACCTTGCAAAGTAAGTGCTGCTGAGCGATGTGACGGGTCTTTGATGACCAAATCACAGCCTAATTCTTTTTCAAGCCGTTTAATAGCATAAGTAATTGTCGGTTGACTAACTTGAAAATACTGTGCAGCAGCGGTATAAGATTTTAGCTTTGCTAATTGGTAAAAATATTCTAAATCTCGTAAATTCATTCAGACCTCCTTGCTTTATTTTACCATAATCTTTTAAAACTTATTATAAATAATATTTATTAAAACTAAGGTGTTTGACTATAAGAACTGGAACAGTTTATAATGACCCGCGTAAGAAATTTCATCTTATTTAAATACATCTTTAGGAGGATACGTCATGCGTGGACATGATATTTTAAACAACCCATTCTTAAACAAGGGTACTGCTTTTACCATGGAAGAACGTAAAGAACTAGGATTGCTTGGTATTTTACCACCTTACGTTCAAACAATCGAAGAACAAGCTGAACAAGCTTATCAACATTTCTTGCGTAAACCATCAAATCTTGAAAAACGCCATTTCTTAATGGAAATTTTCAATACAAACCGTACGCTTTTCTACTACCTATTCAACCAACACATCGTTGAATTTAACCCAATCGTGTATGACCCAGTTATCGCTGAAACAATTGAAGAATATAGCGAATTGTATGTTGACCCACAATACGCTGCTTACCTTGATATTAATCACCCAGAAAACATCGAAGAAACACTAAAAAATGCTGCTGGTGACCGTGACATTCGTTTAATCGTTGTGACAGATGCCGAAGGAATTCTTGGTATTGGTGACTGGGGTGTCCAAGGTGTGGATATTTCTGTTGGTAAATTGATGATTTACACAGCTGCTGCTGGTATTGACCCTGCTTCAGTTATGCCACTTGTTATCGATGCTGGTACAAACCGTAAAGAACTTTTGGAAAATCCAATGTATCTTGGGAACCGTCACGAACGTGTTACTGGTGATAAATACTATGAATTTATCGACAAATTCGTTCAAACTGCTGAAAATATGTTCCCTAAATTGTACCTTCACTGGGAAGACTTCGGTCGTTCAAATGCTGCCAACATTCTTAACAAATACAAAAAAGAAATTCCAACATTTAACGATGACATTCAAGGAACTGGTATCGTTGTTCTTGGCGGTATCTTTGGTGCTATGGACATCACAGGTGAAAAATTAACTGACCAAGTTTACCTTTGCTACGGTGGTGGTTCTGCTGGTGCTGGTATTGCTGACCGTGTTCACGCTGAAATGGTTTCAGAAGGACTTTCATCAGAAGAAGCTTACAAACATTTCTTCATGATTGACAAACAAGGTCTCCTTTTTGACGATATGGAAGATTTGACACCTGCCCAAAAACCATTTGCTAAAAAACGTGAAGATTTTGCAAATTGCGGTGATATGACTAAACTTCTTGACGTTATCAAAGCTGTTAAACCAACAATCTTGGTGGGAACATCAACAGATGCTGGTGCTTTCACTAAAGAAGTCGTTGAAGCAATGTGCGAAAACACTGAACGCCCAGTTATCTTCCCAATTTCTAACCCAACTAAGAAATTAGAAGCAACTGCCAAACAAGTTATCGAATGGTCAGACGGTAAAGCCTTCGTTGCGACTGGTATGCCTTCAGGTACAGTAAGCTACAAAGGTGTTGATTACCAAATTGGTCAAGCAAACAACGCCCTAATCTACCCAGGTCTTGGTCTTGGTATGTTGGCTTCTGAAGCATCACTTCTTACAGATGAAATGATTGGTGCTGCAGCTCACTCACTTAGTGGTCTTGTAGATCCAGGTCAACCAGGAGCACCTGTTCTTCCTCCATTCCAATACGTTGCTGAAGTGTCAATCAAAGTTGCGGAAGCTGTTGCTAAAAAAGCTCAAGAACAAGGCTTAGCTCAAGCTGAAGAAAAAGACATGGCTAAAGCTGTTCGCGAGCTTAAATGGTATCCAAAATATTAGTTTAGGAGGATAACCATTCGTATGAAAAAGTTATCTAATATCAAAATTGCGGGGCTTTCTCTTCCGCTTTATACGGCTCTGGTTATTATTTTAGCTGTTGTTATTGCAATGGGGAAACTACCGCTTAACATGGTTGGAATCACTTTCATGTTGGTCGTTTTAGGACATCTTTTCTATTTCCTTGGTGAACGATTACCGTTTTGGAATACTTACCTTGGTGGTGGGTCAGTCTTTACCTTGCTGTTAGCCGCAATCTTAGCTTCAACAGGGTTGATTCCAAAATCAGTTGTCTCAGCCACTTCTACTTTTATGAGTGATTGGGGCTTTCTAGATTTTTATATTGCAGCGCTTATTTGTGGCTCAATTCTAGGAATGAACCGCAAACTTTTGGTGAAAGCCTCTGCTAAATTCATTCCTGTCGCTCTTTTATCAATGGTTATCGGTTTCTTTGCCACTGGTGCTGTTGGAGCTTGGCTTGGTCAAGGCTTTGGACATTCTGTCATGTACATTTCATTTGCCCAAATGGCAGGAGGGATGGGTGCAGGAATCGTGCCATTATCTAAAATCTATGCGGCTGGATTGCACACAGATGCCTCATCAATCTTGTCACAATTAGCCCCAGCAACCACGCTAGGAAATATCTTTGCCATTATCGGTGCCATTGTGTTAGCGCGTGGATTTGCTAACACCAAATTCAATGGGAATGGTGTGCTCATTCGTGTTGATAAAGACGATTTGAAAAAATCTGAAGCTCCGCTTGACCCTACAAAAATCGGTGTCGGAATGATGCTTGCCTTTGCCCTTTTCCTTATCGGCGTTATCTTAAATGCCTTTATTCCAAAAGTGCACAGCTATGCCTTTATGATTATTATTGTCTTCGTTCTCAAAGCGCTTGATATTGTACCAAAACCATTAGAAGAAGCAGTGGTCATGTTTAATCGTGTGATTATGACTAACTTGACACACGCTGTTTTGGCAGGTATCGGGCTTTCAATGATCGATTTGAGTTCTTTAGCGCAAGCCATGACATGGCAATTTGTCCTTATCAGTTTAACATCTGTTGTGTCAATGGGACTTGCTAGCTGGATTTTGGGACAAGTTCTCGGTATGTATCCAGTCGAAACAGCTATCGGTGCTGGGATGATTAACAATTCCATGGGCGGTACAGGAAATATCGCTGTGCTTTCTGCGGCGGACCGCATGGAAATGATTGCCTTTGCCCAAATGGCAAATCGTCTAGGTGGTGCAATTGTCCTCATTTTAGGAGGAATCCTCATCCAATTTTTACATTAATTCAACAACTTCTGGAAAAATATTCATCCTTGTTCTTTGGCAAGATTGAATATTTTTTAGATGATATAAGAACCATGTAAGCTATCTGTAGTGAGTTGAAAAATGACTAGAAAGTTCTAGTCATTTTTTTAAGCTCTAAATTTTAATCAACTTATTTTTAAATAATACTTGACACCGTAATTTAATTAAGTTATATTAAATATAAAATTAAGCACACTTAATTTTGCGAATATAAATATTTTAAGGGGAGTTCTATAATGAAAAAGATAACATCACTCATATGTTTATTACTAATAATATGTATTTTGGGAGCATGTGCTACTACAAAGACATCAGAAAAGAGTAAGTTAAATGTTGTTGTGACTAATTCTATATTAGCTGATATTACTCAAAACATTGGTAAGGATAAAATAAACCTACACAGTATTGTTCCTATCGGTCAGGATCCACATGAATATGAGCCACTTCCTGAAGATGTTAAAAAAACAACAAATTCAGATATTATTTTTTATAACGGTATCAATTTAGAGACTGGTGGAAATGCATGGTTCACCAAATTAGTTAAAAATGCTCATAAAGAGGCTAATAAAGACTATTTTGCGGTAAGCGATGGTATTGATGTCATATATCTTGAGGGAAAGAATGACTTAGGAAAAGAAGATCCACATGCATGGTTAAACTTAGAAAACGGTATTATTTATGCAAAAAATATTGCGAAACAATTGATAGCTAAAGATCCTAAAAATAAAGAATTTTATACCAAAAATCTTACTAGCTATATTAATAAACTTGATAAATTAGATCAGGAAGCTAAGCAAAAATTTTCAAAAATCTCAGAAAATAAAAAATTAATTGTTACAAGTGAAGGATGTTTTAAATATTTTTCTAAAGCGTATGGCGTGCCATCAGCCTATATTTGGGAAATTAATACTGAGGAAGAAGGAACACCTGAGCAGACTACTAGCTTAGTTAGGAAATTAAAAGAGGGACCAACGCCGTCAGCATTATTTGTGGAGTCAAGTGTTGATGACCGTCCAATGAAAACAATTTCTAAAGAAACAGGAATTAGTATCTATTCAAAAATTTTTACGGATTCTATTGCTAATAAAGGTGAAGAAGGGGACAGCTATTATAGTATGATGAAGTGGAATTTAGATAAAATAGCCGAAGGATTATCTCAGTGATGATATGTATGATAAAGTTGGTGAAACTATGAAAGGAAATAAATGATAGAGATACAAGGATTAAATGTTATTTATAATAATGATTATCAAGCCTTAGCTAATGTGTCAATTACTTTAGAAGAAGGAAATATTATTGGTGTTATTGGACCAAATGGTGCAGGGAAATCAACTTTTATGAAGGCACTATTAGGGTTGGTTTCTTGTACAGGAATGATCACTATTTCACACGAAAGAGTTAATAGTTTACGTGGGAAAGTGGCTTATGTTGAGCAGAAAAGTCATGTTGACTATCATTTTCCTATTACTGTTAAGGAGTGCGTATCCCTTGGTACTTATCAGCGAGTTGGACTTTTTCGACATTTAAGCAAAAAAGAGTGGGGAAAGGTTGAGAATGTTTTAAGGCAAGTAAAGTTAGAAGAATTTAGTAATCACCCTATTTCCACTTTATCCGGAGGACAATTTCAACGAATGTTAATTGCTCGATGTTTGATTCAAGAGCAAGATATTCTTTTTCTAGATGAACCATTTGTTGGGATAGACCTAGTGAGTGAACAAATTATTATGAATTTATTGCAATCACTAAGAAGAGAGGGAAAGACAATTGTGATTGTTCATCATGATTTAAGTAAGGTAGTGGATTACTTTGATAAAGTAGTCATTTTGAATAAAAAGTTGGTAGGCTATGGGAACGTAGCTACTACTTTTACTCCTGATGCTTTAAAAAAAGCTTATGGGGATTCGATTGTTATATTATAAGAGGGTATTTATGGAATTTATTAACGATTTAATGACCTATCATTTTTTACAAAATGCTTTGGTAACGGCTGTTGTTATTGGAATTGTTTCAGGAGCTATTGGCTGTTTTATTATTTTACGTTCAATGTCACTGATGGGAGATGCAATCTCACATGCAGTATTACCCGGAGTAGCTATATCTTTTATTTTAGGAATTAACTTTTTTATTGGAGCAGTTATTTTCGGTATATTAGCTTCTTTCATCATAACTTTTATTAAAGAAAATAGTGTTATTAAAGGGGATACAGCTATTGGTATTACGTTTTCTTCTTTTCTAGCGTTGGGTGTTATTCTGATAGGAGTAGCCAATAGTTCAACAGACCTCTTTCATATTCTATTTGGAAATCTTTTAGCCGTACAAGATAGTGATAAATGGGTTACCATAGTTATTTCAGGAATTGTAATAGGGCTTCTTATTATTTTTTTCAAAGAATTGTTAGTAACCTCTTTTGATCCAATTTTAGCGGAATCAATGGGGATGAATGTCAAATTTTTTCACTATCTTTTGATGGTACTATTAACTTTAGTTTCTGTAACAGCGATGCAGAGCGTAGGGACTATTTTAATTGTAGCAATGCTGATTACCCCCGCGGCTACAGCCTATCTTTATGTGAATAGTCTTAAGGTGATGGTACTCCTATCATCAGGAATTGGAGCGATTACTTCGATTGTAGGGTTATTTTTAGGCTACACGTTTAATATAGCAGTAGGCTCTAGTATCGTTTTAACCTCAGCCTTTATCTTCTTAGTTAGCTTTTTCATATCTCCAAAACAATCTTTTATGAAGTGATATTAGGTAAACAATGTATCCTAATAGAAATTAGAACCTATTTTATTGTAAAAGTCTAAACGCTTAGATATCTGGAATATGAAGAAATACGTTTGTATGTGCTAATAATAAAGATATTAATTACTATCAGTTCAGAAATACCTTATTTTTAGAATTACCAAGTACTGTCAGCTAGTTGATAACCATAGTTGTAGTGCAGAGCGTAGGCAAACCCTCTCAGCAGTATAAATATTGTAAATTTAGAGTGTGTCTACCGATTTGAACAAACTCTTAAAAATGCTGATATAACGGCGTTTCTAAGAGTTTTTATTTTTTAACAAAAAGAAAAAAGATTGAAGAAAAATATCCAAAATGGACTTTTCTTCAATCTGACAGTTACTAATAAGTACCTGTTTTGTACGGTATAAAAGCTGTATTTTCTACTAGTTTTCCTCGTAAAATAGATTCTATATCTCTATAATTTGGTCAAATAGTGCTCTATTTTCGTCATAGAGATGATGAGTAATCATGATAACTGTTAGTTCTTTGGTCTGAAGCAGACGTCGTTCAATATTAATAGCGGTCGTTTTGTCTAGGTTTGAAACACCCTCGTCCATGATGAGTATTGGTTTGTTACCAATTAATTCACGGGCAATAGAGATTCTTGCTCTTTGTCCACCAGACAAGTCATCGTTGTAGATTTGATTCAAACGTCCCTCAATAAAGTTGTCCACATGTGACAGTGATAAAGTTTTTTCAAACTGCTCTTTATCCACAGAACGACCAAGTGTCAGATTATCAAGTAAAGATTCTTTAAAAATATGTGGTTTTTGAGGAATCAAGGCAAAAATAGTTTGTAAACTTTCTAGCAACGTATCTTTGTAATGATGATTATCAATCACAATGTCACCGTCATAGCGGGTCAACTCTCCTGTTAATACTCGGATTAATGTTGATTTTCCAGCGCCCAATCCGCCAACAATAGCAACCTTTTCTCCTTTCTTAATCGTAATATTAGGATAAGTGATGCTATTGCTATTTTCAAAAGTGACACACAAATCGTGAATAACCAATTCTTGATTAAAGTTAGTTACAGTATCGAGATTCTCAATACTTACTTTTTTAGGATATTTCTCTAGCAATTTAAAGGTCGCTTTAAAGGTAACAATGTTATAAGCAGCTCCTCTGGTGTAGTTGAATAGGCAACTGGTTAGATTGGCAATTGAGAAAATAACCCCCGTAGTGATTTCCCCCTTAATGACTAGATAACCAGTAACCATAAAAATAATTACTTGTGCCACAACACTTGACATCAATGAAAGAGAATTAGCCGTACTAGAGCTTCTTGCCAACTTAACCTTGGATTTTACCACTGTGGAAAAGTCTGCTAAAATGCGATTTTTAAAGTAAGCAGTTTGATTATTGTGGAAAAAAATGTCAAAACCACTTAAATAATCACTTGTACGATTTAAAGCAACAGTCAAATCAGATGAGACAACCTCCGTTTCTTGTGCAATATTATTTTCAAAAATTTTAGGAAGAAAGTAAACTAAAGCAGTCATTAAAATACTAACCGCAAGTAGTAGCCAATGAAAATAAATGATAGCAAAAGCGTTAAATAGCACAGTTATAATACTTTCAATGGTGTTGTATAACTGATTAAAACCGTTATCTTTTAATAAATTCATGTCATTAATTAACCATGAATTGTATTCGTCCTTGCTATGATGAGAGTTACCTGCATATGAATGACTAATTAAAGAATCTAATAAATCATTACGAATAAGATTGACTTCTTCCTGACACAGCTTTTCTTTCAAGGAATCTTTCCAAATCTGAAAAATACTGTATCCTCCCCAACAAAGAATATCAATCACACTCCAAAAAACAAAGCTATCCCATCTACTTTTTATCAATGAATCCAACATCCATGTCAAGGATAGCGAACTCATGACATTAGTAATAACCCAGAAAATGATGATAGCAAGCAAAAGTAGATTTTCTTTTTTAAATTTCCATAGATATGTCAACATAGGCATCCAGCTCTTCTTTTTTTAATGTTTTGTTTATATTTATTATACAAAATAAACGCCACCAAGCAAGCGATTGCATAAAGGGGGGAGAGAGAAAGAGTTAAAGGTAAGAAATAAAGTAACTAAAGAACCATTTTTGAATTTTATTATCTTATTTATCTTTGATATTTCACCATTTTCTTCGCACTTGGTTTTGGTCTCTCTTGTGGTCTGTGTTATAATAAAATCATGGAAATATTTGACACACATACGCATTTAAACGCCGATGATTTTGCTGGGCGTGAAGCAGAAGAATTGGCACTTGCTAAAGAAATGGGCGTCACTCGACATAACGTTGTTGGGTTTGACGCACCAACTATTAAACGTGCTATTGAGTTAGCTGAAAAATACCCTGAAATCTACGCCACGATTGGGTGGCACCCAACGGAAGCAGGTTCATATACTCAAGAAATTGAGGATATGATTGTTGCCCATCTATCACACCCCAAAGTGATTGGTCTTGGTGAGATTGGACTAGATTATCATTGGATGGAAGACCCAAAAGACGTCCAAATTGAGGTTTTTAAACGTCAGATTCAGCTTTCAAAAGATCACAACCTCCCTTTTATTGTCCACACTCGTGATGCGCTTGAAGATACTTACGCTGTCATCAAAGAAGCAGGCGTTGGACCTCGCGGCGGGATTATTCATTCATTTTCAGGCTCTTTGGAAATGGCAGAGCGTTTTATCGAGCTTGGCATGATGATTTCATTTTCAGGGGTTGTTACCTTTAAAAAAGCACTTGATGTTCAAGAAGCTGCGCAGAAATTGCCGCTTGATAAGATTTTAGTTGAAACGGATGCGCCTTACCTTGCTCCCGTTCCAAAACGTGGTCGTGAAAACCGCACCGCTTATACTCGCTATGTTGTAGATAAAATTGCAGAGCTCCGTGGTTTGACCAGTGAAGAAGTGGCAAAAGCGACATCAAATAATGCAAAGAGGTTGTTTAACTGTGACTGAAAAAATCAAAATTCAAGAAGTGCTTGTTGTTGAGGGGAAAGACGATACCGAAAATTTGCGCCGTTTTTATGATGTAGATACCTATGAAACCCGCGGGTCAGCTATCAATGATGACGACCTTGAACGTATCGAAAAATTAAATGACCTTCGTGGGGTCATTGTCTTTACGGACCCAGATTATAACGGAGAACGCATTCGCAAAATCATCATGAATGCTATCCCAAATGTTAAACACGCTTTTTTAAATCGTGATGAAGCTGCGCCAAAATCAAAAAGTAAAGGGCGTTCACTCGGCGTTGAGCACGCAAGTTTCGAAGATTTGCAAAAAGCCCTTTCTGGCGTATTAGGAAATTTTGATGATGATAATCAATTCGACATCACAAGAGCTGACCTAATGCGTATGGGGCTTTTAATGGGAACTGATAGCCGCAGGCGCCGTGAATATTTGGGCGAAAAGCTCCGCATTGGTTACAGCAACGGCAAACAACTTCTCAAACGCCTAGAACTCTTTGGTATCACTTTAGCCGAAGTAGAAGAAGCTATGGAGAGATATGAGGGATGAAAAAAGTTGCGCTTTTACGGGGAGTTACGCCAGTTGGGCAGAATTGTATTCCTAAAATGGCTTATCTGGCAGAGATTTTAACAGAAGCAGGTCTTGAAAATGTTAAGACATATATTCAAAGTGGCAATATCGTTTTTGAGACAACCTTGTCTGACGGTGACGTTTGTGCATTGATTCATGACACGATTCAGGCAAAAATCGGTGCTGATTTATCGGTTATCCTCAAAACGCAAGCCCAGTTTACGACGGCTCTTGCTGAAAGTCCCTTTGATGAAAGCTACGATGACTCACGTGTTCACTTGGTATTTACCAATGACCATCTTGACCAAGAGATATTAAATGAACTACTAGAGATGGATTTTGGTGCTGAAATTTTGAAAGCTGGTAGTGAGTGCCTGTACCTCTATTTACCAAGAGAAGCAAAGAAAAAGCGACTGAATACCAATTACCTTGAAAAACAGTTACATATCACAGCAACCATGCGAAAACGTCGCAGTATTTTGCGATTGAGCCAGATGTGATACAATAGTAACTTGCATTGATAGAAATGAAAGGAAAGACATCCCTTAACTAATGACATTATCGGTTGGGATTATTAATTATGAGAATTGCAGATTACAGCGTGACGCGTGCTGTCCTTGAGCGTCATGGATTTACGTTTAAAAAATCATTTGGACAGAACTTTTTGACAGATACAAACATTCTTCAAAAGATTGTGGATACTGCTGAAATTGACAAGAACGTCAATGTTATCGAAATCGGTCCTGGTATCGGTGCTTTGACAGAATTTTTGGCTGAAAATGCTGCCGAAGTCATGGCATTTGAAATTGACGACCGTTTAATTCCGATTTTAGCTGATACGCTCCGCGATTTTGATAATGTAAAAGTTATCAACGAGGATATTTTGAAATCAGACCTACAAAGTCGCATCAAAGAATTTGCTAATCCAGACCTTCCAATTAAGATCGTGGCAAATCTTCCTTACTATATCACAACACCAATCTTGATGCACTTGATTGAATCAAAAATCCCATTTGCGGAATTTGTCGTGATGATGCAAAAAGAAGTGGCAGATCGTATTTCGGCAGAGCCAAACACCAAAGCTTACGGCTCGTTATCAATTGCGGTGCAATATTACATGACCGCTAAAGTTGCTTTTGTTGTACCGCGTACAGTCTTTATACCAGCACCAAATGTGGATTCAGCGATTTTAAAAATGACTCGCCGTGAACAACCACTCGTTCAAGTCAAAGACGAAGATTTCTTCTTCCGTGTTTCAAAAATTAGCTTTATTCACCGCCGCAAAACCCTTTGGAACAACCTAACAAGCCATTTTGGAAAAGCAGACGAAACCAAAGCCAAACTTGAACAAGCGCTTGAAATCGCAGAAATCAAACCATCTATTCGCGGAGAAGCCCTCTCAATTGCCGAATTTGCCAAACTAGCAGACGCCTTAAAAGAAGTCGGATTATAAAAATGAACCTCAGTCATTATTATGGCTGGGGTTAAATAATCTACTATTTATTTGATATAAAAATCCATTTTTTATTACTATGAATTTTAAGAGAATTTATTTATAGTAATTATGAGCTATTCTTATCAAAATATCAAAAATCTTTTAATAGCTTGTCTTTGTAATAATTAAAGAAAGTTTTTTTGCCGATAGTGCTGATTGTTTTGCCTTGTAAACCATATTTTAATTTGGAGCTATCTTGTTTATCAGCGGTGGCTAGTGCTGTCACCTCAAAGATATTTCCTTCTTTGGTTTGTGTGGCAGAACTTGCAATTTTACTGATTTTGCCAGTGATAACAATAGCGTGATTGCTAATTTTTTCAAGGGTTAGGCGAACAGTCTGTCCTTTTTTCAATTGACTAACATGAGTGGAGTCAACGTAATAGCGGATAGCGACTTGCTGTGTTTTGGCAATATCTGGGTAAATCTCTGCAATCTGACTGCCTTGCGGCAAGAGCGTTTGCCCTTCAAATTCATCAGAAACATGTAAAATGCCACTTTGACTAGCTTTTAAAACGGTGTCAGCTTTGGAGAGATTTGTCTGGTCAAGCTGCGCTTGCAAATTTTCTTTTTCTTGAGTAATTTGCGTAAGTTGTGTTTCAGCTTGTGTCAATTCCTGCTGACGCAAGCTTTCAATTTGATTAGTGGCACTAGTGTCATAACTTCCCGTTGAATAATTGGAAGCAGCTTGTGTTTGCAAACTAGAGATAGAGGCATTAATGCTATCAATCTGCCCTTGTAGGTCTGTTAAAAATTGATTTTTAACGCTTTCTTTGCTAGCAGAATTGTTGTCAGTTGAACTGCTTTGTGTATCAATTGTTTGAATTTGGCTAAGATAGCTATTAAGAGTAGCTGCATATGGATTATTGCCAGATACGTTTGTTTTATCAGTTTGAATAGCATCTTTAACTTCTTGATATTGACTGGCTTGGGTTTGTAGGTTAGCAATCTGATTGGCGATAGCTGCATTTGCTTGGTTGACACCAGCTTCTTGTTTAGCAACTGATTGGTTTGATTGAGAAACTTGAGCAGTAATTGTTTGAGATTGATTTAAAAAACGCTCAACGGTTGCTAAATAACCAAATTCATCATCACCTGTAAAAAGGTTTTGTCCTTGCTTTAGACTTTCTTTCAATTGATTGAGTGCCTCTTGTTGGCGTTCATATCTTTCGATTTGTGTTTGAATGGCATTAAGTTGACTATCTTCCAATTTGTCGGAGTATTGGATGAGTAAATCCCCCTTTTTGACTGCCTTATTTTCACTAAGATTATTGGTTAAAACGGTGTTATTGCTACTTGATTGGACAACAGCGATGACTTTTGTTGGTCGGATACTACCAAGTGTCGTAACGGTAATTTCCTTTTTACCAATGAGAGAAAAGGCAAGGAGAAAAAAGACCAAGAGTGTCATTGGAATCACTAAGACAGTCGCAAAATTATGATAACGCCTATGATAAAATTCAGCAGATTGAAATAATTTAGGATTCATATGGTCTCCTTTTATTCATGAAATAACTGTGCATAGAAACCTTGATTTTGGATGAGTTGTTTATGATGCCCTTCTTCGATAACTTGTCCTTTATCTAGAACAATGACACGGTCAGATTGTTCAGCAATGCTCAAACGGTGGGCAACAAAAATAATAGTCTTGTCTGTGAGAGATAGTAAATTTTTAATCACACGTTTTTCCGTTAGAACATCAAGACCACTTGTGGCTTCATCTAAAATCAAGACGGGAGCTTGTGTCAGTAAAGCGCGTGCTAAAGCTAAACGTTGCTTTTGCCCACCAGATAACCCAGCACCATCTGAAAGTTCGGTATGGTATGCTAGTGGCATCGATTCAATATCAGCACGGATTTCAGCGATTTCACAAGCATTCAAAATTTCTTCTTGCGTGATATTGTCAGGTGCTCCCAAGGTTAAATTTTCTAAAATCGTCCCTGAAAAGACGTAAGACTGTTGTGGTAGGTAATTAATGTATTGGCGAATGGCTTTTTTATCAATGGTTTTTAAATCGTAGCCACCAAGGGTAATCTGTCCATGGTTAGGTGTGTAAAAATTGACAATCATTTTAGCTAAGGTCGTCTTACCAGAACCGCTGATACCAACTAGGCTAATTTTTTCACCCTTTTTAATGTGTAAATTTACATGACTCAGCGTGTCACGACCAAAACCATATTTATAAGAAACATCATCAAAAATAATATCTCCTTGTAGAAAATGGCTGTCATTTAAGAGTTGTTTGCCATCAAATTCAGACGACACTAAGTAAACTTCATTGAGACGATTGTTAGCTACTTTGGCAGATTGTAGTTTGGTTTGCAGATTAATAATATTTTCCATTGGCGTTGTAAAGTATGACAGAAGCGTATTGTAAGTAATCAATTGTCCTACTGAAATGTTCCCAGCCATGACTAAATGTGAACCATACCAGAGAATGACAACGTTTAAAATCAGCTGTGCTCCCTGTTTTAACGACGTTTGCACAGCTTCATACTTACTAAGCGTAAAACTTTTATCCAAATAATCCACAAATTCACGGTCAATATTTTGATAACGGACTTCCTCACTAGTCAAAGATTTAATTGTTTCAATACCATTGATATCTTCGATAATCGCAGAGCTAACCATAGAATTGGCTTGCATGACATCGTGATTCATTCGCTCAAAAGGCTTCATAAAAGCCAAAATAATAATAGCATAGATAGGCAATGCTATTAAGGTGATGAAAAAAAGATTGGCATTTTGCAGAATTAAGACACTTCCGACAATAAACAAAATACTCACATCTAAAAATAAAGAGAGAATCGTTGATGCCAGTGCATCAATAATCGAGTTGGCATCGGTGAAACGTGAAATAACTTCACCTGTCCGCCTTGTGGCAAAAAAGGACATGGGCAATTCAAAAATGTGACGAATATAAGACAAAATCACGTCAATCGTTAACCGTTGGCTCAGCACAACAAGTAAATAATTTTGTGAAAAGCTCATGATTTGTTGCATTATATAGGTTACAATCAACCCAACCGAGACAATGCCAAGAGTGGATTGCAAATGATTAGGAATATAATCGTCTAAGATTCCTTGCAAATAGTAAGAACCGACAATATTAATCAAGGTCACGAGCAAACTTGCCAGAATGATATAAGTTAGCAGTACCTTTTGTTTGAAAATAATTGGTAAAAAGCTTGTTAAGCCATTTTTCTTATCTTTATGCGGTTGATAATGCGGAGCAGGCGCTAAAAAGATAGCAACCCCAGTCCATTCTTTGGCAAAATGCGCTTTGGACATTTTAGTGACCCCAACGCTCGAATCAGGGTCACCGATAATAAGATAATCTTTTTTTGCTTTGTAGATAACATAGTAATGCGGGAGTTTGCCTTCTTTATTAACATGAACAATAAAAGGATAGGGAATATCAGCCATATCAAACAGTTCCATATTAGCCTGAACGGCGCGTGTTTCAAAGCCGATTGCTTTAGCTGCCTCAACTATCCCTAATGCTGTTGTCCCTTCCTTAGTTGTTTTGGCTAATTCTCTCAAATGAGCCAACGAGAAATCTGATCCATAATGTTTGGCAACTGATGCCAAAGCTGCCACACCACAGTCTCGCAAATCAATCTGACTAACATATTTATATCTTCTCATAACCTTTCCCTTTTAAAAATGAAACTAGAACTATTGTGCCATAAAACAAGATTAAAAAACGCCCAAGTCGTAAAAAGTCAAAAATGGGTCGCAAACGGTCAAAAAATCATGAAAATACAAAAAATTTTACCATTTACGACCTAAAAATGACAAATTACGACTTGGACGTTTATTTTTTCGAAAAAGTATTATACTAAGATTGTAAAGGTTACAACCCTAAAAAATAATTTAAGGAGGTATTCAAATGAATATAAAAACTTTTGAACAATTTGATGTAATGACAGACGCAGAACTTGCTAAAGTTGAAGGTGGAGGCATGGAATGGATTGGAGATGTATTGGGTGCTATAGGTAATGCTGCGCATCCTGTTAACCCTCGTCAAGTGGTAGATCAATTAAATGGAAAGTATCCACGTCGTGGTTCTGTTCGTTCTTGCCCTCCTGGAGGAACACCTAATGCTTGTTGATAATTTGTCTGTAGAAATTTCTAAATAATGTTATTTTAAAGATAATTTAGAAGTTTTTTAGTAAAAAAGAAATACGGTATGTAAATTATGAAAGCATTATATAATGGTCGTCTGTCTGATGTATGGGAAATAAGTAAGACGAATGTTCAACCAGTATGGGTTCAGCAAGCCTTTAAACAAAATTATCTGAAATGGAACGATAATAAATTAATAATTTCTATGAGCGGAATAAATCCGTCTATGAAATTTAATTTGAAAATTAGCTTATTGAGTTATCCTGGTTACGCCTCTTATCCTGTGGGGTATATCGGAGATTTTTTAGATATTACTAACCATCGTGTTGTTTCAAAAAAACAATTTCATAAACATTATCAAATTATTGAGGAGGATCCTCTATAATTCTCATTTATATCTAAAACTACAGTTTAAAGCAGCATAATAGAGATGCCATTCATATTACCCCATTCCCTTATATTTGCAGAGAAAATCGCGGTAAAAAATAATAATTTATTCTGGAAGAAGTTAAGCTACCTTACTTGGCTTCTTTCTTTTTTTAAAAGGAGTATCTATGATAGAAAAACTAAAAACCAAGCTCGTGCCAAAATTGTTAGCTTTATTTTTTATCGTTTTCGAACTATTTGGTGTTGCTGAAATAATGAGTATTATTTTTTGGCAATTTGATTTATCAACAACAGATTATTTTTATCTTGTTCTTAATAGTTTAACTATTCTTTTTGTTGTAGTATAGTCATTTACCTAAAACGAATAAGACCAGAAATGTTTCAAATAACGTCGCTAAAACCTTTGGATTATTTACTAACTCTGCTTGCTTTTTGGTTGATATACGCCTACTATGGCAAACTTTTATTTGTTGGGGCTAATCCTGATTTTGATTTGGTGTTTTTCCGTCACTCACCTCAGGAGTTTTTGGTGGCTTTACAACCCTTGGTTGTTGATCCAATCTTAGAAGAATTACTTTACCGTGGCGTTTTAATGACTAGCTTTTTTGAAAAATCAAAGTATTTCCTCGATTGCTTGTTATCTGCTATTTTATTTTCATTTGCACATTTGCTTTCCTATGGTTTTAGACTGGATTTATTTGAGAAATATGTTGTTTCGGCTTGATTTTAGCCCTTCTTTTCAGAAAAACACGGTCAATTTCCCCATCAATTCTTGTTCATATGGCATGGAATATTTATCTGAGCTGGCACCTTATTACCTTTGTTTTCTTTGGTCAATAAAAATAGTCACATAGTATGAATATAAAAACTTTAAAATAAGTCGCAAACGGTCAAAAAATCATGAAAATACAAAAAAATTTACCATTTACGACATAAAAACAACAAATTACGACTTGGACATGCATTAACCGCACAATCTGTTAAACTAAAATCTGTCAGTTGCGATGACAAAAATTATTGGGAGGTATTCAAATGAATACAAAAACTTTTGACCAATTTGATGTAATGACGGATGCAGAACTTTCTACTGTGGAAGGTGGAGGATGGGTAAAATGTGGACTAGGAACAGTTGGAAGCGCACTAACAGGAGGAGTTGCTGGTGCTGCTGTAGGAACCGTTACGTTACCTATTTTTGGGACAGTATCTGGGACTGCAGCTGGTTTTTGGGGAGGTGCAGCGACTGGAGCTGCTACATTCTGCTAAAAGTCCTTATCATTTAGGATGCGAAATTATTTTAAGGAGGTAGTTAGTATGGATAAGAAGAAAGGTATTTCAACTATTGTATCTATAGGATTTCTTATAGTTTCAATATCAAATTTTTTTAGAGAGCTGTCTCCTATACTTTTCCTCTTGAACATTATTGGATTCTTCTGTTTCCTATTATTACTCTCTGTTAATATTAAAAAAATGGTTCTTAACAAGTGACTTATGCGGCACCAGTTTAAACTGGTGCTGTTTTCTTCAACAATAAACATGCTAGTTTAGAATGAAAACACCACTTTAGGATTTGGCTGAAAAGAAACCAGATTAAGTAATATATTAAACGTATTAAGATTGAAACACGACAAAATAAAAAATATTTCACAGGAGGCATTTGTTGTATGAATATAAAACGTTAAAAATAGGTCGCGAATGGTCAAAAAATCATGAAAATACAAAAACTTTTACCATTTACGACCTAAAAACAACAAATTACGACTTGGACATGCATTAACCGCACAATCTGTTAAACTAAAATCTGTCAGTTGCGATGACAAAATTTATTAGGAGGTATTCAAATGAATACAAAAACTTTTGACCAATTTGATGTAATGACGGATGCAGAACTTTCTACTGTGGAAGGTGGGAAGACAATTTATTATGGTAATGGATTATACTGTAATGCAAATAAATGTTGGGTGAATTGGTCACAAACAGCTACAACGATTGCAAATAATTCAGTAATGAATGGCCTAACAGGCGGAAATGCTGGATGGCATTCAGGAGGAAGAGCTTAATGGCGGGCTTAAGGTGGTTTTCGGGTGGAAAAGAAAGAAAAAATGAAGCAGTAATTATTATTGATGAATTATTAGTATCTTTGAGTGAGGATTCAAAATATATACCGCTTAAAGAATTTTTTCTTTTTTATCGTAAGGAATTAGAGTCAAGTGGAACTTCTACGCCATTGGTATTAAGTAGGATGAATGTAGAGTTATCTAACATTCTGATAGAAAATAAACTTCAATTATCTGATAAACAGTCAGAACAATTAAAGAGACTAAGAAGTTTATCAAATATTAGATATGGTTATTAGATAAAACATTTATTTTCAAGCTGATAGATTGCCTATCAGCTTTTGTTTTAATCAAATTTTACCGTTTACGACCTAAAAATGACAAATTACGACTTGGACGTTTATTTCCAAGAGAATTTGTTAAACTGAACTGGTCAATCGCGGTGACAATCTTAATTAAAAGGAGATTTTATGAAAAAGAATGTTTTAAAATCAACAATTTTATTATTTGCAACTGTTTTATCAATGGCTACCGTTTCTGTCTTTGCTGATGATGAGCTTGTGCCTACAACTGAAACGACAGAAGTTGTGGATAATGGGGATAATGTTACAGAGAATCTAGCAACAGATATTATTGAGCCATCAAATGATATTTCAGAAAGTCAATCCGAAAAAACTGAGGAGGAGTCATCAATTGAAACGGCTGATAATTCAGCAGTTTCAATGGAATCAACCGAAGCAACGGAAACGATAGTATCAGACACATCAGATGAGCCAGAAGAAGCTGAAGTCACCATTCCCCAATATGAAGAAAATGTCGCAGACTTTAATCACGTTCCAATGACAGATGTTTATGCTATGTTCACAGAGGACGGAAAAGAGCACGTGATTTATGTTGGACGTCCGACTTGTTACTATTGTCGTCAGTTTTCCCCAGCTTTAAAAGAGTTCAACACTTTAATGAATAATTGTCTAGAGTATTCCAATACTGACAGTCAGGATTTTGATGAAGAAGCAGCGAACTTTCTTTTTGGAACAGTCGGTATTCCAGGAACGCCTACCATTATTTGTTTGCAAAATGGTCAAATCGTGAGTGCGTGGATTGGTGGCGGTATTTCTGGACAAGAACTTTATGACTATCTCTTTTATGGGAAAATTCCAGCGGCTATGGCAGTAGCAATGTCTGAACAATCAAATGAAGATAATACAGAAACGATAACCTCTGACGCTAAAGAAATAAAAACTGATTCTAATATTCAGAATGTGATTTTTTCACCGCAAAATGATGTTAAAACTGCTGACAGAGCCTTAATTGCTCCAGAAAGCCCACAAGCTTTCTCTAAAAATGAAATAAAAACTAATAACAGCAACGCCCTACCTAAATTAGGCATTAAAGCAAACAACTTTTCAGCATATGGACTGTTAATTTCTCTGTTTGGACTGATTTTAATGAAACTTGGCAGAGGAAAAGTAGCAAATGAATGATAAAGTTTGTAAAAATAGTTTATACACAGCTCTCATATTTGACTTTCTTGGAATATGCTTAATGTTGTTTAATTACTTTGTGTACAATAAAGATTTTTGGAATTCAACAACTTACAATTTATTATTTGGCGGGTTGTTTGTGTTGCTTTTATGCAAAAAAATGTTTCAAAAAAGATATATACTTTATGTATGAACAAGCTAAAGCAATTAGCTAAACTTGTTCAAAATAATATTGAAGCATAAAGGAGACTATTATGGTAACTAAAATCGCTGGTGTTGTGTGCTTATTAATAGCAGTATTTCAATTTTATAACACTTATAAGTTACTTACTGACACTAAAGTAGATGGCAATGAAAACACATCGCAGTTTCTGTTGGCTAGTTTATGGAGCGGCGGCCTATCTGGGATTATTCTTTTTGTTCTTAGATTAGGTTTGTTACTCAATGTCTTTTAATCACTTCTCTAATATGGAAAAACAAAAATTATTCACTAGTTGTTAGTGTACTTAATTTTTGTTTTTTTAGTATATCAGAATATTATTTTACTATGTTACAATAAAAAGTGACCGTTCGTGACCTTATTTTGTCTGTTTATGACTTGGAGATTTTTTTATCAATATTTCCTTTATAATGTTATTGGAGGGAATAATGATTTATGAAATATTTTAAATTTACAATTAACAGGAGAGATTATAAATTGGCTATTGACGATATCCTTTTTATTCAAGTCTCTAAAGAAAAAATTCATATGGTCAAGGTGGTAACCGCCGATAAGGAATATCACATTTATCATCAATTAAAAGATATTGAAAGAGAATATCATCAGTTCCTTAGGTGTCACCGTGATACTTTGGTAAATAGGGATACAATACGGATAATGGATAGAGAGCAGCGACTTTTATATGTTGGAGATGAAAAGCGACCTGTACATTATGCACGAAGTAAAGGAAGTCAACTAAAAGAAATCATCTCAAATGACTGATTTTTAGAGGAGATTTATGTTAGATATTTATGTACTAGAGGATAATATCATACAGCAATTTCGTATGGAACGCGAGATTGCGACCATTATGGCAAAAAATAATTGGGACTATCAGAGAATAGAGGTGTTTAGTTCCGCAAATGAGATTATAGCTAAGGCAACTGAAAAAGGAGAGCATCAAATTTTCTTTCTTGATTTAGAAATCAGAGACGACGAAAAACAAGGAATTGATGTCGCTAAAGCCATTCGTGAACAAGATGCAACGGCTATCATTGTTTTTGTAACAACCCATTCAGAATTTATGCTGCTGACTTACCAAGCGTTAGTAGGGGCGATTGATTTTATTGATAAGAACCTGAATGACCAAGCATTTAGTGAACGCATAGAGTTGTGCCTAAAGGAAGCCATGAAACATCAAAATGATAATTTCGGCGAAAATTCCTTTTTGTTTGAAACTCCTAAAGCACGTGTGCGCGTTCTATATAGTGACATTCTTTATTTCGAAACATCTCCTGCCGTGCACCGTGTGATTTTGCATACGAGAAATGAAAGAGTGGAATTTTATGCGACGATTGCAGAGATTGCTAAATCAGATAAACGTCTTTTCAAGTGTCACCGTTCTTTTATCATTAATGTGGATAATGTGGTCAGATTTGATAAAGCGATACGAAGTGTTTATTTCGAAACTGGGGACTCTTGCTTAGTTTCGAGGGATAAAATAAAACCTCTATTGAATGAGATGAGGTGAGAAGCTAATGAGTGATTATCTAAGTGAACTAGCTTACTATCCTGTGATTATGTTGATTTACTCTAATGTTAGAGGAGAAAAACTGAAATTGTGGGAAATAGTAACGATAGCTGTTGCTTTCTTCGTCATTGATTTTACATGGTTTTATACTATTATCGGTCGTATTTTAATATTGATGTTTCTATCTTATTTGAGAGATAAAACCTTGCCCTTTTCTCTATACGTATTTTATGGGAGTTTCACTTGGGTCATTGAGAGTATTATCATTAGGATGATTAGTTTTTTTATTCTTCCAATATTTCATCTCAATTATATTGACTTGAGTAAAAGTGATGGGTTGTTTGCTATTGTAGAAACTTTAGTAGTAATCATATATTTCTTAATGGTAAAACTTTCTAAAATTGATTTTCAAACTTTCATTATGCTGAGCGAGGTGAAGAAACTAAGAAAAATTTTAATCTTTACTGATATAACTATGGTATTTTATTATATAGCTATAGAATTCTTGACAGGGGTTGAATTTCAAGGAGGAGTTCCAACTTTACTTTATCGCCAATGGTTGGTGGTTCTCTATTTCACTTTCTTCATTTTAATGCTGTTTTATATGAATCGCTCTTATCAAAATTGGCTTGAGAAAGAAGTATCGTTAGCGCGAAAACAAGAACTGCATTCTTTGTCGGTATATAGCAAGCAAATCGAAGGCTTATATGAGGAACTAAGAGCTTTTCGTCATGATTATGCTAATATCTTAGCGAGTTTAAAAGAGGGAATCGACCAAAATGATATGAGTATGGTGAGGAATATTTATAATGCTGTTTTAGAGGATTCTGGAAAGTTTATTCAGCATAATCGCTTCAATATTGGACGATTGACTAATATTGATAATGATGCGATAAAAAGCCTTTTATCAGCTAAATTTTTAGAAGCGGAATCTCATCATATTGAGGTAGAATTAGAAGTTAAAGATAAAATTGGAACTCCAGATATTCCTTTGTTAGATTATGTGCGGCTCGTCTCCATTTTATGTGACAATGCGATTGAAGCGGCTATTGAAGCTGAAAAGCCTGCCATGATTATTGCTTGTTTCTATCAAGGGGATGACTATTTACTAATTATAGATAACACCACAAAAGAAGAGCGAGTTCCTGTGGAATTGATTTACCAGAAGAATTATTCAAGTAAGGGCTTTGGACGAGGTGTTGGTCTTAAAACGGTTAACCAGATGTTGAAAAAGTATCCAAATATGTCGGTACAAACATCAAGCAAGAATTATCATTTCAGACAAACAATACGAATCAAAAAATCATTCGACTGAAATAGTCGAATGATTTTTGGTTTAAGTTTGTTTTTTAGGCTTGTTGTTAAAGTTTTTCAACCAATCAAAAGGTCCAACAATTAAGAAATCCTTATTCTTTCCACCAATCGTTTTCTCTAATTCAGATTGATCTAACTCTTTAAACATTTTTTCTGTCATCATTTTTATAAACCTCCTTAGTAATTAATTGTAGCAGAAAAGTTCTTAAAAGCTTTTTCTAAGTCATAAAACGTCGTTTTTAGGTCGTAAACGGTATTAAAAAAGTCCAAATTATCATTTTTATGTCATTTTAAAATCACAAGATGTCAAAGTCAGTCGTGAACGGCAAGTATTAGAAAATAACCATTCGCGACTGAAAAACAACGTTTTGCGACTTGAGTGTTCGTTATGAATTGAAAAGGAGTATAATGTAGGCGTATTATAGGAAATATAAGTGAAAGCAGGTGATTGTCATGTCAGTGGCATCAGTAAAACAATTGATTAAAAAGATTGTTTTTCCAACCTATACGCATGAAAAAATCTATGTTATCGACCAGACAAATCTGACAAAGGAGTTGCAGTTTTCGACGACGTTGAAACCTTTGGAGAAATGGTACATCACAACGGGAAATCATTGGCTTTGTCATTCTGAGCTGACTTTGGATGACTTTCAAAAAAAATTCATTCAACAAGCTCAAGTTTCTACTGACGAAGCTCAAAAGTTAGAATTTACGACGGATTACCTGCCATTTTCTGAAATATTGGGGTTATAGGGAGTATTTATGATAAAAACATTATTTTCACAGTATAAAACAGCGGTTTTGGTTATTGGCATCATTTGTTATTAACCGTTTATTCGCAGATTTAAAAATGATTTACATGTTTGGACGCGATTTTGGTCGTAGTCTTGTCAATGCTTTATTGCCTTAGAAGGAGACATTATGACAAAATTAGTAAAAGAAAAGTTGTTAAATGAGATTTATGACCTTGTCTTGTCTGTTGACATCAAAGATGAAGAACGTCAAGCATTACTAACTTTCAAAAATGCGGTAGAAGCAGGTCAGGATTTTGATAGAGCTGTGATGTCTTTGGCATCTGATTTACGTCGAATCGGTGTTGCAAATATTGCCAAGAAAACAAAAATGAGCGCATCGGTGAACACTTTTTATCAAAAAATCGCGACATATGGAGAATTTGAAAAAAATCTCGGACGTGGTCTTATGGCTATGGGTGTCGTGGGCGGTGGTCATTGATAACTTTAGTATAAAAAAATAATAGAAAACATCATCACGACACTTGGGAAAGCTTGTCAATACAGCAATTATCAAACGATGATTGTAAGTATTTATTTTCAAAATTGTTACTGCTGTGCCAAAAAGACGGGCAAGTCATAAAAAACTCTTAATTGATAATTTTGACCTTTCACGACTATTTTTGGTCATTTCATGACATTAAATGAAATTATCACTCAAAAAGGATTATAGTAATTAGTGGTTATTAAATAACTTTCTGATGTGAGGGAATCGTGGAGAGATGTGAAAAATTTTTCTTGGACAGCTTGCCAAGTGTTCTTGATGATTTAGACTTTCAGGGAGAAAAGATGAAAAAAATAGTTAAAAATCCAATATTAAATAGCTTGATAATAGGAATGGGAGCTGGTGTTGTAGCGGCTTTGCTCGGTACTCGCTTTCTGCCATATTACGTAGTCGCTTTACTCATTGTCACCTTTATTCGTAGCGTTTCTTTTGACTAACTAATATTACCTAACAGCGAGCTAATAAGCAGGTATTTGGAGGGAGATTTATGCCGAATTTAAAGTGGTTTTCTGGGGGAAAAGAAAGAAGAGACGAAGCATTAATCATCATTGATGAGTTGCTAGCAACTCTTGATAACAATATGAAAATCAATCCGTTACGACAATTATTGCAATCTTATCATGAAGAATTAAAAAATAGTGGGACGTCAACGCCCTATATTTTAAGTCGTTTAAATGTTAATTTATCAACTGTTTTGGTGGAAAATGCTATTCACCCAACAAGGAAACAATCAGCAAAATTAAAAAAGCTAAGAGCACTTCAAAACATCAGAATACCGTTTATCAAAAATGCTATTCAAGCAAAGGTGATAATCGTAGTATTGGCTTAGCAACAGTTATTGAATTTCATCAAGAATATGGCAAGCTACCCATTGAAACAAGCAGCTCAAATCACCTCTTTAGATAAATTTTGAAAATTGATGCATTAGAAACACTATGTTTTTTCTGATAATTTAACAAAAAACTTGCATCATCTTTGAAGGTATATACTTTGTTTGAATACACGATAAACAAATTCCGAATGAAAAGAGGTATTTTATGTTAGAAGTTTTAGCTGGTATTGCTTGTTTATTGTTAGCTGGTTATCAATTATTTACAGCTTACAAATTGTTTGACAACAGAAAAAAACATGGTAACAAAAATACGTCACCATTTCTTTTGAATAGTTTGTGGAGTGGAGCTCTTATAGGTATTATCCTACTATCAGTAGGTACTGGTCTTATTGTTAATATTTTTTAAAAAATTGTGTTATTCAATGCTCAATAGGGCATTTTTAAAACCTTAACGTTTAAAAATGAGAAAGTCAACTTCTGTTGAAGTTGGCTTTATTTGTTATTGTAAGGAAAGGACGGGATTTGAACCCGCGTGTGAATAACATCCACTTGCCAGATTTCGAGTCTGGTGCCGTACCAAGCTGAGCCACCTTTCCAAATGTCGTATTTAAGCGTTGTTTGATGTCAAATGATAATGTTGCTCAAAATACCATGCGGAAAAAGGGAGTTGAACCCTCACGCCCATACTGGGCACATGCGCCTGAAGCATGCGTGTCTGCCGTTCCACCATTTCCGCAAAAGACAAAGTCATTATACGACTTTTAATCAAAAAAGACAAACATAAGAAATCTTTTGAGCTAGGTACTGAATAAAAGGGCATTTTTTGCTATAATGAGACTATCAATTATAAAAAGGAAGTACATTTGCAAGGTAGAATTATCAAGTCTCTAGCAGGTTTTTACTATGTTGAATCTGACGGAGTCATTTATCAGACACGTGCGCGTGGTAATTTTAGAAAAAAAGGTCAAACACCTTATGTTGGCGATTTTGTTGAATTTTCAGCAGATGACCATTCAGAGGGCTACATTTTAGCGATTCATGACCGAAAGAATAGTTTGGTTCGACCACCGATTGTCAACATTGACCAAGCGGTTGTCATCATGTCAGCCAAAGAACCAGACTTTAATGCCAATTTGTTGGATCGTTTTTTGGTCTTATTAGAGCATAAGGCGATAGAACCGATTGTTTATATTTCAAAAATGGATTTAGTGACAACTCCTGATGAGATAAGGACAATTCAAAGACAATATCAAGAAATCGGTTATCAATTTTGCACGTCTTTGGAAGAATTGTTTCCGCTATTGACCGACAAAGTGACTGTTTTCATGGGGCAAACAGGTGTTGGTAAATCAACATTGTTAAATAAAATTGCTCCAGAACTCAAGTTAGAAACAGGTGAAATTTCGGATAGTCTTGGACGTGGTCGCCATACCACTCGTGCAGTTAGTTTTTACAATGTTAATGGTGGGAAAATAGCAGATACGCCAGGATTTTCATCGCTTGATTATGAAATTACGAATGCCGAAGATCTCAACGAAGCTTTTCCAGAGCTGAGGCACTTTAGTCATTACTGCAAATTCCGTTCCTGTACGCATACGCATGAGCCATCATGTGCGGTTAAGGAAGCCTTGGAATCAGGCGACCTTTGGCAGTCACGGTATGATAATTATCTCCAATTTCTCAGTGAAATTGAAAACCGTCGTGAAACGTATAAGAAAGTTATAAAAAGAAAGTAGGTACTTATGTCAAACAATAAAATCGCACCATCAATTTTAGCAGCTGATTATGCAAATTTCGCTTCAGAATTAAAACGTATCGAAGAAACAAGTGCAGAATATGTTCATATCGACATTATGGATGGGCAATTTGTACCAAATATCAGTTTTGGTGCAGATGTCGTGGCTAGCATGCGTAAACACAGCAAACTCGTTTTTGATTGTCACCTTATGGTGGTTAATCCAGAACGTTATGTTGACGCATTTGCGCAAGCTGGTGCAGATATTATGACAATTCATGCGGAGTCAACTCTTCATATTCATGGTGCTTTGCAAAAAATTAAAGCAGCAGGCATGAAAGCAGGTGTTGTTATCAACCCAGGAACACCAGTTTCAGCTATTGAATCTGTCTTGAGTTTGGTTGACCAAGTGCTTATCATGACAGTCAACCCAGGATTTGGTGGACAAGCCTTCATTCCTGAAACGCTTGAAAAAGTGGCAAAAGTTGCTCAACTCCGCGATGAAAAAGGCTATGATTTTGACATCGAAGTTGACGGTGGCGTTGATAATAAGACTATCAAAGCTTGTTATGATGCTGGAGCGAATGTCTTTGTTGCTGGTTCATATCTCTTCAAAGCAAGTGATTTAGCTGCACAAGTAGAAACATTGCGTGTGGCGTTAGATGACTAAGATAGCTGTCTTTACTGGCGGTCGTTTGTCAGGTTTTTCGACTGATTTTGAGCTTTTTGTCGGTGTTGACCGTGGTAGTCTTTTCCTATTAAAAAATCAATTACCTTTAGATTTGGCAGTGGGAGATTTTGATTCTGTCAGCAAAGAAGAATTACAAATGATTCAAGAAAAAGCTGGCGATTTCATCAAGGCTGCTCCAGAAAAAGACGACACGGATACAGAGTTAGCCCTAAAGGCGATTTTCTCAAAATACCCACAAGCACAAGTGACGATTTTCGGCGCTTTTGGCGGTCGTATTGACCACATGATGTCTAATCTTTTTCTACCAAGCGACCCAGAATTAGCACCCTTCATGCGTCAGATAACCCTACGTGATGAGCAAAATACCGTGCAGTTTTATCCTGCAGGTTCTAATCAAGTTTTGCCAGAAAAAGAAATGATTTACGTTTCCTTTATGGCTGATGGTGACGCTGATTTGACCATTAAAGGTGCCAAATACGAGCTTGACGCCAGTAATTTTTTCAAGAAAAAAATCTATTCAAGCAATGAATTTCTTGACCAACCAATTACAGTTAACTTAAAATCAGACTATCTTATCGTTATTCAAAGTAAGGATAGGTAAAATGTTAATTATTACATTATTATTAGGACTTCTTAGTGTCGTTTTGTTAATTTATCTTTTGCTGAAAATGGCAAAGCTGACAGAAGATGTTTCACAAAAAATGGACGACAACGCTGATAATTTATCTGACCAAGTCTCATATCAGCTTGATTTAGCGCAAAAAGACCAAGTTTTAGCGTTGAATAATCAGATAAATCGTTTGCAAAATGATTTATACACACAATTAAATGATATTCGCGATGTTCTTCATCAAAGTTTGAATGAAAATCGTGATCGTTCTGACCAGCGTTTAGAAATCATCAACCGCAATTTGACAAATTCTGTCAAAGAAATGCAAGAATCAAACGAAAAACGTTTGGAAGAAATGCGTCAAACAGTTGAAGAAAAACTCGAACAAACCTTGCAAAATCGTTTGAAAGCCTCATTTGAGACAGTTTCTAAGCAACTAGAGTCTGTCAATCAAGGCTTGGGTGAGATGAAAAATGTCGCACAAGATGTTGGTACCTTAAACAAAGTGCTTTCAAATACTAAGACACGTGGCATTCTTGGTGAGTTACAACTGGGGCAAATTATCGAAGATATTATGACGACTAACCAATACGAACGAGAATTTCCGACCATTTCAGGCTCTAGTGAGCGTGTTGAATACGCCATAAAGCTTCCAGGAACAGATGATGATGGCTATGTTTATTTGCCAATTGATTCGAAATTCCCATTGGAAGATTACTATCGCTTGGAAGATGCTTACGAAAGTGGTGACAAAGAACAAGTTGAGCTTTACCGCAAGTCGCTTCTTAACAGCATCAAACGCTTTGCTAAAGATATTAATAAAAAATACCTCAATCCACCTGAGACAACTAATTTTGGAATTATGTTTTTACCAACAGAAGGTTTGTATTCAGAAGTGGTTCGTAATGCTAGTTTCTTTGATAGCTTGCGACGTGATGAAAATATTGTCGTAGCAGGACCGTCAACCTTATCAGCTCTATTAAATTCGCTTGCTGTCGGCTTCAAAACTCTCAATATTCAGAAAAATGCAAACGATATTAGCAAAGTTTTAGGAAATGTTAAGGTAGAATTTGAAAAATTTGGCAATATGTTGGTTAAAGCTCAAAAACAAATCAATACCGCTAATAATACTTTGGATAGTCTCATTTACACAAGGACAAATGCGATTATTCGAGCTTTAAATACTGTTGAATCTTATCAAGACCAAGCAACGGCAAGTTTACTTAACCTCCCACCACTAGAAGATGAGGAAAATCATGAAAATTAATCAAATGAAAAAAGATGAACTCTTTGAAGGGTTCTACTTAATAAAATCCGCAGAGATTCGTAAGACGAGAGCGGGCAAGGATTATATTGCCTTTACTTTCCAAGATGATACTGGTGAAATTTCTGGTAATCTTTGGGATGCTCAACCCTATAATGTTGAAGAATTTGTCGCTGGCAAAGTAGTATACATGAAAGGTCGTCGTGAGGTCTATAATGGAACACCTCAAGTCAATCAAATTACCCTTCGTAATCCACGTGAGGGTGAGCCAAACGACCCAAGTGACTTCCGAGAAAAATCACCAGTCGACGTTGTTGATGTCAAAGATTATCTTGAGCAAATGATGTTCAAAATTGAAAATGCTGTTTGGCAACGTGTTGTTCGTGCGCTTTATCGCAAATACGACAAGGAATTTTTCACTTATCCTGCAGCTAAGACAAATCACCATGCTTTTGAATCTGGATTAGCCTATCATACAGCAACCATGGTGCGTTTAGCGGATGCAATTGGTGATATCTATCCACAACTCAACAAAAGTTTGCTTTACGCTGGTATCATGCTTCATGACTTGGCGAAAGTTATTGAGTTAACTGGTCCGGACAATACCGAATACACTGTACGTGGCAATTTAATCGGTCACATTGCTTTGATTGATGAAGAAATCACAAAAGTTCTCACAGAATTAAACATTGATGACACCAAAGAAGATGTTATCATTTTACGCCATGTTATCCTAAGTCATCATGGCTTGCTTGAATACGGCAGCCCAGTTCGTCCACGTGTGATGGAAGCAGAGATTATTCATATTATTGATAATATCGACGCCGAAATGATGATGATGACAACGGCATTGAGTCGTATTGACGAGGGCGAAATGACAAATCGTATTTTTGCAATGGATAATCGTTCATTCTATAAACCAAAATTATAAGAGGCAATAAGAAGTAGAATATTTTAACATTACTCACTCGAAGACCTCTTTACATTAGGGAAAAGCACAAAAAAATGGACATTTTTTATTAAAATGTTCGTTTTTTTCACCTTCTTATGATATAATGACAAAAAACAGATATGAAAATGGAGAAATTATGAAATTACGACGTAGTGAACGCATGGTTGTCATCTCCAACTATTTGATTAACAACCCCTATAAATTGACAAGTTTAAACACATTTGCTGAAAAATATGAAGCAGCAAAATCTTCAATCTCTGAAGATATCGCCATTATCAAAAAAGCTTTTGAAGAATCAGGAATCGGCGAAATTGAAACAGTTACAGGGGCGAGCGGAGGTGTCATTTTTACACCAGGAATCTCTGATGAAGAAGCTAAAGCAGTCATCGAAGAATTACGTGACCGCCTTTCAGAAAGCAATCGTATTCTTCCTGGAGGTTATATCTACTTATCAGATTTATTAAGTACCCCTAAAATTTTACAAAGTGTTGGACGTATCATTGCTAATGCTTTCAAGGGAAATAAAATTGATGCGGTTATGACAGTAGCAACCAAAGGTGTGCCTTTGGCAAATGCCGTTGCAAATATCTTGAATGTTCCATTTGTCATCGTTCGACGTGACCTTAAAATTACGGAAGGTTCAACCGTTTCTGTCAATTATGCAAGTGGCTCAAGTGACCGTATTGAAAAGATGTTCTTGTCTAAACGCAGCTTGAAACCGAATAGTCGTGTCTTGATTGTTGACGACTTCCTTAAAGGTGGGGGAACGATTTCTGGTATGGTCAGTCTCTTGAAGGAATTCGATAGTACTCTTGTAGGTGTCGCAGTCTTTGCTGAAAATGCCCAAGAAAAACGTGACCGAATGACTTACAAATCACTTCTAAAAGTTTCAGAAATTGATGTTAAAAACAACCATGTCAAAGTAGAAATTGGTAATATTTTCGATTAAGAGAGGGAGTTCCCCTTTTTCTTTAAAAGTTATATTGTTCAAGAACGTTTAATCTTTTTTGGGACTATAACGAATTTAGTAGCTACCAAAAATTTTATAAAAGCTATAAAATACGACTAAATCATTTGACAGACGGTGAAAGTTATGTTATCATAATGAACGGTACTTTTTACTTTTGGTCTCTCCAGAGTGTACAGAGACGTGCTGACAAATGTTGCAAAGTACACATTTTAGATAAGGACTGTCACCAAGTACCTTATCAACCAAAATAAAAAATCTTACAGGAGAAAAGTAGATGCCTACAATCAACCAGTTGGTACGTAAACCACGTAAATCTAAAGTTGAAAAATCTAAATCACCAGCACTTAACGTTGGTTACAACAGCCACAAAAAAGTTCAAACTAACGTATCTTCACCACAAAAACGTGGTGTTGCAACTCGTGTTGGAACAATGACACCTAAAAAACCTAACTCAGCCCTTCGTAAATTTGCTCGTGTACGTTTGAGCAACCTTATTGAAGTTACTGCATACATCCCAGGTATCGGACACAACCTTCAAGAACACAGTGTTGTTCTTATCCGTGGTGGACGTGTAAAAGACCTTCCAGGGGTACGTTACCACATCGTTCGTGGTGCACTTGATACTGCAGGTGTTGCTGATCGTAAACAAAGCCGTTCTAAATACGGTGCTAAACGTCCTAAAGGATAATAGAAGGGGGATAAGAAAAAATGAGTCGTAAAAATAGAGCGCCTAAACGCGAAGTATTGCCAGATCCATTGTACAATTCACAACTTGTAACACGTCTTATCAACCGTGTTATGCTTGATGGTAAACGTGGTACAGCTGCATCAATCGTTTATGATGCATTTGAACAAATCAAAGAAGCTACTGGAAACGATGCACTTGAAGTATTCGAAACAGCTATGGAAAATATCATGCCTGTTCTTGAAGTACGTGCTCGTCGTGTTGGTGGTTCTAACTACCAAGTCCCAGTTGAAGTTCGTCCAGAACGTCGTACAACTCTTGGACTTCGTTGGTTGGTAACTGCATCACGTGCTCGTGGTGAACACACTATGAAAGATCGTCTTGCAAAAGAAATCTTGGATGCTGCTAACAACACTGGTGCTTCAGTTAAAAAACGCGAAGACACACACCGTATGGCAGAAGCAAACCGTGCATTCGCACACTTCCGCTGGTAATCTGCGATATACAGATACAAAGCTTCGAATACAATTAAAGCTTTTTACTACGGGTGTTCAGGCTGTGTTTAGTAAGTGTTTTGCTTACT
Organism: Streptococcus sp. LMAG:39; assembly: GCF_008680485.1. Classification (NCBI taxonomy): domain Bacteria; kingdom Bacillati; phylum Bacillota; class Bacilli; order Lactobacillales; family Streptococcaceae; genus Streptococcus; species Streptococcus sp. LMAG:39. The sequence continues at coordinate 941,886 of NZ_NALE01000001.1, read as the reverse complement.
GACATGTATCAAATTTAATAAAGCATGTTTAGAACGGGTAGGTCCTGCCTATCCGTTCTAAAAGTATGCTATAATAGAGTAGTAAATTAAATTTATAATAGGAGAAAAAAATGGCTCGCGAATTTTCACTTGAAAAAACTCGTAACATTGGTATCATGGCTCACGTCGATGCTGGTAAAACAACAACAACTGAGCGTATTCTTTACTATACTGGTAAAATCCATAAAATCGGTGAAACACACGAAGGTGCTTCACAAATGGACTGGATGGAACAAGAGCAAGAACGTGGTATCACAATCACATCTGCCGCTACAACTGCACAATGGAAAGACTACCGTGTAAACATTATCGACACACCAGGGCACGTGGACTTCACAATTGAAGTACAACGTTCTCTTCGTGTTCTTGATGGTGCGGTAACAGTTCTTGACTCACAATCAGGTGTAGAACCTCAAACTGAAACAGTTTGGCGCCAAGCTACTGAATACGGTGTTCCTCGTATCGTATTCTCAAACAAAATGGACAAAATCGGTGCTGATTTCCTTTACTCAGTAAGCACACTTCACGATCGTCTTCAAGCTAACGCTCACCCAATTCAATTGCCAATCGGTTCTGAAGATAGCTTCAACGGCATCATTGACTTGGTTAAAATGAAAGCTGAAATCTATACTAATGACCTTGGTACAGATATTCTTGAAGAAGATATTCCAGCTGAATACGTAGATCAAGCTAACGAATATCGTGAAAAATTGATCGAAGCAGTTGCTGAAACTGATGAAGAATTGATGATGAAATATCTTGAAGGTGAAGAAATCACTGAAGCTGAATTGAAAGCTGCTATCCGTAAAGCAACTATCAACGTTGAATTCTTCCCAGTTCTTTGTGGTTCTGCTTTCAAAAACAAAGGTGTTCAAATGATGCTTGATGCAGTTATTGACTACCTTCCAAGTCCACTTGACATCCCTGCAATCAAGGGTGTTAACCCAGATACAGACGAAGAAGAAGAACGTCCAGCATCAGATGAAGAGCCATTTGCAGCTCTTGCATTCAAGATCATGACTGACCCATTCGTAGGTCGTTTGACATTCTTCCGTGTTTACTCAGGTGTATTGGACAGTGGTTCTTACGTTCTTAATACATCTAAAGGTAAACGTGAACGTATCGGACGTATTCTTCAAATGCACGCCAACCACCGTAACGAAATCGAAACAGTTTACGCTGGTGATATCGCTGCTGCCGTTGGTTTGAAAGACACTACAACTGGGGACTCATTGACAGATGAAAAAGCTAAAGTCATCCTTGAATCAATTGAAGTTCCAGAACCAGTTATCCAATTGATGGTTGAACCTAAATCTAAAGCTGACCAAGATAAAATGGGTATCGCTCTTCAAAAACTTGCTGAAGAAGACCCAACGTTCCGTGTTGAAACTAACGTTGAAACTGGTGAAACAGTTATCTCTGGTATGGGTGAACTTCACCTTGACGTCCTTGTTGACCGTATGAAACGTGAATTCAAAGTTGAAGCAAACGTAGGTGCTCCACAAGTATCGTACCGTGAAACATTCCGTCAAGCTACTCAAGCACGTGGATTCTTCAAACGCCAATCTGGTGGTAAAGGTCAGTTTGGTGATGTTTGGATTGAATTTACGCCAAATGAAGAAGGTAAAGGATTCGAATTTGAAAATGCTATCGTCGGCGGTGTCGTTCCTCGTGAATTTATCCCTGCAGTAGAAAAAGGTCTTCAAGAATCTATGGCTAACGGTGTTCTTGCTGGTTATCCAATGGTTGACGTTAAAGCTAAACTTTATGATGGTTCATACCACGATGTCGATTCATCTGAAACAGCCTTCAAGATTGCTGCATCACTTGCACTTAAAGAAGCTGCTAAAACTGCACACCCAGTTATTCTTGAACCAATGATGCTTGTTACAATCACAGCTCCAGAAGAAAACCTTGGTGACGTTATGGGGCACGTTACAGCTCGTCGTGGACGTGTTGATGGTATGGAAGCTCATGGTAACAGCCAAATCGTTCGTGCCTTTGTTCCACTTGCTGAAATGTTCGGTTATGCAACAATTCTTCGTTCTGCAACTCAAGGACGCGGTACATTTATGATGGTATTTGACCACTATGAAGACGTTCCTAAATCAGTACAAGAAGAAATCATCAAGAAGAATTCTGGTGAATAATTCCTGATAGAAAGGATGCTCAAAAGAGCATCCTTTTTTATTATGAAAACGGTAATAATATTTGCAATTTTGGTGAAATAGTTATATAATACTAACGTTGAAAGGTTGATTTGTGCCTACGTAAGTTAATCTTTTCACAATTGTCTAAAAGGGAAACCTTTTAAAATAAAAATTTTTTTGATTTTCATAAGGAGGAAATCACTAATGGTAGTTAAAGTTGGTATTAACGGTTTCGGTCGTATCGGTCGTCTTGCATTCCGTCGTATCCAAAACGTTGAAGGTGTTGAAGTAGCTCGTATTAACGACCTTACTGACCCAGCTATGCTTGCACACTTGTTGAAATACGATACAACTCAAGGTCGTTTCGACGGTGACGTTGTTGTTAAAGATGGTGGTTTTGAAGTTAACGGTCAATTCGTTAAAGTTTCTGCAGAACGTGACCCAGAACAAATCGACTGGGCTAACGATGGTGTAGAAATCGTTCTTGAAGCAACTGGTTTCTTTGCAACTAAAGCTGCTGCTGAAAAACACTTGCACGAAGGTGGAGCTAAAAAAGTTGTTATCACAGCTCCTGGTGGATCAGATGTTAAAACAATCGTATTTAACACTAACCACGAAATTCTTGATGGTACTGAAACAGTTATCTCAGCTGGTTCATGTACAACAAACTGTCTTGCGCCAATGGCTGATGCTTTGAACAAATCATTCGGTCTTAAAGTTGGTACAATGACTACAGTTCACGGTTACACTGGTGACCAAATGACTCTTGACGCACCACACCGTAAAGGTGACTTCCGCCGCGCACGTGCTGCTGCTGAAAACATCGTTCCTAACTCAACTGGTGCTGCTAAAGCTATCGGTCTTGTTATCCCAGAATTGAACGGTAAACTTCAAGGTCATGCTCAACGTGTACCAGTTCCAACTGGATCACTTACTGAACTTGTTTCAGTTCTTGACAAAAAAGTAACTGCTGAAGAAGTTAACGCTGCTATGCAAGCTGCTGCAACTGAATCATTCGGTTACAATACTGACCCAATCGTTTCACGCGATATCGTAGGTATCTCATTCGGTTCATTGTTTGACGCAACTCAAACAGAAGTAACCGAAGCAACTGACGGTACTCAATTGGTTAAAACTGTTGCATGGTACGACAACGAAATGTCTTACACTTCACAACTTGTTCGTACTCTTGAATACTTCGCAAAAATTGCTAAATAATCAATGAGTTAGCTGAAGAAGAGAGGATTCATTCCTCTCTTTTTTTATATATTGTAAAATGATACAGAAATTCACACATTTCCTCGTTTAGTAGTGGCTGGCGTACAAAATGTACTGATTTTGCTATCTCTTTTACAGGTTTTGTGATATAATTAGCATGTATAAAAAATAATAAGGAGTCCTATCAAATGGCTAAATTGACTGTTAAAGACGTTGATTTGAAAGGCAAAAAAGTTCTTGTCCGTGTTGACTTTAACGTGCCTTTGAAAGATGGCGTTATCACTAACGACAACCGTATTTCTGCGGCTCTTCCAACAATCAAGTACATCATCGAACAAGGTGGTCGTGCAATTCTTTTCTCTCACCTTGGACGTGTTAAAGAAGAAGCTGATAAAGAAGGTAAATCTCTTGCTCCAGTAGCAGCTGATTTGGCAGCTAAACTTGGTCAAGAAGTTGTCTTCCCAGGTGTTACACGTGGTGCTGAACTTGAAGAAGCTATCAACAACCTTAAAGACGGTGAAGTTCTTCTTGTTGAAAACACTCGTTTTGAAGATGTTGACGGTAAAAAAGAATCTAAAAACGATCCAGAACTTGGTAAATACTGGGCTTCACTTGGTGACGGAATCTTCGTTAACGATGCATTTGGTACTGCACACCGTGCACACGCATCTAACGTAGGTATCTCTGCAAACGTTGAAAAAGCTGTTGCAGGTTTCCTTCTTGAAAACGAAATTGCATACATCCAAGAAGCTGTTGAAAAACCAGTTCGTCCATTTATCGCAATCCTTGGTGGTTCAAAAGTTTCAGATAAAATCGGTGTTATCGAAAACTTGTTGAAAAAAGCTGATAAAGTCCTTATCGGTGGTGGTATGACTTACACATTCCTTAAAGCACAAGGTATCGAAATTGGTAATTCACTTGTCGAAGAAGACAAACTTGATGTTGCTAAAGAACTTTTGGCTAAAGCTGACGGTAAATTAATCTTGCCAGTTGACTCAAAAGAAGCTAACGCTTTTGCTGACTATACTGAAGTTAAAGATACTGAAGGTGCAGCAGTAGATGCTGGATTCCTTGGTCTTGATATCGGTCCAAAATCTATCACTAAATTTGACGAAGAATTGACTGGTGCTAAAACAGTTGTTTGGAATGGGCCTATGGGTGTGTTCGAAAATCCTGATTTCCAAGCTGGTACAATTGGTGTAATGGATGCTATCGTTAAACAACCAGGCGTTAAATCAATCATTGGTGGTGGTGACTCAGCTGCCGCAGCTATCAACCTTGGTCGTGCTGACAAATTCTCATGGATTTCTACTGGTGGTGGAGCTTCTATGGAACTTCTTGAAGGTAAAGTACTTCCAGGTCTTGCAGCACTTACTGATAAATAATAATTTCTTCGTTGAGAAGATTTAAAGAGGACGGTGTTACCGTCCTTTTTTGTGTATAAAATCCGTAAATGGGAAGAAAATATTTTATTGCATGAAAGTGGTACTATTATTTTGGTTTTTGGAATGCAAGTGAGAGATATTTTGTGGTAAACGCATTCATATCAGTAGAACGTTCGCAAATCAATTTGAAAATATGTTAAAATAAAGAAAATGTAAATTGGTTGTGAGTTATGAATTATTTAAAAAATCTTTTATCGAATTATAAGTTTGACCCGAGTAAATTTAAATTGGGCATGCGCACCTTTAAGACTGGTTTAGCTGTTTTTTTGGTTTTATTAATTTTCCATTTATTTGGATGGGAAGGGCTGCAGATAGGAACGCTGACAGCTGTTTTCAGTTTACGTGAAAGTTTGGACAAGAGCGTTCATTTTGGCTTCTCACGTGTGGTTGGAAATAGTGTTGGTGGTTTGCTATCTCTGCTCTTCTTTTTTATCAATCAGTTTTTCCATAATCAGTTTTGGGTAACGTTGATTTTTGTTCCAATTTTTACCATGTTAGGAATTATGATTAATGTTTCAATTAATAACAAAGCAGGAATCATTGGTGGAACATCGGCACTTTTGATTATTACTCTATCAATTCCTGCTGGTGATACCATTTTATATGTATTTGCTAGGGTATTTGAAACATTTTGCGGGGTCTTTGTAGCTATTCTTGTTAATTCTGATGTTGATAAGATTAAGGGACTTTTACGCCAAAAACACTAAAAATTTTTCATTTATGTTATATTTTCTTACATAAGGGGTTGACGGTTTAGAATTTTCAGACTATAATAAGTGTCGGAAGGAGGTCATCATGAAAGAAAAAGAACTCAGACGTTCAATGGCGGTATTTCCTATTGGAACAGTAATGAAATTGACGGATTTAACAGCACGCCAGATTCGTTATTATGAAGATCAGGGTTTAATTACCCCAGAAAGGACGTCGGGAAATCGTCGTATGTATTCGTTAAATGATATGGATCGATTGCTCGAAATTAAAGATTTTCTTGATGAGGGGCTTAATATTGCGGCTATTAAGCGTGAATATGCGGAGCGACAAGATAAAGCACATCAGAAACAAAAATCTTTAACTGATGCTGATGTTCGTCGTATCTTACAAGATGAACTCCGTAACCAAGGTCGTTTTTCGGCCCCATCACAGTACATTGGCAACTGGCGCATCTAAAAACACGCGCCGCTCGGTTATTTCGGTTTTAAAAAGGAGACCTTAATTCATGACTATTACAGCAGCTGACATTCGTCGCGAAGTCAAAGAAAAAAATGTAACTTTTTTGCGTTTAATGTTCTCAGATATCGCTGGGACATTGAAAAATGTGGAAATTCCAGCAACTGATGAACAACTTAACAAAGTATTGGCAAACAAAGCAATGTTTGACGGTTCTTCAATCGAAGGTTTTGTTCGTATCAACGAATCTGATATGTTCTTACATCCAGACCTTGATACTTGGACAGTGTTCCCTTGGGGGAGTGAAAATGGTGCTGTTGCAGGTTTAATCTGTGACATCTATACTGCTGAAGGAGAACCATTTGCAGGTGACCCACGTGGAAACTTGAAACGTGCTCTTCGTCATATGGAAAAAGTTGGTTTCAAATCATTTAATCTTGGTCCAGAGCCAGAATTCTTCTTATTCAAATTGGATGAAAAAGGTGAAGCAACTCTTGAAGTAAACGACCGTGGTGGTTACTTCGACCTTGCACCAACTGACCTTGCAGATAACACTCGTCGTGAAATTGTTAATGTTTTGACTGAAATGGGGTTTGAAGTTGAAGCTAGTCACCACGAAGTGGCTGTTGGCCAACATGAAATTGACTTTAAATACGCTGATGTTTTGAAAGCTTGTGATAACATTCAAATTTTCAAACTTGTTGTTAAAACAATTGCTCGTAAACATGGTCTTTACGCTACATTCATGGCTAAGCCTAAATTTGGTATCAACGGTTCAGGTATGCACTGTAACATGTCATTGTTCGATTACGATGGCAATAATGCCTTCTACGATACTGAAGATCCAAAAGGTATGCAATTGTCAGAAACAGCATATTATTTCCTTGGCGGTTTGATGAAGCATGCTTATAACTACACTGCAATCATGAACCCAACTGTAAACTCATACAAACGTTTGGTTCCTGGTTATGAAGCACCAGTTTACATTGCATGGGCTGGACGCAACCGTTCACCACTTATCCGCGTTCCTGCATCACGTGGTATGGGAACCCGTTTGGAACTTCGTTCTGTTGACCCAACTGCTAACCCATATCTTGCACTTGCTGTCCTGCTTGAAGCAGGTCTTGACGGTATTGAAAACAAAATTGAAGCTCCAGCTCCAGTTGAATCAAATATCTATGTCATGACTGAAGGAGAACGTAAAGAAGCAGGTATCCGTGACCTTCCTTCTACTTTGCACAATGCTGTTAAAGCTTTACAAGAAGATGAAGTTGTCAAAGCAGCGCTTGGTGAACATATCTTTGTAAACTTTGTGGAAGCTAAGAAAATTGAATGGTCAAGCTATGCGGCCTTTGTTTCGCAATGGGAAGTTGATAACTATCTAGACTTATACTAAGAAGTAGTGAAGGAGACAGCTTCTGGCTGTCTTTTTTTTACCCCAAATTACCACATTTGTAATTAGAAAGTTCAAATAAGAACTATTCTAATCTAACATAAAGTGGTATAATTTAAAGTAAATATTCTGAATAATTAGACCGTTTTTGACTATTTGTACTAATGATAGGAGTAGAAGCTATGAATGAAAGTGCTTTGAGAGCGCAACAGACAACGCTTTGGGATCCATCTTTTGAATCGGATGCTTGTGGTATGGGGTTTGTTGCACAGCTTGATGGTAAAGCCAGCCATACTTTGATTGATTATGCCTTAACCATGTTAACTCGTATGAATCACCGTGGAGGTACAGGTGCAGAACCTGATACAGGAGACGGTGCAGGAATGTTGCTTACTTTGCCTGATGAATTTTTCCAATTAAAAGCTAAAGAAGCAGGTTATGTTTTGCCTAAAAAAGGCGATTACGCCGTTGCACAATTATTTTTACCTCAGGATACTGAAGCTAAGGTAAGTCTTTTGGAAGCTGTTAATGCTGAAATTAAATTAGCAGGTTTTCATGTTTTGATGACACGTGATGTGCCATTTAATTACGATAATTGTGGTCCAGCAGCCCAAGAAATTATGCCAAGTTTTGTACAAGTTTTTGTTAAGAAGCCTGATGACACAAAAGCTGGCCGTGATTTTGAGGATAAATTGTTCCGCTTACGTCGCCAACTTGAAAAGAGTTTTTCAGCTGATGAATTTTTCATTTGCTCACTTTCAAGTAAGACAATTGTGTACAAAGGAATGCTTCATGCTTTCCAAGTTGGGCTTTTTTATCCTGATTTGCAAGATGAACATTTCAAATCTCATATCGCGTTGACACACTCACGCTTTTCTACAAATACTTTCCCATCTTGGGATCGTGCACAGCCATTCCGTTTTTTGGCTCACAATGGTGAAATTAATACTCTCCGTGGTGCTGAAAATTGGATGCACAGTCACCAGATTGAAGTTTATAACGAAGAAAATTCGGACTCTGCCAAGTTGGAAAACTGTCTAGAATATCTTTACCGTAATGGTCGTGATATTCCACAAAGTCTTTTAATGATGGTACCTGAAGCTTGGGGTGATGAATCAGGGCTTTCAGATGATTTGAAGGCATTTTATGAATATGCGTCAAGTTTTGTGGCTCCATGGGATGGTCCAGCAGCGCTTGTTTTCACTGATGGTGATATGGTTGGTGCGCGTTTGGACCGTAATGGATTGCGTCCTAGCCGTTATTCATTGACAAAAGATAATTTCCTTATTTGCTCAAGTGAATCTGGTGTTGTCGATCTTGAACCAAGTCGCGTTATTGAAAAAGGTGTGCTTGGACCTGGTAATATGATGTTGATTGACACGACTTCAGGAAAATTAATGCGCAATGAAGAAGTGAAAGCATACTATGCTGCACAACATCCATACAAAGAGTGGGTTGACGAAAACATTGCTCATCTTAACGACTTTGAGGCTGCTGAATTGACTCAAGAAACAAATGACATTGAAACAATGTGGAAGGCTTATGGCTACAATGAAGAAGTTATTCGTACGGTCATTCTACCAATGTCTGAAAAAGGTGAAGAACCTGTCATTTCAATGGGATTTGATAGCCCACTAGCGGTTCTCTCTAATAAGAACCAATCGCTTTTCACTTTCTTCAAGCAACAATTTGCGCAGGTTACTAATCCGCCAATTGATGCCATTCGTGAACAAATCGTTGTGTCAACTAGTGTTTACCTTGGTGGTGATGGGAATTTCAAAGCTGATGGTGCTGATAACTGTGTCAAAGTAAAAATTGACAGCCCGGTTCTTTCAAGTCAAGATTTTGCGAAAATTGCTAACTTGAAAGATGACCGTTATTGTGCAACAACCCTATCTACGGTTTATGACGTGGTTGAGCCGTCACATAATCGTTTGCAACGTGCGCTAGAAAATCTTTTCAAAGCTGCTGAAAAAGCCGTTGATAATGGTAGTAAGATTATTATTCTTTCAGACCGTAATGTTAAAGAAAATCAGACAACTATTCCAATGTTGTTAGCTGTTTCTGGTTTAAATAACTACATGGTTGTCAAAGGAAAAGCTAGCCAATTTTCAATTGTTGTCGATACAGCGGAAGCTATTGAAGTTCATCATTTTGCAACCTTGGTTGGTTATGGTGCGGCTGCGGTTCACCCTTATGGCGCTTATGCGACATTGAAAGAATATGGTAAAGACGAGCTTGCTTTTGAAAAATATCGTAAAGCTGCTGAAAAAGGTATTGTCAAAGTTATGAGTCGTATGGGGATTTCAACAATCCTTGGTTACAAAGGGGCTCAATTATTTGAAGCCGTTGGTTTATCTGACTCTGTTGTTAACAAATACTTTACAGGTACAGTAACTCGTATCGGTGGTTTGTCACTTGACCAAATTGAAAAAGAATACCTTCAACGTATGGAAGATGCTTTTGGTCCTCGTCGTGGAGATTATCTCCAAAGTGGTGGTATTTATCAATTTAAAGTAGATGGCGAGTATCACCTTTTCAATCCACATACCATTTATAATTTCCAACAAGCTGTTCGTAAAGGGGACTACAAACTCTTTAAAGAATACACAGCTGAATTGGACAAAGAAGCATTGTCAACGCCGACAACACTTCGTTCTATTTGGGAATTTAAATCTGACCGTCCAAAAGTTGACCTTTCTGAGGTAGAACCAGTAGAAACTATTGTTAAACGTTTCAAAGTTGGTGCCATGAGTTTTGGTTCACTTTCTAAAGAAGCACATGAAACAATTGCTGAAGCCATGAACTCAATCGGAGCGAAATCAAACTCTGGTGAAGGTGGCGAAAATCGTAATCGTTTCAAAGTGCAACCAGACGGACGTAATTTGAACTCTAAAATCAAACAAGTTGCTTCTGGACGTTTTGGTGTCAATGCAGAATACCTCATGTCTGCTGAAGAACTTCAAATTAAATTAGCACAAGGTGCGAAACCTGGTGAAGGTGGTCAATTGCCTGGTCAAAAAGTCTTCCCTTGGGTTGCAGAAATTCGTGGTGCAACGCCTGGTGTACGCTTGATTTCACCACCACCTCACCATGACATCTACTCAATTGAAGATTTGGCGCAATTGATTTATGACCTTAAAGCCATTAATCCTTATGCTAAAATCAATGTTAAATTGGTTTCAAGTACTGGTGTTGGTACAATTGCTACGGGTTGTGTAAAAGCTGGTGCTGATAAGGTTGTTATTTCTGGTTATGATGGTGGTACAGGAGCTTCTCCACGTAACTCTGTCCGTGATGCTGGGCTTCCATGGGAAATGGGCTTGGCTGAAGCACACCAAACATTGTCACTTAACCGTCTCCGTCAACGTATGACTCTTGAAACTGATGGTAAATTAATGACTGGTCGCGATGTTGCCATTGCCACTCTTCTTGGAGCGGAAGAATATTCATTTGCAAGTCTAGCATTGATTTCTATTGGTTGTGTGATGATGCGTGTTTGCTCATTGAATACTTGTCCTGTTGGTGTAGCAACTCAAAATCCAGAACTTCGTAAACATTTTGCAGGTAAACCTGAACATGTGATTAACATGATGATGTTTATGGCAGAAGAATTGCGTGAATATATGGCTGAACTTGGTTTCCGTTCTGTTGACGAAATGGTTGGTCATTCAGAAATCTTGAAAGCGAAATTCATTCCAAAAGGTAAAGCAAAATCGCTTGATTTTTCACGTATGCTTGGTACAGCTTATCCAATTGACCGCAAGACAGAAGATCCATTTGCTGAAGCACGTCAATGGAAAGAATTGGACGGATTTGCCAAAGCTGCTGTTGATAATGGTGCAAGCGTGACGATTAAAGAATCAATTAACAATGTTCAACGTGCAGTCGGTGCTCGAATGGCAGGCTGGATGGCTGAACGTTATGGAAATGATACCGTTGAACTAGGTTTGATTAAATACGAATATACTGGTATTGCTGGTCAATCATTTGCAAGCTTTATCACACAAGGTATGGAATTAACGCTAGTTGGTGAAGCAAATGACTACATTGCCAAATCAATGTCAGGTGGACGTTTGATTGTGAAGCCGCCGCATGATGCCGCTTATGATGTTGAAAATTCACCGATCGTTGGTAACGTTGCTCTCTTTGGTGCGGTTAAGGGTGAAGCTTATTTCGCTGGTCGCGCAGGTGAACGTTTCTGTGTTCGTAATTCAGGTGCTAAAGTTGTTGTTGAAGGTGTCGGAGCACACGGTTGTGAATACATGACAGGTGGTGTTGCTGTTATCCTTGGAACAACAGGACGTAACTTCGCTGCTGGTATGAGTGGTGGTGTTGCCTATGTTTATGATGTGGACGGTGATTTTGCCGAAAAAGTTAGCCAAGAAATGGTTGACCTTTACAAAGTCGGTGAAACTCGTGGGGATGATGTCTTGGTTGATATGATTCAAAAACACTATGAATACACAGGTAGCGCTAAAGCAAAACGCTTGCTTGACAACTGGGCACAAGAAGTTGATAAATTCATTAAAGTTTATCCAACTGAATTCCATGAAATTAATAATATTGAATACGCACTTGCTAATACTGGTTTAGAAGGTGATGAACTTGAATTGCGTACCTTCGAAATTGCCACAGGTGGTGCAGAAACTGCTGCCGAGAAAGAAGAACTTCTTGCACAAGTAACAGGAGGTAAATAAAATGGCTAATCCATTTGGATTTTTGAAATATGAACGTAAAGATAATCCGTTTCGTCCTGTTGCTGAACGCATCTTGGACTTTGAAGAATTACAAATTCCATTGTTCGAAGAGGACCGTCAAAAACAAGCTGCACGTTGTATGGCTTGTGGGATTCCTTTCTGTCATTCTGGACAATTCTACGGTGGCGGACGCGCGGTTTCAGGTTGTCCAAATGACAACTTGATTCCTGAATGGAATGATTTGCTTTATAAAGGCGATTACAAACGTGCTTTTGATCGTCTCTCACGTACAAATCCTCTCCCAGAAATGACTGGACGTGTTTGTCCAGCGCCGTGTGAAAAAGGTTGTACAGAAGGCCTTAATGGCTCTGGTGTCACTATCCATGATAATGAACGCTTTATCATCGATACAGCCTTTGAAAATGGTTGGGTAGAGGAGTCAGGTCGTCCAGCCTACCGTACAGGATTTAAAGTTGCTGTTATTGGTTCTGGACCTGCAGGGCTTTCAACTGCTTGGCGCCTTAATAAACTAGGTCATACAGTAACTGTCTATGAACGTAGTGATCGTTTTGGTGGACTATTGATGTACGGTATTCCAAATATGAAATTGGATAAGGAAATTGTTCAACGTCGTATTGATTTGATGGAAAAACTTGGTATCAATTTTGTTGCTAATATGGAAGTGGGACGTGATGTAACAGCGGATGAATTGTTGAAACAATATGACCGTGTTGTTCTTGCAACTGGTGCAAGTGTTCCGCGTGATTTGGATGTCCCAGGTCGTCATCTATCTGGTGTGCGTTTTGCGGTTGATTTCTTAACTGAAACGACTAAAAATGTCCTTGCTTCTGATAATAAAAAACTTGGTCCAACGCTTGAAGGCAAACATGTTCTTGTCATTGGTGGCGGTGATACAGGTAATGATTGTATCGGTACGGCTGTTCGTTTGGGTGCAGCAAGTGTTAAACAACTTGAGATCACTCCAGAACCGCCAGAAAAACGCTTACCAACAAATCCATGGCCACAATATCCAATGATTAAACGTGTCGGTTATGGGCAAGAAGAAGCCAATTTCGTACAAGATACAGAATTGACAACTTATGCTACGTCAACAACTGAGTTTATCGGTGCTGATAGTGGTCAAGTCATTGCTGCTAAGACTATCAAAGTTGGTCCTGGTTTCAAACCAATTGAGGGAACTGAAGAAATCATCAAAGCAGACCTTGTTTTACTAGCAATGGGATTCACAGGTGCTGAAAAATCATTATTTGAACAATTTGGTGTTCAAAGTGTCTATGATGATTATTCAACAAATAATGACCATGTCTTTGTTGCTGGTGACGCGCGTCGTGGTCCAAGTCTTGTGATTTGGGGAATCCGCGAAGGACGCAAAGCCGCAGAGAAAATCGACCAAGGTCTTCGTGTCATGGTTGCACAATAAAACTAAGAAAGCTCGCTGTTATGGCGAGTTTTTTGGTTGGATTCAAGATAGTCTTTAGGTTTGTGGAAAAGGAGAACATACGACTTTATTCATGGGCCTAAAAATTCAAAAGCAAATCGGTAACTTTAAAGAGATTTGATTTTTTAGCTAGTCTTCGTTTTTAGTTGCTAACCTAAAATGATTTACGTTTACTCCTGCACTTTGTCATTTCGTAAACAAAGAAGCTGAGCACTTTTGTCTCAGCTTCGTTAATTCTATTTTTCATCTGGTGTGAGAATCATTGGGATAATGATTGGTTCACGTTCTGTTTTTTCGTATAAGAATGGACGAAGGGCGTTCACAATAGCACCGTTAACAGATTGAATGCTTGCGTCCTGGTTTTTCAAGGCTATGCGAATCGCGTTGAAAAGAACACGTTGACTTTCACGGATGAGGTCGCCTGATTCGCGCATGTAGATAAATCCACGGCTGAGAATGTCAGGACCTGCTAAAATCATTTGTGTGTCAAAATCGACAGTTGCGACAGCAAGAACGACACCGTCTTCTGATAAATCATGACGGTCACGCAGTACAGCAGCGCCAATGTCACCAATACCATTACCATCAACATAAATGTCTTGAGCATTGAAGTGTCCAGCACGGCGAGCTGAACTAGCTGTGAGAGCTAGGACATCACCATTTTCCATGATAAAGATATTATCTTTTGGCACACCTGTGTCCATTGCTAAACCAGCATGAATTTTTAGCATACGGTATTCACCGTGAACCGGCATGAAGTATTTTGGTTTCATCAAGCGGAGCATGAGTTTTTGCTCTTGTTGACCACCATGACCAGATGTGTGGATATTGTTGACTTTACCGTGGATAACTTCGACACCAGCTTCTTGGATAGTATTAATTAGTTTATTAACGCTTGTTGTGTTACCAGGAATTGGGCTAGATGAGAAGATAACGGTGTCACCAGGTTGTAGTGTGACTTGGCGGTGTGTACCATTGGCAATACGTGCTAGCGCAGCCATTGATTCCCCCTGACTACCTGTACACATGATTAAAATTTCACTAGCATGATAGTCTTTGAGTTCGCTTGGTTCGATAAATGTTCCTTTTGGAACCTTGATATAACCAAGTTCGATACCATTGACAATGGCTTTTTCCATAGAACGTCCGAAAACAACAATTTTACGTCCTGTTTTAACGGCAGCTTCGGCAGCTTGTTGGAGACGGAAAATATTTGAAGCAAATGATGCGAAAATAATACGTCCATGAATACCTTCAATAATCTTCAGGATAGATTGTCCAACGACTTTTTCTGAATTTGTAAAGGTTGGAATTTCAGCGTTGGTTGAGTCTGATAATAAACAGAGAACGCCATCTTCACCAAGGGCAGCCATGCGGTGGATATCTGCTGGCTCACCAACTGGTGTCCAGTCAAATTTGAAGTCCCCTGTGCAGACAATTTTACCTTGTGGTGTGTGGATAACGATTCCAAGAGGTTCTGGAATTGAGTGGGTTGTGCGGAAGAAAGTAACGCTAAGGTTTTTAAATGTTAATTCTGTGTTAGCATTGATTTCATAGAGTTTAGCATCACGGAGAAGTCCGTGTTCTTCCAATTTTCCTTTGATAAGTGCAAGAGCTAATGGTCCAGCGTAGATTGGGATATTAGCTTGTTTTAAGAGAAATGGGATTCCACCAATGTGGTCCTCGTGACCGTGGGTAATAACGAGCCCTTTGATACGGTCAATATTTTCAACGATATAAGAATAATCTGGAATGACATAATCGATTCCGAGAAGGTCATCTTCAGGGAATTTGATACCAGCATCAACGATGATAATTTCATCTTTGTACTCAATACCGTAAGTATTTTTTCCGATTTCTCCAAGACCACCAATTGCGTAAACCCCAACTTCTTCGGGTTTTAAATTGATTTGTGACATGTTATAACTCCGTTAATTTAAAGACACCTGTTTCTTTTTCGTAAGCTAGGTGTTTATCTGATAGAAGCTCAATAAATTCAACGTTGTAAGGTGTCTTTTCTTCAACGAGTTTGCGTGTTTTGATGCGTCCTTCGAGTTCAGTTGTGGCATCAACGTCTAAGTAGAGCACTTTAGTTTGCTCACGGTGTGGGTTACGTTCTTTTGTTTCTTGGTAAAAAACTTTATAAATCATAGTTTTCCTTTCTTTATACCTGTGGCTAATCAAACTACAAAAAACCTGCCAAATAGCTTTATATCTACTTGACAAACATCTATGAAATTTTTACGAGTAATTGATTTAACCTTGATTCGTTGCAATTATTAAAATTATATCATAAAATAAGAGGTAGAATCAAGTGAGGGAATTTAAATGATGAAAGTTTTAGCCTTTGATACTTCAAGTAAGGCTTTATCTGTTGCTATTTTAGATGGCAAGAATTTGTTAGCCGATGTAACGGTCAATATTAAAAAAAATCACAGTATAACATTAATGCCTGCGATTGATTTTTTGATGACATCTGTGGATTTGCAACCAAGTGATTTAGATAGAATTGTTGTAGCGCAAGGTCCAGGGTCCTATACTGGTTTGCGCGTGGCGGTTGCGACAGCTAAAACATTGGCATATACGTTAAATATTGAGCTAGTAGGGGTGTCAAGTCTGTATGCACTTGCTGCGGCAGCTGATTTTGATGGCTTGGTTGTTCCTATCATGGATGCCCGTCGTAATAATGTTTATGCTGGGTTTTATAAAAATGGTCAGTCTGTTAAAGCAGACCAACACATGAGTTTTACAGCTGTTTTAGAAGCCGTTAAGGCTGAAGCTAAGGTTATGTTTGTTGGTGAAGTGGATAATTTCCGCGACCAGATTGAAGAAGCTCTACCACAAGCTGTTATTTTACCTGTTTTGCCATCAGCTTATGCTATTGGAAAATATGGTCAAGGTCTTGAACCAGCTGGTGTTGACAGTTTTGTACCAAATTATCTTAAACGTGTGGAAGCAGAAGAAAACTGGCTTAAAACGCATAAAGAAGATTCAACTGCAGATTATGTCAAACGTATCTAACATGAAAGATTTATCGGAAAGAGTGACTGCTGTTTATGCTATTTTGTCTGATGTCTATGAAGTGTCACCATGGACAAAAAAGCAAATTTTAGCAGATATGCAGCAGGATAGTGTGGATTATTTTTTTGTGAAAAAAGACAAGGAAATGGTTGGCTTTCTGGCAATTCAGCAACTTGTTGGCGAATTAGAAATCACAAATATTGCGGTTAAGAAAGCTTATCAAGGTTGTGGTTTAGGCAGTCAGTTATTGACCAATTTAGACCAGATTGACTTTCCCATTTTCTTGGAAGTGAGAGCATCAAATACTTCTGCGCAAGCTTTGTACCAAAAATTTGGATTTAAGGTGATTGGTGAGCGTAAGCAATATTACCATAATCCAATTGAGGATGCGATTATCATGAAGCGTGAAGGTAATGAGAGGTAAAAAAGATAAATGAAAGATAGATATATTTTAGCTGTGGAGAGCTCTTGTGATGAAACAAGTGTTGCCGTTTTAAAAAATGAAAGCGAGATTTTGAGCAATATTATTGCTAGTCAAATTGAAAGTCACAAGCGTTTTGGTGGCGTGGTGCCAGAGGTTGCTAGTCGTCACCATGTCGAAGTGATTACAACGTGTTTCAAAGATGCTTTGGATGCGGCAGGAATTGAAGTGAGTGACCTTGATGCGGTTGCTGTAACTTACGGTCCTGGCTTGGTTGGAGCGATTTTAGTGGGGATGGCTGCTGCTAAAGCTTTTGCTTGGGCGAACCATTTGCCATTGATTCCTGTTAATCATATGTCTGGGCACTTGATGGCAGCTCGTCAAGTCAAAGAATTAGCCTATCCATTAATGGCATTATTGGTTTCTGGCGGACACACAGAACTGGTTTATGTGTCTGAACCTGGCGATTATAAAATTGTCGGTGAAACGCGTGATGACGCTGTTGGTGAAGCATATGACAAGGTTGGTCGTGTCATGGGCTTGACTTATCCTGCTGGACGTGAAATTGACCAATTGGCACATCAAGGAAAGAATATTTATGATTTTCCGCGTGCCATGATTAAAGAAGATAACCTCGAATTTTCATTTTCAGGTTTGAAATCAGCTTTTATTAATTTACACCATAATGCTGCGCAAAAAGGTGAAACACTCTCAAAAGAAGATTTATCAGCATCATTTCAAGCTGCCGTTTTGGATGTTTTGATGGCGAAAACAAAAAAAGCTTTGGAAAAATATCCTGTCAAAACACTCGTTGTAGCTGGTGGTGTGGCTGCTAATCAAGGCTTGCGTGAACGTTTGGCAGATGAAATTACAGAAGCAGAAGTTGTTATTCCGCCATTACGTCTTTGTGGCGATAATGCTGGCATGATTTCGCTAGCAGCAGCGATTGAATACGATAAAGGGCACTTTGCTGACTTAGACTTAAACGCTAAACCAAGTTTAGCTTTTGATAGTTTGGTTTAGGGGATAAAGGTAATAGAAGAACTCTTGAAAATTTATTTTCAGGAGTCTTTTTATGTGCTATAATGGAAAAAATTGTTTGAACAATGAGTAGCTGCAGAGACTTCATATGGGTTCTCTGCTTATTGAATATTTAGGGAGTTTGTATGCAGGAAAAAGGGTTTAAAGAGGGGCTTCAAGCTGCACTTCCAACGGCTTTGGGTTATATTTCGATTGGTTTAGCTTTTGGAATTGTGGCATCTGCTTCAGGATTATCAGCTTTAGAAGTTGGCTTGATGAGTCTTTTGGTCTATGGTGGTTCAGCTCAATTTGCCATGTGTGCCATGTTGCTTGCTCATGCTGATTTGGCTTCAGTAACGTTGACCGTTTTTTTAGTTAATTTGCGTAATATGTTGATGAGTTTGCATGCAACAACTATTTTTACCAAAACAAGCTTTCTCAATAACATTGGGATAGCTAGCTTAATTACAGATGAAAGTTATGGTGTTTTGTTGGGGGAAAATGTTCACAATAAATCAATTGTAGCTAGCTGGATGCATGGTAATAATCTACTGAGTTATGCAGCATGGGTTTTATCCACAATTGTAGGGACACTCCTAGGAGGTATTATCCCAAATCCAGAAAGTTTTGGGCTTGATTTTGCTCTGATTGGTATGTTTATTGGTTTACTTGTCTTTCAATTTGATGCGATGTTGAGTGAAGGCTTTAAAAAACTATTGCTTGTACTAGCAGCTGTGGCTATTAGTTTTTTAGTCTGTGCTGTTTTTCTATCAAGTGCCTTAGCGGTTTTAGTGTCAACATTAATTGGTTGTAGTGTGGGGGTAATGTTGGATGAGCGTTAGTAGTTATGTTTTGGTAGCCATTCTTTTAGGATTTGTTGTGTCGTGGGTTCCGCGAGTTGCCCCTTTTATCTTGGTAAAATATAAAGGCTTGCCCGAAATTGTCATTCGTTTTTTGAAATATTTGCCCGTTTCCATTTTATTTGCTTTGACGTTTTCAAGCCTTTTTGACGTTGAAATAGGGCATTTGCCACAAGTAAAAGACTTGGAAGTTCTAGCCAGTCTTCCCACTTTTTATGTCGCTTTAAAATCTAAAAATTTATTATATGCCGTCATTACAGGAATTGTTGGCATGGCGATTTTACGGTTAATATTTTAATTTTGCCATTAATTGTTTGAGTTGAGCAATTTCTTCTGTGGATAAGTTTGATAAAAGAAAATCAGATTGCTTTTGTTCATATTCGTGAAGCTGTGGATAAATGTCCATGGCTTTTTCTGTTGGATAAACACGTTTGATTTTCTGGTTAACAGCATCTTTCTTTAGTTCAAAATAGCCGAGCGTAGCTAATTTTTTTATCGTTCTAAAGGCAGTTGTACGGTCAATTTGGACATTATCTGCCAACTCGCCCAAAAACATTCCAGGTTTTTCACAGACACGAATAATATAGATGAATAGATTGTTATTTAGTCCAAGTTCTTTAAAATGATTATTAGAGTCAATTTGAATGGTGCGCGTGACAGCACCAATAGTACGAATAATATCAAACATAATAGTTTCTCCTTGCTAAAAATTTTAACAAAAAAATATTGCATTTACAATAAAAAGTGATATAATAATCTCGATATTATTGTAAATGCAATCAAAAGAGGTACTAATATGTTACATTTTGAAAATGATTATAATAAAGGAATTCATCCACAGCTACTCCAAGCGCTTGTGGATAGTAATCAAGAAAGTTTTGCTGGTTATGGCATGGATAGTTATTGTGCACAGGCTGCAGAAAAGATAAAAGAAGCTTGCCATTGCCCTGAAGCTGAAATCTTCTTTTTATCAGGTGGCACACAGACTAATCAAGTGGTTATCGATAGCTTGTTAACCTCTTACGAAGGTGTTATCGCTGCTGAAACGGGGCATGTTAGCACTCATGAAGCTGGTGCTATTGAATTTACAGGACACAAGGTACTAACACTTCCTTCTCATCAAGGAAAAATTCAGGCGGCTGAGCTTGCTGCTTATGTGGATAACTTTTATCATGATGGCAACCATGACCATATGGTTTTTCCAGGGATGGTTTACATTTCTCACCCAACTGAATCTGGCACGCTCTACACCAAAGAAGAATTAACCGCCATTTCAGATGTTTGTCGTCAATATCAATTGCCACTCTTTATTGATGGCGCACGTTTAGGATATGGTTTGGCAGCTAAGGAGACAGATGTTGATTTACCAACTATTGCTGCATTGTCAGACGTCTTTTATATTGGTGGTACCAAAATGGGAGCCTTTATTGGTGAAGCCGTCGTGTTTACAAAACAAAATACACCAAAACATTTTGTGACAACAGTCAAGCAGCATGGAGCACTTTTGGCAAAAGGTTGGCTGATTGGTGTGCAATTTGACCGTTTCTTTACGGATAATCTTTATTTTGAAATTGGTGAGCACGCTATTAAAATAGCAGAGCAGTCAAAAGACATTTTACGTGAAAAAGGCTATCGTTTCTATCTGGAATCACCAACAAATCAACAATTTATCATTATTGAAAATGCTAAATTAGCCACTTTAGGTGAAGTCCTTGCTTATAGCTTCTGGGAAAAATATGACGATACTCATACGGTTATTCGTTTGGCAACAAGTTGGTCAACAACGCAAGAAGATATTGATAAATTACGAGAGGTTTTATAGGAGGAAGGTATGCAGATATCTATTTTTGAACCAAAGTTTAATCAGGCGGTGATAGACTTGATACTAACTATCCAGCAAGAAGAATTTTTGCTTCCTATTTCCTTAACGGAACAACCTGATTTATTGGACATTGAAAATTCTTATCAAAAACAAGGTGGTCAATTCTGGGTAGCTATCAATGAGAGGAAAGAAGTGCTAGGGTGTATTGGCTTAGTGGCTCTTGAACAAGACAATGTCGCTTTAAAGAAAATGTTTGTAAGTAAAAATTACAGAAAAGCAGGTTTAGGAAAAGAATTATTGAAGGCTTTTGTAGCTTATTGCCAAAAAGAGCAGAAGAAGGCTATTTTTCTTGGAACAACAACAGATTTTGAGGCTGCTCAGCACTTTTACCGAAAATTTGGTTTTCAAGCAATTGAATCGTCAAATTTACCTGCTGATTTTCCACGTTTAGCTGTGGATAATCGTTTCTATACTTATGTTATTAACTAAAAAAGCTGGGGACATCCCAGCTTTTTGTGTGATAAAAACTTTTGTCTTTCTATTTTTTTGAGGATTACCAGCTGGCTTTTTTGACGCCAGGAAGTTGTCCTTTGTGAGCAAGGTCACGGAAGTTGATTCGGCTAACGCCGAATTTACGCATGTATGCGTGTGGGCGTCCGTCAATGCGGTCACGATTTTTCAAACGATTTGGATTTGAGTCGCGTGGTAATTTACGAAGCGCTTCGTAATCGCCTTTTGCCTTCAATTCACGACGTAAGTCGGCATATTGCTCAATGAGTTTTAGTTGTCGGTTGTATCTAGCAATTTTTGATTTTTTAGCCATAATGTCTCCTTTACTTAACTGGTTAACGATATTTATTATAACACCTTTGAGGAAATAATCAAGAGAAAAACTTAACTAGTTAAATATTTTT
Organism: Streptococcus sp. LMAG:39; assembly: GCF_008680485.1. Taxonomy (NCBI): domain Bacteria; kingdom Bacillati; phylum Bacillota; class Bacilli; order Lactobacillales; family Streptococcaceae; genus Streptococcus; species Streptococcus sp. LMAG:39. The sequence continues at coordinate 920,257 of NZ_NALE01000001.1, read as the reverse complement.
TTAAAAAAAGAAACCCACAAAAGGATTTCTCAACAATTGTTAGTAATGTAAACTTCCAGCGACCCAGCCTGTACATAACGCCACAGTGATGTTAAAACCACCTGTGTGGGCATTAATATCAAGCACTTCACCAGCAAAGTAAAGTCCAGGGACTTGCTTACTTTCAAGGGTTTTGGGATTAATTTCTTTCAAATCAATGCCACCTTTAGTCACAAAAGATTTTGCCAGTGACATTTTTCCGGTTACTTTAATTGGCAGCTCTTTGATATTATCCACAAGTTCTTTTTCTTGTTGTGGCGTTAGTTGTTTGACTTTTTCGGGAAATGGCTGTGCTAAAAAGCTTGCTAATCGTTCTGGAAGAAGCACTTTAAGAGCATTTTTGAGGGATTTCTCACGCTGCTCCGCTAAAAATGTGTGTAGCTCTTCTGTGGATAGTTTGGGGATAAGGTCAAGTGTAATGGTTTCGCCACCCTTGATAAAACTTGATAGGCGTAGTGCGGCAGGTCCAGACAAACCAAAATGCGTAAAGAGCAAATCATGCGTAATATGGTGTTTTTGATAGCTCAAACAAACATCATCGAGAGAGATTCCTTGAAGTTCCTTGTGTGGAAAATCTGTTAATAATGGACTTTCAGCCGCTTCAAGTTCTGTAAGATTGAGTTTAAAATGCCTGGCAATCTCATAACCAAAACCTGTTGACCCTGTGGAAGGATAGGCTTTACCACCTGTTGTGACAATGAGTTTTCCACAGATGAATTCATCTGTCGCAGATTTGACGTGGAAAAGGTTGTCGATTTTCTTGACAGAAACAACTTCAGTATTGGTTAAAACGGTGCCACCGAGTTCATTGATTTTATGGGTAAGAGCATCAATAATCGTTTTTGATTTATCAGTTTTTGGGAACACACGCCCATGGTCCTCAACTTTTAAAGCAACGCCATTTTCTTCAAAAAATCGGATAATGTCGTAGTTGTCAAACTGTGAAAAGACACTGTAAAGAAAGCGTCCATTTCCAGGAATGCCTTCCATGAGGTCATCAATGGTACCATTATTAGTGACGTTACAACGTCCACCCCCCGTTCCAGCTAGTTTTTTGCCGAGTCGTTTATTTTTGTCAATAAGTAATGTTTGGTTACCATAATAACTGCTTGAAATGGCAGCCATCATACCAGCGGGACCGCCACCAATGATAATTGTATCGTATGTATTCATATAGCTATTGTAGCATAAAATATTGCTATCTTGATAAGCAAGTAATGGGATTTGTGAAAAGAAAGTTAGGATGTTTACAGAAAATAACAAAAACGTGACAGCAGTTCTAAAAAAAGTTGATATCAAGTAAAAAGCACACCAGAAACTTGGTGAAAATTGACAATCATAGACTGTTATGTTATCCTTTTCATAAGAAATTTCAACGTAAAAGAGGATATTATGGCAATTGAGAAAACAGTTAGCGAGCTGGCTGAGATTCTAGGAGTTAGCCGTCAAGCGGTTAACAATCGTGTCAAGAGTCTGCCAGAAGAAGATGTCGATAAAAATGAAAAGGGAGTTACCGTTGTCAACCGAAGTGGCTTGATTAAATTGGAAGAAATCTACAAAACAACCATTTTTGAAGATGAGCCAATTGATGAAGAAACAAAACAACGCGAACTTTTAGAAATTTTAGTGGACGAAAAAAATACTGAAATTACACGTTTGTATGAGCAGCTCAAAGCTAAGGATAAACAGCTTGCTTCAAAAGATGAACAGCTTCGTGTTAAAGATGTGCAAATTAGTGAAAAAGACAAGCAGCTTGATCAGCAACAACAATTGACGCTTGCTGCCATGGAAGACACAAAACGCCTTCAGCTTGAACTTAATGAAGCTAAGGCTGAAGTCGAAGAAATTCAAACGAAGTCAGAAGAAAAAATTCAAGAAGAAGCAGCTCCGAAGGGATTCCTAGCGCGTCTTTTTGGTGGAAAATAAGAACTCGAAATTTATCGGAAGCTGGGACAAAAGTTCCAGCTTTATTTTATAAACTCATTTTTAGGAGGTATCATGGAAAAATTAGCGGAGTACATTGCATTTGATTTGGAATTTAATACGGTTGCTGAGAAAAGTCATATTATTCAGGTTTCAGCAGTAAAATTCAAAGAAGGTCACGAAGTTGACAGCTTTGACACTTATGTTTACACCGATGTGCCATTGCAGTCATTCATTAATGGATTGACGGGTATTACGTCAGAAAAAATTGCTAACGCTCCAAAGCTTGATGAAGTGCTGGCTGACTTTAAAACATTCGTTGGAGAGACTGCTTTGGTTGGTTACAATGCGCTAAAATCAGACCTGCCCTTACTTGCTGAAAATGAATTAGACTTGACAGAGCTTTACAAGGTTGATTTATATGATGAGGCTTTTGAACGTCGTAGCACAGACTTGAATGGAATTGCCAGTCTCAAGTTGACAAGTGTTGCTGAATTTTTAGGTATTTCAGGACATTGTCATAATTCACTTGAAGATGCTCGCATGACTGCGCTTGTTTATGAAAAGTTCATGGAATTTGATGAGAATAAATCTTATTTGAATCAGCAAGAAGAAGAGCATGGTGACAATCCTTTTGCAGCTTTAGGTGGCTTTTTTAGCTAAAAGCTCTGCTATTTTTCAAAAAATAAAAAATCATCTAGGGTAACCCCTTGCTTGTGACGTTGGGGCATGTCCTATAATAAGGACAGAAAGGAGGTGAAAGGAATGTCTCGCTCTTATACAACTGGCGATTTGGCGAAGTTGGCAGGTGTTTCAGTTCGCACGGTCCAATATTATGATAAACGTGGTATTTTGTCGCCATCTGATTTGACAGAAGGTGGACGGCGGATTTATGTGGATAGTGATTTGGAACAGTTGCGCATGATTTGTTTTTTGAGAGAGTTAGATTTTTCTATTGAACAGATAAAGCGGTTGTTTGCTGAGGAAAATGCAAGGCAAGTTTTAGAGTTACTGCTTGTTGAGCATATCAAGAAAACAAAGCGTGAGCTTGCTGAGAAGAAAGCCAAACTTGACACTACTGTCAACTTGCTTGACAGGGTAAAAAATCAAACAGGTCAGTCGCTAGAATTTTTATCAGACATTTCTCTTACCATGAAAAATCAATTAGCTTGGCGTCGTTTGCAAAAACGGATGTGGATTAGTAATCTAGCAACGATTCTTATTTTTGTTCTTTGTGTTGCTTGGCTTGCAAGTCGTCCACAATCTGTTGTTTGGCAAGGTGTTGGTATCGGTATTGGTTTGGTGTATGTTGGCACATTATTAACATTGTCTTATCGTTTTTCACGTAAAATAGCTTATATCTGTCCCAATTGCCACCAACTTTTCCAACCAACGTATAGGGAATTCGTATTTGCTCGTCATACTCCTAAAACGCGAAAATTAACTTGCCCACATTGTCATGAAAAATCTTATTGTTTAGAAACAGCAAAAGAAGCTTAAAAAGCTCGAACCTTAAAAGGTTCGAGCTTTTTTGATTATGTCATTAAAATGGTAATTTTCCTGCAAATGCGCCTAGTGTTTTTTGTGTGGCATCATCGATTTGAGAAAGTGCATCGTTGATTGCTTGTGTTGTCATGTCTTGAAGTGTTTCAACATCATCTGGGTCAACAACAGCATCTTTAAAAGTGATGTTCACCAATTTTTTATCACCTGTAAACTCAACAACAACTAAATCTTGAGCTGATTTTCCAGTGAAAGTTGTACTAGCAAGTTCAGATTGTTTTTTCTCCATTTGTTTTTGGAGTTTTTGAGCCTGACGCATCATATTTTGCATATTCATCATAAGATTTTTAAGATTCCTTTCGTAGCAAGGGTTTAGACCCTCTTGTTAAATTTTCGTTGCCTTATGTTTCTTTTTGAGTATTTCTTAAAGCTTTATTTATTATAGCATTTTTTGAAGTAACTGCCTATTTTAACTGTGTGATAAGAGTGAGCGTTTGGTAATGATTTTACAAAAACTTTACAAAAGTATGGTAATAGATTTGATGTTGGCTTTCTATAATGGTCATTGTAAAGAATTTAAAGGAGAACATCATGAAAAAATGTAAATTGTTTTCGGTACTGGCCCTAGCTGGCTTAACAGCTCTACTGGGACTTTCAGCTTGTAGCAAATCAAACGGGGACTCTTCATCTGCATCTGGTAACATCAGCGTTGTTTCCCGTGAAGATGGGTCTGGGACACGCGGTGCTTTTGTTGAACTTTTCGGAGTTCAACAAGAGCAAAATGGTGAAAAAGTTGATTTGACAACGGACAAAGCCATTGTTACTAACTCGACCTCTGTTATGCTAACGACAGTAGCTGGAGATAAGTCAGCTATCGGCTATACTTCGCTAGGTTCTTTGGATGATACCGTCAAGGTTCTGAAAATTGATGGTACCGAGGCAAGTGTTGCCAATATTAAAGCCGGAAGCTACAAGATTTCTCGACCATTTAACATTGTGACTAAAGATAAGATAAGTGAGGCTGCTCAAGATTTCATCAACTTTATTTTAAGTTCTGATGGTCAAGCTGTCGTAGAAGAAAATGGTTACATTCCACTTGACGATACCAAAGCCTATAAATCTTCAGTTGATTCTGGCAAGGTTGTTGTTTCAGGATCAAGCTCTGTCACACCAGTTATGGAAAAATTAAAAGAAGCTTATAGCAAAGTCAACTCTAAGGTTGAAGTAGAGATTCAACAAAGCGACTCCTCAACAGGTATCACAAATGCAATCGAGGGAACAGCTGATATTGGAATGGCGTCACGTGATTTGAAAGATGAAGAAACATCTAAAGGAGTCAGCTCAACAGTTATTGCGATAGATGGTATTGCTGTTATTGTTAATAAAGATAACAAAGTTGATGGCTTAACAAGCGAACAAGTCAAGACTATTTTTACAGGTAAGACAACAAGTTGGGACGGTCTTTCAGACTAAGGGGTCATGAATGAATCATACAAAAGAAAAAATGATGCAAGCGGTATTTTTTCTTACCGCCTGCATTTCTGTTCTATCCGTGCTACTAATTTGCATCTTTTTGTTTTCGAGTGGGATTCCTGCTATTCATCAAATTGGTTTAGGTAACTTTCTTTTCGGAACTGTATGGAGACCGGCTAACAACCTTTTTGGTATTTTTCCAATGATTGTCGGTTCACTTTATGTGACAGCAGGGGCGCTTATTATTGGGGTACCTGTTGGAGTTTTGACAGCGGTTTTTATGTCTTCTTTTTGTCCAGAAGCCATCTATAGACCGCTCAAGGCGGCTATTAACCTCATGGCAGGGATACCATCGGTTGTTTATGGTTTCTTTGGTTTGGTTGTTTTAGTTCCCTTTGTTCGTGATAACATCGGTGGCTTTGGAATGGGAGTACTTACCGCTTCAATTTTGCTTGGTTTGATGATTTTACCAACTATTATCAGTGTCTCTGAGGCTGCTATTCGTGCTGTTCCTAGATCCTATTATGAAGGTGGTTTAGCTCTGGGGGCTTCCCATGAGCGTAGCATCTTTTTTGCAGTACTGCCAGCAGCTAAGCGGGGAATTTTGGCATCTGTCATTTTAGGGATTGGACGCGCAATCGGGGAAACTATGGCAGTTATCATGGTTGCAGGTAACCAAGCTGTCTTGCCAGATTCCTTGACATCAGGGGTCAGAACTATGACAACCAATATTGTTATGGAGATGGGGTACTCTAGTGGTCTTCACAGAGAGGCTCTTATAGGGACAGCTGTTGTTCTTTTTATATTTGTCCTAATCATTAACATCAGCTTTTCGTTGTTACATAAAGAGGAGTAGACATGGAAAATATCAATCACCGTAGCTTCAAGCAAGATTGGCAGTCACGCCGACGGGACCTGGTATCATTAATGTTGTATTTGTTAGTTTATGGTGCTGCCTTGATAACATTTGTCGGAATTGCTTTCACGGTCGGATATATTCTGGTCAAAGGCTTGCCCAACTTAAACATGAGTTTGTTTGCTTGGACTTACAATAGTGAGAATGTATCGTTGTTACCGGCCTTAATCAATACGATTTTTATGACCATTTTAGCATTAAGTGTTGCCGTACCTATTGGTATAGGGGCTTCTATTTACTTGGTAGAATATGCGCGTCGTGATAACCCTTTTGTTAGTGTTATTCGGATTGCAACTGAAACGCTCTCTGGGATTCCCTCCATTATCTATGGACTGTTTGGCGCTCTTTTCTTTGTTAAGTTCGCTCACATGGGACTTTCCTTGCTGTCAGGAGCTGTTACACTTAGTATCATGATTTTGCCACTGATTATGCGAACAACAGAAGAAGCTTTGCTTTCAGTACCAGACTCCTATCGTGAAGGGGCTTTTGCACTTGGGGCGGGTAAACTTAGGACAATTTTTAAAATTGTCCTTCCTAGCGCCATGCCAGGAATTTTTTCAGGAATTATTTTAGCGATTGGGCGAATTGTGGGAGAATCAGCCGCCTTGATTTTTACAGCAGGTACGGTTGCTGAAGTGGCGAAAAGTATTTTCAGTTCGTCACGGACTTTGGCTGTACATATGTATGCTATCTCAGGAGAGGGACTTTATGTCAATCAAACCTACGCTACAGCAGTGGTTCTCTTAGTATTAGTTATTATCATTAATCTAGTGTCAGGTTTGATTGCTAGACGATTAGGAAGTAAAACAAGCGATGAATAAAATAGAAATTAAAAATTTGGATCTCTACTACGGAGACTTCAAAGCTTTAAAAAACATTAATCTGGAAATTGCCAGCAATGAAATTACAGCTTTCATTGGTCCATCAGGATGTGGAAAATCGACCTTGCTGAAAAGTCTTAACCGAATGAATGACTTGGTGAAAAATTGCCGTATTACCGGAGAGGTCACATTAGATAAAGAAAATGTTTACCGCGATTTAGATATCAATGTCCTTCGTAAAAAAGTAGGTATGGTTTTCCAAAAAACCAATCCATTTCCGATGAGCATCTATGACAACATTGCCTTCGGGCCTAGAACTCACGGTATTCACAATAAAGTTCAATTGGATGAAATTGTGGAGCGTTCCTTAAAACAAGCCGCTATATGGGATGAAGTCAAAGATCGCCTCAATAAATCTGCTCTTGGTATGTCTGGTGGTCAACAGCAACGGCTTTGCATTGCTAGAGCTTTGGCCATTGAACCTGAAGTTCTCCTCATGGATGAACCAACAAGTGCCTTAGATCCGATTTCAACAGCAAAAATTGAAGATTTGGTTATTGAACTCAAGAAAAAATATACTATCGTCATGGTGACCCACAACATGCAACAAGCTGTGCGGATTTCCGACAAGACAGCCTTCTTCTTATTGGGCGAAATTGTTGAGTACAATAAAACAAGCCAACTATTTTCAATGCCACAAGACGAACGCACAGAAAATTATATAACAGGGAGATTCGGATGATACGCTCAGCCTTTGAAAATCAACTGCATGCACTCAATACCAATTTAATTTTGATGGGGTCGTTATGTGAGGAAATTATTTCAAAATCATTAATGCCCATCAGTGAAAATAATCAGCATCTGGTTAATGATGTTGGCAAAACTTATCAAAAAATTGAGCAGATGGAAAGAGATATTGAATCACAATGTCTTAAGTTACTGCTTCGTCAACAGCCAGTTGCCAAGGATTTGCGACGTATTTCAGCTGCTTTGAAAATGGTTTATGATATGAAGCGTATTGGTGCTCAATCTGCTGAAATTGTTGATATTATTGGTGATGGTCATGTTCATGAAGGAGCTGATTTTCGTCATCTCAAGCAAATGGTCAAACACGTTGTCCATATGGTAACAGATAGTGTGGATGCCTTTGTCCATGATGATGAGACTTTAGCTTTAAAAGTTATCCAAAAAGATGTCACAGTGGATAAAGAATTTGATACAATAAAGGCAAGTTTAATTGCCCATATTGCTGAACTTGGAAACGATGGTGAATATACTATTGATGTTTTGATGATTGCCAAATATTTGGAAAGAATTGGTGACCATACCGTCAATGTCGCTAAGTGGGTAATTTTTTCAATCACTGGTGAACTGAATGGAGAAGAAACATGATTTACTGCGTTGAAGATGATGATGATATTCGAGAACTGATGCTTTATACTTTACGAACAGCAGGGTTTGAGGCTCAGGGGTTTCCTGACTCCGTTCTATTTTGGAAAGCCATGGAAGAAGAGCAACCTAAGCTTATACTGTTAGATATCATGTTGCCTGTAGATGATGGATTGACCATTTTAAAATCCCTACGATCAAATGGCATGACAAAAGATATTCCAGTAATCATGACAACTGCTAAAGGAACAGAATTTGATAAAGTCAAAGGATTAGATTTGGGTGCCGATGATTATTTGGTTAAGCCGTTTGGTATGATGGAAATGATTTCTCGCATCAAAGCAGTTCTCAGACGTACATCAAATCAGGAACAGGAAACTCATTTGACAATAAAAAACCTCTCTCTGGATGCAAAGAATTACACGGTTAGAAATAATGGACAAAAAATCGAATTAACTTTGAAAGAATTTGATCTGCTATCTTTATTGATGTTAAATCCTGGCCGTGTTTTTACGCGGCAAGAACTTTTGGATAAAGTTTGGGGAGAACACTTTATCGGAGAAACACGGACAGTTGATGTTCATATTGGAACCCTTCGCATGAAGCTTGGAGATGCTAGTCATCTGATTAAGACAGTTCGTGGTGTTGGTTATCGTTTGGAGGTAACAGATGATTAAGAAAATCTTTCGTTCAACTTTTTTTGCCACGCTAGGCGTTCTTCTTGTAACTCTATTTATGGTTGTTGGCTTGCTTTATGGCTACTTTACTCAAGTACAAAAGGAACAGTTGCAGACAGAGACAGCCTTAGCTGCTCAAGGGGTTTCTCTGGAAGGCCAAGATTATTTTAATGAGCTCAAGATGTCAAATGTCAGAATCACTTGGGTTGATAATCAAGGAAAAGTTCTCTATGATAATGAGTCTGATGCACAGATCATGGACAATCATGCTAATAGAGAAGAAATCAAAGAAGCTTTGAAAGATGGTTATGGTGAGAGTGTTCGATACTCTAAAACCTTAACCACTCAGTCACTTTATTCTGCTCAGCGCTTGGATAATGGAACCGTTATTCGCTTATCTGTTACTAGACACAGTATTTTAGTGCTTTTGTTTCGGATGTTCCAGCCTTTGTTCCTTATTCTTGTATTGGCCTTCTTACTCTCTCTGTGGCTTTCACACTCTATTGCTAAGAGTATTGTGTTACCATTGAATCGACTGGATCTTGACCATCCGCTTGAAAATGATGCCTATGAAGAAATTTCACCCCTTCTAAGACGGATTGCCAGACATCAAAAGGAAGTTACTGAGCGAGAAGTTTTGATAGAACAACGTCAATCAGAATTTGATACCATTATTTCTAAAATTAAAGAAGGCATGATTTTGTTAGACAATAACTGTCGTATCATCAGTATCAACCAAGCAGCACAGGATATTTTGCAGACTGATCAAACTTGTTTGGGTAAAGATATGTTGCAAATTCTCCGTAACCTGTCACTAAATAATTGGCTAGAAAAAGGTCTTCAGGGTCGCAAACAAGAAGGGATTTTGCAATTAGATGATGCGCATTACAAAGTTATGGTACGTCCTATTCACTCTGAGGATAAGGTGACTGGTTTAGCAATTCTTTTCTTTGATGTTACAGAGCAACTTCAGGCAGAGCAGCTGCGCCGCGAATTTACGGCAAACGTTTCTCATGAACTGAAAACACCGTTACATTTGATTTCTGGATATTCTGAAATGCTGGCTAGTGATGTTGTTGCGCAAAAAGATGTTCCACAATTCGCTGAGAAAATCCACAGTGAGTCTCAACGTATGATCCAGTTGGTAGAAGATATTATTAAACTGTCACATCTTGATGAGTCAGAAGAGTTAGCTATGGAACCCGTCAATCTCTATCAGATATCAGAGGAAGTTTTAGATAGTTTATCTGCTAAGGCAAATGAACGTCATATCAACTTGCATTTATTAGGGGAACCAGCTTATATTACTGGTAACCATGCCCTTATTCATTCTTTGATTTATAATCTTTGTGATAATGCTATTATCTATAACCGTGATAAGGGGGATGTGACTGTCAATGTCACCTCGAATGAGGACGATGTTGTTCTGACAGTACAGGATACTGGAGTTGGTATCGCCAAAGATGAGCAGGAACGCATTTTTGAGCGTTTCTATCGAGTTGATAAGAGTCGCTCGAAGAAGTTGGGTGGCACTGGTTTGGGGCTCTCCATTGTTAAGCACGCAGTCAATCAACATCATGCTGATATTAAGGTGGAAAGTCAGCTAGGATTAGGAACTAAAATGACTGTGACCTTTTATAAGTAACCCTCTTTGAAAATTAAACTCAGACGTTTGTGACTTGATTTGAGGTGTGAAAATCTTCAACGGAAGTTTTTAGCTTATTATTCCAAATTATAAAATAACGGAGTTCTATCTGAATCTACGTCACCTAGTCTAATTTTGATTTTCGTTGAGTATAAAAACACAAAAACCTCCTCTTGTTCATAAGACATAGAGGAGGTTTTTGTATGAGATGATATTCTTTGATTTTTCAAAGTAAGCAGGGTTCTTATTAAAATTTGTAAACTTATGTGATAGATTAGAAAGGATTTTTTCTTCTGAGAATGATAGGAGGATGCTTATGTGTCAAAGACCCACGTTATTCTCTATAGGAATCTCCAAATTTGATTTGTCTAAATCAACTGTCAAAATGTAATTGCTATTGTCACGGATAGTGTGCTCAAAGTCTGTTGTGTAGAGAAGTACGCGGAGAGTGTCGCCTTTTTCCAATTTGTAGATGCTTGGTTGAAGGGTGAAATCAATGGTCATCCATTCATTGGCAGGGATATCTTCAATTGTTAACAAATCTGTACGATTTTGAAGATTTAGAACACCTTTTGTGATGACACGTTCTCTGGTTTTGGTAAATGGCAATTCTTTGAGAGCTTCACGTGAGAAATTGCGTCCATTATCAATAGCGTATAAATCAAGTACATAAGGAACATCTTTAAAACGTTTCTTTTCGCCATAGTCTAAGACTTGGGCAGACAGAATTCCTTTATTTTCACTAGATTTGACGGTTAGGTGTAGAGTGATTTGCCCATTGATATGGTAATCGTGTTCAATCGGTAAATCGAGGCAAATGGCATTTGCTTTTCCAGTAAATAACTCACTCTTGAAAGTTCTGAAATTCTTGCTATAACGTTCAAATTCAGCTTTGGCGTAATGATTGTCAATGATTTTTTGGTCTGTACCAAGGGCTAAAGTTGATTGATTGTTACTGCCAAATTCAGCTAAGCTTGTCCAAGCTTGTTCTTGGCTATTATCTTGCCAGATAAGTGTTGGCAAAACGAAATGATTATCTTGTCCAAGCATTTTTTTAGAAAGTAAAGTGTTCATGCTTTCACGGAAATCAATGGATTGCCAGTTGTGCATGTAAACATGCTCACCGTGGTGAAGAAAAGCGTGTTTTTCGACAGTATCTGGAAGGGCATTGAAAATATTGAAGATGTGACGTGGCTTGACATTCCAGTCTTGGAGCCCGTGAGTGAATACGCAGGTTGCTTTAACCTTGTCAGCGTGTGGCAGATAATTACGGTCATGCCAAAATTGATTGTAATCACCAGAAGCACGGTCGAGCTGTGCAGATTGCTCGTCAAGGAGTTCTTGATAATGTGTATTATTGCGTAAATAATCGCCAGCCAGCAAATTACGTGAGTAAGTCAATTCGGTCAGCACATCAAGGTCCTCACCAGGATAGCCACCAGGGCTGCAAACCAACCCATTTTCACGATAATAATCATACCAAGATGAAATAGCTGATTCAGCGATGATAACTTTCAGCCCCTCAACACCTGTCGTTGCTAGAGCGGTTGACATGGTTCCAAGATAAGATTTTCCAGTGGTACAAACCAGTCCACTCGCCCAATCAGCAACAACTTTTTGGTCACGACGGTGGCTAGAAAAGGCGATTGCTTTGCCATTTAACCAATCAATGACTGCTTTAAAACTTTCCACTTGCGCATAATCTCCGCTGGTCATAAAACCGTCAGAGCCTGCAGTTCCAACCCCAGAAACGTAGATACTTGCGAAACCACGTGCAAGGAAATAATCATTGAGCGTGTAGGGGTCAATAAAATTGAAACGTTCTTCACTTTCTCCGATAGGAAGGTCAACATCAGGAGCAGCTAACGGTTCAAAGTCACGTGTTTCAACGTTGATTGTTCGTGCTGGTTTTACAGCTAAATCACCTTCCATTTTGTAAAGTTTTTTATCGTTAGCAACGACATTTGTTCCTTGGTGATAAGGACTAGCTGTCATCATGGTTGGCAATTGGTGGCTTGTTTTAGGGCGAATAATATTGACCTTAATCAAATCGAGTTGTCCGTCTTGGTCAGTATCAAGCGGTGATTGCACATAAACAACTTCACGAATCAAATCAGTTGTATCAAACGTTGCTAGTGATTTGCCATTGAAAAAATGATAATCATTATCTACTGGAATAAGCCCCTTACTAATTAAATCATCAAGCAAGGTCATACCTGATTTTTGGCGACTAGCTAGCAAATGATAAAGCGCCTCAAGGATGTGTCCTTTTTGATAATTAATCGGAAAGGCAATTTTTTCTAAAAAGTCAGTTGTATTTGTAAAGTCAACATGCGGAATAAATCCGAGAAGTTGTAGTGAAATAGTGTAAAAAATATCCGCTGTTAATGGACGTTCAGAATTAAAAAATGTTAATAAATCTGTCTCAAAATCAGCGATTAAATGACGAAGTGGGTAGTCCGTATCTTTGTAATTAAAGAAAATCTTACGGCAGAAATTTTCCAGAGCTTTTTTATCAGCTTGTTGGTGGGTAATATCAAATCCTAAGGCTTGCAACTCTTGCTCTGCAATAGCGATAGGTCTTGGAATGAAAGAGAATTGATTATATTTCATGAAACTTTCCCTTCTAAAAAGTAAACGTTTTAATTTTACGGATAACCTTTACATTATTTATTATACTTGATAGAATGTTAAATGTCTAAACTATATTTTCTCGGAGGAAACAAAAAAACATGGATGTTACATGGACTGTGAAATATATCACAGAATTTATCGGGACAGCTTTACTCATCATTCTTGGTAATGGTGCAGTTGCTAATGTGGAACTTAAGGGGACAAAAGGGAATAACTCTGGGTGGGTTATCATCGCACTTGGGTATGGTTTTGGTGTTATGATTCCTGCACTCATGTTTGGTAACGTTTCAGGTAACCACATTAATCCAGCCTTCACACTTGCACTTGCAGTTTCAGGTTTGTTTGACTGGTCACACGTTCCACAGTACATCACTGCTCAATTACTTGGTGCAATGTTTGGTCAATTGCTTGTCGTTATGACACACAAGCCATACTACCTTAAAACTGAAAATCCAAATGCTATCCTTGGTTCATTCTCAACTATTTCAGCTGTTGACGACGGCACAAAAGAAAGTCACAAAGCCGCTTGGATTAACGGTTTCTTGAATGAGTTCTTAGGTTCATTCGTACTTTTCTTCGGTGCTATGGCACTTACTAAAAACTACTTCGGTGCAGAATTAGTTGCAAAATTGACTAACTACGGTTATGATGCTACTACAGCAGCAAGCCAAGTTGCACCTTACACAACAGGTTCACTTGCTGTTGCTCACTTAGGACTTGGTTTCCTTGTAATGACACTTGTTGCATCACTTGGTGGTCCTACTGGTCCTGGTCTTAACCCTGCACGTGATCTTGGTCCACGTATCGTTCATGCTTTGCTTCCTAAATCAGTTCTTGGTGAACACAAAGGCGATTCTAAATGGTGGTATTCATGGGTACCAGTTATCGCTCCAATTCTTGCAGGTATTGCAGCAGTAGCCTTATTCAAACTCTTGTACCTATAATAATGAGACATATAGGAAACCTTCGGGTTTCCTTTTTTATTTTTGATTGACACTAATAAAATATCTCATCACTATTCTTATGTTTTTGAGGTAATCCTCAACAATTTTCCCCTGAATCTATTGAACTTCAAATCACTGTATCTTGTTAATTATCACTGTATAAATAAAGCAGTTGGGTACTTTTTATACAAAAATTTCTAAAAAACGCATAATTTCTTGTCAAACTAAATAATTTTTTCTAAAATAGAAAAGACCTAGTCCTTATTTTGTAGGAACTGTATTGAAAATTTAATAAATGAAACATTGTGAGGAGACAGTTATGACTTTATTTGACGAAGTTACGTTTAGGCATCCCGTTTTGCGAATCAATAATCGTGATCACAACATTGAGTTTTATAAAAAATTAGGTTTTAAACTAGTTAACGAAGAAAATGCGATTGCTGAGTTTTCAACCAAACAAAAAAAAGCTAGTTTTGTTATTGAGGAATCACCATCGCCCTATACACATGCTGTTGAGGGAACAAAAAAACTTAATAAGATTGTTGTTAAAATTCCGAATGCCGATGAAGTGACAGCTATCTTAGGAAATAGTGTTGCTGTTGAGCGTCTCTTTAAAGGTAAAAATGGATATGCCTTTGAAACGTTATCACCAGAAGGTGACCTTTTTCTTTTACATTCTGAAGATGATATTCAACAATTAACTGAAATCGATAGTGTCAATTTCCCTAAAAATGATGAGTTAAAAGAAGTTTCTGATTTTAGCTTCGAAAGTATGACACTTAACGTGGCTGATGAAGCAGCTGCGCGTGCCTTTTACGATGATGTTTTTGAAGGACAATTTCCGCTTGATATCCAATTTGTGCAAGCACAAGGTGCAGATTTAGCTGTTGACCCACTTGAAACTTGGGATGTGGAAATTTTAGAATGTCAAGTTCCTGACAATTATGATTTGAAAGCCTTGGCTAGCTTTTTAGAAGATAAAGGGCAAACTGTTTATTTGGATAAAAAAGCGAGTGTCTTAGTACTTTCTGACCCTAGTAATATTGAAATTTGGTTTATCAAATGATAGATTTGCTAGAAATTATTAATAATCAAATCAATCGTAATATTTATCATGGAGCTAGTTTAGCTCTTTTTAAAGATGGTCAATGGTCAGAACATTATATTGGTACGATTGACGGTGTCACTCCTATAAAATCTGGTTTGATTTACGATTTGGCATCCGTTTCCAAGGTAGTTGGCGTTGGAACAGTTATCACTTCTCTTTTATATCAAGGAAGATTAGAGTTGGATGCGCCTTTGGTGCGGTATTATCCTGATTTTCACGAGTCATCTGTAACCTTACGACAACTTTTAACACATAGTAGTGGGATAAATCCTTTTATCCCTAATCGTGATAATCTGAATGCAGCTGAGTTGAAAGAAGCCATTAATCACATTGCTGTGGAGGGAAGGAAAGTTTTTCTTTACACAGACATCAATTTTCTTTTGCTTGGCTTTATGCTGGAAGAGATTTATGGCAAGTCACTTGATGTGATTTTTAAAGATGAAGTCTTTCAGCCTTTTGGCATGACAAATACTGGTTTTGGTCCAGTAAAAAAGGCGGTGCCTACGGTTGCTGGCATCGGTGATGGAGTTGTTCATGATCCAAAAGCCAAAGTTCTTGGCATTCATTCTGGTTCAGCAGGGTTATTTTCAAACCTGCAGGATTTAGAAAAGTTTTGTCAGCATTATCTAACAGATGATTTTACGAGTGATATTTGGCAAAATTTCAGTCAAGCGAATAAAGAACGTTCGCTTGCATGGAATAAAGAGGGCGATTGGCTTGACCATACTGGTTACACAGGCACTTATGTGACAATCAATCGTAAGGAGCAAAAGGCTGCTATTTTTCTGACTAATCGTACATATGCTTATGATGATAGACCTCTGTGGATTGAGGAACGTCAGAGAATTTCACAATGGATTCAGCAGAATTATTAAAAACAGAAATTTCTTTGAAAACGCTTTGTTTTTATCAACCTTTTAAGTCCGAAAGTGTTATAATGAGGGTGATAAAGGAAAAGGAGGAACAAGATTATGGCAAATGTGCTGACTGTTGTTTTTGATATTGAAAGTGAAGCTTACCAAGCTTTTTCAGAACTAAAATCATTTAAGCAGGATAATGATACGC
Organism: Streptococcus sp. LMAG:39; assembly: GCF_008680485.1. Lineage (NCBI taxonomy): Bacteria > Bacillati > Bacillota > Bacilli > Lactobacillales > Streptococcaceae > Streptococcus > Streptococcus sp. LMAG:39. The sequence continues at coordinate 904,120 of NZ_NALE01000001.1, read as the reverse complement.
AAATTGCACAGATCGCATTGGTGAAAAATGAAGATGGTAAAATCACTATCAAAGATTCTATCGACTTTGACGATGCTAGCCGTGATTATGCGACTGTTGGCGGTATTATCGGCGGTCTGTTGGGAATTTTGAGCGGTCCTATCGGTGTTATTATTGGTTACGGTATAGGCAGTCTTGCTGGTGCAGCAAGTGGAAGCATGACTGATGCAAGTGACAATAGCTTGATTGAAGAAGTGACGACAAAATTGCTTGATGGTGAGGTTGCTGTTATTGCTTTGGTTCATGAAGAAGATGAAAGTATTTTAAACCATGTCTTTGCTCCTTATAAAACGAATATTATGCGTTGGGATGCCCTTGCTCTCGCACGTGAAGTTGAACTTGCAGGACAAGTCCAAGATGAATTGTACGATAAAGTCCAAGAAGATTTGAACGAACGTCGTCTAAATCATCTCAAAGAACAAGGAAATGATATCGCAGATGCTATAAAAGCAACTTTCCGACGACTAAGGGGAAAAGAATAACTTTAAAAGGTTTGGGAAATAAATTCAAGGAAAGTTTGATGCCAAAAAGGGTTGTAAAAGCTGGTCTATCAGCGTATTAGAACCTATTCAGCGGTGATTGCTTAAATAGTTGAAAATATTGTTTGAGGTTTAAAAGTCTAGCTTGTAAAGCAAGCGTTAAAAAGTGCCTAATCAATTGCGCATGGAAACTCTAAGTTGACAATTTCTGTTTTTAGATTTCTTGACAGCGACCTTCAACAATTGATTTCCAGATTCTTGAATTCCAAACCACTGCATTTTGCTTATTACAGCTATATAAATAGCGAGGCTGAACACTTTTGTTTCTGCCTCGCTTTTGTGTTATGTCAAATTGCAAATCAGCCCAAGGTAATGAATCTAAGCCAGTAAGCCGTTAAAGAGTTTTATAATGATTTTTCCATACTGATGTGCATGATACCAGCTTCTTCAAATTCTTCGCCGGAGCAAGTAAAGCCAAGCTTGTCGTAGAAACCTTTTGCTGTTAATTGCGCGTGTAATACCATGCGTTTAAAGCCTTGTTTTTGACAGAATTGAATCACATCCTCTAAGAGAAGTTTTCCAAGATTTTGTCCTTGATAGCTTGGGAGTATCGCCATACGTTGTAGTGTCGCTTCACTATGGTCTTTATTTGGCAAAATACGGCAGGTAGCGGCTGCTTGACCTTGCTCATCATAAAGGACAAAATGAAGGCAATAAGCCTCGTTCTCATCGATTTCAAGTGACATTGGCACGCCTTGCCCCTTAACAAAGACTACTTGTCGGATTCTGACAGCATCTAAATAAGTATCTGATAATGTATTTCGTGTCTGTTTGATTTTCATAGCTATATTTTAAAAACAAAAAAAGACCTTGTCAACTAACAAAGTCTTTTCTTCTACTCTTATTTTCCAGCAATGGCTTCAGCAGCATCGTCCATTGAAAGGACTTCGTGGAAGACACGTTGTGTCAATTCAGTTTTTTGTTCTTTTGTAAGATATTTAGTGTTGACACAGTAACCAGAGATACGAACGATAACATCTTCACCACTCATAATCTTGTCATAGACATCTTTAAGGTCCATAACGTTCAAGTTAACGTGTTGTCCACCGTTTTCGAAGTAACCATCAAGGATAGTTACCAAGTTATCAACTTGTTCATCGAATGTCTTACCAAGGGCACGTGGAGAAACTTGAGTTGTAAGTGAGATACCATCTGCAGCGTATGAGAAATCAAGGCTTGCAAGTGAGTTAAGGTTTTGCAACCAACCACCACGAGCTTTGTTAGATGGATTAGCACCTGGAGAGAAGAATTCAAGTTTAGACAGGTTCACAGTGCCATCTTCGTTAAGGTAAACACCTTTGTGGACTGGAGAGTTACCAGTTTGTTTTGAATAAGCAACGTTTGAAGTGATTGTAAGAAGTGATACAGTAGCTTCTGCATCCTTGTAGAGTTTGTGGCTACGAAGACGAGTAGTGTATGCTTCTACCAACCATTCTGCCAATTCGTTTGAACGAGGGTCATCTTCACCCCAACGTGGGTAATCACCAGTTGTTTCGTAATCGTAGATGTAACCATTTTCATCACGGATTGGTTTAACAGTAGCGTATTTGATTGCTGACAAGGTATCAACAGTATTTGCAAAACCACAGATACCGAATCCCATGTTAGCACGTTGTTTTGTTGGTAAAAATGCCATTTGGACAGCTTCGTAGTTGTACTTATCAGTCATGTAGTGAATGATGTTAAGGGCATCTACGTAAGTTGAAGTCAACCAATCAAGTGATTTTTCAAAGTTAGCTTTGACAGTTTCAAAGTCAAGAACTTCGTCACGGACAGGGTCAATATCAAAGACTTTGTAGTCTTTGTGAACATCGTCGTAACCACCGTTCAAACCAGTAAGAAGAGCTTTAAGAACGTTTACACGAGCACCAAAGTATTGGATGTTGTGACGTTGTTCTTCATTTTCTGGGTCAAGTGGTGATACACAACATGAGATACATGACATTTCACCATAACCGTCTTTCGCCATTGTTGTCACACCTTCGTATTGGATTGAAGAGTGTTTGTGTGACATTTTCATACAGTAGCGACGGAATGAATCTGGCAATTTGTCAGTCCAGAGAACTGTCAAGTTTGGTTCTGGAGCATTACCAATATTATCAAGTGTGTTCAAGAAACGGTAGTCCATTTTAGTAACACGGTGACGTCCGTCAGCACCCATACCAGCCATAGAAGTTGTGATGAATGTTGGGTCACCTGAGTAAAGTTCGTCGTAAGCTTTTGTACGTGCGAATTTTACAGTACGAAGTTTCAAGACAAAATCATCAACGAATTCTTGGATTTCTGATTCTGTAAATGTACCACGAGCAAGGTCACGTTCTGCAAAGATATCAAGAACAATTGGCACACGTCCAAGAGAAGTTGCAGCACCGTTGATAACACGACAAACAGCCATAAATGCGATATTTACCCATTGGATAGCTTCTTTAACGTTCATCGCTGGTTTGCGGACATCAACACCGTAAAGGTCACCAAGTTTGACAACTTCACCAAGTGCTTGGTATTGCAAGTTAACTTCTTCACGAAGACGAATTGATTCTTCATCAATTTCAGTAATTGCATTCCAGTCGTTGGCTTTTTCTTTCATCAAGTAGTCAGCACCGTAAAGAGCAAGACGAGCATAAACACCGATGATACGCCCACGAGAGTAAGCATCTGGAAGTCCAGTTACAGTGTGTGCGTGACGTGCACGACGGATATTTGATGTATAAGCACGGAAGATACCGTCATTTACTGTAGTTACGTGTTTTGTAAAAATTTCGTGAACAGCTGGGTCAGGTTCATAGCCATGTTCCTTGAGAGCTGTTTCTGCCATACGAATTCCGCCTTTTGGCATGAAATTCAGTTTGAATAACTCATCATTTTGAATACCGTAGATTAGTTCGTCGTCTTTTGAAATATAGCCGGCAGGAATATCTGCGATTGATGTTGGACGAGTATCCATTGGGAAACGTGTTTCTTCGTAGTGAGCTTTAGTTTCTTCAATGATTTTTTTCACTTTAAGTGAACGTTCTGTAGCAGGAGCTAAGAAGCTTTCATCACCATCATAAGGTGTGTAGTTAGCTTGTACGAAACGAGAAACGCTGGCTTTTTCTTTCCAGTCAGTACCTTTAAAGCCTTCCCAGGCTTTTTCAAAAACATCTGTATTAGTTTTAACAGTCGCCATAATGAGATTTCTCCTTAAATTCTAGTAACAGACCATCTGTTACATTTACAAGTATAGTTTATCACAAAGGAAGCGTTTTCCAAAGCAGAAAACTCGCAAAAAACAATAATCTTTTCTAGTACAGTTCCATAAAAAACACTTAACTGTACTAGAAATTTGTAAGTTTGGTTGAAAACCATGAAAATTGTTATAATAGATTCAGAAACAATCAGAAAGGACAGGTTTATGTTGATTTTTCCTTTAATTAATGACACTTCTCGAAAAATTATTCATATTGATATGGATGCCTTTTTTGCGTCGGTAGAAGAGCGGGATAATCCAGACTTGAAAGGTAAGCCTGTCATTATCGGTTCTGACCCACGAAAGACAGGTGGACGTGGTGTTGTTTCAACTTGCAATTATAAAGCCAGAAAATTTGGTGTTCATTCAGCCATGTCCTCAAAAGAAGCTTATGAGCGTTGTCCGCAAGCCGTTTTTATATCAGGTAATTATCAAAAATATCGAAAAGTCGGTATGCAGATTCGTGAGATTTTCAAGCGTTATACGGATTTGGTTGAGCCCATGTCCATTGATGAAGCTTATTTAGATGTCACTGAAAATAAACTCGGCATCAAATCAGCTCTTAAAATTGCCAAAATGATTCAATATGATATTTGGCAAGAAGTCCATTTAACCTGCTCGGCAGGTGTCTCTTATAACAAATTTTTAGCTAAACTCGCTTCGGATTTTGAAAAACCGAAAGGATTAACTTTAATTTTACCAGAAGATGCCCAAGATTTTCTAGAAAAACTTCCTATTGAAAAATTTTACGGTGTCGGAAAACGGTCTGTTGAAAAATTGCATCAACTGGGTGTTTTTACGGGAGCAGATTTGTTGGAAATTCCTGAAATGACCTTGATCGATCTTTTTGGTCGCTTTGGCTATGATTTGTACCGTAAGGCGCGTGGCATTTCAAATTCGCCAGTCAAGTCTAACCGCATTCGCAAATCAATTGGAAGTGAGCGAACTTATGGTAAATTATTATATGAAGAAGATGATATCAAATCGGAAATTTCAAAGAATGCCCAGCGCGTGGTTGACACGCTTCAACGTAATCATAAAGTTGGTCGGACAATTGTCTTAAAAGTGCGTTATTCGGATTTTTCAACCTTAACCAAACGAATAACCCTTGATGATGTCACCAATGATTTTGAAGTGATTGACCAAGTTGCTAAAACGATTTACGATAGCTTAGACGAGTCAAAATTGGGTGTTCGCTTGTTGGGGGTGACCGTCACAGGTTTAGAGGATAATATCCAACCCTTGAATTTATTTGACAATTAAAATACCGCCTTAGTAAGTTGCTGAGACGGTATTGATTTTTATAGACTATAATACTTATTCAGCTTCAGTGACAGCCTCGTCATTTTCCTCTTCGTCTTTATCTAATAATTGCCCTGCTTTTGCATAGACATAGCCATAAAGAACTAGGAAAATAACTGGGAGAAGGAAGGTTGTAACTGATAATGTGCTACCTAAAACAACTGCAAGAATAATGCCCGTTACATTATAGACAACTGTGTAAACCAAACCAAGGCGGTAAGGTGTCAAGCTTGGAGCATCTTCTTTGATTTTAGGTAAATTTTTGAACGCTAAGAAGGCAATGGCAATATTTGCAATCAAAGCAACAATCATGATAATAACGTTCCAGACATTTGTAGCTGCCACGATTGTTTGGTAAGTATCGGCATCATAAGTACTTTTAATGGTGTCAAGATTATTAAGTAACGTGAAGTAGCTGATAATAGTAAAGATTTTTGCAAGGACTGCAAGAACATTTACCCATGCAATAAAGAGCGTCCAAGAACACAATGATTGACGAATTTTTTCATAAGAAATCATATCAAACCTCCTAAAACAATGATTATACTAATGTGATAGTACAAATATTATAACACAAAATTTCTCTCTGTAAATAGCTTTTTATCAATACTTAGTGTTTTGATAAAGCTTGTCGTTTCAAGTGATTGGACTGTTTTAAACATCAAAATATTTTAAGTGTAGAAGCTTTGAAACACTTGTATTACACTCTGAGTTATAAATAACCCCATGATTGTGAGCATCATGGGGTGGCTGTTATTTCTTAAAAAATTGTTCAATGTCGGCTTGGGTAATGCCAATCATTGGGTTGATAAATGCCAAGTTTTCTTCTGTCAAGCGATAGATTTTTGGTTCTTGCTCTGTTTGTGTTTGCTCATTTTCGGCAATATCTAGTGTCAGTTGAATGTTTTCTTCTTTAGAAATATTTGTTTTGGGAGAAGTTGGAGAGGTGATTTTCTCAGCTTCATTATCTGTTTTAGGTGATGTTTGTTGAGAAATTTCAGTTTGTAAATCAATACTTTCTTCTTCTTGAGCGGAGCTTGTAAAGCGTTGAACAAGATAGGTGTTGCGCTTAGCGCCTTCGTTTTTTATGGCGTAATCAAAGGCGGCAATTTCCCCTAACATCACTAATTTACTCTTAGAGCGGGTGATAGCTGTGTAAATGAGGTTACGTTGTAAGAGTCGGTGACTTTGGCGAGTGATCGGCAAAATGACAACCTGAAATTCGCTCCCTTGTGATTTGTGGATTGACATGGCGTAAGCAAGGGTGATTTTATGCCATTCATTACGAGGGTAGGTAACTTCAGTGCCGTCAAAAGACATGTAAAGCTCGTCTTGTTTGGATTCGGTATATTTAGCAGGAATAAGGTCTGTAATATAGCCGATATCACCATTGAAAACATTGAGTTCAGCATCGTTGATGAGGTGGAGAACTTTGTCACCCTTACGGAAATTCATCTCACCCAAGGCAAACGAGAGTTGATCTTTAAGCGGGTTAAGTAAATCCTGAATAATGGTATTAAGTCGATTAATCCCAGCTGCGCCACGGTACATTGGGGCAAGAATTTGTATTTCTTGTGGGTCGATTCCACTCTTAACAGCTGCGCTGACAATTTTAGGAATCATTTCTGGGATATATTGTGCACTTGCTTCAAAATAAGAACGGTCAGCTTTCTTTTGTGTGAAGTCAGCTGGTAATTTTCCAAGTCTCATCTGATTAGCAAGTGTAACAATGGTTGAATCTTCTGATTGTCTAAAGATTTTAGTCAATGCTAGTTGAGGAAGAGCTTCAATTTTTAATAAATCAGCTAATACTTGCCCAGGACCGACAGACGGCAATTGGTCACTATCTCCAACGATGATGACTTGAGTATTGGACGAAATGGAACTAAAGAGTTGATTGGCAAGCCAAGTATCAACCATCGAAAATTCATCAATGATAATCAAGTCACAGTCGAGATAATCATCAATAGCTTGGTAGTCGTTATCACCATTTAACCCCAAATGGCGGTGAATAGTCGCACTTGGCAAGCCTGTTAATTCATTCATACGGCGGGCAGCACGTCCTGTTGGCGCTGCTAAGATGATAGGAATCTCTTTTTTCTCAAGGTCAATTTGATGAAGGTCTGCGTAGGCAGCAATCAAACCGTTGATAACAGTCGTTTTTCCCGTCCCAGGACCACCAGTCAAAATAAACACCTTGCTCTTGAGCGCTTCTTTGATAGCATTTTTTTGTACATCGTCGTAAGAAATGCCGAAAGCTTCCTCAACGTCAGCGATTTCTTCTTGCAAGTCATCATCTGAAAACTTTTGGTCGAGTGGTGTATCAAGAATACGTGTCAAGTGTTTTTTGATACCTGATTCAGCATAGAAAAGAGTATTGTCAAAAATTTTGGTACCGACATTTTGCACCTTATCTTCAGCAATAAGTGTTGATAATTCTTTGGCAACGGCTGCGGGGTCTAACTCAACTTGTCTAGCTTCTTCAAGGGTAGTAATGGCATTTTCAAGCAAATCACGCGCTTCGACGTAAGTATCTCCTCGCTCAATAGAAGTTTCAAAAAGACTGTGTACGAGAGCGGCACGAAAACGTTGAGGAGCGTCCGCTTCGATTCCTAATTGTTCAGCGAGTTGGTCAGCGATTTTAAAACCAATCCCTTGAATGTCTTCGACTAATTGATAAGGATTTTCTTGGATAATATCAAGACTGTCTTCCTTGTATTGATTAAAAATGTCAAAGGCAACACGATTAGTCAAGCCATACTCTGCCAACTTGGCTAAAATGAGCTCTGTACCATAATTAAGCTTGAGTTTGGTTAAAAAGTTGTCTTTATTTTCCTTAGAAAGCCCAGAAATACTGTCTAATTTACTAGAGTCTTCTAGGATTTTATCAATGGTATTGTCACCGTAAAGCTGCACAATTTTTTCAGCAGTTTTTTTACCAATTCCTTTGAAATGGTCGCTTGAAAAATATTTAATTAGACCAGAAGAAGTTGGTTTGCTGCGCTCGTAACGTGTGACTCTGAGCTGTTCGCCATATTTTGGGTGTTGCGTTAATTCACCCCAAAACGTATAATTTTCTCCCTCGATAATATCAGCAATTGTTCCAGTAACAATGACTTCAAAATCATCAAAGTCTGAATCAGTATCCTCAATTTCGAGTAATACAATTTTAAAGAAATTACTGGCATTTTCAAAAATAATACGGTCAATTGTGCCAGAAAAGAAGTATTCCATAACGTGTCCTTACTTGATTACTATAATGATTTTATTATATCATTGCTAATCAGATAAACAAACTTTTAATCTATTTAGGTAGTGAGAGTTAAGAAAAGTCTGGACCAAAGAGTCCAGACTTATTTTATTAATTAATAACGCCGATTTTTGAGAGTGGCCATAAGCGGAATTTGACTTCACCGACGATATCTGATTTAGAGAAAGTTCCCACTTCACGACTATCTTTTGAAACGATACGGTCGTCTCCAAGAAGGTAATATTGTCCTTTTGGAACTTTGACTGTAAACTCGGTATTGCCATCCCTATCAGTTGTGAAAGCATCTGAGTCTTCAGCTAACTCTTGGAATAAGGTATTGTACGAATAAGTATCTTGCAGTTGGTCGTCCTCAAAGGCTTTTTTGTATTCATCTAAGTAGTCCTCGTCAACTTTCTTGCCATTAACGTAGAGGACATCATTTTTATAAGTAATGGTATCGCCTGGCATCCCAATCACGCGTTTAACAATTTCTTTTGTCTTACCGTTTTCGGTTTCTTTAGCAACAACGATATCAAAACGGTCAATAGATGTGGTTGATAGGACAATAAGACGCTCACCGTCAGCTAACGTTGGATCCATTGAATGACCGTCAACTTTTACAGGTTGCCAAATAAAGGCACGACTAAGTATAAGAATAAGAAAGAAAAGGATTAGTGGTCCCCATTCTTTAATAAAGTGTTTCATAAATCTTCCTCTACTTTTATTTTTTTAATAATGCTTGCGCTTTTTGGGTATTTGCAAAATGAAGCTTGGCAGTATGTTCTAAGCCAGACATGCCATAGGCTGTTAAAATTTGACTCGCAACTTTATCTGACTGGCTACCAGCACCGCTTGGGAGTTTGTACTGAACTTCTTGGCTAAGTTTATCGAGATTTTCTAAGAAAAGGTTGCGAGCGATGATTGAGCTGACGGCAACTGCCAAATATTTTCCTTCAGCTTTTTCTTCGAGTGTCAGCGGATTAGCAAATTGGTTGGCTTCATTTTTAAGGTATTTTTGATAATTTTGCCGACTGGTAAAAGCATCGATAACAATTTTTTCGGGCTTGACACCGTCTTGGAGAAGCAGATAAATAGCTTGATTGTGAAGAGCTACTTTGACAGAGACAGCGTTGTGCATTTTTCCTTTACCGACGACTTGGTTGTATTTTTGTGGGGACAATAGCAGAGCTTTATGCTTGATATTGTTTTCTAAGATTGGGGCGATTTGACGGATTTTGCTGTCTGTTAAGTTCTTGGAATCATCTACTCCAAGCTTTTTAAGCAAGGCATGGTCATCAGGGGTCACAAAACTAGCAACAACAGCCAGTCCACCAAAATAAGACCCATTACCAACCTCATCTGAGCCGATAAGGGGTATATTCTGACCACTAACGGTGTCACTTGTTGACTGGCTAGCTGATTGATAGCCAAATTGTTCAGCGATAGTTTCCGCATTTGCACCCTGAAAGACGACTTTGCCAGATGTGTAAACAAGAACCGTAACCCCTTTTACTTTTGCCGCAAAAGTGACATAGGGATTGTTATTGTTGACTTGCTGGCTAGTTAGTGCCTTTATCAGATTTTGCAAATCATCTTTACCCATTTTCATAACAATGGTATTCATGATTTTATTTTATCATAAAAACGCTCTAAGAGGGCAAAACAGTTGGCAGAAAGTGAGATTTTTCCGTGCTTACATTTTACGAAATGCTTATTTTAAGGTATAATGTCAAAGAGGTGACTATATGAAAAGTAAAAATCGTTATAGATTCGTCTTTGGTGATAAACCACTCACATTGACAACGGATAAGGATAATCTCTTCATGGAAGAGGTTGAGCGTGTAGCCAAAGAAAAATATAATACTATCAAGGAAAAATTACCACAAGCTGATAATGAAACGATTGCTATTTTGATGGCTATCAATTCGCTTTCTACTCAGCTTAGTCGTGAGATTGAAGTTGAAAAGATGGAAAAAGAATTGACGGCTCTTCGCGCTGAAGCGATTGTAGATATTAAGGAGAAAGCCAGCAAGTCTGATTCCGATGAGGATTAATTATGTTATCAATTCTTCTTGTATTGATTTTAATCTGGCATTTTTATATCGGTTATTCACGTGGGATTATTTTGCAAACCTACTATTTTATAGCAAGTATTGTCTCACTTGTGATTGCTAGCCAGTTTTATCAAACATTAGCTGAAAAAATAACGCTGTGGATTCCCTATTCTAATGCTAGTCAGGGAGCAACGGTGAATTTTTTCACGGACGTTAATATTTTTGATTTAGATCAAGTTTATTATGCGGGAGTAGCTTTTACAGCCATTTATGTGGTGGTTTATTTGCTTTTTCGTTTCATTGGTATTTTGGTGCATTTGGCGCCAATCAATCACTTTGATAATGTTAAAATGAATTGTGTCAGTGGTGTTTTAGCGATTTTAGTCACATTGATATTTTTCAATCTTGTATTTACAATATTAGCGACTGTTCCTATGACGACGGTGCAAAATATTCTATCAGGCAGCTTTCTTGGGCGCGTGATTGTCAATGATTTGCCACCTTTATCGAATATTATAAAAGCGTTATGGGTAACAGCGATTCTAGGATAATAAAGGAGTCTGGGGTAAATCACCTCAGACTTGTTCAATATATAATAAAAGCATCAGCGTGCCTAGGAAGCACGAGAAAAGTTAGGTTTTTGGTATAATAAAGATATGAACAACAGAATTTTAGAACAGTTAGAATTTGATAAAGTCAAGCAACTTTTTGCTGGCTATTTACAGACTGAGCAAGGCCAAGACGAGTTACGTAAACTTGAGCCAATGACTGAGCCTGACCGCATTTCACGTTCCTTTGATGAAATGTCGGACATGGAACAGATTTTCATTGAACACCATTCTTTTGGAATGGGGAGTTTGCGTGACATTTCTGAAAGTATGCGTCGCTTGGAATTGGATGCTGACGTTAATATTTCAGAAATTATCGACATCAAGAAAGTCTTGCAAGTCTCAGCTGAAATCAAGCATTTTTATAATGATTTGGAAAATGTAGAGTTGTCTGCATTAAATACTCTTTTTGAGAAGATTGAATTGTTGCCAAGTCTGCAAGGTAGCTTACAAGCGATTAATGACGGTGGTTTCATTGAAAATTTTGCAAGTTCAGAATTAGACCGTATTCGTCGCCAAATCAATCATGACGAAGGTAGAGTTCGTCAAATTTTGCAGGATATTTTGAAAAAACAAGCTGATCATTTGACAGAGACTTTGATTGCTAGTCGTAATGGTCGTGCGGTTTTGCCTGTGAAAAATAGCTACCGCAACCGTATTTCAGGGGTTGTGCATGATATTTCGGCATCAGGAAGTACGGTTTATATTGAACCGCGCGCAGTAGTGCAACTTAATGAAGAAATCACGCAATTGCGAGCAGATGAACGTCACGAAATGGCACGTATTTTACGTGAATTGTCAAATATGCTTCGCCCACATACTAATATTATTCGTAACAATGCGTGGGTTTTAGGGCATTTGGATTTTGTTCGTGCTAAGTTCCTCTTCATGCAGGAAAACAACGCAATCGTGCCACAATTATCAGCAGATAAAACCGTGCAACTATTACAAGCTCGCCACCCGCTTTTGACCGATCCAGTCGCCAATGACCTTCATTTTCTTAACGAATTGACCGTTATTGTTATTACAGGCCCAAATACTGGTGGTAAGACAGTCATGTTGAAAACATTAGGCTTAGCGCAGCTTATGGCGCAATCAGGCTTGCCAATCTTGGCTGACAAAGGTAGTAAAATCGCCGTATTTAATGAGATTTTTGCAGATATTGGCGACGAGCAATCTATCGAACAAAGTTTGTCAACATTTTCAAGTCATATGACAAATATTGTTGAGATTTTGGCAGCAGCAGATAAAGATAGTCTTGTCTTGGTTGATGAATTGGGAGCAGGAACTGACCCACAAGAAGGTGCCAGTCTTGCGATTGCCATTCTTGAACACCTTCGCCTCATGGAAATTAAAACCATGGCAACGACACATTATCCAGAATTGAAAGCTTACGGTATTGAGACAGAATTTGTGGAAAATGCCAGCATGGAATTTGATACAGAGACATTAAGTCCAACTTATCATTTTATGCAAGGTGTACCAGGGCGCTCAAATGCCTTTGAAATTGCTCGTCGTCTTGGTTTAGTAGAGATTATTGTCAATGAAGCAGAGCGTTTGACAGACTCTGATACGGATGTTAACCATATCATCGAGCGTTTGGAAGAACAAACCCATGAAAGTCGTAAACGACTTGACCATATCAAAGAAGTGGAACAAGATAACCTCAAATTCAATCGTGCGGTCAAGAAACTTTATAACGAATTTTCACATGCCAAGGACAAAGAACTTGAAAAAGCTCGCGCCAAAGCGCAAGAAATTGTGGATAAAGCCATGACAGAGAGTGAAGAAATTCTCAAAAATCTTCATGATAGAGCAAGCCTTAAACCGCATGAAGTTATTGAAGCCAAAAGTCAGCTGAAAAAATTGGCGCCTGAAGTTGATTTGTCGAAAAATAAAGTCATCAAGAAAGCTAAAAAATTGCGCGCACCGCGCGTGGGTGATGACATTGTCGTCACAGCTTACGGACAACGCGGAACATTGGTTAACCAAGGGAAAAACGGGAAATGGGAAGTGCAAGTTGGTCTTATTAAAATGACACTTAAAGAGGACGAATTTACCCTTGTTAAAGTTCAAGAGGAAGCCCAAAAGCCGAAGAAAAAACAAGTCAATGTGGTCAAGAAAAGCAAAAAATCAGCTGGTCCACGTGCCCGCCTTGATCTACGTGGTAAACGTTATGAAGAAGCCATGCAAGAATTGGATGAATTTATCGACCAAGCCTTGCTAAATAACATGGCACAAGTCGATATTATTCACGGTATCGGAACAGGTGTTATCCGTGAAGGTGTCACAAAATACCTTCGCCGCAACAAACACGTCAAATCATTTGGTTATGCCCCACAAAACGCAGGTGGCAGCGGCTGCACCATTGCAAATCTAAGGTGAAGATAGAAAAAGTCTTTTTTCACAATTCAGAATAACTACCAAAAAACTCTTCCTGAAAAATGGAAGAGCTTTTTGTTTGTAGAAAATGCACATAAAATTTATTTTTGTCCGAGTAGAATCATTTGGTCGATAGAGCGGCGTGCACCATTGATTGTTTCTTCATCTAGGGTGATTTTTTCGCCTGCTTGACCGAGTAGGCAATTATAAATGTCAGCTAGCGTTGTCATTTTCATATTGTGGCAAACGCACTCGGTTGACAGCAGATAGAAACGTTTGTCTGGACATTCGAATTGCAAATGTTGGACAATACTGCTTTCGGTACCGATGATAAATTCTTTTTCAGAACTGTTTTTGGCGTAAGCCATGATTTCTGTGGTACTTCCTGCAAAATCAGCTAATTCGGTTACCTCTGCTAGACATTCTGGGTGAACAAGAACTTTGGCATTTGGATGTTCTTCACGCGCACGAATGACATCACGTTTACGCATGCGCATATGCGTTGGACAGCCACCTTTGAAAAATTCAAATTGCTTATTAGGACATTGTTCAGCGACCCATTGTCCAAGATTGCGGTCTGGAACAAAAAGGATTTTGTCATTGTCAATGTTACTGATGATTTTGACAGCAGAAGAAGATGTCACACAAACGTCAACAAGTGTTTTTACTTCTGATGTTGTGTTGATATAAGCAACAACGGTGTAATCTGGGTGAGCTTCCTTTAACCAGCTGACTAACTTTTTATCAATTTGCGCAGCCATTGGACAGCCAGCCATTGGATTTGCTAGGATAGATGTTTTTTCAGGAGATAGAACCTTGACAGTTTCTGCCATGAAACGAACGCCACACATGATAATTGTGTCTTGTGGTGCTTTGGCAGCGTATTTACTCAAGGCAAAAGAGTCACCGACAAAATCAGCCACTTCCCAAATATCCTGACTTTGGTAGGCATGGGCTAAAATGCAGACCCCCTTTTCCTTTTTGAGACGTAAAATCTCATCTTGCATCTCTCTTGTATTCATTGTAGATTGTGGTATCCTTCCTTGAATTGTCTTAGTTATATATTATAGTCCTGCAAGCTATTGGTGTCAAGACACCTGTAAATAATTTTACTTATATGTCTTGTCAGGTGTAAAGTTTAGTGGTAAAATGTTTCCTAAGTCGTATGATTTAATAACTAACCTATTTTAAATAGTGTTAATAAAAGTGACGGTTACAGTTTTAGTTCACTTGTAATTGTCAAAAAAAGAAGGTTTGTATGAAAACAAATGTACTTATTGTAGGGAGTGGTTGTTCAGGGCTTTATACGGCGCTGAATTTGCCGCAAGGACTTCAAATTACTATTATTACTAAAGATACATTAGAAAATAGCGATTCCTTTTTAGCTCAAGGTGGAATTTGTATGTTAAAAGATGATTCGGATTATGAATCGTTTTTTGAGGACACTTTGCGAGCTGGTCATTATGAGAATGACAAGGTTTCTGTTGATTTGATGATTAAGTCATCACCTGATGTTATCGAAGATTTGCTTGATTTTGGTGTGGATTTTCAACGTGATGAAAATGGCAATCTAGTCTTTACACGTGAGGGTGCGCATTCGGATAAACGCATTCTCTTTTATCAAGACACAACAGGAAAAGAAATCACAAGTAGATTGCTTGCTGCGGTTAAAAAGCGTCCAAACATTACGTTGATGGAACACACCTGTTTGCTTGATATTTTAGAAGAAGATAATCGTTGTTACGGTGGCGTGGTGCGTCTTGAAAATGGTGATTTGGAAAAAATCACAGCTGACGTGACTGTTCTTGCCAGCGGTGGTGTTGGTGGTTTGTATAAAAACAGCACCAATTTCAAACATTTGACAGGTGATGCGCTAGCTATTTCTCTAAAACATGACATTGAACTCAAGGATATGTCTTATGTGCAAATTCACCCAACCACTCTTTATCAAGAAAATCCAAAAGAACGCTTATTTTTGATTTCTGAATCCGTTCGTGGGGAAGGGGCACTGCTTTACGATAAAAATATGAATCGTTTTGTGGATGAATTGCAGCCTCGTGACGTTGTAGCACAAGCTATTTTAAAACAAATGGAAAAAGACGGCACAGACCATGTTTGGGAAGATTTACGCACCATTTCCAAAAAAGAATTGGAAGAGCATTTTCCAAATATCTTGGCACATTGTCGTGAGGCTGGCTATGACCCATTCACAGAATGTATTCCTGTCGTGCCAGCGCAGCATTATTTCATGGGTGGAATTAAGGTTAATCACCACAGCAAAACAACCATGGATGCTCTGTATGCGGTTGGTGAAACAGCTTGTAATGGTGTGCATGGGCAAAACCGTCTGGCAAGTAATTCGCTGCTTGAAAGTCTCGTTTTTGCGAAACGTGCGGCTAAAGATTTGGTGGCTCACTATGAAACAGTTGCTAAATTGCCAGAAAGCTTGTCAGAGCTAGATTTGGAAGATTATCAAGACCAAGAAAGTCTCGAAGAGGACTACAAGAAAATGGTGCTTGAAAAGTTAACCGAGCAAAATCAACTGGCTAGTTGTATTGTATAGTCAGAATTGAGAAAAGAAAGGATAATGATGTTAGACCCAATTACCCTAAAATTAAACGTTGACCCGCTCATTTTGAGTGCTTTGTCTGAAGATATTAACAATGAAGATGTCTCAACGAATAGTGCTATGCCTGAAAATGTGGCTGGTCAAGTTGATTTGATTTGTAAAGAAGATGGGATTATCTGTGGCTTACCTGTTTTTGAACGCGTTTTTTACTTGCTTGACCCAACGACAACCTTTGACGTTTGGGTGAAAGACGGTGAAGCTGTCAAGGCAGGACAACATTTGGGAACCGTTCGTGGTGATATTCGTGTCTTACTATCAGGAGAACGTACGGCTCTTAACTATTTGCAACGCATGAGTGGCATTGCGACTTACACGCATGAAATGGCAGAGCTGTTGAAAGACAGTCCGATTACACTTCTTGATTCACGTAAGACCACGCCAAATAATCGTATTTTTGAAAAATACGCTGTTAAAGTTGGCGGCGGTAAAAATCACCGTTACAATTTATCAGACGGTGTCCTGTTGAAAGATAATCACATTGGCGCAGCAGGTGGTGTCAAGGAGGCTGTTCTTGCTGCTAAAAATTATGCTCCGTCTGTTCGTAAAATTGAAATCGAAGTTGAAACGCTTGAAATGGTCAAAGAAGCTATGGAAGCAGGTGCTGACATTATCATGCTTGATAATATGGACCATGACACAATGAAAGAAGCAGTTGCTGTGGTTAATGGCAAGGCAGAAATCGAAATTTCTGGAAATGTGACTAAGGAAAATCTGGCTTCTTATGTTGATTTGAATGTCCAATATGTCTCAAGTGGAGCAATTACTCATTCTGCTAAAATTTTGGATTTATCCCTTAAAAATCTACATCCTGTTGATAACTGAGTTGATGAATTTCCAAAAGCAAAAATTATGGTTTGAAAAATCCCCAGCTCTTTAAAAGTTGGGGATTATAGGTTGACAACTAAAAAAGGAAAAGCAGTAATCCACAGACGATTCCAACGAGAAAACCCACCATGACATCGCGAGGATAATGTACACCGCCTAAAACGCGGCAAAGTGCAATCACTAGGGATAATATCAGAAAGAAAATGCCCAAAATAAGGTTCAACCGTAAAATAGCCATGCTGATAATGGTTGCCGAAAAGACATGACGACTTGGCATAGATTGTCCCTTGGTATTTTTTAAAATAAGTGGTGTGATGTTCCAAGTCTCGTAAGGACGAGGGGCATTGAGTAGCTTGCGCACAACTGATACTAACACAAATGAAATAGCTGGGATAAGAATGAAAGCAATCAACCTATTTGGCTGTTTACAAAACAGGTAAATTAGCATTAGCGGATAAACCAAATACATGATTTTTGTTAATAAACTATTGACAATTTGCAGGCAACGAATGGCGGTCGGTTTATTCTGAAAACTTCGTGTCAGCTTGTTATAAAATATATCGTAATTTTTCATAGCAGTCCTTTATGTGAGAATAGCTTTATTATAGCATATAAGTCAGACAGATATGGAAAATGAGAAGTTTTCAAAAAATTGTTTTCCGTAGCAATTAATTGTCAAATCAACAATTTTCTCGTAAAATAGGCTCATAAACTAATAGAAAAGGAAATGAACTTTAGGATTGTTTAGCTGGTCGTAGTTTACTTTTTAATAAGGTATTTTCCAGTAACCTCTAGAGTTCTAGGTAATTTATTATGGCACATAATATTACAGATGCGACATTCGAAGCAGAAACAAGTGAAGGGCTTGTCCTTATTGACTTTTGGGCAACTTGGTGTGGTCCATGTTTGATGCAAGCGCCAATTTTGGAACAATTGTCAGAAGAAATCGATGAAGACGAACTTAAAATCGTCAAAATCGATGTTGATGAAAATCCAGATACTGCACAAAAATTTGGTATCATGTCAATTCCAACATTGCTGTTCAAAAAAGACGGCGAAGTTGTGAAACAAGTGGCTGGTGTCCACACAAAAGAACAAATCAAAGAAATCATTACTGAATTAAGCTAATGATAGGGAGTGAGACAAATAAAGTCTCCAGTGGAGATTTTATTCATGAGCCTAAAAATTAAAAAGCGAATCAGTAGTTTCAAAGAAACTTGATTTTCAGCAAGTCTTAATTTCTTGTTGCTGATCTAAAACGGTCTATCCCCAGACCGTTTTTGACACTTACTTCGTAAGTTGTATTTCCCAATTATAAAGGTTCCCCGAACCTTTATAACTCACCCCTGCATGGCTCGAAAGATTTGGGAATCTTTCGAGGTGGGAGATAGAGTCAAGTGAAGATTGACATCGAAAAAGGGTTGTAAAAGCTGATTTATCAGCGTATTAGAACGCAGTCAACAGTGATTGATTGCTCAAACAATTGAAAATTGTTTGAGGTTGGAAATCTAGCTTGCAGTGCAAGCGTCAAAAAGTGCCTAATCGATTGTGCATGGGAAACTCTAAGTTGACTAAAGTTGGTAATCGCTGTTTTAATATGCCTTGACAGCAACCTTCAACAGTCTATTTCTGAATTGTTAAAGTCCAAACCACTGCGTCTTACAATAATAACTATATAAGAAAGAATCTGGGTACTTTTGTTCTAGGTTCTTTTTTATCAATTAATGAAGCTTTCGGCTTGACTTAGAGTTAACTCAAAGGTATATAATGACCATGTCAAGAGGATGAAACTCTGACAAGGTTTACTCCCTAGATGTTGTGAACTAGAAAATAGAAAGGTTTGATTGTCATGTTTGGTGATAATTGGACTTGTCTGACGATGTTGTAAACTTCATTTAGAAGCGTGGGAAACTTGAGTGATAGTTGTTATCCCAAATTTTAGAAAGGAAAGGTTCGATTGTCATGTTTGATATGATAATTGAACCTGCCCTACTGACTGTGTAAAAAAGATAAATCTTCCTATATGCAAGCATTGTCGGTCGATTTCCTATTTTTACTTTGTCGTATACGGGCTCGGTATTTTATTTATGAAATCTGCTATTTTTGAAAAAGCTGGTCTGATGACTGTTGAAGAAGTGGCTAAGCCAACTTTGCAAGCTGACGATGATGTCATTATCAAGGTTGTTCGTGCATGTGTCTGTGGTTCTGACCTTTGGTCTTATGCTAATGGTGATGAAAAAGCTGCACATTCTGAAAACTCAGGTCACGAAGCTCTTGGTATTGTTGAAGAAGTTGGTTCTGCCATTACGACTGTACAACCTGGTGATTTTGTCATCGTGCCATTTACTCACGGTTGTGGGGAATGTGATGCTTGCCGTGCTGGTTTTGACGGAACGTGTGATAACCACCCTGGCTACACAAACTGGTCTTCTGGTTTCCAATCAGAATATGTCCGTTTCCACTATGCTAACTGGGCTTTGATTAAAATCCCTGGGCAACCGTCTGATTATTCAGAAGGTATGATGAAATCACTCCTTACTTTGGCTGATGTTATGCCAACAGGTTACCATGCTGCGCGTGTTGCCGATGTAAAACGTGGCGATAAAGTCGTTGTTATTGGTGATGGAGCGGTTGGACAATGTGCCGTTATTGCGGCGAGAATGCGCGGAGCTTCTCAGATTGTCTTGATGAGCCGACACGAAGACCGTCAACAAATGGCGCTTGCTTCAGGAGCTACCGCTGTCGTCGCTGAACGCGGTGAAGAAGGCATTGCTAAGGTTCGCCAAATTCTCGGCGGCGGAGCTGACGCTGCTCTTGAATGTGTCGGTACAGAAGCCGCTATCGAGCAAGCTCTCGGTGTTATCCACAATGGCGGACGTGTTGGATTTGTTGGTGTCCCTCATTACAATAATCGTCCGCTAGGGTCAACATTTGCACAAAACATTACTGTCGGAGGCGGTTCAGCTTCTGTCACTACCTACGATAAACAACTCCTTCTCAAAGCAGTTCTTGACGGTGATATCAACCCAGGTCGCGTCTTTACAAATACTTATCGCTTGGATGACATTAACCAAGCCTACAAAGATATGCAAGACCGCAAAACCATTAAATCAATGATTGTCGTGGATTAATCATAGTCAGGAACACTTTGGTTAAAAATGTTTAGTGCAACAATTATTATTGGAGACGAGTCTGAGACAAGAGTAACTCAAAGCAAAAAGCAACAGTTTTGATACTGTTGCTTTTTGATTTGTAGCAAGGCTATCTCATGTATCTTCACTGTAACACAAATCAAACAAACTTACCATTAGAAATTGCTTCTTGTTTGTCTACTCACAAGGGGTCTTTTCTGGACGGAAAATCGAAAAAATAATGGTTGAAAACTTGGGATGCCCTATCTAATAGGTCAACTTGTCGTCTCTTAGCGGACTATCAATCAATTTTGAGTAGTAGCTAGTATGGAAAGATAAAAGAAAACTTAAACGCCGTCAGCTTAAGAAAGCAGTCAGATTTTCGCACAACGCAAAGTTGATGTGGAATCAGTCTTCGGTTAGATAAAGGCTTGTTTGGGTTATAAACGCTGTAACCTACTGAAATACAACAAGAAATTAACTAATAAAAAAGAGAAACTCACACTAAATATGACTCTCTCTTTTTTATTAGCTGAGAATTCTTCTTATCTCAGAAGTGTCTTATTTTCTAGGAAGTTTATGTAAACTATCATAATAACAACTCTTTTCTATATTGCCCAGGGGTTTTTGAGAATTTCTTTTTAAAAAGTCGATTAAAATGTTCAATGTTGTTAAAACCACATTGTGTAGCAATTTGAGAAATAGGGTAAGTAGTTGATTCTAAAAGATTTTTGGCTTTGGTAAATTTGATTGATAGAACAATCTCTGTAAAAGATTCACTAGTTAATTCTTTTATCATTCGAGAACAATAGTTACTAGAAAAATTAAAATGTTCTGCTAGTTGTTTTAGAGTGATGTCTTTAAAGTGATGCTCAATATAGGCAATCATTTGAATGATAATATGATTACCTTGGAATGGTTTATATGGAAATGAAATAGAGTGTTCATAATTTTGTAGAATGAGTGAGAAGACATGAATAATCTGTGCGTTTCTAACAAGCTCATAAAATGGTTTTTGCTCCAGGGTTTGGCCATACATATCTAAAATAATATTTTTGATTTCACTATCCTTGAGGGTGTCTATCAGCATATAACTATTTTGTTCGTAGAGATAAAGTGATTGGTTAAAAAAATCTGAAATAATATTAGACTTTCTCAAAAGATTGTAAAAAATATCTTCAAAAGTTCGTCTCCAAATAATGATATTTAAGACGATACTATCATCAAATACGCCTATACTATGTGTTGTACGAGGAGGAATTAAGCAAAACTGTCCTTCGGTTAACGTAAATTTAAAATCATTTATTTCCTCTTGGCATGAACCGGATACGCAATAAACTAATTCATAAAATGAGTGTTCGTGCTTAAAAGCTGGTGTATATCGAAAATGTTTGAGGACTGTTAGTTCTTTGATAAGGTCTCGTTGATCCATGATTTCCTCATTCATAAAAGTTGGTCTCCAGCTTCCTTTAATATCTGGGACAATAAGGCGTTTTTGATATAATTCGTTAGGATCAAATTGACTTAAAAATGATTTTTTTGAATTGAGATTTTGTTTAGCAAGATAGTATTCTCTATAAAAAATTTCATGTTCTTCATACGTTTTAAGTTTTTGCATGATTTCCTCACGATTCATATTTCTCTCCTAAATCAAAAATAGACGATACTAACGATGCATCTGCTTACAAATATTATACTCTTTCTTCTTTGAGAAGTCATAATTAATCAATTAAAATTGATATTATATATCATTTTTATTTCTGTTTTTTTATAATATACTGAAACCATCAAAGTGAAAGGGGTTTCAATATGGAGACTGCTACTTGCAAGACTTCAAAAGTTTTTCTCTGGCGACAGAGAGTTGGATATGGTGCTGCTGACTTTGCATGTAATCTTGTATGGCAGATGATATCACTTTATCTTCTTTATTATTATACAGACATTGCTGGTTTATCTGGCTTCCAGATAGCTACTATGTTTGTTATTTGCCGTATTATTGATGGAATTACTGATTTGTTAATTGGATATGCAATTGATAAAACTCAGACAAAGTTTGGAAAATCTCGACCCTATTTTTTGTGGGGTGCAATTCCTTTTTCCGTATTTGCTTATTTAGCGTTTTCTGTGCCATTAGGTTTTAGTGTTACTCATAAATTAATATATTGTTATGTGACTTACATTGGCTTATCGTTCATGTATACGGTTGTTAATATTCCAATGGCTTCTATTTTACCTGCACTGGCAGATGATGCACAAGAACGGACCAATCTGGCAACGATAAGACAATTCTTTGGTTTTTTAGGTGCGACGGTTGTGTCATCTTTAGGATTAAAATTAGTTGATTCCTTTGGGCAGGGTGATCAAGCGCTGGGGTTTAGATACGTTATGTTGCTATTTGGAGTAATCGGCACATTAATTTTCTTTTTTACTTTTTTTAGTGTAAGAGAAAATGAAGTGAAGGTAAATGAAAAAATAAGTTTTGGAGCATCTATCCGTGCATTATGGCAAAATGGGCCATGGAAAATTTTTGCTTTGAATATTTTATTTATGTTTGGTGCCTATTATCTTCAATCGGGTGCGTTAGTTTATTATTTTACTTCTGTAGTAGGAGATAAGAAGTTATCAGTAGTAGTAGCAACTATCACATCTATAGTTCCCGTATTATCAAATTTAACAGTTCCATTTCTATCAAAACTAACAATCAAGCGTAATCTATTTATGATTTCGTCTTTAATTCAAGTCTTAGGAATTCTATTAATATTATTTTCTGAAAAAAATAATATCGGTATCATTACTGGAGCAATTATTTCAGGGATAGGTATGGGAATAAAAATGTCAATTTATTTCTCAATGCAAGCTGATCCAGTTGACTATGGAATATGGAAAACAGGAATAGATACTGCTGGAAGTTTATCGGCTATTAATGGTTTTATAGGAAAAGTAGCACAAGCAGTAGCTGGTGGTCTATCAGGAATATTAATTGCTATTGGTGGTTATCAAGGTGGAAGTATGACCCAAACGGATTCAGCGTTGTTTGTAATTTCAAGTATGTATCTTTATATTCCTATGATTATGATTTTAATATCAATGTTGATTATGTCATTCTATAAACTTGACTATCTACATCCACAAATTCAAAAAGAGTTATCAGAAAGGAAGATTGTATTATGAAAGAAAAAACAGTCTCATATTATCGTCCATTACTTTATAGTGCTGGATTTGGTTCAATTTTAGGTTCAGGAATTATTGTTGGAATAGCATCAACGATTACAGTTTGGCAAAAGGTTTTAAATCTAAGTGCGGGTCAAGTAGGTTTGATTTCTAGTTTATTAACATTTTCGATTGCAGCAGGCTCTTTATTAGCAGGAAATATTAGTAAAAAATTTGGTCTTATTCGTGCATTTAACTTTTTAAATATTTTTTTTATTATAGGCACACTTTTAGTTTTATTTGCTAATAATTTTGTGATGCTTGTTTGTGGCACAGTTATTGCAGGGTTTATTTCAGGCGCAGATTTACCTATCTCTTTGACAGTGATTTCTCATGATGCTCCAAATAAAAAAATTAGCGCTGAACTAGTGTCAGGAACTCAAGTGTATTGGACAGTTGGTATGTTGGTTGCAACTATTGTAGCATTTCTCACTTCAACTTTGCCTGGCGCAATGTCTGCACAGATTGTTATGGGAGTTTTGCTTATTATTGCTTGTTTAACACTTTTTATGAGAAACAATAACGCTAAACTTAAAAAGATCCATACTGAAGCACAGTATATAGAAAAGAGTGAAGAAACAGTTAAAGAAAAAGTTTCGGTATTTAAACTTTTGTTTGGAAAAGATAAAAAATATTTAATGTTCTTTATTTGTATTTTAGTGTTTTATTGTGGCTGGAATCTATTAGCTAATACTTTTGGTCAGTTTCAAACATATATGCTAGTTAAGGCTAATGCCTCACAATCTTTTGCTACAGGGTCAGGACTCATTTTAACAATGGTTTGTTTAGTGATTGCAATGATTTTTTCTAAAATTGCTGGTGGGCATCGCAGAAATGTTGCTTTCTTCTGGGGTATTGTCATCATGGTTGCCGCTTTATTAGGTCTTGCAATGAGTGGTAGCAATTTAATAATGATTGTTGTTTGGCTTGCTTTCCAAAATATCGGATCAACGTTTGCTGGTGAAGCCATTTATAAGGTATGGACACAAGAATCTTTTCCAGATAATTACCGATCAGGTATTCAAGGATTTATTAATGGCTTTTCGCGATTATGCTGTGCAGCTTTTGCACTGATTACACCGGTACTTGTTTTACCAGAGAATATTCGCAGCACTATGATTGGATTTGCGGTTTTAATTGCCGTTGCTGGCGGATTTGGTTATATACAAATTCGTTTGCAAAAGAAATACGGTTTAAGTGGACATGAAAAGGAGTAGATATATGGCTTTTACATTTCAAATGAATCATTCAATTAAGTTTAACCATGATGAGGAATTGCTAAAGAAGGCAGAGTTACTAACCCCTCCTCTGATTAACAAAGAAAAAAAGTTGGTAAGATTGGGCGAATTGACTAAAGATATCACAAAATTTGAAGGATGGACTATCAAAACTCTTGATATGAAAATAGATGATAAAGAGTATAAAAAAGATGATAGTTTGATTTTAGATTTTGGAAATCATTATGTGGGACGATTTGCTATTGATATTAACTCTGTAGGATCACCTATGGACGCTCCACTTTATATTCGACTCCGTTTTGCAGAGGTTGCAGCAGAACTATCACATGAGTCGGAAGAATATGATGGGTGGCTAGCTAGAGGTTGGATTCAGGAAGAATTTATTCATTTAGATGAATTACCAACTCTCCTTTCACTTCCTAGACGTTATGCTTTTCGATACGTTGAAATCAAAGTATTGGATACCTCTCCAAAATGGTCAGTTGTCTTTTCTAATCCAAGATTAATAACTGAATCTTGTGTTGATAGTGATAATCTTCCTTTTCCCAAAATTGAGGATATGGAGTTAGCAGCTATTTATCAAGTTGGCTTGAAAACTTTGGAAGATTGTATGACTGATGTTTTTGAAGATGGTCCTAAGCGTGATAGGCGTTTATGGTTGGGTGATCTTCGTTTACAAGCGTTGGCAAATTATGAAAGTTTTAAACAAAATGACTTAGTTAAACGCTGCTTGTATCTTTTTGGAGCTATGACTACAGAAGATGGTCGTATTTCTGCGAATGTTTTTACGAAACCCTATCCTATTCCAGATGACACCTTTTTGTTTGAATACTCGTTATTTTTTATTAGTGTTTTGCACGATTATTTAGCTCAAGAGGATGATGAAGAGTTGTTAGGGGATTTATATCCTATTGCTAAGAAGCAAATAAATACCAGTTTGACGTACATACAAGAGGATGGTAAGGTTTGTGCTGATGAAAGTTATCCTGTTTTTGTAGACTGGTCAACTGAATTTGATAAAACAACTTGTTTACAAGCTATCATGATTTATGTTTTACGACAATTTATAGAGTTAGCTCAAAAAGCAGGAGATTTTGGTAGTACTGAGTACTATGAATCTGTTTTAGATAAGCTAGTAAATTATTCTAAAAATAATTTATTTGATTCGGAAAAAAATCTATTCAAGACGGAAAAAGTTGAGTATAATATAGCTAGTCAAGTTTGGATGGTTTTAGCGGGTGTTTTTCCTAAAGAAATGAATCGGAAAATTATGATGACTACAATAGAAAAATTATTCCCAATAAAAAATATTGCGACACCGTATATGTATCATCATGTGACAGAAGCTTTGTTTGTTGCTGGTTTAAAAGAAGAAGCTACTGAGCTAATGAAAAACTATTGGGGACAGATGATTCGTCTAGGTGCAGATACTTTTTGGGAAGCTTTTGATCCGGATAAGCCTGATTATTCACCATATGGTAGTCCGATTATTTCTAGTTATTGCCATGCTTGGAGTTGTACACCGGTTTATCTGATTTCGAAATATTTACATAGGGAGGAATAAGTGATGACAGAATATTTGACAGTAGATGTTGGTGGAACGGATATTAAGTATGGGGTGATGACCGCAGATGGCCATCTAAAAGAGAGTAAGAAGCAATCAACACCAGATAATTTAGCTGAATTCACACAACTTATTCAGTCCTTGATAGATCAATATTATGAGCAAGTTTGTGGCTACGCTTTTAGTGTTCCGGGAAAAATTGATACTAAAACAGAAACGATTTATTTTGGGGGAGCTCTGACTTATTTAGATGGTTTTTGTGTTGAAAGCGAATTAGAAACTTATGGTAAACGCATTTCAGTTCAAAATGATGGTAAAGCAGCAGCATTGGCAGAACTTTGGCTTGGAAATCTTAAAGGAATTGACAACGGTGTGGCAATGATTTTAGGAACTGGTGTCGGTGGAGGAATTATTCTAGACGGTCAACTTCGTATTGGACCACATTTCCAAGCAGGAGAGTTTAGCTTTATGTCATCTGATTATAGTGCTGATGACTATTCATGTGCTGGTTTTACAAGCTCTGCTGTTGGTATGGTTGAGCGTATTAATACTATGCTTGGAAATGATAATATAACAGATGGCAAGGCAGCCTTTGAAGCTATTCATGGTGGTAATAAACAAGCTATTTCAATTTTTGAAGATTATTGCTATGTTATCGCTAATCAAATTCTTTCCATTCAAGGAATCTTGGATGTAAAACGATTTGTTATTGGTGGAGGAATTAGTGCTCAAAAAATTCTGGTTGAAGAAATCAATCGTCAATTTAATACTATTATTAAGTCTAATCCTATCCTAGAAGTTAATATACCAAAAGATATTGAGATTATGGCAACGAAATTTGGTAATGATGCTAATCTCTATGGTGCTCTGTATAATTTTTTGCAAAAAGTAGAAAATCGTTATTAATTAACTGTTAAATACCGAATAAAGCTGGTTTTTAAAATAATTTTAAAAACCGGCTTTATTGTTTAAAAGACAAACATACTTCTTTATTTTGACAATTAGAAATAGTATAATGATGAACTAAGTTAGAGATAGTTAAGGATAAGAAGTATGAATTTTTATAATTTGGAGTATATTACACAAAATCAATCATTTAATCTAGTGTTTCGTTCGGTAGTTTTGATTATGTTACTTGTGATTGTCATGCTTACAAGTCTCCATTATATGCGTAATCGACTTAAGACGCGTTTGCGAGATATTAGTATCGGAATTGTGGTTTTAATGTTAGTTCTTTTAGGTATACAAGTCGAAGACTATATGCAAAATAATCATGATTTTTCACAATCGCAGGTTTTGGTGAAATTTATTGAAAGTGTTGCTACCGATAATGATATTTTGCCAGAAGATATTTTAGTTAATTCTACAGTATTAAAGGATGGTATTATTGTACGTTACAATGAGGAGGACTATACTGTTCATCTTAATAACGATAATAATTCTTATACACTTGAACGCACACATGTGATTGATCATCATGTCTATATTAACGGAGGAAGATAATTGATGAATATGTATCTCTTAGTAAGCATTAAATTTCTTTTGGGGATTCTTGTCATGATTTTACAAATTAACATTTTAGGAAAATATGAATTTTCGGTAAACACTCCACTGAATCAGATTCAAAATTATGTTCTTGGTGGCATTATTGGTGGGGTTATCTATAATAATTCTATTTCAATTTTAACTTTTCTCATTATTTTATTGATTTGGTCGTTGGTAGTAATTATTGTAAAACTGCTAATTAATAATAAAATAATCAAAGCTATTGTCGTTGGAAATCCTGTGATTTTGATAAAAAATGGTAAGGTTAATGTTGAAAATTGTGCTCAAGTTGGCTTATCAGCAGATCAACTGATGCTTCATTTGAGAATGGAAGGTGTGAACTCTACCAAGGATGTTAAAAGTGCTATTATGGAACCAAATGGTAAGTTAACAATTTTAGATAAAAATTCTGAAACTCCTAAATTTCCACTTATCAGTAATGGACGTATTAACTATGATGTTCTTGAATTGATTGACCATGAAGAAGAGTGGTTATTTAAAAAACTTAATAAGCAAGGGATTAGATCCCCAAAGGAGATTTTTTTAGCAGAATATCAAAACAAGGAATTATACTTAGTACCTTATTCAGAAGAATAAACTTACCAAATTTGGTGAGTTTTTCCTCCTGAAATTTTTCGGGAGGTTTTTCTTTCTTTTTTCGAATAAATAGGTAGGAGGGAAAAATGAGAGTAGTGAGTGTGTTGGGGTTGTTACTCCTATCTTTTTTATTTTATTGTGGTGATGTTAAGGCTGAAACGGCTGATAATATTTGTTTTGTTACGCTTGATGCGGTGAAAGAAAAAATGGCGGCTAAAGAGGAATTTTTCCTTTTTGTTGGTCGTTTGGATAATGTGGATACGCAGAGAGGTTTGGAACGGCTTGAGGCTGTAGAACAAACAATTTATTTTCTTGATACTAAGAAAATTGATTATGTTGCTTATAAGAAATTTGCCAAGAAATACAACATCAGAACCATGACACATTTGGGACATTTTAAAGGGAAATATCAATTTGCGGTGGCTAATGTCTTTACGGTAGATTTGCCAAGTTTTCTAGGTTATCAAGGTATTCTCTTTCAAAATCAGTAAAATCTGATATACTAAAGCTGACATAAAAACACATCGCAGTTGGTAGTCTGTGAGTACAACATGTATCAGTAACCTTCCCCTTCCGAGGTCGTCCATTGTCAATTTTTTAAGGAGGGGCTGTTATGAAAATGACAGTATATTTTGATGGGGCATTTTGGTCGGCTTTGATTGAATTTACGGATTCGAAGAAACGTTACAAGGCTTTTCGTTACGTGTTTGGCCAAGAACCAAAGGATGATGATATTCTAAAATTCATTGATGTTTCTTTGGGAAAATGGCTGCGCAGGTATGATAAGGTCGAAGTAAGCTCTGAGTTTTCAGCGCCAGCTATTTCACAGAAAAAACGAAATCCAAAACGAGTGCAACGTGATATCAATAAGGCAAAGTGTAAGCCTGTGGTGTCAACGAAAGCTCAGCTTGCTATGCAGGAAATGCGTGAGGAAGTCAAGAAAGCTCAAAAGTCTAAGCAAAAAGTGAAGCGTGAGCTAGAAAAGGAACGAAAATACTTGCTTAGGCAAGAAAAGCGTCATCAGAAAAAGCGGGGACATTGAAAAGAAAAAAAGTTTAAGTTTTCTGTAAGAAAAAATTTAGGTTTAGTTAAGCAAGCGGCTCTATACTATAAACAATCCTAATAAACTTTCTTTTTCATAATCTCCTAGAGAGCCCTAGCTTGAAGAAGCTGGGGTTTTCTTTTGTTATCTGAAAATAAAAAACAAGATGAGAAATTCTCACCTTGTTTTTAGCTTAACCAAGATATTCTACGATAGCGGTGTCGGTTGCGATGCGACCGAATGTGAAAATGTCTGTTAGAGAATTTCCACCGAGGCGGTTACCGGCGTGGAGTCCGCCTGCAACTTCGCCAGCTGCAAAGAGCCCTTTAATCGTTTTCCCGTTTTCGTTAATAACATGGGCTTTGGTATCAATTTTCAAACCACCCATGGTATGGTGAACGGCTGGTTTGCGTGGTGTCGCGTAAAATGGTGCTTTTTCGACTTTGAGGTCGAAGGCACCTTTGTCAAATTCGGGGTCATGACCAGCATCAACGTATGAATTGTAATTGGTGATTGTTTCTACCAGAATGGCTGGGTCAATATTGATTTGCTCTGCTAATTCTTCCAAAGTATCAGCGCGGAAAAGCGTTCCAGCTTCTACTTGAGCGTCAATTTTTTCTTGGCTTGTATTATAAGCTGTTTCTTTGATATTTTCATCAGCAATCAAGTAGAAAAGTCCACCATTATCAATTGCCGCTTGGGACA
The DNA here is from genome assembly GCF_008680485.1 of Streptococcus sp. LMAG:39. Lineage (NCBI taxonomy): Bacteria > Bacillati > Bacillota > Bacilli > Lactobacillales > Streptococcaceae > Streptococcus > Streptococcus sp. LMAG:39. The sequence goes on along the minus strand of NZ_NALE01000001.1, from coordinate 874,234 downwards.
ATTGGTCACGGCTGCCGTATTCATCAACGAATCGTTTTCCTTTGGTATTGACCATGATAAAGTTAGCTGGTGGAACTTGGAGACCTGAGAAGAGAGCACCAGTAACTGGGTCTGATACGGGCATCATTTGGCTGAATCCCATTCCAACCAAGTCAGCACCGACGGATTGACCAAGTAAAATGCCATCACCAGTGGCTGCTGGGGTATTAGACGTGGCAATGTCGTCATCAATTTCTGACCAATAAGTATTGTACTGTTGAAGCATTTTAGTATTTGCCCCAAAACCACCTGTTGTCAGAATGACAGCTTTCCCATTTACGGTAATGGTTTGACCATTGCGTCCTGTTCCCTTAACACCTGTGACAATATCATCTGTAATAAGCAATTCTTTGACTTGTGTATCTGTTAAAATAATGCCACCATTTTTTAAAACAAAGTCTTTCAAAACAGAAATAAAGGCAACGCCCATTGGAACTTTTGGTTTATGACCGCGGCGCCAGAGAGCTCCAACTGGCATGGTGACTTCGTCACGGACAAATTCAACACCGATATTTTCCAGCCAGCGGACAGATTCGAGAGCTCGCTCGGTTAAAATACTGATTAATTGATAATTTCCGTGAATTTCATTGCCTTTAAGGTCTTTTCGTTTACCGCCAAGATAAGTTTGGATACGGTAGAGTAATTTTGAATCAAAGAGATAAGTGGGGTTTTTGAGGTATTCTTCGATTTCAACTTTTAAAGCACGGAAGTCATCGATAAATTCAGGGTCGATTGTTGCTTCGTCAATGTCATGCAATTCCTGAAGCGTATTAGCTTCACCAGGGTTAGCAGCAAATGTATTTTGCCAAGCAGGGTCAGGAGCATTCATTGGTCCACCGGCACGAACAGTGTTTCCACCAACAGATGGGAATTTTTCAACGACAACTACTTGTTTACCAGCTTGAAGGGCGCGAGCTGCAGCAGCAAGTCCTGCTCCGCCACCACCGACAACAACGAGTTCAGTATTGTAAGTTTTATCTTCTTTATCAAGCGCTGATGGTGCTTTTGGACGTGAGCGGAGCGCATCTGGATTGGCCCCTGCTTGTCGAACAGCACGAGCAACTCCGTCAATAACACCATTTGATGTCACCGAAGCACCTGACACCGCATCGACATTTAAAGTTTGTCCCTCAATAATTTCACTTGGGATACGAGTAAAGACAACGTCAGCAATTCCACCTGTTTCACCAGAAGAATCAATGTCAATAGCTTCAATACGTTCTTCTGAAAGGGTTACGGACATTGGCAAATCTCCGTTGTGCCCAACTGTCGTGACTTGATAAGTACCAGGTTCAAAACGAACTTCTTCTGGTTCATTGAGTTGATTGGCAATGGTTGCAAAGCGAAGGAATCTGAAGAAACATGATTCTAGAAAATCAATAGTTCCTTGGTCTTTAAGGTCACCATTTTCATCAAAAGCAGTTTGGACACGTCCTAGTAAAAATTCACTTCCTGGCATGACAGTAGCATTAACACCTGGTGCATCCAAAATTTGGCGGAGATGCAATTGCGCACGAGATGAGCCTTGAATGTCATAAGAAGCTCCAACAATCATGGTTGGCTTGCCAGCTAAAGGATGAATGTTGAAAGAAAGCCACTCAAGAAGGCTGTTTAAGCTTGAAGGAATCGTGTGGTTGTGTTCAGGTGTGGCAATGATAACACCGTCCGCTTCTGTGATTTTGCTATTAAATTCTTGGATAATGGCTGACTCGGTCTGGTCATCTGTTTCATTGAACATTGGTACATCTGTGATTTCTAAAATCTCGATGTCTGCCTTTTTGGCAAAATGTCTTGCCATGTATTGTAATAGCAGTCGATTATATGATTTTTTGGCGTTAGTTCCGACAATAGCGACTAATTTCATAACTTGTCACCTCCTATTTGGCTTCCCAAGCAAATGCTCTTTTGCGGTCTGTGTCTGCTTGGCTAACGATTTGATTACTAATCTCAACAAATGATTGGAATTCTTTGAAATTGTCTTCAAGTTCGGCGACTTTTTCAGGGTTATTGAGATTAAAATCATCATCTAAAACTTGTTCAGAATGTCCGAGGAAGAATTCTGTTCCTGGCATGATGCGTGCTTTTAATTCAGGGGCATCAAGGATTTGACGGAGATGAGCTTGTGCGCGTGAAGTACCGAGAGCACCAAGAGAAGCCCCAACAATCATGGTTGGTTTATTGATAAGCACACGGCTAGTGTAGGCAATCCATTCAAGAGCAGAGGCAAGTGGCGCAGGAATCGTATGGTCATATTCTGGAGTTGCGATAATGACACCATCTGCACTAGCAATTTTTTGAGAAAAATCAGCGACAGGAGCAGGAGCTAGCTTATCTTCTGGTTCGTTGAAAGCTGGCAAGCCCTTGATTTCAAGGATTTCAATATCAGCTGAATCAGAAAAATGCTTCGCCATAAATTTTAATAATTTTCGGTTGGTAGAACGGTCTGAATTCGTTCCAACGATAGCAACTAATTTCATATAGTTTACCTCTTTTACACAAATAATTACCTATATCATACTCCTTTTTTAAACAAAATGTAAACGTTTTTATAGATAACCTATGATAGTATCAGATTTCAATGCTATAATACAATTCTCTGATTTTTTTAGTATTTTAGTATTATTTTTTATAATGTAAGCGTTGACATTTTGAGGCGGTTTTGTTATTATCTTTGTCAAAATAAGGCAAATATAATCTAAAAGGAGGTTCCTTATGGATAAAAAAATAAATCGTTGGCTAGTGCTGGTAGCCTCGACTACTATCTTGCTATGTACGGGTGCAGTTTATGCTTTTTCAACTTTTGCGCAGCCTTTGAGTGAACAGACAGGCTGGACAATGCCCCAAATCATGTTAGCTTTTTCCATTAATTCAGCTATTGGTCCGATTCCGATGATTTTAGGCGGATATTTTGCGGATAAAGGCTGGGTGAAGTGGTCAATTGCGATTGGTGCGATTCTTTTTGCTAGTGGTTTTTATCTCACTGGTACGGCAACTAGTTTAGCGCAGTTGTATATTTACTACGGTTTGATTGCAGGGCTCGGTCAAGGTTTTGCTTATTCTGGTTGCTTGTCCAATACCTTACGACTGTTCCCAGATAAGCGTGGCCTAGCTTCTGGGATAATAACAGGCGGTATGGGTTTAGCGGCTGTTTTTGCTTCACCGATTGCTAATAGCTTGATTTTATCTCATGATGCTCAGTACGCCTTTCGGACAATTGGTCTAGCTTATATTGTCATCGTTCTTGTGGCAAGTGTCTTTGTCCAAAAAGCACCTGCAGGATATAAGCCTGACGGTTGGAATCCACCGACTTCGTCAGCGCAAAATGTGGTTAACAAAACATGGATTGACATGCTAAAGACACCAGTTTTTTACGTTGTTATTGCGATGTTTTTTGTCGGAGCTTTTTCAGGACTTATGATTGCTTCAAATGCTCGGACGATTGGCACGTCAATGTTTGGGCTTTCGGCAACGGTCGCCGCTCTTTATGTATCACTCTATTCAATTGCTAATTCGAGTGGACGTTTTATCTGGGGAACTGTTTCAGATAGGATTGGGCGTTCAAATACCCTCTATATTATTTTCACCGTTATTGTCTTAGCGCTCGCGGTTCTGGCATTTGTTCCAGGACAAGCTGGTTTTGCTGTTGGTATTATTGGGCTTGGCATTTGTTTTGGGGGTGTCATGGGAGTTTTTCCGTCAATTGTTATGGAAAATTATGGTCCCGCCAATCAAGGTGTAAACTACGGTATCGTGTTTACAGGATATTCAGTAGCAGCTTATTTTGCACCAAGTATCGCTTCAAATATAGCAGTAGCAAATAATGGCAGCTTCTCAATTGCATTTTACATTGCTATCATATTAGCACTTGCAGGGCTCTTGCTCAATTTCCTATACGGGAAAATTAGCCAAAAAGCTTAAATAAAAATAAGGCTGAGACAAAAAGTGCTCAGCTTCTTTGGTTATATAGTTATTATTTACAAGACGCAGTGGTTGAGTGGGTTCTAATGTGCTAATAAATCAGCTTTTACAACCCTTTTGACATCAAGCTGCACTTGACTTCATTTCCAACCTCAAAAGGTTCCCCAAACCTTTTGAGCCATGCGGGGGTGGGAGTAAAACAGTTCAGTGAACTGTTTTAGGTCAGCAACAAGAAATTAAGACTTGCTGAGAAATCAAGTTTCTGTGAAACTACTGATTCGCTTTTTAATTTTTAGGCTCATGAATAAAGTCTCCACTGGAGATTTTATTTGTTTCACTTCCATTTTGTTTCAATCATTCAAGCCATGGGAATTTCTGGCTGTTGTGAATGTGTTTGCGTTCGAGTAAGGTTAAGTCTTGTTCGCAACGGTCAATTGTTTCCAGTTTTAAAGTAACTTTATCTGGCATATCATCTTTGATGTGGTAAATTTGGCTGTGATAATTCTTGCAATAATAGCGGTATTTTCCTTTAGAGGATTCATAAGTCACAATCTCATCTGCACCAAATAAGATTTGAAAATCTTCAACGTTGACCAAAGAATTAACCGAAAAAGCCGATGCCGAAGCTTTTTGGCAGGCGGTAAGTCAGAAATCTATGATTTCGTTGACACACCCCCGTCAGGATGATTAGGATTGTCATAGTCCAAGGGACGAAGAGAATCCAATCAGCTACGACGTTAAGAACAGTGGCAACAAACGATAGGTCCTAACAGTTTTTTGGTTTGGTAAGTGACAGTGTAACAGAGACAGGAACCAGTAATCATTTTATTTCTCCATTTTCAGATACTCTTTTAACATTTTCTTTTGTGGGGTTGCCATGGGGGATTGTGATAATATTTCGTGAAAAGCGGTGTCAAGGGTCTAGAATGTATTTATTTGGGTGCGCTTTTTAGATTCATATATAATTGTTTCAATTTCGTCCAATTTAGAGGCATCTATAAAATGTACAAGATTGTTAGCAGTTAATTCAATTAACTTATCTTTTCCTAAGATAGCGGATAAATTACGAACTTTTGATTTTAAATCTATAGTAGATTGTATCTCTGTCTTGCCGTAGTGTAGAATGATTATTTCCATACGTAATGGGGATGAGGAAGTGTTTGTAATGTTATCTAATTCATCAAATATTTTTTTGAAAATTTCTTGATCTAACACATCTAGTGAATGACCATAAATTATAACACGAACAAGATTATTAGAATGATCTAAATTGAAAAATGAACGATATTTTGAACCTGTTTTTTTAACGATTCTTTGAAATGTTTTTTGAAAATCTATTAGATCATCATCAATGATATTATGGTCAATATCTTCAATTCCAAGTACCAAGTTTGATGTCTCAATTGTATCTTTAGTGAAATTTAGCTTTCCGTGAATGTAATGAATGTTATTATCTGGAATATTATAAAGTTGTTGAGCAGTATCGGTATAATTAAATGTTAGTATATCATCGACTTGTTCAAAAGGTGATAAAATTTTTGGAATTTCAAATTTACTTTCGTCCTCAATTTTATCAAGGTATGTTAAATATAATTCAAGTAGAAATGTGAAAGAATTTAGCGCTTTAACTAGTTTACTATGATATTCTTCAAAAGCAGTGGTTAGGTTGCTGTGCATAGGCTGTGGTGGCTGATAATTGCTGTTGGGTCTTAAATTGGGATGAAATGTATATCCAATGTCTTTAATTAAAAAGTTGATATGAGTACTGTTTGGCAAAAAAGAAAAGTGTTTTTCAATTTCTTTGGTAAGTGTCTTGAGTTCGTTATCGGTAAGGTAATTGTCAATAAATAGTTTGGTATACTCTTCTTCTAACTCTTCAATTTTTCCTTTTAATTCTACAAAGCCATTAATTAAATGAGAAATATGTTGTTCGAGACTTGACCAGTTATCGAGGGAATCTCTATTGAGCAATATAAAGTCTAAAATAGGATTTTTAAATTTTAAAAAGAATTCATAGTAAGATAAACTGATTATGTAATCGGATTTTGAAGCCATTTTTTTAAATCCACTATTAGTTTCCACTACATCTAAAAGGGCACTAAGGTTAATAGGATTACATTTTTCAATTTCTTTTTGAAGTTTTTCTTCTAGGGATTTTATAAATAACTCTTCAAATGACTCACCTGGTGGGTACTGAATGCCATGTCCGTAAAAGGAGTTATACAAGTTATTAAATGTTTTTTCTCTTCCTTGGAAAGAAACTTCACATTGAAAATATTCGTAGTACTTATCCAAATATTTTAACTTTTCTTCGGTAAGATTACGTAAATTATTTTGTTCACTATATTTTTTTACTAAAAAATTAATAAATTCTAAAACAAGATTTTTTTGAAATAGTTCATATTGATCGATAAAAGATTCTTTACCATATAAGGTATAGTTATCGCACAAAGAATGAGAAATTGATTCATTGGGAAATCCTGTTATTTGACAAGCAAACTTAATAAAATCTTCATAGCTGGTTTTACGCTTGATTGCAAGGTCAAAACCATTACCGATTACTAAAATATTTTTTATTTCCAATTCTGTCTAAGTCTCCTTTCCTAAATACTCTTTTAACATTTTCTTTTGTGGGGTTGCCATGGGGTAGGTGGAAAGTTGGTCTTGTGCGACCCAGCGGAGTTCCTTATCTTTGGTAAATTCATTTGAGTTGACTGAGCCTTCGATGAGTTCGATTGTCCATTTTTGGTGGCTAAAGGTATGCTTGACGTGATTGAAGGTTTTATTTGTCCAAGTTGGGTTTAGTTGATAATCTTCCTTAAATAACGTTTTTTGCGACGTTGTTTTGAGAGTGTTTTTGGCATTATCTGTTTCAAATAAATCAAGCTGTTGCCCAATAAAATCAGTTTCCATGATTGGAAATGACCAGAAACCACCGAGCAAGCGTCCGTCAGTATTCTTTTCTAATAGGAAATCACCTTTGCTGTTGCGAATGATAAAAGCTTGAATTTGCAACGGTTTTGGCTTTTTCTTTGGCAATTTGATAGGGTATTTGTCATAAGTGCCGTGTAAATAAGCTGCGCTGAAAAAGCGAATTGGTGATTCATCTGGGCGAGGATTTTTAGCAGACTCAATATCTGTGCCCAAATCCATAAGTGCTTGATTGAAATCCCCAGGGCGTTCAGGGTCAATGAGCACTTCCATAATAGCTTGAAAAATTTTGCGATTTTTAGGGTCACCAATATCATAATTGACCTCAAAAAGCCTTGCCATAACACGCATGACATTGCCGTCCACAGCTGGTTCGGGAAGGTCAAAAGCAATGCTTGCAATCGCACCAGCCGTATAAGGTCCAATTCCTTTTAAGGAGAGAATATCATCATAAGTGCTAGGAAATTCGCCATTAAAATCGTCCATGATTTCTTGCGCAGCTTTTTGCATATTGCGCACGCGTGAATAATAACCTAAGCCTTCCCACGCTTTAAGTAATTTTTCTTCAGGAGCTTTGGCGAGAGCGTCAACGGTTGGAAACCAAGCTAAAAAGCGTTCATAGTAGGGAATAACAGTAACAACTTGTGTTTGTTGCAACATGATTTCAGACACCCAAATGTGATAAGGATTTTTGGTTCTGCGCCAAGGCAAATCCCGTTTTTCATTGTCATACCAAGCAAGCAGCGTGCGACGAAAAGAAGCAATTTTCTCATCATCCCACATCTCAATGCTATAATCAGTAAAATTAATCATAACTCTATTTTAGCAAAGAATGATTTCTTTGAATAACAAAAACGCTTATTATTTTATTTCATCAAAAATGAGATTTTTGACTATTTTTTAGAAAAATGAGTATTTAGGTATTGACAAAAGTAAGCGGTTACATTATAATAAAGGTGTAAAGAAGGATGACAAAAGTAACGAAGTAAGGAGGTAACAGTTCTTATGATGAAACCACATGTCGCTCGGTACAAAAATGGTGATTGGTCTCCTAGTCGGGGTAAGTAGGCACAGTTGACTTTACGGAGGTGGCGCTTATGTTAGCTTTTAACTTAGGACGCTATAAAGATGGTGATTAAGCATCTTGTTTAGCCTTGAAAACCAAATCTTGTAACAAAGTACATCGGAGGAACGCCTTATGTTGATGTTTAATGTGGGTCGTTACAAAAATGGAGACTAACGACTTGTTGTAGAAAATAGCGATAAAGGAGTGATGTCACATTTTAGGTGAAAAAATATTATTGGAAGTAAGCGGTTAGAAATGGCTAGTGCAAGAAATATTGTCGGTTGATCTTGTTGCTAGTAACAGTAGTAATCGAAAGGGCTTCTAATCATGTTGCTTCCATGTTTGAAAAAAGCTTTTAAAGAAAGTTGTGATAGATATGAAAGCAATCAATGTAGGCCGTTACAAAAATGGAGACTCTAAACAGATATGGCGACGAGTCAATCGCTGTATCAATCAAAAAACAGAAAAATAAATTAAAAATTAGGTGATTATTATCGTTGTTATGTGAGTATTTTCAGATTAATGGAGGTATCTTATGAACGTAGCAAGATATAAAAATGGTGATACCTTAGCTAGTTGCAGAAAATAGCTAAAGGAGTGAAACCAATGTAAAAAGTAGTGATAAAAAAGTCGTGGAGGTATGTACAATGCTGAAAATGAATTTAAGTCGCTATAAAAATGGAGATAATAATCCAACAGCCTAACTCCTTATGAGATTGGTATGTTGGTAAAACATACGCAATATTTTTAAAAGGATCTGGAACACCTAAGTGTTCCAGATTTTTTGTTTTTTCTAGCTTATTTTTAAAGGAAAATTCGTAGTGACTAATATTCTAATCACTTTTTTCTTTTGCCGGGCCTAAGATAGACTTAAGTTTTTAGGTGGATAATGGTTGCCAAGTAAATTTAACAGAAGGAGTAGCTATTTTACCAACAGAAGCGAAAAAAGAAGAGCTATCTTTATGAGGTTGACCTCACGCGCTGTATTTTTATTTTTGGAGTGCTGATTAATCAAGTTAGTTCTCTATTTACCAACGCCGTAAAAGTTCAGGAGCTTATGAATTATTTACTTAGTGCCCCATTTTACACGTATGCGGTTTATGTTTGTCACGGGACTTGTGCGATTTTTAGGAAATTATAAAAGGGCCATTTGGATATTGTACCTTATTTTTTCAACCATGCTTTGGTTGTATAATCAATTTGTGAATCGACGTAACTTTATTATTTCCATTTCAGCACTTATTCAGTGGCTTTTCTTTTTTATATCAAATACATTTTCTCACATTAAGACCATACGAATTGGCTATATTTTTCCCGTTCTTACGGAATGTTTGTTTGGACTTATCAATTTTACTTTATGGCTATTACTTATGTCATTACGATAAAGTCATGACACTTTTGATGACTTATCAAAAGCGAATTTATGCGATAACCGCTTGTCTAAGTCTGGGGACGATAGGGCTTTATTATTACAATACAAAGATTCTTGGGTTAAGTCGTCATTATGCGCATTTGGTTCATCAGCCTTGCATGATGATTTATGCGATTTTCATGATTGCAACGATATTTGCGCTTAGTTTGCATTACGCTAAAAATCGTGAAAAACCAAGTCTCCAATGGTTACGTCGCTCGGTTGATTTGTCGTCGAAATTATCATTTGGGATTTATCTGACGCAAACAGCCTCTCTTGCCATTTTTGGCTTAGTGATTGATTGGATTAATCCGTATTTGAGTGATGTAGCCTTGGCTTTGCTTTTCCCATTGGGTTATCTTTTGGTATTGGGTGGTGCGTGGCTAATTTCTTATTTTTGCTACAAAGTATCGCCATTTGGCATTTTAATTGGTCGTCCAAATCATATAAAGAAAGGAAATTAAGATATTCATGACACAGTTAGTTGATGATTTAAAGGCACGTTTGTTGGAAAATGCGGAGCGTGAATTTTTAAAAGATATCTCTCTTAATCGCTGGTTTACGGGGCAAGATGTGGAAGATGATATTGCTATTTTTCAAGAGGCTTTTAGGCGGAATGGTCTTGGAAAAGATGATGTCGTTTTTATGGCTCTGGAAAATTCAGCGGTTTATATTCCGATGAATCAGGCGATGTGGCGTTATGGGATTACCGCACATCCTGTAGCAAGTACAACACCGATTGCAGAATTGGTAGCAGATTATGATGAGAATCAGTATTCTGCTATGATTTTCAATCAGGAAAAAGCAGCTGCTTTCAAAGAAAATGCTGAATTGCACTACGAAGTGTCACATCTTAAAACATTTCCAGATTTGGTCTTGCTAAGTCGTAAGGACAATGATAATACGTATAAAGAAATGACACCAACTGAAGATACCTTAGGCTGGATTTTGAATACGTCTGGGACGACAGGAAAGTTTAAGCAAGTTGGACTTTTACACCGTTTTATGCGCTTAGCTGGTGAGGATAATTTTGTGTTGCACCGCATGACAAAAGAAGTTGATGAGCTTTTAAGCCTTGTTGGTTTATCGGATTTTGCGAATCATTCTCCAGATCATTTGTCAGGAGGGTGAAAATATCGATTGATTTTCTCAGTTTTTTGTTTGGAATTGAAATTAATAGATATTTGGTATCACTTATAAAATTGTTATACAACTATAGAACATATTGTTGGACATTGTGCAAAGGTTTACATATAATGTAGGGGATTGAAAGTGTTTAATTATTTTAGACATTTTTAATCAACTATAATGAATAAAATAATAGGAGGACTAGCACATGTCACTTATTGGAAAACCTATCGTTGAATTTTCAGCAGATGCTTATTATAATGGAGAGTTTATCAAGGTATCAAATGATGATTTACAGGGAAAATGGGCGATTTTTTGTTTCTATCCCGCTGATTTCTCATTTGTTTGCCCAACGGAACTTGGTGATTTACAAGAACAATATGCAGAGCTTCAAAAACTTGGTGTTGAAGTGTATTCTGTTTCAACAGATACGCATTTCGTTCATAAAGCTTGGCACGATGATTCTGATGTTGTCGGAACAATCACTTACGCTATGATTGGTGATCCAGCCCATGTTTTATCAGAAGGCTTTGAGGTTCTTGGTGAAGATGGTTTGGCACAGCGCGGCACATTTATCGTGGATCCTGATGGTATTGTTCAAGCCGTTGAAATTAATGCCGATGGCATTGGACGTGATGCAAGTACTCTTTTAGATAAAGTGCGTGCTGCACAATATATCCGAAAACATCCAGGAGAAGTTTGTCCTGCAAAATGGAAAGAAGGAGAAGACACATTAAAACCAAGTTTGGATTTAGTAGGTAAAATCTAAGGAGGTTTTATATGGCATTAGATGCAGAAATCAAAACACAATTGTCGCAATATCTTGCATTAATTGAATCTGATATTGTTTTTCAGGCTAATCTTGGAACAGATGAAAATTCTAAAAAAGTCAGAGATTTCATTGATGAAATCGTCTCAATGAGTGATAAGATTGGTTTTGAATCAAAGAAGCTTAGTCGTATGCCTGCTTTTCGAATTGCTAAAAAAGGACAAGAATCTGGTGTTGAATTTGCCGGCTTACCACTGGGACATGAGTTGACTTCATTGATTCTGGCACTTTTACAGGTTTCTGGACGACCACCAAAAGTAGATGAGGAAGTCATCAACCGAATTAAAGCTATTGATACTCCTCTTCATTTTGAAACTTATGTCAGCCTTAGTTGTCATAATTGTCCGGATGTTGTACAAGCTTTCAATATTATGGCTGTGATTAATCCGAATATTAGCCATACCATGATTGAGGGAGGTATGTTCCAAGATGAGGTCAAGGCTAAAGGGATTATGTCCGTTCCAACCGTTTTTCACAATGATGAAATACTGACTTCAGGACGTACCAACATTGAACAATTACTTGATTTGATTGCAGGACCAGTGTCAGAAACGACATTTGCAGATAAGGGAATTTTTGATGTCTTGGTTATTGGTGGCGGGCCGGCTGGAAATAGCGCAGCTATTTATGCTGCACGAAAAGGAATCAAAACAGGCTTATTAGCTGAAACGTTTGGTGGACAAGTGATGGAAACCGTCGGAATTGAAAATATGATTGGAACACCTTATATAGAGGGACCAGTGCTTATGTCCCAAGTAGAAGAGCATACCAAATCATATGATGTCGATATCATGAAAGCTCAAAAAGCGATAGCTATTCATAAAAAGGATGTTATCGAGGTTACGCTAGCTAATGGTGCGATTCTAAAATCTAAAACAGCCATTCTATCTCTTGGTGCCAAATGGCGTAATATTAATGTTCCGGGAGAAGTTGAATTTAGAAATAAAGGAGTCACTTATTGTCCGCACTGTGATGGACCACTTTTTACAGATAAAAAGGTAGCTGTCATTGGTGGTGGTAATTCAGGGCTTGAAGCAGCTATTGATTTAGCAGGACTTGCTAGCCGTGTCTATATTCTTGAATTTTTACCAGAATTAAAAGCTGATAAAGTCTTACAAGATCGTGCAGAAGCACATGATAATATTACTATTTTGAAAAATGTTGCTACAAAAGAAATTTTGGGTGATGAGCAGGTTACTGGACTAATTTATACGGATAGAGAAACTGGCGAGGACAAAACACTTGACTTAGAGGGAGTCTTTGTTCAAATTGGTCTCGTTCCCAATACTGACTGGCTAAAAGATTCTGGAATTGACCTTAATAATCGTGGTGAAATTATTGTGGATAATCAAGGGAGTACAACTGTTTCAGGTATTTTTGCAGCTGGCGACTGTACAGATCAAGCATACAAGCAAATTATTATTTCTATGGGAAGCGGAGCTACTGCAGCCTTAGGGGCATTTGACTACCTTATCAGAATGAATGATTAATTTTTAGGTTGAAGAAAAATCCTATTTTGGATTATTTTCTTCAATCTTTTTTATCTTATAATCAAAAAATATAAAATTTGGCGATATTTCTGTTGTAAGGATTATAAGAATTTTGTTATTGGTAACTAATGTCTACTAGTTTTAAAGGTTTTTATTTTATCATAGTTTAATGTTATAAAAGATTAATAATGTCGCTACAAGATGAAAAGAAAATTTTGTTAGAAAACAGTTAACTCAAATGTCATAATTGATTAACTGTTTTTAGGAGGTTTTCTATGATTTCAAAAAGAGACTGTTTAAATATTTTACAAAGTGACAGAAATTGGTGGGAATATTATGCGCAAGCTATTGTAGTGAAAAAGTAGATCAGGGAATTGGATTAGACTAAATACTCTACTGAATGCTAAAAGTGGCTATTGCTCTAAGGCTAAAGGTAGTAAGTCAAACATTGAGCGTTATGGATTATTACCTAAAAATCAAATTATTAGACAAGCTATTATTACCAAACGAAATCATTCCAGTGTTTTTTTGTATTGCATTAAGTTGGAGATAAGGAATTTTCTATATTGTGTGATGTTATATCGGGAATAAAGCGTATTATGGCGATTGAAATTTGTCTATCTATTGGTTTAGTTCGTGATGACCAACTAGTAAAATTAAAAGCAGCGGGTGTTGATAGAATTAATCATAATTTGAATACGCCACGAGATAATTATCCTAAAATTACGACGACACATACTTATCAAGATCGTTTAGACACGCTAGAAGTCTTAAAAAGAAATAATATTAATACTTGTTTGGGATTTATTTGTGGAATGGGAGAAACGGATGAACAGTTAATAGAGTTAGCTTTGGATTTGAAAAGTCAAGAACCTTACTCGGTTCCAGTAAATTTTTTGTTACCTATGCCGTTGGTAGATTTTATTTCAATACAGATAATTATTGTGTATATGTTATATCCTATTTTAGGAAAATACCATAGTTTCTTAACTCTTTTTATTTATCTTTTGTTAGGGCTATTCGGTTTACCTGTTTTTGCATTGGGTGGTGGTATATTATATATTTTGAGACTAAGTTTTGGAAATTACCATTTATTCAAGCTGAAGTAGAGAAACTATTAGGAAAGAAAGTAGTAACCTTTGCTAATATATTTATACAGAATTTGATATGTTTGCTATTTATTTACTTATTCGGCTTAACATACAAAACAGTTATCCTTTTAGTATTTTATGGAAAATTTGAAGTCTTTCACGATATACTATTTTTTAGTTCACTTGTTGATTTTTTAGTAGATTCAGGTCTAACTGTTATTATAACTTTAATGATGATAAAACTAAGAAACTATCATTTTTATAATTGATTCTTTTAGTTTAAGACGACTTTCAATATAGTCATTCTAGAGTAAGAAGATGTGTTTGATAGAAAATATTACTTTAACAGGAAATTAACTGATTTTCGTGTTATAACACTCAAAAAATATGTTAAAACAATTTGAATATTATATTAAAAATTCAAGACAAGACAAAATTTTTTTACAATTTATGCTATAATGTATCTCAAACTAGCGAAAAGCGAGGTAGGGATATGTGGGTTGTTCGGAAAATGTATTGGCGTAGTGGTCAACAATATGTACAAGCACAGAAAATGTTTGAAACCCGCGAAGAAGCGGATAATTTTAGAAAAGGCTTAGAGATTGCAACAGAGCTTTATGAAACGAATCTCCCTGTCTCTAATAAAGGTGAATTTTAATTTAATTTTTATATAGAAAGCACGGCTGTGCTTTTTTATTGTCTTATTCTATATAGTAGATAATGTTAATTTTTTAAAATGTCATTTTAACAATGTACATAATGGACAAATAAAATCTTTCTGTAATGCATAAATCTCTTGCGTATTCGCTCTACGTATAGTATAATAATTTATTGTGAGTATCCCTCACTTACTCGTGACGAGGGTCACGGGTCATTAGACCAAAAGGAGGAAAAATATCAATGGCTAAATACGAAATTCTTTATATCATTCGTCCAAACATTGAAGAAGAAGCTAAAAACGCTTTGGTAGCACGCTTTGACTCTATCTTGACAGACAACGGTGCAACTGTTGTTGAATCAAAAGATTGGGAAAAACGTCGTCTTGCGTACGAAATCCAAGATTTCCGTGAAGGACTTTACCACGTTATCAACGTTGAAACAGAAGATGCAACAGCTCTTAATGAGTTTGACCGTCTTTCAAAAATCAACGGTGACATTCTTCGTCACATGATCGTTAAACTTGACGCGTAAGAAGGTATTTTATGATTAATAATGTAGTACTTGTCGGTCGTATGACTCGCGATGCAGAACTCCGTTACACACCATCACCATCTAATCAAGCTGTTGCCACATTTACACTTGCTGTAAATCGCAACTTTAAAAATCAAAATGGTGAACGTGAAGCTGATTTTATTAACTGTGTGATTTGGCGCCAACAGGCAGAAAATCTGTCTAATTGGGCTAAAAAAGGCACATTGATTGGTGTTACAGGTCGTATCCAGACTCGTAATTATGAAAATCAACAAGGTCAACGTGTTTACGTAACAGAGATTGTTGCAGATAATTTCCAAATCTTGGAAAGTCGTGCTACACGTGAAGGTCAATCAGGTGGTTCATATAACGGTGGATTCAACAATAACAATTCATCATTTGGTGGCTCATCAAACGACGGTGGTTTCTCATCACAATCTTCACAATCACAAACACCTAACTTTGGTCGTGATGAAAGCCCATTTGGCAATTCAAATCCAATGGACATTTCAGATGACGATCTTCCATTCTAATGGATATGGACAACTCAAGTGAAAAACTTGAAACAACAATAATATAAAGGAGAATAAAACATGGCTCAACAACGTCGTGGCGGATTCAAACGCCGTAAAAAAGTTGATTACATCGCAGCTAACAAAATTGAATATGTTGATTACAAAGATACTGAGCTTCTTAGCCGTTTCGTTTCAGAACGTGGTAAAATTCTTCCACGTCGCGTAACTGGAACTTCAGCTAAAAACCAACGTAAAGTAACAACAGCTATCAAACGCGCTCGCGTTATGGCTCTTATGCCATTCGTAAACGAAGACTAATTCGTTACTTTAAATAAGAAAAATGACTCCGCGAGGGGTCTTTTTGTGTATGCAAATACTTTACAGAGTAAAATTATTGTTTTATAATAATTTTGAAGAGATAATTATTGTAAAACAATAATCGAGGTGTAAAATGAAACAGATTGTTTTTAAGGTTAGTAGGGAAGTTGTCAAAATTATACGCTATTTAGCAATTATTGGAATTATTGTCATGTTTTTAGGTATTCTAGGTGTTGTTCTTGACGGCTGGAATCAAAATGGAATGTTGACACTAGATTATAGCTCGCAAATTGCTCAAGTGCCGATTTGGTTTCCGATGCTTATATTGCTATTAGCGGCTGCTATTTTTTATATGGTCGTTATGATTATGCGAGCGTTAGACAAACTACTAATGAATTTTCAGAAAGACTCTTATTTCAATTCTGAAAATATCACTTGTCTTTCTAAAATATTGCGTTGCTTGCTGATTGCGACAGGTATTCAGTTGGCTGTTAACCTTATTTTTAATTTTTTGAATCTTGAACATGTTAGTGATTTATTTGAGCTATCATTGAAAGATTATTGGCTCAACATTGTATTACTTGTTGTCAATTATATTGGTATCCTTGTGATAAAACACGGCGTTCAACTTCAAAAAGATTACGATGAAATTATTTAGCTATGGAAGAAATACAAGTACATTTAGATAAAATGCTCAAGTTGAGAAATATAACCTCCAAAGAATTGGCTGAAAAAATTGGTATAACTGAGGCGAATTTATCGATTTTAAAGACTGGAAAGGCAAAAGGTGTTAGGTTTAATACGTTGATGAATATTTGCCGCGAATTAGACTGTCAACCAGGAGATATTTTGAAATATAGGAGAGACTAAGATGAAAAAGAGAAATTTTTGCTAGGACTGTTAGTGCTGTTGCTAACTATTTTGGCAGGATGTGGTGCTGATTCAGAATTAACTGACGTGTCGCAAGACATTCAAACGGAGATTAACAAAGATTATTCAGCAGAATTGTCAGAAATGAATATTATGGATATTATTTCAGTTGAGAGCGATGAGGAACAACAATTATCAGCACAGTTTTCGGGTACTCTTTATATCATGACTACCAAAGAGGACTTGCAGAAGTTATCTTCTGATGTCGATTTTGCTTTAAATGACGTTTCATTTACGGCTGTTAAAGAAAATAGTGACGATGATTTTAACATTAGGTATAACAATAGGACGTATTTTTCGGTTAAGAAAATTGATGTGACAGATATTGATAAGGTGAAAATTACATCAGATTGGTCAAAGAAAATTATCGTGGCATTGCGTAATGCCTAAAAAAGTCCTGCTAGGTTACCTAGCAGGACTTTTAATGTTTGAAATTATTGTTTCGGTGTCATGGCATTAAGGATATTATATTTCTTTTGAAGGAAATGACGTCCAAGAAGTGCAGCTGCACCAATGATTAACATAACGATGGCTGGTAATTGTGGGTTGATAACTGCTGGCAAGAATGCTGTTCCAGTGTAAAGGAGGACCCAACCAAGCATTGCCAAACCAAGCACCAAGATGGTTTTGGTCCAACCTGGACGTTCGCTTTTTGGTTTACCAGAGTGGCGATAGATGAAGTGATAAGTGGCATACATAGCAGCACCACCACCAAAACCAAGGGCAAGCAATGAAAGCAACCCAGAACTTGTTGTCGTTGAATTGAAGAAATCAATGACAGTATTAAGGAGGGCAACAATACCGATGAAAAGAAGTGATGTATCAAGCCACATTAACCAAGGATTGTCATTTTTATCAGTTTGCTCAGCATTCTTATCTGAATCTTTTTCAGTAAATGAAGCAGCCCAAACGGTAGGGGCACCGAAAAGAGCACGTGCAGTCAATCCTTTTTTCTGATTTTCAACAATTGTTGGTAAAACTTCTTCTAAAATCGTTTTGATTTCATCATCAGATTTGCCATCTTGAATTAATTGATTAGTAGCAATGTGAATAAATTCTTGATTCTTTTTAGTAAGTTTAGTTAAATCCATAATATATAGTCTCCTGTTTTTGTGAAATAGAAGTGTTGCTAAGAACATCCAGTAAAGCCCATGATTAAGATGAATTACTAGTGAGAGAAAATAAAACAGTTACTTTCTCTAATTAATAATCACCATAAATACACTGCCGATAAAATATTAAACTTCCGTTACTTAACATATCAAATGTCATAATGCAAAAACATTGGCTTGATAATAGTCACCTTTCAAACTAGTAAGCTGCCTAGGAAGAATCCTATTAGGATTCTTCCGTAATTCTGTTAGCGACCTTAGTCGCAACAGAATTTGGCAGGTTAAAACCACTTCTTCCTAAAGAAATAGATAACAACGAAGGCGCTCATAGCAGCGGCGATAAAAACAATGTACCAAAAGGCGTGTGGTAGACCATTTAGTGGCAACCAGTTATTTTGGAAGTTCATGCCATAAGCTGAGAAGATAACAGTTGGAATATCCAAAGCCATGGTCATCAATGCCAAGGTTTTCATGATTGTATTCTGATTGTTGTTGATGATTGAAGCAGTTGTTTCTGTCATGGCGTTCAAGACATTTTCATAAATGCCAGCCATCTCAATCGCCTGTTGCGTTTCAATCAGAGTGTCTTCAAGCAAATCTTCATCTTCGATATATTTTTTCAAAGAGCTGGTGCTACTTGAAAGCTTTTTAACGATACGTTCGTTGAATTTCAATGAGGCTTTCAAATAGACGATAGATTTTTCCAACTCCATCATGTCAATTAATTGCTCATTACGTGTGGCGTTTTCCAATTCAGCTTCGATTCGGTCGCTTTGGCGGTCGATAGAACGAAGGGCTGTTAGGAATAGTTCTGCATTGCGATAAAGCAATTGGAATACAAAACGTGTTTTCATGAATGTGTAAAAGTTTTTCACACGACGATTGAAAAAATTATCAAAAAGCGTCAATTCTTGCAAACACGTTGTGATAACAGCGTTGTCTGTCACGATAATACCGAGCGGAATAGTGACATAGTAACTTTTGTTATTACGTTCTTCGTAGGTTGGCACATCGACGATAATCAATGTATAATCATCTTCAACGGCAATACGTGATGTTTCTTCAAGGTCGAGTGGCGCACGAAGGTCTGTAATATCGATATTGAATTGCTCAGATAATTTGACAGATTCTTCCTGGGAGGGGTTGACCAAATTAATCCAAGCGCCGGGCTCGAATGTATTGATTTCTTTAAATTCTAACGCTGTTGATAGAAACATTTGTTCCATAAAAACAACCCCTCCTTTTACTCTAAGATACAAAATCTAGTTAAACGTATAACATTGGATTTTGTTCCATTTATTTTTGCTGTATGTCATATTAAAATCCTTAGCTTGATATTTTCAAGAGGAGAAAATTTTACATACTAATCTATTATACTACAATTAGCAGTTTTTTGGGATAAAGAATAGTAGAAAATTTGTTATAATAAGGTAAGAATCTTAGAAGTAGCTATGAAGAAAGGACTAGGACATTGGTAAAAAGTGAACCTATCGGATGAAGGATCATCAAGATAGGTTATTCATTTTGCTGATGAATAGATTATGCAAGATAAATTAATTATTCGTGGGGCACGTGCCCACAATTTAAAAAATATCAATGTTGACATTCCGCGGGATAAGTTGGTTGTTGTGACTGGTTTGTCTGGTTCGGGAAAGTCAAGTTTGGCATTTGATACGATTTACGCAGAAGGGCAACGTCGTTATGTAGAAAGTTTGTCAGCTTATGCGCGTATGTTTCTTGGTAATATGGAAAAACCAGATGTTGATTCGATTGAAGGTCTCAGCCCTGCTATTTCCATTGACCAAAAAACAACTAGTAAAAATCCTCGCTCTACGGTAGGGACAACGACAGAAATTAACGATTATCTGCGTCTTTTATATGCTCGCGTGGGGACGCCGTATTGTATCAATGGGCATGGTGCCATTACGGCATCATCTGTTGAGCAAATTGTTGACCAAGTTTTGGAATTGCCAGAACGGACGCGAATGCAGATTTTAGCGCCAGTTGTGCGTCGTAAAAAAGGACAACACAAGACGATTTTTGACCGTATTCAAAAAGAGGGTTATGTGCGTGTGCGCGTGGATGGCGAGATTTTCGATATTTCAGAAGTTCCTAAGTTATCTAAGAGCAAAATGCACAATATCGAAATCGTTGTTGACCGTTTGATTAATAAAGACGGTATCCGTTCGCGCTTGTTTGATTCGGTGGAAGCTGCGCTTCGATTGGCTGATGGTTATGTGATTATTGATACTATGGATGGTAATGAATTGCTCTTTTCAGAGCATTATTCATGTCCTGTTTGTGGTTTTACCGTTCCAGAATTGGAACCACGTCTTTTTTCATTTAACGCACCGTTTGGTTCATGCCCAACCT
The DNA here is from genome assembly GCF_008680485.1 of Streptococcus sp. LMAG:39. Lineage (NCBI taxonomy): Bacteria > Bacillati > Bacillota > Bacilli > Lactobacillales > Streptococcaceae > Streptococcus > Streptococcus sp. LMAG:39. The sequence goes on along the minus strand of NZ_NALE01000001.1, from coordinate 853,892 downwards.
GTGATGGCTTGGGAAGCAAATTGGAAGTCGATTTGGATTTGGTGATTCCTGACCGTAGTAAAACGCTTCGTGAAGGGGCTTTAGCACCGTGGAATCCAATCTCATCTAACTATTACCCAGCCATGCTAGAACAAGCCATGACTTCTTTTGGTATTGATATGGATACACCATTTGAAAATTTGACAGAAGAAGAACAAAACTTGGTCTTGTATGGCTCAGGCGAGCGTGAATTCCATTTCCACTATATCAATGACTTTGGTGGTGAACGTAATATCGACCTTCCGTTTGAGGGAGTTGTCAATAATATTGACCGCCGTTATCATGAAACAAATAGTGACTTTACACGTAATGTTATGCGTGGTTACATGAATGAATTGCCATGTGCAACTTGTCATGGTTATCGTTTAAATAATCAAGCACTTTGTGTTCGTGTTGGTGGCGAAAATGGCTTAAATATTGGGCAAGTGTCTGATTTGTCAGTTGCTGACCACTTGGAACTTTTAACTCACCTAGAACTCTCTGAAAATGAAAAGACGATTGCAACGCCGATTGTTAAGGAAATCAAAGACCGTCTGACCTTCTTAAATAATGTTGGCTTGAATTATTTGACCTTGTCGCGTTCTGCGGGGACTTTATCTGGTGGTGAAAGTCAGCGTATTCGCTTGGCAACGCAAATTGGTTCAAACCTATCAGGTGTCCTTTATATTTTGGATGAACCTTCGATTGGGCTTCATCAACGTGACAATGACCGTTTGATTTCAAGCTTGAAAAAAATGCGTGATTTGGGCAATACCTTGATTGTCGTTGAACACGATGAAGATACCATGCGCCAAGCTGATTGGCTCATTGATGTCGGACCAGGTGCAGGTGATTTTGGTGGGCAAATTGTTGCCTCTGGAACGCCAGAAGATGTTGCCAAAAATAAAAAATCAATTACAGGGCAATATTTGTCTGGAGCAAAAGAAATTCCTGTGCCACTAGAACGTCGTAAAGGAAATGGGCGCGTGCTTCGTGTCAAAGGTGCTTCTGAAAATAACCTGCAAAATATTGATGTGACTTTCCCACTTGGTAAATTCATTGCGGTGACAGGTGTTTCGGGTTCTGGAAAATCAACCTTGGTTAACAGTATTTTGAAAAAAGCTGTTGCTCAAAAATTAAATCGCAATTCTGCCAAACCTGGTAAACACAAGGCACTTGAAGGTATTGAAAACATTGAACGCTTGATTGACATTGACCAAAGCCCAATCGGTCGTACTCCGCGTTCAAATCCTGCAACTTACACAGGTGTTTTTGATGATATTCGTGACCTTTTTGCTAAGACCAATGAAGCTAAGATTCGTGGTTACAAAAAAGGACGTTTCTCATTTAACGTCAAAGGTGGACGTTGCGAGGCTTGTTCTGGTGACGGAATTATCAAAATTGAAATGCACTTCTTGCCAGATGTTTACGTACCTTGCGAGGTTTGTCATGGCACACGTTATAATAGTGAAACGCTTGAAGTTCATTACAAAGACAAAAATATCGCTGAAATTCTTGATATGACAGTCAATGATGCGGTTGAATTCTTTGCACCAATCCCTAAAATCGCACGCAAATTGCAAACTATCAAAGACGTTGGACTTGGTTATGTTACTCTCGGACAACCAGCCACAACGCTGTCTGGTGGTGAAGCACAGCGTATGAAATTGGCGAGTGAACTTCACAAACGCTCAACTGGTAAGAGCCTTTATATCCTTGATGAACCAACGACAGGACTTCACACAGATGACATTGCTCGTCTGCTTAAAGTCCTTCAACGCTTCGTGGATGATGGAAATACCGTGCTTGTCATTGAACACAATCTTGATGTGATTAAGACAGCTGACCACATTATCGACCTTGGACCAGAAGGCGGTGTCGGTGGTGGACAAATCGTTGCCACAGGCACACCAGAAGAGGTCGCCAAAGTTAAAGAATCCTTCACAGGACAATATTTAAAAGACAAATTGAAATAAAAAATACACTCCGAAATCTGGTTTTCGGGGTGTTTTTCATCAACTTTCCTTCACCGCTTAAGCTTTTTTGGAAAAAGTCGGTAGAATACGATTGTCTTGGTGTTTTTTTGGTATAATAATTTTAAAATATCTACTAAGGAGAGTTGTATGCTAGCGAGAGTTGAGAGATTTGAGGCTAAGTTGAATCAATCAGAGGTTGATGCGTTTTTGGTGACTGGTCAAAATAATATTTATTATTTGACAGGGTTCTGGGGAACGTCAGCGACTGTTTTTATTTCTAAAAGTCGTCGGTTGTTTGTGACGGATGCTCGTTATACCTTGATTGCTAAACAGTCTGTTCAAGGATTTGACATCATTGAAAGTAGAGATGCTCTCCAAGAAATTGCTAAGGTGATTCAGGCGGATAATCTAAAGAAAATTGGTTTTGACAGCCAAGTATCTTTTGCTTATTATCAGACTTTGCAGGGTGTGTTTGCAGGTTATGATTTGGTAGCTATGACGAATTTTATGGAAGAATTGCGCATGATTAAAGACTCTTCTGAGATTGCAACGATTCGTAAGGCTTGCTCGATTTCCGACCGCGCTTTTGCTGACATGCTTGATTTCATCAAACCAGGTCAGACAACAGAATTACAAGTGGCGAATTTCCTTGATTTTCGTATGCGTGAATACGGTGCTTCTGGTGTGTCTTTTGAAACCATTGCAGCTTCTGGTTACCGCTCTGCCATGCCTCACGGCGTAGCCAGTGAGAAAGTCATCCAATCTGGTGAAACTTTGACGCTTGATTTTGGTTGCTACTACAACCATTACGTCAGTGATATGACACGTACCATTCATATTGGTGAGACGACTGATGAAGAGCGTGAAATTTATGACGTGGTTTTACGTGCTAATCAAGCGGTGATTGATTCGGTCAAAGCAGGAATGACACGCCGTGATTACGATAAATTGGCGCGTGATGTGATTGTAAAAGCGGGATATGCTGAGCAATTCACGCACGGCATTGGACATGGCATTGGGCTTGATATTCATGAAATTCCGTTCTTTGGCAATTCAGATGAGTTGGTTGAAGTTGGTATGACTATTACGGATGAACCAGGAATTTACCTTGATAACAAATACGGTGTCCGTATCGAAGATGATTTGGTTGTGACAGAAAATGGCTGCGAAGTCTTAACCTTAGCACCAAAAGAATTGATTGTGTTGTAGAGTTAGAGTTAGAGTTAGATAAGGAGGAAAACGATGACTGATAGACTTTCTTGGCAAGATTATTTTATGGCAAATGCGGAGCTGATTTCCAAGCGTTCGACTTGTGACCGTGCTTTTGTTGGTGCTGTTTTGGTGAAAGATAATCGCATCATCGCGACTGGTTACAACGGTGGTGTGTCAGAAACTGATAATTGTAATGAAGTTGGGCATAAAATGGAGGACGGACATTGTATCCGTACCGTTCATGCTGAAATGAATGCGCTTATTCAGTGTGCTAAGGAAGGTATTTCAACCAAAGGTACAGAAATTTACGTCACACATTTTCCATGTATCAACTGTACCAAGGCGCTGCTTCAAGCGGGAATTAAAAAAATTACTTATAAGACTGCCTATCGCATGCATCCATTTGCTATCGAATTAATGGAACAAAAAGGTGTTGAATACGTTCAACATGACGTTCCAGAAGTTAAATTGGGAATGGATGAATCGGAAGATTAATGAAGTTTAGGGAAAATGATTTATGAAAAATAAGGGAATCATTCTTGCAATATTAGGGATTTTAGTTTTATTCTTTAATCTCTCTCAACCAGTCTATGCAGGAGTTGACAATACTGGAAAGTAGGGGTAGTGTCACGACTGACGGAGGCTTTGGCTCTTTTGGTGGTTTTCGAGTGGTCTCTAGCGTTTCAAGCTCGAGCAGTAGCATGCCAACATCTAGTGGAGACGGCGATTTATTCGGCGTTGTATGTTTACTTGTCATGCTCTATGTATTTAGGAAAACAGGCAATGATGGGAAAGTAGAGCCTGAAAATGAAATTTTTTATCTCAATTTATCATTTAAAATTTTGTCATCAATTTCTGAAGCAGGCCCAACCCTTTGCTAGCAAATCGTTGATATAAAAATTATTATATAAAACAGCAAAGGCGATGTTAAGAACAAGACTGGCATTAGCATCAATATTGAGAGTTGGCGTTACAAACCTGCAATGATTGAGTCAATTACAATTTCCAGCCATTTCCAATCCTTGCGAAACAATGGCACAAATAAGAAAAAGAAAAGTGTTGTCCAGATAAAGCCACCTTTGACTTCCTTGATTGGACTGCTTGTATTTTTAAGTCTTACTGTCATCCATAAATCTTCGTTAGAATAAATAATTGATAATTCATTTTAGCAGAGTGAAATTTCTTTGACAAGAAAGATGTAGTAATGCCTTTTCAAAGATTAAAAACATTTGAGCCATAGCGTATTTTATGGTAGAATGAAGTGATAAATAATTTATAAGAGGTAATTAATAAATGATTGAAGCAAGTAAGCTTAGAGCAGGTATGACCTTTGTAACATCTGATGGAAAACTCATCAAAGTTCTCGAAGCAAGTCACCACAAACCAGGTAAAGGTAATACTGTTATGCGTATGAAACTTCGTGATGTACGTACTGGTTCAACCTTTGATACTACTTATCGTCCAGAAGAAAAATTTGAACAAGCAATCATCGAAACACGTGCTGCACAATATCTTTACAAAATGGATGACACAGCATACTTCATGGATACTGAAAGCTACGAACAGTATGAAATCCCAGTTGTTAACGTAGAGCAAGAATTACTTTACATCCTTGAAAACTCTGAAGTTAAAATCCAATTTTACGGTACAGAAGTTATCGGTGTAACTGCTCCTACAACAGTTGAATTGACAGTTACTGATACTCAACCATCTATCAAAGGTGCTACTGTTACTGGTTCAGGTAAACCTGCAACTCTTGAAACAGGTCTTGTTGTTAACGTACCAGACTTTATCGAAATCGGTCAAAAATTGGTGATTAATACGCAAGAAGGTACTTACGTATCACGTGCTTAAGCTTGCTAGTAGAGAGGGCATCGTTCTCTTTGCTTTTATCCTTATATTTTAATTTAGAAAGGAATGCTTATGACAACTGAAAATATCGGTGATATTGTTATTTCACCACGAGTACTAGAAGTTATCACAGGTATTGCTGCAACAAAAGTCGATGGCGTTCATTCACTTCGTAATAAAGCTATGACAGATAGTTTCAGCAAAACAGTTTTAGGTAAAGGAGTTTACCTTCAAACAGAAGAAGACGGCACAGTTAATGCAGACATTTACGTTTATCTTCAATATGGTGTTAATGTTCCTGCTGTCTCAATCGCAATCCAACAAGCTGTGAAAGCAGCTGTTTACGATATGGCAGAAGTAACAATTTCATCTGTTAATATTCACGTTGAAGGTATCGTTCCTGAAAAAACACCAAAACCAGATTTGAAAGCATTATTTGATGAGGATTTCTTGGATGACTAATAATTTTACAAATTCGAGACGAGACCTTCGTGAACGTGCTTTCCAAGCGCTCTTTAGCCTAGAATTTGGTGGAGAATATTTAGCAGCCGCACAGTTTGCCTATACTTATGACAAGACAATCGAAGAAGACGATACTATTGATGTTCCTGTCTTTCTTTTAAATCTTGTTAAAGGCGTACAAGATTTAAAATTTGAAATCGACCAACAAATTGAGACACATTTGAAGTCAGGTTGGTCATTAGAACGTTTGACACTAACTGATAGAGCCTTGCTTCGCTTGGGGCTTTACGAAATCAAATATTTCGAAGAAACTCCAGGACGTGTAGCGGTAAATGAAATCATCGAAATTGCTAAAAAGTATTCAGATGACACTTCAGCAAAATTTGTCAATGGCTTGTTGAGCCAATTTGTCGTAGAATAATAAACAGAGTGAAAGTTATAGGCTTTCGCTCTGTTTCAATAGAAATCATTAGTAAAATCACCAGCTATCTTTGTGATAGTTGGTGATTTTATATCTAAATACTTCCGCCAGGCAGAAGTGATATTGGTAGAATGTAATCTTTGCTCGCCTTTTCGCCTTTGATTTTCTTTAACAGAACATCCACGATTAGGCTTGCAATTTCATCAATCGGTTGTCGAATGGTTGTCAATTGTGGGAAGAAATTCTCAATAAATGATGTCCCGTCATAGCCGATAATTTTTAAATTATCAGGAATCTTCAGCTCAAGCTGATGTGCAATTTTCATGGTAAGGATTGCTGTTAAGTCATCTGAAACAAAGATGCCATCTGGTTTATTACTTGCAATGATTGACTTGATTTCCATTTCACGACGAATTGTGGATAGGGTGTTAGGAACTTTAAAAATCTTGCCTTCTGGGATTTGGAAAGAAAAACCAAGAGCGCGTAAGCCTGTGGGTGAATCTGTGTTATCATTTCCTGTAATCATAATGATATTTTGGCAGCCATTTTTTTGTAATGTTTTAGCGGCTAATTTACCCCCTTCAAAGTTATCAGAAGAGATAATAGGGATATTGGGAGCTAAATTTCTGTCAAAAGCAATAATAGGAGCTGCAACACGCTCGTAATCATCAATTCCTAAATTATGACTAGATGAGATGATACCATCAACTTGATTAGCTTCAAGCATTTCAATGTATTCACGCTCCTTAGCAGGATCATTTTGGCTGTTACAAATAATCGCCTTATAACCATGTTTGAATAATTCAATTTCAAGATATTCAATTAGTTCAGAATAGAAAATGTTGCTGATATTAGGAAAGATAAGTCCAATAAGTTGGGCTGATTTACCTTGAAGTCCGCGAGCTAAATTATTAGGCTTGTAACCCAGAGTCTTCATAGCTTCTTGAACTTTTTGTTTTGTTTTTTCTGATAAATAACCTTTATTATTAATGACACGAGAGACGGTTGTTGGACTTACTCCAGCTAATTCTGCGACATCCGTTAGTTTTGCTATCATGTTAGTATTTTAATTCAAAGTACGTTCCACTTGCTTCGCCTGATTTGATTTTAATACCATTTTGTCCTTCTTCAGGGAACACGCGGCTAGTAAATACTTTTTCTCCTTTGTTGATAAAGATTTCAATAATCGAATTATCTACAAAAATATTAGCACTTGTTTCTTTTGTATCAATCGAACATTCACGACTTGTACCAAATTCTGTAGCATATTGAACACCGGCTTTACTGCGGTCAAGGATAATTTTACCGTCTTTAGTATCTACAGTCAAGCTAAGTCCATTGCCTTTCTCATCTGCAAAAAGAAGAATTTCAGATTTTTGATTTTCGGGGAAAATCAATTCTAACTCATAAGTATTAGTGGTTTCGGATTTGTTAGCAAACGTTTCAGAAGCCGCACGAAGGGACGTGATAGCTTCTACAGGGTACTGATAGAGTTTTCCGTTTTTGATAGAAAGTTCTTTAACAAGACTCATTGCTCCTTGATAATCGTATTTATCTGTTGGATAATCAATATCAGGAAGTCCAATCCAACTAATAATTAAAGCACGTCCATCAGGAGCATTAAATCCTTGAGTGGCATAGGCTTCAAATCCATAATCAAGGTTTTGGATTTCAGAAGCATCAACAAGTTTTGCATGTTTAGTGTCAAACGATTGACATATTTTGTAAGTATTCGGAAAAATATTACTATAATCTAGCTCTGTTTTATCAAGACCTTGTGGACAATAAAGCAGAACAGGTTTATCGTCTACGAAAACAAGGTTTGGGCATTCAATCATATATTCTGAGCCTGTACCACCAAAATCAAGGTTACCAACTTCTTCCCAATTTTCAATATCGTTATTAACAGCTTTATACAATTTAATGAAGCCTGATTCATTAAGATTTTGAGCTCCAAGGATTGCGTAAAATTGACCTTTGTAGTTAAAGAGCTGTGGATCACGGAAGTGATCGGTTACATCATTAGCTTGGTGAATAAGAACATTTTCACACTTTGTAATATTGTAGTCCTTATCCATCCAAGCACCGATTTGAAATGGGTAGCGTACCCAATTTTCGTCACGGACATTTCCAGTGTAGAATAAGAAAAGCTTCCCATCTATTTCATAGGCAGAGCCAGAATAAGCGCCATGGCTATCGCGTTTGGTGTCGGGACGAAGCTCAGTACCAGTTTCATAAAAGTGAACTAAATCATCTGATTCTGTATGAACCCATTCTTTTAAGCCATGAGCCGCTCCAAATGGCCAATTTTGATAGAAGAGTGTGTATTTGCCGTTAAAGAAAGAAAAACCATTAGGGTCATTTAATAATCCAGTTTTAGGTTCAATATGATAGCTAGCATGCCAAGGAGATTGTTTTACATTTTTATTGATTGTTTCTCTCTCCTCTTTGCTCCAATCAGCATAAGCACGATATCGTATTTTTCTAGGTAAATCCATAATTTTCTCCTTTTATTTATCTATATACAAATAATATAGTAAACGTTTTCTTCTTAAAAATCAATCATTTTACACAAAAAAATAAAAAATATGATAAACGCTTGACATATATCTAAAATGTGTTAGAATGTAAATGTAGTTAAGTGAAACGCTTTCACGAAAGAAAATTATAAAAGGAGTTACTGTAATGGATTATGGTAAGGTAGCTTCCGACGTTGTAAAAGCAGTCGGAAAAGACAATCTTGTTGCAGCTGCGCATTGTGCGACACGACTTCGTCTCGTACTAAAGGATGATACAAAAGTTGACCAAAAAGCATTGGATGAAAATCCAGATGTGAAAGGTACATTTAAAATTGATGGCCAATATCAAGTTATTATCGGTGCTGGTGATGTTAACTTTGTTTATGATGAACTTATTAAAGAGACTGGTCTTTCAGAAGTTTCGACGGATGATTTAAAACAAATTGCTAGCAGTGGTAAAAAATTCAATCCAATTATGGCATTGATTAAATTGCTGTCAGATATTTTTGTACCAATCATTCCTGCTCTTGTTGCAGGTGGTCTATTGATGGCATTGCGAAACTTTTTGACATCTGCTGGACTTTTTGGACCTAAGTCAATTGAAGAAATGTATCCTGCTATCAAGGGTATTTCTGCAATGATTCAGCTTATGTCAGCTGCACCTTTCATGTTCTTACCAATCTTAGTTGGAATTTCAGCTGCGAAACGTTTTGGAGCAAATCAATTCCTTGGTGCTGCGATTGGTATGATTATGACAACACCAGATCTTGGTGGTTCGACGGAATATTGGAATATTTTTGGTTATCATGTTGCTCAAACGAATTATGCTTATCAAGTTATTCCAGTGTTAGCCGCTGTTTGGTTGTTATCAGTATTAGAGAAATTCTTCCACAAAAAACTACCGTCATCTGTTGACTTTACATTTACGCCATTATTATCAGTAATGATTACTGGTTTCCTAACTTTCACAGTTATTGGTCCTGTAATGTTATTGGTATCTAATGGAATTACAGATGCAATTGTTTGGTTGTATAATACAACTGGATTTATTGGAATGGGTATCTTTGGTGGTACTTATTCACTTATTGTTATGACTGGGCTTCACCAATCTTTCCCAGCGATTGAAACACAACTGCTTTCAGCATGGACAAATGGTGTGGGATATGGTGATTTCATCTTTATAGTTGCTTCTATGGCAAATGTTGCTCAGGGTGCCGCTACATTTGCAATCTGGTTCTTAACTAAAAATTCTAAGACAAAAGGCCTTACTTCATCTGCAGGGGTATCAGCGCTTCTTGGTATCACCGAACCTGCGTTATTTGGGGTTAACTTGAAATATCGTTTCCCATTCTTCTGCGCTTTAATTGGTTCAGGAGTTGCTGCAGCGGTGGCAGGTTTACTTAAGGTAGTTGCTGTCTCACTTGGTTCAGCAGGTTTCCTTGGTTTTCTTTCTATCAATGCAACATCCATTCCATTCTATGTATTGTGTGAATTAATTAGCTTTGCGATTGCTTTTGCAATCACTTACTTCTACGGTAAAACAAAAGCTGCAGGTGTCTTTGAAGCGGAAGCAGCTGCTGAACAAATAGCAGTTGAAACTCCATCCACTAAAGAAGCAGAAGTTGCTGCTGAATCAGCTCAACCTGGTGTGTCTGCTGAAACAATTGTTAGCCCACTCGCTGGTGAAACAGTTCCTCTTACAGCAGTAAATGACCCGGTATTCTCATCAGAAGCTATGGGTAAAGGTATTGCTGTGAAACCAAGCGGAAATACAGTTTACTCTCCAGTTGATGGTATAGTCCAAATCGCTTTTGAAACTGGTCATGCTTATGGTCTTAAATCTGACAATGGTGCTGAAGTTCTTATTCATGTTGGTATCGACACAGTATCAATGAATGGTAAAGGATTTGCACAAAAGGTTACTGCTAATCAAAAAGTTAAAAAAGGCGATGTTCTTGGAACATTTGATACTGCAGCTATTGCAGCAGCGGGTCTTGATGATACAACAATGATTATTGTGACAAATACTGCTGACTATTCAGAAGTGACTTCAGTTACAGAAGGTACAATTGAAGAAGGTGCAGATTTACTTAAAGTCAAATAAATATATATGTATATTTTTAGAGGTGGATATTCACCTCTTTTTATATAGAGAGAAGCTTGATTTTACAAGGTTTTAAGCTGTTTTTACTATTGCGTTATCGCTTTCTTTTGTGTATAATATTGAGTATAAAATTAGTAATTGAGGGAGAAAAAATGACTAAATTATACGGTAGTGTAGAAGCGGGCGGAACCAAATTTGTTTGTGCCGTTGGAGATGAAAATTTCCAAGTTGTTGAAAAAGTACAATTTCCAACAACAACCCCTTATGAAACCATTGACAAAACAGTAGCATTCTTTAAACGTTTTGAAGCTGATTTGGCAGGAATTGCTATTGGCTCTTTTGGTCCAATCGATATTGATGAAAATTCAGAAACTTACGGCTATATCACAACCACTCCAAAACCACACTGGGCTAATGTTGACTTGGTTGGATTGATTTCAAAACACTTTAAGGTGCCAATGTATTTCACAACAGATGTTAACAGCTCTGCTTATGGTGAAACAATTGTTCGTAAAGGTGTTAAGAGCCTTGTCTATTACACAATCGGTACAGGTATCGGTGCCGGTGCAATTCAAAATGGTGAATTCATCGGCGGTATCGGTCATACAGAAGCTGGTCACGTTTATGTGGCTCCACATCCACAAGACGTTGCGAACAACTATACTGGTTTCTGTCCCTTCCACAAAGGTTGTCTAGAAGGTATGGCAGCAGGACCATCACTAGAAGGCCGTACAGGCATTCGTGGTGAATTGATTGAGTTGAATTCAGAAGTTTGGGACGTTCAAGCTTACTATATCGCACAAGCTGCAGTTCAAGCTACTCTTCTTTACCGTCCACAAGTTATTGTCTTTGGTGGTGGTGTTATGGCTCAAGAACACATGTTGAAACGCGTTCGTGATAAATTCACTGCTTTGTTAAATGGTTACGTACCAGTTCCAGATGTAACAGAATATATTGTGACACCAGGTGTTTCTGAAAATGGTTCTGCTACTCTTGGTAACTTTGCTTTGGCTAAAAAAGTATCTGAACGCTAATTATTAATGTCTAATAAACCATTGAGATTGAGGGAATCTAAGGAAGCTTTCTTCAATCTTTTTTTATCTGAAATCTTATGAAGTTGATTTAATGTGTTTTCTTGTTGTTGAGGCAAAAAAAGGGTATAATCGTAGCGAGTCAAAACTGTAAAAATAGGAATCATTAAATTAAGACTAGACAAAGCTATTTTCTTCCTAAAATACGTTTTAATTTTATATTAATCTCGTTCAATTTTGGGAGCAAAGCGAGCATAAAAAACGATACTTTTCTGTTGTAGTGAAAGTGGCTGAATACTGCTTAATTCAGCCACACGGAAGTTTTGAGACAAACCTAGTTATGTCCAACAGTCCATTGGACTGTTGGACATGCCGTCTGCATTACTTATAAGGAGAGTATCAAAAAAAGAATTTTTACTGATTTTGAGCCTGTGAGCTCATTGCTTCAACGGTGAATTCTTGAATTCAAGCGCTTTTTGTGTTAGAATGTGATGATAAGTTTATCGAAAGGAATTGGGATGGCAAATATTCTACGGACTGTTATCGAAAACGATAAAGGTGAATTAAGAAAATTAGAAAAAACTGCAAAGAAAGTTGAGTCATATGCTGATGCTATGGCAGCTTTGTCTGATGAAGAATTGCAAGCAAAAACACCAGAATTTAAACAAAGATATCAAAATGGTGAAACATTAGATCAATTATTACCGGAAGCTTTCGCAGTTGTCCGCGAAGCAGCAAAACGTGTATTAGGACTTTATCCATATCGTGTTCAAATCATGGGTGGTATTGTTATGCACAATGGTGACGTTCCTGAAATGCGTACTGGTGAAGGTAAAACATTGACAGCGACAATGCCTGTTTACCTTAATGCCCTTGCTGGCGAAGGAGTACACGTTATCACAGTTAACGAATACCTCGCAACACGTGACGCTACTGAAATGGGTGAAGTTTACAGCTGGCTTGGATTATCTGTTGGTATTAACTTGGCTGCTAAATCACCATATGAAAAACGTGAAGCATACAATTGTGACGTGACCTATTCAACAAACTCAGAAGTTGGTTTTGACTATCTTCGTGACAACATGGTTGTTCGTCAAGAAGATATGGTACAACGTCCATTAAACTTCGCATTGGTCGATGAAGTTGACTCTGTTTTGATTGATGAAGCAAGAACGCCATTGATTGTTTCAGGTCAAGTAAGTTCAGAAACAAGCCAACTTTATATTCGTGCGGATCGCTTTGTAAAAACATTGACAAGTGTTGATTACGCTATTGATGTACCTACAAAAACAATCGGTTTGACTGATTATGGTATTGATAAAGCAGAAGAATACTTCCACTTGGAAAATCTTTATGATTTAGAAAATGTTGCTCTAACGCACTACATTGATAATGCTCTTCGTGCTAATTACATCATGCTTTTAGATATTGATTATGTGGTTAGTCAAATGGGAGAAATCTTGATTGTTGACCAATTTACAGGTCGTACAATGGAAGGACGCCGTTTCTCTGATGGTTTGCACCAAGCTATTGAAGCCAAAGAGGGCGTGGCTATCCAAGAAGAATCTAAAACAAGTGCTTCAATTACTTACCAAAACATGTTCCGTATGTACAAAAAATTGGCTGGTATGACAGGTACTGCAAAAACAGAAGAGGAAGAATTCCGCGAAGTTTACAATATGCGTGTCATTCCAATCCCAACTAACAAACCTGTGGCACGTATTGACCATTCAGACCTTCTATATCCAACACTTGACTCTAAATTTAGAGCTGTTGTTGCGGATGTCAAGGCTCGTCATGAAAAAGGTCAACCGGTCTTGGTTGGTACTGTTGCGGTGGAAACATCAGACCTTATTTCTAAGAAATTAGTTGAAGCTGGTGTGCCACACGAAGTTTTGAATGCGAAAAACCACTTCAAAGAAGCACAAATTATCATGAATGCTGGTCAACGTGGCGCTGTTACAATTGCGACAAATATGGCTGGTCGTGGTACCGATATTAAACTTGGTGAAGGTGTTCGTGAACTTGGTGGGCTTTGTGTCATTGGTACAGAACGTCATGAAAGCCGTCGTATTGATAATCAACTTCGTGGTCGTTCAGGTCGTCAAGGTGACCCAGGTGAATCACAATTTTACCTTTCACTTGAAGATGACTTGATGCGTCGTTTTGGTTCAGACCGCATCAAGGCTTTCCTTGACCGCATGAATCTTGAGGAAGAAGAAGCAGTCATCAAATCTAAAATGTTGACACGCCAAGTTGAATCAGCTCAAAAACGTGTTGAAGGTAATAACTACGATACTCGTAAACAAGTCTTGCAATATGATGACGTGATGCGTGAACAACGTGAAATTATTTATGAAGAACGTCGTGATGTTATCACAGCAGACCGCGACTTAGCTCCTGAAATCAAAGCTATGATTAAACGCACAATCAATCGTGCCGTTGATGCTCACAGTCGTGCAGACCGCGAAGAAGGTATCCGAGCAATCTTGAACTTTGCCAAAGTGAATCTGGTTGCTGAAGATTCAATCAGCTTATCTGATTTAGAAGGTTTGGACTTTGAGGCAATCAAAGAAAATTTGTATGAACGTGCTTTGAAAGTTTACGATACACAAATTGCTAAATTACAAAACCAAGAAGCTGTTATCGAATTCCAAAAAGTTTTGATTTTGATGGTTGTTGATAATAAATGGACTGATCATATCGATGCTCTAGATCAATTGCGTCAATCAGTCGGTTTGCGTGGTTATGCCCAAAATAACCCTGTTGTTGAATACCAAGCTGAAGGTTTCCGTATGTTCCAATCAATGATTGGAGCGATTGAATTTGATGTCACACGTACCATGATGAAAGCTCAAATTCACCAAAAAGAACGTGAACATTCATCACAACGTGCAACAACAATGGCAGAAAAGAATATTGCGGCGCAAACTGTTCGTGCTCAAGCTGATAGCGATATTGATTTTTCTAAAGTTAAACGCAATGACTTGTGTCCTTGCGGTTCTGGTAAAAAATTCAAAAATTGCCACGGTCGTAAACAATTTTAAAAAGTCGATAGAAAATTCTGAAAAATCAATTGAAAACCCACCTGAAAATGGTATAATAGAAAAAATCTAAAGTTTCTATTCAGGAGAGGAAAATTCATGTCATTTAAAGCAACAAGTAAAAAGATTAATTTCGATTCTCTCAAGGAAGAATCTGCCTTAACAGGTGACGTTTTAGTTAAAAAAGAAGCACGGGATCGTGAGCTAGAAGCTATTATTAAAGGTGAAGATGACCGTGTTCTTTTGGTCATCGGTCCTTGCTCATCTGATAATGAAGAGGCTGTTCTTGAATATGCACACCGTTTGGCGAAACTTCAAGAAGAAGTTAAAGATCGTGTCTTTATGGTTATGCGTGTCTATACAGCAAAACCGCGTACAAATGGTGATGGCTACAAAGGCTTGATGCACCAACCTGATACGTCAGAAGCACCAAGCTTGATTAATGGTATCAAAGCTGTACGTAACCTTCATTATCGTGTTATTTCAGAAACAGGATTGACAACAGCGGATGAAATGCTTTATCCTGAAAATCTTCCGTTGGTTGATGACTTAGTTTCTTATATTGCTATTGGCGCGCGTTCTGTTGAGGATCAACAGCACCGTTTTGTAGCATCAGGCATCAGCGTTCCAACAGGAATGAAAAACCCAACATCAGGTAATTTGAATGTTATGTTCAATGGTATCTATGCTGCACAAAACAAGCAATCTTTCCTATTTAATGGCGAAGAAGTTGAAACATCAGGTAACCCATTAGCGCACGTAATCCTTCGTGGTGCAACTAATGAGTATGGTAAAAATGTACCAAATTATTATTATGACAATGTTATCGATACGATTGAGCAATATGAAAACATGGGCTTAGAAAATCCTTTTATCGTTATTGATACAAATCATGATAATTCAGGTAAACAATATTTAGAACAAGTTCGTATCGTCCGCCAAACATTGATTAACCGCGATTGGAATGAAAAAATTAACAAATATGTTCGTGGTTTCATGATCGAATCTTACTTAGAAGACGGTCGTCAAGATTCGCCAGAAGTATTTGGTAAATCTATCACAGACCCATGTCTTGGTTGGGAAAATACAGCACAACTTGTTCACGAAATTTATGACACATTAGGTAAATAATATATGGGAATACATCAAAAAAGTGCAAAAATTGATATTGCACAAGTAAAAGAACTTTCAAAATTAGAAGGTGATTTTCTTGCTAAGAAAGCTGCGCGTGATGCAGAATTGGCAAAAATCATCACAGGTGAGGACAATCGTATCCTTTTGGTTATCGGTCCTTGTTCATCTGATAATGAAGAGGCTGTTCTTGAATACGCTAACCGCTTAGCGAAACTTCAAGAGGAAGTTAAAGACAAAATCTTTATCGTTATGCGTGTTTATACAGCAAAACCACGTACAAATGGTGATGGTTACAAAGGATTGATGCATCAACCTGATACCTCAAAATTGCCTGACCTTATCAATGGTATTGCTGCGGTTCGTCATCTTCATTATCGTGTTATCACGGAAACTGGCTTAACAACAGCGGATGAGATGCTTTACCCAGCAAATCTTCCATTGGTAGATGATTTGGTTTCTTATCATGCTATTGGTGCACGTTCTGTTGAGGATCAAGAACATCGTTTTGTGGCATCAGGTATTGATGTTCCGACAGGTATGAAAAATCCGACTTCAGGTAACTTGAACGTTATGTTTAACGGTATCTATGCCGCACAAAATAAACAAAACTTTATTTATCACAGCGCTGAAGTTGATACTGACGGAAATCCATTGGCACACGCGATTCTTCGTGGAGCAACGAATGAACACGGCGAAAATGAACCGAATTATTATTATGATGATTTGTTGAAAGCTATTGATCTTTATGAGAAAATGAGCTTAGAAAATCCATTTATTGTTGTTGATACAAATCATGATAATTCAGGGAAAAATTATCTTGAACAAATTCGTATCGTTCGTCAAACATTGATTAATCGTGATTGGAATGTTAAGATCAATAAGTACGTTCGTGGTTTCATGATTGAATCTTACTTAGAAGATGGTCGTCAAGACGCACCAGAAGTATTTGGTAAATCTATTACAGATCCATGCCTTGGCTGGGAAAAAACAGAACAACTTATTCGTGAAATTCATGCCACACTAAGTCGTGATTCGTTTGAAGAATTGCTATTCTAATAATTGAATAACCTATGGGGCTGGGGAATTTTCTCAGCTCCTTAGTTTTGGAAATCATTAAGTGATTAAGCAGATAAAACGTTTGAATTGGTAAAAAAATCGTTTTTCATAAAGGAGACGTATGATTATTGGTCACGGCATTGATTTGCAGGAAATTGATGCAATCAAGCGAGCCTATGAGAAAAATAACAGATTTGCTAAGCGAGTGTTGACAGACAAAGAGTTCCAATGCTTTTCAGAGCAAAAAAGTACGAAACGGCAGATGGAGTTTTTGGCGGGACGCTGGGCGGCAAAAGAAGCTTTTGCAAAGGCAATGGGGACTGGAATTGGAACACTTGGTTTTAAGGATATTGAAATTTTAAATAACCAATTAGGTGCGCCTGTGATTACCCAGTCACCTTTCTCAGGGAAGTGCTTTATTTCACTTTCTCATACAGGAAACCTTGTTCAAGCCAGTGTTATTTTGGAAGATAATACCTGAACAATGAAATTGAAACAAAAACATTCAAAAAATTTTCTAGCTTTGGAGGAGATAAAATGATTTCAAGTTTACACAGACCAACAAAGGCAGTCATTGATTTAGATGTCATTTGTCAAAATATTGATGCGGTTAAAGCCAATATACCACAAGATAAAAAAGCTTTTGCAGTTGTTAAAGCTAATGCTTATGGGCATGGTGCCACAAATGTAGCGCACGCTATTCATCATCTTGTGGATGGATTCTGTGTGTCAAATATTGATGAAGCTTTGGAATTACGTGAAGCAGGTATTGAGGAAACAATCCTTATTTTAGGTGTTATTATGCCTGATGAGGTGGCTTTGGCGCGTGATTACCATGTTACTTTGACGGTTGCTAGTCAAGAATGGCTTGATTTGGCAAATGAACAAGGTATTAGTTTAGCTGGTTTGGACGTTCACTTGAAAGTGGATTCTGGTATGGGGCGAATCGGTGTGCGCAGTCTTGATGAAGCAGAAAATGTGATTGCGAATTTGAAAAAAGCTGGCGCTAACGTTGCAGGTATCTTTACGCATTTTGCAACAGCAGACGAAGCTGACGATACGAAATTCAATGAACAGTTGGAATTCTTTACGAATTTGGTTGACAATTTAAGTGACAAGCCTGCCATTGTCCATGCCAGTAATTCAGCAACAAGTATTTGGCATAGTGAAACCATTTTTAACCTTGTTCGACTTGGGATTGTCATGTATGGATTGAATCCAAGTGGAACAGAGCTTGACTTGCCTTATCCGCTAAAGCCAGCGCTTAGCTTGGAATCATCATTGGTTCATGTTAAGACGATTCCTGCTGGGGCAACGGTTGGCTACGGTGCTACCTATACTGCTCAAAAAGAGGAATATATCGCGACTGTTCCAATCGGTTACGCAGACGGTTGGACACGTGATTTACAAGGTTTCTCAGTGCTTGTGAATGGCGAATTTTGTGAAATTGTTGGACGCGTGTCAATGGATCAAATTACCATTCGCTTGCCAGAAAAACTTCCAATCGGAACGAAAGTTACTTTGATTGGTCAAGAGAGCGACAAGGTTATTTCAGCGACAGATTTGGCTCAAAAACGTGGCACAATTAATTACGAAGTTCTTTGTCTATTGAGTGACCGTATTCCACGTGTTTATTCAAAATAAATGATAAAAAGATTCTATCTTGCTGTAAGAAACTTGCGGCGATTTAGAATCTATTTTTTGTTATAATAGTAGCAAAGTGAGGTCATATGAATTTACAATCATCAATTGTGGAATTAAAAGGAATAGGGGCTAAGTCGGCGGAAAAATTTTATAAGTTAGATATTTATACCATTGAAGATTTACTGCTGTACTATCCTTTTCGATATGAAGATTTTAAGAGCAAGCGTGTTTCAGAGCTTGCTGATGGGGAAAAAGCTGTCATTACGGGAACGGTTGTGACACCTGCAAATGTGCAATATTATGGTTATAAGCGTAATCGTTTGTCGTTTAAAATCAAGCAGGGCGAAGCGGTTATTGCGATTTCTTTTTTTAACCAGCCTTATTTAGCAGATAAAGTCGAGCTTGGCAGCGATATCGCGATTTTTGGAAAATGGGATGCCCTAAAATCAGCGGTGACTGGTATGAAAATTTTAGCGCAAGTTGAAGATGATATGCAGCCAGTTTACCGTGTTGCTCAAGGTATTTCACAAAATGCACTAGTCAAAGCTATCAAATCAGCTTTTGAAATTGGTGCTCAGAATTGGTTGCCTGAAAATTTACCGCAGGTGCTTTTGGACAAGTATCGTTTGTTAGGGCGTGCTCAAGCAACGGCTGCTATGCACTTTCCGAAAGATTTAGCAGAGTATAAACAAGCACTTCGTCGGATAAAATTTGAAGAACTGTTCTATTTCCAAATGAATTTGCAAGTTTTAAAGGCAGATAATAAATCAGAAGCTAATGGTTTGGCGATTGCTTATGATGAGCAAAAAGTTGCTGATAAGATTGCAGCTCTGCCATTTACCTTGACGGGTGGGCAAAGGCGCAGTCTTGATGATATTTTGGCGGATATGCGTTCTGGTGGTCATATGAATCGTCTCTTGCAAGGGGACGTTGGTTCTGGTAAGACGGTTGTGGCTAGTCTTGCCATGTATGCTACTTATACGGCAGGTTTTCAATCAGCTTTGATGGTGCCAACGGAAATTTTGGCGGAGCAGCATTTTGAAAGTTTGACCCAGCTTTTTCCAGATTTGTCCATTGCAATTTTAACATCAGGGATGAAAACAGCAGCCAAACAAGCGGCACTTTCGGCGATTGCGGATGGTTCGGTAGATATGATTGTTGGTACGCATGCGCTGATTCAAGATGCGGTAACTTACCACCGCTTGGGGCTTGTCATTACTGATGAACAACACCGTTTTGGTGTCAATCAACGTCGTGTTTTCCGTGAAAAGGGCGAAAATCCAGATGTGCTCATGATGACTGCAACACCAATTCCACGGACACTTGCTATTACGGCATTTGGTGAAATGGACGTTTCGATTATTGATGAATTGCCTGCAGGACGCAAACCGATTATCACGCGTTGGGTTAAACATGAACAGTTGGAAGTTGTGCTTGATTGGGTCAAAAAAGAATTGCAAAAAGGGGCACAAGCCTATGTGATTTCACCTTTAATTGAAGAATCTGAATCACTTGATTTGAAAAATGCTGTTGCCTTGCACGAGGAATTGTCAGCCTATTTTGCGGATAGTGCAACCGTAGCGCTCATGCATGGTCGCATGAAAAATGACGAAAAAGAAGCTATCATGCAAGATTTCAAGGCACAAAAAAGTCAGGTTTTGGTATCGACAACCGTCATTGAAGTTGGTGTTAATGTCTCAAATGCGACCATTATGATTATTATGGATGCTGACCGATTTGGGCTTAGCCAGTTGCATCAGCTTCGTGGACGAGTTGGGCGTGGAGATAAACAATCTTATGCTATTTTAGTCGCCAATCCCAAAACACAAACAGGAAAAGAGCGCATGAAAATCATGACAGAAACAACGGATGGTTTTGTTTTAGCAGAAGCCGACCTTAAAATGCGTGGTTCAGGTGAGATTTTCGGCACACGCCAATCAGGAATTCCAGAATTCCAAGTGGCAGATATTGTCGAAGATTACAATATTCTCGAGGAAGCTAGACGCGTTGCAAGTCAGATCGTTTCCGAAAAAGATTGGCAAAACAATCCACAATGGCAAATTGTTAGCCAAAATCTCAAAGACAAAGGAACTTTCGATTAAGGTTTATGAAAGTTTTCTGCAAGGATAGGTTAAGCTTTGCTCCTTATAATGACCCTATCAAATGAAACGAGAGGTAAAGCTTATGACAGTAAAAGTAACCTACAAAAAGTATTTTGCCAAAAAAATTCATGTGAAACCAGCTTACGGAAAGTAAGCTGAAAAAAGAGTACTCTTTTTTGATAAATCGCTATGGCAGTAGGGTAAAATCCCATGATAAGATACATAAGACCATAGAAAATATCGAGCTCAGCTGATAATGGCTGGGCTTTTTGGGTGCTTTTAAAGTTAATTTTTAGCTCAAAAACAGCAAAATGCTGCAAAAAACATTGAAAATCAATAAAAAAGTATTGTGAAACATAAAAAATGTGATATACCAAATATATCGAAAAACAATAAAATATTTTCGAAAAAGAATAATTACATATTGTAAAACGGATTTAAAAACTGAGCTCACAATAAATTCAAGAAAACAATTTTTAGGAGATTTATCATGAATACAAAAACTATCGGAAACCTTACCAAAACAGTCGCTAAAGTCGCTATCAATCTTACAACTATCGTTCTAGCTTTAACTATTATTGCTGATTTGGTTTCACATATTTACGGTTATGATACTGTCCACGTTGGTCACTATGGTGTCATTGATTGGTCAATCGGTAAGGAAACAAAGACATGGTTGTTGACTGCTTTAACCATTCTAACAAACAGTGTTATTATCTATGGTCTTGCGCAATTAAAAGCATTTATTTCAGAATTCACTATTAAGGAAGTTTTAGCTGACAAAACAGATTTAGCGACTTTGGCAGTTAAATACTTCTGCACACGTCGCTTAGCTCAATAAAAAAGGATACGATTTAAGGAGAATATCATGAAAAAAACAAACTATAAAGCCTTGAAAATTGCTAATATTTTTATCAATATTGTGATTGCTGTTATTGTCATATCAACGATAATCGCTATTGGACTTTCGGTGACTCAATCACATTTAGCTTTGACTAATCAAGTAGGCAATGGCATCGTATTTGATATTAACATTCCAGAAAAACTGTTACATTCGCCAGCTTTTATTGGATTAACCGTTATTGTTTCTGTTCTTTGGATTGCTTTGCTTGTTTGGGTTAAAATGTTCTTTCAAAATATTATTGATAATCGCATTTTTACTCAAGACAATGTTAAACTAGCGCGTTATGTTGAATATAATTTTATCGCTTTGGCATTTTTGGATAGCTGGTTCCAAAGTTTATGTTCTGGTTCGGAGGTGCTTAACCTTGTTAATGTAGCATACTTGGTGGCTGCTTTTGTGGTATGGGTATTCTCAATGATTTTAAAAGAGGCAATTATTATCGCTGAGGAAAACGAATTTACGATTTAAAGGAGGGAACATATGATTCGAATTAATCTTGATGTTGAGCTGGCAAAGCGGAAAATGAAATCTGGGGAATTGGCGGAACGTATTGGGATTACGAATGCTAATCTCTCTATTCTTAAAACAGGAAAGGCTAAAGCTGTTCGGTTAACGACTTTAAATGCCATTTGCCGTGAATTGGGTTGCCAGCCTGGGGATATCTTGGAATATATTTCTGATTAATAAAAAATCTGAGACACTGTCTGTCAGTTTGACAGAATCAATGTTTCAGATTTTTTTGTATTAATTAACCTTCAATGTATTCTTTGAGGGCTTGTCCTTTTAAGCCAGCGTTTAAGGCAATGAGCAATTTCAAGCGTGCTTTTTGGGCGTTGAGTTCTTTGACAAACATGACACCAGCCTTGGCGAGTTGGACACCGCCACCTTCATAAGCATAAACAGGTTCGGCAATACCGTTGAAACAACGTGAAACGAGAACAACAGGTACCCCTTGTTTGATTAAATCAACGATTTCTTGAGCTGCGCGTGGTGGCACATTTCCAGCGCCAAGGGCTTCGACAACAACGCCACAGACATTGCTAGGATTTAGGAAACTGATAATGCCGTCTCCTCCCATACCAGCGTAAGCTTTTACAATAGGAACCGTCCCTGAAATATCCTGCAAATCAAAACGGACACGTGGGTCAGCCGTTCTAAAGAAAAGAATGTCATGTTTTGTAATCAGACCAAGTGGACCGTGAATTGGTGTTTGAAAGGTTGAAACGTTAGTAGTATGCGTTTTTGTGACGTATTTGGCTGCGTGAATTTCATCGTTCATGACAACGAGAACACCTTTTCCGATAGCTTGGTCATGACTAGCCACACGAAGGGCACTAAGATAATTATAAACACCGTCACTACCAAGCTCGTTTGATGAGCGCATAGCACCCGTTAGGACAATAGGAATATTGGGAATTTCCATTGTATCAAGAAAATAAGCCGTTTCCTCTAGGGTATCTGTGCCATGAGTGATGACAATGCCGTCATAGTTATCAGCGTTTTTCTTAATCTCTTGGTAGAGTTTTAGCATATGTTTAGGTGTAATGTGCGGGCTTGGAACATTAAAAAAATCAAGTGCCGTCACTTGAATGTTTTCAAGATTAATCCCAACATGATTCATTGGGTTATCGGTATCTGGGCAGACATTACCTGCTTCATCAGCATGCATAGAAATGGTACCACCAGTATGCAGAACAAGGATTTTTTTCATTATTATAAAACTTCCTTTAAAAATGTGTTATAATCTATTTTAACATAAAGATGGAGGGCAAGGAAACGATTTGGCGATAAAAGCAGTCTTTTTTGATATTGATGGAACTCTTTTAAATGACCGAAAAAATGTGCAACAATCAACACAAAAAGCCATTAAAAGTTTGAAAAAACAAGGAATTTTTGTTGGTCTGGCGACAGGTCGCGGACCAAGTTTTGTACAACCGTATCTTGAAAATCTTGGCTTGGATTTTGCGGTAACCTATAATGGGCAATATATTTTTACACGTGACCAAGTACTTTATCATAATCAATTACCTGTTTCAACCATTTATCGTATTATTCGTTATGCGAATGATAGGCGCCGTGAAATTTCTCTGGGAACGGCATCTGGTTTAGTTGGTTCACGTATTATTGATATGGGAACTAGCCGTTTTGGACAAGTGGTTAGCACGATTGTCCCAAAACGTTGGGCAAAAGCGGTGGAGCGCAGCTTTAAGTATTTGATTCGTCGTTTCAAACCGCAAAATTTGAACAATCTGTTAACCATTATGCGCCAGCCGATTTACCAAATCGTTCTTGTTGCAACTGAAGGTGAGACTGATAAGATTCAGGAAGCTTTTCCTTATATCAAAATCACACGTAGTAGCCCTTATTCTGCGGACTTAATCTCAAAAGAACAATCAAAGATAAAAGGGATTGAGCGTGTGGGTGAGATGTTTGGCTTTGAATTAGCTGAAGTCATGGCATTTGGTGATTCTGATAATGATATTGAGATGTTATCAGGTGTCGGTATTGGTGTGGCTATGGGAAATGCTAAAAGTTCGGTTAAAGAACTCGCTCACTACACAACTGACAGCAATAACAATGATGGCATTTCAAAGGCTTTGGCTCATTACGGCTTAATTCATTTTGAAGTTGAAGAAAGTTTTGAAAGTCAAGACGAGAATTTCAATAAAGTTAAGGATTTTCATCATCTTATGGACGGTGAGACTTGCGAAACACCACGATTGTACGGCAGTGAAGAGGCAACACATCGTTCTGATTTTAAAGTGGAAGAAATTGTCGAATTTCTACATGCGGCAAGTAAGGGGAATCCAGAAACGTTTGAACAATCAATATCAAATTTGCATGCTGCCATTGATAAGGCAGTAAATAAAGTACGAAGTAAAGAACATCTAGAAACACCGCTGGTTGGTCAGGTAGATGCTTTGACGGACTTGTTATATTTGACCTATGGTTCATTTGTTTTGATGGGAGTTGACCCAAAACCGTTTTTTGATACGGTTCATGAAGCCAATATGGGAAAAATCTTTCCTGACGGAAAAGCGCATTTTGACCCTGTAACACATAAAATTTTGAAACCGGATGACTGGGAAGAACGGTTTGCGCCTGAACCTGCTATCAAACGTGAACTTGACCGTCAAATTCAAAAATCATTAAATCGTAAAAAAAGAAGCCAAGCTAGTCATTAAACTAACTTGGCTTTTTTTTGTAATTATAGAAGATTGATTAAAAATTATTATTAAAGAGTATCGATATGGCGCAAGACTTAGAAAGTCTTTTCGCTATCACGAACAACTAGCAAATCGACTTTTGCATGACGCATGATATATTCTGATGAAGACCCGATCAGAAGTCGTTCAAATGTATTGAGACCAGTTGCCCCAACCATAATCAAGTCAACTTTTTCTTTGTCAGGAATATCTCGTGCTAGGAGAGTTTTAGGATTACCAAATTCGATAACTTGTTTGACTTTCGTTAATCCTTTTTCGCGTGCTTGTTGCTCATAATTGTTCAATACATCTTTTGCTTCCTGTTCGAGCTTTTCATAAATGTAAGTGTCGAAAGTAGCAACGCTTTGAAGTGCGCGTGTATCAATAACGTGTGTTAGTAGCAACTCAGCATTATTGCGTAGTGCAATGTTTATCCCTTTTTCAAAAGCCAACTCTGATTCATAAGAACCATCAATCGCAATTAGGATTCGTTCATAATGATGTGACATAACTGCCTCCTCCTTAATTATGCTAGCAAGAGCGTAAAAGTGACCGAAAATGTAGGATTAATAAGAAATCTTGGTTTTAGTGACCTAAGGTTAGTTATCCGTGTGCTATTACATCAGGTAAAAGCATCCCGCATTCCAAACTTTCAGCCCATATCAATAAGTTTAATAAGCTAATTGCGGGATGAACAAGTAGCGTTAAACGCTTACAATTATTGTTAAAACATCCCTAAACTTATTATACTCTTTTTATGTAAAAAATGAAAGCGTTTGAAGTATTTTTCTGAATATATTTTGCTATAATAGAAAAAGTGAGGAAAAAAGTAATGAGAAAAGATATGATAGCTGTTTTAAAAGATTTGTATCGTCATAAATACACATACATTTTACGAGCAACGATTTTACAACTCCTAATCACGACAGTTGGGGCTTATGTCTTGTCACTGTTAATTAGGGTTGTTTTGGTTGGTTCTGACATTCCAGGAATGACAACCGACAATATCTTTTCTTTTTTAACCAATCCATTAACATTAAGTGTTTTGGTGATTTATCTTTTTTTGCTAGCTTTTTTAGTTTACCTAGAATTTTCGTTTCTCGTTGAAATTGTTCGGCATAAGGAAGCAAAATTACGGTTGACTTGGATGCGGTTAAAAGAAGATGCAATTTACTTTTTTAAAGCCATTTCAGGCTGGCACTTCTTAGCCTTTTTGGTTTATCTTATCTTAACGATTCCGTTTTTGAATGTGATGTTTTCATCAGCTTTGTTAGAAAATCTCTATATTCCGAAATTTATCTCAGGTGAGCTTTCGAAAACGGCAAATGGAAAACTACTCTATTATGGGCTTTACCTTTTTTTAGGCTACCTAAATCTTCGATTTTTATACACCTTGCCCTTGACGGTGACTGGAAAAGGTGAACGTTTTGGACGTCATATGGCAACATCTTGGCAACTAACACGTGGTAAGAAAATTTTTAAATTATTTGGGCTTGCTATTGTTTTGATTAGTGTTATAGCTGTTGTTGCTGTGTTTAGTTTCCTTGGCATCAGTTTGGCGGCTTTGGTTGATGGTGTAGATAAATCGTTTTGGGTTGAAACTTTATTCCTATCCTTTGTTTGGGGAGTATTGTTTGCAGGGCGACTGCTGTTCAAATTAGCATCGATTTCCTACTTATTACAAGTGATAGAAAATAGCAGTAGCACTTTAGCACCCGCTAATCAAGGAAATAGGCGACATCGTTTGTTAGCTTTGGCTGGACTAATTCTGGTCATTGGTGGTATGAATTATATATACAATGTTTTGAAAGTGTCTGGCGAACCTGTAGAGCACCTAGAAGTGATTGCACATAGGGGAATGGTTTCGCAAGGGGTTGAAAATTCTCTGGAGGCTTTGGAAGGTGCGGCAAATGCTGGCGCTGACTATGCTGAAATGGATATTATTTTATCAAAAGACCAGCAATTTATCGTTAGCCATGATGATAATCTTAAACGCTTAACGGGCAAGGATATCACGATTTCACAATCTAATGCTAAAGACGTCATTGGTTTGAAAACAAGTCAAAATGGATACCAATCGCAAATTATTTCTTTCGAGGATTACGTCGCTAAGGCAAAGCAACTCGGTATTAAATTGTTAGTCGAGTTAAAACCAACAGGCAATGAACCTGCAAATTATGAACAATTGTTTGTTGATAAAATGAAAGAGCTGGGTGTTGAGAAATCTTATATGACCATGTCTGCGGACCTAAAGACAATTGAAACGGTTGAAAAACTTGACCCAGCAATCAAAACAGGTTATACCATTTCTTTGCAAATTGGAAATTTCACCAGCCAGAAAGTGGATTTTTATGCGATTGAGGACTTCTCATATAATGAGCTCTTAGCACGTACAGCGCATAAAAATGGCAAGAAGATTTACGTCTGGACGATTAATTCAACTGATGATATTGAAAAATACGTCAAAACCAGTACAGACGGGATTATTACCGATTATCCAGATTTGGTGAGAGATATTGAAGTATATTTAGCAAACGATAATAGCTATCTTGACTATTTTTTGCATCTAACTAACCTTTCTTGGATTGAAAATTTGTAGGGGAAAGTTTATAATATCTAAAACGAGGTAAAATCTATGAAAATATTTGATAAATCTTCAAAGCTAGAACACGTTTCTTATGACATCCGTGGACCAATTCTTGACGAAGCCACTCGTATGATTGCTAATGGTGAAAAAATCTTGCGTCTTAATACTGGTAACCCAGCTGAATTTGGCTTTACAGCACCAGACGAAGTCATTCGAGATTTGATTGCCAATGCTCGCAATAGTGAAGCTTATTCAGATAGTAAAGGGATTTTTTCTGCGCGTAAGGCAATTATGCAATATTGTCAGCTAAAAGGGTTCCCACATGTGGATATTGATGATATTTATCTAGGAAATGGTGTATCTGAATTGATTTCAATATCTCTTCAGGCGCTTCTTGATGATGGGGATGAGGTCTTAGTACCAATGCCTGATTACCCATTGTGGACAGCTTGTGTTAGCTTGGCGGGAGGCAATGCTGTTCATTATCTTTGTGATGAAAAAGCTAACTGGTATCCTGATATTGATGATATCAAATCAAAAATCACTTCTAACACAAAAGCGATTGTTGTGATTAACCCTAATAACCCAACGGGAGCTTTGTATCCTGATGAGCTTCTTAAAGAAATTGTTGAAATTGCTCGTCAAAATGATTTGATTATCTTTGCTGATGAAATCTATGATCGCTTGGTAATGGATGGCAAAAAACACACAGCAATTGCTAGCTTAGCACCAGATGTTTTCTGTGTGTCAATGAATGGTTTATCAAAATCTCACCGAATCTGTGGTTTTCGTGTTGGTTGGATGGTCTTATCAGGTCCTAAAAATAATGTTAAAGGCTACATTGAAGGGCTTAATATGTTGGCAAATATGCGTCTTTGCGCTAATGTTTTAGGTCAACATGTTGTTCAAACATCACTTGGTGGCTACCAATCAGTTGATGAATTGTTGATTCCTGGTGGTCGAATCTATGAACAACGTAACTTTATCTACAAAGCTGTTAATGAAGTTCCAGGGCTTTCAGCTGTAAAACCAGATGCAGGACTTTACATTTTCCCTAAAATTGACCGTGACATGTATCAGATTGATGATGACGAACAATTCTGTTTGGAATTATTGAAACAAGAAAAAGTTATGTTGGTTCCTGGTAAAGGATTCAACTGGAATGAACCGGACCACTTCCGTATCGTTTATCTACCACGCGTGGAAGAATTGGCAGAAGTTCAAGAAAAGTTAACAAGAGTATTAAATCAATATCGACGCTAAGGAAAAAGCTATTAAAATGTTGGAAGTTTACAGTTTGATTGAAAAATCAACTTTAAAACCCGAACGTTTTAATGCTTTTTTTAATTAAAATCCGCCTAAAAAGAATGCGTTTACAAAAAATGTCAGAAGATAAAGGAATTTTCAGATAATTGTTTGCAAAATAAGAATTCCTTTGATATAATTGTAACGCAAATAACGCAAAGGAAGTAGAAAATGCCGAATTTATTAGAAAAAACACGAAAGATTACATCAATTTTGCAACGCTCCGTTGACAGCTTAGACACTGAATTGCCATATAATACAATGGCTGCTCAATTAGCTGATATCATTGATTGTAATGCTTGCATCATTAATGGAGGGGGTAACCTTCTTGGTTATGCAATGAAGTATAAAACAAATACTGACCGCGTAGAGGAATTCTTTGATGCCAAACAATTCCCAGAAAGCTATGTTAAAGCGGCTAGTCGTGTTTACGACACAGAGGCAAATTTGTCTGTGGATAATGAATTGACTATTTTCCCAGTAGAATCAAAAGACATCTATCCTGATGGCTTGACAACTATTGCACCAATCTATGGTGGCGGTATGCGTCTAGGTTCTCTTATCATTTGGCGTAATGATAAAGAATTTTTAGAAGATGATTTGATTCTTGTTGAAATTGCCTCAACAGTAGTTGGTATCCAATTACTTAATCTTCAAACTGAAAATCTTGAAGAAACCATTCGTAAACAAACAGCTGTTAATATGGCTATTAACACGCTATCTTACTCAGAAATGAAAGCTGTATCAGCTATTTTGGGTGAATTAGACGGTACAGAAGGTCGCTTAACTGCATCAGTTATTGCTGACCGCATTGGTATTACACGTTCAGTTATTGTCAATGCCCTACGTAAATTGGAATCTGCAGGGATTATCGAAAGCCGTTCATTGGGGATGAAAGGAACTTACCTTAAAGTCATCAATGAAGGTATCTTCGATAAATTAAAGGAATATAATTAATGAAAAAAGCTCTTATTTCAATTGACTATACCTATGATTTTGTAGCAAATGATGGCAAGTTAACGGCTGGAAAGCCAGCACAAGCTATTGAAGAAGCTATTACGCGTGTCACCAAAGAAGCCTATGAAGCGGGGAATTATATCTTCTTTGCCATTGATGGTCATGATGAGGGTGATGATTTTCATCCAGAGACAAAATTGTTCCCACCTCATAATATCAAGGGAACAAGCGGTCGTGATTTATATGGTCAGTTAGCTGATTTATATGCAGAAATCAAGGAAGATAGCAAAGTTTTTTGGTTGGATAAACGTCATTATTCAGCCTTTTCAGGGACGGATTTGGATATTCGATTGCGCGAACGTCGTGTGACAACTGTTGTATTGACAGGTGTTTTGACGGATATTTGTGTTTTTCATACAGCTATCGACGCTTACAATTTAGGATATGACATTGAGATTCCGGCGGAAGCAGTCGCGAGCTTAACAGAGGAAAATCATCAGTTTGCACTAAATCATTTTAAAAATGTCTTAGGTGCAAAGATTGTTTAAAAGTTGGAAGAAGTGGGAGACTACTTCTTTTTTTCATGTTAAAGAGGCTTAAAATATGGTATAATTTTAAGGACTGTATTGTAATTTAAGTTACGATTTAATTTAATCAAGGAGAGATAGAGATGAAAATTTCTGAAGAAGAAGTTCGTCATGTGGCTGATTTGTCAAAATTGTCCTTTGCTGAAGAAGAAACAGCAGAATTTGCGACAACTTTGTCTAAAATTGTAGATATGGTAGAACTCTTGAATGAAGTTGATACAGAGGGTATCCCTGTAACGACAACAATGGCAGACCGTAAGACTGTTATGCGTGAAGATGTGGCAGTAGCTGGTGATGACCGTGATGAGCTCTTTAAAAATGTGCCTCAATCTGAAAATTACTATATTAAAGTTCCTGCTATCTTAGAGGACGGAGGAGATGCCTAATGTCATTTAATACAAAATCAATTGATGAGTTGCATAATCTTCTTGTCAATAAAGAAATCTCAGCGGTTGAATTAACCAAAGCAACACTTGAAGATATTAAAGAACGTGAAGCAGCTGTTGATTCTTTCATCACTGTTTCTGAAGAAGCAGCTCTTGCACAAGCGGCAGCCGTTGATGAGAAAGGAATTGATGCTGATAATGTGATGTCAGGGATTCCTTTGGCTGTTAAAGATAATATTTCAACACGTGGTATTTTAACAACAGCAGCGTCTAAAATGCTTTACAACTATGAACCAATTTTTGATGCAACTGCGGTTGAAAAACTTTACGGTAAGGATATGATTGTTGTTGGTAAAACAAACATGGACGAATTTGCCATGGGTGGTTCAACTGAAACATCATACTTTAAGAAAACAAAAAATGCTTGGAATCATAGCAAAGTTCCTGGTGGATCATCTGGTGGTTCTGCGGCAGCTGTTGCCTCAGGTCAAGTTCGTTTGGCATTAGGTTCTGATACTGGTGGTTCAATCCGCCAACCGGCAGCCTTTAATGGTGTTGTCGGTTTGAAACCAACTTATGGACGTGTGTCACGTTTTGGTTTGATTGCATTTGGTAGCTCACTTGACCAAATCGGTCCATTTTCTCAAACAGTTAAAGAAAATGCACAATTGTTGAATGTGATTGCTGGTCATGACGCTAAAGATGCGACATCTTCTGACCGCGAAGTGGCTGATTTCACAGCTAAAATTGGTCAAGATATTAAAGGCATGAAAATTGCTTTGCCAAAAGAATACCTTGGAGAAGGTATCGATCCAGAAGTGAAAGAAACAATTCTTAAAGCGGCTAAACACTTTGAAAAACTTGGTGCAACAGTTGAGGAAGTTAGTCTTCCACACAGTAAATATGGCGTAGCGGTTTACTATATCATTGCATCATCAGAAGCTTCTTCAAATTTGCAACGTTTTGACGGTATTCGTTACGGTTACCGCACTGAAAACTACAACAATCTTGAAGATATTTATGTTAATACACGTAGCGAAGGTTTCGGTGATGAAGTGAAACGTCGTATCATGCTTGGTACATTTAGTTTGTCATCAGGTTATTACGATGCTTACTTCAAAAAAGCTGGTCAAGTTCGTACATTGATTATTCGTGATTTTGAAAAAATCTTTGCGGATTATGATTTGATTTTAGGTCCAACTGCTCCAAGTGTAGCCTTTGGTTTGGATACCCTTAATCATGACCCTGTTGCTATGTATTTGGCAGATATTTTGACAATTCCTGTCAACTTGGCTGGGCTTCCAGGGCTTTCAATTCCTGCTGGATTTGCCCAAGGGCTTCCAGTTGGTATGCAATTGATTGGTCCAAAATACAGCGAAGAAACTATCTACCAAGCTGCAGCAGCCTTTGAAGCAACAACTGATTATCATAAACAACAACCGATTATTTTTGGAGGTGACAAATAATGAACTTTGAAACAGTCATCGGGCTTGAAGTCCACGTTGAGTTAAATACAAATTCAAAGATTTTTTCACCGACATCAGCACATTTTGGTAATGAACAAAATGCCAATACAAATGTTATCGACTGGTCATTCCCAGGTGTTCTTCCTGTGATGAATAAAGGTGTTATTGATGCTGGTATTAAAGCAGCCTTGGCACTTAACATGGATATTCACCAAAATATGCACTTTGACCGTAAAAACTATTTCTATCCTGATAATCCAAAAGCTTACCAAATTTCACAATTTGATGAGCCAATTGGCTACAATGGTTGGATTGAAATTGAGCTTGAAGATGGGTCAACTAAAAAAATTCGTATCGAACGTGCTCATTTGGAAGAAGATGCTGGTAAAAACACTCACGGTACTGATGGTTATTCTTATGTTGACCTTAACCGTCAAGGTGTACCGTTGATTGAAATCGTCTCAGAAGCTGATATGCGTTCCCCGGAAGAAGCTTATGCTTACTTAACAGCTCTTAAAGAAGTCATCCAATACACTGGTATTTCTGACGTTAAAATGGAAGAAGGTTCTATGCGTGTGGATGCCAACATCTCTCTTCGTCCATATGGTCAAGAAGAATTTGGTGTGAAAGCTGAATTGAAAAACTTGAACTCATTTAACAACGTGCGTAAAGGGCTTATCTATGAGCAAAAACGCCAAGCACAAGTTCTTCGTTCAGGTGGTCAAATTCAACAAGAAACACGTCGTTATGATGAATCGACTGGTGAAACAATTTTGATGCGTGTTAAGGAAGGGTCATCAGATTATCGTTATTTCCCAGAACCAGACCTACCACTTTACGAAGTGTCAGACGAATGGATTGAATCAGTTCGCAAAACATTGCCAGAATTTCCAAAAGACCGTCGTGCCAAATACGTCACTGAATTTGGTTTGACAGCTTACGATGCTGCGCAATTGACAGCAACGAAAGCAACATCTGATTTCTTTGAAAGTGCAGTTGCGCTTGGTGGTGATGCTAAACAAGCTTCTAACTGGTTGCAGGGTGAAGTTGCTCAATTCTTGAACAGCGAAAATAAGACACTTCCAGAAATCTTGTTGACACCTGAAAATCTTGTTGAAATGCTTGCTATCATTGCTGACGGTACGATTTCATCAAAAATTGCCAAGAAAGTCTTTGTTCATTTGGCTAAAAATGGTGGTTCTGCGCGTGAATACGTTGAAAAAGCTGGTTTGGTTCAAATTTCTGACCCTGCTGTGCTTATTCCGATTATCCACCAAGTTTTTGAGGATAATGAAGCTGCTGTTGCTGACTTCAAGTCTGGTAAACGTAATGCCGATAAAGCCTTCACTGGATTTTTGATGAAAGCTACAAAAGGTAAAGCTAACCCACAAGTTGCGCTTAAATTGTTGGCACAAGAGTTGGCAAAATTAAAAGAAGACTAATAATAAGTAAAATCATCCTTCGGGGTGATTTTTTGTACAGCAGGGCAGAATTTTTAGAAAGATTATTTGACAAAAGTATCAGAAGTGGTGTGTTTTCTTTGATTTAAATATGTTATACTGATAGCTGAATTTACTTTTGATGTGTTGAATGGAGTTAAGATGAATAAGAATTTAAAGGGAACAATTATGGTGCTTATGGCAGGTATTGCTTGGGGGATTTCTGGCATCTCAGGGCAATATCTTATGACACATGGGCTGAACATTAACTTGCTGACAAGCATGAGATTAATTGTTTCTGGGCTTTTGTTGACTGTAATGGCGATAATTTCGCAACCACAGCATTTTTTTCGTGCAATAAAACAGCTGAAAGTTTTAGGCGGTATCGCTGTTTTTGCCATTATTGGGCTTTTGATGAATCAATATGCGTATTTGATGGCAATTCACTACACGAATGCTGGTACGGCGACGGTTTTACAGTATGTGGCACCGATTATTATTTTGGCTTACGTGTCGTTGAAAAATAAGCAACTACCGACATTGTCAGAATTCTTTGCGATTCTCTTTGCGATTTTAGGTACCTTTATCATTGCAACACATGGTCATTTTGACGGTTTGGCAATGACTCCGAAAGGCTTTTTCTGGGGGATATTTTCAGCAGTAACTTATTCTTTTTACATTGTTTTGCCTGTCAAATTAATTCGTAAATTTGGAAGTTTTACGGTGATTGGACTTGGCATGCTTATGGGAGGCATCGTTTTTCCAATCATGACACGCTCATGGCAGTATCCGCTAGTGTTAACATCAGGTAATTGGTTAGCTTTATTTGGAATTATCATTATCGGAACTGTCTTTGCTTATACTTTTTTCTTAAAAGGGACGACGATTATTGGGGCTGTGAAAGGGAGCCTGCTTGCAGCGGTAGAACCAGTCTCATCAGTCTTTTTCTCGGTAACCATTATGCATGAAATTTTCTACCCAATGGATTTTGTGGGAATGATTTTCATCATCGTAGCTGTTTTAACGGTTTCTCTCCATGACTTAATCGCTGTGCGTAAACAATTGCATTAATCACAATATCAAAGAGTTATGGTTGAGCAAATTTGCTTGCCATGACGTTTTTTGTTTTGTCCCTTGACATTTTTATAAAATAGGCTTAAACTATAATTTGTTAGCTTTCTAATAATTAGCTAACTAACAAAAATGAGGAAACGTTATGGAAAAAAATATCGGACGTTTGGTCAAAAAGGCAAGCAATCAATTGGGGCGAGAGTTTGACCAATTCGCAAAACCGTTTGATTTGACTGGTATGCAGATGTCTATCATTGATTTTTTAAGTCAAGGTGTAAAGGAAGAATATTTCCAGCAAGACATTGAAAAAGAATTTAACATTCAGCGTTCAACGACGACGGTACTTTTGCAACGAATGGAGAAAAAGGTACTAATTTATCGTCAAGTATCGCAACAGGATGCCAGACAAAAATCCGTTTATTTAACGGAGAAAGCTCAAGGTTTAGTGGAAGAATGTCGCTCTTACTTCAGAAATCAAGAAAGAGAGTTGGAAAAAAACTTTTCAGAAGAGGATATTGCCATTTTTGAGAAAATTTTAAAGTATTACATGAAAGAAAAATAGGAGGACACATGTCAGAAGAAAAAATTTCACCTAAAGTCATTAGAGCCGTTGTTGGTGCGGGAATGTTATCATTTTGTGGTGTGGTTGTCGAAACAGCTATGAATATCACATTTCCAACCTTGATGACAGAATTTGGAATTAATACCTCAACGGTTCAATGGATGACAACGATTTACCTTTTGGTTGTTGCGTCAGTTGTGCCTTTGTCAGCTTATTTAAAACGTTCATTTAAGACAAAATCTGTCTTTTTAGCAGCCAACTTGTTGTTTATTTTGGGGATTCTAATCGATACTATTGCGCCAAGTTTTGCCCTCCTTTTATTTGGTCGTGTGGTTCAAGGGATTGGTGTCGGAATTGCTCTCCCTTTGATGTTTAATATCATTTTGGACCAAGTGCCAATGAGTAAAATTGGTACAATGATGGGAGTAGGAACGTTGATTACAGCGGTCGCTCCAGCAGTTGGGCCAACATTTGGTGGTCTGGTCGCTTCAAACTTAGGTTGGCGTTTTATTTTTGTTCTGTTAATTCCGCTGTTATTAATTTCTTTGGCATTAGGTGTGACGTCTATTGAACAAAAAGATGAAGTGGCGCGTGAAAAATTAGATATTCTTAGCGTGATTGCGATTCTTTGTGCCTTTATTGGTTTGATTTTAGGAATTAATAATCTTGCTGATTACGATTTTCTTAGCTTGCCTGTTCTAGGCAGTTTATTTGTTGGTATAACAGGGCTTGTCGTACTTGTGAAACGTTCAGCTCAATTAGTTGTGCCGATTGTTGAGCTATCCGTTTTGAAAGACGGAAAATTTGCAGGACACGTCGTGGCATTTTTCCTTTTTCAAATTGTTAACTTGGGACTATCATTCTTGATTCCAAACTATATTCAAATGGTTAATCATTCAACATCAACAGTAGCAGGTCTTCTGGTTTTTCCAGGAGCGTTTATTGGTGCTTGTTTTGCTCCATTTAGCGGAAGTATCTTAGATCGTTTGGGAGCTAAAAAGCCAATTATTTTTGGGGTAAGCATGCTTGTTTTTGCTCTTTGTCTTTATAGTATTTTTGGCTTGCATTTATCAAATACTTGGTTGACAATTTTTTACATCCTATCAATGGGTGGAACTGGAATTGCTTTTGGTAATGTCATGACAAGTGGTCAAAAACAAATAGCACTTAAGGAGCGTGCAGATGCTAATGCTATTTTTAATACACTACAACAATTTGCTGGTGCTGTTGGAACAACAATCGCTTCACTGGTTGTAGCCTTAAGCCAAACAAACAGCAGCCTTAGTTACTCTGCAGCAACAGCCCAAGGTTCACGCAACGCTTTTATCGTCTTGCTTATTCTAGCAGCTGTCGAACTTGTTATCTTACTACGAGTTGTTGACGGAAAAGAAAAATAAGTTTATAGAGAGTGGCTTGCTGCTCTTTTTTCATTAAATTTCCTTATGTGGGAATGGTTTTCAATTCGCCATATTTTGGCAAATATGTTAAAATAAATAGTAAAATATATTTTTTGGAGAAGGATTTGAGTATAGACGATTATAGGCCGACCTTCGTGGTTGAGGCAGTTTATGATTTAAGAGCAGATGATTTATTACGACGTGGGATTCATGCCGTGTTAGTGGATTTAGATAATACCTTAATCGCATGGAATAATCCTGATGGAACGCCTGAAGTGCGTGCATGGTTAGATGAGATGACTATGGCGGATATTTCAGTTGTGGTCGTATCAAATAACAAGCATTCTCGTGTGAATCGTGCGGTTTCGCGATTTGGTGTGGACTTTGTTAGCCGTGCTATGAAACCTTTTACACGCGGTATCAATATGGCAATCAAACGTTATGGTTTTGATCGTGATGAGGTTATCATGGTCGGTGATCAGTTAATGACGGACATTCGTGCGGCACACCGTGCTGGTATTCAGTCTGTTTTGGTTAAGCCATTAGTGACTTCTGATGCTTGGAATACAAAGATTAATCGTTGGCGCGAACGCCGTGTTTGGGCTAAACTTGAAGAAAAATACGGAAAAATTCAATATCAAAAAGGAATTTAATGGAAGAATTATTATGTATTGGCTGTGGAGCCAAAATTCAAATAGAAGATAAGGAAAAGGTAGGATATACCCCAAAAGCTGCTCTTGAAAAAGGTTTAGAGAGTGGCGAATTGTATTGCCAAAGATGTTTTAGATTACGTCATTACAATGAAATCACCGATGTGCACATCACTGATGATGAATTTTTGAAACTTCTACACGAAGTTGGAGATAGTGATGCTCTTGTGGTTAATGTTGTGGACATCTTTGATTTCAATGGTTCAGTTATCCCTGGCTTGCCACGTTTTGTTTCTGGCAATGACGTCTTACTTGTCGGAAATAAAAAGGACATTTTGCCAAAATCAGTTAAGGATAGCAAAGTGACACAATGGCTGACAGAACGTGCGCATGAAGAAGGGCTTCGTCCAGTTGATGTCATTTTGACGAGCGCCCAAAATCATCAGGCTATCAAGGACTTGATTGAAAAAATTGAAAAATTACGTCGTGGGCGTGATGTTTACGTCGTGGGTGTTACAAACGTTGGTAAATCAACCCTTATCAATGCTATTATCAAAGAAATAACAGGTGAAAAAGATATTATTACGACATCTCGCTTCCCTGGAACAACCCTTGATAAAATCGAAATTCCATTGGACGACGGTAGTTATATTTTTGATACACCAGGGATTATTCACCGTCACCAAATGGCACATTATCTTGGGGATAAAAATTTGAAATACATCAGTCCTAAGAAAGAAATTAAACCGAAAACTTATCAGCTCAACCCTGAACAAACGCTGTTCTTGGCCGGTTTGGGACGTTTTGATTTTATCTCAGGAGACAAGCAAGGTTTTACAGCTTATTTTGACAATAATTTGAAATTGCACCGTACCAAATTAGCTGGTGCTGATGCTTTCTATGACAAACACGTTGGTAGTCTTTTAACACCACCAATAGACAAGGAATTAGCTGATTTTCCAAAATTAGTCCGTCATGAATTTACCATTAAAGCTAAAATGGATGTGGTTTATTCTGGGCTGGGTTGGATTCGCATTAAAGCTTCGCAAGATAGCCCTGTTAAAATTGCTGCTTGGGCGCCCGAAGGGGTGGCAGTATTGCTTCGCAAGGCATTGATTTAAAAGAATAAAAAGAAAGGAAGTTCAGGTCAATTTTGAGTGACTTGAACAGAGGCGGAAAATTTACTGAAAAGCCGACTGAACAAATTAAGATTTTTTGTTGAGTGTGTTTTTAGTGGATTTTTATGCCTGATATGATAATTATGTTAACATCAAAACAACGTGCTTTTTTGAAATCACAAGCACACTCAATGAAACCAATTGTGCAAATTGGGAAAAATGGTCTTAATGACCAAATTAAAACAAGTGTCCGAAATGCTTTGGATGCGCGCGAATTGATTAAGGTAACGCTTCTTCAAAATACCGATGAAGATATTCACGAAGTTGCTGAAATCTTAGAAGATGAAATTGGTTGCGATACTGTTTTGAAAATCGGACGTATCCTTATTCTTTATAAAGAATCGTCTAAAAAACAAAACCGTAAAATCTCACCAAAAGTAAAAGAATTGAATCGATAAAGTCAAGTTTACGAATTGACAATGTCGTTTTAAAGAGTTAGTCGTTTAAGAAGTCGCCTGGCTTGGAGGTAGTCAATATGGCATTAGAATTGTTAACTCCATTCACCAAAGTTGAATTGGAGAAGAAAGAAAAAGATAAAAATCGTAAGCAGATTGGAATTCTAGGAGGTAATTTCAATCCTGTTCATAATGCACATCTCGTCGTTGCAGACCAAGTTCGCCAACAATTGTGTTTGGATAAGGTTTTTCTTATGCCCGAATACGAGCCACCACACGTTGATAAGAAAAATACAATCGATGAAAAACATCGCTTGAAAATGCTTGAATTAGCCATTGAAGGTGTTGATGGTTTGGGAATTGAAACTATTGAATTGGAACGTAAAGGCATCAGCTATACTTACGATACAATGAAGCTTTTGATTGAAAAAAATCCTGATGTTGATTACTATTTCATCATTGGCGCAGACATGGTGGATTATTTGCCAAAATGGCATAAAATTGAGGAATTGATTAAAATGGTGCAATTTGTCGGTGTTCAACGTCCTAAATACAAAGCTGGAACGTCTTATCCAGTGATTTGGGTTGATGTGCCGCTGATGGATATTTCATCTAGTATGATTCGTCATCATTTTGAAAATGGTTGCCGTCCGAATTTCCTAATGCCACAGACAGTTATTGACTACATTGAGAAAGAAGGACTTTATCATGACTTATGAGGCTTATACCGCGGGAATTGAACGTGCTGAGCTTTTAGGCAAAGTTGCATCAGTTATGAGTGAAAAACGTTTTAACCATGTCCTTGGCGTGGAAAAAACTGCCATTGAATTGGCAGAGCGTTATGGTTATGATACGGAAAAAGCTGGACTGGCTGGATTAATCCACGATTATGCCAAAGAGATTTCAGACCAAGAATTTTTAGATTTGATTGATAAGTATCAGCTTGACCCAGAACTAAAAAAATGGGGCAATAATGTTTGGCATGGCATGGTCGGTATTTATAAGATTCAAGAAGATTTGGGCGTGACGGACAAGGAAATCTTGCGTAGTATTGAGACTCATACCGTTGGTTCAAGTGATATGTCTTTGCTAGATAAGATTGTTTATGTGGCAGACTATATCGAGCCAAATCGCCGTTTTCCCTTGGTGGAAGAAGCGCGCGTGATTGCTAAAGAATCGTTAGATAAGGCGGTTGCCTACGAAACTGTTCATACCGTAGAACATCTAGCGCACCAAGCCTTTCCTATCTTCCCACAAACCATTGAGACTTATAATGCGTATGTTGGGTTTATGAAAGATTAATCAGATAGATTGTAATTATTGAAAGAGGATATATATTGACTAAAGAAGAACTTTTAGCTGTTGTTGTCAAGGCAGCTGATGAAAAACGTGCAGAAGACATGGTTGTCTTAGACCTTTATGGATTGACTAGTGTGACAGATTATTTTGTAGTGGTTAGCGCCATGAACACACGTCAACTGGATGCTATTGCAGAAAATATTCGTGAAAAAGTTAAAGAAGCTGGTGGTGATGCCAGTCATGCTGAAGGTGATAGTCGTACAGGTTGGGTACTTCTTGACCTTAATGATGTTGTTGTCCATATCTTCTCAGAAGACGAACGTGAACACTACAACATTGAAAAACTTTGGCACGAAGCACCAATGGTTGACGTATCAGAATACCTTGCTTAATTTTGTAGCATTATTCTTATAATCTGGGGCACTTGTCTCAGATTATTTCATTCTAAGAATGATAGAAGTTTGATAGGACAAAACAATGAACAAAAACTACGAAAAATTTGCATCGGTTTATGATGCTATCATGGATGACTCCCTTTATGATAAATGGACTGACTTTTCGCTCCGCCATTTTCCAAAAAATAAGAAAAAACTCTTGGAATTAGCCTGTGGAACTGGGATTCAGTCAGTACGTTTTGCCAAAGCTGGCTTTGACGTGACAGGGCTTGATTTGAGTGAGGATATGCTTGAAATCGCAAGAAAACGTGCAAAAGCAGCTAGTGAAGCTATCGAGTTCAAACAAGGTAATATGCTCGATTTGTCGCAAGCAGGAAAATACGATTTGGTGACCTGTTATTCAGATTCTATCTGTTATATGGCTGATGAAGTTGAGGTTGGTGATGTCTTTAAGCAAGTTTACGACTGTTTGAATGAGGACGGAGTATTCATCTTTGACGTGCACTCAACTTACCAAACTGACACCGTTTTTCCTGGTTATTCTTACCATGAAAACGCAGAAGAATTTGCCATGGTTTGGGATACCTATGCTGATGAGGCACCACATTCTGTTGTGCATGAATTGACTTTCTTCCTGCAAGACGAGGATGGACGCTTCACACGCTATGACGAAGTTCATGAAGAACGCACTTATGAAGTCCTAACTTACGATATCCTCTTGGAACAAGCAGGCTTCAAATCATTCAAACTCTACGCCGACTTTGAGGACAAAAAGCCACGCAAAAAATCAAACCGCTGGTTCTTTGTCTGTCAGAAGTAGGGGGGAGTTACAGTTTATAATGTTGATGAAGTGAAATGATTAATAATGTTTGTACTATATTTGAGATACTTAACCTAGGATATGAGGAAAAATAATGCTTGGAAATTTAGAAACTTTAGATGTAATACTTCGCGAAAATTTATTAAGAATTCCTGATTATCAGA
This sequence comes from Streptococcus sp. LMAG:39, assembly GCF_008680485.1. Classification (NCBI taxonomy): domain Bacteria; kingdom Bacillati; phylum Bacillota; class Bacilli; order Lactobacillales; family Streptococcaceae; genus Streptococcus; species Streptococcus sp. LMAG:39. The sequence goes on along the minus strand of NZ_NALE01000001.1, from coordinate 812,550 downwards.
GGGGATATTCATGGAAAGATAAAGAGGTACGAGATTTTTGGGAAGATCTAGAGTTAATTGATGAAAATCGTAATCATTATGCAGGAGTCTTAACTTTTGAACGTGTAGACAGTAAGGTTTACGATAACTGGAATAAAGAAAATTGGTTAATAACTGAAAGAAGGATGAATCCTTATTATATAGTTGATGGGCAACAGAGATTAACTACAGCTGTTATATTATTGGTGAGCATTTTAGAAATTGCTAAAGCTTGTTATCCTGAAAAAGAGTTGGATACTAATCGTTCGATTGCATCTATTTATAGTGACTATATAGCACAAGAAAAAGATGGGAATAAAACATATAAGTTCTTGTATGACAATACAAGTGATAGCTTAGGATTTTATATTAAAGAAATTTTGAAAGATGATTTCCCAATAAATTTTAATTATGTGGTAGAGCAAAATGAATATTCAAATAATTTGAAAACTGCCAAGGATTTTTTTACTAACCAGTGTAAAAAATTAAGTTTTGAAGAGTTGGATAGATTATTAAAGAAACTTTTGTATCATCTTGTTTTTAATAAGTATATTATTGATGAAGAGTTAGATATTTTTGTTACATTTGAGACAATGAATAATCGAGGAAAACCTTTATCAAAATTGGAGCTGTTGAAAAATAGGCTAATTTATTTAACAATGCTTTTAAAAACGAATGACTGTGCTAAAGCAAATTTGAGAGAACAAATCAATGAATGTTGGAAAAAATTATATAGATATTTAGGGACTGAAGAACTTAATATTACTAATGGTAGCTTTTTAGGAAATAAGAGGGGTGGAAAAGATTTAGATGATTCTTTTTTGATGCAGCAGATAGATTCTTATAAGCCGATGAGAGAATATATTAGAAAATCTTCAAAAGAAATTAGTAAAGTTGATCTTCTTTTGGAGAATTATTTTACTGCTAAGAATGTGATTGACGGGGTTATCAGCATAAATGATATAAGAAGCTATATTGATGATTTGGGGAATAAGATAACATTGTGGGTTGGACTGAATAATCCATTCCAGTATTCAACAATTAGTTTTGAAGAAGCTAAGTTATTGAATGGAATCAGAATATTACTTAATTCTAAAGACAAAGTTCAAATTTTTGATCTTGTATATCCTGTTGAAATGATTAGTAGAGTAATTTTTTCTTTATATGGAGAAGAGAGTTGTGACGAAAAAGTCAGAAAGGGAATATTACAACAATTTGAATCTGCATTACTAATAAGATTGTTTGTAAGCAATTTAAAATATAAACGTGGTTATGGAAGACTTTCAACATTTATTCAGTTTAGAGATTTCTCTGTGCAATTAATGGATTTTTTTGAAAATGAAGAACTAAACTTTTCGGAATATCTTAATAAATTAAGAATAACTGTCAATAAGTTGAAACAAGCATTTGTTAGCGGTGAATTTTTTGAGAATGCAAAAATTGATTCTTTTTATTTTTATAAAAATAATAAACGAGTCGCTAAATATATTTTATATAATTTAGAAGCTAATTTAATTGAAGAAGCAAAAGATCCTGAGTTTAAAAAAAGGATTAGTGAGCTTTTTTCTCGCTTTGAAACTGATTTTTACAATATTGAGCATATCTATCCTAAAGCTGGTAAAAATACTTACTGGAGTGAACGATTCAGTAGCCTTAATGATAGAGAGAAGGAAAAGAAGAAGCATTCTTTACCTAATTTATTATTAGTTGGTAAAAAAAAGAATGGTTATCTTGCAAATAAATCGTATCCAGAAAAAAGGCAAGAAGGTGAATGCTGCTATGAATTCGGTATATATTCAGAGAGGAAGTTAGCAAAAGATTATGATAATTGGACACCAGAAACAATTCATCAAAGAGCTGAATCTTTAAAAAGATTTATTAATAAACGTTGGTCGATTTCTTTCAATAACAACGATATTTTTGATAAATTTATTGGATTAGATTAGCTATTTTAGTATGTAATTTGATGTATAGCACAAAAAAGTATTTATAATAGGAATTAAAGAAATGTGTTAACTATAGTTATAAATTTCTTTATTACTATCACTTTTTTGAAATGGTAAATAGAATCACATATTTTTTAATTGACTATTATGGAGTGGAGTTTGAGTATAATTAAAGGAGCACAACATGACTGTTACTGGTATCGTTGCTGAATTTAATCCTTTTCATAATGGGCATGAGTATTTGTTGTCACAGGCTGAGGGGGTCAAGATTGTTGCCATGTCGGGAAATTTTGTCCAACGTGGTGAGCCTGCGATTGTGGATAAGTGGACACGCGCGGAAATGGCTCTGCGAAATGGCGCTGATTTGGTGGTTGAATTGCCATTTTTGGTGGCTGTTCAGTCAGCGGATTACTTTGCACAAGGTGCGGTGGATATTTTAGAGCGTTTAGGTGTGGATAAGTTGGCATTTGGCACGGAAGAAAATCTGGATTATCAACACTTTTCACAGATTTATGAGGATAATCAACAGAAAATGGTGGATTACTTGCAAAGTTTGCCAGATAATTTGTCTTATCCACAGAAAACGCAGAAAATGTGGGAGACTTTTGCTGGTGTGAACTTTACTGGAAATACGCCAAATCATATTTTAGGACTTTCTTATGCCAAAGCTTGCGCTGGAAAAGCTATTCAGCTGACTCCAATCATGCGTCAAGGAGCAGGTTATCACTCGCTTGAGACAGAAACACCCTTTGCGTCCGCGACAAATTTGCGTGTCCACAGAAAAGACAAAGCTTTTGTGGATAAATTCATGCCAAATGCGGACCTTTTCCTAGGCGCCTCTCAGGTGACTTGGAATGATTATTTCCCTTTGCTCAAATATCAAATCCTGACAAATGCTGATTTGACGGGATTTTTCCAAGTTAATGAAGAACTAGCCAGCCGTATTCGCTCTGCTATTAGGAGTGTAGCGACTGTGGACGAGTTAGTGGATAAAGTTGCCACGAAACGCTACACAAAAGCGCGTGTGCGCCGTATTTTGGCTTATATTTTGGTGGGAGCTGTAGAAAAGCCCTTGCCAGAAGCTGTTCATGTGCTGGGATTTACGCCAAAAGGGCAGAAACACCTCAAAACGGTGAAAAAATCTGTGGATATCGTGGCTCGAATCGGTGCAAAACCGTGGGATGTGGTAACGCAACAAGCCGACCAAGTTTATGCGCTAGGAAATCCACACATTCAAGAGCAAAACTGGGGAAAAGTTCCAGTGATAATAAATAAGTGAGCGATTACAAGTAAAAAACTTCATTTTTTCTCTTGACCCTAACGTAACGTTATAGCCTATACTTATCATCGAGAGGAGCTAGTACATGAAAACAGTAAAAGAGATGAGTCAGATATCAGGCATTAGCGTGCGAACGTTGCATTATTATGACCAGATTGGTCTTTTAACTCCCTCCTTTATTGGGGAAAATGGCTATCGCTTTTATGATATGGACGCATTTGAACGCTTGCAAGAAATTCTTCTGTTTCGTGAGCTAGAATTTCCTCTTAAAAAAATAAAGGAAATCCTGTCGGACCCAAGCTATGACAAAGAAGAAGCTTTATGCGAGCAGATAAAATGGCTCGAATTGAAAAAAGAGCATTTGGAAAAAGTTATTTGTCATGCCAAGTCCTTGCAGGAAAATGGAGGAAACATGATGACATTTACGGCTTACGACAAGTCAGAGTTGGAAGCTTTTCAAAGAGAAGCTAAAGAACGTTGGGGAACGACGGAAGCTTATCAAGCATTTGAAAAAAATCCACAGACTGATTTTTCGGTCATTACGGAAGAAATGGCAGCGATAATGAGAGACTTTGCAAAGCTAAAAGAGTTTTCTTTTTCTGATAGCAAGGTTCAAAAACAAGTTGAAACTTTACAAAGCTATATTAGTGAGCATTTTTACCCATGTGATATGGAGATTTTGTCAGGTCTGGGGCAAATGTATATTGCGGATAATCGTTTCACAGCTTTTATCGATAAAGCGGCAGGTCAAGGGACAGCTAGTTTTGTCAGCTCTGCCATTGCAGAATATGTTAAAAATAACGGATAATTTATAAGTAGCCCAAGCTTTTAAAAAGCTTGGCTTTTCATTTTCAAACTAAATGTCAGCAGTTTTTGTGAGCTCATGCTAAAATGAAGGTGATTAAAGCTAACGGAGGAAAAAAACATGACGACATTAGCGATTACTGGTGTGACGGGGCATTTGGGTGGTTTTGTCGCCAAGGAATTATCAGAAGCAGGTGTTGCGGCACGTCACTTGGCGCGTTCGCCAGAACGTGCTCCCAAACTGGCAGGGGCAACTGTGAAAAAATGCAGTTATGAGTATTCTGATGAAGCTATCGCGGCTCTTTCAGGGATTAATGTGCTTTTTATGATTTCAGCCAAGGAGAATCCTGAACGTTTGCAACAACACAGGGCTTTTATTGATGCTGCTAAAGCGGCTGGTGTTAAGCATATTGTTTACACTTCGTTTTACAATGCTAGTCCAAGTTCAATCTTTACTTTGGCACGTGACCATGCGGCAACGGAGCAATATATTAAGGAAGAAGGATTGGCATACACTTTTTTGCGTGATAATTTTTATATTGATTTTTTTGTTGATATGGCACGCCAATACGGTGAAATCAAAGGTCCAGCAGGTAATGGAAAAGTTTCTGCTGTTGTGCGTTCGGATGTTGCCGATGTGGCAGTAGAAATTCTTAAAAATCCTGAAAAGTGGGCAAATCAAACCTTAAATATGACAGGACCAGAAGAATTGACATTATCGGAAATGACAGAGCAAATCAGTCATTCTCTTGGAAAAACGGTGACGTACGTTGAAGAAACTGTTGAGGAAGCTTACGACTCTCGCAAAATTTGGCAAGCCGAGCAATGGGAATACGATTCTTGGGTGTCAACTTATACCGCAATCGCTAAAGGGGAACAAGCAGGCTTATCAGATGATATTGAGTGTGTGCTAGGAAAAGCACCAATGTCCTTGGCACAATATTTGCGAGATTTGAGCTGATTTTTAATCATTTATGTGCCGTAAAAAGGCTTCTTTTTCCAAAAAATGTCCATTTAGTCAATTGTATGGAATTTAAACTCCCCATTTTACACAGCCTCGTCAAAGTGCTATAATATTAAGGATTACGAATTTAGCTTTGCTAGTTCAGTAGTTCAATGATTTGGAGATTTACGGTGTCCAAATCAATTAATCATGCTAAAATAAAAATAATCTTTACAAAGGAGACTACCCATGGGACGTAAGTGGGCCAATATTGTTGCCAAAAAAACTGCCAAAGATGGTGCTAACTCTAAAGTTTATGCGAAATTTGGTGTCGAAATCTATGTTGCTGCTAAAGAAGGTGAACCAGATCCAGAATCAAATTCAACTTTGAAATTTGTACTTGAACGTGCAAAACAAGCGCAAGTACCAAAACACGTTATCGATCGCGCAATCGATAAAGCAAAAGGTAATACAGACGAAACTTTCGTTGAAGGTCGTTACGAAGGATTTGGACCAAACGGTTCAATGATTATCGTGGATACTTTGACAAGTAATGTGAACCGTACTGCTGCTAACTTACGTACTGCATTTGGTAAAAACGGTGGTAACATGGGAGCATCTGGTTCTGTATCTTACATGTTCGATAAAAAAGGTGTTATTGTCTTTGATGGTGATGACGTAGATAGCGTTTTTGAACAATTGCTAGAAGCTGATGTTGATGTTGAAGACGTTGAAGCAGAAGATGGTGTTGTTACCGTTTATACAGCCCCAACTGACCTTCACAAAGGTATCGAAGCTTTGCGTGCTAACGGTATTGAAGAATTCAAAGTAACTGAACTTGAAATGATTCCTCAATCAGAAGTGACACTTGAAGGTGAAGACCTTGAAGTCTTTGAAAAACTTGTTGATGTTCTTGAAGATGACGAAGATGTTCAAAAAGTTTACCATAACGTATCAGATTTCTAATATCAGATATCGTTGATAAAATGATGGGATATTCAGCCTTTTTGAGCTGAGTATCCTTTTTATTTTTGGTGATAAGCTAAGGCTATCTTGGTGATAAAAAAAATCTATTGGCAATTAGTGCGAATTTAGGATAGAATAAATTTATCACAGTAAAGCAACCTTAAAACTAACGAAAGTGAGGACATCAAATGAAACAAGTCATTGTTGGGATTACAGGAAATATCAAAGAAATGCCAGCTATGTCAGGAATGTATTTTGATGCGGTTTCTCGTCATTTATCAGATGGTGTTAAGGTAGCTGGAGGGGTTCCAATCATCATTCCTGTGGGAACACCAGACCTTGCTAAAACCTATATCAGTATGATTGATAAATTAGTTTTATCAGGTGGACAAAATGTTACGCCAGAATTTTACGGTGAAGAAAAAGAAGTTGATAGTGACGATTACAGCTTAGAACGTGATGAATTTGAATTTGCTTTGGTGAAAGAAGCCATTCGTCAAAATAAACCGATTTTTGCAGTCTGCCGTGGTATGCAATTGCTTAATGTTGCTTTGGGTGGCACACTTAATCAAAAGGTTGATAATCATTGGCAAGATGATATTTCGGGTACATCTCATAAAGTGGAAATTTTGCCGAATAGTCGCGTTAGCCATTTGGTGAAGTCAGGTTCATGGATTAATTCGTTTCATCATCAAAGTGTCAAAGATTTGGCACCTAATTTGATTGCGACAGCGCGTGATGTTCGTGACGGGACAATCGAAGCTTATGAAAGTAAACATGGTGCTCCAATTTTGGGAATTCAATGGCACCCAGAACTTCTTCTAGAAAAAAGTGAAAGTCGTTTGCTGTTCAATTATTTGGTAAAAACATTATAATATAGATAAAGCTGATGTCAGTCAGTTTTTTTGGTATCCAGATATTTAGGAGAACTGAAAATGGGAAAAGTTTTATTGGAATTGGCAGTTTTATTGATTTTTGATAAAATCTCAGTTGAAACGATTATTAAACAAAAGAATCTGGATTTGACGAGTATTGAGCTGAATACAGATGATAATCCGGATAACTACATCATCTTTTCAAGTGATAGCCAATATCTACAAACAGCTTTTAATAAAGTTGTTTGTAGATGTTGTATAACAATGGGACTCTGGAAAAATTGAGTCAAAAATATTTAGGTGGTAGCTATTTACCAGAAGCATCAGCATTAGAGGTGAACAAATGACAGCAGAACTTTATGAAAAATTAACCAAAATTCGTCGTGATATTCATCAACATCCAGAAGTGTCTGAACGTGAATTTAATACGACAGAATTTCTGAAAAATCATCTTTCCAATCTTGGAATTCGCATTGTTGAAACAGGTTTAAAAACAGGATTTATTGCCGAAATTGGCCAAGGTGAGCCAATTATTGCGCTTCGAGCTGATATTGATGCTCTGCCGATTCGAGAAGCCAATACGTTTGATTACGCAAGTAAAAACGGTGCAATGCATGCGTGTGGACACGATTTTCACCAAACAAGTTTACTGGGAGCAGCTGAATTATTAAAGGCAAAAGAAGCTGAGCTTAAGGGAACCATCCGCTTGATTTTCCAGCCAGCTGAGGAAGTGGGGACCGGTGCTGATGCGGTGATTGAAGCAGGTGGTATTGAAGGAGTGTCTGCAATTATAGGCTACCATAATAACCCTCATCTTAAACCGGGGCAAATTGGCTTGCGTTCTAAAGCAATTATGGCTGCGGTTGAAAAATTTAAGGTTACGGTAACTGGTGTTAGCGGTCATGCTGCGCGTCCAGATTTTGGCATTGATACAATTTTGACCATTACGACCATTGTAAATAATTTGCAGGCGATTATCAGTCGAACGGTTTCGCCATTTGATGCGGCAGTGTTATCGGTGACACATATTGATGCTGGGACGACATGGAATGTTTTGCCGGATTCAGGCTATTTTGAAGGAACGATTCGATCATTTACGCCAGAAAATCGTCAGCATTTGCGTGAGCGATTTACCAAAATTGTGAAAAATACAGCCGAGCAATTTGGCGCACAAGTCACTATCGAGTGGGGAAAAACACCAACGGTGACTTATAACGACGAGACGTTGACCCCGCTTATTTTTGAGCATTCAAAACAGTTTGCGGAAGTTTTAGAAGTTGCTCCATTAACAGGAGGAGAAGACTTTGCGACCTACCAAGAACATATTCCAGGCGTTTTTGCCTTGATTGGCAGCAACGGTGATGACAATGCAGCAGATTTACATCATGATACCTTTACTGTAAAAGATGAAGCCCTACCAACAGCTGTTAATTATTATGTACAAAATGCTCTGTATCTACTAGACTATTACCGTTCTAAAAAGGATTAGCCGTGTGTGATAAGTTTTATTTATCACTGTGATAGATTTTAAGTATTTGTTAAGTGAGCTTGGTGATGTTAAGATGTAAGCATACCTTTGAAAGGGAGTTTCAAAAATAGGAGACAATTATGACATTAATGAAAAAAATCCTTGGTGTAACAGGTGTTGCACTAGCCTCTATAACCTTTTTAGCAGCTTGTTCATCAAGCTCATCTTCATCATCTAGTTCTTCAGGAAAGGAAGAAGTTGTCTTTGCAACAGTTGGAACAACGGCTCCATTTTCATATGAAGAAGACGGTGAATTGACAGGTTATGATATTGAAGTCGCAAAAGCAGTCTTTAAAGATTCAGATAAATACGAAGTAACATTCAAAAAAACAGAGTGGTCTTCAATCTTTACTGGACTTGATTCAGGAAAATATCAAATGGGTGGTAATAACATCAGCTATACTGAAGAACGCTCAGCAAAATACCTCTTCTCATATCCTATCGGTTCAACACCGTCAGTACTTGTCGTGCCAAATGACAGTGATATAACATCTTACGATGATATCGGTGGTCATTCGACACAAGTTGTTCAAGGAACGACAACCGCTGCTCAATTGGAAGAATATAATGAAGAAAATGCAGATAATACTGTTGACATCAATTATACAAATGAAAACATCACTCAAATCTTGACAAATCTAAATGATGGCAAATATGATTTCAAGATTTTTGATGCCCCAACTGTTAATTCTGTCATTAAGAATCAAAGTTTGGATAATTTGAAAACCATTGATTTGGAATCAGAAGAGCAACCATACATCTATTTCATCTTTGGACAAGACCAAGAAGATTTACAAGAATTTGTTAATAAACGTTTGAAAGAATTGCAAGAAGACGGTACATTGACAGAACTTGCTGCAAAATACCTTGGTGGAGATTACATACCTTCTGCCAATGATTTGAAAGTTCCAACATCAGATTAAAAAGTGTTGGTTATAGTTTTAAACTATAAGAAAACCTTGTTAATAACAATTTGAAACCTAGAATCAAATAGGATAAAATAAAAACACTTATTAAAACGAAAGAGGACATATCTATGAAATTGAAAAAATTATTTGGATTAGCTAGTGTAGCTTTGGCGTCAACTGTTTTGTTGGCAGCGTGTGGAGGTTCTTCAGATTCATCATCTTCTGATGATAAAACACTTAAAGTTGGTGTCATGACTTTAGATGATGCAACAGAACCACTTTGGGATAAAGTTGAAGAATTGGCAGAAGAAAAAGGTGTTAAGATTGAACTTGTTGAATTTACAGACTATAATCAACCAAACGAAGCCCTTCAAAATGGCGAAATTGATGTCAATGCTTTTCAACACAAATATTTCTTGAGCAACTGGAATTCTGAAAATGATGGAACTTTGGTAGAAGTTGCTGATACGTTTCTTAGCCCAATTCGTCTCTTCTCAGGAACTGACAGCGACGGCGATGCAAAATACACTGACGTTAGTGATATTCCAGATAAAGGGACTATTTCAATTCCTAATGATGCTTCAAATGAAAGCCGTGCCCTCTACCTTCTTCAATCTGCAGGTTTGATTGAATTAGACGTTTCTGGTGATGAATTGGCTACAATTAAAAACATTTCATCAAATCCGAAAAACTTAGATATTAAAGAAGTTGATGCTGCTCAAACTGCTTCTACATTAACATCAGTTGACGCTGCAGTTATTAACAACTCTTATGCACAATCTGCTGATGTTGACTATGACACAACACTCTACAAAGAAGCTGTTGATGAAAACTCAAATCAATGGATTAACGTTATTGCAGCCCAAAAAGGTTGGAAAAAATCAGACAAAGCTGATGCTATCAAGACTTTAGTTTCTGTTTACCAAACAAACGAAGTCGGAAAAATCATCGAAGAAGCTTCAGATGGTGCTGATATTCCTGCATGGGATGGCGCAACACCATCTTCATCATCTTCTGATGACGATTAATATAGCCTATTGAAAATGAAAAATTAGAGGCTGGGATAACTTCCCAGTCTCTAAAGCATTATTTCATATTTTATGGAGAGTTAATAACTTCTAAATTGCTTCTTTGTCGGGAGTGGATTTTAAAATAATTAGCAATATGGTAGAATAGTAACTTGGAGAGTTTTCAAAACTGTGCTACCGATGTGTTTTGAATTTTGAGAGGTAGAAAATGGTAGTAAGTGATAGTAATCAGTTGCAGAAGTTTGAAAATGATGACGTTGCTCAATATTATTTTGAGATTTTACGTCAGTTAATTGCTAAAAAATCGATTTTTGCACAGCAAATTGGGTTAGCAGAAGTAGCAAATTATTTAGGCGATATTTTCACTGAAGCTGGTGCTGAGGTGACGATTGACGATACCTGTACGGCGCCGTTTGTTTTAGCACGTTTTAAGAGCAATAGACCTGATGCTCAGACGATTATTTTTTACAACCATTATGATACTGTGCCAGCTGATGATGACCAGCCTTGGTCGTCAAATCCTTTTGAATTAACCGTCCGTGATGGCTACATGTATGGACGTGGTGTTGATGACGATAAAGGGCATATTACAGCACGCTTGACAGCCGTTCAGAAGTATCGCCGTGAGTTTGGAGATTTTCCAGTTAACATTATATTTATTATGGAAGGTTCGGAAGAATCAGCTTCTGTGGGTCTTGAAACCTATCTTGAAAAATACGCTGATGAGCTCCGTGGCGCGGATTTATTGGTGTGGGAGCAAGGTATTTCAAATGCCAAAGGTCAGATTGAAATTTCTGGTGGAACAAAAGGTATTGTCACCTTTGATATGATTGTTGATTCTGCTAAGGTTGATATTCATTCGAAATTTGGTGCGGTCATTGAGTCAGCATCATGGTATTTGATTAATGCAATTGCTAGCCTTCGTGATGAAACTGGTCGCATTTTGGTTGACGGGATTTATGACCAAGTCATTGAGCCAAGTGAGCGTGAGTTGTCACTTATACTAGAACATGCCAATCTTGATGCTGATAACCTAAAAACACTATATGGTTTGAATTTGCCGATGTTGACAAGGGATAAGGAAAAGTTAGTTCGAACGCTTTTCTTTGAACCAGCTATCACGATTGAAGGAATTTCAACAGGATATCAAGGGCAAGGTGTCAAAACAATTCTACCAGCTAAAGCTCAGGCTAAAATGGAAGTTCGTTTGGTTCCTGGGCTTGTGCCAAGAGATGTTCTTCAGAAGATTGAACAACATTTGCAACAATATGGCTTTGAGCAGGTGGAGTTGGTTTACACATTGGGTGAAAAGGCTTATCGTAGTGACATGTCTGCCCCAGCTATTCTCAATGTGATTGAGATTGCAAAGGTATTTTCACCAAATGGTGTTTCAGTTTTACCTACGACTGCTGGTACTGGACCAATGCACCAATTCTTTGAAGCATTAGAAGTTCCGATTGCTTCTTTTGGTATTGGCAATCCAGATAGCCGTGACCATGCTGGAGATGAAAATGTTAATTTGGCGGATTATTACACCCACATTGAAATGATTGAGGAGTTGATTAAGAGTTATGACAAAACCGATTATTAATTTAGAACATATTGACATTACGTTTTATCAGAAAAAACGTGAGATAGAAGCAGTAAAAGACGTTTCTATTACGATTGATAAAGGTACAATTTATGGAATTGTTGGTTATTCTGGAGCAGGGAAATCAACCTTAGTCCGTACGATTAACCTATTGCAGGCACCAACTTCTGGGAAAATTACGATTGGTGATGATGTGACATTTGACAATGGTAAGGTGCAGTTAAAAGGCGCAGCTTTACGTCAAAAACGTCAAAAAATTGGAATGATTTTCCAACATTTTAATTTAATGGCACAAAAAACAGCGCGCCAAAATGTGGCTTTTGCGCTTCGTCATTCAAAATTATCAAAAGAGGAAAAAGATAAGAAAGTTGCTGATTTGCTTGAATTAGTAGACTTGTCAGATCGTGCTGAAAATTATCCTGCTCAATTATCAGGTGGGCAAAAACAGCGCGTTGCGATTGCGCGTGCTCTTGCAAATGACCCAGAAATCTTGATTTCTGATGAATCAACATCTGCCCTTGACCCTAAAACGACAAAACAAATTTTAGCTTTACTGAAAGATTTGAATCAAAAGCTTGGTTTGACTGTGGTTATGATTACGCACGAAATGCAAATTGTTAAAGATATCTGTCACCGTGTTGCTGTTATGCAAAATGGGCACTTGATTGAAGAAGGTTCTGTATTGGACATTTTCTCAAATCCAAAAGAACCATTGACGCAAGAATTTATCAAAACAGCTACTGGTATTGATGAAGCTTTGGTTAAAATTGAAAAGCAAGCTCTTGTGCAACATTTGCCAAAAGACGATTTGCTTGTTCAATTGAAATACGCAGGAACATCAACAGACGAGCCTATTTTAAATCAGATTTACAAACAATTTGAAGTAACAGCGAATATCCTTTATGGAAATATTGAAATTCTAGACGATACACCAGTTGGTGAAATGATTGTTGTACTATCTGGTGAAGCCGATGCGCTTGCTGCTGCCCAAACAGCTATTCTTGAAGCTGGAATTGAATTAACTGTATTGAAACGAGGTGCCTAAATGATTGAATGGATTGAGACAAATTTACCAAATGTTTACCGCATTGGTTGGGAAGGAACGAATTCTTGGTCAGATGCCTTTTCAGCAACGCTTTATATGACTGGCTGGTCATTTGTGATTGGTGGCATTTTAGGACTTTTAATGGGATTATTTTTAGTTCTAACTGGACCAAATGGTGTGCTTAGCAATCGTATTGGGTTTAAAATTTTAGATATTTTCACGTCAATTGTTCGTGCCATTCCTTTCATCATTTTGTTGGCTATTTTGAAAGGTTTCACCTATGCTATCGTTGGAACCAACCTAGGTCGAACAGCGGCGCTAATTCCGCTATCAGCAGCGACATTTGCCTTCTATGCTCGTCAGGTTCAAGTTGTCTTTTCAGAAATGGATAGAGGTGTTATTGAAGCCGCACAAGCTTCAGGAGCTACCCTTTGGGATATTATTAAAATTTACCTTAGCGAAGGTTTGCCAGAACTTATCCGTGTCTCAACAGTAACGCTCATCTCACTTATCGGTGAAACAGCTATGGCGGGTGCGATTGGAGCAGGTGGTCTTGGTTATATTGCCATTTACTACGGTTATAACCGCTCAGCAACAGATGTCACTATCGTTGCAACAATCTGTATCCTTATCCTAGTCTTTATTATCCAATTTATCGGAGACTTCCTCACTAAAAAACTAAGTCATAAATAGAAAAAAGCACTTCTGTGAAAACAGAAGTGCTTAATGATTGTTTTGTGCTATTTTATTGTCCATGTCTGTAATGAGACTAGCAAGAGTGATATTCTCGAGAGAAGCTTTAAAATTTTCTTGAACCTCATCAATACGTGGTTGTAAAACGGAGTTCACCACGCGACCAACTGGGCAATTGGGGTTGGTATCATCATTAGCTTTAAAAATAGGCTTGTTTTTATCTTCGACTGCTTGAAAAATATCCCAAAAAGTGAGTTCTTGAGGTGCTTTTGTCAAATGCGCTCCGCCAACACCAGCTTCTACCTTTACGAGTTCAGCTTTTTGTAATTTCCCCAATAAATTTCGGACAATCACAGGATTGGTCTGGATACTGTTAGCGAGAAAGGTAGATGTCACTTTTTCTTTATTTTCAAAATGATAAATAGCTAATAGGATATGGACAGAAGTCGCTAATCGTGCAGAGTAAGGCATTTTTTCTCCTTGTACTAATCTAATTTGTTAAGAGTATTATAGCATATTTTTGTTGTAATTAAAAAACTTACAACTTTTTAGTTGTAACTATTGACATTACATCTGAAGAAGAATATACTATAGATATAGTTGTAATTGAATATATTACAACGAAAATTATTTATATTTTGGAGGAATCATTATGAAAATTGCAGTAGTTGCCGCAAATGGTAAAGCAGGTCAATTAATCGTTGAAGAAGCGCTTAATCGCGGACATGATGTCACAGCAGTTGTTCGTAGTTCTAATAAATCAAAAGCTCAGAAAGTTATTGAAAAAGACTTATTTGACTTAACAAAAGAAGATCTGGCTGGCTTTGATGTGGTTGTGGATGCTTTTGGGGCTTGGACAGAAGACCAACTTCATCTTCACAGCGATTCACAAAAGCATTTAGCAGATTTGTTGTCAGGAACAGATACACGCTTGATGATTGTTGGTGGTGCAGGAAGTCTTTATGTCAATCCTGAACATACCGTGCAATTGGTTGACACACCAGAATTTCCTGCTGTTTTCAAACCATTGGCTAATGCGCAACGTCAATCATTGGCAGAAATTCGTGAACGCAATGATGTCAAATGGACATTTGTTAGCCCAGCAGCAGATTTTCAAGCTGACGGTAACCGTATAGGGCAATATATTCTTGCTGGTGAAGAATTAACTACAAACGATAAGGGTGAAAGTATTATCAGCTATGCAGACTATGCTATTGGCTTTGTTGATGAAATTGAAAATAGCAAACACATCCAAGAACGCATTAGTTTGCTTGGAAAATAAGATAACAAAACACACCAAACTCATTTGAGTTTAGTGTGTTTTGTTAGTAATCATATTATCTATGCTTTTTTGACTTTTGTGATAAATATGCTAAGAATGAAGCCGACGAGGGCAAAGCTAATCCACCCCATTGAGAATTGTCCGAATGGAACAATTGTTGTGAAGAATTCAACGAAGCTCGTTGGAAGTGTGAATAAGCCAGTCATTGTAGATAATGTTGAAAAGGCATCATATAGTGCTGGAATAACAGTGAAACCAATGGTTAAGCGATAAACAATTGGACTATTATTGAAGAATTTATCAAGGAGTACCAAAAGAACAATCACGACTGTAAGTGGGTAGAGAAGGTAAAGAACTGGCAATGACCATTTAATCAACTCAGAAAGACCACCAAAGTAGAAGAATAAAGCAATCAAGGTAAAGATACTTGCCCAAGCAACGTGAGACAATTTTGGTTGTAGTTTGTGGAAATATTCTGCGCAGGCTGTGATTAGCCCTGTTGCTGTCGTTAAGCAAGCAAGGAAAATTGCTGCCGCAAGAACTGCTCGTCCAGTGTTTCCAAGATAGAAATAAGCTGCTTGTCCTAAAACGTTTCCACCATCAATAGCAGCGCCATTAAATGTAAATTGTCCGTTAGTAAGTGTAAATAAGCTTTGTGATGTTGCACCGATACGAGACACAAAAATGTAAATAAGCGCAAGCAATATGGTTGCAATGATACCAGATTTGAAGGTCAAAAGAGCGACTTCTGACTGATTTTTGGCACCGTGTTGTTTACTAGCATTGATAACGATAATGGCAAAAGCAAGGGAGGCAAGGGCGTCCATTGTACCATATCCTTGAATGAGCCCCGCAACAAAAGGGACGTCTTTAAAGGCATTACTAATATCGTTAGCGGCGTTATAAGCAGTACCAATGTCACCAGCTGGTTTGACAAAGGAAGCAATCACCAAGATTGCAAGAATGATAAGAAGCGCAGGTGTCAAATATTTCCCAATACGATCAGCAATCTTGCTTGGTTTAATGGCTAAAATGTACGAAAGACCAAAAAAGAGCAAACCGTAAGCAATTTTTACACCAATGCTATCACCTAAAATTGGTTGAATCCCAATCGAGAATGAAGTAGCACCTGTCCTTGGAATCGCAAAGAAAGGTCCAATTGACAAATAGAGGGCAATCGAAAATAACAAGGCATAGTGGCGTGAAACAGGGCGTGCAAAATCCTCGACGTCGCTAGCACCAGAATAAGCAACAGCAACGACTCCAAGCAATGGCAAAGTGACGCCTGTCAAGCAGAAACCAAGAATAGCCAAGGTTAAGTTACTTCCAGAATAAATGCCTAAAAAGGCAGGGTAAATAAGGTTACCCGCTCCAAAAAATAGAGCAAATAACATGAAACCGATAATGACATAAATATTTTTAAATGGTTTCATATGTCCTCCTAATAATGAAAAATGCTTACAATTACTTTTTAATTGAGTAAAATTGTATGACAAATATTATAGCGAACCGACAAGCTGTCGTCAATAGAAGAAAAGTTCAAAAATGATAAACAAATGCTCATAAAAAGCTGGCAATCCGTGTCCTAAAGCCGCAAAATACGGTAAATAATGACAAAAGAGGTATCATCAAAAAATTTAAATTGTGAAAATATTTGGGAAATAGTGTATTTAAGTGCTGTTATTTAACAAATCTTGTGAGAAGGATGTTTGACGAAGTAGCGGTTTTGTATTATTATAAAAAAGTTATTACTATATGAGGAGTTACTATGAGACATTTTATTGGGGTTTGGAATAGAACTAGCCTAATCAAACGTATCATTATGGGAGTGATCCTTGGTTTAATTCTGGGAGTATCCTTTCCAAAATTATCAGGAATCGGCATTTTGGGAGATTTATTTGTAGGTGGTCTTAAAGCTGTGGCACCATTACTGGTTTTTGTTTTGGTTGCCAATGCTTTATCACAACATGAAGCAGGACAAAAGACTAATATGTCAACAGTTGTCGGCCTTTACCTTATTGGAACATTGGCTGCAGCGCTAGTAGCAATATTAGTTAACTACATTTTCCCGTTAAAATTGACATTAGCCAATGTAGCAGAATCGGATTTATCAGCACCAGAAGGGGTAGCAGAAGTTTTCAAAGACCTCTTACTCAAAGTTGTGGATAACCCTGTCAATGCTATTGCATCTGCTAACTATATTGGAGTGCTGGCCTGGGCAGTTGTCTTTGGGCTTGCGATGCGCAATGCTAGCCAACAAACTAAAGACTTACTACAAACTATGGCAGAAGTAACGTCGCAGGTTGTGCGTTGGATTATTAATTTAGCGCCATTTGGTATTTTAGGTTTGGTCTTTAACACTATTTCTGATAATGGAATCGGAATTTTAGCTAATTATGGTTTCTTGATTGTAACTCTAGTTGGAACAATGTTTTTTGTGGCTCTGGTGGTTAATCCATTAATTGCGTTTGTGATGATCCGTCAAAATCCCTACCCACTTGTTTTTCGTTGTTTGAAAGAATCTGGTTTGACAGCCTTCTTTACGCGTAGTTCAGCGGCAAATATCCCTGTCAATATGAAACTCTGTGAAGATTTAGGCTTGAATAAAGACACTTATTCAGTATCTATTCCTCTTGGAGCAACAATCAATATGGCTGGTGCAGCGATTACGATTAACGTCTTAACACTCGCTGCGGTTAACACCCTCGGAATTAGTGTTGATTTTCCAACTGCTTTCTTATTGAGTGTGATTTCAGCAGTATCTGCTTGTGGTGCTTCTGGTGTGGCAGGTGGTTCTCTCCTATTGATTCCAGTTGCGTGTAGTTTATTTGGCATTTCAAACGATATTGCTATGCAAGTTGTTGGTGTTGGGTTTATTGTTGGTGTTGTTCAAGATTCTTGTGAAACAGCGCTTAACTCATCAACGGACGTTCTTTTTACAGCAGTAGCTGAAAAATCCGTCTGGGGTAAAAACAAAAAAGCAAAACATAACTAATCACCGTAGCTGGGCAAATTGCTCAGCTATTTTTTATATTAAAACCCTTGCTATAACCTGTATTTATAACTGGTTCAAGAAATAAGCTTCTTTAAAATATACCTTATTTATGGTAAAATAAAACAACATCAAAAAGGAGGAAATATCATTTTGAGCAATCATTTACTTGTTTTACAATCGGATTTTGGTTTGGTTGACGGGGCAGTTGCTGCCATGGTTGGAGTTGCCTTGCAGGAAGAGCCAACTTTAAAAATTCATAATTTAACTCATGATATTACTCCTTATAATATCTTTGAGGCCTCTTATCGCCTTTTTCAAACGGTGGAATATTGGCCAGAAGGAACCACTTTTGTTTCAGTGGTTGATCCAGGAGTTGGTTCAAAGCGAAAAAGTGTTGTTGCTTTAACAGAGAACAACCAGTTTATCGTGACACCTGATAATGGCACTTTAACCTATATCAAAACACATGTTGGTATCAAGGCAGTCCGAGAAATTTCAGAGGTTAAAAATAGACGCAAGAATACAGAGTATTCTTATACATTCCACGGACGTGATGTTTATGCTTATACAGGAGCAAAACTAGCTAGCGGTCATATTTCATTTGAAGAAGTGGGACCAGAATTACCTGTTGAAGCTGTTTTGGAATTGCCTGTCGTTGAGACAGAAATTCTGGAGAATGCTGTGCGTGGGGCAGTCGATATTTTAGATGTTCGTTTTGGGTCATTGTGGACATCAATTAAACGTGAAGAGTTTTATACGTTATCGCCTGAATTTGGTGACCGTTTTGAAGTGACCATTTTTAATAACGATATGTTGGTTTACCAAAATCAAGTGACTTACGGAAAATCATTTGCAGATGTGCGAATTGGTCAGCCGATTATCTATATTAACTCACTTTATCGTGTTGGACTTGCTATCAACCAAGGGTCATTTGCCAAGGCTTATAATGTTGGGGTCGGATCTAATTGGCGCATTGAGATTAAAAAATTAGGAGTATCATTATGAAAAATAATTCGATAAAAACCGTTGTTGCGACAGGAATTGGCGCAGCCTTGTTCATTATCGTTGGAACTTTGATTAACATTCCAACACCTATCCCAAATACCAATATTCAATTACAATATGCCGTAATTGCTCTTTTTGCTGTGATTTATGGTCCGACGGTTGGTTTCTTTTCTGGTTTTATTGGACATGCCCTGAAAGATGCCCTTCAATATGGTTCACCTTGGTGGACATGGGTGCTTGTTAGTGGCTTGATTGGTTTGGCTATTGGCTTATTAGCTAAGAAAATCAATATTGAAAAAAGTCCTTTGACAGTAAAAGATTATGTTTGGTTTAATGCTGTACAGATTATTGCTAATGTTGTTGGTTGGGCTTTGATTGCCCCTTATGGTGATATTTTGATTTACAGCGAACCAGCAAGCAAAGTTTTTGCTCAAGGTATTTTATCAGCAGCTATCAACAGTTTGACAATCGCTATTGGTGGTTCCCTCTTGCTTGCAGTATATTCTAAAACACGCACGCAATCAGGTAGCCTAACCAAAGATTAATACATAAGTAGAAGCAGGGGTTCCCTGCTCCTAATCATTTTTTAGGAGAATAGTCATGAAGCCCTTTATTCAATTTAAGGATTTCACTTTTAAATATGATATTCAAGCAGAACCAACGTTAGAATCTCTTAATTTAACGATTGAAAAAGGACAAAAGGTACTCATCATAGGTCCATCAGGTTCTGGAAAATCAACAATTGGTCACTGTCTTAATGGGATTATCCCTAATATTTACCATGGGGAGAAATCTGGGCAGTTTACTATTGATGGTAAAGAAGCATTTGGCTTGTCTATTTACGACAAGTCTCATTTGGTTTCTACGGTTTTACAAGACCCAGATGGTCAATTCATTGGATTAACTGTGGCAGAGGACTTGGCTTTTGCGCTTGAAAATGACTGTGTTTCTTTGGAAGAAATGCAAGAAAAAGTTGCTCATTGGGCAAAAAGGCTTGATTTAACAGAGTTTTTAGACAATCGTCCGCAAGATTTGTCAGGTGGACAAAAACAACGTGTTAGTTTAGCGGGGGTTCTGATTGATGAGAGTCCGATTTTACTTTTTGACGAGCCCCTTGCCAATCTAGACCCAAAATCAGGTCAAGAAATGATTGATTTGATTGACCATATTCATCATGAAGAAAAGGCGACGACGATTATCATTGAACATCGTTTGGAAGATGTGCTCTATCGTCATGTGGATAAAGTCGTTTTGGTGAATGATGGTCAGATTTTATTTGATGGTCATCCAGATGAGCTATTACGGACAGAGCTTTTGATTCAAAATGGCATTCGTGAGCCACTTTACGTAACGGCTTTAAAAGATTTGGGTGTTGATGTGACATCAATGGAACATCTGTCAGATCTAAGTCAAGTTGATTTGACAAATATTACTGTAATGGCGCCTAGTTCAATTCAAGAAGAAGTACCGCAGGATAAGCTTTTAACGGTTGAGCAGCTACATTTTGCTTATCAAGAGAATCGTTCTATTTTGAAAAATATCAATTTTGAGATTAATCAAGGTGAACGGATTGCCATTGTGGGAAAAAATGGTGCTGGCAAGTCAACTTTGGCAAAAGCTATCTGCCAATTTATCACGCCAGAAGGTGATATTCGTTATAGAGGACAATCGATTATGATGGAGTCTATCAAAGAGCGTGCCGAAAAAATCGGTTATGTTCTTCAAAATCCAAATCAGATGATTAGTCAGACGATGATTTTTGATGAGGTGGCGCTTGGACTTCGTTTGCGTGGAGTAGCTGAGCAAGACGTTGAAAAACGCGTGTTGGAAACGTTAAAAGTTTGTGGTTTATATGAATTCCGAAAATGGCCTATTTCTGCGCTGTCTTTTGGTCAGAAAAAACGAGTGACAATTGCTTCGGTTCTGGTAATGAATCCTGAAATCATTCTTTTAGATGAACCGACAGCAGGTCAAGATAAGCGAAATTATACTGAAATCATGAATTTCCTTAATCAGCTCAATAAAGCAGGGCATACCATTATCATGATAACCCATGATATGCAGTTGATGTTGGAGTATTCTGACCGCAGTATTGTAGTGAGCAATGGTGAAATCATTGCGGATTGTTCGCCAGTGGCATTATTCAATCAAAATACTATCCTAGAAAAAGCTAACTTGAAAAAGACTAGCTTGTTTGAATTAGCAGAAAAATTAGCAGTTGACCCAATTGCCTTGACGCATTATTACATTGAAAAAGAGGGAGGTATTCATGGCTAGTCATCTTATTGGTTATCAGAGTGGTCGTGGTTTCCTTTATCAATTGTCAGGTGCCAGCAAATTAATTTTCTTTGTTTTGGTATCGGTTGCTTGTATGACAACCTATGATACGCGTTTGATAGCAGCAATTGGTATTGCTTCCCTTGTTTTGTTTAAAATAGCAGGCATTCGTTGGCAGCAAGTTTCTTTTGTCGTCAAATTTATTGGCTTTTTTGCTTTTTTAAATGTGGTCATGGTGTATTTGTTTGCGCCGAATTATGGCGAAACAATTTATGGAACTAAGACCATTTTGCTACAAGGCTATGGGCGATTTTATCTTACCAGTCAAGAATTATTTTATCTGTTTAACCTTGCTTTGAAATATTTTTGCACGGTTCCGTTGGCTGTCTTATTTCTTATGACAACGCAGCCAAGTCAATTTGCTTCAAGTCTGAATCAAATCGGTGTGTCTTACAAGGTCGCCTATGCAGTTAGTCTGACCCTACGCTATATTCCTAACGTGCAAGAAGAATTTTACATGATTCGAATGTCACAAGAAGCGCGTGGACTGGAACTATCACAAAAAGAAAAACTAATGAAACGTATCAAAGGAAACCTCCAAATTGTCATTCCCTTGATTTTCAGCTCACTTGAGCGAATTGATACGGTGTCAACAGCCATGGAGCTACGTCGTTTTGGAAAAAATAAAAAGCGTACTTGGTACACTTATCAAAAATTCACAACAGCGGATTTGTTGACTATTGTGGTTGCTATTTTACTAGTCATTATTAGTTTGTGGCTTTTCCATCTTAACCAAGGACGTTTTTACAATCCTTGGCATTAAAAAAACGTATAACCCAGAACAATTAGCTGTTCAACGGTTTATACGTTTTTTTCTTATTTCAAATAACCAAGATAATCAAATTTTTCAAACGTATTGTCATTTGCAATGGCAACGACTTCAGTATTGGCTTCAAAAGCTTGGTTGGGATTGATAGGGGTATCAAGACTTGACGTTGATTTTTTACGAATACCGATTAAATTAAGATCGTATTTGTGTCGAAGGTCCAGCTGAACTAGACTTTTTCCAACCCAAGAATCAGGAATAGAAAATTCAATCATAGCAATATTATCCTCGATGTGAATAATATTTTTAATATGGTGTCGAAGCATATTTGAAGCAACTCTTTTTCCAGAGTCGCGTTCTGGTGTGATAACTTTAGTCGCCCCAATGCCGTAAAGCACTTCTTCATAAGTTGCATTTTTGGCTTTGGCCAGAATAGTTTTTACCCCTAATTTTTTACAGTGCATAATGGCAAGAACTGAAGATTCCAGGGTGTTTCCAGTTGCAATTACGACAACATCACATTGCGCAATGCCGACGGCTTTTAAAAATTCAATATCTGTCATATCACCAACAGCTGCCTTAGTTGCCATATCAGCCACATTTTGAACGAGATTTTCATATCTATCTAAAGCAATGACCTCTTGCTCGAATTTATTTAATTCTTCAACAACAGTACGTCCAAAAATTCCTAATCCAAGAACTCCAAAAATCTTTTTTGTCATAATAATTTCCTCTAACCAACATTAATATTTGTTTGTGCGTAGCGAATATCTTTTTCCTTCTTTTGCAAAAGACTAAGTAGTACAGTAATCGGTCCAACACGTCCGATAAACATAAGTGTCATGATGACAAATCGCCCTGCTTGCGATAATTTAGGCGTTAAATCCATGGAAACTCCGACCGTAGCAATCGCAGAAATGGCTTCAAACAGCAGAGCTAATGGGTCATGAAGTGGTTCGAATTCCAAAAGTAACAGATAGCCGATAGTTAAAATAGTAAAGAAAAAGATTAACACGGTAAGTGTTTGTTTTATAGCTTTATTGGCAATAACACGGTGGCGGAAAGTGACCTCATTTTGCCCTGCAAGTTCGGATTTGAAAAGCAAGAAGGCAATTGCAACTGTTGTCACTTTAACACCGCCAGCCGTACCACCAGGAGCACCACCGATAATCATTTGAATCATATAAAGAACATTCGTTGCTGAATGCGTATCAAGATAAGAAATCGTTGCAAATCCAGCCGTCCGCATGGTTACTGATTGGAAAAAGCAGACCATGATCTGTTGAAAAAAGGTGTAGTGCCCAATTGTCTTAGCATTTTTAAATTCAATTAGCCACGTCAATGCTGTTCCAAGCAGTAAAAGTATTCCCGTTGTAGCAAGCACTAAACGTGTCTGATTGCTTAATGAGCGAGAAAATGCAGAGAAGCGATAAGGTTTGTCTTTGATAAAGTGTTTGATAGCTTTTTTTAAATCCATCCAAACAGCAAACCCGATCCCGCCAGATATGATTGCAGTGGTAACCGCCAGATTAACCAAGGGCTTTAGAGCGAATTGTTTAAGGCTGGCATCGCCAAAATTATCAAACCCAGCATTACAAAAGGCAGAGACAGCAAGAAAAATGGCATTAAAAATACCGTGCCCCAAGCCAAAACGTGGAATAAAATCAAAGAGCAATACAATAGCAACCAAGGACTCAATAATAAAAGTGATTTTGTAAGCATTAAAAAGGTAATGCCTAAGGTCATTGTTATTGTCATAGCTAAGCGCTGATTGCAGCAAACTCTGCTCTGATAAATTCATGCGACGACGTAAAAGGTAGGTACTGATTGCAATTAAAGTAACCAATCCTAGACCACCAATTTGCATGAGACACATTGCAATCACTTGACCGAGTCCATTATAAACACTTGCGACAGGAACGACTGATAATCCCGTCACACAAACCATTGAAACCACATTGAACAAGTGGTCAAGGTAAGTAGTGCTAGGAGCATCGGCATAGTGAACTATCGGGAGTGAGAGTAACAAACTCCCAAAAAAAATGACGATGACAAAACTAAACGTTAACCGTCGCGTACTTGTTAAAGATTTAAAAATGCTATTCAAAGAGTATTCCTCCTAAACTCCAAAACGGTTTTCAAAGCCTTCTAAAAGAGCCTTACGGCTCATAATATATTAAAGAGGTTTTTTATTTGGCATCCCAGCCTTACGTGGGTATTTATTTGGTGTTTCTTTTTTCTTTTCAAGAATTGTGATTTGGCGACTATCGCCATTTGGCAATTCATAATGATAATTGTCTATGAGTTTTGAAAAAAGAATTGTCATGGCATTTTTGGCATCTGCCAATTCTTCTTCGGCAGCAGAAGCTTTAAGAGCAATTAAGTGCCCACCAACTTTTAAAAATGGGATTGTCAATTCGGTCAATACTTGGAGACGAGCAACAGCTCGTGCTGTTACAATATCATAGCTTGCGCGGAAATGCTTATCTTGACCAAAATCTTCAGCACGTCCATGGTAAAAATGAACGCCCTCTAAGCCAAGTTCATCTGCCAATAAATTAAGAAAATTAATACGCTTATTTAGCGAATCAATGATAGTAACATCAATATCAGGGCATAAAATCTTGATAGGAATACTTGGAAAACCAGCTCCAGCTCCAATATCTAGCAAATGAATCGCTTGATTTGTTATTTTTCCTTGAAGAACGGGAGCAATAGAATCATAAAAATGTTTCAAATAAACCCCCTCTTTATCCGTAATAGCCGTCAAATTAATCTTTTGATTCCATTCAACCAAAAGCTCAAAATAACGTTCAAATTGCTTTTTTTGTGTATCTGTCAACTCAAAACCTTGTTGACTAAGTTTCTTATAAAATTCTTCAGGTGTCATGATTATCAGTAAAGAAAGCATTAGCAGCCTGCAAAACACAAACCACCACAACTTTCTTTAATATCCTTTCAATTCCAATATATGTCATCTTATTTTACCATAAAATCCCATCCAATAACATTCTTAGAAATAGTTATAACATCCGAAAAACTAATTTTCCCCCAGCTTCTTATGTAATCACTTTAAGAATTAAAAGAAAACTGATATAATAAGCCTAGAAAGTATATTTTTATCTATTTATTTTAGTAGTTTATCAAAAGCTTTTGTGTAGCGGTAGGTTACAAAAAGCAACTGATTTTGGAAGGGTATGTCATACCCAAGGAGGAATTTATGATTTTTGTTATTATCGCTATTATTGTTTTAGTAGTTTGGATTATTGCTGTCTATAATGGTCTTGTTAAAAGTCGTATGCAAACTAAGGAATCTTGGAGTCAAATTGATGTGCAACTCAAACGTCGTAATGACCTCATTCCAAATCTGATTGAGACTGTAAAAGGCTACGCAGCTTATGAAGAAAAAACATTTGCTAAGATTACAGAATTGCGCAGTCAAGTTGCTCAAGCAGAAACACCAGCAGAAGCAATGCACGCGTCAAATGCTCTTACCAAACAACTCTCAAGCTTGATTGCTGTTGCTGAAAATTATCCTGAACTTAAAGCTAATAACAGCTTTATCAAGTTGCAAGATGAATTGACAAATACAGAAAACAAAATTTCTTATTCACGTCAGTTGTTCAATACAACAACAGCAAATTATAATGTTAAATTAGAAACTTTCCCAAGTAATATCATCGCAGGTATGTTTGGCTTTAAACCAAGCCAATTCTTGGAAACACCTGAAGATGAAAAAGAAACACCAAAAGTATCATTTGACTTCTAAAAAATGGTGTTTTGAGAAGTTGTTTTAAAGCAACCTTTAATAAAGAAAGGAATAAAATGGAAGGTCTCTTGAAATGGTTGGTGACTTTAACAACTCAAAGAGACTTTCTATTTTCTTAATAAAATCATGTTATACGATCAAATTTCTAGTAACAAGCGAAGAACGGTTGTTTTGATTCTTGTTTTCTTCTTGATTTTGTCAGCTATTGGTGCCGCAGTAGGCTATCTTTGGTTAGATAGCCTAGAATTCGGTGTGGTTATCGCCTTAATCATTGGTGGAATCTATGCTGCTAGTATGATTTTTCAATCTACAAATGTTGTCATGTCAATGAACAATGCGCGTGAAGTCAGCGAGGAAGAAGCCCCAGAACTTTATCATATTGTAGAAGATATGGCAATGGTGGCACAAATTCCAATGCCGCGCGTGTTTATCGTTGAAGATGATTCTTTAAATGCGTTTGCGACAGGTTCGAGTCCTGAAAATGCTGCCGTCGCAGCCACCACAGGATTGTTAGCTGTGATGAATCGTGAAGAATTGGAAGGTGTTATCGGACACGAAGTTAGTCATATTCGTAATTACGATATCCGCATTTCTACCATTGCTGTCGCCTTAGCCAGCGCAGTGACTTTGATTGCCAGTATTGGTAGTCGCATGATGTGGTTTGGTGGGAACAGTCGTCGCCAATCAAATAACCGTGATGAGGGTGGTCTTGGTATTTTGATGCTTCTCTTTTCGATTTTATCGTTAATTTTAGCACCACTTGCTGCAACTCTTGTTCAATTAGCGATTTCACGGCAACGTGAATACCTTGCTGATGCCAGTTCTGTTGAACTCACTCGCAACCCTGAAGGAATGATTAAAGCACTTCAAAAACTGGAGCAATCTTCTCCAATGCATCATCCTGTTGATGAAGCAAGTGCGGCACTCTATATTAATGACCCTATCAAAAAAGAAGAAAGAACAACATCATTGTTCAATACACATCCATCTATTTCGGATCGTATTGAACGTCTTCGTCAAATGTAAGTATTTTTCTCCTTCACACGCTTGTGTGAAGTTTTTTGTTGCTACGTTATTCAATAAGCTTTATTATTGGTAGTAATATGTACAGACAATACTGTAAAAAGTTGGTATAATAGTAAAGAAATTTTAAAAGAGGTAATAATGATGTTTTCAATTTCGGAAATAAAAAAGAATTCAGATGGAATTAGTTTTAATTCTGTTTTAGAAATTAAAGAAAAATTAATAGAACGTACTAAAGATGTGCTAGATGTTAAAGAGATTTTTGTACAAGGAACTATTTCCTACGATGATGGCTTATATCTGTTAAATTATACACTTGATTATACGATTACGTTACCATCAAGTCGCTCAATGTTGCCTGTAGATGTGCATCAAGTTGAAGAAGTCTCAGAAATTTTTATTGACGCAGCGGATATTCATGCAAAAGAAGATCTTGTTAGAGAAAATCTTGTCTTAGTACTTGAAGAAGATTATATTGATTTAGAAGAGAGTGCTATTGATAATATTTTATTAACGATTCCAATGCAAGTTTTAAGCGAAGAAGAACAAAATTCTGACACAATGCCATCAGGAAATAGCTGGTCAGTTTTGACAGAAGAACAATATAATGCCCTGCAGAATAAGAAGAAAAAAGAAAATAGTCCGTTTTCTGCTTTAAATGGATTGTTTGAAGATTGATAATATTTTTATTAAAAAAATAAAGTATTCTTGAATTATTGTTAACACTTTGATATACTTTTAAAGTGTTATAGTATACTTATCTTTAATATTTGCTTTGATGATATTATAACAAACAAGTAAGAATGCTATAATATTTTTTTAATCAATAAACAAAGGAGGCGCTCTGTATAAGAGTGTATACTTTAGCAAAATAGAGATTTTATAATTTTTAGAATAATAAAATAATAAAAGGTTGGTGACAATGAGTAAAAAGATTTTAATTATTGAAGATGAAAAAAATCTTGCACGCTTTGTGTCTTTGGAATTACAACATGAAGGTTATTCAGTAGTTGTAGAAACAAACGGGCGTTTAGGGCTTCAAACAGCTCTTGATGATGATTTTGACTTGATTTTGCTTGATTTAATGCTTCCAGATATGGATGGATTTGAAATTACGCGTCGTCTTCGATTGGAAAAAGAAACTTCTATTATTATGATGACAGCTCGCGACTCTATTATGGATATTGTTGCTGGGCTTGATCGTGGTGCAGACGACTATATTGTCAAACCATTTGCAATTGAAGAACTCTTGGCTCGTGTTCGTGCCGTTTTTCGCCGGCAAGATGTTGAATTTAAACGAGAACAGGGTAATCAAGGAAAAGAAGGATTGCTTGGTCTACGCTTAAATCCTCAAAATCGTTCAGCGGTTCGAGGTGATGATGAAATTTCGCTTACAAAACGTGAGTACGATTTGTTAAGTGTTCTTTTGTCGAATGTTAATCGTGTAATGACACGTGAAGAACTGTTAGCCAATGTTTGGAGATATGATACTGATATTGAGACAAATGTTGTTGATGTTTACATTCGTTACCTTCGCGGAAAAGTCGATATTCCAGGTAAAGAATCTTACATTCAAACAGTTCGTGGAATGGGCTACATTATTCGAGAAAAATAATGATAAAATGGGAAGAAAAGTCTTTATCTAGAAAAATATCGATTTTCTCTTTGCTTCGGATTCTCCTTGTGTTAACTATTTTTAATCTAATCGTTTACTTTGGGACTACCCAAATCTTTTTAGCACGAGAACGTTACGATGTTGAGCAAGGTGCCGAAGTAGTGAGAGATTTTTTGTCTCAAGAAAGTGCACTGACAGTTGATAATCTTTTGGAGCTGTTGGATGAATATAATGCTACGAGGTCACTTGTTGAGGAAGATGGTACCCAATATATCCTAGATAAAAGTGGTGGGATTGATGATTTGACTTCTGATAATCAAGATGTCGCCATTTTTAACAAGGATAAGCAATTAGTTTTAACGACTGATAAGTCAGTTGCAAATTTTAAAACAGGTACAGTTGGCAAAATAAAAATCTACCGTGCACCTGCTTTTACAGGTTACTATTCAACGGCGAAAGTTTACTCCAAAAACACAAAAGAAGTTATTGGCTATGTGACGCTTTTTCAACACTTTAGCTCCTACTATCGGATGCGATATTGTCTTGTAGCAATCCTTTTGATTACAGAGTTGGCTGAGATGGGGTTAATTTCACATGTTCTTTTCTCTTCGACAAAACGCTTTTTACGTCCGTTGGAAGAATTTCAAGGAGTTGTTAGTAATATTGCCGAAACCCCTGGTGATTTGACTGTCCGTAGTGCTATTCATTCTGGAGATGAAATTGAAGAAATTTCTGCTAACTTTGATAAAATGTTAGATCAAATTGAAGGGTATACTAAAAGACAAGCGCGTTTTGTTAGTGATGTTAGTCATGAATTACGAACACCGATTGCAGTTATTAAAGGACATCTTGGTTTACTGAAACGTTGGGGGAAAGAAGACCAACATATTCTTGAAGAAAGTTTAGATGCTGCTTATCATGAAACGGATCGAATGTCCATTATGGTTAATGAAATGCTAGATATGGTTCGTGTTCAGGGAAGTTTTGATTTACACAAAGGTGAAAAAACAGATTTGAAAAAATCAATTGAATTTGTTTTGGGAAATTTCCGTATTTTGCACCCAGATTTTAATTTTCAATTTTCAACAAGTGTGGAAGAATGTGTCTTTGCAGAAATTTACAAAAATCATTTCGAACAGGCAATTTTGATTTTAATTGATAATGGCGTAAAATATTCTTCTGGAAGTAAAATAATACATGTGACTTTGGACGTCCAAGGAGATGATGCTATTATCAAAGTTCAGGATGAAGGAGAAGGTATTTCTCAGGAAGACCTAAAATATATTTTTGAACGTTTTTATCGAACAGATAAATCACGTAATTGTGTTTCGACACAAGGAGGTCTTGGGATTGGTTTAGCTATTCTTAAGCAGATTGTTAATGCTTATGAGATCAATGTTAGCGTTAATAGTGTTGTTGATGAAGGCACGGAGTTTACATTGGTTATTCCGATAATTAAGGCAAAACAAGATAAAACAGACTGAGTTTTTCTCTCGGTCTGTTCGTTTTTCTAATAAAGCATAATTGAACGGTCAATTTTTTATTAGAAAAGGGACAAGGTTTAAAAAATGGGAAAAGTTTTGGCTGATATGGTCAAACTGGTATTACTTTCCTAATGATTGATTTTATGTTAGAATAAAGTATTAAATTAATTGGTAAAATGGGGTGTTTGCATGCGTTGTCCAAAATGTAATTATAATAAATCAAGTGTTATTGATAGTCGCCAAGCTGAGGACGGAAATACCATTAGACGTCGTCGCGAATGTGAAAATTGCCATACACGTTTCACGACTTTTGAACGTGTTGAAGAATTGCCCTTACTAGTCATAAAAAAAGATGGAACGCGTGAACAATTTTCTCGTGAAAAGATTTTAAATGGTATTTTCCAAAGTGCTCAAAAACGTCCAGTATCAAGCGATGATATTGAACAAGTTGTCTCACGTATCGAGCAAAAAGTTCGTAGTGAGTACGAGGGTGAGGTTCCGAGTACAGCCATTGGTAACCTTGTCATGGATGAGTTAGCTGAACTTGATGAGATCACTTATGTGCGTTTTGCCTCTGTTTACAAATCGTTTAAGGACGTTGATGAGATTGAAGAACTTCTACAACAAATTACCAAACGAGTTCATAGTAAGAAGAAAAGAAGTAATTTAAATGAGACCGATTGATGAGTTTTCTTATATCAAAAATAATAAGGTTTTATTAGATTCTGATAGTCTTAGCCAGTTGTATCACCCAGTAATTGGAAATCACGCGGTTTTGCTTTACGATTATTTATTGGCATTTTTTGATAATGGTGTTAAACGTCATAAATTTAGTGAGATTCTCAATCATTTGCAATTAAGCATGCATCAGGCGGAAGAAGCTTTTGCAATTTTGACTGCTGTTGATTTGCTTGTTTTGTACCAAACACGTGATGCTTATGTTTTAAAATTACAGCCAGCTTTGAATCGTGAGACTTTTCTTAGCAATCCTATCTATCGTCGTTTGTTAGAGCAGGAAATTGGAGATGTTGCAGTGGCGGAATTGGATATTAAAATTCCGCAAGAGGCTAGAGATATTTCCAAAAAATTCTCGGATATTTTTTCAGCAGAGGGGACACCAAAGCCAAAAGCAAATGTGTCAAAAAATCATTTTGATTTGGATAGCTTTGAGCGTTTGATGTTGCGTGATGGCCTGCAATTTAAAGATGAAAAAGCAGATGTTGTTTCGATTTACAGCCTTGCTGACCAATACACAATGAATTGGTTTGATACCTATCATTTGGCAAAAAGCACGGCTATTAATGGTAAAATTTCACCACAACGAATGACTGTTCAGTTGGAACAACAAAAAAATACGACATCACAAGGTCAAAGCAAAGAGCAATTTGATGCCAAGGAACAAGTGATTATTCGTGAAGCTAAGCAAGCTAATGCAAGAGAATTTTTGGAGAAAATCAAAGCACCACGTCGTGCAGTAGTTACCGAGAGTGAGCGAAAATTATTGGAAGAATTAGCCAACATGAGCTTTTTAGATGAAGTAATTAACGTTATGGTGCTTTATACTTTAAGTAAAACACAGTCAGCTAATCTCAATAAACCTTACATTATGAAGGTAGCAAATGATTTTGCCTATCAAAATATTACGACTGCTGAAGCTGCTGTTTTGAAAATGCGCAGCTTTACCCAACGCAATAAAGACCGTAAAACACAAGCAAAGGTTGCTAAAAGCAATGTCCCTGAATGGACAGCAAAAGAATACAAGCACGTTGCTACTGCTGAAGAAAAGGCAAAATTGGAAGAACTCAAACGTAGCATGTTAGAAGATTAAGGAGCGAATGATGGAAAAAATCGGACAAACCTTGGCTAAACAGCTTCGCCAAAGTCACACAGACCTTAATGAATTGACCCAAGTTATTTTAGCAGATAAGGAAATTGCTGATTTTATCACGTCAAATGGCTTGACTCAGAAGCAAATTAACCGTAGCTTACCTAAGTTTAATCAATTCATGGTGGAGCGTGAAAAATTTCAAAATCAGGATAAATCCTATATTGCTAAAGGTTACAAGCCTGCTCTTAGCATGAATGAGGGCTATGCAGATGTCATTTATTTGGAAACACGCGAGTTAGTCGAGGCTAAAAAACGTCAAGATATTAAAAATCGTGTGACTTTGATTGGTTTGCCAGCTAGTCTCAAACACATTTCAACAGATGATCTTGATTTAGGAGACCCAAATCGTATTGAAATTTACAATTATTTGAACGATTACCAAAAAAATCTTGAGACTGGAACTCAAAAAGGGCTTTACGTTTTTGGAAATTTTGGTGTTGGGAAGTCTTATTTGATGGCTTATCTAGCAAATCGTTTATCTGCCAAGTACGGCAAGTCAACGACCTTGCTTCATTTTCCGACTTTCTGTGTTGATATTAAAAATGCTATCAATACAGGAACGGTGAAAGAGCAAATTGACCAAATCAAACAATCTGAAATTTTAGTTCTTGATGATATTGGGGCAGAGCAACAAAGCCCATGGATTCGTGATGATGTTTTGCAGGTTATTTTACAATACCGCATGCAAGAAAATCTCTTGACATTCTTTACATCAAATCTTGATGTTAAAGGACTTGAAGAACATTTTGCGGCATCACGTTCAGGTGATGAAACATGGCAAGCCAAGCGTGTCATGGAACGTATTCGTTATTTGGCTCGTGAAATTCATTTACAAGGTGATAATCGTCGCTAATCGTAAATCATTAAAAGTGATAAAATAGATAAAAGAATTTGAAAGGAATAAATTCGACAAAGGGATTCTTGAGAAATCAAAATGTCTTTCGTGTGGAAAAAAATCCACTTAAAATAGTTTAGACTGTTTTAACGAAGCTGGTACTAGAAGAATTATGGCTTTACCTACAGTTGCTATTGTCGGGCGTCCAAATGTTGGAAAATCGACTTTGTTTAACCGTATTGCCGGTGAGCGCATTTCAATTGTGGAAGATGTCGAAGGTGTTACACGTGACCGCATTTACACAACGGGTGAATGGCTTAACCGCAAGTTTTCATTGATTGATACTGGTGGTATTGATGACGTTGATGCACCATTTATGGAACAAATCAAACACCAAGCTGACATTGCGATGACTGAAGCAGATGTTATCGTGTTTGTGGTTTCAGGAAAAGAAGGCGTTACAGATGCTGATGAATATGTTTCAAAAATCTTGTATCGTACTAATAAACCAGTGATTTTAGTGGTCAATAAAGTTGACAACCCTGAAATGCGTAGTGATATTTATGACTTTTACTCACTTGGTCTTGGGGACCCATATCCAGTATCATCTGTTCACGGGATTGGTACAGGGGATGTCTTGGATGCTATCGTTGAAAATCTGCCTGTTGAGGAAGAGGACGAAAATCCAGATATTATCAAATTCAGTCTGATTGGTCGTCCAAACGTTGGTAAATCAAGTTTGATTAATGCGATTCTTGGTGAAGAACGTGTGATTGCAAGCCCAATTGCAGGGACAACACGTGATGCTATCGACACAAACTTTACGGACAGCGAAGGTCAAGAATACACAATGATTGACACCGCAGGTATGCGTAAATCTGGTAAGGTTTATGAAAATACTGAAAAATATTCAGTAATGCGATCAATGCGTGCCATTGATCGTTCAGACATCGTTCTTATGGTTATCAATGCCGAAGAAGGAATTCGTGAGTACGATAAACGTATTGCAGGATTTGCTCACGAAGCTGGTAAAGGAATCATTATCGTTGTTAACAAATGGGATACAATTGAAAAGGACAACCATACAGTTGTAAAATGGGAAGAAGATATTCGTGATCAATTCCAATTCTTGTCATATGCACCAATTGTCTTTGTTTCAGCGGCGACAAAACAACGCTTGAACAAATTACCTGATATGATTAAGAAAATTAGCGCAAGCCAAAACAAACGTATTCCGTCAGCTGTGCTTAATGATGTTATCATGGATGCTATTGCTATCAACCCAACACCAACAGATAAAGGGAAACGTTTGAAAATCTTCTACGGCACACAAGTTTCTGTTAAACCACCAACGTTTGTTATCTTTGTTAACGAAGAAGAACTCATGCACTTCTCATATATGCGTTTCTTGGAAAATCAAATCCGTGCAGCTTTCAGCTTTGAAGGCACACCAATTAATTTGATTGCCCGCAAACGTAAATAAGATTTAAAAGCACCGTTTGTGGTGCTTTTTTTGCTGCATTTGGAAAATATCGCTAAAAATAAAATTAAAAGGATTATTTTTTCAAGCTAAAGAGGGCTGAATTTGATATAATAAAAGGATAAGGAAAAAGGTGGTGGCTAAGAGTGGGTAGAATGATTCCAGGTCGAATTCGCAATCAGGGAATAGAACTTTACGAACAAGGTTTGGTTGATATTGTTAGTAAACAAGAAGAAGTAATTCAAGCGAAAGTTGGTGTACATCATCTTCAATATGCTTTAGAAGATGAACAAGTGAGATGTGATTGTGATCTGTTTGCCAAGAAAAAATATTGTGAGCATTTGGCGGCTTTAGAGTACTTCCTAAAGAATAATACAGAAGGCAAAGAGTTGTCAGATGAGCTTAGTTCACATCAAGAAATTCAGCAAGAAACGAAAAAAGTAACCTCATTTGGTAGTGTCTTTCTGGACGGCTTGGTTATCAACGATGACGACACAACAAAATACCGTTTAGCAGCTTATGGTAATCAGAGCCCCTATTCATCAGATTATTGGTGGACGTTAAAAATTAATCGTTTGCCTGATGACCGTGCTTATGTTGTCCGAGACATTAAAGCCTTTTTAGCGATTATTAAAAGCGAAGGCTATTATCAAATTGGGAAAAATTATTTTGAACCTTTGTCTTTGATTCAATTTGATGAGGCTAGTAAAGACTTAATTCAATTTTTATGGCGTGTCTTGCCAGATAGTGACCGTGTTGATTTGGAGTATATTTTGCCAAATCACGGTCGAAATCTTGCGTTGACAAGTGGGACATTTGAGGAAGGCATTTCATTGTTAAACGCGCTTTATGATTTCTCATTTGAACACAATCATCAAAATTATGGGCAACTGGTTTTTAGACCATTAGATGCCTCAGAAGGGCTGTTGTCATTTAAAGTCATTGTTCACCGTCAATCAATTGAACTAATTATTACAGAAAAAACATTTCAGCCACTTTTTGACAATACTTTCTTATTTACAAATGGTATGATTTACGGTTTGAATTTGAAACAACAAAAAATCTTAGCCGCTGTTCGTAGTCTGCCGATTGAGTCTGATTTAGCGAAGCATTTGTTCTTTGATTTGGATGACCAAGCAAAATTAGCTGCTAGTTTGCTTGATTTTAAAGAGCTTGGAGTGGTTGAAGCTCCGAAAAGTTTTGAAATTCATGACTTTGTACCTTCTTTCC
This sequence comes from Streptococcus sp. LMAG:39, assembly GCF_008680485.1. Taxonomy (NCBI): domain Bacteria; kingdom Bacillati; phylum Bacillota; class Bacilli; order Lactobacillales; family Streptococcaceae; genus Streptococcus; species Streptococcus sp. LMAG:39. The sequence goes on along the minus strand of NZ_NALE01000001.1, from coordinate 777,217 downwards.
ATTTAATGTTAAATGAATACCAAGAGATTGCTTTAAAGGTGACTTTTGATTATGGTACGGTTAAGGTCAGTAGTAAACGTGAACTCGAAGACTTACCATTTGCTAGTCATTTTAAGCATGAAGAACGTGTGTTTAGGACTTTAGAAGCAAATGGCTTTGCTGCCTCGTTTTCATCTTACCATGCACCTTTGGCGAATGAAGATTTATACGACTTTTTTACCAATACTTTGGAACAATTGGAACGTTTAGGTAAGGTAATCCTGTCTGATGATCTTGAGGAAATGCGTCAGTTTGAGCGCCCACAAGTTTCTGTTCAAACAAATGGTGGTTTGTTGGATATTTCTTTTGATTTTTCAACTATTTTTGAAAACGATATTGATGCTGCCTTAGAAGCACTCTTTAAAAATCAACCCTATTTTGTGAATGATGCTGGTAAATTAGTTGTTTTTGATGAGGAAACACAACGTGTCAGCAATGCTTTGCAAAAATTACGAGCTAAGCAGCTGAAAAATGGGCATTTACAATTAGAAGCCATTTCAGCGTTCCAAATTTCAGATTTATTCCAAGACAATGATCGTGTGACATTTTCAAAAGAAGTTGAACAATTGGCACACGATTTGAGACACCCAGAAAATTTTGAGGTTACGATTCCGGAATTAAACACGCAGTTGCGAGATTATCAGACGACTGGTGTTCGTTGGTTATCTATGCTTGACCATTACGGATTTGGTGGCATTTTAGCTGATGATATGGGACTCGGTAAAACCTTACAAACAATTGCTTTTCTAACCTCTAAATTAACGCCAGAAACACGCATTTTGATTCTATCACCGTCAAGTTTGATTTACAATTGGCAGGATGAATTTACTCGATTTGCACCAGAAATTGATGTCGTTGTGGCTTACGGTTTAAAAGCAGTGCGTGATGATATTATTTCGCAAAATCATCAGGTTGTGATTACTAGTTATTCCTCTTTCCGTCAAGATTTTGACGAATATAGTCAGTTGGATTTCGATTATTTGATTTTGGATGAAGCGCAAGTGATGAAAAATACACAAACGAAGATTGCTCACTATTTGCGCCAATTTAAGGTTAAAAATTGTTTTGCTCTTTCTGGAACACCGATTGAAAATAAATTATTGGAAATCTGGTCAATTTTCCAAATTGTTTTACCAGGATTATTGCCAGATAAAAAACGTTTCCTCAAAATGGAAGCTAAGCAAGTGGCACGTTTTATTAAGCCATTTATCATGCGTCGCCATAAAGAAGAAGTTCTTCCAGAATTACCAGATTTGATTGAAATTAATTATCCTAATGAGCTTGATCATAAGCAAAAAGCGATTTATTTAGCACAGCTTCGACAAATGCAAGAAACGATTGCAGGAGCATCTGATGCCGATATTAATCGTCGTAAGATTGAGATTTTATCAGGTATTACGCGTTTGCGGCAAATTTGTGACACACCAAGTCTCTTTATGGATTACAATGGTGAAAGTGGCAAACTAGATAGTCTTCGCACTCTCTTGATACAAGTTAAAGAAAATGGACACCGTGCTCTTATCTTTTCACAATTTAGAGGGATGCTTGATATTGCAGAAAAAGAAATGGAAGAGCTTGGTTTAACTTCCTACAAGATTACAGGGTCAACACCAGCGAATGCCCGTCAAGAAATGACACGAGCTTTTAATAATGGCTCAAAAGATACCTTCTTAATTTCTTTGAAAGCAGGTGGTGTAGGACTTAACTTGACTGGTGCCGATACGGTTATCTTGATTGACCTTTGGTGGAATCCAGCTGTTGAAATGCAAGCCATTAGCCGTGCTCATCGTATTGGTCAAAAAGCAAACGTCGAAGTTTATCGCTTAATTACACGCGGAACCATTGAAGAAAAAATTCTAGAAATGCAAGAAAGCAAGAAAAATCTTGTAACAACGGTACTTGATGGTAATGAAACTCGTGCTAGTATGACCATTGAAGACATTAAAGAAATTTTAGGTGTCGATTAATAATCTTAACGTCAGTTTTTCAGCTATGAAAGACTGACTTTCTTTTGTGAAAACTTTGAAAAAATACCTGAATTAGTTTATAATAAAAATGCTACAAAGTTGGGGTTTGATTTGAGCTAATTTTGGTTTCTAACTTTATTTTGAGATGGAATCTTTGAGTTACTAGGACGTAGGTCATGATAGTGACTATTTGCCTTGACTTCTTAGTGAGTGATGATAAGTAATTGGCATAGTGTGTTGAGAAAGGAAGTGATGCTGTGAGTAAAACTGTAAGACGCTTTCCCTTAGTTGCTGATGGTGAGCCAGTAAGTAATCCATCAAAAGCAATGGCTTTATACGAAAATGAAGATTTAATTACCAATATTCATGGAACTTATCATGAAAAGGACTACGACAACGTCGCTAGAGACGATAACTTTGTTGGAAATATAAAAAATGATGCAGAGCGCATAAAAACAGTTAGCGAAGGTAAATCTTATGCGGAATTAGCGCGCGATGAAGCGAGACGAGATATTAAGAAAAAGCGTCAAGCTTACTTATCTAACGACGTTAAAAAGATGCCGTCAAAAGCAACTTTTCAACAACAACTAAAGGCTACTTTACCTAAAACTCCTGCTAAACCGACTAATAAACTTAGTCATTTAACAGAAAAAATGCATCAAGAAGACTATATCTTGGCAGAAATTCCCGTAACGTATAAAGAGCCAGATAATTCTTCTGTACCAAAACCAAAGAAAAACAACTATGATTTCTTGAAACGTAGCCAAATTTACAATAAGGAAGCTCAACAAAGCCAAAGGGAGCATAAGGTTGCTCAAGAGTTAAATTTGACACGCTTTGATGACGCTAATTAAACTGCCTGGCAGTTATTAAATAGAGGAGAAAAAATGTCTAAAACCTATCATTTTATCGGAATTAAAGGATCTGGTATGAGTGCCCTTGCCTTAATGTTGCACCAAATGGGATATAAGGTTCAAGGGAGTGATGTTAGTAAATATTACTTTACACAACGTGGTTTAGAACAAGCAGGCATTAAAATCTTGCCATTTTCTGAAGACAATATCACATCAGACGTTGAATTAATTGCCGGTAATGCTTTCCGTGAAGATAATAATGTTGAAATTGCCTATGCCGTTAATAATGGCTTTAAATTCAAACGATATCACGAATTCCTAGGTGATTTCATGCGCAAATTCACAAGTTTTGGTGTTGCAGGTGCACACGGAAAAACATCAACTACAGGTTTGTTGTCACATGTATTAAAAAATATTACAGATACCTCTTATTTGATTGGTGATGGTACTGGTCGTGGGTCAGCTAACAGCAACTATTTTGTTTTTGAGTCTGATGAATATCAACGCCATTTCATGCCTTATCACCCAGAATATTCTATTATTACAAATATTGACTTTGACCACCCTGATTATTTCAAGAGCATCGATGATGTTTTTGATGCATTTAATGACTATGCAAAACAAGTTCAAAAAGCTTTGTTCTTGTATGGTGATGATGCTTATCTTCGTAAAATCACGTCAGATGCTGACATTTACTACTATGGATTCAAAGATACAGATGACTTTGTTGCTTATGATATTGTTCGCACAACAAACGGTTCTGTTTTCAAAGTGAGACACGGTGATGAAGAACTTGGTTCATTCCATCTTCCAGCGTTTGGTCTCCACAATATTTTGAATGCGACTGCTGTTGTTGCCAATCTTTATATCGCTGGTATTGATATGGAATTGGTAGCAGAGCATATGAAGACATTTGCAGGGGTTAAACGTCGTTTCACTGAAAAAGTAATTAATAACACGACTATTATCGATGATTTTGCACACCATCCAACTGAAATCATTGCGACACTTGATGCTGCTCGCCAAAAATATCCAAGCAAGGAAATTGTAGCGATTTTCCAACCACACACCTTCACACGTACAATTGCCCTTTTGGATGAATTTACGAATGCTTTGAATCAAGCAGATTCTGTTTACTTGGCACCAATCTATGGTTCAGCACGTGAAGTTGACCACGGTGATGTTAAAGTTGAAGATTTAGCTAGTAAAATCCAAAAATCAGCTAAGGTGATTAGTCTTGAAAATGTATCACCACTACTTGACCATGATAGTGCCGTTTATGTTTTTATGGGGGCTGGTGATATCCAAATGTATGAACGTGCTTTTGAAGAATTGTTAGCAAATTTGGCTAATAATACGCAATAAAAAATGTGGTGAAAAGGAGCAAAGAGCTCTTTTTCTTTTGAGGATGATTCTATGATGATAAGGAATGTATGTCTTGAGGATTTACAAGATATTATAGATATTGAACGCAAGAATTTCTCTGCAGAAGAAGCAGCAAGCCTAAAAGATATGAAAGAACGCATTCTGACTATTCCAGATACTTTTTTAGTAGCTGAGATTGACGGAAAGATTTGTGGCTATGTTGAAGGACCTGCCATTTTTCAACGCTATTTAACAGATGATTTATTCCATCAGGTTGTTTCAAATCCAGTTGACGGAGGATTTATTGCAATCACAAGCCTTTCAGTGGCTCCTGATTTCAAAGGACAAGGTATTGGAATGGCTTTACTGGCGACAATGAAAGATTTAGCAATTGCTCAAAAACGTATAGGGATTACACTTACTTGTCATGAGAATTTAATTTCTTACTATGAAAGAAATGGTTTTAGCGATGAAGGTGAATCAGAATCTACCCATGGTGGTTCTAGTTGGTATAACATGGTCTGGGAATCACCAATGATTGAGTGATGACATTATTAAGAATAGATAACAAACCACCCCCGTCAGTTGATTTTGCGCTATTTTTAGGTTATAATGGCGATTGATTAAGATTAGGAGGATAAGCTTTGACCGAATTTAACGACGATAAGCCAAAAACTCAAAAAGAAAAAAGTTTCAAGGAGCAAATTTTAGCTGAGTTAGAGGAAGCCAGACGTTTGCGTAAGCAACAAGATTTAGAACTTCAGCAGAAAGAAAGAGAAGCAGAGGAATTTGCACGTAAGACAGCAGAATTAATGGCAGAATACGAAGCTGAGGAACGAAAAGAGCGCCAAGAGGCGGAAATTCATGAAGAAAAGCACCGCCTTGAAGAAAAAGCTCAAACAGCTATTGCTGAAAACCAGATTGAAACGACGATAGATGACAAAGAGATTAATGATGTTTTGAAAACTATTAATCAAACTTTTAATCCCAACAGTTCAGTTTCAGAGGGGAGTGCTGAAAACGAACAGGAAAGTTATCTTGTCCGAGCAACAGATGGTGTTGGTTTTGCTGGTATTCCAGATATTCCTGAAGAAATTACAAGTGATGATTCTCAAGTTGCTGATTCTAATATTCAAGCCGATGAAAACGTTCAGGCTGCAGAAAGCATTACGGATAGCTCAGCAGAGACTAATATAGACTTGGAGAAAAACGTGGGAACAAAACGCAAAAGAAAACGCCAAAAAACCGATAGTTTGGCACGACGTATTGCCTTGTTCTTGATAACAGCTATTATTATTGCTTTATTGGCAACTGTTTTTTTTGTTTATCGATATGTTGATAGCGCTGTCGGAGCACTTGATAGCACATCAACAGAGTACGTTACCGTTGAAATTCCAGAAGGTTCAGGAAACAAATACATCGGACAAATTCTAGAAAAATCTGGTGTTATCAAGAGCGCAACTGTCTTTAATTACTATACAAAATTCAAAAATTATAGTAATTTCCAAAGTGGCTATTATAACTTACAAGCTAGTATGGATTTAGAGGAAATCTGTAAACTTCTTAAACAAGGTGGGACCGCAGAGCCAGAAGAACCTTCTCTAGGAAAAATTCTGGTGCCAGAAGGCTATACCATTAAACAAATTTCAGAAGCTGTTACAAAAAATACAGCGGATGATGATTCATCAACACCTTTCACAGCAGATGACTTTTTGTCGGTTGTTCAAGATGGATCTTTCATTTCAAAAATGGTTGAAAAATATCCGAAATTATTAGCGAATTTACCAAGTGCAGATGAGGCGACGTATCAATTAGAAGGTTACCTTTTCCCAGCTACTTATAGCTACTATGAAGATACAACCATGGAAGATTTGGTTGAGCAAATGATTTCAACAATGGATTCGTATATGTCTAGTTACTATGATACGATTTCTGAAAAAGGTATGACTGTCAATGAAGTGCTTACGCTAGCCTCATTGGTTGAAAAAGAAGGTTCAACAGATGATGACCGTCGCAATATTGCAAGTGTCTTTTACAACCGTTTAAATGCTAACATGGCTCTTCAAAGTAATATTGCTATTTTGTATGCTATGGGCAAACTTGGTGAAGAAACGACATTATCAGCGGATGCAAGTATTGACACATCCATTGATTCACCGTATAATGTTTATACCAATACTGGTTTGATGCCTGGTCCAGTTGATAGTCCAAGCTTGTCAGCTATTGAGGCGACTATTAATCCCGCTTCAACGGATTACTACTATTTTGTAGCCGATGTGAATACAGGAGCTGTTTATTACTCAGAAACCTATGAAGAGCATGAAGCAAATGTTGAAAAATATGTTAATAGTCAATTAGATGAATAATAAATACTGACAAACATGGTGTGCTTCACATCATGTTTGTATTTGTAGATTATCCAAATAAATTTTAGAAAAGAGATAGAAAATGGCAGAAAAAACTTATCCAATGACCCTCGCTGAAAAAGAACAACTCGAACAAGAATTAGAAGAATTAAAATTAGTTCGTCGTCCAGAAGTTGTCGAACGTATTAAAATTGCACGTTCATATGGTGACCTTTCTGAAAACTCAGAATACGATGCTGCTAAAGACGAACAAGCTTTTGTTGAAGGACAAATCCAAATTTTAGAAACTAAAATTCGCTATGCTGAAATCATTGACAGCGATGCTGTTGCCAAAGATGAAGTAGCGATTGGTAAAACTGTTACTGTTGAAGAAGTTGGTACAACTGATAAAGACGTTTACCATATCGTCGGTGCAGCTGGTGCTGATATCTTCTCAGGACGTATTTCTAACGAAAGCCCAATTGCGCAAGCTTTAATTGGTAAAAAAACAGGTGATATTGTTACTATCGAATCACCTGCAGGAAGCTACGACGTTAAAATCGTTAGTGTTGAAAAAACAGCTTAATAAAGTCAGAGCCCCACAAAGGGCTTTTAGAATGTAGATAAACCTATTTTTAACTGAGATAAGTTATAAATAATTATTGTCTCTGTTTGTTTTCAGGATTATTTGCGAGTGAAGCGAGCAAGAAAATGATACTTTGTGCCGCTTAAACAATCTGGGAGATTGTTAGAGATCTTATCTAGAAATAAAAAAGCGAGGAACCTAAGGGAAGTATCGAAAAAGACTTTTTCTTGAAGTTAAAAATTAAAAAGGAACAGGAAGTGCTAAACTTCCTGTTCCTTTTGGTTTTAGTTTTATTATTTACGTTTACGTTGTTTACCAGCGTTGCGGTTGCTTTTCTTAGGTTTGTTGCTAAGTTGTGCATTGTTAGCAGCTGGTGTTACGTCTTTACGAACTTTTGATTTGTAAGTTTTTGGTGGATTTTTTTCAAATTCAGCAGCAATTTTCTGACGAAGTTTTGGTTTGATGATGAGCATAGTAATCAATTGTTGGATGATTGAGAAGAAACCACCGACTAACCAATAAAGGAGAACACTTGCTGGCATGCTCATACCGAAGAATACCATCATAAGTGGCATAGCGTACATCGTACCTTTCATCGCAGCACGTTGTTCTTCAGCAACACCTTGCATAGACAACCATGATTGGAAGAGGTACAAGACGGCGATAACGGCTGTTAGAGGGATACTGCGTGTGCCAAGGTCTATTCCTAAGAAAGTACTTTCAGAGACACCTTGTGTGTATTGCGCAGCAAAATACATTGCTGAGAAGAATGGCATTTGGACGAGAAGTGGGAGACATCCCATACCACCAAGCATATTGATGCCATTTTCTTTTTGGGCAGCCATCAATTCTGTTTGGGCAGCTAATTTTTCTTCTTGTGTTGTTGCATTACGCATACGCTCGTTGATTGGTTCAAAGATTGGTTTAAGATAAGCCATCTTTTCAGATTGATAGCTTGCTTTCCAAGATTGGTAAAGTCCGAGCGGTAGAATAATACAACGAACAATGATAGTTACTAAGATAATAGCTAAACCAAAGCCAAGTCCAACATTATTAGCAAAATATTGGATAAGTTTTGCCATTGGTTCACCAAGAATGTACCAGATAGTACCAGTAGGATTACCATTTGAATCACGACTGACACAACCAGTTAGTAAGAACAATAACGATAAGCTGAGTCCTGAAAAGAGGACACGATTTAGTTTCTTTTTCAATAGATTATTTCCTTTTATTATAATACCCTACTATTTTACTGTTTTTTGGGCAATTTCTCAATACATCTGTAGTCTTATTTTTTAGTGTATTAGTTGACAATGCGAAAATCAGTGAAATCTTCGAAATTAGCAATTTTAACATCAACATAGGTAACCTTTGACCATTGTGAAGGACCTTTGCGAATTTCTTGGATGAATTTAGCTATTTTAGCTGAGTCCTCGGATTGAGCGAGAATTTCTACGGTGCCATCGTCATTATTCCAAACGCGACCATAAATATCCCCGAGTTCAAGGGCTAGGGCATAAGTCGAATAACGGAATCCAACACCTTGAACACGCCCTGAGACAATTAAGCGTACTTTTTTCATCTCACTTTCCTCCTTATAAATACTTGTTAACTTTATCTAGTTTTATTATAACATAAGCAGTTTATGACTGCTTATGTTATAATAGTCATAAAGTTAAAAAAAGAATAGTTAAGTAAGATTACTGATTAATGATTACTGGAATTGGTAGTTGTTAACTCAAAAATTAGTGAGGAATATATGTCCGAAAAACGTCCAAGACTTGAAGATGTAGCTGCTTTGGCGGGTGTTTCCAAAACAACTGTTTCCAGAGTTTTAAATAATAGGGGATACTTAAGTAAAGAAACAATTCAAAAAGTTAATGATGCAATGAAAGAAATAGGCTATCAGCCAAATATTATTGCACGACAATTCTATACACAAAAGACTAACTTAGTCGGACTTATCTTCCCTACTATTAATAACCCATTCTTTGCGCAACTAGAAGCTGAAATGGAACTTCTTTTGTACAAAAAAGGATATAAAGTTTTAATTGGTAATTCACAAAATGATCCAGATAAAGAAGAAGATTATTTGAATCAATTACTGAGTCATCAGGTTGATGGTTTAATTGTTGGGGCGCATAACCAGGGGTTAAGTGAGTATCAAAACAGAAACTTACCAATTGTTTCTATTGATAGAATTATGAATGAGGATATTCCTGTTATTTCTTCGGATAATTACCAAGGTGGGAGGATAGCTACAGAAAAACTAATTTCTGCTGACTGTCAGTATATCGTACATACTAATGGTCCTATAGAATTACAGACACCAGCTCAGAAGCGTCGTATTGGTTATGAAGATACCATGATAGAACATGGATTGACACCAATAACTTATCATCTTGACTTTAATATTAGTCAGGAAGAAAAAAGGGAGTGTCTACGTCACATTTTTGTAGAACATCCGGAAGTTGATGGTATTTTTGCATCTAATGATACTGATGCAGCTATTTTGTTATCTTTAGCACAAGAATTTGACCGTAATGTTCCAAATGATTTAAAAATTATTGGATATGATGGTGCAGATATGGTACGCTTATTACTCCCCCATCTTTCGACTATTCAGCAGCCTATCAATGAGATGGCTGAACTAGCAGTAACCATTTTAGATAATCGGATTAATGGTAAAGGTGACGAAACTACTTCATATACATTACCGGTGAAACTGATTGAAGGTAAAACTTGTTAAATATAAGCAGAAGTAATTAATATTTTTTACAACAGACTCTACATTCTATTTATATGAGAATGTAGAGTTTTTTGCTTGTTTTTACAAGTATATAAAATGTCACATTATTCCTAAAATAATAAGTTAGTATTTGGGTTAAGTCAATGGTGCTACTGGCTAAGATTTTTTTATTTTTTTTGCAAAAAAATATATCAACCGGTTGACATATGAAAATGTAAGCGTTATAATATAACTAACTTCTAGAGGAAAACGATTATATTATATGTTAACCGGTTGATATAAAAAGAGGATAATTATGAATGAAATGACTGTTACTAACCAACGTTATCGCCTTAACTATCATTTAATGGCCAAATCAGGATGGATTAATGATCCTAATGGTTTATCATATTTTAAGGGGTATTACCATATCTTTTATCAATATTATCCATATGACTCTGAGTGGGGGCCAATGCATTGGGGACATGCTAGAAGTAAAGATTTGGTTCATTGGGAAACACTACCAGTTGCTTTAACACCAGGAGAAAGTGAAGATGGCTGCTTTTCAGGTAGTGCGATTGAGTATGATGGAAAATTATGGTTGATTTATACTGGTCACCATTATACTGATCCAACAGATCAAGAACAATTTTATGAAGATCAGAATCTTGCCTACAGTACTGATGGTATCCATTTTACAAAATATGAAGGTAACCCTGTTTTGAGAACACCTGTCGGTAACACCAAACATTTTAGAGATCCAAAAGTTTGGCAAGATAGTGATAATTTCTATATGGTTTTGGGAAGTCAAGAGGAGAATGGATTAGGTAGAGCGTTGCTATATCGTTCTAAAAATTTAATTGATTGGGAATTTATTTCAGTATTATCACAAGCTATCGATTGTGATAGAGAAGGTTTTATGTGGGAATGTCCAGATTTCTTCAGATTAAATGGAGAAGATGTTTTACTAATGTCGCCACAAGGAGTCCAAGAAGATGGTGATAAATACCGTAACCTGAATCAGACAGGCTATTTACTTGGACAATTAGATGACAACAATGGTGTCTTCCATCGTGGGGAGTTTTTCGAGATTGATAATGGTCATGATTTCTATGCAACTCAAACTTTACTGACACCAGATGGACGTCGTGTTATGATAGCTTGGATGAATGCCTGGGATTCTCCGATGTATGAAAAAGAAGATGGTTGGGCAGGAGCTTTAACATTACCAAGAGAATTGGTTATTCGTGATGGTCGACTTTGTCAGTTGCCAATTAAAGAATTAAAAACTTTGCGCGAAAAGATATTATTTGATGGAAAACTTGAAAAAGATGTGCCTTATACTTTAGAAGATAGCAGTGAAATTATTATTGATGCTCAACATATTAATTCTGGTCAATTCTTAAGTCTTTTTGATGGTAGTAATAGTTTAAAAATATCCGTTGATCGTGATGGTGATCGAATTATTTTAAATCGAACAACTACTGATGGTGAACGTGTCGCTCATATGTCATTATCTGATAGCTTGTCTTTACATATTTATGTAGATAGTAGCTCTGTTGAAATTTTCATGAATCAAGGAAGTGTCACTTTTACAGAAAGGATGTATTGGCAGGATAAAATTAACCTAAGCCTGTTAGCAGACTGTGATAATCAATCACGTATCTATCAATTGGAAAGAAATGCAAATAGTTACTAAGATTTGAGAGGTAAATTATGAGTAATTTAAAAAAGTATACTGCTAATCCGTTTTATATGAGCAATTCCTTGATGATTCTTTTATTCTTTACAGGTTGGGGAATTTGGTGGTCATTTTTTCAAATTTGGTTAACAACTAAGCAAGGCTTTTCAGGAACACAAGTTGGAACAATCTATTCTTTCAATTCAGCTATAACATTGATTTTAATGTTTGTGTATGGTTCACTACAGGATAAGCTTGGAATCAAAAAAAATCTATTAATTTTTTGTGTTGCTTGTGAAGTATTTTTAGGTCCTTTCTTTACTTGGGTTTATGTTCCTCTATTAAAAAGTAATTTTATTGTCGGTGCTTTAATTGGTTCTATTTACCTTTCAGTAGCTTTTCTTGCTGCTTCACCAACTTTTGAAGCTTTAGCAGAACGAATGAGTCGTCGTTTTGGTTTTGAATATGGTCAAGCACGCGCATGGGGATCTTTTGGTTATGCTGTTGCGGCTTTAATCGCAGGCTTCATGTTTACACTAAATGCCTATTTGATTTTTTGGATTGGTTCAGTATTTTCAATTGTATTATTACTTGTTTTGCTTTTTGTTAAACCAGAAAATGACACAGCTATCGTTACAAAATATGAAAGTAAATCTGATAACCAAGATGTCAATAATTCACCATCGCTACTAGAAATTTTGAGTGTGTTCAAGATGCCTGATCTTTGGAAAATTGTTATTTTCATCAGTATGAGTTGGACTTTCTATACTGTTTTTGATCAACAAATGTTTCCTGAATTTTTCACTACATTCTTTGGAACAGAAACAGCAGGTCAACAAGCTTATGGTGTTCTTAACTCTTTAGAAGTATTCTTAGAATCAATTATGATGGGAATTATTCCAATTATGATGAGAAAGACAGGGGTTCGTAAAAGTCTATTGATTGGATTGGTTATTATGGTTCTACGTATTGGTGGCTGTGGTTTGGTAACTAATCCTCTTGGTGTATCAATCATTAAGCTTTTACATGCTCCAGAAACTGCAATTTTTATTCTTGCAATGTTCCGTTATTTTACCCTACACTTTGACACGCGTATTTCGACGACACTTTATATGGTAGGGTTTCAAATTGCTGCACAAGTTGGACAGATTATTTTTTCAACGCCATTTGGATTATTACATGATAAAATTGGCTATCAACCAACTTTCTTAATTGTGGCAGGTATTGTATTCATTTCTGCGATATATGCTTTCTTTGTTTTAAAAAAGGACGATCAAGATGTTTATGGACAACCTTTGGAAATAAATTAAACACTACACTAAATCTCCTATTTAGGAGATTTTTTGTTATAATGTAAGCATGCAAGTAGTTATAACCTCAAAATCGAATAATCTCATTAAAAAGGCTAAAAAGTTATTGAAAAAAAAGTATCGTGACCATTCTTATTTAATTGAAGGTTGGCATCTTTTTGAAGAAGCGGAAAAAGCAGGGGCAGAATTTTTAAATATTTTTGTTCTTGAGGACTATGCTGACCGCGTCAGCCATTTTTCAATGGTAACATATGTAACACCTGAGATTTTAAAAGAATTAACGGATTCTAAGACACCGCAGGGGATCATTGCTGAACTTGCTATGCCAAGCCTGCCTTTAGAGAATTTAAAGGTAGGGCGATATTTGGTACTGGAAGATGTTCAAGACCCAGGAAATGTGGGAACGATGATTCGTACAGCAGATGCCGCTGGTTTGGACGGTGTGTTGATTTCAGAAAAATCAGCTGATATTTACAATCAAAAAACGCTACGTTCCATGCAGGGTAGCCATTTTCATTTACCGATTTGGCGTACTAATGTGTATGAGGCTTGTCAGAAGTTACAAAATCTTGATGTACCGCTGATTGCCACAACACTTTCCAAAGAGTCTGTGTCTTACAAGACCGTTGAGCACAATGGAAATTTTGCGCTTGTCATGGGAAATGAAGGTAATGGTATCTCAGATTCAATGACAAAGCAAGCTGATATTTTGGCACATATTATTATGCCTGGGCAAGCAGAAAGTTTAAATGTTGCTGTGGCAACAGGAATTGTCCTTTTTCAGTTGATTTAATTTGAAAATTGCGGTGCAGGAAAAGTAATTTTTGAGAACTTATTTTCAGTTTAATTTAAGGTCATATGCTATAATTAGAGCGAAAGAAGGTGATTCTGCATGGAAGCATATAAAAAAGATAAAGAGTTTATGGAGCTTGTTGGTCATCTTATCCAACACCCTCGTTTTCAAAAATTAGATAATATTCCACAGCATCACTATTCGACGCGTATGGAACATTCTATTAATGTGGCTTATACGAGCTACAAGATTGCCAAAAAAATTGGTTGGGATGAAAAATCCACGGCGCGAGGAGGACTTTTACACGATTTCTTTTATTACGATTGGCGAGAAACGAAATTTAATAAAGGCCATGCTTGGGTACATCCGAGAATTGCTGTGCGTAATGCCAGAAAATTGACTACACTAAATAAACGTGAGGAAGATATTATCTTGAAACATATGTGGGGAGCAACAATTGCTCCACCGCGTTATAAAGAAGGTTATATCGTGACAATGGTGGATAAATATTGGGCTGTCAAAGAAGCCATTACCCCATTTCGTAATCGTTTTAATAAGAGAAAGCGTTACAGTCGTAAAATTTTACCTAGTAATCATCGCTAGAATGGATTGAGTTTAGAAGGATTTTCTAATAGTAAGAGAGGAGATTTCATGAATCATAACGATGTTATTTACACACAGACAGATAGTGCACTGAATCGTTTCTTTGCCAAGATTTACGGTTTGGTCGGAGTTGGAATTGGGTTATCAGCTTTGGTATCGTTTTTGATGCTATATGTGTTTACTGATAACATGATTAATATTATTGTTTACCATCCATTTGTTTATTATGTTGCTATCTTTTTAGAGCTTGCTTTGGTTTTCTTAGCTAGTAATGCTGCTCGTAAAAATACGCCTGCTGCTCTGCCGTTGTTTCTATTTTATTCGGCATTAAATGGCTTTACGCTTAGTTTTGTTATTGTGGCATATACGCAAGCAACGGTTGTTCAAGCCTTTGTTTCATCAGCTTTAGTCTTTGGTGTTATGGCTGTTATCGGAACTTTTGTTAAAAAAGATTTGTCTGGAATGGCTAAGGCACTTATGGCAGGGTTGATTGGTATAATTATTGCTAGTTTGGTCAATATGTTTATTGGTTCAGGCACAATGAGTTATATCATTAGTATCATTTCAGTTTTGATTTTCTCTGGTTTGATTGCTTATGATAATCAAATGATTAAACGTGTTTATGAGAGCACTGGTGGTAATGTTGGTGATGGTTGGGCAATTTCAATGGCCTTAAGTCTTTACCTTGATTTTATTAACTTGTTCTTGAGTTTGCTTCGTATTTTTGGAAATGACGATTAATATGATGAAAAGGAGTTGGTGCAGTTCAATCTGTATCGGCTTCTTTTATTTTTAGGGGATTTCCATTGGTGATTTTGGCGCTTTGTGTTATAATAGTCCTAATATTTTGAAAATTCGAGGGATAAATATGAAAACACCTTTTATTTCAGCTGAAGAGCTCCAAAAAATTACTGATGCATTTCCAACGCCATTTCATCTTTATGATGAAATGGGTATTCGTGAAAAAGCTCGCGCCTTAAACAAAGCTTTTGCTTGGAATAAGGGGTTCAAGGAGTATTTTGCGGTTAAGGCAACACCGACACCTGCGATTTTGAAGATTCTTCAAGAGGAAGATTGTGGTGTAGATTGTGCGACAGAAGTGGAATTATTGATGAGTCACAAGCTTGGTTTTACCGATATTATGTTTTCATCGAACGATACTCCTGCGCGTGAATTTAGATATGCTAAAGAAATCGGAGCAACGATTAATCTTGATGCTTATGAGCATATTGCTTTCTTGAAAGAAGCGGCTGGGCTTCCTGAAACCGTTTCGCTTCGTTACAATCCAGGAGGTGTTTTTGCTCTTGGAACAGATATTATGGATAACCCCGAAGAATCTAAATTTGGGATGACTAAAGCCCAATTGATTCAAGGGTTCAAAGATTTGAAGGCAGAAGGCGTCAAAAACTTTGGTATTCATTCATTTCTTGCTTCAAATACAGTCACAAATGATTACTATCCTGAATTGGCGCGTCAATTATTTGAATTGGCAGTTGAGGTTAAAGAAAAAACAGGTGTAGCTGTCAGCTTTATCAATTTGTCTGGTGGTGTTGGGGTCAACTATCGTCCCGAACAAGAACCAAATGACATTGCTGTGATTGGTAAAGGCGTTCATCGTGTCTTTGATGAGGTGTTGATTCCAGCTGGACTTGGTGATGTCAAAATATTTACCGAACTTGGTCGCTTTATGTTGGCGCCGCATGGTTTACTTGTAACCAAAGTTCGTCATCGTAAACAAACTTATCGAACTTATATTGGAGTCGATGCGTCAGCAGTTAACCTGATGCGCCCTGCCATGTATGATGCTTATCATCATATCACTAACGTGTCTAATCCTAATGGCAAACTTGAAGTGGTTGACGTTGTCGGCTCACTTTGTGAAAACAATGATAAATTTGCAAAACAGCGTGAATTGCCAGAAGCGCGTGTTGGTGATACGCTTGTGGTTCATGATACTGGTGCGCATGGTTTTTCAATGGGCTATCAGTATAATGGTCGCCTACGTTCAGCCGAAATCCTTTACCAAGAAGACGGTGGTGCTCGCTTAATCCGCCGTGCAGAAACACCAGAAGATTATTTCGCAACTATCGAAGGATTTGATTTCGATAACTAACATACCACCATAAAGCACTCGCTTGTGCAATCAAAGTATTGATTAGCATAAAGCGGGTGTTTTTTAGTTAAAAATATAATAAAAATCTGATTATCCGCTAAAACACAGTATCTATCAGCATTTTCAAGGAAATAAATACATCAACTTACTACTTATTTACTACCATTGAATGAGCCTTGATACGCAAAGTTTTCCTAGATATGGTACAGCATATCAGTATTGAAACAGGAAAAATTGAATAACTCATAGACTATGGAATACCTAAAATGACGTTCCATCTCTATTTTATTACCCAAAATGAAAGTAGCATTAGATTTATGAAAAAATATTGAAACGATTGTGTGCGGGCGTACTTGCCCTAGCGACTGTCGTTACCACCTTATCGAGTACATCTGTTCATGCGGAAAGTAAACAATACTGGGCGCAATCCAATGAGCGTGTCTCTATCGTTGAAAAAATAATGAATGACGATTTGGAGGTAATGACTGACACAGTCTATAAAGGAATTATCCGCGCTAGCAGGATATAAAATGACCTATCCATTGACAATCAAAGCTGGCGAAAAGTATTTTAAGTACGAATAAAAGGTAAAACTTGCCAATCCAGTAGCCGATACGGTATCAGGAAAAAACTATACGGGTGCAGATGTGGACTGGTATGTAAAGGCAGAGGATATTGTGTTGAAGAATAAAGGCAATCAAAACGCAGGCAATCCACAGAACCATACACCGCAGGGACAGACGAAAAAATAGGCTTAGTGAATAGATTTTCATTGTAGCGGATATGTGGAACTGTTATAATATGGAATGAAAACAAATTAAATTCATGTAAAGGTAGTGGTGTTATGAAAAGGTATATTGCATTTCTTCGAGGTATAAATATCAGCGGAAAAAATAAAATTTCAATGGCAGAACTAAAAAAGAATTTTGAAGAACTTGGTTTCGAGGAAGTTAAAACATACCTAAATAGTGGCAATGTGATTTTTTTGAGTGATGAAGAAAATATAGGAAAATTAACAATTCAAATTGAAACCATGATAAAGGAATATTTTGGATTTGATATCCCTATCTTTTGTATGTCCAAAGAAGAACTTGAAAATATTTTACAAAATGCTCCTGATTGGTGGGGCAACGAAAATAAAGAAATTTATGACAATTTGATTTTTATTATGCCCCCTGCCACGTTTTCTGATGTTTTCAATGAAATTGGAGAACCGAAAGAAGAATTAGAAAAGATAAGAAATTATAAAGATGTTATTTTCTGGTCTTTTAGTCGAAAGGATTATCAAAAAACAAATTGGTGGTCTAAGACAGCAAGTACAAATATTAGTGGAAAGCTGACAATAAGAACAGCAAATACAGTTAGAAAACTAGCTAAAATGTAATTACTTTTTTACCACAGTTTATATTTCATATCCATACACGCAAAGCAGTTAGTCTGAGGATTGACTGCTTTTTTCGTACCCAGAAAGGAGTGATTGATTTATGCGTATGATTTTGGAATAAAGGACACCGAGTCCCCAGCTTAAAAAGCGTATCTATGATTTGAAGTGCAGTCTGCATGGTGGAATTATCCCCGTGTCTGTACCGCCAGAAGTGCCGTTAAGGGAATTTCCCTACAATGCAGTCGTGGAGCTTGTCAATCCCGCAGCCGATACAGTATCAAGAAAAACTTTTACTGGTGCTGATGTAGACAGGTATGTAAAGGCAGAGGATATTGTATTGAAGAATAAAGGCAATCCACAGAATAATAACACGCAGGAACAGGCCAAAAAATAAGCCAACATCTTATATTTTTATTGTAGCGGATATATGGAACTGTTATAATATGGATATGAAGAAACGAGCAAATTTGAATTTGAGGTGGAAATATGGCATCAAGCAAGGAATATTTAGAGTTTATTTTAGGGCAGTTATCTGAGTTAGAAGAAATTACTTATCGAGCTATGATGGGAGAATTTATTATCTATTATCGTGGCAAGATTGTAGGTGGTATCTATGATGATAGATTGCTTGTTAAACCAGTGAAATCGGCAATTAGTTATATGCCGACAGCTCCGTATGAATTACCCTATGAGGGAGCAAAAGAAATGTTGTTGGTAGATGAAGTTGATAATAAGGAATTTTTAGCAGGATTATTTAATGCTATGTATGATGAGTTACCAAATTCAAAACCGAAAAAGAAGAAATAATAAACGCCCAGTTTGAAAACTTTATATCCATACACACAAAGCAGTTAGT
The DNA here is from genome assembly GCF_008680485.1 of Streptococcus sp. LMAG:39. Classification (NCBI taxonomy): domain Bacteria; kingdom Bacillati; phylum Bacillota; class Bacilli; order Lactobacillales; family Streptococcaceae; genus Streptococcus; species Streptococcus sp. LMAG:39. The sequence continues at coordinate 758,593 of NZ_NALE01000001.1, read as the reverse complement.
CTTAGGATTGACTGTTTTTTCATACCCAGAAAGGAGTGATTGATTTATGTGCATGATTTGGAACAAAGGACATCGAGTACCCAGCTTAAAAAGCGTATCTATGATTTGAAGTGCAGTCTGCATGGTGGAATTATCCCCGTATCTGTACCGCCAGAAGTGCCGTTAAGGGAATTTCCGTACAATGCAGTCGTGGAGCTTGTCAATCCCGCAGCCGATACAGTATCAAGAAAAACTTTTACTGGTGCTGATGTAGACAGGTATGTAAAGGCAGAGGATATTGTATTGAAGAATAAAGGCAACCAGAACGCAGGTAATCCACAGAACTCTACACCGCAGGGACAGCCGAAAAAATAAACTTACGAAATAGATTTTCATTGTAGCGGATATATGGAACTGTTATAATATGGATATGAAGAAACGGACAAATTAGAATTTGGTGAGGAGATGAGGCTGTTTGAAAAAATATATTGCTACTTTAGAAAAAGAATTTTCTTTAATAGAAAATGGGTTCAAAGAGGAAGAAAAAAGAGCTTTTTTAGATTATAAATCCAATGATAGTGAACATAGTAAAACATTGGCATTTTTAGCCTATAAGTCTGATGTGTATCAAGTAAGAATGTACGGCGTATTTCTTTTTGGTTATTTATCAGAAGATGAAAATATTTTAGAATTTATGAGAGATGAGGTTTCGCATGACGATAATTGGAGAGTTCAAGAAGTTTTAGCAAAGGCGTTTGATGAATTTTGCAAGAAAACAGGATATAAACAGGCACTTCCAATTATAGATGAATGGTTAAAAAGTAGTAATCCTAATACAAGGAGAGCTGTTACAGAGGGATTGAGAATATGGACAAGTAGACCATATTTCAAAGAAAATCCGAATGAAGCTATTAAAAGAATTTCCGGCTTAAAAGAGGATACAAGTGAATATGTTAGAAAATCAGTTGGGAACGCTTTAAGGGATATTAGTAAGAAGTTCCCAGAGTTAATTAGAATTGAACTTGATAGCTGGCACTTAGAAACTAAAGAAATTAAACAAGTTTACAAGCTTGCAAGTAAATTGATTGTATGACAAATTCCAGTTTGACAATTTCATATCCATACACACAAAGCAGTTAGTCTTAGGATTGACTGCTTTTTTCGTACCTAGAAAGGAGTGATGAAAAGATGTGCTGTTAGAACTTTTTAATAAGATTATCGGAGCATAAAATTTTATTGTGGTACTGATATGCGAATGTTATAATTGGGATATAAAACATACAAATAAATTTGCTGAAAAATGAGGTATCAAAATATGGAAAATGAATTACTGGAAAACTTAGGAAGACTTCACACAACTGAACTTGGCGTTATTAGAATTAAAAAGAACTTATCTTTGAATGTAGAAAATGTAATTGAATGGTGCAAAGAAAAAATTAGCCTTTCTAATGCGGAAATCACAAGAAAAGGAAAAAACTGGTATATAACGATTGATAATTGTATTATAACGGTAAATGCGTACAGTTATACCGTTATCACTGCTCACAAGGTAAAATGATAAATTTTTCTATAAAGGAATTAAACGCATTTGCAGTTATTGGGCAAGAAGTAGAACTGACTAATTATCAAAAAAAGAATATTCAGATTAGTACACAGTTTTGGAGAAAGTTTAACAGTAGTTTGAAAAAAGCGTATCTTTCACAATCGGGAAATTGGGTAAAATATGCTTTTATGGAAAGAAGAAATGGAAAACTTTATTATTTCTGTTCTATTCCCCAAAGAACCATTACCCCAGAGGGCTTTCTGTATAAAGAAATACCGTCTTATAAATATTTGGTTGTGGAGCATATTGGTGCTATGGATAAAATATATGAAACTTATGGCAAGATTTATCAAGAAATTATTCCTAGTACATCGTATATTCCTATAAAAGATATTATCCTACACTTTGAAAAATACGATTATCGTTTTCATTGGAATAGTGATAATTCAGTTATTGAAATTTGGATACCTATTCAAGATTGAAAGCAATTTCATATCCATACACAAAGCAGTTGGTCTTAGGATTGACTGCTTTTTTCATATCCAGAAAGGAGTGATTGATTTATGCGTAAGATTTGGAACAAAGGACATCGTATCAGAGCCAGCGACAAGCACCTTGTTTACCACTTTTCCATAGGGACGCTTCTGTTTGTATTCGTGGCGGTTCTATTGCTATTGAATATAAAACAGCTCATGCGTACCGATTGGGAGCATTTCGGCTTGTTAGAAAACGGCTTGACGCTTTCCCCTTACAACTTTATAACGATACTGATAGCGACTGGTGTTTGTACATTGGTCGCTTTTCTGTATTATCGCTTCTGCTACGACAGTTTCAAGAAGCTCCTACACTGTCAAAAGCTGGCAAGAATGGTACTGGAAAATAAATAGTATGAAACTGACGACAAAGCCAGAGCCTTACACCTTAGACCGCACATTGCGTTGGGTACAACGGCAGGTAGCACCGACCTTGAAAATGCTGAAAAAGATTGATAAGGGAAACGGTACAGACTACATGGAAACAATCGAAAAGCAGGCAACCTTGAGTGAAAAACATAAAATGATAATCAAACAGCAGACGACCCCTGCAAAAGATTTAGTGGAAAGTTAGGAGTGATAAAAAATGTGGGAATTAGGAAAAGACTTCCTGTTGGTATCTATGGGAATGGGTATCGGCGTAGTCTTGATGTGTATTTTGAGTGTTGGCAAAGAAGCTGACTATAAAATGAAACAATTAAAAGAAAGCGAGGACAATTAAATGAATTTCGGGCAAAATTTGTATCAATGGTTTTTAAGCAACGCACAGAGCCTAGTGCTTATGGCGATTGTGGTTATCGGTATCTACTTAGGGTTCAAACGTGAATTTTCAAAGCTCATTGGCTTCTTGGTAGTTGCCCTTGTCGCAGTCGGCTTGGTATTCAACGCTGGCGGTGTGAAAGATGTACTGTTAGAGCTGTTCAATAAGATTATTGGTGCGTAAAACCTTATTGTAGTGTTTATATAGGGCTGATATAATTGAAATATCTTAATAAAATATCAAAGGAGAAACCTATTTTATGAGCCAAAATTTTCAATATACTAAACAATTCAATTTTTTTACTGATAAAGAAATTGAAGAACAGTTAAAGAAGTCTGATTATAAACACTTGTATAAATGGTTTGATACTGACATACCCAATGATAATCCAAAGCTAATTAGACCTAGCAATAATTTTGAAAATAAACTTGCTGACGAGAGAATATATTATTTTGCATATATAAAATTTTTCAAAATGGACAATCAATTATATGGGATTGTTGCAGGAAAAACAAAGTCTAAATTAGTTAATAGAACTTCTGATGTGAATTTTACAAAAAATTTGAAATATGCTCCTAAAACAAAATGGAACGCAAAAGAATTTCTTGTTCTAAATAACCTTGAATGGGAAAAAAGTAAAATTTTAGTAATTATTCCAAAACAAACAGAGATTGGGTTAAAAGAGAAAGAAGCAAAACAAATAGAAAATTGGTTGCAAAAAGAATTTAATTTGTTCGGTAGTTGATATTGAAAGCAGTTAGTCTTAGGATTGACTGCTTTTTTCTTACCTAAATTTCAGATTGGAGTGATGAAATGAATGATATTTTTAAGGATATGCAGGCAAAAGTCGGCTGTGATTATATTTCTGACCTGCCCTCTTACAAACGTAAGGTATGGCAGGAAATGAAACGACTGAACCCTGCCGATTATGAAGAAAAGCAGTTGGAAGATTTTTCAAAGTATGTGTTTGGTATGTCGTACCAGACCTTAAAAAGACACATGCTGGGAAGCGTGATGGTATATCATTGAGGGAAAAAGAAGCACAGATAAAAAGCGGAACGATGGTATCGACACAGTCAGCGGTAAAATGGCAGTCTGCCAGCTCTATGACAAGAAGAACAGTCAAGGAAAGAATATCAAGAGGACTACTGAAAAATGACCCGTTGGATATGAGGGGCTGGTGCGAGAACTGATTAACAAGTATCACATGGACAAGTTACTGAACATCACACCACATTTATTCCGACATACTTACTGTACAAATATGACAAACAGAGGAATGAACTCAAAAACTCTCCAATATCTCATGGGACACGCTAACATAACCATGACACTTGGCTGTGACGCACACGGTACATTTCAGTCTGAAAAAGTGGAGCTGAAAAGACTGGCTTGTTAATATCGGAGCTTATATATACTACTCATTTACTACTTTTGGTTGCATTTTCATGCTGGTAAATGCCAGCTTATCAACTTATGAAAAGATAATCAGAAATTTAGTAAGCTTTTTAGTTAAAAAGACTTACAATTCATTTGACAAAAACCATTCAAGAATTTGTAAACTCTTTCTATTTTTGCTATAATGAGTGTTGTAGAAAAACTTAGGAGAAAATTATTCATGACAACATTTCTTTGGATTTTGTTAGTTTTGGTTGCCCTTCTTGGCGGCCTTGTTGGTGGCGTTTTTATTGCTCGTAAACAGTTTGAAAAGGAAATTGGTGAACACCCACGTTTGACGCCTGAAGCGATCCGTGAAATGATGAGCCAAATGGGTCAAAAACCTAGCGAAGCTAAGATTCAACAAACTTATCGTAACATTATCAAACAATCAAAAGCAGCTGCAACCAAAGCTAAAAAATAATCTTTAAGCTTTGGTTTGAAAAAATAATTGTCAATTGCTGTGATTGGTGTCGTTGATATTCCAAAAAGTCAGTCTTTTGGCTAAGATTTTCGAGCACAGAGCTCAGAAATGAATGACTCAGTTGGCTCACCAACTGAGTTTTTTCTAAGTCCATGATTAGAAAGAAGATTCTATGGATAATAGACCAATTGGTTTTTTAGATTCTGGAGTTGGTGGCTTAACAGTTGTACGTGAGTTAATGCGTCAGCTGCCACATGAAGAAATTGTATATATTGGAGATTCTGCTAGAGCACCGTACGGTCCTAGACCTGCTGAACAGATTCGCGAATACACTTGGGAATTGGTTAATTTTCTCTTGACACAAAATGTTAAGATGATTGTATTTGCTTGCAATACTGCAACAGCAGTCGCTTGGGAAGCAGTTAAGGAAAAACTGGATATTCCTGTTTTGGGAGTTATTTTGCCAGGTTCTAGCGCAGCCATTAAATCAACTCGCAATGGAAAAATCGGTGTGATTGGAACGCCGATGACAATCAAGTCGGATATTTATCATCAAAAAATAAAATCATTGGCACCGCAAATGAACGTTACAAGCCTCTCTTGTCCTAAATTTGCTCCTCTTGTAGAATCTAACGAAATGACATCAAGTGTTGCTAAAAAAGTTGTTTATGAAACGTTAGCACCGCTTGTTGGTAAAGTCGATACATTAGTGCTCGGATGTACACACTATCCTTTACTTCGTCCGATTATTCAAAACGTAATGGGACCGAATGTCAAACTTATTGATAGTGGGGCTGAATGTATTCGTGATGTATCGGTTTTGTTAAATTACTTTGAAATTAATCGCAGTCGCACACAAGATGATGTGACTCATGCGTTTTACACAACAGCAAGTAGCCAGAGTTTCAAAGAAATTGCTGTGAATTGGCTTGCTAAAGATATTGATGTGCAACACGTCGATTTGAAAAAGCTGAACAAATAGAAATAGGATTGTAATAAATGACTGATAAAATTTATGAGTATAAAGATGCGGAAAATTGGTTTCTTGGTGAATGGGGCGGATTTAATGCCATTTCAGGTTTAGGAAATGTTTGCGATGATGCCGTGTATGAATTAAGTCAACAACTGGCTAAATTGAACACAAGCAAGTGTTGTGGCAATTGCCACGGAGATTGTCATTCCGATGATAGAAATGGTTATAATGTGACTGTTGTGAAAAAATCATCAGATTTTCAATTGATTCGTTTTGTCGCTGATATGATTAATCAAGAAACAAATCGCAAGCTTGAAGTGACACAACGTGCGGGAGCAGTGATTGTTACGGAAGCTGAACAATTGCTCTTGGTTCATTTGCCAGAAAACGGTGTTGAAGCAGCGGCTTTCTTTGGACAAACTTCTGAAGCTGACTTTGGTGATACGATTTTGATTGCAACACGTAATGAAGGCAAGACCAAAGAATTCCGTAAGATGTTTGAAAAAATCGGTATCAAGGTTGAAAATCTTAATGATTATCCTGATTTACCAGAAGTTGAAGAAACTGGCATGAGCTTTGAGGAAAATGCACGTTTGAAAGCTGAAACCATTTCAAAATTGATAGGAAAAATGGTCTTGGCAGATGATTCAGGATTGAAGGTTGATGCTCTTGGCGGACTTCCTGGGGTTTGGTCAGCTCGTTTTTCTGGACCAGATGCGACAGATGAATCAAATAACGCCAAACTACTTCATGAGCTGGCTATGGTATTTGACCATAAAGACCGTTCTGCACAATTCCATACTACTTTGGTGGTTGCAGCACCAGACAAAGACAGTTTAGTTGTTGAAGCTGACTGGCCAGGCTATATTGCAATGGAAGCAAAAGGCGATAATGGCTTTGGCTATGACCCATTGTTTATGGTCGGTGAAACTGGACGTCACGCAGCTGAATTGACTGCTGAAGAAAAAAATAATATTTCGCACAGAGGATTGGCTGTTAAGAAATTAATGGAGGCATTCCCAGTATGGCAAACAAAACAATAATTGTAATGAGTGACTCTCATGGCGACCGTGAGATTATCAATGATATTAAGACAAAATACCAAGGGGAAGTAGATGCTATTTTCCACAATGGTGATTCTGAATTGCCAAGTTCGGACACGATTTGGGAAGGTATCAAGGTGGTTCGTGGTAACTGTGACTATGACAATGGTTATCCTGAAAGATTAATCACTTATCTCGGTGATGTTGTTGTGGCACAAACACATGGTCATCTTTATAATATTAATTTTACGTGGGATAGATTGGATTTATTTGCCCAAGAAGCGGATGCTGATATTTGCCTTTATGGTCATCTACATCGTCCAGCAGCTTGGCGCAATGGCAAAACAATCTTTATCAACCCAGGTAGTGTTTTACAACCACGTGGTGATGTGAAAGAAAAACTCTATGCCAAAATTGACATTACTGATGATAAGATTAAGGTAAATTATTACACACGTAATCACGACCTTTTCCATGTACTTTCTAAGGAATTTGACAGATGATAGCAAAAGAATTTGAAGAGTTTCTTCTCAGTCATTTGGAACATTATTTGATTCCAGCAGAGGATTTAGCTATTTTTATTGATACTCATAATTCTGACCATGCTATGCTTTTATTAGCTAACAATGGTTATTCGCGTGTTCCGGTTATTACTAAAGAGAAAAAATATGTTGGAACCATTAGCATTGCGGATATTATGTCTTATCAAGCCAAAAATCAGTTGACAGACTGGGAATTAGCTCAAACAGATATTGGTAAAATGGTAAATACTAAAATGGAAACGATTAGTGAAACGTCAAATTTGACGGATATTATGCATCTTTTGGTAGATTATCCATTTTTACCTGTTTTAGATAAAAATGACCAGTTTTTGGGCATTATTACTCGTAAATCGATTCTAAAGGCGGTGAATAGCCTTTTACACGATTTCACTGATTATTACACGATTACTCCGAAAGATGATTGATTTTATCCAAGATTTTATTGATAGCAAGCCCTTATCTGAAAATACAAAGAATGCCTATTTTTATGATTTGCAACAATTCGTTGAAGCTATTGATGGCAAAGTTAGCAAAGAAAAGCTGGCATTGTATGAACACTCTTTGTCACTTTTAAAAGCTTCGGCTAAAAAACGAAAAATTTCAGCGGTCAATCAGTTTCTGTATTTTTTATATGAAACAGACCGACTGGACCATTTTTACAAGTTGAGTAATAAAGAGAAAATCACAACAAAACCAGTTGAACTGGCGCTTTTGGATTATCGTTCTTTTTATCAGGAAACGAATTGTCAAACAGGGCAGCTAATTGCGCTTTTGATGATTGAGCTTGGTTTATCACCAAGTGACATTCAACAGTTAAAAATTGCTGATTTTGATTTGACTTTTGCTGTTTTGCGCGTGCAAAGAGCAGGCTTAGTGAGGGTTTTAGAGCTTCCTGAAAAATTATTGCCTTATGTGGCAGCAAGTTTTTCAGAGAATCAGCTTTATCTTTTTGACAATCAAGGACAACCTTATTCACGTCAATGGTTTTTCAATCAACTAAAATCATTTTTAGCAACCTTGGATTTAGATTACTTATCTGCGCAGGCAATTCGCAAGCAGTACATTTTGCATCAAAAAGCAGCAGGTAAATCAATATTGGAGGTTAGTCGTAATCTGGGCCTTAAAAGTCCAGTGACTTTAGAGAAATTTTATAAATAATGGATATTAAGTTAAAAGATTTTGAAGGTCCTCTTGATTTGCTTTTGCATTTGGTTTCAAAGTACCAAATGGATATTTATGATGTGCCGATTGTAGAAGTTATTGAGCAATATTTGGCTTATATTTCAACCTTGCAAGCCATGAAATTGGAAGTGGCTGGTGAATATATGGTTATGGCAAGTCAGCTGATGTTGATTAAAAGCCGTAAGCTTTTGCCAAAAGTTGTCGAGGCAGAGCCAGAAGAAAATGACCCTGAACAAGAATTGCTGACCCAAATTGAGGAATATCGCCGCTTTAAAGCGATTAGTGAGGAACTGTCAGCGCAGCACGACGAACGTGCTAAATTTTATTCAAAACCAAAGCAAGAATTAATTTTTGAAGATGCTGTGTTAACACACGATAAGACGGTCATGGATTTGTTCTTATCGTTTTCGCATGTCATGGCTGAAAAACAAAAAGAATTAAAAAATAGCAATACAGTTATCGAACGTGATGATTATCGCATTGAGGACATGATGACAATCATTGTGGAACGTCTTAATGCGACAAAAAAACTAGTGCTGACAACCGTTTTTCGTGAATGCCAGACACTTCCTGAAATGATTACCATTTTTTTGGCAACCTTGGAATTAATCAAAGTTCACGAAGTTGAGGTTGAACAAGAAAAAAATTTTGGTGACATTGTTTTACGAAGTGTTAGCTAAGCTGTCAAATCTTGTAGAAGGCATTTAGCAAAAGAAGATTAAGAAAGGAAGTTACATGAACTATTTAGCTCAGATTGAAGCCCTCCTTTTTGTGGCAGGTGAAGAGGGATTGAGCTTGCGACATTTGGCTAGTATGGTTAATTTAACACCGACAGCTCTCCAACAACAATTGGAAAAATTAGCCCAAAAATATGAAGTAGATGAGACATCAAGCCTCTGTCTGATTGAAACCGCAGGTAATTATAAAATTGTAACGAAGGAAATCTTTGCTGGCTTACTACGAGAGTTTGCTAAAGCACCTGTCAACCAAAGTTTATCACGTGCGAGTTTAGAAGTTTTGTCCATTATTGCTTATAAACAACCTATTACACGTATTGAAGTTGATGATATTCGTGGGGTGAATTCAAGCAGCGCTATTAGCAAATTGATGGCTTTGGGACTGATTACAGAAGCAGGGAAAAAAGAAGTTATTGGTCGTCCAAATCTATATGCGACAACTGATTATTTCTTAGATTTCATGGGCATTAACGACTTGAGTGAATTAATCGACGTTTCCAATATTGAGTTGGTCGATGAGGAAATGACCCTTTTTGATAATTCTGGCTTGCCTGAAGAAGGTTAGACAGTCGCTAAAAATAACGAAATACTGTAAAATAACAATAAAATCAATTGGTATTTTATAGCATGTAGTAAAGGAAAGAGAATGAGAATTAATAAATATATTGCCCATGCGGGAGTTGCTAGTCGTCGAAAAGCTGAGGAGCTTATCAAAAAAGGCTTGATAACGATTAATGGTAAGGTGGTTACAGAACTAGCAACAACGGTCAAATCTGGCGATGTTGTTGAGGTTGAGGGCTCACCGATTTATAATGAGGAAAAGGTTTATTATCTTCTTAATAAGCCTCGTGGTGTTATTTCAAGTGTTTCAGATGAAAAAGGTCGTAAAACAGTTGTTGATTTGCTGCCAAATGTTACCGAACGCATTTATCCTGTTGGACGTTTGGACTGGGATACAACTGGGCTTTTGATTTTGACTAATGATGGTGATTTTACAGATGAAATGATTCACCCACGTAATGAAATTGACAAAGTCTATTTGGCGCGTGTTAAAGGCATTGCAACGAAGGAAAACTTGCGCCCATTGACACGTGGTGTGGAGATTGATGGTAAAAAGACAAAACCAGCACGCTACAATATTGTCAAAGTTGACCCTGAAAAAAATCGTTCAGTCGTTGAGTTAACTATCCACGAAGGACGCAATCATCAAGTCAAGAAAATGTTTGAATCTGTTGGACTTTTGGTGGATAAATTGTCTCGTACACAGTTTGGAACGCTTGATTTGGCAGGACTTCGTCCAGGCGAATCACGTCGTCTCAACAAAAAGGAAATCAGTCAATTGCATAATCTGGCTGTCAATAAACAAAAATGATGAAAAAAAGTCTTATTGCTCTTGTGAAATGGTATCAAAAACGGATTTCACCCATGTCACCGCCGTCATGTCGCTATCGCCCAACGTGTTCTAATTACATGATTGGCGCGATTGAAAAGCATGGTTTAAAAGGTGTTTTAATGGGAATTGCACGTATTCTACGTTGTCATCCATTTGTGACAGGTGGTGATGACCCAGTTCCAGACTATTTTACGCTTCGACGCAATAAAGATTTTCGCACAAAGAAAGAGGAAGGCTAAAGCTTTCCTCTTTTCGTTATTTAATATTTTGACCAAGTTCTTGGAATGAAGAGTAGTAACATTGGGTAAATTTCCAAACGCCCAGCAATCATAGCAAAAGACATGATTAATTTTGAAAATGGGCTAAAGATAGCAAATGTATCACTAGTACCAAGCATTGGTCCGATATTATTGAAGGTTGAAGCAGCAGCGCTGACAACGACCATAAAGTTATTACTATCTAACGATAAGATTAAAATGAGTCCAACCAACAGTGTGATGTAGAGTGAAAAATACTTCAAGACACCACGTTGCGTTTCTTTGTCAAGTGGTTGATGATTGACATGGAGAGTCATAATGCGATTAGGGTAAAGCGTTGATAAAACTTGATTTCTTGAGATTTTGGTTAAAATCAATGCTCGCATAACTTTGAGCCCACCAGCCGTAGAACCAGCCGAGCCACCGATAACCATCAGAATGAGCAGGATAACTTGAGAAAAGAGCGGCCAGACGGTTAAATCAGTAATTCCGAATCCTGTTGTCGTAATTACATTAGCAACTTCAAATAGTGCATTTTCCAATCCTTTACCAGCACTTGCATATAGCCCACCAACATTGAGCCAAATAAGCGCCGTAGCAATGACAATGATGCCGATATATGTTCTTAGTTCTTCATCTTTAAAGAATGCTTTGAATTTACGAAGGAGTAGGAAATAATACAAGTTGAAGTTGATTCCGAAAAGAAGAACAGCAACAGAGACAATATTGGTAATGAGTGAGCTGTTATAGTGAGCAATCGAATCATTATAAACAGCGAAGCCACCAGTACCTGCACAGCCCATGGCTGTAACGATACTATCATATATTGGCATGCCGGCTATTTTTAAAATAATAGCAAGTACAACGAACATTGTCAGGTAAATAATGTATAAAATCTGTGCCGTTTCTTTTAATTTGGAAACCACTTTACCAAAAACAGGTCCAGGGACTTCAGCTCGCATGACTTCGAGGTGGCTATTTTTACTATTTTCCATAATGGCTAGCGCGAAAACAAGCACTCCCATACCACCGATTAAGTGGGCGAAACTTCGCCAAAAAAGAAGTGAGTGCGTTAAGACGCTGACATCAGGTAAAATGGTTGCTCCCGTTGTTGTAAATCCTGAGCTCATTTCAAAGAAGGCATCGATGATGCTTGGAATTTGCCCAGATAAGACAAAAGGCAGTGCTCCGAAGAAAGACCAGAGTATCCAACAAAGAGCGACAATCAATAACCCTTCCTTGGTATAAATGTGGTAATTTTTAGGCTTGAAAGCAGACCCCAGCAAACCAAGAATAAGAAGGATACCAATTGTAATGCCAATACTGTTGAGCACACGCAATGGCTCACTATAAATAATGGCGACCAACATTGGTACAAGTAGAAGTGCCGCTTCAATTAAGAGTAATTTTGAAAGGAGGTAACGAACCATACTTCTATTCATAACTTACCTCGCTAACAAATCATAAATGCGTGTGATGTTTTTCAAGAAGGTAACAACGACAATTTTATCACCAACTTGTAGAACATCTTCACCTGTAGGATAGATTGTTTTTCCTTTGCGGATGATGGCAGCAATCAAAATATTATCTCTGAATTTCAATGATGATAGGCTCTTACCAGCCATTTTATTGGATTCACGAATTTCAAATTGCAAGGATTCAATGCGTCCGTTGGCAATATGGTGCATGGCATCAAGGTTTGAATCTTGTGCATTAACACGTCCGCGAATGAAGTGCATCATGGTATCAACAGCGATACTTTTTGGTGTGACAATACTTGAGAATTGACTGGTATCAATAATCTCAAGCAAACTTGTACGGTTGACTTTGGTAATATTTTTTTGCACTCCCAAGGTTTCAAGGAACATTGAAGTGATGATATTTTCTTCGTCAACTCCTGTCAAGGTAGCAACAGCATCAAAGTTTTCAACGCTTTCTTCCAATAACACACTTTTGGCAGTACCATCACCTTGAACAACATGTACATCAGGAAACTCTTGGCTAAACAGTTCAGCACGTTCCTGATTGTTTTCAATCACTTTAAGATTGATTCTTGTATGTTTTAAGATGTTGAGGAGATAGTATGCGATTCGTCCTGCGCCGATAATCATCAGATTTTTAATGATTTTGGTTTTGACAAAGTTGTGGAAGAGAATCATTTCCACACGATTTCCTGTGACAAAAATCTTATCTCCCGTTTTGAGAATGGCATCACCATCTGGAATAATCAGCTTACCTTGGCGTTCAATGGCACAGATGACAATATTGCCAAATTTCTTTCGGAATTGGCTAAGTGTCATTTGACAAAGCTTACTGCCGTCAGCAATCATAAATTCCATTAACATGACGCGACCGTTGACAAAGTGTTCTACGGAAAGTGCATTTGGAAAATCAACTGAGTTGGCAATGTAGCGAGCTGTTAGCAACTCTGGATTGACAACAAGTGAAAAACCAAGAAAGTCTTTATCTTTAAAATAGGCGTTAGAGTATTCTGGATTGCGCACACGAACAACGGTTTCTTTAGCTCCCATTTTTTTAGCCAAAACAGCTGAAATCATATTGACTTCATCTTTGGCAGTTAGGGCGATAAAGATATCACAGTTGCTAACATCTGCTTGTTCGAGAATTTTAAAATTGGCTCCGTTACCAACAATCCCCATAATATCTTGACGTTTGGTGATGTTTTTTAAAACGGATTCTTTCTCTTCAATTAAGACAACATCGTGTTTTTCTTCAACAAGGGAGCGACAAAGTGCGGTACCAACCTTACCTCCGCCGACAACAATTATTTTCATTCTTACCTCCGAAATGTATCACCCCTATAATACTCTTTTTTTTCTAAAAATACTAGCTATTTAATCATTTGTAACCCCTTTCTTTATAGAGCTGTTTTCCTATTTAAAAAGAATGGTTGAGATAGATTCTGTATTTTTGAAAAATTTACAGAAGGTAACATTGATTGTTAAAATTATATAACATTTTTACAAAATACTTGCTAAATGAGAAGGGGAGAATTATAATAAATCGTTATCTAATTTTAGGGAGAATTTCAATGCTTGAAAAGTTAAGAAATGTTTTTATCGGTAATCCATTAAAATCAGCTGGCGAGTCTGATGAAGAACATTTATTGTCTAAATCACAAGCGTTAGCGATGTTATCGAGCGATGCTCTTTCATCTATTGCCTATGGACCAGAACAAGTTATCTTAGTTTTAACAACGATTTCTGCGGCAGCTATTTGGTGGTCTCTACCGATTGGATTATTGGTTTTGGTATTGTTAGCTAGTTTGACAATTTCTTACCAACAAGTTATTCACGCCTATCCAAAAGGTGGCGGAGCATATATGGTTTCGACTGAAAATCTATCGCCAAGCATGGGCTTGATAGCTGGTGGTAGTCTTTTGGTTGATTACATGTTGACGGTAGCAGTATCCGTAGCATCTGGTGCCGATGCAATTACATCAGCTTTTCCTGCTATTAAAGAATTTAATCTGGAAATTTCTATTGTATTGGTTCTAATTTTGATGTTTATGAATTTGCGTGGTTTGCGTGAATCAGCGACCTCGCTGATGATTCCAGTTTACCTTTTCATTGTCAGCATCCTTTTCTTAATTGGCTACGGAGGCATTCAAATTGCAACGGGGCACCTTGCTTATAGTGCAACAGCACATGTTGGCAAAGTTGTTCCTGGGGTGTCGTTGATTCTTTTACTAAGAGCTTTCACAAGCGGTTCGGCTTCCCTTACTGGTGTTGAAGCTATTTCAAATGCGGTGCCATTTTTCAAAAAGCCTAAAGAAAAAAATGCTGCTGGTACGCTTGCTATCATGTCAATCATTTTAGGTGTTATGTTTGCAGGTATCACTTTCTTAAACTATTGGTTGGGCATTTTGCCAACAGCACATGTGACTGTTTTGGCGCAAATTGCTCAAAAGGTCTTTGGAGATTCAGCAATTGGAAACGCACTTTTCTATATTTTCCAGTTGTCAACAGCACTTATCTTAGCCGTAGCTGCTAATACTGGTTTTTCAGCCTTTCCAATGTTATCTTTCAACATGGCTAAAAATAAATACATGCCACATCTTTTCATGGAAAAAGGAGCCCGTTTAGGCTATTCTAATGGAATTATTACCTTGGCAGGCGGAGCAATTGTTTTGCTCTGTATTTTCAATGGATCAACAGAACGTCTTATCCCACTTTATACAATTGGTGTTTTTATTCCATTTGCTCTTTCACAAACTGGTATGGTCATCCATTGGAAACGCAAATTTGGTAAAGGGTATTTGAAACATTCGCTTGCTAATATTTTAGGAGCAATCATTTGTTATCTGATTATCTTGATTTTATTGATTTTTAGAATCGGTGAAATCTGGCCATTCTTCCCAATTATTGTGGTCTTGATGATTCTATTTTATTCAATTAAGAGCCATTATAATAATGTTGCCATGCAGTTACGTTTAACAGACGATGTCAAAAATATTCATTACGACGGCAATACGGTTTTGATTTTAGTTGGGAATATCACACAAGCAAGTATTCGTGCCATTAATTACGCCAAAAGTATCGGTCAAACCGTTGTTGCTATGCATGTTTCAACGTTAGAAACCCGTGAAAAAGATTTGGAAATTGAACAAGAATTTAAAACCTATTTCCCAGACGTAACGTTTGTCAATATCGAATCAAACTACCGTGATGTTGTGAAACCAACAATGTCATTCGTTCAAAAAATGAATCGGGAAGCTAAGAAAAACAACCATACCATGACGGTAATTATTCCAAAATTCATTCCAAAACACAGTTGGCAAAATATTCTTCACAACCAAATGAGCTTACGCTTGCGTGCTCGCCTACGCTGGTATGAAGATATTATCATCGCAACGTATTCTTATCATTTGAAAAAATAAATACATAAAGCCCTGAATTTCAGGGTTTTTTAAAAAAAATGAAATAAAAAGTATTGAAACCGTTATTTTTAGGAAAAGAGTCAAAAAATCTTGAAAAAATACGCAAAAACATCACAAAATCATGTCAAATGCGTTGACTTTAGGTATTAAAGTGTTATAATAAATATCAAGAATTCGTTAGTTTAAATCAAACCTGTTATGATTTAAGTTAATGAATCGCCGCCAACCACATTGTTTGCTGAGCTTGACTCCGAGCAGTGTGGTTTATTTTTATGTCGAAATGAAAGGGTAAGTTATGAATATTGAAGAGCTTGACTATCACGAAGAACCGAATAAAGCGACGAATCATATTGTTCTTTTTCAACCACAAATTCCACAAAATACAGGAAATATTGCCAGAACTTGCGCTGCGACAAACGCTCCTTTGCACATTATTCGTCCAATGGGATTCCCAATTGATGACCGTAAAATGAAACGCGCGGGGTTGGATTATTGGGAAAAACTTGATGTGACATTTTATGATAGTTTGGATGAATTTATGGAAAAATGCGATGGTGAGGTTCATTTGATTAGTAAATTTGCCAACAAAGTGTATTCTGATGAAAATTATAACGACGGGAAGCACCATTATTTTCTTTTTGGGCGTGAAGATAAAGGTTTGCCAGAAGAATTTATGCGAGCTAATCCTGAAAAAGCTCTTCGCATTCCGATGAATGATGAACACGTTCGTAGCCTAAACTTATCAAATACTGTTTGTATGATTGTTTATGAAGCTCTTCGTCAGCAAGCTTTTCCGAATTTAGAATTAAGTCATACTTACGCACACGATAAATTAAAATAATTCATATGAAAGCAGTCAAAATGGCTGTTTTTTTGATAATGGCAAGGTTTTTGTGCGAAAAATATTGCATGAATGCTGTTTTTTTGCTATTCTAGAATTGTCTTCAGGGCAGGGTGTAATTCCCGACCGGCGGTAATAATTGCTGAAAATTTTCAACAACTTAGTTTGGTAAGAGAACGAGAGTGATTTAAGTCCGCGAGCTGCAGGGCAGCTGATCTGGTGCGATTCCAGAACCGACAGTATAGTCTGGATGGGAGAAGACTAAGAGTTTGGCTATGCTGTTTTTGTTGTGCTACCATATACTCGAACGCCTTCTTTCAATTTGAGAAAATTGGAGGAACTTTTTTATGCCTGAAACAATGACTAATACGCGTAAAATCGCTCATATTGCGATTTTATCTACACTTTCTTTTTTGCTGATGTATCTTCAGTTTCCACTGATTCCATCAGCTAGTTTTTTACAGTTTGATTTTTCAGTTTTGCCTGTTTTAGTTGGGCTTGTGATGTTTGATTTGAAGAGTGCTTTGGGAATTTTAATTCTTCGTACTCTGCTAAAGCTTTTGCTAAATAACGGTGGTATTTCAACGATTATTGGTTTGCCAATGAATGTCCTTGCTCTAGGTGTTTTTGTAGTAGCGCTAGCTATTCTTTGGAACCAAAAACCAAGCTTGAAAAATTACATACTGGCATCAGTCGTGGGAACGCTTGGCTTAACTGTGGTAATGTTTATGCTGAATTATGTTTACGCTGTGCCACTTTATGCCAAATTTGCGAATTTTGATATTTCTGCTATTTTAGGTTTGGGAAACTATCTCTTTGCCATGGTCATTCCATTTAACCTCATTGAAGGGATTATCTTTTCGGTGACATTCTTTATTTTATATAGTTGTCTTAAACCAATTTTAAAAATAGATTAAGTTGAAAAATTTTTAATACTTCCCCTAGGTTTCTTGCTTTTCAATTTCTAGACTTAGACCTCAAACCATCCACTGGATGCTTTGAGCTGTCGGCAAGTTTAACAGTCCAGTGGACTGTTAGAGGAAACCAAGGAATTCTTAAAACTTCCGAGACGTCATTTCTCTTATCTGCAACCTTAAACAATCTTCCAGATTGTTTAAGCGGTACAAAGTATTGTTTTGTTGGGAGCAAAATTCGCAAATAATTCTAAAATAAACAGAGAAAATAATTATTTGTAACCTATTTTGGATTAAAAGTGGTTTGTCTATACTCTAAAAGCCAACAATGTGTTGGCTTTTGCTTTACGCTCAAAAATGTTATAGTTTAAGTGGAATGAGGGAAAATAGATGTGGGTTTTATTTGCGATTTTATCGGCAGTATTTGCTGCGTTAACATCTATCTTAGCTAAGATTGGGATAAGTGGTGTCAATTCAAATTTAGCGACAGCTATCAGAACAGTTGTCGTGGTTTTCATGGCTTGGGGAATAGTCTTTATCACAAATGCTCAGAGTGGTATTGGTGATATTAGCCGAAAAAGTTGGTTGTTTTTGATATTGTCTGGGCTTGCTACTGGTGTTTCTTGGTTATTTTATTATCGCGCTTTACAAATGGGCGACGCTTCAAAAGTAGCTTCGATAGATAAATTAAGTGTTGTCATCACCTTGATTTTAGCCTTCATTTTTCTAAATGAACAGCTAACTTTAAAGTCAATGCTTGGGTGTTTGCTGATTGTGGCTGGAAGCCTTTTGATGATTTTGTAAACTGTTTAGAATGATAAATTCCTACAATTTTGCCACAGATTTTTCGAGGATTTATCTGGGATTTGAAAACTAACTAAGGTATAATAGACTTACGACATTTTGATAGAAAAGGTATTGTAATATGAAACATAAACAAAATTATCTTGTAGGAGCTTCATTTTTCCTTGTCATTTTTATGATGTTAGGCTATTTGGTCAAATTCTTTCCTGAGACTTTGGCTGGAATTGACTCAAGCATTCAAACAAGTGTTCGTGGCGACCTTCCTGCCAATGCGACAACTTTCTTTAAAATCGTAACGAATTTTGGACACGAAGTTTTTATCTTTGTTTATGTCTTTGCCATTGCTTTTGTATTTTATTTCTGGAAAAAGTGGAAAGCAGAGGCTATTTTGCTAGCTGGAAATTTAGTGTTAATGGGTATTTTTTCAACAGGTTTTAAATACCTTTACAATCGTCCGCGCCCAAGTATCCAGTACTTTATTCCAAAGCCAATGGGACCATCATTTCCTAGTTGGCATTGTGCGGCAACCATGGTCGTTGCTTTGAGTTTGGTTGTGATTATGGAACAACACTTAACCAAGATGATACTTAAACGTTGCTTACAAGTTTTAGTTGTGGTTATTGCTTTGACAACAGCACTTTCAAGAATTTACTTAGGGGTTCATTATCCGTCTGATATTTTGGGAGGCTGGTTACTAGCATTTACTATCGTAGCCGCAACCTATCCATTTTATGACAAAAAACGCTTTGAATGGCGCTTTCAAGGAAAACAAGAGTGAAAAAATTAGAATGAGAGAATAAAAGAAACTGGGGTCATCCCAGTTTCTTTTATAGCTAAGAATACGCTTACGACAAGTGATAAGAGTTTGTTTGTTTTTGGGAAAGTGTTATAATATAAGCTATGAAAAAGCGTTATAATACTTTAAATGATTATTATCGTCAGATTTTTGGGGAGAAGATTTTTAAAGTTCCTATCGATGCGGGCTTTGATTGTCCAAATCGAGATGGTACGGTCGCACATGGAGGCTGTACATTTTGCACTGTATCTGGTTCAGGAGATGCGATTGTTGCTCCTGATGCACCAATTCGTGACCAATTTTACAAAGAAATTGATTTCATGCACCGCAAATGGCCAGATGTTAAGAAATACTTGGTTTATTTTCAAAATTTCACAAATACGCATGATACCGTAGATGTCATTCGTGAGCGTTATGAGCAAGCCATTAATGAACCTGGGGTGGTTGGTATCAATATTGGTACGCGTCCAGACTGCCTGCCAGATGAGACGATTGCTTATATTGCTGCGCTTTCTGAGCGTATGCATGTAACGGTTGAGCTTGGTTTGCAAACAACTTATGATGAAACATCCAAAATCATCAATCGCGCGCATACTTATGACCTTTACGTTGAAACGGTTAAACGCTTGCGTCAGTTAGCGCCAAAAGTTGAGATTGTTTCACATTTGATTAATGGTCTGCCTGGCGAAACGCATGACATGATGATTGAAAATGTCAGACGTTGTGTGACAGATAATGAAATTGACGGGATTAAGCTTCATTTATTGCATTTGATGACAAGTACGAAAATGCAACGTGATTACCATGAAGGGCGTTTAAAATTGCTGGGTATGGAAGAATATGTTAATATCATCTGTGACCAACTGGAGATTATTCCTAAAAATATCATTATTCATCGTATTACAGGTGACGCTCCGCGCGATATGCTCATTGGTCCAATGTGGAGTCTTAAAAAATGGGAAGTCTTAAATGCCATTGATCAAGAAATGGAACGCCGTGGTTCTTATCAAGGGTGTAAGCTAGAAAATAAGGAGGTCGTGTTATGATAAAACGTCCTTTGCATTTATCTCATGATTTTTTAGCAGAAGTTTTGGATGAACAAGCTATCGCAGTTGATGCGACCATGGGAAATGGCAATGACACAGCTTTTCTTGCCCAACATGCTAAAGAGGTTTATGCCTTTGATGTGCAAGAACAAGCTTTGCAAAGCACGAAAGAACGTTTAGAAAAACAAGAAATTCACAACGCTCATTTAATTTTGGATGGGCATCAACATATTGACCATTATGTGAATCAACCAATTCGCGCAGCTATTTTCAATTTAGGGTATTTGCCAAGTGCTGATAAAACGGTTATCACTAAACCTGACACAACCTTGATTGCTGTGGAGAAAATTTTAGAAAAGCTTGAGGTTGGTGGTCGCTTAGCTATCATGATTTACTATGGACATGAGGGTGGCGACATGGAAAAAGATGCTGTGCTAGAATATGTCAATCAGCTAGACCAAAGGCTTTTTACCGCCATGCTGTATCAACCTTTAAACCAAATTAATCAACCACCATTTTTAGTGATGATTGAAAAATTAAAACAGTCGAAAGAGAGTTAAGCATTATGCAAACCGTAGCGGTTCGTGAAAAATTACATCAAATGCATCAAAAATATTTAGATGACGCAAACACTAAACCGTGTGCCAAGTTGTCAGAAGAAGATGCAGAGAAAATCTTGACAATTAAGAAAAAGTTAGCTAGTCTTGAAAAAGAACGTTGCGTACGACTTCGTGATCGTAAAGATGTTACGGCTATTGATCAAAAAATTGCCAAGCAAAAAGAACGTTTTACTGTTTATTGCCGCCAAAAACAACGATAAGGAGTGATGGTTTATCGAGAGTTCTATCCTTGTTATAGCATTTTTATTAATGCTTATTGTTTCCAACGTCATTAATCGTCTTTATCCTAAATTGCCTTTACCTTTTATCCAAATTGTTTTGGGAATTTTGGTGGGTGTTTTAGCAAAAGAGACGACACTCACTTTAGATTCAGAGCTATTTCTGGCTTTGGTAATTGCACCGCTTAATTTTAGAGAGGGGCAAGAAAGTGATGTGACGACCTTTGTCAAATACAAGTCGATTGTGGCTTATCTGATTTTGCCAACTGTTTTGATAACAATGCTGACAGTTGGTTATGTGACTGGTAAGTTATTGCCTGTTGATGTCCCCTTGGCTGCTAGTTTTGCCTTGGGAGCAGCGCTTGCTCCGACAGATGCCGTTGCGTTTTTATCAATTGCAAAACGGTTTAAATTTCCAAAGCGAGTCGAATCCATTTTGACAATAGAAGGGCTTTTGAATGATGCCAGCGGTTTGATTTCTTTCCAATTTGCTGTGACGGCTTTGACTACTGGAGCCTTTTCTTTGCTTACTGCGAGCTTTAGTCTGTTTTGGGCAATTATTGGTGGAATGTTGGTCGGGCTATTTTTTGCCTTGTTAAATCGAGGAGTCATGGCTTTTCTTGAAAAAATTGACGTCGCTGATGTGACAGGGGCTCTCTTATTGGAATTATCATTGCCGATTGTGTCATACTTTGTTGCCAGTCTTTTTGGTGTATCGGGTATCATTGCTGTCGTGATTGCTGGATTATCACAAGCCAGTCGCTTCAAACGAATTCGCTTATTTGATGCTGAGGTGGACCGTGTCAGCCAGATTATTTGGGAGACGGTCAGCTTCATCTTAAATGGCTTTGTCTTTATCGTTTTTGGCTATGAATTGACACGTATTGTTGAGCCTGCTTTGACCAATCCTTTGGTTAATAATTATCGTCTTGCGGCGATTGTGTTAATCGTGACAGCTTTGCTCTTTTTAGTTCGATTTGTCATGGTTGGGCTTTATTATATTCTCCATTATCGTAAAGAAAAACGTTTCAGTAAATCACTATTGAGGGAGGTTTTACTGTTAACTTTTTCTGGTGTGAAAGGGACGGTATCAATCGCGACAATTTTGCTATTGCCGCAGTTTGAAAGTTACGCCTATAGCTTGATTTTATTTACTGTAGCAGCGGTGACTTTGTTAAGTTTTCTAATTGGAGTATTTGTTTTACCACACTTGGCACAAAACTCTGATGATACTGATACTACCGATTATGTCACTCAAATTGCTATTTTAAATGAAGTGGTTAAGACATTGGAGCAAGATTTAAAAGAAGTCAAGAACAAAGGTCCACTTTATGCAGCCATTGATAATTACAATGGGCGTATTGAGCACTTAATTTTGGAACAAGAGCCGACTATTGTCAAAAAAGAATTGGCTTACTTGCGCTTGATGATTCTTGGAATTGAAAGCGATGGTTTAGAGCATGCTTTTTCAGAAGGCAAAATAGAATTAGTTGAATACCGTTTGTATCAACGTTATTTGCAAAATTTGGAACGTCAGATTAATCGCGGTTTTATTTCAACGTTTAGTTATTTCTTCACGATTAGCATGCGAGTGATTCGTCGCTTAGTTCGTGAAAGCCTTAGTTTTTGGCCGACTATCCGTCACTTTCTTTCTGGAAAATCACGCGAAATTAAATTGACAGAAGATAACCGTGACCGCTTGACAGAGCTTTATTTAAGCAATACGGAGCTGGTGTTAGAAGGGTTACAAGATTTGGAAGGCATTTATAATTCTGAGCTGATTGGCTTTCTTCAAAGGTCACGCCTACAAGAAGCTAATATCATTGAATCGGGCGTCTTTGTTGAACGTGTCATTGCTCATATGAAACCTGATAATATTGATGAAATGTTGCGAGGGTATTATCTTGAGCGTAAAGTGATTGCTGAATATGAAATGCGTGGAGACATTACATCAAGCTACGCAACCTTCCTACGCCGCAATGTCAATAAACTCGAAAGTTATTCGTTAAAAGATGACTATGGAACACTACCATATAATTACTTTATTATAAAATGACCCCTAGAACAAAAATGTCCTAGGGGTTTTACTGTTATGATTTAAATTCAGGTTTGATGTAAATGCGTTCGTCGCCTAGTGGGATGATTGAGACGGTTTGGTCATAGAAATCGGTTAAAATGTCCTCAGTCAAAACATCATTTTTAGGACCTTGGGCAATGATTTCTCCTTTTTTCAGCAACAAGACATGAGTTATTGATCGTGTAATTTCTTCGGCATGGTGTGTTACGTAGAGAATTGTTGGAGCATTAGGAAGGCTTGTGATTTGCTTAATCTGTGTCAATAGTTTTTCACGCGCAAACAAATCAAGCCCACTTGTAGCCTCATCTAAAATCAAAATTTCAGGATTTTCCATTAAACTACGTGCGATAAGGAGCAGTTGTTTTTCACCTTGTGACAGACTAGCATAAATACGTCCAAGCAGATGTTCGCCACCAATTGAAATCAACATTTGTCGTGCTTCATCAAGTTCTTTTTCACCGTATTCTTTGTAAAGAATGCTTGATTTGTATTTCCCAGTCAAAACGATTTTTTCGGCAAGCATATTTGCTGGAAGTCGCTCAGCAATAAATGAGCCAACGATACCAATTTTGGTACGAATATCGCTAATATCAGTACCACCAAATGGTGTTCCTAGGACTTCCACCTCACCGTCTGTTTTCCAATATTCAGCCATGATAAGCTTTAAAAGTGTTGTCTTACCAGAACCATTCAATCCTAAAATAGCCCAATGTTCCCCCTTGTTAACTGCCCAGTTAAGATTTTTTAATAATAATTTATGTTGACGTTCTAAGCTGACATTTTTTAGTTTTACTTGTAACATCTGGAGACCTCCATGTGTTTTTAATAATTATTATATCATTTTTCTGAAAATTTTGATATTTTAGTTTGGCATATGTAAAATATGGATGATATAGCTATCAGAATGTAAATAAATCTACTTTTAACCGAAATAAGTTATAAGTAATTATTACTTCCGTTTAATTTCAGAATTATTTGCGATCCTTGTCCCCAATAAAACGATACTTTGTGCCGCTTAAACAATCTGGGAGATTGTTTAAGGTTTCAGATTGGGAATTTTTTGGTTTCCTCTAACAGTCTACTGAATTGTTAGGACTGCCGATGGTTCAAAGCCTCTAGTGGATGGTTGAGGTTTAAGCCTAGAAATTGAAGAGCGAGGAATCTAAGGAAAGTATCAAAAAGACTTTTTCTTCAGTTTAACAGCTGATAGAGCTGTTTGCCTATTACATAAATGCAAAAATATGCTATAATGTAATTACTGTACTATTTTGTCGTGGAGAATAAAATCTTACCATAATAGATATTTGAAGAATAGGAGTAGAATTGATATGGAAGACCCCAGTCAGAATTTAATTTTGCAATTTGTTTTATTATTAATTTTGACCTTGCTAAATGCTTTTTTCTCAGCTTCTGAGATGGCATTAGTTTCCCTTAATCGTTCACGTGTTGAACAAAAAGCAGAAGAAGGCGATAAGAAATTCATTCGTCTATTGTCTGTTTTGGAAAATCCTAATAATTTTTTATCAACGATTCAAGTTGGTATCACCTTTATCAGTCTCTTACAGGGGGCTAGCTTATCTGCCTCTCTTGGGGGTGTTATTGCGTCTTGGTTTGGAGATTTTGTTTGGGCTCAGACAGCAGGTAGTGTTATTTCCCTTGTCTTTTTGACCTATATTTCCATTGTTCTTGGTGAGCTTTATCCAAAACGTATTGCCATGAATCTCAAGGAAAATCTGGCTGTTATCTCTGCCCCTGTTATCATTTTTCTTGGAAAAATTGTTAGTCCTTTTGTTTGGCTCTTATCAGCGTCAACCAATCTTCTCTCACGTATTACGCCAATGCAATTTGATGATGCGGACGAAAAAATGACCCGTGATGAAATTGAATACATGCTGTCAAATAGTGAAGAAACTCTAGATGCTGAAGAAATTGAGATGTTACAAGGTATCTTTTCGCTCGACGAATTAATGGCGCGTGAAGTTATGGTTCCAAGAACAGACGCTTTCATGATTGACATCAATGATGATACACAAGAAAATATTCAAGAAATTCTCAAACAGAATTTTTCACGTATTCCTGTCTATGATGATGATAAGGATAAGATTGTTGGTGTACTTCACACCAAACGCCTGCTGGACGCTGGTTTCCGTGATGGTTTTGACAATATTGTCTTGCGTAAGATTTTGCAAGAACCGCTCTTTGTTCCAGAAACGATTTTTGTGGACGATTTGTTACGCCAATTGAGAAATACCCAAAATCAAATGGCAATTTTGTTGGACGAATATGGTGGCGTTGCAGGTATTGTCACACTTGAGGATTTGCTTGAAGAAATCGTCGGAGAAATCGACGACGAAACAGATAAAGCAGAGCAATTTGTCCGTGAAATTGGTGAACATACTTATATTGTTCTTGGGACAATGACCATCAACGAATTTAATGACTATTTTGACGTCGATCTTGAAAGTGATGATGTGGATACTATTGCTGGTTACTACCTAACTGGTGTGGGAAATATTCCGGACCAAGATAGTCGTGAAACATTTGAAGTGGATACGAAAGAAAAACACCTTGCTTTGACAAATGATAAAGTTAAAGATGGACGTGTTACAAAACTGAAAGTTATTTTTTCTGATATAGAACAGAGTATTGAAGAAGACTAAGCTAATCTTAGTCTTTTTCCTTTAGAAAATGTTATAATGAAAGCAGAAAAAACGGTTACAAAGGAAGAAAAAAATGACTGAAATTGATTACGGAAAAGTAACTGGGATGATTCACTCAACAGAAAGTTTTGGCTCTGTGGACGGTCCAGGGATTCGGTTTGTAATTTTTATGCAGGGCTGTAAGATGCGCTGTCAATATTGCCACAATCCAGACACTTGGGCTATGGAAACCAATAAATCGCAAGAACGCACAGTTGATGATGTATTGGCTGAAGCTTTGCGTTACAAGCATTTCTGGGGAAACAATGGTGGCATTACCGTATCAGGTGGTGAAGCCATGTTACAGATTGAATTTGTCACAGCACTTTTCACAAAAGCAAAAGAATTGGGAATCCATTGCACGCTAGATACTTGTGGTTTTGCTTTTCGTGACACACCAGAATACCATGAAATTGTGGATAAATTGTTAGCAGTAACAGATTTGGTTCTTTTAGATTTGAAAGAAATTAATCCTAAACAACATATTGTTGTGACACGTCAGCCAAATACTAATATTTTGGCATTTGCGCGTTATTTATCTGATAAGGGTATTCCTATTTGGATTCGTCACGTTTTGGTACCTGGATTAACTGATTTTGATGATGATTTGGTTGAACTTGGTAAATTTGTCGCAACGTTGAAAAATGTGGATAAATTTGAAATTCTTCCTTATCATACCTTGGGTGAATTTAAATGGCATGAGCTTGGCATTCCATATACTTTGGAGGGCGTTAAACCTCCAACGAAAGAACGTGTGCAAAATGCCAAAGACCTGATGCATACAGAATCTTACACCGAATACATGAAACGGATTCATCAGTAAAAATATTGACATTAGCTTGAAACTTTGGTAAGCTCTAGCATAAGGTGGAATCTATGAACAGTTACAAAGTTTTAAAATTTGACGACGAATTCGTTTACTTGATGCAAGACGGAAAAATAAAAAAGCTTGCGCGTGATTTATTTGATTTTGACATAAAACTAGGAGACAAGGTTGACTATATTCAAGACGGGGACATTGTCCTTGTCTTGCCAAATCAAGATGAGGCGACTTTTGATTTAGATGATGACAAGTCTGTAAAATCTGGGCTATTACAAGGTATCTTGAACCTTTTTCTAGAAACATTGTCTATCCATAATAATGACCTAGGTAATCTGAAAAAAATTTTTTCTCAATTATTGGTGACGCTTTTTATGGCTTGGAGTTTACTTGGTGTCATTGCGATTGAAATCTTACTCTTGATTGAATCGCTTATTACATTTATTTGGCGTTTGCTCGTCAAAGGTGTGAAGAAATTGCATATTGTGGATAATAGCCGAAAGTACATGGCTTATCGCAAAGAACAAGAAGCTATCCGCAATCAAGAAAATCGTGAAGAAGAAGAACGCTTGTTACGCTTAGCCTTAGAGCAAGAAAAAACTGCAAAAGCAGAAGCCGCTAAGGACGATTCTTCTGATAATGAAATGCCAGATGTCGAAAACATCAGCAATGATTTCAAACAAAACACGACAGAAAAAGACTAAAGTAAAAGCATTTTTATCAGTAATTAACAATAATTAGTGATAAAGGTGCTCTTTTTGTGTTATTATTGCGATAAAAGCAGCTACTGACTTTGCTATCTCCTTTAAATTTTGCTAAAATAAGAATAAATAATTATTATGAGGTAGAAAACATGTCTAAAATTTTAGTTTTTGGTCACCAAAATCCAGACTCTGATGCTATCGGTTCATCAGTTGCTTATGCTTATTTGAAACGTGAACTTGGTGTTGATGCTGAAGCTGTTGCTCTTGGAACACCTAATGAAGAAACAACTTTCGCTTTGAATTACTTTGGCGTAGAAGCACCACGTGTTGTTGAATCAGCAAAAGCTGAAGGGGCTGACCAAGTTATTTTGACAGACCACAACGAATTCCAACAATCAATCTCTGATATTCGTGACGTTGAAGTTATCGAAGTTGTTGATCACCACCGTGTTGCAAATTTTGAAACAGCTAACCCACTTTACATGCGTTTAGAACCAGTTGGTTCAGCTTCATCAATCGTTTACCGCCTATACAAAGAAAATAACGTTGTTATTCCTAAAGAAATGGCTGGTTTGCTTTTGTCTGGTTTGATTTCAGATACACTTCTTCTTAAATCACCAACAACTCACTCAACTGACCCAGCTGTTGCTGCTGACTTGGCAGAAATCGCAGGTGTAAACCTTGAAGAATATGGTTTGGCATTGCTTAAAGCTGGTACAAACTTGGCAACAAAATCTGCTGAAGAATTGATTGACATTGACGCTAAAACATTTGAACTTAATGGAAACCAAGTTCGTGTAGCACAAGTTAACACAGTTGATATTAACGAAGTTCTTGAACGCCAAGCAGAAATCGAAGCAGCTATTACAGCAGCAAATACTGCAAATGGTTACTCTGACTTTGTACTTATGATTACTGATATTCTTAACTCAAACTCAGAAATCTTGGCACTTGGTTCAAACATTGACAAAGTTGAAGCTGCCTTCAACTTCAAACTTGAAAACAACCACGCATTCCTTGCAGGTGCTGTTTCACGTAAAAAACAAGTTGTCCCACAATTAACAGAGAGCTTCAACGCTTAATTAATAAGGGATAATAAAAAAGCGACGTGAGTCGTCTTTTTTGGAGAAGTTAAGGAAAAGAAATATGACAGACGAAAAAATACTCTATCATAAAAAAGGAAACCATTGGGAGATTACACTTTCAAAAACGTCAAAAAGAGAAAAGATAGAAGGTGTAATAGGACTTCTTATTGCACTCATTACTTATTTTTTGATGAAATAATGTTATTTCGGTAAATCCTAACATAACAAAAGCCAACCAATCGTTAATTTGATTGGTTTGCTTTTTATTTTTGGGATGTTATTCTTGATCACGGATAAAGGTGAGGGTTTGGTCTTTGGATAATTCTGGTGAGAATTGGAAGCCGTCAAAGGTTAGGTGTTTGATTTGCTCAATGGTTTCAATTTGTTTTTCAGCCATTAGTGAGACCAAACGACCACGTCCTTTTTTAGAAATGGTTGAATGAACTTTTGGCTTTCCGTTTCTATTTTCCATAAAGACAATTTTAACCATGCGTTTGCGGATATTTGGAGAGAAAACTTGCTCAAATTCTGATGACAGTAATGAAATGATGAGTTCGTCATCTTGGACTTCTTCGTTGTATTGTTGTCTCCAAAATTGTTTTAATGATGTGTTGTCAATCTTGAGATTTCCTTGAAAATCAAGGCGATGTGGTGCGATTAACGTCATGGGACTGATTAAACCGTATAAGGCAGTAGCGATACGAAGGTGGTTATCAAGATAATGTCGCTCCGCTTCGGTTACCTGAGTTCGTTTCATATACCGATACATGAGACCGTCATATAATAGCCATGCGGGATAGGTTTTGGCTTGTTTATCCGCTAGACGTTGCCAACGTGTCCATTCTTGGTCAGCTTTACTTGAATTGATTTTGTAGAAATTAGCCAAATTTTCGGCGGGGTATTCTTGTAAGGTTTTGAGCACTGCTTGGCTCTGGGCAGATAATGGTTGGCTTGGAAAAGCATCTTGGTTGGTATGTAATTCTTTGGCGTTAGGAATTAATATTTTCATACTGGCATTATAGCATAGACCTCAAAAATTCTTCAAAGATAAAAACTTATTAAAAAGTGAAGTTTATCTTCTTATAGCAGTCATTCTTGTTTTTTGTTACAATAAAGCTATGAATATTCAAGAATTGCGAGCTGGCGATTTGCTTTTTATGTACGGAATTTCCGATATGTCGCAAGCTATCCAGAAAGCAACTGGACAATATAGCCACGTTGCTATTTATTTTGACTCAATGATTTATCACGCGACCAAGGATAAAGGTGTCATTAAACAGCAGTTAAGGGAATTTTTGAAAACGAAGCAGCATAGGATTTTTGTTTACCGTTATCCTAGGATTAAGGCTGATCAGGTTCAGGTAGCAGCGGAGCATTTGCTGGGCAGACCTTACAATCACAGTTTCTATCCAGATAATGGTTCTTATTATTGCTCACAATATATTGCGGATATTTTGCCGATTTTTGAAACGATTCCCATGCAGTTTGGTGATGACAAGCATACGATTTCTGAGTTTTGGCAGCAATATTATGATGAGCTTGGAGTGGCTGTTCCGTTAAATCAATCTGGGACTAACCCTAGTCAATTGGCACAGTCCGAGAATTTGCAGTATTTAGGAGAATTACATGATTAACATTTGTAATCCAGATAAATTAACCAGACAAGCTTTTTTTCAAGACTTGATTAATTTTCTTTATCAAACAGATGATGTGACCTTACGCCAAATCAAGGCAAACTTTCCAGAAGTTCCCAAAATTGACCGTTTGATTGAGGAATACGTGCAAGCAGGCTACATTATTCGTGACAATAAACGCTATACGATTGGTTTTGACTTGCTTGATAGCCTAGAAAATGTTAGTTTAGACAGTCAACTTTTTGTAGATGACCAAAGTGCTATCTATGAGGACTTGATGGCTCTGACTTTTGAAACACGTTTGACAAATGAGGCTAATGATTTGGTGCTTGTTGAAAAAACAAGTATCGCTCGTAGTGAGTTAACCTTGTCAAATTATTTCTTCAAATTAGCAGATAATTTACCAATGTCTAAAGCGCAAGAACCTTTGTATGACTTGCTTGGAGACGTCAATCCACAATACGCTTTGAAATATATGACAACATTTTTGTTAAAATTTGGTCGTAAGGACGAAGTTGCCCAAAAACGCCCAGATATTTTTGTAGAAACGTTGGAAAAATTGGATTATATCCGAAAAAATGACCAAGGGAAGTACGAATTGAACATGCTTTTTGACAAAGAAAACTTGATTTTTACCAGTAAAGCTTAAAAAACCTGTCCAGTGGACAGGTTTTTCATGAGCCTGAAAATTAAAAATCGAGTTAAGTCCATTGGACAATTCACGTTGTTTTTATCATTAGATAGAGAAAATAAGGAGCTCCGATAACGGCAACGACAAGTCCTGTTGGAATTCCTGTGCCAACTAAGCAAACACGTCCAATTGTATCGGCGATTAAAAAGATAATCATTCCGATGAGCAGACTAGACGGAAGGCTGATGCGGTGGTCGCTTCCTAATAATTGGCGCGTGATGTGACCAGCAAGCAGACCGATAAATGTAATATTGCCCACAAGAACAACACTAAGCGCCGCCAAGGCAGTCGAGAGTATTAGTGTGTAGAGACGTTCTCGTTTTAGATTTAAACCTAAAGCGATAGCTGTTTCTTCGTTAAGGCTCATAATATTTAGTGCATAACTTCGACTGTAAGTTAGTAGCCAAGTGACTAATAGCAGCGGTGCTAAAATCATCAATGTCTGCCAATTGCCACCACTTACTTTTCCGCTTAGCCATGAGACGATATAATCCGTCTTACTCGTATCAAGGTTAGCAATGATTGAAATCATGATGCCTGAAAGCAAGCTAGAAATCCCAACACCTGTAATGATAAGGCGTGTCGGACTAATCGGCTGATTTTTCTGACGTGAAACAAAATAAACAGTACAAATGGTCAGAATACCACCTAACATGGCTAAAAATGGCATAAGCGCAATCATCATGGAATTGGTAACATCCAAAAGCCCAACCATAATCGCAATCACGAGCCCAGCTCCTGCATTTATTCCTAAAATACCTGAATCGGCTAAGGGATTTTTAGTGAGTGTTTGAAGCAACACACCTGACATGGCAAGCGAACCGCCACCGAGCATACAAGCCAAAATGCGTGGCAGTCTGATTTGCGTGACAATGAAAGACATGGTTGCATCTGATTTTCCTAAAAAGACCTTGCAAACCTCTAGAAGTGAGGAATTAGCATATCCTAGAGATAAGGATAGCAGGAAAATAAGACATAACAGAAAAATGAGAACACTGAAATGACAAGCTACTTTCTTTCCAGATGTCATAAATTTTCCCCCTTTCGCACCAACCACAGAAAGCATGGTAAGCCAACAATACTAACAACCGCACTAACTGGCGTTTCTGCTGGCGGATTGATTGTACGGCAAATCAAATCGACCCAAAGCATAAAAGTGCTCCCAGCAAATGCTGTTAAAGGAAGGATAATCCGATAATCTTTCGCCACAAACATTTTGATAAAATGAGGAATGATAAGCCCGACAAATGCAATGCTGCCAACAAGAGCCACGGCGGCAGCCGATAAGATAACCACAATAGCAAGGAAAGTCATGGTCATGGCAAAAGTTCGTTGCCCCAGAGCTTTAGCAACTGTTTCATCAAGACTTAGAATGGTTAATTGACGCGCAAAAAGCTGCGCTAATAGCAATCCAAGGATAATAAAAGGCGCAATAATTCCCAACATTTTCCAATTTATTTGTGCTAAGCCACCAGATTGCCAACCGATAACTGCTTTTGACAAATCAAAATACAGCGTTATTGCCTGACCAAGTGATGAAAATAGGGTTGAAATCATAGCACCTGCTAAAATGAGTCGAAGTTGTTGGTATCCTTTTCGAGGATGATAAGCTATTCCAAATACTAAAATAGCAGCTAAAATCGCACCAAACAGACAAGTGATTAAAATCAAACTGTAATGCATACTACCAAAAATGGCATAACCTACAATCAAGGCTAAACCAGCGCCAGCATTAATGCCAAGCAAACCAGGGTCAGCAATAGGATTACGAGTAACGCCTTGAATAATGCTACCAGCTTGTGCCATGGCAGCCCCAACTAAAATAGCAGCAATGGTTCTTGGAAGCCGCAAATCAAAAATCACATCTTGTAAGTTAGAATCAGTTAAAGGGTGTCTAAAAACACTCATTAATTGAGCATTAGAATAAGCTACCGCACCAAAGCGAAGGCTTAAATACCAACCAAGGATAAAAAGAAAACATAGGCTGAAAAAAAGAAGCCACGCTCTTAAACGTTTATTCTTTTGAAAAAGAAGGTACAGTTGTTTCATTGTCTTTCCCTTTCAGAGAAATCAGCGAAAACTACCTAGCGTATGGATTGCAGGCAGTTCTCAGCTGGTAAATGAGTTTAACTATTAGCTTGCTTGATTGCTGATACAAAAGCATCCAGCTGTTTATCAAGCGACATTGGGTCTGAGAAGTAGAAGAGGCTTTCATCAACTTCTAAAACGTGATTATTTTTCACAGCAGAAATATTGTTCCAAACATCGCTTTCTTTTAGGGAAGCTGCCGCTTCTTTAGTGTCGTCACTAACATTAAGAACAACGTAGTCTCCGATATAATCTCCAAGAACTTCTTGTGAAATGCCAAACCAGCCAGCAGGGAAAACATCATCTTGGACTTTTTGTGGTGCAGCATAACCAAGCGAATCATAAATCAACTCACCACCACGTCCCCAGTTATTACCATAAAGGTAGATATCTTTGTCGTAAAAATCCATAACCGTAAAAGTCGTTGATGAATCAATGTATTGACTCAGTTCTTCTTTAGCTTCAGCAGTTTTAGTTTCCCAGTTATCAAGCCATTCTTGGGCTTCATCTTCTTTATCAAAAACTTTTCCGAGATTAGTCATCATTTCCAAATAATCACTTTTACCGTATTCAATGACTAAAACAGGAGCAATTGCTTTCAAATCATCAAGATTTTCATCTGTTGAAAAAGCGATGATAAGGTCTGGTTTTTGGGTAGCAATAGCTTCGGTATCATCTGATGTTAATTGGACAGCCTCAGCTAATTGATCACCAAAAGAAGGGCTATTTTTTTCTAAATCAAGTGAATAACTTGAAACATTGACACCGAGTTCTAATAAATAACCTGTGTATGAGTAGGCAAAATTAATGACCTTTTGAGGATTTTTAGGAATATCTCCTTCATAAGAAAATCCAGTAATTTTAGGCATGCTAGATAACTCGGTATTATCTGAAGTTGATGATGTATTATGGCAAGCAACGAGTAAAAATGTTGCTAGAAAAGTCGTTAAAACGGCGAAAAACTTTTTCATGTCTATTCTCCTAATAAAAATCTATGTTAGCTGATAAGTCAGCAAAATAGGACGATTGTGGATAGGGTCTTGAACGATATGGGCTTCGATATTAAAAATATCACGTAAAATGTCTGCTGTCATGATGTCTTGAACCTTACTGTGATATTTAATCGCGCCAGCTTTCATGGCAATCAATTCGTCAGAAAAACGTGCTGATAAGTTCAAATCGTGCAAAACCATAATAATAGTTTTCTGGGTATCTTGGTTAAGTTTTTGGAGTAATTCCAAGATTTCCAGCTGGTGGTTCATATCTAGATAAGTTGTTGGCTCGTCTAAAAAAATAGTATCTGTGTCTTGAGCTAAAGCCATAGCAATCCAAACACGTTGACGTTGGCCACCTGAAAGCGAATCAACTTTTTCATTGGCAAATTCAACAACTTTGGTTATTTCCATTGCCCAGTTGATTTTTTCCTTGTCTGTGTCGCTTAAACTTCCCAAATAGTTTTGATGTGGAAAGCGACCGTATGAGACAAGCTCATAAACTGAAATCCCTTCAGTCGCTTCAAGCATTTGGGGGAGTAGTGCTAACTTTTTGGCAATTTCTTTAGTTGGTAAATGAGCAATTGCTTCTCCGTCAACAAATACTTGACCAGCTTTAAGGGCATGAATGCGTGTTAAAGCTTTTAATAAAGTTGATTTACCACAGCCATTGGCACCGATAATTGTCGTGATTTTTTGTTTTGCTATGGTGACAGATAAGTCATTGATAATCACTTTATCCTCGTAAGCTACTGAGATGTTTTCAGCGTAAATATCTGACATAATCGACCTCCTTTCAAAATGATTTTAGGGGAATTTTTCTTCCCAAAAACAAGTCCCTAAATCGAGAATTGTTTTTTTATTGTAACAAGAAAAAAGACCTCTGAAAAGCCTTTTTTTGAATATTTTTATATTATTTAAATATTTTTATTATTAATTAGAATAGTTCAAAATAATACTTGAAATCGTTCTAATTAAGATAGCTTTTAGCGATATTCAAATCACCAGCATAAGCTGTGCGTTCACCATTTACGATTTGATAAGCATCAGCTCCTTTACCAGCGATAATAACGGCATCTGTTTCATTATTAGTGCGTGCCATAGCTTGTGAAATAGCCTTTTCACGGTCAACTTGAATGTCAAGTGGACGTGTCACTTGACTAGCAATTTCTTCGGCAATAGCTTGTGGGTCTTCGTAATTAGGGTCATCAGCTGTTAAGATAACGTGAAGATTTGGGTGAGCATTGATGACACGAGCAAAGTCAGCACGACGGCTTTCTCCCTTATTACCAGTTGCACCAAGAATCAGGTGAAGGTCGCCTTTTTGGTGTTCCTCAACGACAGATAACAGTTTTTCAAGACTGTCACCATTGTGCGCATAATCGACGAAGACTTTAGCACCATTAGTTTGCGTAATGACTTCCATGCGACCAGGGACACTTGTTTGGGCAATTCCTTTTTGAATATCAGCTAGACTTGTTCCCAAACGCAGACAAGCAAGACCAGCAGCAACCGCATTTTCTTGGTTAAATGAGCCAATGAGCTGAATATCATAATGTCCTGCCAGTTTGCCAGTCACATCAAAGTCAAAAGCTCTGCCATTTTCAATCGTATTATCAGAATCCTTGCCGTAAAAATCATGAGGAGTATTGGCAACTTGTTGTGCGACAACATTAAAATAATCCATACCTGCATTGACAACAACAGCTTTGCTATTTGTCATTAAAAGGCGTTTGTGGTAGAAATAATCTTCAAATGTTGGATGTTCAATCGGTCCAATGTGGTCTGGGCTGATATTAAGAAATGCTCCAACATCAAAAGTCAATCCGTAGACACGATCGACAAGGTAAGCTTGGCTAGACACTTCCATGATGAGGTGAGTCATGCCATTATCAACAGCAGTTGCCATCATCTTGAAGAGGTCGAGACTTTCAGGTGTGGTTAATTTTGATTTGAAGAATGTCTTACCATCAAGCGTTGTGTTCATTGTTGAAAACATAGCTGGTTTGTGGCTTTGTTTCAAAATGTTGTATGTAAAGTAAGCCGCAGTTGTTTTCCCTTTTGTACCAGTGAAAGCAATGATTTTTAATTTTTCTTCTGGATGACCATAAAATTCCATGGCAATCAAGCTCATCGCTTTTTTGATATCTGTTACGATAATCGCAGGAATATCAAGTTCGTAATCAACTTGGCTGACATAAAAAGGTAAGCCTTTTTGGATAGCTTGTTCAAGGTATTCTTTTTTAAAAGTTGCCCCTTTAGCAAAGAAAAGGGTTGAACTGTCGATAGCACGACTGTCAAAACTGATTTTTGAAAAGCTAGGATTTTCTTTCCAAGTCAGACTGTATTGATTGTGGAAGATTATTTCGCGGAAATTATGGTTTTTTTTCAGAATGTCGAGGGTTTTTTCAAGTGTAATCATACTCTCTATTTTAGACTTAATGTCTTTGTTTTACAAGTCACAATCAAAAGTTTATAATAAAAAGTAACGCTTATTTTAAAAATTAGGAAGAATACTATGTCTGAAAACAAAACAAATATGACACAGCAGCAACAGATGGTGCGCGGGGCGGCATGGTTGACAGCGTCAAACTTTATTAGTCGCCTTTTGGGTGCTTTCTACATTATCCCTTGGTATGCTTGGATGGGGACTCACGGTGAGCAAGCCAATGCACTTTTTGGAATGGGCTATAATATTTACGCCGTTTTCCTACTCATCTCAACCGCGGGAATTCCTGTTGCCATTGCTAAACAGGTTTCGAAGTATAATACGTTAGGTCAAGAAGATACTAGTTATTATTTATTATGTCAAATTTTAAGATTGACCTTGGTATTGGGGCTTATTTTTGCGGCGATTATGTACATTGGCTCACCAATTCTAGCTGCTTGGAGTGGTGGCGGAGCTGATTTGGTTCGTGTTATGAAAAGTTTATCTTGGGCACTCTTACTTTTCCCGTCAATGAGTGTTCTACGTGGCTTTTTCCAAGGATTTAATAATTTAAAACCTTATGCTATGAGCCAAATTGCAGAGCAAATTATCCGTGTTATTTGGATGCTTTTAACAGCTTTCATGATTATGAAAATTGGCTCTGGTGATTATGTTTCAGCCGTTGTTCAATCAACGTTTGCTGCTTTTATCGGAATGATTGCTAGTGTCCTCGTCCTCCTTTTCTTCCTTCGGCGCGAGGGTAAATTGCAAGCTATTTTCTCTGCAGGAAATAATGATGTTGATATTGATGCCAATGCGATTATCATTGAAACGATAAAAGAAGCTATTCCGTTTATTATTACAGGAGCAGCGATTCAACTCTTCCAGATTGTTGACCAGTTGTCATTTATCAACACAATGAAGTTGTTTACGTCGCATACGACCAAAGAATTGCAAATTTTATATGCTTATTTGTCAAGTAATCCAAATAAAGTAACGATGATTTTGATTTCTTTGGCTACTGCCATCGGTGGAGCTGGTATTCCCCTTTTGACAGAAAACTTTGTTAATAAAGACAAAAAAGCAGCAGCGCATTTGGTTATTAATAGTTTGCAAATGCTGTGTATGGTGCTTTTCCCAGCAATGCTTGGGGCGATTATTTTAGCACAGCCACTCTATACGCTTTTCTACGGTGCGCCAAATAGCACAGCCCTGTGGTTATTTGTAGGTGCCTTGCTGCAAGTGATTTTCTTAGCACTTTATAGCCTTTTAGCCCCTATGCTTCAAGCTTTGTTTGAAAATCGCAAAGCTATTCGTTATTTTGGTTACGGTTTAATTATTAAAATTGTTTTGCAAATTCCGTTTATCTATTTCTTCCACGCTTATGGCCCACTTTTATCCACAGCCATTGGTTTAACAATACCGATTGTTCTGATGTATAAGCGCATTTATGAAGTGACACGCTTTAACCGTAAAGCTTTGTTGCGAGGAATTTTTCTTGTTAGTATTTTAACAGCTATGATGGGTGTTATTGTTGCTATAGCAACCGTTGGACTTCATTTTATTGTTAGCCCAACGACACGTGTTGGTAGTGTTGTTTATATTGTGCTTGTAGGTGCCTTAGGTGTTCTTGTTTACGGCTTCCTTGCCCTAGTAACTCGTTTGCTTGATAAATTAATTGGTGGCAGAGCAAAAGCACTCCGCCAAAAACTACATTTAGAGCGATGAAAACAGTCCAGTGGACTAACTCGCTTCTTTATTTTTAAGCTCATGAAAAAACAGTCCACTGGATTGACTCGCTTTCTTATTTCTGGGCTCGTGAAAAAAACGTCCAAGGGACGTTTTTTTTAGTTATAGTTTTTACTTATAGATGATTATCAAGAAATAGAATAACGAAAAAGTCATGCATTTCAACGAATAAATGATAGAATAGTTTATAAATTTTAATAGACCAGATAGCTGGTAGTGATATGTTTTGAGGGGGAGACACCATGAAAAGTGATTGTAGATTGGCAACTATTTTAGCACATGCAGGAATAAAATCAGATGAAGCGACAGGAGCGTTAGCAGCACCTATTCATTTTTCCACAACTTATCAACACCCAGAGTTTGGAAAATCAACAGGTTTTGATTACACAAGAACGAAAAATCCAACACGCGCAACGCTTGAAAAGACACTTGCAGCGATTGAAAAAGCAGATTATGCACTTGCAACGTCATCTGGTATGAGTGCTATTGTTTTAGCCTTTGAAATTTTTCCTGTTAGAGCCAAAGTAGTTGCCGCACGTGACTTATATGGTGGCTCTTTCCGTTGGTTCAATGATAAAGAAAAAGAAGGGCGTTTTTCGTTTGAATACACCAATACAGAAGCAGAGCTTTTAGCAGCGATTTCTGATGACACGGATATTGTTTACATTGAGACCCCAACGAACCCACTAATGGTTGAATTTGACATTGAAAAAGTGGCGAATGCGGCTCATGCCAAGGGCGCTAAGCTTATTGTGGACAATACTTTTTACAGCCCAATTTATCAAAATCCAATTCCACTTGGAGCTGATATTGTTGTGCATTCAGCCACAAAATATTTGGCAGGACATAATGATGTCTTAGCAGGCGTTGTGATTACAAACGACAAAGAGACATATGACAAACTTTTCTACAATCTCAATACGACTGGTCCAACCTTATCACCATTTGATTCTTATATGTTGATGCGTGGGCTAAAAACCCTTAAACTTCGCATGGAAAAATCAACTGAAAATGCGCGTGAGATTGTTGCATTTTTGGAAAAATTACCTGCTGTTAAAGAAGTGCTTTATACGGGTAAAGGTGGCATGATTTCTTTCAGAGTGGTTGATGAAAGTAAGATTCCAGATATTATCAATAGCCTTGACATCATTACATTTGCAGAAAGTCTTGGTGGTGTGGAAAGTTTAATCACTTACCCGAGAACCCAAACACACGCAGACATTCCTGAAGAGGTTCGTTTATCTTACGGATTAACCAATGATTTATTGCGCCTATCTATTGGAATCGAAGATGTTGAAGATTTGATTGATGACCTAAAACACGCATTGGAGGCTTAGTATGGGAACATATGATTTTACAACGAGACCAAATCGTCTAACACATTTCACATATAAATGGCAGGCATCTGAAAATGACCCTGATTTGCTTCAACTTTGGGTTGCTGATATGGATTTTTTGCCTGTTCCAGAAATTAAAGAAGCGATTATAGATTATGGACAAGAACACATCTTTGGCTATAATTATTTTAAGGATTCTCTTTATCAATCAGTGATTGATTGGGAAAGAAAAGAACACGGCTACAACATCACCAAAGATGACATTTCTTTCATTGACGGTGTTGTTCCTGCCATTTCAGTTGCTATTCAGGCCTTTACTGAAAAAGGCGATGCGGTGCTGATTAATTCGCCAGTTTATTATCCTTTTGCACGGACAATTCGCTTAAATGACCGTAAATTAGTGGAAAATTCTTTGATTATTAAGAATGGGCATTTTGAAATTGACTTTGACCAACTTGAGAAAGATATCGTTGATAATCAGGTAAAACTTTATGTTTTTTGTAGCCCACACAACCCTGGTGGACGTATCTGGTCAGCACAAGAATTACAAAAAATCGGTGAGCTTTGTGAAAAACATGGCGTTATATTGGCTTCAGATGAAATTCATCAAGATTTGGCGCTTTTTGGCAATAAGCATCATTCTTTCAACACAGTTGATGACCGTTTTAAAGAATTTACACTTATCCTGTCATCAGCTACGAAAACATTTAACATTGCTGGTACGAAAAACAGTTTTGCGATTATTCAAAATCCGAAACTTCGTAAGCAATTTAAACGTGTCCAACTGGCTAATAATCAACACGAAGTTCCGACTCTGGGAATGATTACGACGGAAACTGCCTTTACTTATGGCAAGCCATGGTTAGAAGAATTAAAAAAAGTTATCGAAGAAAATATTAATTACGTTGTGGATTATTTTGAAGAACATACCAAGATTAAGGTCATGAAGCCTGAGGGAACTTACCTTGTGTGGCTTGACTTTTCAGCCTATGACATTGAACAACCACAATTAGATGAAAAACTTCAAAAGGAAGCAAAAGTGGTGTTAAATGACGGCGCACATTTCGGAAAAGAAGGCAAAAGTTTTGCTCGTCTAAACGTTGCTGCACCACTAGAAACTGTAAAAGAAGCCAGCAAACGCATCGCTAGCGTCTTTGGAAAGTAAAGACATCAGTCCAATTGGCTGATGTTTTTTTCATAAAACTGAGAATAATGACTAATTTTAAAAAAGTATGACATTCGTCATAATTAGTGAGCATATTTTGCCATTTTCTGCTATAATTGATAAGGTTAAACTAAATTCAGTATAAAAGGAGTACATCATGGGAAAATTCCAAGTTATCTCACACCCGCTTATCCAACACAAATTATCAATCTTGCGTCGCACAACAACTTCAACTAAAGATTTTCGTGAATTAGTTAACGAAATTGCAATGCTTATGGGTTATGAAGTGTTGCGCGACCTTCCACTCGAAGATGTTGAAATCGAAACACCGATTACAAAAACAACTCAAAAACAATTAGCTGGTAAAAAATTAGCAATTGTTCCTATTTTACGTGCTGGTATCGGTATGGTTGATGGTTTTCTTAGCCTTGTTCCAGCTGCTAAAGTTGGTCATATCGGAATGTATCGTGATGAAGAAACATTGCAACCTGTTGAATACCTTGTAAAATTACCAGAAGATATTGACCAACGACAAATTTTTGTGGTTGACCCAATGCTTGCAACAGGTGGTTCAGCTATTTTAGCCGTTGATTCTCTTAAAAAACGTGGCGCAGCTAACATTAAATTTGTTTGTCTCGTATCTGCACCAGAAGGTGTTAAAGCTCTCCAAGAAGCACACCCAGATATCGACATTTACACAGCCACTCTTGACGAAAAACTTAACGAACATGGTTACATCGTTCCAGGTCTTGGTGACGCTGGTGACCGACTATTCGGTACAAAATAAGGTTAAGTTGATTGCTTAACTATTAAAAAGAGCACCTCATTAACCGTGGTGCCATAAGAAAACATGAAAAAACCCAGTAAAATCAATGTTTTTTAGGGCAGCGGAAAACGGGGCAGGTCAAAACAACTGAATAATCAGACAGAAACAGGGTGTTGTCAAGCATGACAGCGCCCTTTTCTGTT
Organism: Streptococcus sp. LMAG:39; assembly: GCF_008680485.1. Taxonomy (NCBI): domain Bacteria; kingdom Bacillati; phylum Bacillota; class Bacilli; order Lactobacillales; family Streptococcaceae; genus Streptococcus; species Streptococcus sp. LMAG:39. The sequence continues at coordinate 717,213 of NZ_NALE01000001.1, read as the reverse complement.
CCCCGGCCAAGCCGCAGATTTTGAAAAAAGTCTGCGGCTTTTCTTTTTGCCCAAAAGCAGAAAGGAGGCGACGGCCTATGTACTTCACTTCCGGCAGCGATCGGGCCTTTGAACAGCTCATGCAGGGCAAGCCCGGTTTTGACCACTACGACAGCGGCGAGGCGGTCACGCCGGAGGACTGCGGCACCTGCCGCTTTTATCGCCCGCACTGGAAATATCAATTCTGCGTCTATGCGGAATGTCCCTACCAGCCGGGCAAGCTGACCGCCTACGACGCGGTGACATTTCGAGTGAAAGGAGTTGAGAATATGGCAGTATTTCGTGTAGAGCGTAACAAGGGCTACACGGTGATGTCCAATCACCACCTGCGGAACAAGGACTTATCCCTGAAAGCCAAGGGCCTGTTATCGCAAATGCTCTCCCTGCCGGAAGATTGGGACTATACGCTGAAAGGTTTGTCCCTTATCAACCGGGAGCAGATCGACGCGATCCGGGCCGCAATCCGGGAGCTGGAACAGGCCGGGTACATCGTCCGATCCCGTGAGCGCGACAGCCAAGGGCGCTTGCGCGGCGCGGACTATGTGATCTATGAACAGCCCCAGCCTGTGCCGGATTCACCTACGTTGGAAAATCCAATGTTGGATAATCCAACGCAGGAAAAGCCTACGTTGGGAAAACCAACGCAATTAAATAAAGATATATCAAGTAAAGAAAAATCAATTACTGATGTATCAATTACCGATCCCATTCCTATCCTTTCCCGACCCTCTCCTTTGGAGGACGAGGCGGCACAGCCGCCGGAACGGAAAGGAACGGAAGCGAAATCACAGAGCGCCATAGAGATTTATCGTCAAATCATCATGGACAACATTGAGTACGAACACCTTTGCCAGCACGTCAAGGGCATTGACCGGGAAACGCTGGACGAGATTGTGGACTTGCTGGTGGAAACCGTATGCAGCGCCCGCAAGACCATCCGCATTGCCGGGGACGATTACCCAGCAGAGCTGGTGAAATCCAAGTTTATGAAACTGGACAGCTCTCACATCGAGTTTGTCTTTGACTGTTTGAGCAAGAACACTTCGGAAATCCGCAACATCAAGAAATACCTGCTGGCTATGCTGTTCAATGCGCCCAGCACGATCAACGGTTACTATGCCGCGCTGGTGGCCCATGACATGAACACCGGCAAAATCTGAAAGGAGGACGGCCCTATGAAACAGGGTGCATTGATTTTCGACGAGCGCAGCGACCGTTACGACATTCGCTTTGATCTGGCGGACTACTACGGCGGCCTGCACTGTGGGGAAACCTTTGATGTGATGGTGGGCGGCAGGTGGAAGCCCACCCGCATTGAGTACGGGGCCAACTGGTATCTGGTTGGCATCCGTGCCGACGATCTTTCCGGCCTGCGGGTGAGGATTTAATCGGGGACAACCGGCGCAAGCGGCTGTCCCTTTTCTGTTTCCTGCGGCGGCTGACGGTGCCACCTTAACCGTCCCGCCGCACTTCTGCGAAAGGAGGGATAGCGATTGCAGGAGGAAGTAACCCAAAAGACAATAGCCTTTTCCATCAAATCGGCCAAGCTGACAATCCAAGTGCTGCAAGCGGCGGCCCGCAAGTTTCTGGAAACCCAAAACAAGGGCAAGACCAAGCTGCACCACGGCCAGCAGAGCCTAAAGCAGCTCAAAAAGCACGGGGCGGCCCTGTCCAATATCGAGATCACCGACGCCAACATTGGACTGTTTAAGCCCTGCGCCAAGAAATACGGCGTGGACTTCACGCTGCGGAAAGACGCCACTACCCAGCCCCCGCACTACATCGTGATTTTCAAGGCCAAGGACGCCGACAACATGGAACAGGCGTTCAAGGAGTTCACGGCCAAGAAGTTGCAGCGGGAGGAACGGCCCTCGATCCGCAAGGACATTGCCGCAAGCAAGGAAAAGGCAGCAGCCCGCAACGCTGACCGGGCCAAGGAAAAATTCAAAGAAAGGGGGCTGTCACGATGAAGCCGGAAATGAAAAAACTGATAATCGCCAATCTGCCCTATCTGCTGTTTGTCTATCTGTTCGGCAAGCTGGGGCAGGCGTACCGGCTGGCGGAGGGCATCGACCTTTCCCAAAAGCTCCTGCACTTTGCGGATGGCTGCGCGGCGGCCTTTGAAAGTGCCGCCCCCAGCTTCCACCCCACTGACCTGCTGATCGGCGTCGCTGGTGCTGCGGCGCTGCGGCTTATGGTGTACTGCAAAGGCAAGAACGCCAAGAAATACCGCAAAGGCGTGGAATATGGCAGCGCCCGATGGGGCGGCCCCAAGGATATAGCCCCCTATATCGACCCCAATTTTGACAACAACATTCTGCTGACACAGACGGAACGGATCACCATGAACAACAGGCCGAAAGACCCCAAAACCGCAAGAAATAAAAATGTTCTGGTGATCGGCGGTTCCGGCTCCGGCAAGACCCGGTTCTTTGTAAAACCAAACCTGATGCAATGTGTGTCCAAGGACTATCCGACCTCATTTGTGATAACCGATCCCAAGGGCAGCTTGATCGGTGAAGTGGGCCAGCTCCTTATCCGCAGCAGCTACCGCGTGAAAGTGCTGAACACCATCAATTTTTCCAAGAGCATGAAATACAACCCGTTTCGGTATCTGCACTCGGAAAAAGACGTGTTGAAGCTGGTAAATACCCTGATTTGCAACACTAAAGGCGAGGGCGAAAAAAGTGCGGAAGATTTTTGGGTGAAATCGGAACGGCTGTTCTACACGGCCCTGATCGGCTATATCTGGCAGGAAGCGCCGGAGGAAGAAATGAACTTCACGACGCTGCTTGAAATGATAAATGCCAGCGAAGCCCGCGAGGACGACCCGGAATTTCAGTCGCCGGTGGATTTGATGTTTGAGCGATTGGAGGAACGCGATCCAGACCACTTTGCCGTCCGCCAGTATAAAAAATTCCTGCTTTCGGCGGGCAAGACACGTTCCTCTATCCTTATCAGCGCAGGCGCGAGAATGGCCCCTTTTGACATCCGCGAGGTGCGGGAGCTGATGGAGGACGACGAACTGGAACTTGACACCATCGGGGACGAGAAAACGGCGCTGTTCCTGATTATGTCGGACACGGACACCACCTTTAATTTCATTCTGGCAATGGTACAGAGCCAGCTTATCAACCTGCTTTGTGACCGGGCCGATGATAAATACGGCGGGCGGCTGCCGGTTCACGTCCGCATGATACTGGACGAGTTTGCGAACATCGGCCAGATACCCAACTTTGACAAGCTGATCGCCACCATCCGAAGCCGTGAAATCTCGGCTTCTATTATTTTGCAAAGCCAGTCACAGTTAAAGGCCATCTACAAGGACGCTGCGGAAATCATTTCCGATAACTGCGACTGCACGCTTTTTCTTAGTGGGCGGGGCAAGAACGCCAAGGAAATCTCTGACGTGCTGGGCAAAGAAACCATCGACAGCTACAACCAGAGCGAAAACCGGGGCGCACAGACCTCTCACGGATTGAATTATCAGAAGTTAGGAAAGGAGTTGATGTCACAGGACGAAATCGCAACGATGGACGGAGGCAAGTGTATTTTGCAGGTGCGCGGTGTCAGGCCGTTTTTCAGTGAGAAATACGACATTACCCGTCACCCCCGCTATAAATACCTTTCCGACGCCGACAAGAAGAACTATTTTGATGTGGACAGCTACCTGTCGTCCCTGCGCCGGAAAAGGCGGCGCGTGATAACGGAGGACGAACCCTTTGACCTCTACGACATTGAGCTGTCGGAGGAAGATTTTTCCGCAGAATAAAGCGGCCATAGAGAAAGGAGCGTGACCGATGGGACACTCGGACGAATGGACATTTGCGGATTATTTCAAGTATGAGAAAGAAATCTACCGGGCAATCATTTCCGCTGCGGTGCTGTGCCAGTGGATCGCAGAACATGATACCCCGCCCACGGACGGGGAAGCCGAAGAACTTGCAAGGGAAATAGACCGCAGACTGTGTGAAGCATGGGGCGAAATTTTTTCGCTGGCTGTGCTGGAATGGCGGGACGGCCAGTAACTCCGGGCCGTCTGCGGATTGTGAGGCTGCCGCTGTGAACGGCGGCTTTTTTTGCACCCAAACACCATCACAATCTGAATTTATGGAGGTATATTTATGGAATTTTTCAATAGTGCAGTTGATACTTTGCAGACCATCGTTGTGGGCCTCGGCGGCGCGCTTTGCGTATGGGGCGGCGTCAATCTTTTGGAGGGATACGGGGCGGACAACCCTGCAAGCAAGTCACAGGGAATCAAGCAGCTTGTCGCCGGAGGTGGCGTTGCCCTCATTGGCATGACCCTTGTTCCGCTGCTGTCCGGGCTGCTGGGATAACCCCATGTGTGTTAGAAAACCCTCCGCGTCCTCTCTGATCTGGGAGGGCGCGGGAAAGGAGGTGTCCCCACATGATCGGTGATTTAATCGGGGAATGGATCAAAGGAATCCTGATCGACGGTATCATGGGCAACCTGTCCGGCCTGTTTAACACGGTCAATACCAAAGTCGGGGAAATCGCGTCGGATGTGGGCAGTACCCCGCAGGACTGGAACGGCGGCATTTTCTCCATGCTGCAAAACCTGTCCGAAACGGTGATCGTCCCCATTGCGGCGGCCATTCTCGCCCTTGTGATGTGCTATGAGCTGATCGACATGATTGTGGAAAAGAACAATATGCACGACTTCGACAGCTCCATGTTCTTCCGCTGGATTTTCAAAAGCGCCTTTGCCATCCTCATTGTGACGAACACATGGAATATCGTCATGGGCGTGTTTGACGCCACCCAGCAGGTCGTCAACCAGAGCGCCGGGGTGATTATCGGAGATACCAGCATTGATTTTGACACGCTGCTCCCTGATCTGGAAAGCCGCCTTGAAGCAATGGACATCGGGCCGCTTCTGGGCCTGTGGTTCCAGACCCTTGTTGTGGGGCTGACGATGAACATTCTTTCCATCTGCATTTTCCTTGTGACCTATGGAAGAATGATTGAAATTTACGCCGTGACCGCATTGGGGCCGATCCCCCTTGCCACGCTGGGCAATGCAGAGTGGCGCGGCATGGGCCAGAACTACTTGAAATCCTTGCTTGCGCTGGGCTTCCAAGCCTTTTTAATCATGGTGGTTGTCGGGATTTATGCGGTGCTGATCCAGCAGATCGGAACCGCCGACGACATATCCGGTGCGATCTGGGGCTGTATGGGCTATACCGTTTTGCTTTGCTTCTGTCTGTTCAAGACGGGAAGTATCAGCAAGGCCGTATTTACCGCCCACTAAAGAAACGAGGTGACTTTTTATGGCTTATGTAACTGTCCCCAAGGATTTAACCAAGGTCAAATCCAAGGTAGTATTCGGGCTGACGAAACGCCAGCTCATTTGTTTTGGCGGTGCGCTGCTTGTTGGCGTCCCGCTTTTCTTTTTGATCCGGGGCCGCGTCCCGACCAGCGCGGCGGCGCTCATTATGGTGTTTGCCATGCTGCCGGGCTTTCTGCTGGCGCTTTACGAAAAACACGGCCAGCCCCTTGAAGTGGTGGTGCGCCAGATCGTAGAGTGCTGCTTCATCCAGCCCAAGGAACGGCCCTACCAGACCAACAACGCTTATACCGCCCTTGTGCGGCAATCCCAAATGGAAAAGGAGGTCAACGCCATTGTCCAAAAAGCAAAAGAACGAAACGAGCGCAAAAGCGCCGGTCAAGCTCACCCGCGCCGAAAAGAAAGAGATTCAGGCCGTCATCCGAAAGTATAAGGGCGACGGCAAGCCCCATTCGGCGCAGGTCAGTATTCCCTATGAGGCCATGTATCAGGACGGCGTGTGCCGGGTGACGCCCCGCACCTTTTCCAAGTGCATTGAGTTTACGGACATCAGCTACCAACTGGCGCAGGCGGACACCAAGACCGCCATCTTTGAAAACCTGTGCGACCTCTACAACTATCTGGACGCCTCCATTCATGTGCAGTTTTCCTTTATCAACCGCAAGATCGACCCCAAGCAGTACGCCAAGAGCTTTGAAATCCGGGCGCAGGGGGACGACTTCGACGACATCCGCAGCGAGTATTCCGACATTTTGCAAGACCAGCTTGTGAACGGGAACAACGGACTGATGAAGCGGAAATTTATGACCTATACCATCGAGGCGGACAGCCTGAAAATGGCCCGCGCCAGACTGCGCCGGATCGAAACCGACCTTTTGGGCTATTTCAAGAGCATGGGGGCCTCCGCGTGGGGACTGGACGCCAAGGAACGGCTGGAAGTCATGCACAGCATTTTCCACCCGGACGGGGAACCGTTCTCCTTTGACTGGAAGTGGCTTGCCCCGTCGGGGCTTTCTACCAAGGACTTTATCGCCCCGTCCTCGTTCCGCTTCGGCAATGCCCGGATGTTCGGGCTGGGCGGCAAATACGGGGCGGTGAGCTTTCTGCAAATCCTCTCCCCGGAACTGTCGGATGAAATGCTGGCCGACTTTCTCAACACGGAAAACGGCATTGTGGTGAACCTCCATGTGCAGGCCATCGACCAGAGCGACGCCATTAAGACGGTCAAGCGCAAGATCACCGACCTTGACGCCATGAAGATTCAGGAACAGAAACGGGCTGTCCGCAGCGGCTACGACATGGATATACTTCCCAGCGACCTTGCCACCTACGGGCAGGACGCCAAGGAGTTGCTAAAGACCTTGCAGAGCCGGAATGAACGGATGTTCCAGCTTACCTTTTTGGTGCTGAACACCGCAGACACCCGGCAAAAGCTGGAAAACGATGTGTTCTGGGCTGCCGGTATTGCACAGAAATACAACTGTTCCCTTGTGCGGCTGGACTACCAACAGGAACAGGGGCTTATGAGCAGCCTGCCGCTGGGGGCCAGCCACATCCAGATTGAACGCTCCCTGACGACTTCCAGCGTGGCCGTGTTCGTCCCTTTTGTAACGCAGGAGCTTTTTCAGGGCGGCGACGCCATGTATTACGGGATCAACGCCAAGACCGGCAACATGATTATGCTCGACCGCAAACGAGCGAGGTGTCCCAACGGGCTAAAGCTGGGGACACCGGGAAGCGGCAAAAGTATGAGCTGTAAATCAGAAATTTTGAGCGTGTTCCTCTGCACCCCGGACGATGTGTATATCTGTGATCCAGAGGCCGAGTATTACCCCCTTGTGAAGCGGCTGCATGGGCAGGTGGTGAAGCTGTCGCCTACCAGCAAAAACTATGTGAACCCGCTGGACATCAACCTGAACTACTCCGAGGATGAAAACCCGCTGGCCTTAAAATCCGACTTTGTACTGTCGTTCTGTGAGCTTGTCATGGGTGGCAAGAACGGGCTGGAAGCCATTGAAAAGACGGTGATCGACCGGGCGGTACAGGTGATCTACCGGCCTTATCTGGCAGACCCCAAGCCGGAAAATATGCCCATCCTTGCAGACCTGCACAAAGCCCTGTTAGACCAGCATATCCCGGAGGCCGACCGGGTGGCGCAGGCCCTTGACCTGTATGTGTCCGGCAGCTTAAATGTGTTCAACCACAGAACCAACATCGACATTCAAAACCGCATTGTGGCCTTTGACATCAAGGAGCTGGGCAAGCAGCTAAAGAAAATCGGTATGCTCATTGTCCAAGACCAGATTTGGGGGCGCGTCACCCAAAACCGCAGCAAGGGCAAGGCGACATGGTATTTCTGTGATGAGTTCCACCTGCTTTTGCGTGAGGAACAGACGGCGGCCTTTTCCTGTGAGATTTGGAAGCGTTTTCGTAAGTGGGGCGGGATTCCCACAGGTGCGACACAGAATGTGAAAGACCTGCTTTCCTCCCCGGAAATTGAGAACATTTTGGAAAACAGCGACTTCATCTGCCTGCTCAATCAAGCCAGCGGCGACCGCAAAATCCTTGCGGAACGGCTGAACATTTCGCCCCAGCAATTACGGTATGTGGACAATTCCGAACCCGGCGAGGGGCTTCTCATTTACGAAAATGTGATCCTGCCCTTTAAGAACCCCATCCCGAAAAACACCCAGCTCTACCAGATCATGACGACCCGGTTAGGCGAGGGCGAAACGGTATGACAGACAAGGAGGTGACGCCCTATGAAGCCATTGAAGCCCCGTGATAAGGTGACGCAGCACATGACCCGCGACGGCCTGACGCTGGATAACCAGACCACAGGCGAAAGCGTCAACATTTCCAGCCGGGAGGCCGAACAGGACTATTCCGCAGCCGAGCCGGGCGGCACCGCTGAAAAGGTGCTGGAACGTGCCGGGGACATCCGGGAGCGCAGCAAGGCAAAGCGTGTCGCCAAGGATGGTGCGAATACAGCGGCGCAGGCCACCGGCCCCGCGTCCCGCCTGCAATTCACCGCCGAGGAACGGGCCGATCCCGCCCTTTCCAAGTACGTCCACAAGGCGGAAAAGCGGGCGGAAAAGCTGGACGCAGCCAAAGAAGCCCTGCCGAAAAAGCGCGTCGTCACCACGGAAACCGTCTATGACGAGGCCAAGGGCAAGGCCAAAACCAAGCTGCACTTTGACAAGGTGGAGAAACCGGCCCCCAAACTCAAACCCAACCCGGCCAGCCGTCCGATGGAGGAAGCGGGCTTGTATCTGCATGGAAAAATCCATGAGGTTGAGCATGAGAATGTGGGCGTCGAGGGCGGCCATAAGGGAGAAGAACTTGCCGAGCGCCAAGCGGGAAAAGCCATCCGCAGCGGCATCCGGCGTCATAAACTCAAACCCTACCGGGCCGCAGCCAAGGCCGAGAAAAAGGCCATTGCCGCCAATGCGGAGTACATCTACCAGAAATCCTTGCGGGATAACCCGGAAATGGCGCAGACGGTGAAAAACCCGGTGGCCCGGTTCTGGCAGAAACAGAAAATCAAACGGGATTACGCCAAGGCAGCACGGGCGGCGGGCCAGACGGCACAGGGCGCAGCCAGCGCCACTAAGACCACCGCCGCAGCCGCCAAGAAAGCCGCCGAGAAAAGCAAACAGGCCGCGTCCTTTGTGGCCCGACACTGGAAAGGCGTGCTGCTGATCGGCGGTGTGGGCCTCATGCTCATGTTGATTATGGGCGGCCTGCAATCCTGTACGGCCATGTTCGGCAGCGCCGGAATCGGCGTGGCGGCCACGTCCTATCTGTCCGAGGACAGCGATATGCTGGGGGCCGAAGCCGCCTATGCGGACATGGAGGCCGATTTGCAGTATGAGATTGACAACTACGAAAGCCTGCACCCCGGCTATGACGAATACCGCTTCGATCTGGACGAGATCGGCCATGACCCCTATGTGCTGACTTCCATCCTGTCGGCGTTGCATGATGGCGTCTATACGCTGGGCGACGTTCAAGGCGACCTTGCCATGCTCTTTGAGAAGCAATACACCCTGACACAAACCATTGAAACAGAAACCCGATACCGCACCGAAACCCGGACGGACAGCGAGGGTAACCCCTACACCGTGCAAGTTCCCTACACCTATTACATCTGCAACGTGAAGCTGGAAAACTTCGATATGTCCCATCTGCCTGTTTACATCATGGGCGAGGAACAAATGAGCCTGTATGCGGTGTATATGCACACGCTGGGCAACCGGCCTGATCTGTTTCCCAACGGCACCTATCCCAACGCTTCCACCGTCAAGGAGCCGACCTACTACGAGATACCCCCGGAGGCTTTGGAGGACGCCACCTTTGCCGCAATGATGGCCGAGGCGGAAAAGTATGTGGGTTATCCGTATGTGTGGGGCGGCAGCTCTCCCAGCACCAGCTTTGATTGCAGCGGCTTTGTGAGCTGGGTCATCAATCACAGCGGATGGGACGTGGGACGGCTGGGCGCACAGGGCCTTTGCAATATCTGTACCCCTGTTTCCCCGGAGCAGGCCAAGCCCGGCGACCTTGTATTTTTCGTCGGCACCTACGACACCCCCGGCGTTTCCCACGTCGGTATTTATGTGGGCAATTCCGTGATGTTGCACTGTGGCGACCCTATTTCTTACACCAACCTCAATTCGAGTTATTGGCAGCAGCATTTCTATTGTTACGGGCGTCTGCCTTGACGCCAGAAAGGAGTTTTGACGATGGCAAACAAACTTGACCGTATCGAAAAAGACATTGAGAAAACCAAGGCCAAGATCGCGGAGCTGCAAAAGCAGCTTCGTGAGCTGGAAGCGGCAAAGACCGAACAGGAGAATTTGCAGATCATCCAGCTTGTGCGCGGCCTGAACATGAAGCCGGAGGAATTTGCGGCGTTCCTGCGCGGCGGCGCTTTGCAGAGCGCCCCGGCCCCGCAGCCGGATTTTGAACAGGAGGACAATGCCGATGAAGAATAAGATCATTCGCACGTTTACCGTGACGCTGGCCGCCGTGCTTTGCCTGACGGCCTTTTCCACCACCGCTTTTGCCGGTGGCACTGACCCCAACCCGGAGCCTTTGCCGGAAACCACCGAGGCACCGCAGGAGGAAGAACCCACCACCGGCGGCATGGAGCCGGAGGGCGTACCTGTTACCCCGGAGGGCAACGCAACACTGGTGGATGATTTTTATGGGGATAAGCAGCTTATCACCGTTACCACCAAGGCGGGCAACTACTTTTATATTTTGATCGACCGGGCGAACGAGGACAAGGAAACCGCCGTTCACTTCCTCAACCAAGTGGACGACGCTGACCTGCAAGCACTGTTGGAGGACGGCGAAGCTGCCCCGGAAACCTGCACCTGTACGACCAAGTGCGCGGCAGGAACCGTCAACACGAATTGCCCGGTATGTAAAACCAATATGACCGAGTGTACCGGCCCGGAGCCGGAGCCGCAGGAGCCGGAGGAAACCGAGCAGCCGCAGGAAGATGAAGCGAAAGGCACCGGCATGGGCGGCCTTGTCGTGTTCCTTGTGGTGGCCCTGATCGGCAGCGGCGCGGCCCTTTACTTCTTCAAGTTTAAGAAGCCCAAGGCCGACACCAAGGGCGGCGACGAGCTGGACGAATACGATTTTGGCGAGGACGAGGACGACGAGGACGAACCGACCCCGGAGGACGAGGAACCCGCGCAGGATAAGGAGGAATAAGGAATGAGTATTCAGTTGGTAATTGCAGAGAAACCGAGCGTCGCCCGCAGCATTGCGGGCGTGATCGGTGCGGATCAGAAAAAGGACGGCTACATGGAGGGCAACGGCTATCTGGTGAGCTGGTGTATCGGCCACCTTGTTTCCCTTGCCGACGCCGGAGCCTATGACGAGCGTTTCAAGAAGTGGCGCTATGACGACCTGCCGATTTTGCCGCAGGAGTGGCAGTACATCATCCCCGCCGAGAAAAAAGGACAGTTTGCCGTGCTGCGTTCCCTGATGGAGCGCCCCGACGTGACGGGCCTTGTGTGCGCCACCGACGCCGGGCGCGAGGGCGAGCTGATTTTCCGTTTCGTCTACCAGATGGCGGGCTGCAAAAAGCCGTTCAAGCGCCTTTGGATTTCCAGCATGGAGGACGCCGCGATCCGCGAGGGCTTTGCCCACCTGAAACCGGGAGCCGACTACGACGACCTGTATCAATCGGCCCTGTGCCGGGCGCAGGCCGATTGGCTGGTAGGGATCAACGCCACCCGGCTTTTCTCCATCCTCTATCACAAGACCCTGACCGTGGGCCGTGTCCAGACGCCTACCCTCAATATGCTGGTTGACCGGGAAGCCAAAATCAGCAATTTCAAGAAAGAGAAATACCACGTTGTCCATATCGCGGCGGGCGGCATGGAGGCGGCCAGCGACCGCTTTATGAACCCCGACGACGCCGACGCCACCAAGACGGCCTGTGCAGGAGCGCAGGCCGTTTGTGTATCGGTGAAGCGTGAGAAAAAGACGGAGCAGCCGCCCCGCCTGTATGACCTCACCACCTTGCAGCGGGAGGCCAACCGCCTGTTTGGATTTACCGCCAAGCAGACCCTTGACTATGCCCAACAGCTCTACGAAAAGAAGCTGCTGACCTATCCCCGCACCGACAGTCAGTATCTTACCGACGATATGCAGCCTACGGCGGAAAGCATCGTGTCCGGCCTGTGGCCGCTGCTTTCCTTTGCGGCGGGGCTGGACATTGCTCCGCAGTTTGGCCGGGTGCTGAACAGCAAAAAGGTGTCCGACCACCACGCCATTATCCCCACGATGGAGTTTGTGCAGAAAGGCTTTGACGGGCTGACCGAGGGCGAAAAGAAACTGCTGTCCCTTGTGTGCTGCAAGCTGCTGTGTGCCGTGGCCGCGCCCCATGTGTATGAGGCCGTCACCGCCACATTCACCTGCGCCGGGAACGAGTTCACCGCCAAGGGAAAAACCATTCTCATCCCCGGCTGGAAAGAGATTGAGCGCCGCTTCAAGGCGTCGTTCAAGACCGACGCCGACGAGGACGCGCCGGAGCTGGCACGGGAGCTGCCGGAGATCACCGAGGGCCAGACCTTTGACCCGGTGGAGGCCAGCATCACCGAGCATTTCACCACACCGCCCAAGCCCTACACGGAAGATACGCTTTTGTCTGCTATGGAACAGGCCGGGGCCGAGGATATGCCGGAGGACGCCGAGCGCCAAGGTTTGGGAACCCCGGCAACCCGCGCTTCTATTCTGGAAAAGCTGGTGCAGATGGGCTTTGTGGAGCGCAAAGGCAAGCAGCTACTTCCCACCAAGGACGGCCACAATCTTGTGTGCGTCCTGCCGGATGTGCTGACTTCTCCCCAGCTCACGGCTGATTGGGAAACCAAGCTGACGGCCATTGCCAAGGGCGAGGCCGACCCGGAGGGCTTCATGGCGGGCATTGAGGAAATGACCCGGAGCCTGATTTCCCGGTATTCGCAGATCAGCGAGGACGCGCAGAAGTTGTTTCAGGCCGAGCGTATTGTTATCGGCAAGTGTCCCCGCTGCGGCGAAGCCGTCTACGAGGGCAAGAAAAACTATTACTGCGGAAACCGGGCCTGCCAGTTTGTCATGTGGAAGAATGACCGATTTTTTGAGGAACGGGGCAAGATGTTCACCCCGAAGATCGCCGCCGCGCTGCTCAAAGACGGAAAGGCAAAGGTAAAGGGCCTGCGCTCCATGAAAACCGGCAAAACCTACGACGGGACGGTGCTTTTGGCCGATACCGGCGGGAAGTATGTCAACTACCGCGTGGAGAAAAAGAGCTGACGGAGTAACGTAGCAAGCATAGGAAGTGTAGCCACACTTCCGATAAATCCCTGACCCGGCCACCCTGCCGGGCCGGGGATTTTGCATGTTGGGGAAAGCCCCAAACCCCTATGAATATGAAAGGAGTGAACCCATGAGCGAAGTGTTTTCTATCCTGTTTCATAACCGACAGCGTTATGAGCAAGGCAAAGAGGGCCTTTGGTTTTCTTTGCCGACCACAACCGAAAAGCTGCAAGCAGCCCTGCGGGAAATCGGGATCAGTGCCGACAATCCGCAGGACTTTTTCTTGTACGACTACCAAAGCCCGCAGGAGCGTTCCATTAAGCTGCCCCGCGATTTGGTGCTGTCTGCCGATGTGGACGAGCTGAACTTCCTTGCCGCGAGGCTGGAAAAACTGGACGCCGCCGAGCTTGCGGAGCTGAACGCCGCCCTGACAAGCCCGCAGAGCGATTTTCACAGTATCGGCCAGATCATCGACTATCCCGACAACGTGGACTACTATGTGCATCTGCCGGATGTCACCGGCACGGGCCAGTTGGGTGACTACTACCTGAACCGTTCCGGCATGGTGGATATGCCGGAGGAATGGAAAGCGGGAATTTTCCTGCCCCGTTTCGGCCTGCATATTGCCAATACGGAGCATGGTGTTTTCACTGATTACGGCTATCTGGTGAAAAGCGGCGACGAGTGGCAGCGTGTCCATGAGGGCCAGCCGGTGCCGGAGGAATACCGGGTGATGGCTTATCCCGCGCCGGAAATTCTGCGGGACGAGGCCCCGGCCCGGACGGTGCAGCCGGAGGCAGCGCCCACCGCCGAAGCTGCGGCCCCGCCGCCCGTCGTCCCCATTATTCTCAACAGCCAGAACAGCGCCGACCGCATGAAAGAAATCACCGACCGGCTGGAAACCGGCATACAGGAACTTTTCGAGAGTGAACGCTACAAAGCCTATCTCACCTCTATGGCGAAGTTCCACAGTTACAGCTTCAACAATACGCTGCTGATCGCCATGCAGGGCGGCCAGCTTGTGGCGGGCTACAACAAGTGGCGGGACGATTTTCACCGCAATGTGAAACGGGGCGAGAAAGGCATCAAGATTTTGGCCCCCGCCCCCTATAAGGTGAAAAAGGAAGTGCCGAAGCTGGACGAACAGGGCAAGCCGGTCATGGACAAAGACGGCAAGCCTCTGACCGAAGTACAGGAAACACAAGTTCCGGCGTTCAAGATCGTGTCTGTCTTTGACGTGAGCCAGACCGAGGGCGAACCGTTGCCCTCTATCGGTGTGGACGAGCTGGCCGGAAATGTGGAGCAATACGAGGACTTCTTCAAGGCACTGGAACAGATTTCCCCCGTGCCGATGGCCTTTGAGGACATCCCCGGTGGTTCTCACGGCTACTACCACCTGACGGAAAAGCGGATCGCCATACAGGAGAACATGAGTGAGCTGCAAACTTTGAAAACAGCCATCCATGAGATTGCCCATGCCAAGCTCCACGCCATTGACCCGGAGGCCCCTGTGACCGAGCATGCCGACCGGCCCGACAGCCGCACCCGCGAGGTGCAGGCCGAGAGCGTGGCCTATGCCGTCTGCCAGCACTACGGACTGGACACGTCCGACTATTCCTTTGGGTATGTGGCCGGTTGGAGTTCCGGCAAAGACCTGAAAGAGCTGCGGGCGTCCCTTGAAACCATCCGGGCCACCGCCCATGAGCTGATTACCACCATCGACGGCCACCTTGCCGAGCTTCAGCAACAGCGGCAGGCGCAGCAGGCCGTGGAGCAAATTGTGGAGCCGACTGTGGAACAGGCCGCCGAGCAGCCTGCCCCCGACAGTGTGTTTTCCAAGCTGCCCCCGGAACAGCAGCAGGAAATGACCGACAGTGTAAAGGCCATGCTGCAAACCCTGATTGACGCCGATGTGAAATCCACCGGCGAGGTGACGCAAGGCACGTTGGACGCTATTCAGACACAGGGCTTTGTCCTTTCCGGCGACGGGACGCTGCAACGGGCCGAGGCCCAGCCGGAGCCGCAGCCGTGGAATGGGATTGACGGCCTTTTGAACAACAAGCCCATTATGCCGGAGGCCACCCCCACGGAACGGGCCAACGCCCTGATCGACTGGGCCGAGCGTGACGGACAGCGCATGGGCAACGAGGAACGCCGGTTGATCGTGGAGTACGCCGAGGCCGTGGACAACACGGACAAGGTGATTGCCCTTATCAATGAGCTTTGCGAACATGGCTTTGAAATGCAGCACGGCCATATGGACGAGCTGGTGAAAAGCCGGATTGACCGAGAAATTGCGGAGGCCAAGGCCGCACAGCAGCCCGCCCTTGACCCCACGGCAGAGCCAGTTGTGACGATCCTTTTCACTGAAAGCCCCGATCTGGAAATGGGCCAGCAAATGCCGCTGCATGAGGCTGACGCCTTGTTTGCCCGGCTGGACGCAGAACATCGAGGCGGCGGCTACTATGACAAGACCGACTTCCGCATTGATTTTACATTCCAAGGAGAGCCGCACAGCTATTCCGGGCGGCAGGATTTTGGCGACCGGGACGGTTCCCTGATTGAGCATATCCGGGAGTATCAGACCTTTTATCTGAACGACGAAAAATGGAAAGACCATCTGACCCGGCAGGGAGGCCCGGAGGCATGGGCGGAGGATCACGCCAGCCGGGAAGCCTTTCTCACCGAGATCATCCCCTACATGGAGCTGCATTGCAACCTGTCCCGGCTGGAACAGGAGGCGCAGACCCGTTTGGCGTCCAGCGACACCCTGACGCCGGAGGAAACCGCCTACTATGGGGCGCTGGTGGACTACGCTATGGAGTGCCGTCCGCTGCTCAACCACGGAGAGCCTTTGCCGGAAATGCCGAAACTGACCGACTTCGACCAGAGCTTGCAGGACTACAAGGCGCAGGTGGAGGCCGAAATTGCACAGGAGGCCGCCGACGCCGGTATGACCGTGGAGGAATATGCGGCGGCTGGCTATGAGGCCCTGGCCCAGCCTCAGGAGGCCCAAGAGCCGCCCCAGCAGGAAACCCCGGCCCAGCCGACGAAAGAGCCTGCGGTGTCCGACTACTACTATTCCATCAATGAGGGCGCGGCCCGCCGTGCCAAGGAAATGAACAGCTTTTCCGACTACCAGCCCGGCAGCGCCACAGCCGAGTACCGGCATTATGTGGATGAAGCCTTTGCGCTGGCACAGGAACAGAAAAAGCGCGTCGATCCCATGTACCATGAGAAGATCGACAGCCTGCTTGACACCTATGCCCGGAAGCTGGCCGCCAACATGAACCACGGCTATGAGATTGACGCCCGTGTTCCGTCCATTTTGATTGCCGGTGGTTCCAATTTCCCGGTACGCCAGAAAGAAAAACAGAACGCGGCCCGCGACAGTAATATGCAGGAATGGCAGTACATCCAAGGGCTGCTTGATAAAATCCGCAGCACCGGCATGGGCGGCATCCGGCAGGACGACCCGCAGGCCATTCCCAAGCTGCAAAAGAAGCTGGCCGGTCTGGAAAAGGCGCAGGAAACCATGAAAGCGGTCAACGCCTATTACCGCAAACACGGCACACTGGACGGCTGCCCGCACCTCTCTCCTGAAAACATCGAAAACCTGAAAGCGGATATGGCATCCGGCTGGCACTATGAAAAGAAGCCGTTTCAGAGCTGGGAGCTGTCCAACAACAATGCGGAAATCCGCCGCGTCCGGCAGCGGATCGAAAGCCTGACCCGCGCAAACGAAGTGGCCTATGTGGGCTGGGAGTTTGACGGCGGCCATGTGGAGGCCAACCGGGATCAGGGCCGCTTGCAGGTGTTCTTTGACGGCAAGCCGGAAGCGGACGCCCGCCAGCAGTTGAAAGAACACGGTTTCCGCTGGGCGCCGAGTGTGGGCGCATGGCAGCGGCTTTTGAACGACAATGCCTACCGTGCGTCGGACAGGATTGCTTGTATTCAGCCCCTTTCCGGCATCAAGCCCACGGAGCTGCAACGCAACAGCAGCCGGGAGCAGAGGGCGCAGATGGCACAAGAACAGGCCGAGCCGGACTACTTCTACCGGGTACACGCCAACCCCCGCAGCGACAGCCGGGAAAACCTGTATATGCTGCAAGCCTATATCCCGCAGGACAACGGCAGGGCCAAGATTGGGGATGTTCTCTACATCGGGACGCCGGAACGGTGCCGGGAGCTGATGGATCAGCTTAATACCGGGGAGCTGACGCAGGAGGCCGTCAAGGAGCTGTATGCCAAGGAACAGGAGCAGCCGGAACAGAAACCCACCCCGGAACAGGAACCGGCACCAGAGCCGGAGCCGGAACAAGAACCCGTGCAGGAGCCGGAAACCGCCCCGGAGCCGGAAGTTACTTCCGACACCGAACCGCAGGCAGCCCCCGCAAAAACCCTGACGGAGTTGCAGGAAAAGGCGCTGGAAATCGCTGACCGATACAAAGACCTGCCCTTGCAGGCCAAGATTGATGTGATCGCGCAGGCGTTTGGCTGTAAGACCGGCGAAATCCACACGTCCCCCTGTACCGGCAAATGGCGCGGCACCAGCGATATGACGATTCGTTTTGACAACGGCGCGTCCCTGTTTATCGGCAACCACCTGACGCCGAAAGCCAAGACGGTCAAGGTGCAGACGGAATGTGTCAACCGTACTTTGGTACAGTACAACCCGGAGATCGTCAAGGCCACCAAGGAAGCGGCCCTGCCCGCGCTGTTGCAGCGGGAGGCCAAGGACAACGAGATCGCGGCCCAAAAGGGATTGAAGCCCTACACGCTGCTCAATGTGGAGTTCAACGAGGGAGCCGACGAAAAGACCGGCGGTTATATTGGCTGGTACTATGTGACGCTGGCCGTGGACGGCAAAATCTGTACCCATCTGGAAACGGGATTGAACCATGACATTGCCAGCGGCAAGGTAAGCGACACCCCCACACGGGCCGACTACTACCCGGCAGGAGCCTTGAAAGAGGCCGATGTGGACTACGTTTTCAATAACGTGGGATTTTCTTCTGATTCCAGCCTCTATACGGTGCCGCTGCGGGACGATGTGCGGGAACGGGCCGAAAAGACACTGGCCGAGCGCAGCGCCGCCGCGCCGGAGGCAAGCCGGGAATGGGGCTTTTACATCATTCCCGATCTGAAAACATGGGCCACCAATGCCGAGCAGCAGACCCCGATAGAGCATTTCGCTACCTTTGAGGAAGCCAAGGCCCGGTTCGACGAGCTGCGGAGCCAGCCCTATAACAGCGAGGCCAAGGATTTGAACACCGATGGCCGCCCCTATGCCCATCTGACGCTGGGCATGGAAAGCAAGGACGGCATGAGCGCCGCCGATATTCTTCATGTACGGGCGGGCCAGAATTATCTTGTGGAGGACTTCACTCGCATGGAACGGTTGCGGAGTGATCCCGTGGTACTGGAAAGCCTTTCCCGTGTGGCACAGGAAATCGGCTTTGACCGGGTGCGGCCCTATGTGGTGGAGAACGGCAGCTACAAGGCCATGCCGGATATGCCTTTCACCCAATGGGAAAACCCGTATTTCACCGTCGATCCCCCGGCACAGGAGCAGGGCGACACCTTTACCATCTACCAGCTCAAAGGCGGGCCGGAAACACGGGACTATCGCTTTGAGGCTTACGAGAGCTTGCAGGAAGCGGGGCTGGCCGTTGACCGGCAGAATTACGATCTTATCTACACGGCCCCGCTGGACGGCAAAACCACGCTGGAGGACATCTACCGTACATTCAACCTTGACCGTCCCGCCGACTTCACCGGCCACAGCCTTTCCGTTTCCGACGTTGTGGTGCTGAACCGTAGCGGCAAGGAGGAAGCCCATTACTGTGACAGCTTCGGCTTTACGCCGGTGCCGGAGTTTTTCTTGCAGCGGGAAAAACAGCTTACGCCACGGGAATTGCTCACCGGCGAGAGCATCCAGACCCCAAGAGGTAGCTTCCTTGTAACCGACATGAGCCGGGAGCAGTTGGAGGCCGCAGGCTATGGTTTCCACCACCAATCCGAGGACGGCAAGTATCTTATCATGGGCAACGGCACAGACGCTTTTGCCATCCCCGCCCAGCAGGAAAGCCCCATCAAGGCCGCTGAAATGACGACCGAGCAGAACTACAACATGATCGACGGTGTTCTGAACAATGCCCCGACCATGAGTGAACTGGAAGCCAAGGCCAAAGCCGGGGAACAGATTTCCTTGTTCGACGTGGCCGAGGCAGCCAAGGCGGAGGCCCAAAAGCCCAAGCAGCCCCAGCGCCCGGCGCAGAAACAGAAAAAACCGTCCATCCGGGCGCAGCTCAAAGCCGCCAAGGAGGAACAGCAGAAGAAACCGCCGCAGCGGGAAAAAGCACAGGAATTGGAGGTGTGACACCATGAACAGGTTTGAGAATGTGGATGTTCTGGCCGCGCTGGAACAGCTCATGCGGCAGAACACCGCCTTTTATCGCAACGATTTTGAGATCGACAAAGAGATCATCGGGCGGGCCGCTGCCAGCGACAAGGCCGAGGACAGGACGCTTTTGTGGATGTCCCGCCCGTCCGGGACGCACTGTTTCCGGGAAAGTGATGTGTACCTGCAAGGCACCCGGCAGCACAACACATGGAAGTTTTACGGGGAGCAGACCCGTGACCGGGTGCTGGCCTACGCCGTGGAGCTGACCGGCAAGGTGCGAGGCGTCATTCGCGGCAATCTCTATGAGCTGGACTATCCCCAGCACTTCCGGCACGTCGCAGCCGAGGCGGTACAGGCCGACAACATCATCCTGCACTATGAAAAGGGCGACCGGGAGCAGCCCGCCGGTCTGTACTTCGACGGGCGGCCCGATCCCAAGTTGGGGGCGTTCCTGCGGTATGAGGCCAAGCCTAATGAGCCGGAACACCTGCGGGAGCTGTTGCGGCAGGAACAGAAAGGCCGGGCGCAGCTTGCGCCCGGCGACTTCAAGGCCCACGTCACGGCGCTGCATGACGGCATGATTTTGGCCGAGGCGCAGCGGATCGTGGCCGGGCTGAAAGATCTGTCCGCCCCCAACAGCCCCAACAAAACGCATTTCATGGTGGAGCTGTCCCCGTACTTCGTCCAGATTGCGTCCAGCAAGGACACCGACCGACTGTTTTCTATGCTGCCCTATAAATCCCTGTGCTTTACCGGCATGAAAGACCGGCACGGCCTGTATGCGGTGATCGGCAAGGACGAGAACCGGGACAAGGAAGTGCGGAGGCCCCGCGCTTCCATCCGCAGGCAGCTATCCGAAACCAAACAGGCCCAAGCCCCGAAAAAGGCCCCGGCCAGAACCAAGAAAAACGAATTGGAGGTATGACAATGGTACCGTTTACCGTAGAGGAAGAAAACCTGATCTGTATGTATCACAAGAGCGACCGGCGCAGAACGGCGGCCAACATTCGGGCCGCCCTGCCGGACATGGACGAGGACATGGCGGCGCTGGCCCGCCAGACCGCAGACAAGCTGGACGCCATGCACGACGCCGACTTTGAGGCGCGGCAGTTCCATTTCACGGACGAGTGATCCAAGTATAGCAAAGCGCCGGGCGCGGTGGCTGTATGGCCTCTGCGTCCGGCGCTTTTTAGTATATTACACTGTATTGTTCATATAATATTGACTTTATACTTCATAATTTGTATAATTTTACCATAAAACATAAGGGGATTGCGCGATTGAAATGAATGAAAGAGGTGATTCCATTGGGATGATAGTTTGATGGCATTTTCTATTTACGATACCTAATAAGGAGGAATGACTGTATGTTGAAAAAACACTTAAAGAAAATTGTGAGTTTGGTGCTTGTCACCATGATGGCCATAGGAATGTCGATTACTGCTATTGCGGCTGAACCCTACCAGAATGAGTTGGAAGCCGTCATGGATACCTCTCCCGCTGATTCCGGGCAAGTCACTCATTACGATACGACCACGGGTGAAATGCTTGTTGAGGATGGTGAACTTCTTACTTTCGACGAAGTTGCCATCCCTGTTCCTAAAGGATCTGCTGATACTCCCAGTGAGCGAGGAATTGAAATTTATCTTGTCCGTGCTGGAATTAAAAAAACCAGTGGCGGCGAATTTACTTGGTATTTTAATGTTGATTGCCCAACCTCTCCTTTTGTGAAACCAAATATTAAATTGACAGCTCAATTAAAGGGGAGTTTTACAACATTATCCGGCTCTTACTCAAATGTTGGGGGTTCTGTTTACCATACATATACATCCAACAGTGAGTATGGCGTAGATTACACATGGACAGTTCCTGCAAAAACAGGGTATTATTATGTTGCCTACACTATTACGGACTATGATAATGCTACTTCTGGAAGTGGCGTAACAACAACTGCACTTTCTAATAGAACAGGACACGCTTGGAATTTTAATTTTTCTGATTCTGTAAGCGGGAAAAGCCTACCCATGCCGCCTGCTAACTATGCCAAAGGTGCAACAACTACTCGTCCGTCTAATTTAGCTGATACCTACTATAATACTTACACCGCCAATACGGGCGTTACCTTAAATCGCAGTTTATACGATGTTCACCATATTCGCCCGCTTGCATACGGCGGAAGTAATGCGTATAGCAATCTGATTCATCTTCCAAAAGCAACACATACACAGGTAACAAGTTGGTGGGCTGGTTATTAACGGCATCCTTTTCAAAGAAATCTCACAAAAATCAAAAGTTTAATTAGTCAACAAAAAAGTTGCAGAAGAACACTGTTGAACGTGTCCTCTGCAACTTTTTTAGATATTCTCTTGCCGTGTTAAACCAGTTATATTATAAAATTCATCTGTAAACTTTATCTCTTTATACGGAAAATCCTTTTGGAGTTTTTTGATATAATCAAATGGATTTTCTATCGGTTCAACCTCTAAATTAGAGGAAATATTTTGAAGTATGCTTTGTACTGGCTCACTACTTGTATATCTAACTTCATCAGGATCATTCATAAAGTTTTCAAAAGCATCTTTATCCATCCACACTACTTGTTGAATTGCATTTGTTGTTTTCAGAGAAAGAAGCAACCTTAAAAAATCTGTAAAATCTTTAGCAAGTGGATAAACATAATAATTACAGCACGTTTCTGGATTTACGCAAAAAACAATCTCCTTAAATCCCTTGATAAAGCAATAATGTATTCCATTATCCCACCCAATAATTTGGGCTCCAATCGGCGTACAAAAAAATGGTTCTCTCAATTCGATTGATAGACCTATGGGCGAGGTGTCTAAATTTAATTTCTTGAACTTATCAAATATATTCTCCATAATCAGCTCTCCACATCAAAAATCCTATTTTGTAATCGTACCTTTCATTTTCCTTTCTGTCCATTAAAAAACACAACCAAGGCCCCCGCTACGGCAACGGCTACAATCACACCGAGATCAGTAGATCCATTAAGGAAATCATTTCCTATTGCCATGAATACAACTCCTACAATAAGGGTAACTATCAATGTTATAATTGATTTGAGCATAGTATATTTTTCCCTTTCTTTTAACTTGTAGATACACACTTGATATTCTTTTCTTAGTATATCATCAATGTGGTTTTAGAGCAATACAATATGAAATATAAAGTGTAAGAGTGATCTAAGCATCGCAAAGCGCCGGGCGCGGGGGCTGTGTGCCTCTGCGTCCGGCGTTCTTTTTCTTTATGCCTGCCCCATCGGGAAGTGTGGCAGTTCTTCCAGCAGTTTCAGAATAAGGTGCTGCTTCATATCTTCGTCAACGGCCAGCACGTCGATCATAGGGGTGTAGTGTTGGATCACCTTTTCCGTGGCCCACTTCTCACCTGCAACGGCGGCCTTGATCGTGGCGCTGTCCAGCAACATTTCCTGTTCGGCCATCCCTTAAACACTCCTGTCATAGTTTTATTATGAGCATACCACAGAAGCGCCGGGAATAACACCATAAGAAGAATTTTCCTACGCATTTTGAAGTCCTCTCTGACGGGGATTGGATAACCTGTCCTGCCTGCCCGCCGACCATGCCGAAAAAGCCCCGAAATGGCGGGTTTTTCAGCGGCTTAAATGCGTAGACAGATAGAGTTTTTAAGTTATTAGATAAGATACATACAAAGTTTGTTTGAATATACTCTTGACATTAGATATACTGTGTAGTACGATATATAGGCAGGAGGTACAGTACATGAATATTGACGATTGGAAATCCCAGATTAAGCGAGGGACACTTGAATTTTGTATTCTGTTAATGATAAAGCAGCGACCGTCCTATGGATATGAAATTATCAGCACATTAGAAAAATATCCTATTTTGGCCGCAAAAGAGAATACAATTTATCCGCTACTTAGACGGCTAATGAAAGAAGATTATGTTTCATCCTCATGGCAGGAAAGCGCCGAGGGTTTGCCGCCGAGAAAGTATTATTCCATTACGGACAAAGGACTTGAGTATATTTCTGCAATGTCTAAAGAATGGAATAATCTATTAAATGCAATCAATGAAATTAAAGGAGAATAAAACAATGGAACTGGAAAAATCCCTTAACGAATATCTTGAAAAAATTGAAAAATATCTGAAACCACTGATTGTATCAGAGCGTGTGGACATTGTCAAAGAGATTAAAAGCGAAATGCTTGAATTACAGGCCAGCGGTACTTCCACAGAACAGATCATTGAGCGACTGGGAAATCCGAAAGAACTTGCAAGAGCCTATTTAGGGGAAGCTGTTGCAAAAAACAATGGTTTTAACTGGCGTCGGTTGAGTGCCGTAATTGCGTTTTACAGTCTTGCAGGCATTGGTGGTATGTTTGTTTTGCCAATTACCAGTATTTGCGGTATCGCCTTTATGGTAAGTGGTGTGCTTTGCCCGATTGCGGGTATTATCAAGCTCGTTGCTCATTTAATGGGATACGAAATTACAGAAATTGGTATCAGCATCGGCGCTTTTTCTGCTAATGCGATAGCTTTTCTCCCTATTTCTATTTTGATTGGTGCAGTAATTTTTGCTATTGGATGGTTGCTTTGGAAGCTCACCATTGTAATCATTAAGTCTATGAGCAAAGGGAAGAAAAAACTGGATCAATAATATAATAAAAAATGCCGGATATAGCGGCCTGTCAGCCCTGCGTCCAGTGTTTTTTTCAACCGGCGACCACTACACAATAAGGTAGAAATTTGACAGCAAATGCGAGAATTTCTTTTCAGTAGCTTTCCAGTTTTTGTTGCAAAGTCATTGAGAAAGGTTGATACATAAAATGGAGCATATAAAATTTACTTCATTGCAAATTACTGTTGCAATCGTACTTTCTATAATCATTTTAACTGTCGCACAAATACTTTCATTTTCAATCAGTGAGTTACCCCTAAATATAGGCGTGACACCTGCTATCTGCAATATCTTTGCAGGAGTGCTGTATTGTGTGTTCGCCTTCTTAGGAACCAAGTTATTATGCCAAAAGCTATTGAAAACGTCTTTACTCGAATTAAAAATTCCTCGATTTAAGGTTAAAGCGGTTTGGATAATATCAGCTTTGACAATGCCTGCTTTGGTTTTGCTAATTGCAATACTGCTCGGCGGACATTGGGAGATCAATACTTTTAATTCCACAGATCGCAATGCAACAATTACTGGTGCCATCTTCTTTTATGGACTGGCAACAGGGATTGTGGAGGAACTGATTTTTCGGGGCATAATCATGGGATGTCTGGAAAAAAGGTTCAACATACAAATTGCCGTTATAGTACCATCTGTTCTTTTTGGGCTACTTCATATTATCGGAAATGACCTCAATTTTATAAGTATTATTCAACTTCTAATTGCTGGAAGCATCGTTGGGGTATTGTTTTCTCTGATAGCCTATGGAAGCAACTCTATCTGGAATAGTGCTATCGTTCATGGTATTTGGAATATAGTTATCATAGGAGGAATTTTGCATATAGGAAATGAAGCAGACAGTAGTTCCATTTTCAATTTTATACTGGATAACAAGTCTTTTTTAATATCTGGCGGTGATTTTGGTATTGAAGCATCTATAATTTCCATTTTGGTCTATTTACTTTTCATTGTATTGGCAGCTATTCAGGTTAAACGGAAAGGCACTAAAAGTAAGATTGAATAATATCGTTCCATGAGAAAACGCCGGGCGCAGGGCCAGCAGGCCGCCGCGTCCGGCGCTTTCTCATGGGTTGCTTTCTACGCATTTAGAAGTGTGTTCTGGCGGGGATTGGATAATCTGTCCTGCCTGCCCGCCGACCATGCCGGAAAAGCCTTGTCACGGCTGGGTTTTCACCGGCCTAAATGCGTAGACAGGAGGTATCTTTTCCTCTGCCGTTCGGCTTCCTTCTTCCGGCGCATCCGCACCGCGCAATCCGGGCAGTATTTGGCCCGGTTGGACTTCGGCGTAAACACGGCCCCGCATACGGCGCAGCGTTTCACCTCGTCCCGGCTTTTGCTGATCTCGGCGTACAGGGCCGCGTCCAGTGGGAGGACGGCAACCTTAAACCACCGGCACAGCAGCGAATAGGAAATGCTCTGAACACAAACACATTCTTCGACATCGTCCAGCAGTAGACAGTTCCCGTCACAGTAATTGCAGCACTCATGCGTCAGCTTCCGGGCCTTGCGGTATTGAGGGTAATTCATTCTCGGTATGCTCATAGCTCTTGTGCCTGCTCCTTTCCCGGCGTCACCCGCAAAATGCTGTCCACATTCTGCTTGATAATGCCGTATTCTTTCAGCTCTCGCTTGACTTCGCCGTACTGTTCGTACAGCCGCGCTTTCTGCTTGTCCAGCTCCCGGTACTCGGCTTTCAGGGCGGCCAGATCGGGCAGCCTTGTGATCCCGGCGTCCTTGATGGCCTTTGCCGCAGCCTCGTACAAAATGAGCTGGCTTTCATGTTCGCGCCGGAACGCGGCCTTGTCTTTGGCCTTGCGGTATTCCAGCACCACGGGCCGGAGCTGCTTGTAGGTGGTGAGGTTCTTTATCAGCACCGCCATGTTCCCAAGACGCCGTTCCACATCTTTGAGGGCCGCAGCCGCCTCGTCGTTGGCCGCGCTGATCTCAATAACCTTGCTTTCCAGCTCGGCATATTGCTCTATGCCATGCTCGGTAAGAAAGTTCATTGTCTTTGCGGCCTGCTTCAAATTTTGGAGTTTCGCCCAACGTGCATAGCCCGCGCTCTGCTGGGCCTTGATGTTGTTCTCCAAGTCGATCCGCAGGGTGATACCCTTGTGCTGCCGGTTTGGGCCTCTGTCCACGGCCAGCCCCTTGATCCGGCTGGTGATGGCTTCCTCGGTGTAGTTCTCGCCCAGCGTCTTGCAGCGGGTGAAGCGTTCCTGTCCGGGGGCGCGGAACGAAATAAATTTACCCTGCTTGATCTCATAGCCCTGCGCCGCCATGAGCCGGAGAAAATCGTCAAAGTTTTTGGCCTGCGGGATTACTGTGTCAATGGCAGCTTTCAGTTTGGCTTTCCAGCTCTTGCCCTTGCGCCCGGCATCCCATTCCGCATAGCTCTTGCCTTTATCCCGGCTGGGCTGTACCACCGACAAACCATGTTCCCGGCACAGTCGGTCACTGGTGCGCCGGATATAGGCGTAGCTCTGCCGATTAGAATTGTACTTGCGGTGGTTCACCATATCCACGGCACAGAAAATCAGGTGATTGTGGACATGGCCCTTGTCGATGTGGGTTGTCAGCACATAGGAGTATTTGCCTTGCAGCACTTCGTCGGCAAGTAGCTTGCCGATCTCATGGGCCTGTTCCGGCGTGGCCTCGCCGGGGGCAAAGGATTGGATCAGGTGGTGGGCCAGATTGTTGCCTTTCTGGATGGCCTGCGCCAGCAGCATTTCAAATTCTATGTCCGCTGTTTCATAGGAACAGCCAAAAGAGGACACCAGCATTTTGTCCTCGGTCTTGTCCGGGTTCTCGATGTAGTCCAGCGCCTTTTTCAGCGTTGACTTGATAGGATGTATCTTTGTAACTGCCATATCTTCGCCAGCGCCCCTTTGATGTCCTCAATGTCCTGCGCGTACACAGTCCCGGTACTGTTGATACGCCGGGCAATCTGATTGACATTGACGCCGATCTTTTGCAGCTCCGCGGTCTGCGCCCGGATGTCGCTGGTGTCCATGTGGACGATATACCCGTCAATGAGCATTTTCCGGGCATAGGCGGAAAAGTTCTTCGTGTGGAGCTGGGCCATTTTCTGCTGGATCAAGGCCCGTTCTTCCGGCGTCACAGGGACGCGCAGCACAATGTTTCGTGTTCGGTTTGCCATTCATTCACCGTCCTTTCTGAACAGGGGTTTGGGGCTTTCCCCAACAAGCAACCGGCCACGGCCCGCAGGGACAGGGGCGGGCCGGTTTTCGGAAGTGTGGCTACACTTCCTATGCTTGCTGCGTTTCTTCTTCTCCGCTATAAGTACATTCGCAAGCCCTCAAATTACCCGCAAAACAGGGGCTTTCTCGAAAAAAGCGCAAAAAAATAAGAGAGCCTTGCGGCTCTCCTTGTAAAAGCGGAAAACAGAGGATGCTTTCACACATCCCCCGTTTCTTTCGCTGATTGTTCAATTTTCAGCGCCCCGTCGATTGCGCCCTCAATGACCGGCAAATAGTGTTCCGGGCAAAGTTTCAGCTTGTGGCTGACCCGCTGCCGCTGTTCGCTGTCCCCGCGTATGACTTCCGGGTTGAAATACTGCTCTACGGGAAGCCCGCAGACTTTGATAAGCTGGATCACAACCGGGAGGCTGGGGATCGTGCCTTTATTTTCAATATTGGCAAGATAGCGCCATTCAATTCCCACTATTTCGGCCAGCACCTTGCGCGTCAGGTGCTTTGCTTTCCGCGCAGCTTTCACGTCCGCGCCGAAAGTTTCAAAGCCGGGGCAATCTTCAACTTTAGCCATATAACATCACCCATTTACATTGTATAATTCATACTCTGTCCGTGGAATGTTGTTATATGCAGTTAGATTAAACTTTATAATTCATATTGTCCTTTGTTCTCAATATTCATAATGGTACGGGAGTCACGGTCTACTAATTCCGCAACATAGGCTTGTGTCCAGCCCTTTTCTTCTCTGGCTCGTTTGAGTGCCAGCCCGAGGCCGTGAAAGTCAAACCTTCTTTCATCTTGGTTCATTCTCATATCACCCT
Source organism: Streptococcus sp. LMAG:39 (assembly GCF_008680485.1). Lineage (NCBI taxonomy): Bacteria > Bacillati > Bacillota > Bacilli > Lactobacillales > Streptococcaceae > Streptococcus > Streptococcus sp. LMAG:39. The sequence continues at coordinate 688,914 of NZ_NALE01000001.1, read as the reverse complement.
ATATCATTCTACATTTCGTGTTAGATTATGGGAATGTAATGAAGTTTTACATTAGGTTGTATTTTATTTCTCGTTTCTTCCCAAATGTTGATTGTGGCGATCCACTTGACAAAACTGCTCTTTCTGACTATACTGTATATGTATAAAGAAATACAGTTAGGGGGATTGTATGCACATAGTAATATCAAACACATCAGATTTGCCGATTTATGTGCAGATAAAGGAGCAAGTCAAAGAACAAATTTTGTCGGGTGAGCTTGAGGAAGATGAAATGCTACCATCACTTCGACAGTTGGCAAAGGATTTGAAAATCAGTGTATTGACTACTACACGAGCCTACAACGAGTTAGAGGAAGAAGGTTTTATTACAAGTCGTCAAGGTAAAGGATTCTTTGTAATGTCGAGTAGTTCAAATCTCATTCGAGAACAGCTAATACAAGAGGTAGAAAAAAATCTTAACAGTGCAATATTGGCGGCTGAACGAGCTTCTATGACCGATGAAGAACTTATTAAGCTCCTACGGCTTTTATTGGAGGTAAACCATGAGTGAACAATGTTTAGAATTAAAAAATGTATGCAAAAGTTTTCGTGATTTTACGCTGAATAATATTAGCTTCACATTGCCACAAGGGTATATTATGGGGCTTGTCGGCCCGAATGGAGCAGGAAAAACGACAACAATTCAGCTTATTCTCAATATGCTTGAAAAAGATGCTGGCAAGATTTTGGCCTTTGGTAAAGATAATGTGGTTAGTGAAAAAGAGATAAAGCAGGATATTGGTATTGTTTTTGATAGCATATTTTATGTGGATAGCTGGACAGTAAAAGATACAGAAAAAGCAGTATCTATTTTTTACGATAACTGGCGACATGATATTTTTAACGATATGGTTAAACGCTTTGACTTACCGCTAAATAAAAAGGTTGGCGAGTTATCACGCGGTATGCAAATGAAGCTAATGCTTGCGTGTGCGTTTTCGCATGATGCCAAGCTGCTAATACTCGATGAGCCTACAAGTGGACTTGATCCTCTTACTCGAGATGAGTTTTTGGAAATTCTGCAAGATTATATCAGAGATGGTCAAAGAAGTGTGCTGTTCTCAACACATATTACCACCGATTTGGAGCGCGTAGCTGACTATATCACCCTCATCAATCGAGGCAATATGATTTTTACAGGTAGTATGGAAGATTTGTTAAGCAGTTACCGCCTCATTAAAGGGAAACCTTGCGATCTTACAGCCGATCTCGAAAAAAATATTTTGGGATTACGCAAAACAGCTATGGGGTTTGAAGGTCTTATAACTGCAAATGCGGCAGTCCAATACAAACATTGCGTTCTTGATACCGCAACTATTGATGACATTATTATCTGCATTGGCAAGGGAGGTACAAAGGCATGACAGGGGTTGCGAGAATTACAAAACTGGATTTTTTTATAATGAAATCACAAGGAATTTCATATTTGTCATTGGTTGCAGTAATTTTGTTGTTCGGACTTATGGGTTCCTCCATAACTGTGTTATGCATTACAGGCGCATGGTTTATCGCATTGATGGCTACTAACATTTTTGCCATACAGGAAAAAAATCATCTTGACCGTTTATATGGTTCTGTTTGCGTGAGCTTGAACGAGGTCGTTCTTGGACGATACACCTTTGTGTTTCTGAATTACTTCACCAGCATGGTTGTAATTATTATCCTATATCTCGGCTTTGTGCTGTGTCGAAAAGCTACATTCGATGTGCCTGATATAATACTTGGATTGGGGTTATCATTTTTAGTTTTCTCTACAATAACAGGAATACAAATGCCGTTATTTTTCAAAATGGGGTACACCAAAGCAAAGTTATGGTCTGTCATTCCTTTTGCAGTTGTAATGTTATTGGTGGTATTACCCTCTTTTGTATCTGCATTATCTGGTATCCTTGACTTTGCACAATCGCATAAGGAACTTTTTGCATTTGCCTGTATATTAACAAGTTGTATTATTCAATTTGTTTCATATCACATTGCTGTTATTTTCTATCGTAAACAAAGATAGAAGATTGCAATACCAACTGGAAAGGAGGTCAATCTATGTTTATACCGAAGTGTAAAAAATGCGGCGGCAAAGTGATTTCCGCATACACCAATATTGAGATTGAAACTAATGGTGTTCTGAAAACTGTAACAAATACTCCCGCGAAAAAATGTTCTAAATGCGGACATATTATTGTAGACGACATTACAATGGAAAAAGCAAAACAGTATGCCAATGATTATCCTGCAAATACAATCGACTATGCAATGTGCGAAGCCGAAGAAGTTGTAGTAATTCAGACCCTCTTATTGTAAGTAATAGGATAAGGGGGCTGTAATAGAAAATGGATAAAGAAAACTGGATATTATGTCCCGTTTGTGGAAATAAAACAAGATTAAAGATACGGAAAGATACGGAACTCAAAAACTTCCCGCTATTCTGTCCGAAATGTAGGCAAGAAACCTTGATCCATGTAAAACAATTCAATATAACCGTTATCAAAGAGCCAGACGCACAGACGCAGAGCCAATAACACACAAGGTCTGATCCCCTTGTGGTTATCGGCTCCTTTTTTATCTCAATAAGCGACAACAGCCTGCCCCGCCCAACGGGGAAAGAAAAAAACCGTTGCCGGGCAGGTTACTTTCGTGCGCTCACTTTACAAATCCCAGCGGCGGTTTTGAGAAATCAAGGCCGCCGCTTTCCTTTGCCCGGCGCAGGATCGGCGGCCCACGGAGGGAGCCGCCATGCTGATATGTCCTGTTTTTCAAAAGCATAGCTTATTAAAAAAAGCCTGTACCCAACAGGGGTCAGCTCCGGCCAGCAGTATGAACTATACTATGTAAGAAAACATCATAACACTTTCATATTCGCCCGGTGGGTCTACGACCTGCCGGGCGAATTTTGTCGATTCCTGCGGTTTTTCGGTGCGGGCCGAAGCTGCCGCAGCAACATAGACACAGGGGGCGACGCAACCGGCCCCGGCTTCTCATTCTCCCGCAGATCGGGGGTGAGAAGATGAAGTACACTCCTGATGGTTATGGAGAACGCTGCCGGTTTGACGCTTTCTGCAAAACTGTTCTCCGCAACGAGGCCAGAACCCACCTGCGGGATTTGGGCCGCCAGCGGAACCGGGAAACCGAGTTCAGCGCCTTGCCGCAGCAAGAAATGGACAAGCTCTGCACAGTGGACGAATACCCAAGCGACAGCATCCTATTCACAGCCTATGGCTATACCTTACATATCCGGGACGAGCTGGTGGCCGACGCCTTTGCAAGTCTGCCGGAACAGGAACAAGGCATTTTGATCCTGCATTGTGTGTTGGAGCTGGCAGACGGTGAAATCGGCAGCCTTGTGGGAATGTCCCGCAGCGCCGTCCAGCGGCACCGTACCAAGGCCTTGAACGAATTACGGAAACGATTGGAGGACGAAAGGAGGAACCCGAAATGAAGCAGCCGACTTTCCGTGGCCGGGAACTGTTGCCCCTGTCTGTGATCGAGGCGGCCCGCGCCGGTGATCCTCTGGCCGTGGAGCGCGTCTTGCGGTACTATGAGGGCTACATGGACAAGCTCTGTACCCGGACGCTCTATGATCTGGACGGTACGCCCCATGTGCAGGTGGACGAGTACATGAAGCGCCGATTGCAAAACAGACTGATCCGGGCCATCCTGAACAGCCCATAAGAAAGCGCCGGACGCGGCGGCCTGCTGGCCCTGCGCCCGGCGTTTTCCTATGGGTTTATTCTACGCATTTCAAAGCCCGTTTCAGCGGGGATTGGAGCAATCCTATTACGGCCCCGTCAATCGCTTGCCGGAAGCCCGCTGCGGCGGCCTATTCAGCGGCTTAACTGCGTAGCTTGCAGAATGGTTTTTAGTAGTTCAAACAATATTCAAAGAAGAAACCCATGTTTGAATTGCTTCCGCAAGTACATACTGCTGACGCAAGACGGCCATACCTGTTGCTGGAATACTGGGTTCGTTTTCTTTTTCCCGTATATTATCTTCCAGATAAGATTTCAGAATACTAACATTTTCCTCAATCTCTGCTATGCACGATTTTTGTTTTTCAGGCGGTAAGGATTCCAAATTCACAATAACAGCGTTGAAATCCAGAAAAATGTTGATAGGCTTTGCAGCAATCTCAAACATCAGCCGTTCAAATTCTGCTTCTCCGGCTTCCGTCAGGGAGTAAATTGCTTTTTCTGGCATTTTTCCTTCCTTTACAATTTCGCCTTGGATTAGCCCTTTTTCTTCCAACTGAATAGCTTTTTTATAAATGGATGGGGTGCTGATTTTTACCCATTTTGATATGTTTCTATATTCAACCAACTTTTGAATATCGTAGGCACTCATTGGCTCCTTTTTTAATATTCCCAATACGATTAAATCTATGGTAGCCATGTGGATCACGACCTTTCGCTTGTTTTCTGCATAAAAGAATACTGTCAAATTAACTATAAATTATAGTAGTAGATTTTATACTTTTTGTCAAGGAAAATCCCGCCACTTCCCTTGACATATACTATAAATTATAGTAGTATGATTTATGCGGCAGTATGCTATAATTTATACTACTGTAAATTACACTCACAGGGAGCGAAAGGAGTATTAACAATGAGTGAACGTAACAACAAACTTGAGCTTTTGGGAAGTGCGCCCATACCAAAAGCTCTGATGGCGCTTGGCGTACCGATTATGATTGGGATGTTAATCAACGCCCTATATAATCTGGTGGATGCCTATTTTGTGGGCGGACTGGGCAGAAGTCAAATGGGAGCTATTTCCATCGTTTTTCCGTTGGGACAAGTCGTGGTTGGCTTGGGCCTTATGTTTGGTAACGGAGCTGCATCCTATCTGTCAAGACTTCTGGGACGTGGCGATAAGGATACTGCCAATAAAGTGGCAAGTACAGCCTTGTATAGCAGCCTTTTGATTGGTGCTATTATCATCCTTTTTTCTACGATCTTTCTCAAACCAATTTTGACCATGTTAGGCGCGACAGAAACTATTATGCCGTATGCCCTGACGTACTCAAGAATTTATATACTGTCCTGTGTTTTCAACGTGTTCAACGTGACCATGAACAACATTGTAAGTAGCGAAGGTGCAGCAAAGACAACCATGTGTGCGTTACTGCTGGGAGCTGTGTTGAATATTGGATTAGACCCTCTCTTTATTTACACTTTCAATATGGGAGTTGCCGGTGCAGCAATCGCCACCGCAATTTCGCAGATGGTATCTACTCTTGTTTATCTTACATACGTTCTGCGAAAAAGAAGTGCATTTTCTTTCAGCGTAAAAGCCTTTTCTCCGACTGGACAAATGATGGCGGAAATCTTGAAAATCGGTATCCCTACTTTGGTGTTCCAGTTGCTTACAAGTCTTTCGATTACACTGATTAACCGTGCAGCCAGCGATTATGGTGATTCCGTCATTGCAGGCATGGGGGCGGTTACACGAATTACTTCTATGGGAACACTGGTTGTCTTTGGCTTTCTGAAAGGATTCCAGCCTATTGCCGGATTCAGCTATGGGGCAAAGAAGTTTGACCGCCTGCGCGAAGCAATCAAAACCTCGATTATTTGGTCTACAAGTTTCTGCTTGGTTGTGGGCTTGGCAATGGCCATTTTCTCCACACAGATTATCTCTCAATTTACTGATGGAGATACCCAAATGATTTTAGCTGGTCAAAAATCACTGTTTGCAAATGGGATCACATTCATTCTTTTTGGTTTTTACACGGTATATTCCTCTCTGTTCCTTGCATTAGGAAAAGGTGCAGCAGGCTTCTTTTTGGGAGCTTGCAGACAAGGCATCTGCTTTGTTCCTGTGATTTTGCTGCTGCCTATGGTATGGGGCATGAACGGAATTTTGTATGCCCAGCCCATCGCTGATGTGATTTCCGTAGTAATTACCGTATTTATGGCATTACATCTTCACAAGGAATTATCCGAAAGTGAACGTCGCGCTTTTTCTGAAAAAGCCCAATAAGTAGTTTACCAATACAAATAACACTTATCTGCCCGGCGGCAGAAAAGAAAAAAACCGTTGCCGGGCAGGTTGATTTCGCGCGCTCACTTCACAAATTCCAGCGGCGGTTCAAAATCAAGGCCGCCGTTTCTCTTTGCTCGGCGCAGGATCGGCGGCCCACGGAGGGAGCCGCCATGCTGATATGTCCTGTTTTTCAAAAGCATAGCTTATCAAAAAAAGCCTGTATCCAACAGGGGGCAGCTCCGGCCAACAGTATGAACTATACTATGTAAGGAAACTTCATATCAATTTAATTTTCGCCCGGTGGGTCTATGACCTGCCGGGCGAATTTTGTCATTTCCTGCGGTTTCAAATTTGCTCTGAAACCTTTTTCAAAAAAAGTCCCAAAAGGAGGCGGTCAGCGGGCAGCAAAGGGTGTCGCAGGATTAGTAGTAGCGGAAAGGGAGAGAAACACCCAATCCCCCAACAGAAAGGGGGTGAAAATGATGGAAGCTATCCCCCGCGACTATGGACAAGGCCAGTTTGATGCCTTTTGCAAAAAAGTGTTGAAGAACGAGGCACGGGCTTATCTGCGGAATATGAAGCGTCAAAGAGATCGTGAAACGATGTTCAGCGACTTGCCGCAGCATGAGTTGGACAAGCTCTGCACCGTAGACCGCTATCCCAGCGACAGCTTTGTGTTTAGCTCTCATGGGTACGATTTACATATCGACAACGAGCTTGTGGCCGACGCTTTTGCCGACCTGCCGCAACAGGAACAAAGCATTTTGATCCTGTACTGCGTACTGGATATGGCAGACGGCGAGATCGCCAGCCTCACAGGGATGTCCCGCAGCGCCGTCCAGCGCCACAGGACAAAAACACTGAAAGAGTTGCGTGTAAAATTGATGGCGCTCATGCCGGAAGGAGGTTGACGCGGATGAAAGAACCTGCCTACAAAGGCAAAGAGCCTTTGCCCCTTTCAGTGTATGTGTCCGCCCGTGCAGGCGATCCCCAAGCCGTAGAACGGTTGCTTCGGTACTATGACAATTACATGAATTGTCTGTGTACCCGGACGCTCTATGACGAGGACGGCTATCCTCATTTATGCGTGGACGAGTACATGAAGCGGTGCTTAGAAATCAGGTTGATCCAAGCTATCGTTAAAGTTTAACGATAATCGCCCGGCTGGATGCAGCGGCTTACCCTTTCCCCGCCAGCAAAAGGTCTGTGGCGTCACAGTTCTTTGAAAAATATGCCCGTATATAGCGGCGCATCATAGGGCAAACGGACACATTCTGTCTGTGCCGAGCCGTGCGGCAGGTGCGCCATGAGGCTTTCCAGTAGGAAAAAGCGGAGCGATCAAACCGGGCTGTAAAACAAGTGTGGCAACTTGTGGGCGACGACGTACAGGCAAGACAATGATACTCCCGCGTTGAACGCCCTCAAAGCATTGCGCGGCGCACCCATCAGCATGGGCCGGGGTGAGATTCCCGTGGAGCTGTGCCAGCAGCCGTCCGTACTGCCCATTTCGTTTTACACCAATGTAAGCGAAAGGGGGATTACTGTATGAGTACAGTAACAAGTCAGAACCAGACCGCCCCCGTTGTACGTCAGTACGAGATCGGAGGCGTTCGATATATTGTGAAAGCGACCGTCAAAGACGGCGCGAAAGAAACCGCAGTCAAGAAAATCCGTCGGCTGCTCCAAAACGATTTGAACAAGGCAGCCACTTAAAAATTAAAGATTTTTTCATTTCCTACAAGCAGACGGATGGGGCATGATATGGTATAATATACTTGTATCATGCCTCGTTTTCCGGCTGCGGAATAGGAGGAACTTATGAGCAAACAGCCGGAAATGGTGATTGCACGGAACCCCCGTGCGACACGGAATAACGATACTACTTTGAACCTTGACAATCAAATGTACCAACATCCAGTCACTTCCTTTCAGCGCGTATCCAATGACGCGCCGTTGAGCGAGGAAACCAAGACGGCTATCCAAAACACGGTGCTGCAATTCTATGTCCACAGCCAGCCGCAGGAGGAAGCCGAGGGCATTACCGCCTGCTATGAGCGTCTTTCCCAAGAAGATAAGCTGGACGGCGAGAGCAACAGTATCAGCAATCAGAAGCGGATTTTGGAAAAGTATTGCCGGGATCACGGCTATACCGCCATCCGCCACTACGACGAGGACGACGGATATTCGGGAACCAACTTCAACCGGCCCGGATTCCAGCGGATGCTTGCCGACATCAAGGCGGGCAAGATCAAGCGCGTTGTCGTTAAGGATATGAGCCGGTTCGGGCGTAACTATCTGCAAGTCGGGATGTACACGGAAATGCTGTTTCCAGAGTACGGCGTCCACTTTATTGCCGTCAATGACGGTGTGGACAGTGTGCGCGGGGACAGCGAGTTTACCGCCATCCGCAACGTATTCAATGAAATGTACGCCAAGGACACCAGCAAGAAAATCCGGGCAACGTGGCAATCCAAAGGACGCTCCGGCGAACACCTCACCACTATCCCGCCTTATGGGTACAAGAAAGACCCGGAGAACAAGAAGCGGTGGATCGTGGATGAAGAAGCTGCCGCCGTTGTCCAGAAGATTTTTGCACTGTGCATGGACGGCATGGGGCCGACGCAAATTGCAAAATGGCTCCAAGAAAATAAAGTTCTTTCGCCTGTTGCTTACTGCTACGAAAACGACTTGCCGACAACATCTAAACGGCCAACTGACCCTTATAAATGGGCAACAAAGACGGTAGTGCATATTTTGGAACGCCTTGACTATTTGGGCCATACGGTCAACTTCAAAACTTCTAAGCAATCGTTCAAGAGCAAGAAAGTATTGTGGAATGATCCGGCGGATTGGGTGATCTTTGAGAACACACAGGAACCTATTATTGAGGAAAGCGTGTTTCTGATCGTCCAGAAAATCCGACAAGGCCGCCGCCGTCCCACTAAGATGGGCGACATGGGTATGTTCTCCGGCCTGCTGTTCTGTGCGGATTGCGGCGGAAAGATGTACTTGTGCAGAGCCAATCACTTCAAACCTGAACAGGAATATTACCTTTGCTCAACTTACCGTAAAGACCGCACTTTATGTTCGACCCATTCTATCCGGCGCGTTGTCCTTGAAGAAATCGTGCTGCGAAACCTGCGGGAAGCCATTCAGTATGTGACGCAGTATGAGGACGACTTTGTGCAGCGGGCCGCAGATCAAAGCCTGCGGGAACGGGACAAGGAGCTGGCACAAAAGAAAGATACTCTGGCGCAATCGCAAAAGCGGATTGCCGAGCTGGATGTTATCATCAAGCGACTGTATGAGGATAACATTTCCGGCAAGCTCTCCGACGAGCGTTTCATCAAACTGTCCCGTGACTATGAGCTGGAACAGACCAACCTTACAAATCTTGTCGAACATCTGCGGCAGGAAGTCAAGGAACAGGAGAAGCAGAAAGTCAACGTCAGGCAGTTCATTGCAGCGGTCAGAAAGTACACCGATATGCAGCAGCTTGACGCTTCCATTCTCCGGGAGTTTGTGGATAAAATTTATATCTCCGAGGTTTACACGCCGGACGAGAACGAGCCGCGCATTAAGGTCAGAGAAATTGAGATTGTCTATAACTTCATTGGTGCATTTGATTTTGAGGAAGCAAGGGAGTAATCCCAAGCAGCCCAAAAAGAAAAGAAAACCGGCGTAGCCTAAACTACGCCGATTCTCTCACATAAATGTTTTCTTACGGAACCACGCCTTTTGAAGTGCTCTTTTTAATATCTGCATGTTCTACTTTATTTTATTATCTAAAAAATGTAGAGTTTCAATTGATTTGTAGTGCAATGTAATGAAAGTCAATGTTTCAAAAATCACATGAAATCAAGGTTTCTACCGTCTATTGACGTGTAGTGAACCCCTATTTTACTTCAGGAAAAAGTCAATTATTAACGTTTTTTATTTGACCTTTTTTGACCAATTGACTATAATAGTTTCAGATTGATTATTAAAACCAGACATGGATAAGAAGGTGATAGTCACCATTTCAATTTGTCCGTGTAGCTTAATAAAGGAGAAAATATATGATTCCTGTAGTTATTGAACAAACGAGCCGTGGCGAACGCTCATACGATATTTATTCACGCCTTTTGAAAGACCGTATTATCATGTTGACTGGACCAGTTGAAGATAATATGGCTAACTCTATCATTGCCCAATTGTTGTTCCTTGATGCACAAGATAACACTAAAGATATTTACCTTTATGTTAATACTCCTGGTGGTTCAGTATCAGCAGGGCTTGCCATTGTTGATACAATGAATTTCATTAAGTCAGATGTTCAAACAATTGTTATGGGTATGGCAGCTTCAATGGGAACTGTTATTGCGTCATCAGGTGCAAAAGGTAAACGTTTCATGTTGCCAAATGCTGAATACATGATTCACCAACCAATGGGTGGTACTGGTGGCGGTACACAACAAACAGATATGGCAATTGCTGCCGAACACCTTTTGAAAACACGTCAAAACTTGGAACAAATTTTGGCTGACAACTCTGGTCAAACATTGGAAAAAGTTCATGCTGATGCTGAACGTGATAACTGGATGAGTGCACAAGAAACTCTCGAATACGGCTTCATCGACGAAATCATGGTAAACAACGAATTAAACTAATTGAAGATATATATTAAACCCGCCTTTGGTGGGTTTTTTGTTGCGAGCTGACCAAGGATACATTTAACTTTAATTGTGGTATAATCGTTTTATGTTGACAATTGATGAACAATTATTTGATATTGATGAAGCTATTGATGAGGTTGCCGCATCTTTTCTTGAGTTGGAAAGTGTTAAAAACTATCGGAAAGCACGTGAGGTTTTCTTGGCAGATACTGTGCTTCAGGAAAAAATTATGCATTTTCAAGCCTTGAAACAAAGCTATGAAGATGTTAAATCGTATGCAGCTTTTCGATCAGAAGTTGCTGAAATACGTCGTCAACTTTTTAAGGAAAAAAGGGGCATTGACATTAACGAAAAAGTTAGTCAATTGCGACAAAGTGAAGTTGCTGTTCAAAAAAATTTAGCAGAGCTATCACAAAAGATCTCATCAACTATTTCATCTGATATTTTTGTAGAGACAGGTTTGCCTTTGGCACCACATAAATCACATTATGGGAATTGTAGTAAAGGAGGAAGGAAAAAGCATGTTTAAAAAGCAGGAACGTCAGGGGATTATTGTTTATTTATACTATAATCGTGATGCTCGAAAGTTAAATAAATTTGGTGATGTTTTATACCATTCGCATAAAATGCGATATCAGATCTTGTATGTAAACAAGGAAGAAGCAGAAGATATTGCAAAAGAAATTTCAGAATTGAAATTTGTTAAAGAAGTATTATTATCGGAGTTTGATAATATCGATGAAAATTTTGTAGGCAATTTAGCTCGTTTTTGATATAATATAATCTTGTATGAAGAAGTACGAAAAGAATATTGACAATTTTCTGATAATTCAGTATTATTTTAAGTGACTTTTTATTAGAAATTTAAGGAGAGAAATTCTTATGCATAAAAAGATTGCGCTCACAGCGCTAACTTTTTTAGCCTCAATTACTTTAGCAGCTTGTAGTAAGTCGCCAGACGTAACTGCAAATGCCACAGGAACAACGATTGGTGACACCTTGAAAATTGGTGTTAACCTTGAATTGACTGGTGCGGTAGCTGCTTATGGTAATGCAGAAAATGACGGTATTAAACTTGCCGTTGAAGAGATTAATAAAGCTGGCGGTGTTGATGGTAAAAAAATTGAACTCGTTACGAAAGATAATAAATCTGAAAACGCGGAAGCCTCTACTGCAGCGACTAACTTGGCTATTCAAAGTCAAGTTAATGCAATGATTGGTCCAGCCACTTCTGGTGCGGTTTCTGCCGCTAGTTTGAATGCCCAGAAAACAGGGGTTCCGTTGTTGACTCCAAGTGGTACACAGGATGATTTGACAGTGGGTAGTGATGGTGTGAAAAAAGACGTTTTCCGTACGACTTTCCAAGACAGCTTCCAAGGTCAAGTTTTAGCACAGTACGCTTATAGCAATTTAAATGCTAAAAAGGTTGTTCTTTATTATGATAACTCAAGTGACTATGCTAAAGGAATTGCTGAGGAATTCCAAGAAAAATATCACGGAGAGATTGTTGCAACAGCGACATTTGCTTCAGGGGATAAAGATTTCCAATCAGCCTTGACAAAATTCAAAAACTTGGATTATGATGCGATTGTAATGCCAGGTTATTATACAGAAACTGGTATCATTACAAAACAAGCGCGTGATATGGGTATCGAAGTTCCAATTTTGGGACCTGATGGTTTCAATGATGATAGCTTCGCTGACTTGGCCGGTACAGCAAATACGCATGATGTTTATTACGTATCGGGTTATTCAACGAAAACAGCACTTTCAGATAAAGCAACAGAATTTATTGCAGCATATAAAGAAAAATACGGTTCAGAACCAAATATGTTTGCAGCGCTTGCTTATGACTCTGTTTATATGATTGCTAAAGCAGCAGAAGGTGCAGAAACTTCAATTGATATTGCTAATAACTTAGCAAATCTGACAGATTTTGAAGGTGTTACTGGTACAATGACTATCGATGAAGATCATAACCCAATCAAGACAGCTTTGATGGTTAAGATGAAAGATGGTGTTGAAGATTCAGCTGAAGCCGTTGAAATTACAGGAGATAACTAGAGGTCATTTTCCTTTAGCTTTATATCACATAACTAGAAAGTTTGGTATTATATGTTTTTAGAACAGCTCCCCCAACAACTGGTTAATGGTATTATTCTAGGAAGTATCTATGCGTTACTTGCTCTTGGGTATACCATGGTTTATGGGATTATTAAATTAATTAATTTTGCTCATGGCGATATTTATATGCTAGGTGCATTTATCGGTTACTATGCTATTAGTAGCCTTCACATGAATTTCTGGATTGCCCTCATTTTTACAATGATTGCAACAGCTTGCCTGGGAATGATTATTGAGTTTTTGGCTTATCGTCCATTACGTCATTCGACGCGTATTGCAGCCTTGATTACGGCGATTGGTGTGTCGTTCTTCCTTGAATATGGTATGGTTTTCTTGGTTGGCGCAAATACGCATTCATTCCCGCAAGCTATCGATATTGTTAGCTATAAGATTGGCTCTGTAACAGTGACAAACATTCAATTGTTGATTTTAATTGTTTCCCTTGCTTTGATGGTAGCTTTGCAATTAATCGTTAAGAAAACAAAAATGGGGAAAGCAATGCGTGCCGTGTCTGTTGATAGCGATGCAGCTGAATTAATGGGAATTAACGTCAATTCAACAATTAGTTTCACATTTGCGCTCGGTTCAGCACTTGCAGGTGCCGCAGGTGTGTTAATCGGTCTTTACTATAACTCAATTGAACCATTAATGGGGATGACACCTGGTATTAAAGCCTTCGTTGCCGCTGTTCTGGGTGGTATCGGCATTATTCCAGGGGCAGCTTTAGGTGGATTTGTTATTGGTATTTTGGAAACTTTATCAATTTCGCTCAACCTTTCAAGTTATCGTGATGCCATTGTTTACGGTGTCTTAATTATCATTCTTTTGGTAAGACCTGCTGGTATTCTTGGCAAAAACGTGAAAGAGAAGGTGTAGAAAATGAAAAAGAATCTAAAAATCAATCTTTCTTGGCTTGCTTTGATTGTTGTTCTTTTTGGAATCTTAGAATTTCTAGCAACAACTAATATTTTGAACCTTTACTACATTCAAATTCTCATGGGGATTGGGATTAGTATTTTAATGGGACTTGGTACTAACCTTGTGCTCGGTTTCTCAGGACAATTCACACTTGGACAAGCTGGGTTTATGGCAATCGGTGCTTATGCCACAGCGATTATCACACAACAAAATCCAACTTACGGTGGCTTTTATTTCTCAATGCTTGTTGGGATTGTGATTGCTGTTCTTGTAGCGCTTGTCTTTGGTATTCCAACACTTCGTTTGAAAGGTGACTACCTTGCGATTGCAACGCTTGGTATGGCTGAAATTATCCGTATTGTTATTGTCAATGGTGGCGATTTAACCAATGGTGCAGCTGGTTTGACAGGAATTTTGCCATACACAACATGGCCAGTTATCTTTATCTTTGTCGTTGCAATTACGATTTTGATTTTAAATTTCCTACGTTCATCTATTGGACGTCAAGTTATTTCTGTTCGTGAAGACGAGATTGCAGCAGAAGCAATGGGTGTCAATATCACAAGAATGAAAGTCTTGATTTTTGTAATGGGAGCTATCATTTCAGCTATTGCTGGCTCACTTTACGTTGGTTACATCGGAACAGTTGTACCAAAAGACTTTACTATCATGAAATCAATTGATTACTTGATTATTGCTGTTCTTGGTGGGCTAGGTTCTATCACAGGAACTATTCTAGCAGCCATTGTTTTAGGCATTCTTAACATGTTCTTACAAAACGTTTCAAACCTCCGTATGATTATCTATTCTTTGGCATTAATTTTGGTAATGATTTTCCGTCCAGGAGGACTTTTAGGAACAAAAGAATTCACATTATCACGTTTCTTTAATAAAACTAAGGGGGGCAATCATTAATGGCACTTCTTGATGTTAAAAATTTAACCAAAAATTTCGGTGGTTTGACAGCCGTTGGTGATGTCACAATGCATTTAAATGAGGGAGAATTAGTTGGTCTTATTGGTCCAAACGGTGCTGGTAAAACAACACTTTTCAACCTTTTAACAGGTGTCTATGAACCAAGCGAAGGTTCAGTTTCTTTGGATGGCACATTGTTAAATAGCAAGAAACCTTATAAAATCGCATCACTTGGTCTTTCACGTACTTTCCAAAATATCCGTCTCTTTAAAGATATGACCGTTTTGGAAAATGTACTTGTTGGCATGGCTAATCAAAATAAATCGCATGTCTTTGCAAGCTTTCTTCGTTTGCCAAAATTCTATCAAAGCGAGGAAGAGTTGCGCCAAAAAGCTATGGATTTGTTAGCTATCTTTAATTTGGATGGAGATGCAGATACCCTAGCTAAAAATCTTCCTTACGGTCAGCAACGTCGTTTGGAAATTGTACGTGCCCTTGCCACTGAACCCAAAATTCTCTTTTTAGATGAACCTGCTGCTGGGATGAACCCACAAGAAACAGCAGAATTGACACAGTTAATTCGTCAAATCAAAGAAGAATTTGACATTACCATTATGCTTATCGAACACGATATGAGTCTTGTAATGGAAGTGACAGAACGTATTTACGTTCTTGAATATGGACGTTTAATTGCTCACGGTACACCTGATGAAATCAAAAATAATCAACGTGTTATTGAAGCTTATCTTGGAGGTGAAGGATAATGACAATGTTAAAAGTTGATAATTTATCAGTCCATTACGGCGTTATCCAAGCTGTAAAAGATGTTTCTTTTGAAGTCAATGAAGGAGAAGTTGTCACACTTATCGGTGCCAATGGTGCTGGTAAAACTTCTATTCTTCGTACGATTTCTGGTTTGGTTCGTCCAAGTGCTGGTAAAATCGAATTCTTAGGACAAGAAATTCAAAAAGAACCTGCTCGAAAAATCGTTGCTAGTGGCTTGTCACAGGTTCCTGAAGGACGTCATGTTTTCCCAGGCTTAACTGTGCTTGAAAACCTTGAATTGGGAGCTTTCTTGCGTAATGACCGTGAAGAAAATCAAAAGAATTTGAAGAAAGTTTTTGAACGCTTCCCACGACTTGAAGAACGTAAATCGCAAGATGCAGCCACACTTTCAGGGGGTGAGCAACAGATGCTTGCTATGGGGCGTGCTTTGATGAGCCAACCCAAATTACTTCTTCTTGATGAACCGTCAATGGGGCTTGCGCCAATTTTTATCCAAGAAATATTTGACATCATTCAAGATATTCAAAAACAAGGAACAACTGTCTTGTTGATTGAACAAAATGCCAATAAAGCGTTAGCAATTGCTGACCGCGGTTATGTTTTAGAAACAGGAAAAATTGTTCTTTCAGGAACAGGTAAAGAATTGTTAGAATCAGAAGAAGTCCGCAAGGCTTACCTTGGTGGCTAACAAACCGTTAACTGAATTTAGTATTTAACCAAGTCTAGGATAGCTGTTATCCTAGATTTTTTATCATTAACAACAATCTCGTCTGCTTTATTTTCATTATTTTTTCAATCTTTGGTGAAACCGTTTGCGGTTTGTGGTATAATAATAACAAGAAAATAATGCGGAGAATTGTTATGGCAGTAAAAGATTTTATGACTAAAAAAGTTGTTTATGTGTCTCCTGATACAACAGTAGCACATGCGGCTGATATGATGAGAGAACAAGGCTTGCGTCGCTTGCCTGTTATCGAAAATGATAAGCTTGTCGGGATTGTTACCGAAAGAACAATGGCAGAAGCTAGTCCTTCAAAAGCAACGACTTTGTCAATTTATGAGATGAATTATTTGCTTAATAAAACTAAAATTCGTGACGTGATGATTCGCGATGTTGTGACGGTTTCACCGTACGCAAGTCTAGAAGATGCGATTTATACCATGATGAAAAATCGTGTTGGAATTGTTCCTGTTGTCGAAAGCGACCAAGTCTATGGTGTTATTACAGATAAAGACGTTTTCAAAGCTTTTCTTGAAATTTCTGGTTATGGCGAAGAAGGTGTTCGCGTGGTTATTTCGGCTGATGATACGGTTGGAACTTTGGCAAAAATTGTAGATACGATTTCAAACGACAATCTCAATATCAAACGTACCGTTGTTGCCACTCGTAAATCTGGGAAAGTCGCTATTGAAATCCAAATTGACGGTAAAGCTGATGTTGCAGATCTACGAGAAAAATTGCTTAATCAAGGCATTCAAGTTGATGCGCTTGAATTAACAGAAGCAAAATCATTGGATTAAGTGCTAATTTAACTGAGAAAGCAGAATTTAGTTTCAAGCTAGGTTCTGTTTTTTTGAGCGACGAGACGGAAAGTTATGTCTATCAACTTTTTATGCTTGAATCCAATAAGTTAGCGAATTTGCTAGTGTTATTTTTGTCTGTTTTTTGTTAAAATAGAAGCATAGAAAGAATTTTAAGGAATTTTCATGAAAAACGGTATAATCATTTCATTTGAAGGTCCAGATGGTGCTGGAAAAACCACAGTTTTAGAACAAGTCCTTCCAGTTTTGCAAGAAAAGGGCTATGATATTATAACCACACGTGAACCTGGTGGTGTCGAAATTGCAGAGCGTATTCGTGATGTCATCTTAGATGTTAACCACGTTGCTATGGATAATAAGACAGAGTTGCTCTTGTATATGGCTGCAAGACGTCAACATTATGTTGAAAAGGTTCTGCCAGCTTTAGAGGCTGGTAAGGTGGTCTTGATTGATCGTTTTATTGATAGTTCAATTGCTTACCAAGGTGCTGGACGTGGCTTGGATAAAGATATCATTAGGAGATTAAATGACTTTGCAACAGACGGTAGAAAACCAGATTTGACGCTTTATTTTGATGTTGAATCAGAAATTGGTTTAGCCAGAATTGCTAAAAATGCTGAGCGTGAAGTTAACCGACTTGATTTGGAAAAATTAGACATGCACAAGCGTGTTCGAGAAGGTTATTTAGCCTTGACTGAACAAGAAAAACGTATTGTGACTATTGATGCGTCACGTGAATTGGCAGAGGTCGTGTCAGAGACACTTCATACCATTCTTGAACAGTTAGCAAAAAATGAGTAGAGGGATTTAGATGGAATTAGAGCACTTGCAACCCCAACTTTTTAAAGAGTTTAATCAAATTTTGAAATCAGATAGGATGAACCACGCCTATCTTTTTTCAGGGGATTTTGCGAGCTTTGATTTTGCTCTTTACTTTGCTAAAAGTCGTTTTTGCGAAAACCTCCAAGATAGTTTGCCATGCGGGAAATGCCGTGAATGTCAGTTAATTGCGGAAAATGAATTTTCGGATGTTAAGGTTGTCAAACCAAGTGGGCAAGTCATCAAAACTGATACGATTCGTGAATTGATGCGTGATTTCTCACGTTCAGGTTTTGAAGGCAAATCACAAGTTTTCATTATTCAAAATTGTGAAAAAATGCATGTTAATGCTGCAAATAGCCTTTTGAAATTCATTGAAGAACCACAAAGTTCTTCCTACATGATTTTGTTGACTAGTGATGAGAATAAAGTTTTACCGACGATTAAAAGTCGAACACAGATTTTCCGTTTTCCGAAAAATAAGCCACTGTTGATCGAGCAAGCTGAAAAAGCTGGAGTTTTGAAAATACAAGCAGAAATATTAGCAGAATTGTCAAAAACACCGGAGCACCTTGATGAAATGATGCAAGATAAAAAAGTATTGGATGTCATTCAAACTTGTGAGCGTTTTGTCACGGTTCTGTTTAAAGAAAAAATGCTGGCTTATTTAGAAACAGGGCGTTTGGTTCAAGTTGCTTTAGAAAAGTCTGACCAAGAACTTGTTTTTCAACTCTTGCCGCTATTTTTAGCAAAGCAATTTAATCAAAAAGAAAGTTTGGTTTATTTAGAAAAAAGTTTTAAGGCGCAACAAATGTGGAAAAGTAATGTGAGTTTCCAAAATGCGCTAGAATATATGGTGATTTCATGACAGAAGTATTGAGCGTAAAATACGAAGAAACAGGCAGTATTGTCTATGTTTTACCAAATAAAAAATATAAACTCGGCGATTACGTCGTCGTCAAAAATAAAAAAGGGTGTCGTTTGGCGCAAGTTGTCACTAGCAACGAAGTCATTGATGAGGTCAAATTACCTGCTGAGATGGATTCTGTAACACGTCTTGCCAATGAAAAAGATAAACAAGCTTACCAAGAAAATATTGATTTAGCGAAGCGTTCGTTTTCAACGGTTAATGAGCTAATTTTAGCTAATGACCTAAAAATGAAAGTGATTGATATTATTTTCCCTTTGGAAAGAAGCTGTGTGCTTATCACGTTTTCAGCAGAAGAACGTGTTGATTTTCGTCAATTGCTACGTGATTTAGCAGGTCATTTCAAAACAAGAATCGAACTTCGTCAAATCAACAGCCGCGAAGAAGCTAAGGTTTATGGTGGTCTTGGACCGTGTGGTCGTGCCCTTTGTTGTTCAAGTTTTTTGGGAGAATTTCCACCTGTGTCTATTAAAATGGTCAAAAATCAAGGAATGTCACTCAGCACAGGAAAAACATCAGGTATCTGTGGGCGTTTGATGTGTTGTTTGAGTTTTGAAGATGACTTTTATAAAGCCTCTAAGAGGAAATTCCCTGATGTAGGAACGGAGATTGAAACAGTTGATGGCTTGGGAGTTATTGCAGGGATTGATGTGTTTTCTGATACCGTCAAAGTTCGTTTTCCAGAAAAACACACGCTCTTAACCTATGCTTTAGAGGAGGTCAAAGTACGTGGATAAAAAAGAATTATTTGATGCCTTTGATGGTTTTTCACAAAATTTAATGATTACCTTAGCTGAAATTGAAGCCATGAAAAAACAAGTGCAATCACTACTAGAGGAAAATACAGCTTTGCGTCTTGAAAATGATAAAATTCGCACGCGTCTAGCTCAACTTGAGCAAGATACACCAGCTAAATCTTCTAAGCAAGGAAAACGATATATCGAAGGCATTTACCATGATGGTTTCCATATTTGCAATGATTATTATGGTCAACGTCGTGAAAACGATGAAGAATGTATGTTTTGTATGGAAGTTTTAGATAGGGAGTAACTGCCTATGAAAGTACAAAAAAGTTTTAAAAATCAGACAACCTATGGCCAGCTGTATCTTGTTCCAACACCGATTGGCAATATGCAAGACATGACTTATCGTGCCGTGGAAATACTAAAAAATGCTGATTTTGTCTGTGCAGAAGACACTCGCAATACAGGGCTTTTGCTGAAACATTTTGACATTTCAGCCAAGCAAATTAGCTTTCATGAACACAATGCCTATGAAAAAATTCCTGAATTGATTGCTCTGATGAAAGAAGGAAAAATTTTGGCACAAGTGTCTGATGCTGGGATGCCTTCTATTTCTGACCCAGGTCATGATTTAGTAAAAGCAGCTATAGCTGAAGAGATTACTGTCGTTGCTATCCCAGGGGCTTCTGCTGGGATTACGGCGCTTATTGCGAGTGGCTTAGCACCGCAACCACATATTTTTTACGGTTTCTTGCCAAGAAAAGCTAAGCAGCAGAAGGAATTTTTTGAAGCTAAGAAGCAGTATCCTGAAACACAAATTTTTTATGAATCACCTTATCGTGTCGCAGATACATTGGACAATATGTTAGCAGTATATGGTGATAGAAAAATTGTTTTGGTTCGTGAGTTGACAAAGCTTTTTGAAGAATACCAGCGCGGATGCATCTCAGAAATTTTGGAATACATTGCCCAAAATCCTTTAAAAGGAGAGTGTTTAATCGTTGTATCTGGTCAAGATGAGATAGCGACATTAGAAGAAATATCAGAAAATATTAATCCAGCTGAACTCGTTGCTCAGTTAATCGAAGCTGGGGACAAGCCAAATCAAGCCATTAAAAAAATTGCTAAAACTTACGGCTTAAACCGTCAAGAAGTTTACAATGCTTATCATCAACTTTAAACATTACTAATCAGCTGAGACAACTACCGATGATTATGGAATTATCATCGGTAGTTTTTTGTCTTGTAAACTCCTTTTATTTATATTTTATAATTTTATGTAAGAAAACATAACAAGGATAGTTGTATCAAAATTAGCGACTTTGCTAACATTTCTATGTCAAGTTATAGAATCAATAAAATGAGTATTATCAAAGGAAGAATATTGTTTTTAAATGTAGAAGAAGACTGACGTTTTATGTTATAAATACAGAAAATTTAGAAAATTCAACAAAAAACACTTTACTCTGCCCCAAAATAATGTTATATTATCTAACATAAAATATCGCAACACTTGTTGTAGTATTTTAGAAAGTCGACTTTAAGGTTTAAAGTCTTAGAATATAAAAGGAGTTTTTGATATGGATGCAGGAAGTATAGCTTTTATGATTATCTGTGCTAGCCTAGTCTTTTTGATGACACCAGGTTTAGCATTCTTCTATGGTGGTTTAGGGAGACGCAAAAATGTCATTAATACAATGATGATGTGTGTGATTCCGATTGCTGTTGCTTCAGTAATGTGGATGATTTGTGGGTATTCCCTTTCATTTGGTGGTGATGGAAGCCTAATTGGTAATTTCTCGCATCTCTTTTTCAATGGTGTTAGCGAAACGGCTAGCACACGTGGTTTAGAAATTCCTGATGCGTTATTCGCAGCGTTCCAAATGATGTTTCCAATCATTACGGTTGCCATTTTAACAGGAGCGGCAGCAGGACGTATGCGTTTTACACCTTTGATTATTTTCATCATTTTCTGGCTTCTCTTGGTTTATTTCCCATTTGCTCATATGGTCTGGGATGAAGGGCTTTTGGCTCAATGGGGAACAATTGACTTTGCTGGTGGTGATGTCGTTCATATTACCTCTGGGGTTTCAGGTTTGGTTTTGGCATTGGTACTTGGAAAACGTCGAGATTATAACCGTTTAGAATACCGTCCGCATAACGTACCATTTGTTTTCCTTGGTGCAGGTCTTCTCTGGTTTGGTTGGTTTGGATTCAATGCTGGTTCTGCCCTTGCAGCAGACGGGCTTGCAGTCCATGCCTTTGTCACAACACACATTTCAGCAGCGGCAGCAATGTTGTCTTGGTTGCTTGTTGAAAAAGTGTTAACTGGAAAATTCTCACTTGTCGGTGCTTCAACAGGATTGGTAGCAGGGCTTGTCGCTATCACGCCAGGAGCAGGTTTTGTTTCAACGTGGAGCTCTCTTCTCATCGGTCTTTGCGTTAGCCCAGTTTGTTATTTTGCGATTTCAGTTCTTAAGAGTAAATTCGGTTATGATGATGCTTTAGATGCCTTTGGTTGTCATGGTATCGGAGGGATCTTTGGTGGTTTGGTAACAGGACTTTTCACTACACCAGAACTCGCTCTTGACGGAAACAATATCGGTTTAATCTATGGTAATGCGCATTTATTCCTAGTAATAGTAGCAGCTATCATTTTTACAATTGTTTGGTCAGCGGTAGCAACTTTTGTTATTATTAAAGTGATTTCAATCTTCACAAGTATTCGTGTTGAGGATCGTGCGGAAGCTATTGGTCTTGATGATAGTGAGCATGAAGAAACAGCTTACCCAACATTTATGGGGCTTGATTCATAATTAAAGGATAGTTAGAAATCTGAGCTAAATAGAAACGTTTAGAAAGAGAGTGTATTATGAAAAAAATAGAGGCGATTATCCGTTCAGACCGTTTGGAAGATCTCAAAGATGCCTTATCTAAAGCAGGATTTACCAAGGGAATGACAGTCAGTCAAGTGCTTGGTTATGGAAACCAACGCGGTTTTGCAGAATATGTTCGTGGTCAAAAGATTGTGCCAACTTTGCTTGCGAAAGTAAAAGTTGAAATTGTGACACACGATGCGGCGGTTGATGAAATTGTGGATATCATCTGCAAAGCTGTTCGTACAGGTGAAGTTGGAGATGGTAAAATTTTTATTCTTCCGATTGAAGAAGTTGTCCGTATTCGGACAGGAGAACGAGGTGGTGATGCCGTTTAAGTTTTAAAATCTCCGAAGTTTAGTCAAGCAAAAATAGTGGTAGAAAACCTGAATTCTTAAAGGATTCGGTTTTTTTGATATAAAAAAGGGAGTGAGACAGAAATCGGTAATTTTGAAAAAATTCGATTTCGTTATCTCACCCCCGTATGGCTCGAAAGATTTGTGGAATCTTTCGAGGTGGGAAAAGAAGTCAAGCGTAGCTTGATGTCAAAAAAGGGTTGTAAAAGCTGATTTATCAGCGCATTAAAAACCCCTCAACTACTGCGTTTTGCAATTAACAACAGGATAAACAAAGAAGCCGAACACTTTTGTCTCTGCCTTTTAATTAATTTTTGTTCCGTGTGCTGCTTGAGCACCAGTTTTTTCAATAAGTTCTTGGTAATTATCAGCTGTGACACCGCCACCAATCATGATTTCAATACGACCGTCAGCGTAATCAACAAGATCTTTAAGGTGAGCGACATTTTCAAAAATATCATTATTTTGAGTAGATCCGTGTGTCAAAATACGTGTAAAGCCTAATTTAACCAATTGGTCGAGTGCTTCTTTTTGCTCTTCAAGCGGAATTTGGTCAAAAGCCATGTGAAAAACAAGTGGTAGTCCTTGTGTGGCGGGAAGAAGTTGTTCGATACCATCTTGGTCAATGTGATTATCTTCTGTTAATAATCCCAAAACTAAACTGTCACTTTCAAGTTCAACGGCGCGAAGAATATCGTCTTCCATGATGCGAAGTTCGCTATCATTATAGACAAAGTTACCACCGCGAGGACGAATCATTGTTGCTAGTGCGATGTCTTTTTCATGCAGGTAGCGTGCCGCTTCTTTGATAACACCATAAGATGGCGTTGTACCTCCAACGGCTAAATTATCACAAAGTTCAACGCGTTTAACAGACTGATTGAGTTGATTGAGAAGTGTTGTATTTTCAGCACAAAATTCTTTGATAATCATTTGGACTCCTTAATTATTTACTACTTACTATTATATCATGATTATTTATAAATATTTTAAGTAAAAAATCTCAAAAATCTTTACAAAATTCAGAAAATTGTGTTATAATTTATACTATTATACGGAGGTATTTTTATGACAATTTACAATTTCTCTGCAGGTCCTGCAGTGTTACCGAAACCAGTGCTTGAACAAGCACAGCGTGAAATGCTTGACTACCAAGGTAGCGGCATGAGTGTTTTAGAAATGTCCCACCGTTCCAAAGAGTTTGATAATATTATTAAAGAAGCAGAACAATTATTGCGTGAATTAATGGCTATTCCAGATAATTATAAAGTGATGTTCCTTCAAGGTGGTGCATCTACGCAATTTACAATGCTTCCTTTAAACCTTGCTAAGGGACGTAAGGCATATTATCTAGTTGGTGGTTCGTGGGGTAAAAAAGCTTATGCAGAAGCTGTTAAATTGTCCAAAACTGTTCCTTTTGAACCATTGCTACTAGCATCATCTGAAGATACAGTATATGACCATATTCCTACTTTTGATTCAAAAGATATTGATCCAGAAGCTGCTTATGTTCACATCACAACAAACAATACAATTGAAGGAACGTCTATTTATGATCTTCCTGATACAAATGGTGTGCCAATTGTAGCGGATATGTCTTCAAATATTCTGGCTGTACGTTACAACGTTGAAGATTTTGCTTTGATTTATGCAGGTGCCCAAAAGAACATCGGTCCTGCAGGGGTTACAGTTGTAATCGTCCGTGAAGATTTCTTGAATGATGAACCAACGCTTTCTGCTATGCTTGATTACCGTATCCAAGCAGAAGCGGGTTCACTTTACAATACACCGCCTGCATATAACATCTATATTGCAAAACTTGTTTTTGAATGGGTGAAAGCTTTCGGTGGTGTTGATAAAATGGAAGCTGCTAACCGCGAAAAATCAGGTTTGTTGTACGATTTCATTGACCAATCTGACTTCTATACAAACCCTGTTAAAAATCCAGCAGAACGTTCAGTAGCTAATATTCCATTTGTAACACCAAGTAAAGAACTTGATGCTAAATTTGTTGCTGAAGCAACACCGCTTGGATTTAAAAATATCAAAGGTCACCGTTCTGTGGGTGGTATGCGTGCTAGTCTTTACAATGCATTCCCACGTCAAGGGGTACTTGATTTGATTGAATTCATGAAAAAATTTGAAGCTGAAAATAAATAATTGTTTTATTACCACTTTCGCATCGAATTTGTTATAAAATAGATTCATAATCATTAGAAGAGGTAATAATATGGAAATTAGACAAGCTTTTCCAAATGAAGTCGACCAAATCATGCTCGTTATTGAGGACGCACGAAAACAATTGGCAGCAAGCGGTAGTAATCAATGGCAAGGGAAATATCCTGATGAGGATACGATTTATGATGACGTTTTGACTGGTCAAGGGTATGTAGCCTTATTAGATGGGCAAATTGTAGCCTATGCAGCTGTTATCACTGATGGTGATCCTGCTTATGACAAGATTTACGATGGTCAGTGGAAACACAATAATCACCGTTACATCACATTTCACCGTGTTGCTGTTTTGTCTAGTGTGACTGGTCGAAAGGTTGCTCAAACATTTCTTCAAGGATTGATTGAAGGAACTGATGGACATGATTTCCGTTGTGACACCCATGAAAAGAATGGTGCCATGCAACACATTTTTGAGAAACTTGGTTATGTCTATTGTGGAAAAGTGCCAATTGATGGTGAACGTCTAGCTTATCAAAAAATTAAAACTAAGGATGAGAATGCTCTCTATCAAGAAGTTGATGAGGCTGATCATCATAGTTATTAACAATAACGGAAAAGGAAGGCTTTTTGTAGCCTTTGTGTGAAATAAATGGTATATAGTGTTAAAACGTTTAATAATATTAATCAAGTAGGGCTTAAAGAATTAGGAAATCATTTTCAAATTGATGGTGAGTTAGCGGAAAATCCAGATGCCTATATTCTTCGTAGTCAAAATTTGCATGGAACAGTATTTCCAGAAAATTTAAAAGCGATTGCGCGTGCAGGTGCAGGAACAAATAATATTCCGATTGATGAAGCAACGGCAGCAGGGATTGTAGTCTTTAATACGCCTGGTGCAAATGCTAATGCTGTAAAAGAAGCGGTTCTTGCTTCTATCTTGATGTCAGCGCGTGACTACATCGCTGCTAATGCGTGGGTAAACACCCTTTCTGGTGATGATGTTCCAAAACAAGTCGAAGCTGGTAAGAAACAATTTGCTGGTAATGAAATTTCTGGTAAAACGCTAGGCGTTATCGGACTTGGTGCTATCGGTGGTCGTATTGCTAACTATGCACAACGTCTTGGTATGAATGTTCTAGGGTATGACCCATATGTTTCTATTGAAACAGCTTGGAATATTTCTCATCACGTCAAACGTGTGGCTGATGTTAAAGAAATCTTTGCGAATTCTGATTATATCACTGTTCATGTGCCTTTGACAGATGAAACACGCCATACATTTGATAGTGAAGCATTTGGTTTGATGCAAAAAGGAACGGTTGTTATCAATTTTGCGCGTGGTGAATTGGTTGACAATGCAGCACTTTTTGAAGCTATTGCAGCTGGTGTTGTGAAACGTTACATTACTGATTTTGGGACAGAAGAGTTGCTTAACAAAGATAAAATCACAGTTTTCCCTCACGTAGGTGGTTCAACGGCTGAAGCTGAACTTAATTGTGCGATTATGGCTGGTAAGACAATTCGTCAGTTCATGGAAACAGGTGAGATTACTAACTCTGTTAACTTTCCAAATGTGCATCAAGCATTGACTGCACCATATCGTATCACATTGATTAATAAAAATGTGCCAAATATCGTCGCTAAAATTTCAACAGCGGTCTCTGACTTAGGCATTAATATTGATAATATCATCAATCGCTCAAAAGGTGACTATGCTTATACGCTACTTGACCTTGATGAAACTGATAAGGCGAAAATTGATCACTTAGTTGCTAATTTTGAATCTAGCGATAATATCGTTCGTGTACGTTTAATCACGAAAAAATAACAATAAAGATTGGAAGAGTTGGGAGTATTTCTCAGCTCTTTTTTTCTTTTTTTGCTATAATGGTTAAAACGATTTCAAAATTAGGGGAGGGAGATAGTTTATGGATAAAAAGCAGTTAAAAGAATACCAAAAACAGTTAAGAGAACGATTTTTCAGTGTTCGATTTGGTAATAAAAAAACAAAATTTGGTTCTGTTAGTTGACCGTGAAATTGGAGTAGAATATCTTGGAGTGACGGCTGGTCTAGGTAATCCTTCGGGGATAACACCTTTACTTAATGCGGATGGGACACCTAAGATTAATACAGAATGGCAGAACCATCAGTTATAGATAAGGCAGCAGAGCTTGCTTTTTCTATTAGGCATATGGATTAAGTGGGAGTGATAAAATGTTAAGAAAGTTGGTTTATCAGTCTGAGTTAGGAGAAATAGTCGTATTAGCTAATGAAAAAGGGCTCTTAGGTTGCTATTTTCTAGGACAAAAGTATTTTGAATATGGTTATGAACGCGAAAAAATTATTGAAGAAACGACCATTTTTTTAGATGAGGCAAAAGTTTGGTTGGATGATTATTTTACTGGTAAAAATCCCGACCCGAGTCGATTGACCTTGGTGCCTTATGGTACGGCTTTTCAGAGGAAAGTTTGGAAAGTCTTAGTACAAATTCCTTATGGGGAGACAATGACCTATGGAGAAATTGCCGAAAAAATTAACTGTGGTTCGGCGCAAGCCGTTGGTGGAGCTGTAGGTAAAAATCCCTTGTCTATCATTGTTCCTTGTCACCGTGTTTTAGGAAATCAAGGGCAATTAACAGGCTATGCTGGCGGAGTAGAGCGAAAGTGTTGGCTATTGGAACATGAGAAAGCTAATTTTTAGAAGGAGAAAGAAATGTTTACTTTTTATGAATATCCAAAATGTAGTACGTGTCGCCGTGCTAAGGCGGAATTGCAAGAATTAGGTGTTGATTTTGTAGCTGTCGATATTACAGTCGATACCCCAAAGGCAGAACAATTGGAAGAATGGATTGAAAATTCAACATATACTATCAAGAATTTTTTCAACACTAGCGGACAAGTCTACCGTGCCCTTGGTTTAAAAGATAAAATCGATAGTTTGTCAATTGATGAGGCAGCAAGCCTCTTGGCTTCAGATGGTATGCTCATCAAACGTCCAGTACTGGTTAAAGATAATCAAGTCTTACAACTTGGCCACCGCAAATCCTATGCAGAATTGCTAGAAAAATAAAATCAACCACTTTCGGTATAGAAAGTGGTTTTTTGTGGGAATTTTTACTCAATGAAAATTAGACTGGTGAGCCGATGTTGATAGATTATTTTTTCAAATTAAGCTAGTGAGGTCTGAATTTGATTTCCAACGAATGTTAATTATCTTGCAGGAGTTTGTTTAGTAATTTTTGAAAATCTTGGACAACTTCTCGGTGATTATCTTTTCGTTTGACGATAGAGCAAGCGATTCCTGATGTTTCTTCAAAGGGAATCCACATGAGATTTGGTGTATTGTCCTTTAAAAATCCTGGGACGAGGCAAACCCCACGACCAGATAAAATATTGGTAATGGTAGATGAGTGATTTGGGCTATCAAAGGTTTTTACTTGGGATTTAGAGATTACTTTTTCCTGAGCTTCTTTGAGTTCTTTGGGGCTGATTTGGCTGACCATTAAAGTTTGATTGTTGAGGTCAGTAGATTTAGCTGTTTTCAAAGTTGATAGGGGATGAGAATTTTCAACAACTAAGTAAATCGGGCTTTGGTATAAAAAAGTTGCTTCCAATTCTGTGATGTTTGGCAATGATGAAGTGATAGCCAGTGCTATGTCCAGTTGCCTGTTTAACAATTGTTCGAGAGCATCCGTAGCATTGAACTGCACATCAATAATTGATTATTTTTCCTACCTGAGATAATCATGGTGATTCCTAAAATGAGGAGGCTTGAAAAAACTCAGGAGCCTAGGATAATGGTAATGAGCCAGCTAAAGTAGGCATCGGCTGGACCACTGAATTGTCTTAGCATCATGGTTTGAAGGAAAAAGAGTGAAAAAGGGAAGAAGCAAAAGAAATGTTTTTATTTGCTTTGAGATAATTCGTTGGTATTATGACAGCAGTAGCGACTAATTCAGCTGCAACTTATGGTGTTAATGCTAATATCCACGGCATGAATGTCAGCTTCTTTGCCATGTCTTTATTTGCTTTGATATTATTGCTACTTGCTCTCAGCTGCCCTACAAGTGAAAAGTAAGAAGGCTTAATTTTTTTAATAAAAATAATCTCCTAAGCTAAAAAACTTAGGAGATTTTATGTGGGTTATAAATCAATTTCCAAGACAATTGGTGTGTGGTCTTGGCGTGCGCCTGAGTCAATCATTTCTGATTTTGTGATTTTGTCTGCGATACGACTTGATGTGAGCCAGTAGTCAATACGCCAGCCACTATTGTTGATTTTGCTTGTTTTGCTACGTTGCGCCCACCAACTATAAACATCAGGAATATCGCCATGGATGTAGCGGAAAGTGTCGGTAAAACCTTTTGCTAGTAAGTTGGTGAATCCTGCACGTTCTTCGTCGGTAAAGCCAGGAGAACGACGGTTTGAGCTTGGGTGTGCCAAGTCAATTTCTTTGTGAGCGACGTTGTAGTCACCTGTTGCCAAGACTGGTTTTACTTGGTCTAATTCTGTTAAGTAATCTGCATATTTTTCGTCCCAGATTTGACGTTCAGCCAAACGTTTTAAACCGTCACCAGCGTTTGGGGTGTAAACTTGTGTGACGAAAAATTTGTCAAATTCAAGGGTGATAATGCGCCCTTCACTATCCATGGTGTCAGGAGCACCGATTTCAGGATATGAAATGCTTGGTGTCAAGCTACTTTTGTAGAGAAACATGGTACCAGCATAGCCTTTTCTGGCAGGTTCAACAGATGAACGCCAAGAGACCTCGTATTCAGGAAAATAATCTTGCAAAATTTGCAAATGCTTTTTGGTCGGACCTTTGGCTGACAATTTTGTTTCTTGAATGGCAATGATGTCAGCATTTTCAGTAACCAAGGTATCAATAACAGCGCGAGACATAACAGCGCGTGCGGAATCGCTAGTCAAAGCAGCGTTGAGTGAATCAATATTCCACGAAATAAGTTTCATAACTAAGCTACCAGAACCTTGTAGGAAAACAAGATTCTCTTCTTTCTAAAAAAATCTAATCGTTACCCCCTATTTTAACAAAAAAAGAAATAGTACGCGACTTTGATGATTTGAAAGGTGGTTTTTTCTTACCATAAAATATGAAGAAAGTGTTATAATCTATTTAGAAAAATATCTAAATAGATTTTCTAAATAACGAAGGGAGGCAGCTATGGGATTTGCAGAGACTTTTAAAGCGTTATCACACCCAATTCGGCGAGAGATTCTGGAGTTATTAAAATCAGAACGCTTGCCAGCAGGTGATATTGCTGGACATTTTGACGTTGCAGGTGCGACAATTTCTCACCACCTTAATATTTTGAAAAAGGCTGGTTTGGTTGTTGAGAAACGTGAGAAAAATTTTATCTATTACGAATTAAGTACGTCAGTTTTAGAAGATATTATGACATGGTTAGCGGATTTAAAGGGGGAGTCAGGAAATGAAGATTAATAAAAAGAGTTTGGTTAAGACAAGTCTTGTCATTCTTTTACCAGTTCTTATCGGAATTTTATTGTGGAATCAATTGCCAAGTCAAATGGCGACACATTTTGATATTAGTGGAACTGCCGACGGTTATAATAGTAAAATTTTTGCCATCTTTGCTTTTCCGATACTTTTCTTACTTTTTCAATCGATTGTGCTAGTATCGTTAGAAAAGGATTCTGTTAAAGCTACCACGCCAGCTCGTATGGTAAAGATATATGCGTGGCTCATTCCTTTGTTTAGTTTAATTGTCCAGTTATCGATTTATGCGAATGCACTTGGAGTTATCAAAAGTAGTCCGGCACTTGTAACTGCTTTTCTGGGCAGCATCTTTATTTTTATTGGAAATTACCTTCCTAAAACACAACGAAATTATACGATTGGCATTCGTTTGCCATGGACACTTTCTGATGACCGCAATTGGTATAAAACGCACCGTTTTGCTAGTAAGATTTGGGTGCTGGGTGGCTTGCTTCTTTTATTTGATAGTTTTTTCCAACTTGCTTTGCCTTATGTTTTGGGTGGTGTTATTGGTGTAATGGTTATTGTGCCAGTGCTTTATTCGTTTGTGCTTAGTCGTCACTCAAGCAAGTAATTTCAGGTAATAATGTGTGATTTCAATAGCTTCGAGGTCTGGTTGGGCGTGTAGCCACCAGCTAAGCGTTGTTAAAAAAGTATCAATAATATATTGGTCCAACAGTTGGTCAGGTAACGCGTTTTCTTTAAAGTAAATGGGCTTAAGAATGGGAACCAAATATTTTTGAAGTTCTGCTTGTAGACTGCGACTAAAATAATCGTCTTCCAGCTGGTAAAGGGTTGTCACTTTATCAGCATTTTCTTTGAAGTGTTGGTAAAGGTGAGTTACCTGCTCTTCAAGGCTGCCTTTGTGTAAGGATTGGTTGGTTTGATGTTCAGCAAGCGAAGAAGTCACAAAAACGTGTTGAAAAAGCTGTTGACAGACAGCGATTAGCAAATCATCTTTGCTCGTAAAATGACTATAAAAGGTTGAACGACCAATATTAGCTTTCTGACATAATTCGCCAATGCGAATATCGTGAAATGATTTTTGAGCTAATAAATCAAAAAATGCGGTAAAAATGGCTTCCTGTGTCTTGACTTCCTGACGTGTCATGAGATTTCTCCTAAAATGGACATTTTTTCTTTTTTGTCTATTATTGAACATTATAATATTTTTGCGTATGGTTTTAAAGTTAAAAGTTTAAGATAATAGAGATAATTTAAAGAAAGAAGTAATCTTATGACAAATACATTACATAAATCCATTTTAAATCTTGCGATACCAGCAACGATTGAAAATATTTTACAGACCTTGGTGGGCTTTATTGATACCTTGATGATTGCAAAACTTGGCTTGACAGCGGTGACAGCAGTAGGTGTTTCTAATACAATTCTTAATGTTTACTTAGCGGTTTACATTGCCATTGGGGTTGGAAGTTCAGCACTGGTATCGCGAAATATTGGTGCGAAAAATAGCAAAGCTGCAAAGAGCGTTGCTGTTCAGTCGATTTATTTAGGACTCATTGTTAGTTTGGTTTTGGGACTGGTAGCGGTACTGTTTGGACATTATCTTTTACTTTGGATGGGGCTTGATGCAACAGAATTGGCAGCAGCCAAAACTTATTTTTACCTTGTTGGCGGATTGACGTGTTTTAATAGTTTGATGACTGTTTTAGCAAGTATTATTCGTGCAACTGGTGATACCAAGTCGCCGATGACGATTTCAGCTATCACAAATGTGACGAATGTCTGTGTTGATTATGTTTTGATTTTTGGGATTGGGTCGTTTGCTGGACTTGGAATATTGGGGACAGCGATTGGAACAGTAATTGCCAGAATCTTTGGAACGGTTTTGTTGTTTAAAAAATTACAATCTTCGGCACTAGCCTTGAAAAGAGAGGATTTAAAGTTTGGAAGTCGTGATAAGGAATTGATTTCCTTGACCATTCCGGCGACAGCAGAGCGTTTGGTCATGCGTTTGGGACAAGTGGTTTATATGAGCTTGATTGTTGCGATTAGTAGTAAAACATACGCCAGCCATAATATTGCAGGGTCAATTGAATCATTTGTTTACATGCCAGCTTATGGTTTAGCAACGGCAGCAGCTGTTTTGGTTGGTATGGCAAAGGGTGAAAAAGATTATCATAAAATTCGTCAAGTTGGTTTTTGGTCAACCCTTTATGGCGTTGTTATCTTAGGATTTTTCGGGCTATTTTTGTTTTTTGGTGGAGCTTATTTTGCCACTTTCTTTACCTCTGATAGCTCTG
The DNA here is from genome assembly GCF_008680485.1 of Streptococcus sp. LMAG:39. Lineage (NCBI taxonomy): Bacteria > Bacillati > Bacillota > Bacilli > Lactobacillales > Streptococcaceae > Streptococcus > Streptococcus sp. LMAG:39. The sequence continues at coordinate 656,283 of NZ_NALE01000001.1, read as the reverse complement.
CGATTGCCCAAGTGGGCATTGCTTTAAAAATTGATGGTTTTATCCAACCTGTTTTGGCGATTAGTTTGATTTTAGCGGGAGCTCTTCAAGGAATGGGGGATACCAAAACGCCTCTTTACAGCACCGTTATTGGCATGTGGGGAATACGCGTGGTTGGTGTATTTCTCTTAGGACAATATCTTGGTTTAGGTATTGCAGGTGTTTGGTTATCGATTCTAATTGATTTAGCCATTCGAGCTATTTTTCTATCTTATCGCTTTAATAAAGTCACTAAAATCTTGGCGTGATTGCCAGGATTTTTTCGCATTGTTATGCGATTTTACCTATAATCAGCTATAAATTTATGTTATAATAAAGTGTTATCAATAAAGGAGTTTCATTAGCTCCTATTTGAAAGGAAAGAAAATGACTAGTAAACAACCATTTTATATTACAACACCTATTTATTATCCATCTGGTAAGCTTCACATTGGTTCAGCTTATACAACAATTGCTTGTGACGTTTTAGCACGTTACAAACGCATGATGAACCACGAGGTTTTTTATTTGACTGGTCTTGATGAACACGGTCAAAAAATTCAACAAAAAGCTGAAGAAGCAGGAATTACACCACAAGCTTATGTTGACGGTATGGCTGCTGACGTTAAAAAACTTTGGGAAATGCTTGATATTTCTTATGATAAATTCATTCGTACAACTGATGATTACCATGAAAAAGTCGTTGCTGATGTTTTTGAAAAATTGTTGGCACAAGATGATATTTATTTGGGTGAGTATTCTGGTTGGTACTCAGTATCAGATGAAGAATTTTTCACAGAAAGCCAATTAGAAGAAGTTTTCCGTGACGAAAATGGAAAAGTCATTGGCGGGATTGCACCTTCTGGACACGAAGTAGAATGGGTTTCAGAAGAATCATATTTCTTACGTCTTGGAAAATATGCTGACCGCTTGGTAGAATTTTTCCATGCATACCCTGATTTCATCCAACCTGATGGTCGTATGAACGAAATCATCAAGAACTTCATTGAACCAGGTCTTGAAGATTTGGCTGTCAGCCGTACATCATTTACATGGGGCGTTAAAGTGCCTTCAAATCCAAAACACGTTGTTTACGTGTGGATTGATGCGCTTCTTAACTACGCTACGGCACTTGGTTATGGTCAAGAAGAACACGCAAACTTTGATAAATTCTGGAACGAGGGAACAGTTTTCCATATGGTTGGTAAAGATATCCTACGTTTCCACTCAATTTACTGGCCAATTATGCTCATGATGTTAGATATGAAATTGCCTGACCGCTTGATTGCCCACGGTTGGTTTGTCATGAAAGACGGTAAAATGTCTAAATCTAAAGGTAATGTGGTTTACCCAGAAATGCTTGTCGAACGCTATGGACTTGACCCACTTCGTTATTACCTCATGCGCTCACTTCCAGTTGGTTCTGATGGAACATTTACGCCAGAAGATTACGTTGGACGTATCAATTATGAGTTGGCAAATGACCTTGGAAACCTTCTTAACCGCACAGTTGCCATGATTAATAAATATTTCGGTGGCGATGTTCCAGCCTACGTTGAAAATGTCACAGCATTTGATGCTGATTTGGCAGGTGTTGTCGAAGAAAAACTCGCTGAATACCATAAACAAATGAATGTTGTTGACTACCCACGCGCACTTGATGCGGTTTGGAGCATTATTTCACGTACAAATAAATACATTGACGAAACAGCTCCTTGGGTTCTTGCAAAAGATGACGCTAAACGTGATGAACTGGCAGCAGTAATGGCTCACTTGGCAGCTAGTCTTCGTGTGGTGGCTCACCTTATTCAACCATTTATGATGACAACATCAAACGCTATTATGGAACAACTTGGTCTAGGAAGTGACTTTGACCTTGAAAATCTTACCCTTGCAGGCTTCCCAGAAGGTGTTAAAGTTGTTGCCAAAGGAACACCAATCTTCCCACGCCTTGACATGGAAGCTGAAATCGACTATATCAAAGCTAACATGGGTGGAGCAGCAGTTGCGACAGAAGAAAAAGAATGGAATCCAGCAGATGTTGAGCTAAAAAATGAAAAGAAAGCTATCAAATTTGATGACTTTGACAAAGTAGAAATCCGTGTCGCAGAAGTCAAAGAAGTATCAAAAGTTGAAGGTTCTGAAAAATTACTCAAATTCCGTCTTGATGCTGGCGACGGGGAGGACCGTCAAATCCTTTCAGGAATTGCAAAATTCTATCCAAATGAACAAGAACTCGTTGGTAAAAAATTGCAAATCGTTGCTAATCTGAAACCACGTAAAATGATGGGCTTGCTTAGTCAGGGAATGATTCTATCGGCTGAACATGATGGCAACTTGACTGTTTTAACCGTTGACCCAAGCGTACCAAACGGTAGCCAAATTGGTTAATAGTTGTCACAAAAGATAATGAAAATACTCAGTACCTATAATGGTAACTGGGTATTTAACTTGTCTTTTTATGAAAAGAAATTCGCAAAAAATGAAAATAAATTTCAAAAATGACAATTAATTTTCATTTAAGTTTCCTTTGATAATTTTTAATGGCGAATTTTATTATGGTGAATTAGAATCGAGAAAAACAAACATGACTTTAAAAATCTTATCACGAGAAGATTATGAACAAGTGAGTGCCACATTTAAAGAACGTTCGTTTATGCAATCTGTTGAAATGGCGGATTTGCTTGAAAAACGTGGGTTTGACATTACTTTTCTAGGTTTGGAAGCAGATGGAGCTATCCAAGTGGCGGGTGTTTTGTACAGCATGCTGATGACAGGCGGACTTCACATGGAAATTAATTCGGGTCCTGCTTCGACAGATACGGCTTATCTGGCTGAATTTTACAGAGAATTACAAGCTTATGCCAAGGAAAATGGGGCGCTTGAACTGATTGTCAAGCCTTACGATACTTATCAAACATTTGATAGTCACGGTGAGCCAAATGACGACGAAAAGCCTGAACTGATTACGTGTCTGACAGAACTTGGCTATCACTTTGATGGTCTGCAAACTGGTTATCCTGGTGGCGAACCAGATTGGCATTATGTCAAAGATTTGACAGGATTGACACCTGAAACGCTGCGCAAGTCATTTAGCAAAAAAGGACGTCCGCTAGCTAACAAAACAAATTCTTTTGGTATTAAAGTGCGTCGTCTAGAGCGTGATGAACTCCACATTTTTAAAGAAATTACAGCATCAACTTCAGAACGTCGCGAATACGTTGATAAACCGTTAGATTATTATGAAGCTTTTTACGATAGTTTTGGTGATAAATGCGAATTTATGATTGCAACGATTAATTTCCAAGACTATCTTAAAAATCTTCAGTCTAGCCATGAAACGATTGCTTCTGAACTAGCTGTTTTAAATCAAAGAATTGCTGACGGTGTTAACTCAGCTAAGGTCAATAAACAAAAAGCGCAGTTGGATAAACAAATTGCAACCTTTGATGTTCGTATCAAGGAAGCCAAAGAGCTTATTGAGAAACATGGTTCAGAAGATGTGGTTTTGGCAGGTAGTCTCTTTATTTACACACCACAAGAAGCTGTTTACCTCTTTAGTGGCTCTTATACGGAATTTAACAAATTCTATGCGCCTGTCGCCCTTCAAGAACATGTGATGACAGAATCATTAAATCGTGGCATTCATTTTTATACTTTCCTTGGTATTCAAGGGATTTTCGACGGTAGTGATGGTGTTCTTCGTTTCAAACAAAACTTTAATGGCTATATTGTCCGCAAAATGGGAACATTCCGTTATTATCCACGTCCAATGTTGCATAAAGTCATAGCTGTAATCAAGAAAGTTCTAAGACGATAATTATAACGAGCTTACGAGCTCGTTTTTTGATATACTAGACTTAGTAAAATCAAGGAGAGAGAAATGACTTTTGAAGAAATTTTGCCTGGTTTAAAGGCTAAGAAAAAATATGTCCGCACAGGCTGGGGTGGCGCTGAAAATTACGTTCAGCTATTTGATACGCTTGAGCAAAATGGCGTGGCATTACCAGTGACACCGTATTTTCTCATCAACGTTTCAGGTGACGGTGAAGGCTTTTCCATGTGGTCGCCGACTCCATGTGACGTCCTAGCGACTGATTGGGTTGAAGTCCATGACTAAAGTTCTCATCACAGGCGTTAGTTCTGGCATTGGACTCGCACAAGCACGACTTTTTTTGAAAAATGGCTGCGCGGTATATGGCGTTGACAAATCGCAAGCGCCTCAGATTCAAGATGATAACTTTCATTTCTTGCAGTTGGACTTGACGACGGATTTAGCTGCGCTGTACGATTCTGTTCAGGACGTGGATATCTTGTGTAACACTGCTGGAATTCTCGACGCTTACAAGCCTTTGCTTGAAGTATCAGACGACGAATTGGAACGTGTTTTTCAGACCAATTTCTTTGCGACAGTAAAAATTACACGCCACTATTTAGCCAAAATGGTGGAACGAAAATCTGGTATCATCATCAACATGTGCTCAATTGCGTCATTTATCGCAGGTGGTGGCGGAGCAGCTTACACCGCTAGTAAACACGCTCTTGCAGGCTTCACGCGCCAGCTGGCACTTGACTATGCTAAGGATAAGATTCAAATTTTTGGTATCGCACCAGGTGCGGTTAAGACAGCCATGACAGCTAGCGATTTTGAACCTGGAGGATTAGCTGACTGGGTAGCCCAAGAAACACCAATCGGACGTTGGAGTAATCCCGAAGAAATCGCTGATTTGACAGAATTTTTAGCATCAGGCAAAGCAAGCTCCATGCAAGGCGAAATCATCAAAATCGACGGCGGCTGGAGTTTGAAGTAGTTATTGGTTATTTGCGAGCGTGGTAAATAGCATATTTAGAAACGAGATTTTAGCAACGGGTAGATAAACAATTCGGCATTGCTTCAAAGGTAGAATAATGAAAGAGAGACTTCAAAATGAAGAGGAGAAAACTATAGTGGGAAATTCTGTCAAACGGATTGTAAGAAGAAGTAAGACAGAAAAGAACAGGAGATAACCATGAACGCACAAGAACTTTGGAACAAGTATAAGAAAATCAACCCATCAATCGGAGATGACATTGACGCTTGGCAATTTGGGCTAGAAGCTGATTTGTTAGCGAAGCTAGTCCTTGAGGGCACAAAAACAGCGACGGCATCAGCTTATGACTTATATGTTGTTGATAATGACCCGCTACCTGAAGTTGGGTCTTATGATGTGATTTTAGACAGCAAAGACCAAGCAGTTTGCATTATTCAGATTAAAAAAGTCTCTGTTGTACCTTTTAAGGAAGTCTCGGAGAAGCATGCTTTCAAAGAAGGTGAGGGTGATAAATCGCTTGCTTACTGGCGAGATGTTCATGAAGCATTTTTCAAACCCTATTTTAAAGAATGTGGGTTGACATTCACACCAGAAAGCTTAATCGTTTTAGAAGAATTTGAAGTGGTTTATCCCACAGTTTAGCAAATACGATAGGAGGAAATTCATGAAATTAGCCATTTTAGGAACAGGAAAAATTGTGGACGAAGTGTTACCCGTTTTAAAGGAAATCAATGGCATTGAGTTAAGTGCTATTTTATCAACACCACGAAGTCTTGAAAAAGCACAAAAACTCGCTGAAATTTACGGCATTTCTCAAGCAAGTAGCGACTATGATAGCATTTTGGCAAATCCAGACGTTGACACCGTTTATGTGGCACTTCCAAACCACTTGCACTATGATTATGCTAAAAAAGCACTTCTTGCTGGGAAACACGTCATTTGTGAAAAGCCATTTACATTGACTTTAGCAGAATTTGAAGACTTGGCAAAAATAGCAGAGCAGAACAATCGTATTTTGTTAGAAGCTATTACCAATCAGTACCTTGGCAATTTTGCAGCTATTAAAGACAATCTGGCTAAGCTTGGTGATATTAAAATCGTTGAATGTAATTATTCACAGTATTCTTCACGTTACGACGCCTTCAAACGTGGCGAGATTGCGCCTGCTTTTGACCCAGCAAAAGGTGGCGGAGCACTGCGTGACCTTAATATTTACAACATTCATTTGGTAATTGGCTTATTTGGTAAACCTGAAAAAGTACAGTATTTGGCAAATATGGAACGTGGTGTGGATACCTCAGGTATCCTAATCATGGATTATGGTCATTTTAAAGCTGCTTGTATTGGTGCCAAAGATTGTGCAGCAGAGATTAAATCAACGATTCAAGGCAATAAAGGCTCAATTGCTATTATCGGCGCTACGAATACCTTGCCAGAATTAGCTTTAAGCTTGAATAATCAAAGCATGACAATGATTAATGAAAATACCCTAAATCACCGTATGCACGATGAATTTGTTGCTTTCCAAGCCATTATCGAGCAAGAGGACATGACGGCTACAAAACTGGCGCTTGAGCATAGCCGTGCCATTATGGAAGTCTTGGATGCAGCCGTTAACAGCTTGTAATGGTTAGAATGTGCACCTTGATTGCCATAAAATTAAGCTCAAAATAAGTAAATGTGATATAATGGAGTAGCTTGTGTGAGAAAAATAAAGGAATGAAACCTTGTTTATCCCACAGAACTACTCTATTTTTTAAGGAATTAGTTATGTCAAATTATGCAATTATTTTAGCCGCTGGTAAGGGAACACGTATGAAATCTGACTTGCCAAAAGTCCTTCATAAAGTTTCTGGCATTACAATGTTAGAACACGTTTTTCGTGCCGTATCAGCTTTGAATCCAGAAAAAAATGTGACGGTTATTGGGCATAAAGCCGAAATGGTTCGTGAGGTTTTAGCTGACAAATCAGAATTTGTCATGCAAACAGAACAACTCGGAACTGGTCATGCGGTCATGATGGCAGAAAATGAATTGGCTGGTCTTGAAGGTCAGACCCTTGTTATCGCTGGTGATACACCGCTTATCACTGGAGAAAGCTTGAAAGAATTAATTGATTTTCATGTTAGCCACAAAAACGTTGCCACAATTTTAACAGCGACAGCCGAAAATCCATTTGGTTACGGCCGTATCATTCGTAATGAAAACGGCGAAGTGCTTAAAATCGTTGAACAAAAAGACGCTTCTGAATTTGAACGTCAAGTCAAAGAAATCAACACAGGAACTTATGTCTTTGACAATAAACGCCTTTTTGAAGCGCTTAAAAATATCAACACTAACAACGCCCAAGGGGAATATTATTTGACTGATGTTATTTCAATTTTCCGCAATAATGGTGAAAAAGTCGGAGCTTACGTGCTTCATGATTTTGATGAAAGTCTTGGTGTTAATGACCGTGTGGCACTTGCGACAGCAGAAGACATTATGCGCCGTCGTATCAACAAAAAACACATGGTCAACGGTGTGACTTTCCAAAACCCAGCAGCAACTTACATTGATGTTGACGTTGAGATTGCACCTGATGTGATGATTGAAGCCAACGTTACCCTCAAAGGAAATACTAAAGTTGGTTCAGGCTCTGTCTTGACAAATGGTACTTATCTTGTTGATGCAACAATTGGTGAAAATGTCGTTATCACAAGCTCAATGATTGAACAATCTGTTGTTAAAGATGGTGTAACCATTGGACCATTTGCTCATGTTCGCCCAGATTCAACACTTGAAAAAAATGTTCACATTGGTAACTTTGTTGAAGTAAAATCATCTATCGTTGGTGAAGATACTAAAGCAGGACATTTGACATACATTGGTAATGCGACCGTTGGAAGCGAAGTTAATTTTGGTGCTGGTACAATCATTGCCAACTATGATGGTCAACATAAATTTAAAACAACCATTGGCAACAATGTGTTTGTTGGAAGCAATTCAACAATCATTGCGCCAGTTACTTTGGGAGATAACGCTTTGACAGCAGCAGGTTCAACGATTTCTGATGATGTTGAAAAAGATGCTTTAGCGATTGGACGTGGTCGTCAAGTTAATAAAGCAGGCTATGCGCTTAACAAACCACACCACCCAAACAATAAAAAGTAAGCATATTTTAGGAGGTTTAAATCATTAAGCTGTATTATGACATGGGCGATTTCTGCTTATTGTTCAGAGGGGACAGTATCAACTTGATTTGACCTCTTTTTAATGATTTTTTAGGGACATTATGGCAATTGACCGTGTAAGAATGGCATTTCTTGCTGTTTTGTAGTAAAATTTATTTGGGAATATTTTTAGGGAGAATGCTTAGTATGGCTTTTGAAGAAAAAACGCTCAAACGAACAGAAATTTTTGATGGGCACATTTTTAAAGTTGTTGTTGACGATGTTGAATTACCAAATGGTTTAGGTCAAGCTAAAAGAGAACTCATTCTTCACCGAGGAGCTGTTGCTGTTTTAGCGGTGACTGATGAGAATAAAATTATTCTGGTTAAGCAATATCGCAAGTCAATCGAAAAAATTTCTTACGAAATTCCAGCAGGCAAACTCGAAATTGGTGAAAACGGCTCTGAACAAGATGCCGCTGCGCGTGAATTAGAAGAGGAAACAGGATACTCTGGCGATTTAAAACAAATTCATGAGTTTTATACTGCTATTGGTTTTTGCAATGAAAAAATTAAGCTATATCAAGCAACTCATTTGCAAAAAGTGCCAAATCCACGTCCGCAAGATGATGACGAAGTCTTAGAAATTCTTGAATTAACCTATCAAGAATGTATGGATTTGGTGAAATCTGGAGCTATTGAAGATGCTAAAACAATCATAGCCCTTCAATATTATGCTCTGCATTTTGGAGGATAGACAAAATGGGAAAACCACTTTTAACAGACGAGATAATCGAACGTGCTAACCGTGGTGAAATTTTTTATGATGACCAGTATCTAGAGGATGACGAGGAGACAAAAGTTATTCGTACAGACCTTTATGACACCATTGTGCCATATGAAGAAGAGGAAGAAGAAACCCAAGGATTTCTGGATAAATGGAAAGATCGTAAGAAAAAAGACCAATACGTTTATAAAAGTCGTCGCATTGAAAATGCTAAACGTAGCAAGTTTCAACGAAAACTTAATCTAATCATGTTTGTGGTTATTGTTTTATTAATTGCACTCTTTTTCGCGGTGTTTAATCTCTAATTAAAAAAGTTAAGAAGGAGTAAGCAAGAGTTAGAAAACTAACTTGGAGAATCATCTTAGTTGAAAACTCTTGTATTTTTGTGATGAAAATTGGAATTATTGCAGCAATGGAGCAGGAATTAAAGCTTCTTGTGGAACATTTGGAAAACAAAGTTGAACATCAAGTTCTAGGGAATACTTATTATGAAGGTAGGCTTGGAAATCATGATGTTGTTCTTGTCCAATCAGGTGTTGGAAAGGTGATGTCAGCGATGTCTGTAGCTGTTCTTGCCGATCATTTTGGTGTTGATGCTCTTATTAACACAGGGTCAGCTGGTGCTGTTGCTACGGGTTTAAATATTGGTGATGTTGTCGTTGCCGATAAATTAGTTTATCATGACGTTGATTTAACAGCTTTTGGCTATGATTATGGTCAAATGTCAATGCAACCTCTTTACTTTGAGTCAGACAAAGGCTTTATTGACACTTTTGAACAAGTCTTAAACAAAGCTAACGTCGCTAGTAAAATTGGTTTGATTGCAACTGGGGATTCTTTTATCGCTGGCCAAGATAAAATTGATGCTATTAAAGCAGCATTTCCAGAAGTTCAAGCTGTTGAAATGGAAGGTGCTGCGATTGCACAAGCTGCCCACAGTTTGAACAAACCATTTATCGTTATTCGTGCAATGTCTGACACAGCAGCCCATGATGCCAATATTACATTTGATGAATTTATCATCGAAGCTGGTAAACAATCTGCCAAAATTTTAATGGCATTTTTGGAAAAATTAGCGTAGTAACAGTGACTAAGGGATTATTTATTATAGTTAACACTTTACTCAAATAAATCAGATATATGGAAGTAAAATAAAAATAAGTCTGAGACAAGAGTAACTCAAATCAAAAAGCAACAGTTTTGATACTGTTGCTTTTTGATTTGTAGCAAGGCTATCTCATGTATCTTCACTGTAACACAAATCAAACAAACTTACCATTAGAAATTGCTTCTTGTTTGTCTACTCACAAGGGGTCTTTTCTGGACGGAAAATCAAAAAAATGATGGTTGAAAACTTGGCATGCTCTATCGAACAGGTCAACTTGTCGTCTCTTAGCGGACTATCAACAATTTCAAGTAGTAGCTGGTATGGAAAGATAAAAGAAAACTTAAACGCCGTCAGCTTAAGAAAGTCCTTCAAAAAGTTTTAGTGCGGGCTGAAAAGTATGAGAACTATCAAGAAACATTTGATGGTCATAATAGCTTTTCTAAAACCAATCCAGATGCTACCTTTATGCGGATGAAAGAGGAGTATATAGTGGTCAACTCAAAGCAGGTTATGGCAGTAAAGAGAACCTCCTAACCTTAGAAATGGGAGTCAGCCACCTGATTAAATATGGCTTATTTAATAAAGACTAGAAAAGAAAGCAGAAGCAATGCTAAAGGTATTTCGATAATTGAGGTTATGATGAAGTCAATGTTATTTACCTCATCTTGACGGTTTGGAAGATCATTTTGATTCTGTTAAACATCAGAGGACAGAGACAGGATTTGAACAAGAAATCAAGGTTTATCAAGCCGTACAGCTAATTTACCTTCCCAAAAAGGACTCTATGTGAATGGGAATATCAGCTCTTAAAAGTAAAAGAAAGCGCTGTTATCTTAGGAAAGCAGTCAGATTTTTGCACAACGCAAAGTTGATGTGGAATCAGTCTTCGGTCAGATCAAGGCTTGTTTGGGTTACAAACGCTGTAGCTTACTGAAATACAACAAGAAATTAACTAATAAAAAAGAGAAACTCACACTAAATATGACTCTCTCTTTTTTATTAGCTGAGAATTCTGCTTATCTCAGACTTATTTTTTGTCTAAGGTTCCTCAATATATAGTTGAGGACATTCTTTTTGGGCTCGTGAGTGTTTAGTTAACTTTAAAATATTTTTACTACAAGCTAATATTAGCTACTCAAACTTTAATAGTCGCTCAGTTAGTTTTCTACTTGATGTCTATTTATACTGATTAATGCAATGCACAATGTTCAGAAAATAGTGTTTCAACTATTAATTGGAAGTGACCTGAGTACTATGAATTAAAGCCTATACCACATAGTAACTTGATATTAGTATATGAACTTTAAAGTTATAACTCCCTAAGTTTTTGGTGGCTTTGTCGGTATCTTTTTCGATTTAAGAATATGTTTTTTAATTAATCATTTGAGGTGTTAGTGGTATCAGTTGTCATAGAATAGGGGAGTTCATTTGCTGTATAAGAACGTGGATTTGGTACAATTCCTAGTTCAAATGACAGCTCCCCTCCCTTGATGATATCATCATGGTTTAAGAAAGTTTCTGTGATAGTTTTCTTATTAAGATCAATGTGATCAACAAATAGTTGTTGAGGAGCGTTTGGTTGAGCGAGAATAGTCAGTTGTTTTCCAGAAGATAGGTTGATAATAGCTTTGTCCCAAAGAGGAATACCGAGTACATATTGGTTTGAAGCAGCAGTAACTGGATAAAAACCAAGGCTAGAGAAAATGTACCAGGCAGCAGTTGTGCCGTTATCTTCGTCACCTGGATATCCTTCATAACCGTTGTTAAAAGTCTCTGTCATAAGTTGTCGTAATAAAGGAGTAGCCATCCAAGGTTTTCCGATATAGCTAAAAAGATAGGGATAATGAAAGCTTGGCTGATTCGAAATAGCAACTTGACCAAATTCGAGTGCTGCTAACTCGCTCATTTCATGGATTTCAAAACCATACCCTTCTACATTGAAATCTGGTCGCTGATTACATAATTTAATTAATTTTTTCTCAAAAGCTTCAGAGGAACCATAGCAACTAATAAGTCCAGCAAAATCATGTAAAACTGACCAAGAAGTTTGCCAAGCAGAACCCTCGGCGTAGTCTCTCCCCCATCTTGTAGGGAGAAAATCAGGACGGAAATTACCATCAGTATCTTTAGCACGCATAAAACCAGTAACAGGATCAAAGATATTACGATAATTTTTGGCTTGTTGGGCATATTTTTGAGCTATATCATCTTTTCCTAGTTTTTTAGCAACTTGTGAAATACAATAATCAGAGAAAGCATAATCCAGAGTGTGGTTAACAGACTCATGGTGATTGAGTGGTACATAGCCTAGCTGCAAGTAATCTTTAGTACCGCGTCGACCGTAATTTGTCTTGCTTGATTGAACAGTTGCCCCTTTTATCATCGCATCTAAAAATTCAGGCATTAAGTCAAGACGGATTTCCTTACTAGCTGCATCAGCAATGACCGCATCAATTAAAGTACCGGGCATAAGGCCACGTTCATCTGGAGAGAGCCATTTTGGTAAAAATCCTGTCTCACGATAGCTGTTAAGAAATCCTTCTAGCATATCACTATACTGTTCTGTTGCAATTAGGCTGTATAGTGGATAGACAGTTCTGAAAGTATCCCAAAATCCATTATTGGTGTAAAGTGGTCCTGTTTTAATGCTTTTAGAAGTAGTATCATAATGAATTTTCCGATTATCCTTATCGTATTCATAAAATGTTTGAGGAAACAGGAAAGTACGATAGAAGTTATGGTAGAAAGTAGAGACTTCATCTTGGTTATGGTGTTCAATCTGAATACGTGAAAGTAAATCCTCCCAAGCGGCTTCAGCTTTGGTAAGATAATCTTCTTTAGACCAATCTTGTTCACGTTTGAGATTAAGCTGGGCCTGTTCTTGTGAGATAAAAGAAGTTGCAAAGTGGATACTAATTTGTTGAGAATCGCCGAAATGTAACTGAACAGCTCCATTTTCTTCCGTCGTTTTCTGTTCACTTATTGTAAAAGGTTGGCTAGTTTTTAGAATGCAGTAGAAAGTGAAATTTTTATCTTCGCAGTCGGCAAAATTAATAACTGAAAGACTGAGAAGATTAGAGTCTTCTTGAGCTACTTTATATTGACCTGGAAGATGAAGCACGAGTCCATTTTCGCTTGCTTGAGTGTCTTTATAGGTAATGTCAAGTAAACCACCATACATAGACGGAATCAATTCAGAAGTGATTTGGTAGCGACATTGAGTGATTTTTAATCGTGTAGGATTAAAAATAGCTTCTTCTGGTCGGTAGGAACTTGTAATATGGTATAAAGAAAGGTCTTTTACCAAGCCCGAAATAGGAGTCATAGTGAGATGTGAAAAATCTCCCATCCATGGACTTGGTTGATGAGTTATGCGATACCCTTCAAAGGTTCGATCGTTTGGATGAAACCACCAAGCCCCTCGGTTGTTAGCAGTCGAGGGGGCGAAATAATTCATCCCCCAAGGAAGTCCCGTGTAAGGGAGGCAGTTTCCATGTGAAAAAGTAGCATCATTTGCAGTGCCATGACGTGTGTCGATAGTATGAATAATCATTTTATATTGTGTGCTCCTTTAAAGTTTTGCGTTTTACAAGATGGACAGGGATTTTAACATCATTTGGCCTTTCTCCTGTTTGAATCCAGTCCAGAAGAAGTTGACCAGCGACCTGTCCCATACGAAAGAAATCTTGTGCTACTGTAGTAAGTGGTGGATTGGAAAGACTCGCTGCCTGAATGTCATCAAACCCTATAATGGAAAGATCATTTGGGATAGAAAAATTATTATCTTGTAATGTTTTCATTGCTTGTAGAGCCACTAAATCATTTTCGCAAACTAAACCAGTTACCTTTTGCTCACGCACTAATTCTAAGACCGAATCTTCTGTATACAGCGCATTATCTAATGTAGTATGAAAAGGAATATTATATTCATTGAGAACTTTAATATAACCTAAGTAGCGATTTCTAGTTGTATGAGGATGATGTTTTTCATTGCTAGTAAGAAAGGCAATGCGCTGATGCCCTAGTTCTAATAGTGCTTGTGTAGCTTGTTCACCACCATTAAAATTATCTGAAGAGACACACGGAAATTGAAAACTATAGATTGGTTTATCTAATAATACAACAGGAAATTGCTGTAGGGAAAGTTCTAATAAGATATCTAGATACTGTGCAGTCGATAGAGGATAGTAAATCAAGCCATCAAAACTTTTGGTAATATCAGCGACGGTATTTTCATTTAGATAATTAGCATAGGTAATAAAAACTTTGATATCACTATTATCTAAAGTTGGTACAAGTCCCTGGGTGAAATTACCAAAAGAGACACCTTCAAATGGAATGAGAAAGAGGATTTGTTTCGAAGAGTGGGTTTGTTGCTTTTGAGGGAGTTGGACAAAGGTACCTTTTCCTCTGGTCCTACTAACAAGTCCAAGATGCTCTAAATCATTAAGAGCTCGCTTGGCAGTGATGCGGCTTACAGAGTAACTTTCGGAAAGTTCCTTTTCAGTTGGAAGCTGGTCTCCTACTTTAAAATAACCACTAACAATTTTTTGTTTTAAATCGTCAGAGATATGTTGGTAGAGAGGTAACGTCATAAAAGTATCCCTTTCTTTTAAATATGATATATCATATTTTACTATTTTTTATTAAAAAAACAAGGAAAAAAGCCCAAAAAACTATTTTTTTAATTAAAAAGTTATAATATATCAAAAAAAGCGCTTGCAAAAAATATCAAAAAGACGTATAATCTACTCAAAAGATATATCAAATATTCTATGGAGGAAGACAGTGAGTATGACTATTCCAAAATCGGTTCAAAAATTTATGGAAGAAATAACGGAACTTTGTGGTGAAACTCATAAAGAGTGGGCGATTAATTTTAATCATTCTTTTTCAAATACTTTAGAAACGACCTTAAAAGTTCATGACGATGGTACTACTTTTTTGTTGACAGGTGATATTCCAGCTATGTGGCTGCGGGACTCGACAGCTCAAATGCGTCCTTATCTTGTATTAGCCGAAAAAGATGAAGCTATTCGGAATTTAATTGCTGGCCTTGTTCGTAAGCAAATGTATTATATCAATCTCGATCCATATGCAAATGCCTTTAATGAAAGCGAAAATTTTGCAGGTCATCAGAGTGACCACACAAATTTTAATAGTGCAAAAGGATGGATTTGGGAACGCAAATACGAGATTGATTCGCTTTGTTATCCTGTTCAACTAGCTTATTTGCTCTATAAAAATACGGGCTATACAGAGCATTTTGATGAAGTTTTTGTAGAAGCAGCAAGTAAAATATTAGATGTCTTCGAAATAGAACAAAATCATGAAAAGTCTGAGTATCGTTTTGTTCGTGATACGGAGCGTTTGGAAGATACGTTACCACGAGAAGGACGTGGGACAGCTGTCGCTTACACGGGGATGACTTGGTCCGGTTTTAGACCAAGTGATGATGCTTGTCAATATGGTTATCTGGTTCCGTCTAATATGTTTGCAGTAGTAGTGTTAGATTACCTTGTGGAGATTTTTACCAATCTTATCCCAAATGATATTCTAGCTTGTCGAGCTGAGAAATTATGTATGGTGATTCGGGACGGGTTGGAGAACCATGCCAAGACGACAAATCAAAAAGGTGAGACTATTTGGGCCTATGAAGTAGATGGTCTTGGTCAAGCATCTATTATGGACGACAGCAATGTTCCTAATTTAATGGCGGCTCCTTATCTTGGCTTTTGTGAGATGGATGATGCCTGCTACCTTCAAACGCGAGAGACACTACTAAGTCAGGAAAATCCATTTTATTATGAAGGAACATATGCGTGTGGTATTGGTTCCAGTCATACTCCTGAAAACTATGTGTGGCCAATTGCAATGGCTATGGAAGGGCTAACTAGTTTAGATAAAAAAGAGAAAAGACGTATCTTAGATCAGTTGGTTGCAACTGATGCAGGGACGCATTTAATGCATGAAGGCTTTGATGTCGATAACCCGAAACACTATACTAGAGAGTGGTTTAGTTGGGCTAATATGATGTTTTGTGAATTAGTTATGGATTATTTTGATATTCGTGTAAAAAGATAAGAGGATAATTTTCTAGCGGTTTCAAAGGCTGTCATATCAGCTCCAATTTCAGAAATGACACGTAAAGCTGATAAGCGAACCAGGTACGCTTTGGATAACTGATACTTGTTCTTGAAACTCCTGTTTCAAGTCTAAAATTATTTGTTTAAATCTTCTTTACAAATGGCTAGTTCGTTGTAGTGAACCTTAATCAGTGGTTATCTCACTATCAATGGTAATTTCTAAAGCTTGGGCTTTGACTGTCATACTTTTATGAACCAGTTCTCCAATTTTTGATTCTTCTTCAGGGTGGTCAAGGATGCTTTTGATAATTGATTGAGCACTTTTTCCGAAAACATCAGAAACGACAGTTGCCGCTTGAATATTAGACCAAGTCAGACAATTTTGATAATGGTTCTTTTCATTCACTTGAAGTTGCGTTAATTTCATACGATAACGAAAGAGGTCAGCTATCCACTGTGTATTTTTCTTATCTGTCTTTTTCCTCGAATTGCTTTGACGTATTTAGGATAAGCCAAACAAATATGGCAGTCCTTTTTAAGGATATTAAAGACTGGAATCCAGTATTTTCTAGTTGATTCCATGCAGATATCCAACCAGGAATAATAGTTAAGCCAATCTTTTAGCTGAAGAAGCCCGTTGGTAAAAGTCGAAAAAGGTTTACGGTGATATTTCGTAATTCTTTGCTTATTTGCGATAGCAACAACCGCAATCACAAAGGTTTTGTGCACATCGATTTCACAACAAGTCGGATAGACAATTTTTACTATGGGTTACTCCCTACATAAACGAGCTAAGTATAAGTTTAGTGCTCATCTTTGCAGTTAGTGATGCTTGATAGAAAAGACGGCACCTATAAGGATACAAGGTCGTAGATGAAATCACACACTTACTCATCTCCCTGTGATTTGTAGTAGTGACAAGGCTTCTCACTTTAATTGTAATCTAGAAAACTCAAAGCACAACACTTTCTCATGAGGTGTTATGCTTTGAATGAAACGAAAGGAATGTATTATAAGAATGACAAAGAAAACAGTACATATCATTTCTCATAGTCATTGGGATCGGGAATGGTATATGGCTTATGAAGAACATCACATGCGACTGATTCAGTTGATTGATGATTTATTGGATTTATTTAAGGCAGATCCAGACTTTGATAGTTTTCATTTAGATGGACAAACTATTATTCTAGAGGATTATTTGCAAGTAAGACCTGAAAGGCGTCAAGAATTAGCTGAAGCGATTACTGCAGGCAAATTAAAAATTGGACCTTTTTATATTTTACAAGATGATTTTTTAATTAGTCCTGAAGCGAATGTTCGTAATATGTTAATAGGACGTCAAGATTCTGAGCATTGGGGCTCGCCAGTAGAACTAGGTTATTTTCCAGATACTTTTGGTAACATGGGACAAGCTCCACAACTCATGAAAGGTGCAAAACTAAATGCCGCAGCTTTTGGTCGAGGGGTTAAACCTATTGGTTTTGATAATCAGGTTTTAGAGCAGTCCGATGAAGCTTATAGCTCACAGTTTTCAGAAATGTGGTGGGAAGGACCAGATGGAACTAAGATTTTAGGGATTTTATTTGCTAACTGGTATTCTAATGGAAATGAGATACCTTCAGAAAAGGAAGCTGCAAAAAGCTTTTGGAAAGAAAAATTAGCAGACGTGGAGCGCTTTGCTTCTACATCTCACCTTTTGATGATGAATGGAGTTGATCATCAACCAGTTCAAAAAGATTTGAGTAAGGCTATTCGACTAGCCAATGAACTTTTTCCAGACTATCATTTTGTTCATAGCAACTGGCCAGCCTATTTAGAGGCAGTATGTTCGGATTTGCCTGAGGAGCTTTCTACGGTAACAGGAGAATTGACTTCTCAAGAGACTGATGGTTGGTATACTTTGGCCAATACAGCTTCTAGCCGTGTTTATCTCAAACAGTGGAATACAAAAGTAGAACGCCAATTGGAAAATGTTGCCGAGCCACTAGCGAGTCTGGCTTACCGAGTGACTAATCAGTATCCACATGATCAATTAACTTATGCATGGAAGACGCTTCTGCAAAATCATCCTCATGATAGCATTTGTGGTTGTTCAGTTGATGCAGTACATCGTGAAATGATGACACGTTTTGAGAAAGCTTACGATGTCGGAAACTTTATTGCTGAGGATGCCTTAGTGGAATTATCAAAAGCAATTACTTTTGAAGGGGAACATCCTTTTGTAGTATTTAATACGGCAAGTTATTCAAAAACTGGTGAGGTCGAAGTTGAGGTGGTTTTGGAACGCAAGTTCTTTAAGGATGGACGTCCGGATCAACTCTATGATCATTTACAAACACGTCCTCAATGTCAATATAAGGTTGTTGATCGAAATGGCTGTGAAATTCCAGCTATGATTAGTGATGAGGAAGTTCTATTTGATTATGATTTACCAAAAGACCGTTTCCGAATCCCTTATATGAAACGTTTTGTTAAAGTCACTCTCTTCTTGAAGGATATGCCTGCTTTTTCTTGGGATACTTACGATTTAGTTCGAGCAGATACAGCCTCTTATCAGAAAGAAAGTATGATTTTTGATCGAATTATTGAAAATGAATATATTCAATTGAAAGTTCAAGAAAACGGTAGCCTGCGTTTGTTTGATAAGATTTCGCAAAAAGTTTTTCGTGATTTACTTGTTTTTGAAGAGACAGGAGATATAGGGAATGAATACATCTATTTCCAACCAACAGGCACAAAGCCAATCCTGTCAACGGATTTACCAACTACTTTCTCTGTTGTCATAGATAGACCAGAATTAGCAAAAGTTCGATTAGAGCAAGTCATGATGGTTCCTGAATCAGCAGATACCTTGTTGGAAGAAGAACAGAAAAAAGTTTTGGAATTCCGTAATCGAAAGGCGGGCCGTTCTGAGAAGATGATACCGATGAAAGTAACAACTTTCATAACAGTTCGTCAATACTCGAAAAAAATAGATTTTGAAACTTATGTGGACAATCAAGCTAAAGATCATCGCCTTCGGGTACTCTTTCCAACAGGTATGAAAGTAGCGACTCATGAAGCAGATAGTATTTATGAAGTGGTAACTAGACCAAATGTAGTACCAAAAACATGGGAGAATCCAACAAACCCACAACATCAGCAGGCTTTTGTAAATTTACGTAATGACCAATATGGTCTAACTGTTGGTAACTTTGGTTTGAATGAATATGAAATTTTAGATAGTTCGACTATTGCACTTACTCTCTTTAGGGGAGTCGGTGAGATGGGGGATTGGGGCTACTTCCCAACGCCGGAAGCACAAACATTGGGCAAGCTTAGATTTTGCTATAGCTTAGAATGTCATGGTCAACCAAGGGAACGTTATAAGACTTATCAAAATGCTTATGCTAGTCAAGTACCATTTTCAGCGATTCAGATTTTATCCACAGATGATAATACATCTACTAAGATACCGTCTCATGGAACAATGGTAACTATTGATGATGAGCGTTTTGCTGTGACAGCTTTAAAACGTCGTATATCTGATAATGGTCTCGTCTTACGTGGTTTTAATCTATCGAATCAATCGATTGATTTGAAATTTAATGGAGCTTTACAACTTAATTTATTGGAAGAAGCTTTAGATACACCTTTTGAGGGTCATGTCGGTCCATGCAATATTCAAACTCTATTAATTAAGGAGGAAGAATAATGACAAAATTTTTCAAAAATCTTTGGAGATACAAAGCTTTGGTAGCTATGGCTTTGCCTGGTGCTGTTTGGATGGTTTTCTTCTTTTACATCCCAGTTTTTGCTAATGTTGTCGCTTTCAAAGACTTTCATTTAGATCCAGCAGGTTTTTTAGCTAGTTTATCCAATAGCCCTTGGGTAGGATTGAGTAATTTTGAATTCCTCTTTTCTTCAGGAGCAGCTTTTGACATTACTCGTAACACTATTCTTTATAATCTTGGTTTTATTACTCTGAATTTGTTTATTTCGATTTCATTTGCCATTATTATGAGTGAGTTACGTAATAAAAAGCTTGTAAAAGTGTATCAGACAATGTCACTTTTCCCTTACTTTCTTTCTTGGATTGTAATTTCTTACTTTGTTTATGCATTTTTGGCACCAGGAAAAACAGGTATTATCAACCAACTCATTATGAATAATGGTGGTGTGCCTGTTAACTGGTACCAAGAACCAAAGTATTGGGTTGCTATAATTCTCTTTATTGGTGTCTGGAAAGGAATTGGTTATAACTCAATTGTTTATTTTGCTACTGTCATGGGAATCAATCCAACCTATTATGAAGCAGCCATGGTAGATGGAGCTACAAAATGGCAACAAATTAAACATGTTACCATACCACAAGTTATTCCTTTGATGACCATTTTGACCATACTAGCAGTGGGTAATATTTTTAGAGCAGACTTTGGATTATTCTACAATGTACCACGTCAGTCAGGTGCCTTAACTTCGGTTACTCAGGTGTTAGATACTTACATCTATAATGGTTTGGCTAATACAGGAGATTTAGGAATGGCGACGGCTGCCGCACTTTATCAGTCAGTTGTTGGTTTTATTTTGTTAATGATTACAAACTTTTTCGCTCGTAAATTAGATAGCGATTCTGCCTTATTCTAGGAGGAGATTTGATTGTGAAGAAAAAAAAGAAAAAAATAGCATCTTTATCTGTTAGGGGATTTAATCGTCCGGTCAATTTTATCTTCAATATTGTGATTGCGTTATTTGCGATTTCATGTGTTCTCCCCTTTTTATTTGTTTTAGCTATTTCACTTACAAAAGAATCAGCTTTACAGCAATATGGTTATAGTTTTTTTCCTAGGGAATGGAGCTTTTATGCTTACACTTTCTTGTTTGATCAGATGAAAGAGAAGATGTTGCAGTCTTTATTTGTAACAATTCTTGTAACAGTTCTTGGGACAGTGATTAATGCGACGGCAACTTCTTTATATGCTTATGCAATTTCTCGGAATAACTTTCCTTTTCGTCGCTTTTTTACAGTATTTTGTCTTATCACTATGCTGTTTTCACCTGGTATGATTGCTAACTATCTTGTTGTAACCAATCTTTTGCAACTGCAAGATACAATTTGGGCCTTAATTTTACCAATGGCAGTTTCTCCATTTAATATTATTGTTATGCGAACCTTTTTCAAACGTTCGGTTCCGGATTCTATTATTGAGTCAGCACGTATTGACGGGGCTAGCGAGATGAGAATCTTTACTCAAATTGTTCTTCCACTAGCTGTCCCTGGTATTGCTACTATCTCACTTTTTGCAGCGCTTGGCTATTGGAATGATTGGTTCAATGCTCTACTTTATATATCAGATGATAAGCTGATACCGTTGCAGTATTTATTGATGAAGATTCAAAATAATCTACAATATTTGACGCAAAATGCTGGAGCAGGATCACAGATTGCTGGTGGTCTAGCGGCTCTTCCGGGAGAATCAGCTCGAATGGCTATTGTCGTTATCTCAACTTTGCCGATTGCAATCAGCTATCCTTTCTTCCAACGCTATTTTGTTAAGGGATTGACAATTGGCGGTGTCAAAGAATAGCTAAGATATTATTTACTTTTTAATGTGTTATTTAAATAAAATGGAGGAAACTCCAAGGAGGTTATCTTATGAAAAAATACCAAAGAATTGCTCTTGCTTCACTGTCGATATTGGCAGCTACAACTCTCGTAGCTTGTGGAACTTCAAAATCTTCTAAAGAAGGTTCTAGTGACAAAATCCTGCACATGTATCAAAAAGGTGATAAGCCGGATAATTATGAAGAGTTGATGGCTCAAGCTAATAAAATTATTGAAAAAGAAACAGGATATAAACTAGAAATTAGTTACATTGGTTGGGGAGATTATGATAAAAAAATGAATGTTATAATTTCTTCTGGTGAGGATTACGATATAGCTTTTGCTCAGGATTATGCGACTAATGCTTCTAAGGGAGCGTTTGCTGATTTGACAGACTTAGCACCTAAGTATGCTAAAACTGCATATGAATCTCTCAATCCATCTTATATTGAAGGAAATAAGATTAATGGTAAACTTTATGCTTTTCCTGTAAATGCGAATATTTATGCCCAACAAGTAATTACTTTTAATAAACAGTATCTTGATAAGTATAATTTATCAATTAATGATGTGAATTCCTTTGCGTCAGCTCAAAAAGTTTTAGAAGAATTTCATGAAAAAGAGCCAAATATTGCAGCTCTAGCTGTTGGTCAAGGGTATAAAACACCAGGAAATGTTGATTATGTATTAGGAAATGGCCTACCATTTGCGGTTGATGTGACTGGAGATGGAAAGAAAATTCAAAATGTATATGATATTTCTTCTTATGTTGAGAATTTAAAACTAATGCATGAATATTATACAAAAGGACTTATTCCAGCAGATGCTGCTACTTCTAGTACTGCTTATGATTTGAACTCAAACAACTGGTTTGCTCGAATTGAGACTCAAGGTCCTTACGATTATGGTGATACCATCTTAACGCAAGCTGCAGGTCAAGAATTAGTTTCAAAACCTTTGACAGAATCATTGATTACAACTGACCAAGCACGTGTAGCAAATTTTGTTGTCTCAAATACTTCTAAACATAAAAAAGAAGCAGTGCAAGTTCTTGGATTAATCAACAGCAACGAAAAGCTACTTAATACTCTTGTTTATGGTATTGAAGGTAAACAATGGGAAAAAACGGGTGATAAGAAGATTAAAACATTGAAATCTTATAGTGAAGGTGTAACACACATGCCTGCTTGGAATACTGGAAATAATGCCCTTCTTTACACTACAGATGCTGTTACAGATGAGATGATTGCTAAAAGAGATGAGTCTATTAAAAATGCTTCTGTTTCACCATTATTAGGTTTTACTTTCGATCAATCAAAAGTAAAATCTGAGATTTCAAATCTTTCTAATGTGATGAGTCAGTACTTGGACCAATTAAATACAGGAAGTGTTGATCCGACTGAAACATTGCCAAAACTAAAAGATGATTTGAAGAAAGCTGGTTTTGATAAAGTACAAAAAGAAATGCAAGCACAATATGATGATTATCTTAAAAGTAAAGAATCTAACTAAAGGTATGGTTAACAACAGTCGTTTTTAAAATTAGAGTTTAATTGGTCTAACGTATTAAAACTTTGCTATACCAGAAATCTACTTGACTGAAATTCGGTAGAAAAATTAGTAAGTATCGGGACCTCTCTTGTTGTTTTTTTAAAACATCTTGGGAGGTCTTATTTACTAATAAGTTAACTCAACATTTTATTTTCTTCCTCTTGTATCTATCTTATTCTTAAGCTACATTGGAAGTTGTTCACAATAAAAAATGATTTGGAGTATATGATGACTAATTGGTGGAAAAAAGCTGTTATTTATCAGATTTATCCACGTTCTTTTAAAGATAGTAATGGTGATGGAATAGGAGATATACGTGGAATCTTAGAGAAGTTAGATTATCTAAAAAACTTAGGAATTGATGCTATTTGGCTATCTCCTGTTTATCAATCTCCCATGGTTGATAATGGTTATGATGTGGGGGATTATTGTAAAATCGACCCAATTTTTGGAACGCTATCAGATTTTGATAAGCTTGTCAATCAGTCAAAAAAACTAGGAATTCGTCTGATTATGGATATGGTGGTAAATCATACTTCGGACCAACATGCTTGGTTTCAAGAATCTTGTAAATCTAAGCATAATTCTAAAAGAAATTTCTATATCTGGCGTGATCAGCCTATCGGAAATCCTAGTAACTGGACCTATGATTCGCAGACCAATCAGTATTATTACCATCTCTTTAGTCCCCAGCAACCTGATCTTAACTGGGAAAATAAAGAAGTTCGTCAGCAAATTTATCAGATGATGAATTTTTGGTTAGACAAAGGTATTAGCGGTTTTCGTTTGGATGTGATTGATTTGATTGGTAAGCAAGTCGATAAGGAAGTGACAGTAAATGGGCCGCATCTTCATGATTATCTTCAAGAAATGCATGAGGCTACCTTCGGAAAGCGTGATTGTCTTGTCGTTGGTGAGGCTTGGTCGAGTTCACCAGAGTTGGCAAAGCTTTACAGTGCGCCAGAACGTAAGGAATTGTCGATGGTTTTTGGCTTTTGGCATATCTTGACTTCAGCTGGAAATGGTGACAAATGGAATAAACTTCCTTTAAATGTACCAAAACTAAAAGAGGCTCTACTTGCTTGGCAATCACTAAAGCCAAATCAAGCATGGAATGCTTTATTTACAAATAATCATGATTTGCCACGCATAGTATCTTTCTGGGGTGATGAAGGAGACTATCGTGAGCGTTCGGCTAAAGCTTTTGCTATTCTTTTTCACTTGCTACGAGGCACACCCTTTATTTATCAGGGAGAAGAATTGGGCATGACCAACTATCCCTTTACTGACTTGTCGGAGTTTAAAGATATAGAATCGTGGGATTTTTACAAGTTACAACGACAAATTGGGAAGTCAAAAGAAGATATTTTGAATATCTTACGTGATATGAGTCGTGACAATGCTAGAACCCCTATGCAATGGACAAGTGATATCCAAGCAGGATTTACAACGGGGATTCCTTGGATATCAGTAAATCCTAATTATGTCAATATTAATGCAAAGGATGCTTTAGCAGAGCCTCAATCTATTTTTACGACTTATCAAAATCTGATTCGTCTGAGACACGATGAAGATTGGGTCACTACGGGAGAAACTTTATTTCTAGATAGTGTTGATAGCGTTATTGCCTATCTCAGAAAAACATCTCACCAGACAATTCTTGTGGTCATTAATTTGTCATCCTATCCACAGAATTTTGAGTCTGATTTTATTATAAAACGTCTTATTATTGGTAATGTCTCATTTCCAGATTCGCTGAGTATGGTTTTGCTCCAACCTTGGCAAGCTTTTGCTATCGAAATCGATTCGGTGACTAGGGAAGACTAACTATTTATTGGAGAATGATATGAAAATAACGAAGAAAATGCTCGTTCGATTAGGTCTGTCAACAACAGGAGTGTTAACAGTAGCAACTTTATTAGCAGCTTGTAATAATATGTCTAGTGAGACAAACTATAAAGTAACCTCGGAAGCAATAGCGGACTATCAAAGTAAAAATACCCCCATTTCCTCCTATTGGATGCCCGAAAAATTCTTGAAGTGGTCAGCTAAAAAAGATAAAGATTTACTTTATAATCAATCAAGAGTTCCTCTGGCAAAACGTGTTGCTACAGAGAATTTAACTTCGTCAAATTCCTCACAAAATGAGAAGACTAAAATTGTAGCTCTTTCGATGATGAACTCGTCTACTTCGGGGAACCCATCACGTGGTAGTTCTGAATTTTCGACTTATACTTTCGACTATTGGCAATACATTGATACACTAGTGTATTGGGGTGGTTCAGCTGGAGAGGGGTTGATTGTGACTCCATCAGCAGATGTTATCGATGAAGCTCATATCAACGGTGTACCTGTTCTGGGCACGATTTTCCTACCTCCTAATGAATATGGTGGTAAGGAAGATTGGGTTAAGAAAATGCTTGCAAAGGATGATAATGGTCAATTTCCATTTGCAAGTCAAATGGTAAAAGTGGCAAAAGCATATGGATTTGAAGGTTGGTTTATCAATGAAGAAACAGATGGACTTAGCGCTGAAGATGCGGCAAATATGAAAGCCCTTATTCAACAAGTCAAAAAAGAAGAGCCTAATCTGCAAGTGATGTGGTATGATGCCATGACAAAAGATGGTAAGGTAGATTGGCAAAATCAACTTAATGATCAAAATGCAACCTTCATAGAAGATAAGGCAGCTGATAGCATGTTCTTGAATTTTTGGTGGAATACTAATAAGCTAGCCGATCAAAAGTTACTTGAGAAATCAAATCAATACGCTAAAGAACATAGTTTGGATCCGTATCAAATTTATGCGGGGATAGATGTTCAAGAAAAAGATGTGCAGACATCGGTTAAATGGGACTTATTGGAGCAAGGAGACAATAGCACCCAAACTTCTATCGGTTTGTATGCTGCTAGTGCCACCTATACCAATGCTACTGATTGGGATGATTTCCAAAATCGCGAGTCAACTTTTTGGGTCAATCAAGAAGCAGATCCAAGAAAAGTCGATGCCTCTGATGATGAATCTTGGATCGGACTTTCTAAATATGTCCTGGAAAAATCAGCAATCACAGGAGATTCGTTTACTACTAATTTCAATCTAGGAAATGGTTATAATTATTTTAAAGACGGTCAAAAAATATCCGAAAGAGACTGGAACGATCGTAGTTTGGCGGGTATTCTACCGACTTATCGTTGGATTATTGACAATGAAGGCGATAATCAGATAACTCCAAGTTTTGATTTTGCTAATGCTTATAATGGTGGTAATTCTCTTAAATTGCAGGCAGACTATCTTGCAGCAGGTAAATCTTCTACGCTTACTTTGTTTGCCACAGATTTGACCGTCAAAAAAGATGCCATTTTTTCTGTCAAGATGCGTTCCGATCAATCAGTTAAAGTTAAAGCGATTTTTGAATTATCTGATGGTAAAAAAATTGAGTTATCTGGGGATAAAAGCTTAGATAGTGATTGGTCTAATATTACTTTTGATACCAAAAAACTGGTTGGAAAAAACATTCGAAAAATTGGACTTCGCTTGACAGCAGATAAAGATATGGAGGCTCAATCTATTCATATTGGCGAAATGACATTGACAAATGGAGACAAAGCTAAAAATATTTCTGTAGCAGAGGCTAAAGTCTCTGATAAAGTCTTTGAAGAAGAAGGAACTATTGGTGGTTTTAGACTAACTTGGAAGTCAGATGCAGATGAGAGTAATCAAGTACACTATGAGATTTATCAGATCAATGCGGATAAAAGCAAGGAATTTTTAGGTAGCTCCAATATTAATGCTTTCTTTGTAAACGCTTTAAAACGTGGTAAAAATGTAGAGAAAACAAGCTTTGAGATTGTACCTGTTAACCAAGAGGGTAAAGCAGGAAAATCATCAACTACTACAGTTGATTGGCCAGACAATTCTTTACCAAAAGCAGCATTTGTAGCAGATAAAACAGTGGTTAGTATTGGTGAAAAAGTGCACTTTATAAATAAGTCAAACTTAGCTTCTGTAAAATACAAGTGGAAAATCGAAGGTGCCGATAAGGAAAGTGCAACAGCGAAAAATCCGACAGTAAGTTTTGCAAAAGCAGGTACCTATTCAGTTAGTTTGACAGCAGTAAATAATAAGGGCAAGGAAAATAAAGTGACGCAAAAAGCTTTAATAACTGTCGTAGATAAAACAGTGGAATTAACAAATTTTGCTCTCAATAAAGTAGTTGAAGTGGATGGATTTACCAATGAATCAGAAGCAGGCGAAATGGTTGTTGATGGTAAATTAGATACGAAGTGGTGTGCTGTTGGCCCCCGTAAACATAATGTGACGATTGATCTTGGAAAAGCAGAAACAATTAACCAAGTATCAATCAGCCATGCAGAAGCTGGTGGAGAATCGGCGGACATGAATACTTCCGATTATATTGTTGAAGTCTCAGCAGATAAGCAAAACTGGACAGAAGTTGCTAATGTGAAAAAAAATAAGGCGGAAGAAACACAACACGCCTTTAAGCAATGTCAAGCACGTTATGTGCGTATCACAGCAAAAAAACCAACTCAAGGTTCTGACTCGGCGGTTCGCTTGTATGAAGTTCAAGTACAAGGTTTAAAATAAATACAAAATTCACTTAGAAAAGATACTTCCTTATATTTCGGCATTTCTTAATGAATCATTATTTATGAATTTGCAACTCTTATTTGAGTAAAATAATCCTTTAGAAATAAGTAATTCTGAGAAAAATGGATCATGTACACTCTTCGAAAGTTAAAACGATACTGTACCTTCCTTGACTTACCAAATCTTGGTTATGGGGTAGTTCATTATCTAGTATAGTTTTAATTTTCGTTGAGCGCTATTTGATATTTACTGTTTACCTTAAAACGATATTAACGTTGTTTAAAAACAGTTAAGTCCTCAGAGAAGTGGTACAATAAGGAAAAACACAAATAGAAAGATAGTGAAAAATGATTGGAAAAGCATTAGAAACTTTTTTTATTCGAATATGGGTTATCGTAAAATTGACCCTATTCTTTTGGATTTTAACGGCTACTGGTTTAATTGTTGCGGGAATCGGACCTGCTTTAAAAGTTATTACCATTCTTTATTTATCATATGACTTCGATTATAAATCTATTACGTTAAGGGAAGCGTTTCAACTTTTTCGAAAAGAGTTTGCACGCGCGAACCTAATTTTTTGGATTTATACAGCTATACTTATTTTACTTAGCTACAATTTATATTTATCAGTGCAGATTTCAGGTCTATTATTCTTAGTAGTTGATTTTATTTTGTTCTTCGCTTTAATTTTTGTCATAATAGCTTTTGAGTATGCTTTATTGATCGATAGTCAATTTGAGATAAGTATAAAGAATTTAATAGGATTAAGTTTTATTTCAAATTTTGTTAATTTTATGACCTATTTAAAACTATTAGTAGGTTTAGTTTTGATTTTAGCTCTCACATATCAATTTAAGGGATTAATTCTTTTTGGGATGATAGGGCTTTTACAGGTCTATTGTGTAGCTGTTACTAAGGATTGGCGAAATCATGTTGAGGAACAATTAGCAGAATAAAAGGAGCTTTGTATGTTAGTAACATTTCCAAAGGATTTTTTATGGGGGGGAGCAACGAGTGGCCCGCAAACCGAGGGACGATTTAAGAAAAAGCACGATAGTGTCTTTGACTATGATTTTGATCACTATCAAGAGCGTTTTTGGGGAGCGCTAGGTCCAGACACTGCCAGCAATTTTTTTCATGATTTTAAAGAAGACATACGTTTGATGAAAGAAGCTGGTTTAAAATCACTAAGGACCAGTATTCAGTGGACTCGTTTAATAGATGATTTTGAGAAAAACACTGTCAATGAACAAGGACTTGCCTTTTATAATGCTGTTATTGATGAGTGCTTGGCACAAGGCATTCGCCCCATGTTGAATTTAAATCATTTTGATTTACCAATGGAGTTGATGGAACGGTATGGTGGTTGGGAGAGTCGTCATGTAGTGGATTTGTACGCAAAATTTGCTTCTGTTTGCTTCCAAGCATTTAGCGATCGTGTGGTTGATTGGTTTACCTTCAATGAACCGATGGTAGTGGTTGAATGTGGCTATCTTCTAGGTTTTCACTACCCAGATCTAGTTGATGGCAAAAAAGCAATTCAAGTCGCTTATCACCTTCAATTAGCTTCCTCGTGTGCTATTGCGAATTACCGAAAATATAATCAAAACCCCAAAGGACGGATTGGTATTATATTAAATGTTACGCCTGCCTATCCAGCGACAGACAATATAGAAGATATCAAAGCAACAGAGATGGCAGATCTTTGGCAAAATCGTTTCTTTCTAGATGCTTCAGTTAAAGGCCAATTTCCAAAAGATTTTGTGGAATTATTGGTTAAAGAAGGTATTATCTGGAACTCTAATGTAGAGGATCTGGCTTGTATTCAGAATAATACCATTGATATTTTAGGGATAAATTATTATCATCCAAATCGTGTTAGAGAACCAGAGTATTCAAGTGACAGTTTAGCGCAAGATTGGCGTCCAGATAAATATTATGCTTCTTATCAAAAACGAGGAGTACGTATGAATGCAGATAGAGGATGGGAAATTCATCCTCAGACGCTATATGCTATTGCAAAACGTTTACAAAATGATTACGGAAATCTTCCTTGGTTTGTATCAGAAAATGGAATTGGAGTTGAAAATGAAGAACGCTTCAAAGATGCAGATAATATGATCTGCGATGATTACCGTATTATTTTCATGACTGAGCATCTTTTTTGGTTATATAAAGCTATAGAGGAAGGTGCTAATTGTTTAGGATATCATGTCTGGACTCCGATAGATTGTTGGAGTTGGCGAAATTCATATAAAAATCGTTATGGATTAATTGCTCTAAATACGCATACTCAAATTAAGACGTTAAAAAAATCTGCTTACTGGTATAAACAGCTAACAGATACGTCTACTCTAGATATTTCTGAAGAAATTTTAGAAAAGTATCGAACTTGATAGTAATTTTTTAACTAATTATCTGTATAAGGAGATATTATGCCATTACTAGCTATTGATATCGGTGGAACAACCATAAAATACACCCTTTATGATAAAGGAAAATTAGGAGATATTACCAGTGTTAAAACACCGATAGATTTAGAATCTTTTTATCATTGCCTAAGTAATATAGTGGAACAGGCAAAGAAGGAACACATTATTCAAGGTGTAGCGATTAGTTCCCCGGGTGCTGTTAATAAAAACACTGGTGTTATTGAAGGAGCAAGCGCTCTACCTTATATACATGGATTTAATATTCAGTCGGAACTTGAAACACTGTTTGCTCTTCCTGTATCCATTGAAAATGATGCCAATTGCGCAGCTTTAGCAGAAGTAGCTTTTGGAGCGGCTAAAGGCTGTACGACAGCTTTGTTGTTAGTTCTTGGAACTGGTGTGGGAGGTGCTGTTGTTATCGATGGTAAGGTTCACCATGGCGAGCATCTTTTTGGTGGGGAATTCGGTTATATGTTGGTGGATGATACTCAAACTTTCTCAACTGTTGGAACGACTGTTAGCATGGCTAGACGTTATTATAAACGTACAGGGGAAAAGTTAGATGCAGTTGAGATTTTTGAAAGGGCTTTTCTTGGTGAAACCATTGCTTGTGAGGAAAAAGCTTTTTTTGTACATCAGGTAGCCAGAGGAATTTTTAATTTATCTTATGCTTTTGATCCAGACATTATTTTAATAGGTGGAGGTGTTTCTCAGGCAGATTGGTTAATTCCCGACTTGACAAAAGAATTGAATAATCTGAAGCAAATCGTTGGTATTGCGCCTTTTGTCCCAAATATTGCCAGATGTCGATTTCAAAATGCTGCTAACTTAATGGGGGCTACTGTTGATTTTTTACAAAAAAACAAATTATCTTAACATAGTAGCAGCATATTTTTTGAAAGACTTGCTATACTTAGGTTGACCACTCTTGTTCTTATTACATTTCCGGCGAAATAAACAGTGATAGAGTGGAACTATGGATGTTATTGCAATTAAGGTAAATTATTTTTAGTGTGAGGCATCTTCTTTCATAAGATTTAAGAATTGTCCATCTATTGATTGTTTGTTACTGTTACAAATGATTTACTTCTTTTCTAGTGATTTGGAGTGATGGAGCTTCTCAAAATGTTATTATGAAAATAAAAAGCGTAACACTTCTTTTTCGTTTAGTGTTGTGCCTTGAGTGAAACGAAAGGAATGATTTATAAAAATGACTAAATTATACGGTAGTGTAGAAGCGGGCGGAACCAAATTTGTTTGTGCCGTTGGAGATGAAAATTTCCAAGTTGTTGAAAAAGTACAATTTCCAACAACAACCCCTTATGAAACCATTGACAAAACAGTAGCATTCTTTAAACGTTTTGAAGCTGATTTGGCAGGAATTGCTATTGGTTCTTTTGGTCCAATCGATATTGATGAAAATTCAGAAACTTACGGCTATATCACAACCACTCCAAAACCACATTGGGCTAATGTTGACTTGGTTGGATTGATTTCAAAACACTTTAAGGTGCCAATGTATTTCACAACAGATGTTAACAGCTCTGCTTATGGTGAGACAATTGTTCGTAAAGGTGTTAAGAGCCTTGTCTATTACACAATCGGTACAGGTATCGGTGCTGGTGCAATTCAAAATGGTGAATTCATCGGCGGTATCGGTCATACAGAAGCTGGTCACGTTTATGTGGCTCCACATCCACAAGACGTTGCGAACAACTATACTGGTTTCTGTCCTTTCCACAAAGGTTGTTTAGAAGGTATGGCAGCAGGACCATCACTAGAAGGCCGTATAGGCATTCGTGGTGAATTGATTGAGTTGAATTCAGAAGTTTGGGACGTTCAAGCTTACTATATCGCACAAGCTGCAGTTCAAGCTACTCTTCTTTACCGTCCACAAGTTATTGTCTTTGGTGGTGGTGTTATGGCTCAAGAACACATGTTGAAACGCGTTCGTGATAAATTCACTGCTTTGTTAAATGGTTACGTACCAGTTCCAGATGTAACAGAATATATTGTGACACCAGGTGTTTCTGAAAATGGTTCTGCTACTCTTGGTAACTTTGCTTTGGCTAAAAAAGTATCTGAACGCTAATTATTAATGTCTAATAAACCATTGAGATTGAGGGAATCTAAGGAGATTCTATCCAATAAGCGAGCTCCAAATGAAAGGACTCCAAAACCTGGGTTTTGGAGTCCTTTTGTTATTGACTGATTATACTCGTTCAACATAAATTTGTTCAGCAATTCTTTCTGGGATAACCAATTGACGTGAGTGGTAGGCGAGTGTGTGTGTTTTGGCATAATCATCGACTTTTATCAACTCGACGACATCATTAATGGCTAATTCATGTTCTTCAAGGTAGTTTAGTAAATGAGCTTCATCGTGTGTTCGACTGATTTTGTAAGTTCCCAATGTTTCAATTTGACTGAGCGTTTGATGATGAATTTCTACTAAAAAGTCACCCTTTTTTGGAATTGTTCCACCGTGTGGACAAAATGCGGGAAAATTAAGATTTTCTTCCAAACGATCGATAAAAATGGTAGAAACCGTATGTTCTAAAACTTCAGCTTCTTGGTGAATTTCATCAGCATTGTAATGAAGATGGTTGGCTAGAAAAACTTCTATCAAACGGTGTTTTCGGTAAAGTTCTGAAACCAAAAGCAAGCCTTTTTTGGTCAGGTAGTAGCCAAGCTCTTTATCTTTGACAATGAGGTCCTCGGCAATCATTTTTTTGATCATTTCAGAAACAGCTGGCGCAGATACTTTCATTAATTCAGCAATGCGTTTGTTCGTGATTTTAGTTCTGGTTTCTCCAAGTTCATGAATACATTTTAAGTAATCTTCTTTATTTGGCGTCATATCGTCTCGCTTTCTGTTCTTATATTATAGCAAAAAATCTGTTTTTCTTGGGAGATTTGGCGTTTTAGCGGAATGATTTTAATAAAAAGGTAAGCAAAAAATCAAGGCAGGTTATCCTAGCTTGATTTTTTAATTATTTGAGGATCAATTCATTAATCAAAATCGTAGTCTTTCACGACCTCAATGCTTGTGATGGTAACATCAGTCGTTGGTTTATCATTGTCATCAGTGTCAACCGCAGCGATTTTATCAACTACATCCATGCCATCAATAACTTGTCCAAAGACAGTATAATTTTTATCTAAGCTTGGGTTACCGCCGTTAGCATAAGCATCAATAATCGATTGAGGATAATTATCTGATGAGAGTTGACTTGATTGGTCATCTGAATTTTGGTTGATGAAAAATTGGCTACCGTTGGTATCAGCACCAGCATTTGCCATGGCAAGAGCACCACGAATATTATAGAGGTAGGGTGAGATTTCATTGACAAATCCATTTCCTGAGTCGATACTCTTGTCTTTACCATTCCAGATAGATTGACCACCTGTGCCATCTCCGTTAGGATCACCTGATTGAATCATGAAATCTGAAATCACACGGTGAAATAGCAGACCATCATAATAACCGTCCTTGGCGTGTGTGAGGAAATTCTCGACCGCCAAAGGTGCGTATTTTGGAAAGAGTTTTAAGGTAATATCTCCCATAGAAGTGTGCATAATAACTTCTGCTTCGTCATTTGCGACATCTGTTGATAATTGAGGAAAGGCAGATTGGTCAGCACTCAAAGCTTTCTTTAATTCTTTTTGGTAAGCTTTTGATGAGGATGCGCTGGCGCTTGCTGAAGCAGAAGCAGCAGCTTCTGAAGAACTCGCTGCTATTTTTGCATTGACATAATCATCACCCCGAATAGCGCGTGTAATGCTTTCACAACCAGATAAACTAGCTAGGCATAATACCATTAATCCAAAAGACCAAAATTTTTTCATGTTGCCTCCTAAACAGCTCAAAATCATCAACAGCTTGTGGATATTCTGGTGATAACACGTGTGCATAATCATCATTTGAAATCAACTTATCCACAAGTTTATAAATAGAAGTGATATTAGTTATTCCATTTTATCATATTTTTATCGAAATAACCTAAAAGCTTAAAAAATGCTATAATAAGGTTATGGCAAAATCAAAAAGTAGAAAAAAAGGTCGTAAATCACGGCGACCAACAAAAGCAGAAATAAAAAGACAGAAAGCACTGCAACGTTTTATTTTGGCAATTGTGACAGCTGTTATTTTTTTCTTTGCGATTGCTCGTCTAGGAATTTTTGGCATAACAGTTTACAATATCGTCAGATTCGTGGTGGGAAGTTTGGCTTACTTCCTAATGTTTGCGGTACTTATCTATTTAATTGGATTTAAATGGTTTCATAAACAGACAGGGCTTGTCGGTGGTTTTGTGGTGACAATGATTGGGTTGTTGCTTGAATGGCATGCTTACCTATTTTCATTGATAGCTTATCGTGACAAGGAAGTCTTTTCCACAACAGCTCGCTTGCTTTATGGTGACATTATCAATTTTAAAGTAAGCAAGTTTGTCGGTGGAGGAATGCTTGGTGCTGTTCTTTATAAACCCGTAGCCTTTCTTTTTTCAAATGTTGGCACATTTCTGATCGGGACGTTGTTTATCATCTTGGGGCTCTTTTTGATGAGTCCGTGGGAAGTTTACGATATCGTAGAATTTTTTAAAGAAAAATCCCAAGAATGGGCTGCTAAAAACGAAATTAGAAAGCAAAAACGCTTTGTAAAACGAGAAGAGAAAAAAGCACTTGCTGAACAAAAACGTCAGGAAAAAGCTCAGAAAGAGGAAGAAGAACGCTTGGCTCAAATGACTGTTGACCAAGAAACAGGAGAAATTTTAGAGAATCCTACTGACAATGAGACTTCGCTATTTGATAATCTTCCAGAAAATGACTCACCTACTGAACCTGAAATTTTGGCATATGACCACACTTTGGATGGCTTAGAAGAACCGCCACTTGAAGATTATCCGACAATGGATTCGTCACCGTCGCAAGAAGCTACGCAAGCTATACTTGATGAAGAAGATGACGGCGAACCGTTAGAAGTTGATTTCACGGCGAAAGCAAATCTTCTTTATAAACTACCAACGATTGACTTATTTGCACCAGATAAACCTAAAAATCAGTCTAAGGAAAAAAATCTCGTTCGCAGAAATATCAAAGTCTTAGAAGATACGTTTAATAGCTTTGGGATTGATGTCAAAGTTGAACGTGCGGAGATTGGACCGTCTGTTACGAAATACGAAGTCAAACCAGCAGTTGGGGTGCGTGTTAACCGCATTTCAAATTTGGCCGATGATTTGGCACTTGCACTTGCCGCTAAAGATGTTCGTATCGAGGCACCAATTCCAGGAAAATCGTTGGTCGGTATCGAAGTTCCTAACTCAGAAATTGCAACGGTAACCTTCCGTGAACTTTGGGAACAAGCAAATACAGACCCTAATAAATTATTGGAAGTACCACTTGGTAAGGCTGTTAACGGAACAGCACGTACTTTTGACCTTGCTCGTATGCCACACTTGCTTGTCGCTGGTTCAACAGGTTCTGGTAAATCAGTTGCCGTTAATGGGATTATTGCAAGTATCTTGATGAAAGCTCGCCCAGACCAAGTCAAATTCATGATGATTGACCCTAAAATGGTTGAATTGTCAGTTTATAATGATATTCCGCATTTGCTAATTCCTGTAGTAACCAATCCACGTAAGGCAGCAAGAGCACTTCAAAAAGTGGTTGATGAAATGGAAAATCGTTATGAACTCTTTAGTCATTTTGGGGTGCGAAATATCGCAGGCTACAATGCTAAAGTTGAAGAATTTAATGCGCAATCTGAACAAAAACAAATTCCTTTACCATTGATTGTAGTTATTGTTGATGAGTTGGCTGACTTGATGATGGTTGCCAGCAAAGAAGTGGAAGATGCGATTATTCGTCTAGGGCAAAAAGCGCGTGCTGCGGGTATTCACATGATTCTTGCCACACAACGTCCGTCTGTTGACGTCATTAGTGGTTTAATTAAGGCTAATGTGCCATCACGTGTTGCCTTTGCTGTATCATCAGGGACAGATAGCCGTACCATTTTGGATGAGAATGGTGCTGAAAAACTTCTCGGTCGTGGTGACATGCTTTTCAAACCAATTGATGAAAATCACCCAGTCCGCTTGCAAGGCTCTTTCATTTCTGATGATGATGTGGAACGCATTGTTGATTTCATTAAAAACCAAGCTGACGCAGATTATGATGATAGCTTTGACCCAGGTGAGGTTTCTGAATCAGATTTGAAATCTGGTGGTGGCGTCCAAGAAGGTGACCCACTCTTTGAAGATGCTAAAGCTTTGGTACTTGAAACACAAAAAGCAAGTGCCTCAATGCTCCAACGTCGTTTGTCTGTTGGATTTAACCGTGCCACCCGTTTAATGGATGAATTAGAAGCAGCAGGTGTCATCGGACCAGCCGAAGGAACAAAACCACGTAAAGTTCTGATGACTAACCCAAATCCAGAAGCATAATAAAAAAACGTTAGCTCAATTGGCTAGCGTTTTTTATGTAATCGTAAAAATTAAAATCAGTATCATAATGTAAAAGAGAAAAGTCAAAATAAAACCAGAGCGCCAGAAAAATTTCCCAAAACGGCGGTAAGAAAAAGAATGATCTCTCCTAAGAAAAGTTACCGTTAAAATAATAGCGAGTAGTGACAGACAAATCAAATAATAAAAGAAAATACTACTCCCTAAAAATTTATTTCCCACCAATCCGATTTCAAAAGCAAAAATCGGAAAAGCAATGTCGGTAAATAGAATGCCAAAACGTTTTAATTTGAAAAATGTCACTAAAATATAAGCAAAAATTGGTGTCAAAAACACAAACGAGAAAGAAAATAATTTGTACATCATCATACTTTATATTTTATACTGAAACCTAAAAGATGTAAATGATTAGAGGGCTTTTCCTAAAATTTAGTTTGACTTTCTTTGTTAGTAAAAATGGACATCAATAATTTAACGTGGAATGGAAATAGGTTATTAGGAAAATCAATAGTGTCTGACGAAAAAATAGCTGGAAAGTGCTTAAATTTGATAACAGTTAATAAAAGTTGTCAAATCAAGGATTTTTAAGAAAATAAATGCAATAAACTCCTTGCTTTTTCCAAAAATTAATGTATAATGATAAGGTATGCTATTGAGCATATCTGTGGGAGGTAAAAATCTTAATTACCGCCAAAACCACAACAGGAGGATTTTATAAATGGCTAAAAAAGTCGAAAAAGTTGTTAAACTTCAAATTCCTGCTGGTAAAGCTACACCAGCTCCACCAGTTGGTCCAGCTCTTGGTCAAGCAGGTATTAACATCATGGGATTCACTAAAGAATTTAACGCTCGTACAGCTGATCAAGCTGGCATGATTATCCCAGTTGTTATCTCAGTATATGAAGATAAATCATTTGATTTCGTAACTAAAACTCCACCAGCTGCTGTTCTTTTGAAAAAAGCTGCAGGTGTTGAAAAAGGTTCAGGAACACCTAACACAACTAAAGTTGCAACAGTTACTCGTGCACAAGTACAAGAAATTGCTGAAACTAAAATGCCAGACTTAAACGCTGCAAATATTGAATCTGCAATGCGTATGATTGAAGGTACTGCTCGTTCTATGGGATTCACTGTTGTTGACTAATCAATAGCAACCCAATCTGTGATTAATTGAGGTAACCACACTGTACCGTTGAGATTAATTCACGTTAGACCCGCAAGACTTCATCGTAATTTGATGAGTGACGTGGGAGATTTTAAATCAAATCGATATGACCACATTACAAGGAGAATTTTAAATGGCTAAAAAAAGCAAACAAATGCGTGCTGCACTTGAAAAAATCGACAGCACAAAAGCTTACAGCGTAGAAGAAGCTGTGGCTCTTGCAAAAGAAACTAACTTCGCAAAATTTGATGCGTCTGTGGAAGTTGCATACAAACTTAACATTGACGTTCGTAAAGCAGACCAACAAATCCGTGGTGCAATGGTATTGCCAAACGGTACTGGTAAAACACAACGTGTTCTTGTATTTGCACGTGGTGCTAAAGCTGAAGAAGCTAAAGCTGCTGGTGCAGACTTCGTTGGTGAAGATGACCTTGTTGCTAAAATCAACGACGGTTGGCTTGACTTTGACGTAGTTATCGCTACACCAGACATGATGGCTATCGTTGGACGCCTTGGACGTGTTCTTGGACCTCGTAACCTTATGCCAAACCCTAAAACTGGTACAGTAACTATGGATGTTGCTAAAGCAGTTGAAGAATCTAAAGGTGGTAAAATCACTTACCGTGCTGATAAAGCAGGTAACGTACAAGCTATCATCGGTAAAGTATCATTTGATGCAGATAAATTGGTTGAAAACTTCAAAGCTATCCACGAAGTTGTCGTTAAAGCTAAACCAGCTACTGCTAAAGGTACATACATGACTAACTTGTCTATCACAACTACACAAGGTGTAGGTATCAAAGTAGATCCAAGTTCATTCTAATGTGATGATACAACAGAAAATCCGTTTCGTTGAAACGGATTTTTTTATGGACTGTGTGATTAATATAGAAAACAAAAAGGGAGCATTTTGTCATTGTAACATCATGATTTTGAAACCTTGAATCTTTCAAAATTCAGAGAATTTTGCTAGGTAAAACAGGTAAATTATGATAAAATAGTAAAGATAAAAGAAGGAGTAACTTGTAGTGGAACCTAAGTATAAACGTATTTTAATTAAATTATCTGGTGAAGCGTTAGCTGGTGAAAAAGGTGTGGGAATCGATCTTACAACCGTTCAAACTATCGCAAAAGAAATTGCTGAAGTACATAGTTCAGGTGTTGAAATTGCTTTGGTTATTGGTGGGGGAAATCTTTGGCGTGGAGAACCAGCTGCTGCAGCTGGTATGGATCGCGTACAAGCCGATTACACTGGTATGTTAGGTACAGTGATGAATGCCCTTGTAATGGCTGATAGTTTGCAACAATATGGAGTTGATACTCGTGTTCAAACAGCTATTCCAATGCAAAATGTAGCAGAACCTTATATTCGTGGTCGTGCACTTCGTCATCTTGAAAAAGGTCGCATTGTTATTTTTGGTGCTGGTATTGGTTCACCATACTTTTCAACAGATACAACAGCTGCCCTTCGTGCTGCTGAAATTGAAGCAGAAGCTATTTTAATGGCGAAAAATGGTGTTGATGGTGTCTATAATGCCGATCCTAAGAAAGATGCTAATGCCGTGAAATTCGATGAATTGACACATGGCGAAGTCATTCAACGTGGACTTAAAATTATGGATGCAACAGCTTCTACTCTTTCAATGGACAATGATATTGACCTTGTTGTCTTTAACATGAATGAAGCTGGTAATATTAAACGTGTTGTCTTTGGGGAATCCATTGGTACAACTGTTTCAAATAAAGCTGAACACCACAAAAAATAAGAAATGAGGATTAATAAAATCTATGGCTAATGCTATTATCGAAAAAGCTAAAGAACGCTTTGAACAATCACACAGTTCATTGGCACGCGAATTTGCAGCTATCCGTGCTGGTCGTGCTAACGCATCTCTTTTGGACCGTATCCAAGTAGAATACTACGGTGCCATGACACCACTTAATCAATTGGCTTCTATCACCGTTCCAGAAGCACGTGTTCTTTTGATTTCACCATTTGATAAATCATCTTTGAAAGATATTGAACATGCTATCAATGCTTCAGACCTCGGTATTAACCCCGCGAATGATGGTTCAGTGATTCGTTTGGTTATTCCTGCGCTTACTGAAGAAACTCGTAAAGAACTTGCTAAAGAAGTGAAAAAAGTTGGTGAAAATGCTAAAGTTGCTATCCGTAAT
The DNA here is from genome assembly GCF_008680485.1 of Streptococcus sp. LMAG:39. Classification (NCBI taxonomy): domain Bacteria; kingdom Bacillati; phylum Bacillota; class Bacilli; order Lactobacillales; family Streptococcaceae; genus Streptococcus; species Streptococcus sp. LMAG:39. The sequence continues at coordinate 616,339 of NZ_NALE01000001.1, read as the reverse complement.
ATCCGTCGTGATGCTATGGACGAAGCTAAAAAACAAGAAAAAGCTAAAGAAATCACTGAAGACGAATTGAAAGTTCTTGAAAAAGATATTCAAAAAGCAACTGACGAAGCTGTTAAACACATCGATGCTATGACAGCTAACAAAGAAAAAGAATTGCTTGAAGTCTAATCAAAAAAGAAGGTATGGGGGTGGACTTTCCACCTCCTTTTATAAAGGAAAGAATACATGAATAATTTACTTGCCACTATTATCACAGGTCTTGTGATTGATGAGAATGCGAAAGCGTATTTTGTGCAAAAAGATGGCGTGACTTTTATGCTAGATAAGGCAGAAGGTGAGCATAAGATTGGCGATATGGTCAAAGGGTTTGCTTATACTGATGTGCACCAAAAAGCTCGTTTGACAACAGCTGACGTTGCCACAACACGTACGACTTATGGTTGGGGTGTCGTGACAGAAGTACGTCGTGATTTGGGTGTCTTTTTGGACACTGGACTTGCGGATAAGCAGTTTGTTGTTTCACTTGATGTGTTGCCAGATATGAAGGAATTGTGGCCTAAAAAAGGTGATAAACTCTATGTTCATCTGGATGTGGATAAAAAAGACCGTATCTGGGCAATTCCAGCGCAGCCAGAAGTTTTCCAAAAAATGGCTGGACCTGCTTACAATAATATGCAAAATGAAAAATTGCGCGCCATTGTCTATCGTTTGAAACTATCTGGAACATTTGTTTATCTCCCAGATAATAACATGCTTGGCTTTATTCATCCAAGTGAACGTTATGCTGAACCACGTCTTGGTGAAGAAGTAACGGCACGTGTCATTGGTTTTCGCGAAGTTGACCGTACGCTTAATTTGTCATTGAAACCACGTTCGTTTGAAATGTTGGAAAATGATTCTCAAATGATTTTGACGTATTTACAATCAAATGGTGGTTTTATGACCTTGAATGACAAATCATCGCCAGCTGATATTAAAGCAACGTTTGGCATCTCAAAAGGTCAGTTTAAAAAAGCGCTTGGCGGCTTGATGAAAGCACGAAAAGTCAAACAAGACCAATTCGGAACAGAATTAATTGACGAAGAAAAATAGCTTTGAAAAAGAATCCTGATGTTTTAGAAAGTGATGAATAGTATTTTTGAGCAATAAAAAAAGCTTGCCCAAAAAAGCTTAAGGTTTGGAATTAAATAAACTTGCTATTTAGTTTTCGGACTCGAGAAAAAATGTTCAGTGGACCGACTCGCTTTTCAATTTTCAGGCTCGTGAAAAAAATGTCCAGTGGACAACTCGCTTTTTAGTTTTTAGGCTCGTGAAAAAAATGTCCACTGGACATTTTTTTTGCTATAATATATTCACCATAATTTGGAGGTCATAGAATGGAACGTGCGATTTTTGCGGGTGGTTGTTTTTGGTGCATGGTACAACCTTTTGAAGAGCAAGAGGGGATTCTATCTGTTCGTTCGGGTTATACTGGGGGACATGTTGCAAATCCCACTTATGAGCAGGTTAAGGCGCATGAGACTGGTCATACAGAAGCGGTAGAAATCATTTTTGATGAGGAAAAGATTTCTTATGCGGATTTAGTTGAGATTTATTGGGCACAGACGGACCCAACGGATGCTTTCGGTCAGTTTGAAGACCGTGGTGATAATTACCGCCCTGTTATTTTTTATAGCGATGAGCGTCAGCGTCAAATAGCAGAGCAGTCAAAGGTAGCTTTGCAAGCTTCAGGTCGTTTTAAAGAGCCAATCGTAACAGCAATTGAGCCAGTTCAACCATTTTATTTGGCAGAAGATTACCATCAAGGTTTTTACAAGAAAAATCCTGAGCACTATGCCGAAAGTAGTACCATTAGACATCAATTTTTAAAGGAGAATTGGCAATGAGAAAATCATTTTATACTTGGTTAATGACGCAACGTAATCCTAAAAGTCATGAGCCAGTAGCCATTTTAGCGGATTTAGTTTTTGATGATACAACTTTTCCGAAACATACTGACAATTTTGAAACCATTAGTCGTTATTTGGAAGATGAAGCAGATTTTGCCTTTAATCTTAGCGAATTCGACAAAATTTGGGAAGAATACTTAGCGCATTAAGAGGTGAATCACCTCTTTTTTTGTGTAACAAAGCTGGTACAATATCATAAGAAATTTATTCTCTGTGAATTTGCGTGAATCGGCTTTATTTTCAAACTTTTTGTGCTATAATGGATGGCAATTACGATACAAAAACATAGAAATTTCAAGGGAGAGTGGGCTATATGCACGTAGATCAAATGATTTAACTCAATAACTGGCATTTGATAGGCTTTTAACTGACTTATAGGTCTGTCTAAAAGAAATCAAATTTTAAAATCTTATTTTGTTAATAATCTATGACTCTATGGAGAGTCTGACATATTTTAAGGAAATTTACTATGTTTAAAAAATCGTATCGTCATAATATTGCTTTAGTTGGAGCAAGTGAATTTTTCGGTTTTTTCGGAATCACAAGCTTCTGGCTTCTCTTTCTTAGTCAACATGGCATGAGTTTTGGTCAAATTGGGATTTTAGAAAGTCTTTTTCATCTGACCAGTCTCTTGTCTGAAGTGCCTTCAGGTGTCCTAGCTGACCGTTTTACTTACCGTACAAATCTTTATTTGGGACGTTTGATGTCAATATTGTCGTGTCTATTTATGCTATTTGGGCAAGGTCATTTTTGGATTTATGCATTTGGAATGGTACTGAACGCATGGGCATACAATTTTGATTCTGGCACAAGCACTGCCATGTTATTTGAATCGGCTAAAGAAGCAGGGTTAGAGGACAAGTTTCTCAAATTTTCAAGTTTTGTGTCTGCTGTTGCTGAAGCAACAAGAACGTTAGGCGCTGTTGTTGCAGGTTTTTTTGTTCATGGTTTATTGGATATGACGTATGTTATCCAAATTTTCTTCTCTTTGATAGTCATTATTTTGATTACTATGATGAAAGAGCCAGCGTTTAAGAAAGAACGAGAAGAGCCTGCAAGTTTATCGTGTATTTTAAAAACGGTTGTTCAGGAATTTAAAGTGAATCGACACTTATTTTATTGGCTCATCACTAGTCAAGTTTTTTGTGTCATGATGTGTATGTTTTATTTTTACTATCAAAATGAATTAGATATTTTCCCGTCATGGCAGATTAGTTTGCTGATGCTTATCTCTAGTGTTATCAATATTGGGGCTGTTTGGTTGGCAAGTAAGATTGGTAAACGGTTTAAAGCAGTCGCTCTTCTTCCTATCTTAGTTGGGGTGACGGGAATGCTTTACGTTTTAGCAATCACGAAATTACCTCTGATTTATATGATTATTTATTTGATGGCAGATGGGCTTTATGCTTTCTTTTTACCAATCTTTAATAATGATCTTCAAGTGATGATTCCAAGCGATGTGAGAGCCACAATGCTTAGTGTTACTGCCATGTTTTTCAGTCTGTTTATGATAGTCATTTTTCCGATGACTGGCTTTTTGATTGACTGGTTGGGTTTTTCACTAACATTTCTACTTTTAGGTATTGTATTAATGCTTTTAGCTCCGCTTTTCATTTTGAAGCGCAATGATTTGAAATAAAGATAGTTAAGAAATCACGCAAGTCGTGATTTTTTATGTTAAATAAGCTATAATAGGCTTATCAAATACAAAAGAAAGAGGGACTCTATTTGCAAGAGTATTCTGTTGAGATAACATTAAATCATCCTGATGATGTATTGGCGTTGTTTGGGTCAAATGAACGTCATTTGAAGCTGATTGAAGATAATCTTGGCGTTATTATCCATGCACGAACTGAGCGTGTGCAGATTTTGGGAGACGATGAGAAAAGTGTCGAGCTTGCGCGTGTGACTATCCAAGCGCTTTTGGTTTTGGTTTCGCGTGGGATGCTGGTTAATACATCAGACGTTGTGACAGCTCTTTCCATGGCACAGAATGGTTCAATTGATAAATTTGTTGCACTTTACGAAGAAGAGATCATTAAAGATAATTCTGGAAAGCCTATCCGTGTTAAAACTTTGGGACAAAAAGTTTACGTGGATAGCGTCAAATCACATGATGTGGTTTTTGGGATTGGACCAGCAGGAACTGGGAAAACTTTCTTGGCAGTAACTTTAGCGGTGACAGCTCTCAAACGTGGACAAGTCAAACGTATTATTTTAACGCGTCCAGCTGTTGAAGCTGGTGAAAGTCTTGGCTTTTTACCAGGGGATTTGAAAGAAAAAGTTGACCCTTATCTTCGTCCAGTTTATGATGCCCTTTACCAAATTTTAGGAAAAGAGCAAACAACACGTTTAATGGAACGTGATATTATTGAAATTGCTCCGCTGGCTTATATGCGTGGACGAACACTTGATGATGCTTTTGTGATTCTTGATGAAGCACAAAATACGACAATTATGCAAATGAAGATGTTCTTGACACGCCTTGGTTTCAATTCGAAAATGATTGTTAACGGTGACACTAGCCAGATTGACTTGCCTAAAAAAGTTAAGTCTGGTCTGATTGATGCGACTGAAAAATTACAACACATTAAACAGATTGATTTTGTCCATTTTTCAGCTAATGACGTTGTTCGTCATCCAGTTGTTGCTGAAATCATCAATGCTTATGAAAAAGCTGCACCAAAACAGCGCAGCTATTCTCTAAAAGTGTCAGAAGAATCTGTGGCTGAGTCAGGTTTTGCAAGCTATGAAACAATTGGTCAACCAGCTAGTGATAAAGAAGCAAATAATGATTAGAAAGAAAGTGGGACAGTTACAGGTCAATCATAAATTGGTGATGCAGGTAATGACCTTTACAAAGCTGCAACAGTAGCAGTTGTCAATAAATTCCACAACGCTATGGTTGGTGAATTAGAATACATCCATAACCCTAACGGAGACGAACAAGTTGCTATGATTGAACGTGGAAGCAAGGGAGCTGTTCTTGTCACCCTTGTCAGCGGCGACAAGTATTTGGATTCTGAAACAAACTTGGCAGATGGTACTTACACAGACCAAGTTTCAGGACGCCAGTTTAACGTTTATAACAAAGAGGTTTGAAATGATGATAGACTTATGATTAGAACTAATCCTTAACACTTCTCCTTGAAGAAGTAGCTTTACCCTGAGCTACTTCTTTTTCACAAGAAGATCAATCTTGCTATCAGTTAAAAAGTGAAAAACGATGAAAGTTGACCTGCTAAATTCTTGAGATAGTGGGGATGAGTGTTGTAAAGCGTACAGTAGCGGGCTTTATTTTATTATGGTATAATAGCCTTGATATAATTAGTTTGAAAGAAGATTTATATGTACGTTGAAATGATAGATGAAACTGGTCAAGTTTCAGAAGCAATTAAAAAACAAACCCTTGATTTATTACAATTTGCAGCTGAAAAGACAGGTAAAGACAATAAAGAAATGGCCGTGACTTTTGTGACAAATGAACGTAGTCATGAGTTGAACTTGGAATACCGTGACACAGACCGTCCAACAGATGTTATCAGCTTAGAATACAAACCAGAATCAAGTCTGTCATTTTCAGAAGAAGACTTAGAAGAAAATCCTGAACTGGCTGAAATGCTAGATGAATTTGACGCATACATCGGTGAATTATTCATTTCGGTTGATAAAGCGCGTGAACAAGCAGAAGAATATGGACATTCATTTGAACGTGAAATGGGCTTCCTTGCAGTACATGGTTTTTTACATATCAATGGTTATGATCATTACACCCCTGAAGAAGAAAAAGAAATGTTTACTTTACAGGAAGAGATTTTAACTGCCTATGGACTCAAGAGACAATAATTCACCTAAAAAGTGGAAAAATCGTACGTTAGTAGCGAGTATGGAATTTGCCATTACAGGTATTATCACAGCTTTCAAAGAAGAAAGAAACATGCGCAAGCATATGATTTCAGCTATTTTGGCGATCATAGCTGGCACTGTTTTTCGAATTTCGGTGACTGAGTGGCTCTTTTTGCTACTGGCAATTTTTTTAGTCATCACGTTTGAAATCATTAATTCGGCGATTGAAAATGTGGTCGATCTTGCTAGCAATTACCATTTTTCAATGTTAGCTAAAAATGCTAAGGATATGGCAGCGGGTGCGGTTTTAATAATTTCAGGCTATGCTGTTTTAACAGGATTGATTATTTTTGTACCGAAAATTATTGCCTTGATTTTTGCTGAATAGCCAAAACTTAGTTAGAGAGAATTGAAAGGAGCAGGGCGTTTAACGTCCTTTATATATTATGTTTAAATCAGGTTTTGTAGCGATTTTAGGTCGCCCAAATGTTGGAAAATCAACATTTTTAAATCATGTTATGGGGCAAAAAATTGCTATCATGAGTGATAAAGCTCAAACTACTCGTAATAAAATTATGGGAATTTACACGACGGATACGGAACAGATTGTCTTTATTGACACACCTGGGATTCATAAACCTAAAAATGCACTTGGTGATTTCATGGTAGAATCTGCTTACAGCACTCTTCGAGAAGTTGAAACAGTCCTTTTTATGGTGCCTGCTGATGAAAAGCGTGGTAAGGGGGATGATATGATTATCGAGCGTTTGAAGGCTGCTAAAATTCCTGTTATCTTAGTCATTAATAAGATTGACAAAGTGCACCCAGACCAACTTTTGGAACAAATTGATGATTTCCGTAGTCAAATGGATTTCAAAGAAATTGTGCCAATTTCAGCTCTTCAAGGGAACAATGTTGAAACATTGATGAACATTTTGAAAGATAATTTGGAGGAAGGGTTTCAATATTTCCCTGAGGACCAAATTACTGACCACCCAGAACGTTTCTTGGTGTCAGAAATGATTCGTGAAAAAATCTTGAAATTGACTGAACAAGAAGTGCCACATTCTGTTGCAGTTATCGTTGAGTCTATGAAACGTGACCCTGAAACGGATAAAGTGCATATCCGTGCGACAATTATGGTTGAACGTGATAGCCAAAAAGGGATTATTATCGGTAAGCAAGGGGCAATGCTCAAGAAGATCGGTAAAATGGCACGTCGTGACATTGAAATCATGCTTGGTGACAAGGTTTACCTTGAAACATGGGTTAAAGTTAAGAAAAATTGGCGTGATAAAAAACTTGACCTTGCTGACTTTGGTTACAACGAGAAAGAATATTAAGCGTAGCTTAGGTAGTTTTGTCAAAAATAACACTAAAACAGAGTGCTTGTTTAAAAGCAGCACTCTGTTTTATAATAAGCGTAGAAATGTTAACTCAAGAATTAAATAAATTTTAGAAAGGATAGAGGTTCTCAATTGAACCCGAGCGGAAAAGCTAGTGAAAAAGATGATGCGACTGGAAAATTAGGATTTTCCGCCTCATCCTTATTTGTTAAATTTTGTTTAGAAAGGAGTGCCAAGCGGTTGGTTGACTAGAACCCGCCTACGACTCTTTGAAAAAAGATAATCTTTCCTAGGTGTCTTATCACCTTCGTCAAGATTCCTATTTTTCTTTGAGTCGCTTAACGGCTTGGTATCGTATTGTTATGCCTGAATTACCTGAGGTTGAGACGGTTAGACGTGGTTTGGAGAGTCTGATTGTTGGTCGAAAAATTGTAGCTGTTGATGTTCGTGTGCCTAAGATTGTCAAGACAGATTTGGTGGCGTTTGAGACTGGGATTTTGGGGCAAACGTTTCAGAATATTGGAAGGCGTGGAAAATATTTACTATTAATGTTGAATAAGCAGGTGATTATTTCTCATTTGCGAATGGAAGGTAAGTATTTGCTTTTTCCAGAACAGGTGCCTGATAACAAACATTTTCATGTTCTTTTTCAACTTGATGATGGGTCAACGTTGGTTTATCAAGATGTTCGTAAGTTTGGGACAATGGAATTGTTGTATCTAAATCAGATAGAAGCTTATTTTCAAAAGAAAAAGCTCGGTCCTGAACCGACAAAGGAAACATTTGACTTATCAGAGTTCACTAGAAAATTGAAGGCTTCCAAGAAGATTATCAAGCCTTATCTTCTAGACCAAACTTTAGTTGTGGGGCTTGGAAATATTTACGTTGATGAGGCGCTTTGGGCAGCGAAAATTCACACAGAACGTGTTAGTTCGAGTTTAACAGATTCGGAAATAGCTTTGTTGCATGACGAGATTATTCAGATTTTGCAGCTAGGGATTGTAAAAGGTGGAACGACAATCAGAACGTATCATAATGCCTTTGGTGAGGATGGCAATATGCAGCAGTTTTTGCAAGTTTACGGTAAGACGGGCGAACCTTGTCCACGTTGTGCAACGCCGATTGAAAAAATCAAAGTAGGAGGTCGTGGGACACATCTTTGTCCTGCATGTCAAAAACGATGACAAAAATTATTGGAATCACTGGGGGAATTGCTTCAGGAAAATCAACAGTTGTGGCTGAAATTCGAAAGCAGGGCTATCAGGTTATTGATGCAGATCAAGTTGTGCATGAATTGCAAAAAAAAGGTGGCAAGTTGTATCAAACTTTAGTTGAATGGCTTGGACATGACATTCTGCAAGAAAATGGAGAGCTTGACCGTCAAAAATTAGGACACGCTATTTTTGGAAATAAAGAGATGATGGCAAAATCGTCAAGGTTGCAAAATGAGATTATTCGCCAAGAATTAGCTAATCGTCGCAATCAATTAGCCCAGACAGAGGAAGTCTTTTTCATGGATATTCCGCTGTTGATTGAGCTTGATTATATGGATTGGTTTGATGAGGTCTGGTTAGTTTATGTTGATGAAAAGACGCAGTTAGATCGTTTAGTGATGCGAAATCATTACACACGTTCTGAAGCACAACAACGTATTGCAAGTCAAATGTCAACAGAAGCTAAAAAAGCTTACGCTGATAAATTACTAGATAATCGTGGTAATCTACAAACGCTAAAAGGGCAGGTTGATCAATTGTTAAAAACATTATCGGACTGATTTTTAGCTGTATTTTTAGTGATTAAAACATAATACTTGTATAGGCAACTGTCTTTCTCATTTGACTAATATTGTGCTATAATATCAATTGACGTTTTTTAGAAAAGAGGGTGAACAATGATTAACAGCGAAATTAATTGGAAACAGAATTTGCGGGTAGCTTGGCTTGGTAACTTTTTTACCGGGGCAAGCTTTTCGCTTGTTATGCCTTTTATGGCTTTATATGTTGAACAACTTGGAGCACCTCAAAATAAGGTAGAATGGTATGCTGGTTTAGCGGTGTCACTATCAGCTTTGACTTCGGCTCTTATTGCTCCCGTATGGGGACGTTTGGCAGACCGTTATGGTCGTAAACCAATGATGGTAAGAGCAAGTTTGGTGATGACTTTTACCATGGGGGGGTTAGCTTTTGTTCCTAACGTTTTTTGGTTATTAGTCTTGCGTATCTTGAACGGTTTGTTTTCTGGTTATGTCCCTAATTCAACAGCCTTGATTGCCAGTCAAGCTCCCAAAAATCGTTCAGGTTATGCACTTGGAACACTAGCAACTGGTGTTATCGGTGGTAGTTTGGTAGGACCGTTATTGGGTGGTGTTCTTGCTGAAATCTTGGGTATTCGTCAAGTTTTTCTTTTGGTCGGTTTTATTTTATTGATTTGTAATCTGATGACTATTTTTCTTGTTAAAGAGGATTTCCAACCAGTTACTAAGGCAGAAGTTCTATCAACACGTGACCTATTTTCATCAATTAAGGATAAGCAAATTTTAATTGGTCTTTTTGTGACTAGTATGATTATCCAAGTATCAGCACAATCTATTGCTCCAATTTTGACCTTGTATATTCGTCATCTGGGTCAAACGGAGAACTTGATGTTTGTCTCGGGTTTGATTGTGTCTGCACTAGGATTTTCAAGCATGCTCTCAAGCTCGACTCTTGGGAAAATTGGTGATAGAATAGGTAATCATAGATTACTTTTGATTGCTCTGTTTTATAGCTTTAGTATGTATGTGCTTTGCGCCCTTGCTCAAAATTCATTACAATTAGGCATTGTCCGCTTTTTGTACGGTTTTGGTACGGGTGCATTGATGCCGAGTATTAATTCATTGTTGACTAAAATCACACCACGCGAGGGAATTTCACGTATTTTTAGTTATAATCAAATGTTTATGAATATAGGACAAGTTATTGGACCTTTTATTGGGTCAGCAATCGCAACTGATTTGGGATACCGTTCGGTTTTCTATGTGACTAGTCTTATCGTCTTTATAAACTTTGTTTGGAGCCTTATCAATTTTAGAAAATACTTGAAAGTTAAGGAAATTGTGTGAGAGTAAAGATTAATTTAGAATGTAGCAGTTGTGGCAGTAAGAATTATTTGACAAGTAAAAATAAAACAACTCATCCAGAGCGTATTCAAGGTTTAAAATATTGTCCGAAAGAGCGAAAAGTGACCTTACATATTGAATCTTAGGGATTTTTATGTTAGAATAATCAAGACCATAGTGTAGGAAAGGAATAGAACTCAGACTGAAAGTGCCAAATCATGACCAACTCAATTGATTTGAAAATAACTTTCTGACGCGTTCTTAGTGAAAAAGATGTACAATATACTACTGACAACTTTGCTGGTATTATCTGTTATTATTGTAATTGCTATTTTCTTGCAACCACAAAAAAATCCAAGTGGCAATGTATTTGATAACAGCGGTTCAGAAGCTTTGTTTGAACGTACTAAAGCGCGTGGCTTCGAAGCGTTTATGCAACGTTTTACAGCAGTTCTAGTTTTCTTTTGGCTAGCAATTGCTTTGGCGCTAGCGATTTTATCAAGTAAATAGATAGCAACTAACGAGGCTAAATAGTGGCTTACGTTGGCTGCGCATCTTGAATTTTGTACGAAAATTCATGGGCTGGTCACTCAGCTCATTTTTTATTATGAAGTCGTAAAAGTCTTGTTTACGACCTATTAGAATGAAGTAGAATACGAGAGGAAAATTATTGAGTTAAGCCTAGCTAGGCATTTTATGTCTGATTTTTACTAGGAATACTTACAATCACAAATTATGAACGAAAAAATTATTGCTTATTTAGGGGAGCATGGAAAAGTCAATATTAATGAATTGGCTGCTGGGCTAGACATGGCTGGCGCTGAAAAATTTCCAAAGCTTATCAAAGAGATTTCAAAATTGGAAAGCCAAGGAAAACTGCGTTTTGATGACTATGGGAACCTTGCTCTTCGTAAAAAAATAGAGAAGAAAAAAGAAATCACCGTTACGGGTGTTTTTCGTGCTAACAAAGCTGGTTTTGGTTTTTTAGCGGTTGACGAAAATGAAGATGACATGTTTGTCGGACGTAATGACGTTGGTCATGCGGTTGACGGAGATACGGTTGAAGCGGTTGTTAAAAAGCCAGCTAATCACTTGAAAGGTACAGCTGCTGAGGTTCGCATTGTCGGCATTGTTGAGCGTAGCTTAAAAACGGTTGTTGGGAAATTTATTCTTGATGACGAAAAACCAAAATACGCTGGTTACATTAAATCCAAAAATCAAAAAATTCAACAAAAGATTTATATCAAGAAAGAGCCTGTTCTGCTTGACGGCACTGAGATTATCAAGGTTGACATTGATAAATACCCAACACGAGGCTATGATTATTTTGTTGGTCATGTGCGTGACATCGTTGGACACCAAGGTGATGTTGGTATTGATGTGCTTGAAGTCCTTGAATCAATGGACATCAAATCAGAATTTCCAGAAGATGTTATGGCTGAAGCTAATGCAGTTTCAGATGCGCCGTCTGAGAAAGACATGGTTGGGCGTGTTGATTTACGTAATGAAATCACCTTTACCATTGATGGTGCAGATGCCAAAGACCTAGATGATGCTGTTCATATTAAATTGCTCAGCAATGGTAATTTTGAGCTCGGTGTTCATATTGCGGACGTTTCATACTATGTCACAGAAGGCTCTGCGCTTAATCGTGAAGCTGTTGCTCGTGGGACATCAGTTTATGTGACTGACCGTGTAGTTCCAATGCTGCCTGAACGTTTGTCAAATGGTATTTGTTCGTTAAATCCTAATGTTGACCGTTTGACACAATCATGTTTAATGGAAATTGACTGCAATGGTCACGTTGTTAATCACCAAATTTGTCAATCAGTCATTAAGACAACTTTCCGTATGACTTACAGCAATGTCAATGACATTATTGCTGGTGATGAAGAATTGATTGAGCAATATCAACCAATCGTTGACTCTATTCATCATATGACTGCTCTTCACAATATTCTTGAAACCATGCGCATGCGCCGCGGTGCTCTTAACTTTGATACGAGCGAAGCCAAGATTATTGTTAATGATAAAGGAATGCCAGTTGATATTGTGCTTCGTCAACGTGGTATTGCTGAACGCATGATTGAATCTTTCATGTTAGCAGCTAATGAAACAGTTGCAGAGCATTTTGCAAAACGTAAATTGCCATTTATTTACCGTATCCATGAAGAACCAAAAGCTGAAAAATTACAAAAATTCCTTGATTATGCTAGCATTTTTGGCGTTCAAATCCATGGTACAGCTAACAAAATCACTCAACAAGCTTTGCAAGATTTCATGGCAAAAGTAGAAGGTAAACCAGGCGCAGAAGTGTTAAACATGATGCTTCTTCGTTCAATGCAACAAGCACGTTATTCTGAACATAATCACGGACACTATGGTTTGGCTGCGGAGTACTATACTCACTTCACAAGTCCAATTCGTCGTTATCCTGATTTGCTTGTTCACCGCATGATTCGCGAATACACACAACTCACTGATGAGAAAATCGAACACTTTAGAAATGTGATTCCAGAATTGGCAACGTCATCTTCAACCCTTGAACGTCGTGCTATTGATGCTGAACGTGTCGTTGAAGCCATGAAAAAAGCCGAATACATGGAAGAATACGTTGGTCAGGAATTTGACGGTGTGGTTGCTAGTGTCGTGAAATTTGGGATGTTCATCGAATTGCCAAATACAATCGAAGGACTTGTTCACATCACAACTCTGCCAGAATTTTACAATTATAACGAACGTACATTGACCCTTCAAGGTGAAAAATCAGGAAAAGTTTTTCGTGTTGGTCAACCGATTAAAATCAAATTAACACGTGCTGATAAAGAAACTGGCGATATTGACTTTGAATACATTCCAAGTGAGTATGATGTGGTAGAGAAAGTTAAAAAATCACGCAAAGACCGTTCTGGTAAAGAAAAGCGTCGTCCAAAAACAGATAACCACAAAGGTTCAAAATCAAGCAAACCACGAAATCGTAAATCTTCCACTTCAACTTCTAAAAAGTCAGGCAAGAAACCTTTCTACAAAGAAGTTGCTAAGAAAAAATCACGTAAAGCTAAAAAATAAAACTGCTAATTAAGATAATCACTAATTTTCAAGAGAGGTATCTAATATGCCAAAAGGTGATGGAAATGTTGTTGCACAAAATAAAAAAGCGCGTCATGACTATAACATCGTTGATACAATTGAAGCAGGGATTGTTCTGACAGGAACAGAAATCAAGAGCGTTCGCGCTGCACGTATTCAGCTCAAAGATGGCTATGCCCAAATCAAAAATGGTGAAGCTTGGCTAATTAATGTTCATATTTCACCTTTTGAACAAGGAAATATTTGGAATCAAGCCCCTGAGCGCACCCGTAAATTATTGCTAAAAAAACGCGAAATCGAAAAATTATCAAATGACCTAAAAGGAACAGGGATGACTCTTGTACCACTTAAAGTCTATTTGAAAAATGGCTTCGCTAAAGTTTTGCTTGGTGTGGCAAAAGGGAAGCATGATTATGACAAACGTGAGACCATCAAACGTCGTGAACAAGACCGCGACATCAAACGCCAAATGAAAAATTTCAATGCAAGGTAAAATGGATTTACAATACTGACAAGAAATTAAAGTATATAAAAATTAATTGAATGTTTAATTTTGATAAAAAACAGTTATAAAAAACGCTTACATTTTTTGTAAGCGTTTTTTATAATGTTTTTATAAAGAAATGGAGGCGTACTTATGCATACAGATTATGAAATGAATATTATTTACCAGTCCAAAAACCAACAATTTCATTTATTTAATGGGGAGATAAGTTATATTTTTAGGGTATCAGGAGATGGTAAATTACTACACTTATATTATGGTGAAACTTTACCAGATAATGACTATAGTCATTTAATTGAGATGCATCACAGACCTATGAGTACTTATCGAAATGAAAATGATTTATTATACTCTTTAGAACACTTAAGACAAGAATTTCCTGAATATGGTACAACTGATTTTAGACATCCAGCTATTTCTATATTACAGAAAAATGGATCTCGTCTAACAGATTTTGTTTATATAGGCCATGAAATAGAAGATGGAAAGCCAAGATTAGAAGGTTTACCAGCGACTTACGTTGATAGAGATAGTGAAAGTAAAACACTGAAAGTTTACCTTTTAGATGCTATTACGAGCATTCAAGTAGAGTTATTATATACAATATATAGAGATTATCCTGTTATTACTCGTAGTGTACGAATTATAAACAAAGGAAAAGAGAGTCAAATAATTGAAAATATTAGCAGTTTATCATTAGATTTACCAGATGCTGATTATGAATGGCAACAACTCTCTGGTGCTTGGGGACGTGAGAGAACCATTAAATCGCGTACTTTACAACAAGGGATTCAATCAATTGAGTCTACGCGAGGTATCTCAAGTCATCAACATAATCCATTTGTTACTTTAAAAAGGAAAAATACTGATGAAAATCAAGGAGAAGCTATTGGTGCAGCTTTAGTTTATTCAGGAAATTTTTTAATTCAAGCAGAAGTAGATACATGGGATGTTACCAGACTTCAAATTGGTATCAATCCATTTGGATTTAATTGGCAACTTAATTCTGGTGAGACGTTTACAACACCAGAAGCAATTCTAGTTTATTCAAGTACAGGTTTAAACGGTATGAGTCAAACTTTTCACCAACTATTTAGAAAACGTTTGGCTCGTGGTGAGTGGCGAGAAAAAGATAGGCCAGTTTTAATTAATAATTGGGAAGCAACATATTTTGATTTTGATGAAGATAAGTTAGTTAGTATTGCTAAAAAAGCTTTTGATGTTGGTATAGAATTATTTGTATTAGATGATGGCTGGTTTGGAAACCGAGAAAATGATTGTGCTGGATTAGGGGATTGGTATGTAAATCCTAAAAGATTACCTGAAGGGATTAGTAGCCTCTCGGAAAAAATTCGTAGTTTTGGTATGAAATTTGGCTTATGGTTTGAACCTGAGATGGTGAATAAGGATAGCGAATTATATCGTAAACATCCAAATTGGATTATTTCGACACCAAATCGCAAACCTCATCATGGTAGAAATCAATATGTTTTAAATTTTGGTTTAGATGAAGTTGTTGAAAATATTTTTGATCAAATGTGTAAAATTATTGATGAATCTAAGTTGGATTATATAAAATGGGATATGAATCGACCGTTAACTGATGTGTTTGATAGTCATTTGTCAGCAAATCAACAAGGAGAAGTGTTCCACAGATATATACTAGGTGTATATCGTTTATATGAAAAACTGATAACAAAATATCCTAATATATTATTTGAATCTTGTTCTTCAGGTGGAGGACGCTTTGATCCTGGAATGCTATATTATGCTCCTCAAGCTTGGGCTAGTGACGATTCAGATGCAATTGAAAGACTAAAAATTCAGTACGGAACGAGCATGCTTTATCCTATATCATCTATCGGATCTCACGTTTCGATTGTTCCTAACCATCAAACAAACCGTATTGTACCTATCAAAACTAGAGGAAATGTAGCATTTTTTGGTGCTTTTGGATATGAGCTTGACTTAAATGAATTGAATGAAGACGATCTTAGTATTGTTAAAGAACAAATTAGCTTTTATAAAAAATATAGAAATTTAATCCATAATGGTACTTTTTATAGATTATTGTCTCCTTTTGATAACGACAATCAAACCTCATGGATGGTCGTCAGTCACGATAAGAAAATTGCTATTGTAGCTCATTATAAAACATTAAATGAGGTAAATGCCTCTTATCGACGTTTAAAATTAAAAGGACTGGATAGTAATAGGCTCTATCAAGTGGAACAAAATGGTTTATATTCTGGTGCAGAATTGATGAAAGCTGGTTTAGTTTGTTCAGATGCTTCTAGTGGACAAATAAATGATCAGAACCAACGTCCAGAAACATTTGACTTTGATTCTAAAGTTTGGGTTATAAAACAGGAGGAGAGCGACGATGAACAATAACAAAAGTATACTTCAAAAAGGAGCAATTTTAAGTATTTCATTAATGCTAACAAGTTCTCAGGCAATAAATGGCATTATTCCACAAATGAAACAGTCTTTAGGAATATCGCAAAGTCAAAGTGAACTTTTAGGTACTGTTCCAAGTGTGACAGTTATTATATTTATTTTGTTATCTAGTTATTTTGCAAAGAGAGTAGGAATGAAAAAAACAATAATTTTAGGATTATTGTTAGCTGGTGTAGGTGGTATCCTACCAGCTTTTATGGCTAATTTTCAAATAGTACTTATTAGTCGAGTAATACTTGGAGCTGGTTTGGGGTTATACAATTCATTGGCTGTTACATATATTAGCTCTCTATATAGTGGTGATACTAGAGCAACGCTATTGGGAATTAGAAATTCAATGGAAGCTTTAGGGCAAACAATTCTTATTTTTTTAGCTGGACTTCTAGTGAATATTACTTGGACAGCTTCCTTTTTAGTTTATGCAGTAGCGTTTCCTATAGCTTTCTTATTTGCAATGAAAGTTCCCGAGATTAGAAATGAACAAAATGACATTTCCAAAAATGATGTCAAAGAAAAAATGAATCCGATAGTTTTTGTTCTAGTCTTATTTGCAATTTTACTGGTAATGAATAGCATTGCTATTTCAGTACGATTTGCATCTATTGCTACTGAAATCAAAGGAGGAGAGTTTAATGCTAGTAATTATTTGGCTTTAATGCCTATTTTAGGAATACTAGCAGGATTTATATTCGGACCAGTAAATAAATGGATAGGAAAAGGAACACTATATTTAGGAATTATATTTTATATCGTTTCAAATCTATTAATTGCCACGTCAAATGGTAACATGACGTTTTTATTGATGGGGTTGTTCTTATCGAGTATAACAGGATCATGGTGTTTCCCATTTATTTTTAGTAACTTAGATAAAGTAACTACAAAGAATACCATTAACTTTGCTACTTCATTGATTTTTATTGGCTGTAATATTGGTAACTTTATTGCTCCTATTGTTATGGAATTGGCACAACTTCTGACTGGAAGTACACACTTAACAGCCCCATTTTATGTGTTTGCCGGAATCTTTATGCTTGTTTTATTTGTGACCTTTTTTATGACGAAGAGAAAAACTGATAGGGTAGTGACTAATTCAATTTGATTAACAAATACTGAACTATCGTTCATAACTTTTTAGTTTAATTAAAGTATTGATGATTTATTGATTTTAGAAAAAGTATTTGGCTTAAATAAAAAGGAGAAGTATCAAAATAATGTTGCATAAAAAAATCATTATGAGATGACATTTTCATTATTTTAGAGTTGGTATAATACTTGATATTGTGGACGATTGCTCAGAATATTGCTATGGTCATCAAGAAATCTAAGAGTTTGAGTTATCCATTTAACGCTCCTTAATCCATTTCTTGCAATTAAAATATGACTGTGGTAGAATACGATTAAATTTTTATATAACAAAACGGAAGGTGTTAATGACTTTCCGTTTTGTTAAGTTAGGGACAGCTCTTTTTATTCAGTTTTATATTATGATACAGGCAATATAGTTATGTTAAGAATAATCAGAAAATAACGAGAATTGTTAAAATCTAAAAATAGGAAGGTAGATAATGGAAAATTCTCTTTACTTAGTGAAAGAACCTAATACTCATCTGAAAGATTGTTACTTTAATTTCTGTGGATATTCAAAAACAGAACCGAGACATAGTTTTGGACCAGCTATTCGAAAGCAGTACTTAATACATATAGTTTTAGAAGGCCAAGGCTACTATTTAGTTAATGATCAGAAATATTATTTGAGGAAAGGTCAAGGTTTTGTGATTCCTCCAGGGATATCGACTTTCTATCAGGCAGATGAAAATAATCCGTGGTCGTATGTATGGTTGGGGTTAAGTGGTGATCTTGTCGAATATTATCTCAAAGAAATCGGTGTTGGAAAGGATCACCTTACCTTTAAAGTAGATAATTTAAGTTTATTTAAAGGATTAATTTTTGAAACTTTATCTTATGATCAAGATAATCTAGTTAGCGAGCTATCTAGACAAAAACAGGTTTATAAATTTTTAGAACTTTTATTGAGCTCAGCGAGTCATTTGAAGGAAGGAATTGTTACCAAAAAGATGAATCCTTTTGTACGTCAGGCGATAGAAATAATTCGCGAAAATGCTTATCAAAAAATATCTGTAAAAGATATTGCTACAATGCTATCATTACATGAAAATTATCTATCTCGTTTATTTAAGCTTGATATGGGAATATCAATAAAAGAGTATATTAGTGAGATTAAACTTTCAATTGCAAATGATTTATTATCATCGACTGAATATTCAATTCAGCAAATTAGTGATAAGATAGGTTTTTCAACAGTGCAATCTTTTTCAAAAGCCTTTAAGAAAGCAAATGGTGTTTCACCTGGTATATATCGAAAACATCGATTGGGCTTAGGGATTATTAAAGTTGAATAGTTTTTCATGGAATTGGTTTCGGTGTTAGTTATATGGAGTGGATGAGAATGAAGTAGGCACTCCCAGAGAGGATGAAAGTCATTCTCTTTTTTATTTCAAAAAGAAAGTGTTACATATTGGTATAGTAAAATCTCAGAATCCTATTGTAGTATTCTAGGTAGCTATGTTAGTTTTCATCAGATTTCTTATCATTGCTCTGATGCGAATGCATTTACTTTTCATTGTAGGTTGAATCATATGAGCTTTTTCTACAGTCAAAGAATTGCAGTAAGACAGAATTATGGAATCTAGATTATAGCCTTTTTATAATTTCTTGTGGGCCATATTGAGCAAAACCTCAACAAAAATCATAGCGATAGCCTGCGTATCTACAATAGATTGTTTTGAAATGGAATTTCCAGGAAGAGTAATGACATGATTAAAGTATTTCGCGGCAGCAGCGTGCTCATTTAATGTAATCAGATAGGAATTCTGTGGCATATTTTTTGAAACAGCACTTAATGTGTTATTGAAATTGGTTGACGACCCTGAAATAGAAAACATAATAAGTGTATCTTCTTCGTCAATAATATTTGAAAGATGATTTCCGCTGTTTAAATCACTTGCTAATTGACTAGCGATACCTAAATCTTGTAAACCAAAATGTAAGTACCTTGCAGGGAGTGATGATAGAAAAATACCAAGAATATGCAGACGCTGTCTTTTTAAAATACAATCAACAAGTTCGTCAATTGCTTGACGTTCTAAATGTTTCATTTGATTTAGAATAAGGTTATAATTATCCGCAATTTGGTCAAGAATATCTTCATTTTCTTCTTTTGGCTTTTGATGAATATAATTGATAGCATCGTAGCGAAAATCTTTAAAACCTTTATAGCCCAAAATTTGGCAAAATCGTAGGACGGCAGATGTAGAAGTATGTGAATTTGTTGCAATTCTAGTAATTGTCAACGTTTCTACTTTCTCAAAGTTTTCTTTGAGAAAGTGATAAACTTTTGTTTCAGATTTTGAGTATTCTGGTTCGTGGAGTTGCATTTTTTGTAAAATATTCATAGTAAAAATACCTTTCTAATCAAGTATTTTAATTATTTTTGACAAAAATGTCAAAAATAATTATAAAAAATGTCAAAAAACATTGACAAAGTTTTTGAAAAGAACTACAATGATTGTGTTAAAATTTACAAAATAAAATGACAAAAATTACAAAAGGAGGTTAGCTATGGATTATAAGAAGTTAGCACAAGAAATTGTCACAAATGTTGGTGATGTTGACAATATTCAAACCTTGTCTCATTGTATGACACGGTTGCGGTTTCAACTAAAAGATGCTTCAAAAGCTAATAAGGAAGCTTTAGAAAATTTAGAAGGGGTTATTGGAGTTGTCTATGCTGGTGGTCAATATATGGTCATCTTGGGACAACATCTATTGCAAACTTATGATGTGATAATGAATGATTTTAACATTGCATCAGGTGGTAGTATCGATGAAAATTTGGATGGTGACTTAACCCCTAAAGAACCGTGGACATGGAAGAATGCAGGCAGTAAAATTATTGGCTTTGTATCAAGTTCAGTTACCCCAATGATCCCTGGTCTGATTGCTGGAGGGATGTTAAAGGTTGTCTTATTATTGATTGTGACCTTTATTGATAGTCATTTTGCTACTTCATCAAGTTATTTGTTATTATCAGCTATTGCAGATGCCCCATTTTATTTCATGCCAATTTTTGTTGCTTACGGTGCGGCTAATAAATTAGGTGCTACACCAATTTATGCTATGGCTTCGGCAGCAGCATTATTGCATGGGAATTTTACAGGTTTAGTAACAGCAGGTGCCCCCATTACGTTATTTGGAATAAGTGTTAGTTTGCTTTCGTATGGAACATCACTTTTACCTGCTCTACTAATTGCTATTCTTGCTTATTATGTCGAAAAATTTCTTAACAAGATTATTCCAAATATTTTTAAGGCAATTTTTGTCGGAATGGGGACTATTTTTGTAGCAGGAAGTTTAGGTTTTATTATCTTAGGTCCACTTGGAAATATGTTTGGACAAGGTATCGCAAGTTTGTTTATGTTCTTGGAAGGAACTGTGGGACCAATTGCTGTGGGGCTTTTGGCTGCTGCTCTTCCTTGGATGGTTATGGCTGGAATGCATACCGCATTAGCACCATTTATGACACAGTTACTGTCTAATCCTGGATACGATGCCATGATTCGTCCTGCCTTTCTTTTACATAATATGGCTGAAGGTGGTGCTGTTATTGGTGTTACGGCACGTACTAAGGACAAAGCTAAACGAGGTGAGCTTCTATCGATTGCTATTGGTTGTATCGTGGCAGGTGTCACAGAACCTGCAATTTATGGGGTTAACTTGAAGTACAAGAAACCAATGTATGGTGTTATGGCTGGTGGTTTTGTTGGTGGTATCGTTGCTGGTATTCTTGGTGCTAAAGCCTATGAAATGGGGTATTCAAATATTCTTGCTCTACCAATCTTCGGTAAAACTGTTTTAGCAGCTGTTGCTGGGATTATTGTGACTATTGTTGTTGCAGCGGTTGTAACTTATCTACTTGGAATTGATACTACCAAAGAAGATGCTAAGTTGACTGTCACGGAACCTGTTCGTCAGGTTGTACCAGATGATGCTATCCTTGCTATTGCTAATGGTGAGTTGGTTCCATTAGAAAAGGTGAATGATGAAGTATTTGCTCAAAAATTAATGGGAGATGGTATTGCCTTCAAACCAACAAGTGATTTTATCACAGCGCCTGCTAATGGTGAATTAACAACTGTCTTTCCAACAGGACATGCGTTTGGTGTAACACGTCCTGATGGCGTTGAACTATTGGTTCATATTGGTATTAATACCGTTGAGCTAAACGGAGAAGGCTTTGATGTTTTGGCAAGAGCTGGTGATAGTATTCGCGCGGGTCAACCGATTGTGAGAATTGATCGAGACAGGATTAATCAAAAAGGTTATGATACAACAACTATGTTAATTATTACCAATGCTAATGGAAAAACGATTGAACTACCTCAAATGGGTGATGTGAAGCAAGGGCAACGTTTGGATAAGGAGGAAAACTAATGTCATACGAATTACCAAAAGGGTTTCTCTGGGGAGGAGCCACAGCAGATTTTCAATATGAGGGGGGCTTTGACGAAGGAGGACGTGGTTTACTTTCCCATGATTATGAAACAGATGGTTCACAAGAAAATCCACGTCATCATACCATGCAAATGCCAGATGGTAGCATTATCAATCCGCGTAGCTCATTTTTCTATGCCGATCCTGTTCCGAAAGAAGCACAGCCTGTCTTTTTAGAAGATGAATATTATCCTAGTCATCGTGCAGTTGATTTTTATCATCATTATAAGGAAGATATTGCTTTGATGGCTGGCATGGGATTTAATGTTTTTAGATTTTCAATTTGTTGGTCACGTATTTTTCCAACAGGTGAGGAAGAAACGCCTAACGAAGAGGGGTTAGCGTTTTACGATGATGTAATTAATGAAATGGCAAAATATGGCATGGAACCTTTAATTACGATTTGTCATGATGAGTTGCCGATGCATTTGGCGTTGAGATATGATGGTTGGTCATCACGTCATGTCATTGATTGTTATGTAAAATATTGCAAAACTCTCTTTGAACGTTACGGCAACCGTTGCCGTTATTGGTTGACTTTTAATGAAATCAATGCTGTGCGAGGCTTTGGTCCATGTGGGACACGACAATCAGAAGGGCAAGATCGTTATCAAGCTGCCCACCATATGTTTGTAGCTAGTGCGCGTGCTGTTAAACTTGGACATGAAATGATGCCAAATAGCCAATTTGGTGCAATGTATGCCATGAGTGAACTATATCCAGCAACTTGTAAGCCCGAAGATGTTTTTCATCGCTTGCAGGAACGTCGTGAAAATTGGTATTTTATTGACATTATGGGGCGAGGTTATTACCCACGTTATGCAAAAGAAATCTGGCATCGTCGAGGCGTGAAAGAAATTGTTTTTGCTGAAGGTGATGAAGAAATCCTTAGAGAAGGTCAACTTGATTTTATTTCTTTTTCTTATTATCGCTCTAATACCACTAAAGCTGGAGATGACTGGTTTAATGTTGGTGGCTCTACGAATCCATATCTTAAAGAGACGCCGTGGGGATGGCCTGTTGATCCCTTAGGGCTGCGTCACGTCATGAATGAGATTTATGATCGCATACAAAAACCAATTTTTATTGTTGAGAATGGTATGGGTGCCATTGATGAGCTTGATGAAAATGGTATTGTTCAGGATGATTATCGTATTGATTATTTACGTGATCATCTTCAAGCAATGGCTGATGCTATTATCATTGATGGTGTAGAATGTTTAGGTTACACCATGTGGGGACCTGTTGATTTAGTCTCACTTTCAACAGGAGAAATGAAAAAACGTTATGGCTTTATTTACGTGGATATGGACGATAAAGGTAATGGTAGCTTGAAACGTACTCCTAAAAAATCCTATGCTTGGATGAAAGAAATTATCGCCTCAAATGGTGCTAAGTTATCTGAAATTTAGAAAGAAAAATTCAATCAATAATGAGTGTCATCTCCTTTTGTCATTGATTTTATAAACAAAGCCAGTTCTGAACGTCAAAATTCAGAACTGGTTTTTGGTTATACGGTGTTAATGAAAGGTCTCTATCAAACTAAACGGGGGTATTAGCCTTAAGTAGTTGACAAGCATTGTCTTAGTGTATAGAATTAAGCTACTGAGAATTGTCTATTAAACCACCAAAGCCCGAAGGTATCTTAATGCCTGCGGGCTTTTTGACGTTCTTTTCAAGTTAACGGATTTGCTGATAAAATAGAGCAGAATACAGCTACGATAGCAAGGACGACGTCTGAGAGTTTGTCCACTAGTAGCACTTCCCTTCTAGTGTAAACTTGCTCAAGGGGGAAGCATTGCCTAAATAGCATGGCATATACTTGTGTTATTGTGTATGTAAAAGTTATAGTAACGGTTTACGACTAAATTCTTACGTTTTATGACTTGTACCATCATTTTCTTACGAATGTGTTATACTAAAAGCGTGTTAGCTCTCACCGTAAATGTAAAGGGGAAGTATTCGTTATGAGTGCAAAAACGTTACAAGAGTTTCAGACATTGACAGATACAGAACATGCTTCTGTTAGTAGTGGCGGTTTAGGTTATTATAAAACAGTTATAGAAGGTGCAAATGGTTATGCCTGCTGTTGTAGTAATGGATAGTGGGATTATAAAGTAACTAAGGGTGTCTTCCAAGCTACGACTGACGTTATTACGAATGATTGGATAAAGTCTATAGGGCAATCTTATTTTATTATTCCAGATTATAGAGGATAAAATCAAAGCCAAAGTTCAATAAAGAAAATATACTAGTTGAAGTCTATAATCTTATTCTTGATAGTGAAACAACCGATACAGAAAGAAAAGAATTAGTTATCTTTAAAGATGAGGTTGAAAAAGGTTTAGGCTTTGATAATGCTTTAATGAAATTAGCCGATCACTTACGTTTAATAGGTTTAGATAATGTGTTGAAACACAGAAGCATGAGTAAAAAAGTTAACAAATTTTACATGAAGATAAATTCAGTTGGTCAATTTAAGAAAAATTTTGGTATCTATTTTCCACCTATGTTTTAATTAAGTTGAGAGCTTACACAATATTATGATAAAAAGGAGATTGTTCAATGAGATTAAAATGGTTTGCTGGTGGTAAAGAAAGAAGAGACAAAGCTCTAATTATTCTTGATAAATTAATAGCCAGTTTTCATAATAATTATGGTGTGCAGCCTTTGACAGATTTATTCTTAAAGTATAAGAGTGAATTAAAAAACGGTAGAACATCAACATCGTTTGTTTTGAGTCGTATGAATATCGAGCTTTCAAGAGTATTCACTCAAAATGAAATTAGATTAACTGAAGAGCAGTCTAGATTACTCAAAGATTTAAGAAGTTTATCAAATATCAGATGGGGTTATTATTAATGTTTAGCCAGTACTGGGGATAAAGAGTTACTCATCTTTATCCCTAAATTATTTCTAAAATGTTGCAAAACACCATTTTGGATATTCGCAAATATTGATATATAGCTATTTTTACTAATTAAACTTTTAATCGAGCCATGTAATGACTTTTTCACGAGGCTTACGTGAGCGTGGGTGTTTAGGGTCATGTAGACGATAACCAAATGATACCATGCTTGCGATGCCTTCGTTGTCAGGATTAATGATGCCTGCACTAGCTAAAATGCTATTGACTTTTTCGTAATTAAACCCTTCAATTGGGCAAGAGTCAATGCCAAGCATGCTGGCTGTGGTCATCATATTTCCAAGTGCAATGTAAGTTTGTTTGGCAGTCCAGTCAAATAAAGCACGTGGATTATCAGCCATTTTCATATCATTTTTTTGGAAAGATTCGTAGGTTGCTAAACGGCTGTTAAGAGCATCATCTTCACCGAGACCACGTCGAATAAGGCTATTTTTGACCGATTCAGAATCATAGCGTGCATTTTTTTCAGCAATGAGGAGAACAAAATGACTTGCTGTATCTAATTGGTATTGAGCCCCCCAAGCAACGGCTTTGAGTTCATCACGAAGTTTTTCAATTTGTTTGCGGTCAAGAACAACGAAACGCCAAGCTTCCAAACCAATAGAAGAAGGGCTCAACCAAGCTGTATCAAGAATAAAATCCATGTCATCATGGGAAATTTCTTGGTCGTTGTAAACACGGACAGCAACACGGTGGTCAAAGGCAGTACGAATTTGTTTTTTGATATCTTCTTTTGACATAGTTTTCTCCAGTTTTCTTTCTATGGTAACACTTAAAAGCTATTTTTGCTAGTTTTTAGCAAAAGAAACAAGCCCGTCTAACCAAGCTTGGTGACCAAGCATCATTGTGTTAGGAATAGTTTTTGCTAACTCCTTAGCAGGTGTAACGATTTGAGATTCTTGTGTCAAGATACGAACACAGTTGCGGCCCAATTTTTGAACTAACCAAGCATGGTAAACGTCAAGAAATTCATCGCCTTCAGCTTCGTTCCAACCATGCTAAGCGTAAAACACCATTTTCAGTATCTAAATCATATGCTTCAATTTGAGCTTCAACGGTCAAAAACAAATGTTTTAAAACGGAAGCGTGTGTCGTTTATAAGAAATAGTAGGCTCTTGACTATACATGTGCACGTCTGATGAATTTTCGTAATAAGTTTCCCATTTGCTAGCATCAAGCAGACCGTTGAGAATATTGTCAAAGTCAAGGTCTTTAAGGATACCCTCGTTTGAAACAAAGTTATCAGTCAAACCTGGTGTGAATTTTCTGGAAAATTAATAGATAACATCAAATATACAACTAATATTTGTTAATAGAACAGTATAACAAATATTAGTTGTACACACAATTATTGAAACTCAAAAATATAAAAATCGGAGTTACTTGCTCTCCGATTATCTCAATTTTTCTGAATTGATATTGATGATAGAAGCCAAGTCATCGGCGTAAGCATCACCAAGAATAGTTTTATAACGGGTATGCAGATTGTCCCAAGCTTCTCGGATATCTGGTAAAAGTTCTCTGCCATTGACTGTAAGATAAACTTTTCGAGTACGTCCTTCAGTTAGTGTTGTGACATAACCTTTATAGACCAATTTTTCGATAAGGCGTGTCAAGGTAGAAGGTGCAATATAAAGTATTTGTGCAATATCCTTTTGCAACCTACCATCTTCTTCCGCAAGAATAAGAAGAATAAAGGCATAAGTTGGAGCCATTCCAACTGTTTGGAAAGCTTCCGCCGCCAATTTGTTGAGGGCACGATCCATCTTTTTTACAGTAAAAAATAGGCAAGAGTCAAGTGATTCTTGAATAGATTTAGACATAGGATTCCTCTCTTCTGTCAATCATATTAGCATACAGAATGGAAATTGGCAAATGGGAGAGATTCATTTTTTTGAAAAGGGTTACATTATAAGGCGAAGTAGTGTATACTAATCTGTATAAATAACTTTGAGGTCTGCTGATGAAAACAAATAAAGAAAAAATTTACGATTATCTGATGACTGATGTTTATGAGACAGGCAAGATAGCTGTAGTAACACAAGAAATTGCTGAAGTTTTCGGACTTCAGCGTTCAAATGCTAGCAGCCTTCTCAATGAATTAGTTAAAGAAGGTCGCTTGGTCAAGCAAAGTGGACGCCCTGTAAAATATATCATCAATGACCATTTTGAAAGTCAAAACAAGCAATTTCCAAAAATGATTGGGGATGATGGTAGCCTTAGTAAAGCTATTCAGCTGGCTAAGGCAGCGATTTTATATCCTAAAGAAAATATCAATGTACTGATAATTTCTGAAATGGGGACAGGTAAAACGGAGCTTGTTCGAAATATGTATGCGTTTGCGACTTCAAATCATGTACTGGGAGTCGATTCACCCTATATTGAGTTTAATTGTCATCATTTCAAAAAAGAGATGCAAACTTTGGTCAATGAATTGTTTGGTTCACGTCTTGAAGATAGTTTATTTGCCAAGGCAGATAATGGTCTTTTGTTTATTGATAATGCAGATATTTTACCAGCAAAGGAACAAAGCAGGCTTTTTAAGCTATTAGAGACAAAGCGTCTATACAGCGAGGACATGACAGATTACATTGATTGCCAGCATTTAAAACTTATTTTAGGTATCTCAGGAGATATAGACAATCAATTTAATCAACATGTCAATATGATTATCAACTTGCCTTCCCTAGATGAGCGAAGTGTGGAAGAAAAGTATAATATCATGTTATCTTTGTTCAAGGAAGAAGCAGCGCGTGCCAATAGACGCATCGAAGTATCCAAGGAAGTGTTGTCACAACTTCTTTTAGCTCATTTTGAGTTTAATATCAAAGAGTTGGGTTACCAACTAACTTCGGCATGTGCCACGGCCTATTTGAGAGTTATTGATAATGAAAAGCCTATCAAGGTTAATTCAAATGACTTGGTTTTAAGAGATAATCAAAAGCTTATTCGTGAGTTGTCCTATCGTCAAAAAGTTTTAAATCTGCTAGAGGATGTTGACTATGTCAGTTTCTTACCTGAAGGTGACAGTTATTTAACCAAGCACAATATCTATCATAAACTGGACAAGAAGTTTCAGGAAATGGGAGATGTGAGTCAGGCTGATAGTTTATTGAAAGAAGTTCATTCGCATATTGGAAAGATCCTTTCCAAATATTTTAAAGGGAGTGAGGATGGTTTAGCGCAGCTGTCGAAAATTGTAGATAATCGTTTGATTACCACCGTTAGTGATTTTTTGCAGCAACACCACATCGAACTTGAGCGTAGTCGGTTTTACGGTTTGTGTCTGCATGTAAATGCTCTCCTAAAAGACAATCACAATCAGCAACAACTTTCCCAAGAACGTTATGTTGAAATGATTAAAAATTATCCAGAAGAGTATCTCCATGCTAATCAATTAGGTAAGGTTTTGGAATCAGATTTTCACCTTGATTTAAGTTTTGAGGAGACTATTATTCTTGCTGCATTTTTTATCAATGAAGAAATGGTAACACCAGTTTCAAAGACTGTTTTGCTGTATATTTTACACGGTGAAGGAACAGCTACGTCATTGGCAGAAACGACCAAGACACTCACTCAGGCAAATAATGTCTATGGTTATGACCTCCAGTTGAATCAAGATATTAGTGATGTAAGAGATGATCTGAAGGACTACATTGCGAACATTCATCAGGGGAAAGGGCTTATCGTTATTTATGATATGGGGTCAATAAAATCTATGCTTAATGAGATTGCTCTGCAACTGAATATAAAAATAAGACGTTTAGAAGTTCCTATTACTATGCTGGGGATTGATATTGCCAGAAGGTTGCAAATGGAAAATGATATTGATGATGTTTTCCATGATACCGCTCTTGAATGGAATAGGTATGCTAATAAAGAGCATAAAGAAAGAATTATTATCACGCTTTGCCACACGGGAGAAGGTGGTGCCTTGCAGATGAAACAGGTAATTGATAAAAATTCTCGGCTGGGCTATAAGGTTATCCCTTTGGCGATTTCAGATAGGGACCTGCTCAATCAAGAGGTTTATTCTCTAAAGAAAGCCTACTATATTCATTGTTTTGTAGGTACTTATGATCCGCGAATGCTGGGTATTCCTTTTATCCCATTACGGTCAGTCTTTGATAATGGTATTGATAATATTGATGCAACGCTGACTTTTTCTCCTATCGCAACCAATCGTGCTAACTATGATCCTATTTATGAAAATCTTGCTGAGAATTTGAAATACACACCGATTGATAAAATCAAAACGTATTTACCAGACTTTATCAATCAGTTGGAGCTGATTTATACCTTATCAGAAGACCAACAAGTTGGACTTTTAATGCACATATCTGCTATGATAAATCGTCTCCGCAGTCCTAATCTAACGGATGTCAATTATAAAATTGATACAGACTATTTTTTACAGCATTTCAAAGATGACTATAAATCAATCCGACGGATGCTAAAAAATCTTGAAAAGCACTTTAATATTATTATTAGTGATGATGAAGTTGCATTGTTAATCCAAATCATTAGGCAAATTTAAAATCCAACCAAACTCTAAAAAATAACTCCCTTAGACAACTGTACTGGCCCCTAAAAGTTGGACAATTAATTATTGAAAGGATTTAGTTCTATATTGCATAGGGCTGAATCCTTTTCGTTTTGTCTTGATTCGTTTATTGTTATAGTAAAAAAATATAGTCTGTAATGGCTTTCTCAAACGCATCAAGAGACTGATAAGACTTCCCGTATAAAACATCTCGGACTTTAGAATGCCAAAGAAAGATTCCATCTATTCCCAAGTTTTCTTTGGTTTTCGCCCCATCTTTGGTGGGCTCCCTCTAGTTTTCTCAACAATAGTACCCCCATTTTTCTTATATTGTGCCAGCCACTTTGCCAGATGACTATAATTGAGTAAGGCATAATCAAGAGCTAGTTGCTTTTGGGATTGACCTTTAAACAAAACTTTAGCAATCATTTCTTGCTTTAAGTCTGGAGAGTAATAGATATTTTTCCTTTTCTAGACGATACCTATTCCATACCGATCAATCAGTCGAAACATATATTTGATATAAGCCTTAACAATACTAAACTTTTCTGATAAGGAGTTAATCGACTCTCCATTTTGGCGTAACTCATAGAGTTGAACCTTGTTTTCATAACTTAATGTCATACAAAAAGCACTCCGATCGTTAGATGTCGTGTCTAATGATCGGGGTGCGAGTCAAGGATATTTAAGGTGTTTTCTTGAACTTTGATTTAGTCCTTAACAGGACGTTGACTATGGATTTTTTTCTGAATGTCAAATAAGGTGTCTGACATGCGTCCGTAATAAACACCTTCACTAAACCAACGCATGAGCTTGTTTTGCTTTTGCTTGTTGAAACTATCAATCTCTTGAATAAAGATAATGTCAAGTCCTTTGTCGCCTTCTTCAGTCTGATAATCAATGGTAATAGTATCCGTATGACTTTTGATGATGGCTTTATAACGCTTATTTCGCGTATAATGGTCAATAGTGATTGTCATTGGTTGATGTTCAGCGACAGCAGTGCTATACGTCATTCCTTCCTTGATATCACCAGTGTATAGCATATTTTTTGCTTTGCTGTACTGTTCACGTACCTCAGACTCTAGATAATCGTAAAATTCGTCTTGTGTGACATCTAAAGTTCGTATCATTTTCATGACTTTAGTTTATCATATTTCAAAGATGATATGAGTGAATTCATCAAAACTCTTTTTAAGTTGGTTTTGTCTATACAAATAGCTGTAATGCTTATACACTAAAGAGGAATAAAGCCTCAAAAGATATACACTACGACTTTTGAAAAATTTTAGAGAGGATTTATTTTCAAATAGAGTTTATACAGCTATGGAAAGTGTATAAAATAAGCTTAAAAAGCGCTCAAAATCAATTTTGACAGCGGTTACGGAAGTGATAAAATAAAATCATCAAATAACAAAACACAAAGGAGTTAAGTTATGACTGAAAATAGTTCTTCAGAATTGATGGCAATGACCTTAATTGCTAATTCAGGTGATGCACGTTCCTTAGCCTTTCAAGCCTTAGAAGAGGCTAAGGTTGGAAATTTTGATGAAGCAGATAGACTACTTAAAGAATCGGATGAGAAGTCCAAAATCGCCCATCATGCCCAGACGGAACTCCTCTTTTCCGAAGCAAATGGCGATCATCTTGAATTAAACGTCTTACTTGTCCACGCTCAGGATCATCTTATGACAAGTATGTTAGCAGTCGAAATGATTCGCGAATTTATCACTCTGTACAAAAACAAATAAATCACATCTAAAAGGAGAAATTATCATGAAAATTTTACTCGTATGCGCAGGCGGAATGTCAACTTCAATTCTTATGCAAAAAATGGCTAAATATTGGGAAGAACAAGGTCAAGAACTTACAATCAAAGCGGTTGGACTAGGTGACTATGAAAATGTCTATAAAGATTTTGATATTGTCATGATGGGCCCTCAAGTGTCTTATCGTTTAAAAGAAGTAAAAGAAAATACAGGCTTGCCAACAGCAGCTATTCCATCTTTTGAATATGCTATTGGTGACTGTCCAAAAATTATGAAATTAGCTGAACAACTTTATGCAGAAGTCTAAATAAATCTATAAATTATCATTTTTGGAGGTAACACATGGAGTCCTTATTCAATAGTCCTTTTATGGTCAAACTTCAAGATTTTGGGCAAAAACTAGGATCTAACAAATTTCTATCCGCTCTGCAAGGAGCCATGATGTCATTAATGGGAATTATCATGATTGGAGCTATATCCCAAATCATAACTTCTATTGGGAGTACAATGTTTGGTTTATTTTCAGCTGATAGTGAAATCTATGCAATTTTGTACTCACCTTATAATTTCACGATGAACTTACTTTCAGTGTGGGTAGTTGCTTTCTTTGCTTATAACTACGGCAAAAACTTAAAAATGAAAAATCCATTGATTACGATGGTGGATGCTTTGGCAGTGTTCTTCTTAGTTGTTTCACCTATTGTGGTAACTGAAGTAGGTGTTTCAGCACTTGACATGACCTATCTTGGTTCAACAGGTATGTTTGTCGGCTTTGTCATTGTTTTCATTGTTGTTCAACTTGAGAAATTCTGCGCTGACCACAATATTCGTATCAAGATGCCTGATGTAGTTCCTCCCTTCTTGCAAGATTCATTTGCTGCTATTTTGCCATTATTCTTTAATGTTGTTTTGTTCTTAGGGCTTGATGGCATTGTTTCAGTAGTAACTGGTGGGGCATATTCAATTCCTTCAGGATTCATGGCTCTGATTGGTGCTCCTTTAAACGCTCTAACATCAGTACCAGGTATGTTTATTCTTTGTACCTTTGCTGTTTTACTTTGGTGTTTTGGTATTCATGGTACCATGATTCTTGTACCAATTATCATGCCTCTTGGCTTGCAAGCAGCGGCAGCAAATGCAGCAGCTCATGCGGCAGGTGATCCACTAACTTTCTATCCAGTAGCATTGTTTGCAGGTATGGCATGTGCAGGTGGTACAGGTAATACGCTTCCTCTTGCTCTGATGGGACTTCGTTCAAAATCAAAACAGATCTCTGCTATTTCTAAAATCTCAGCAATACCAGGCTGGTTTGGTATCAATGAACCATTGACATTTGGTATGCCAATCATGTACAATCCAATTCTTTGTATCCCTTATGTTCTCAATGTTCCAATTGTCATGTTGCTGACGCTTATTGCATATAAGATTGGTTGGCTCATGCCTGCATGGATTTCTATTTCGGCTCTTCTACCTATGGGCTTTGCCCAATATCTAGGAACTTTGAATTGGTTCAATGCTGTTTGGGATTATCTCATGCTAATTCCTGCAACTATTGTTTATTACCCATTCTTCAAAGCGTATGAAAAACAACTGATTGCAAAAGAAGCAGAAATCGAAGCAGCAGAAGCTGCTAATGCGTAAAGTATTTGATATAAGATGCAGCTGACATTAGCGAAATTGTGTCTTTACATCTTATTTTTAAGTGAAATAAGGAGAACAATAAATGACTTTTCCAGATCATTTTTTATGGGGTGGTGCGACAGCTGCCAATCAATATGAAGGTGGTTTTTCTGCTGGTGGTAAGGGAGTTAACACTTCTGATGTTTTAACAAGTGGCTCACACACAAGCCCACGTCGTATTACTTGGCGTAACCCTAAAACAGGCGATACTGGTGCTATTGATATGACTTTTGGTCAAACTCTATCCTTGCCAGAAGGTGCTATTCCTGATGTGGTTGAAGGCTATTATTACCCAAGCCATACTGCAACTGATTTTTATGGGCATTTTAAAGAAGACATCGCTCTGATGGGAGAAATGGGATTCAAGACTTTTCGGTTATCAATGAATTGGGCGCGCATTTTCCCAAATGGTGATGATAAAGAACCTAACGAAGAAGGACTAGCTTTTTATGATGCGGTTTTTGATGAGTGTGCTAAGTATGGAATTGAACCACTGGTAACTCTCTCCCATTATGAAACGCCGATTCATTTAACGCATGCTTATGGTGGCTGGAAGAACCGTGCTTTGATTGACCATTTTGAAAACTATGCTTCAACAGTTTTTAAACATTACCAAGGGAAAGTTAAGTATTGGCTAACCTTCAATGAAATCAATATGATGGAGTGGAATCCTTTTATGGCGGGAGGAATGACTGACTTTTCTCCTCAAGCAAAGGCCCAAGGTGCTCATAATCAATTGGTAGCATCAGCAAAAGTTGTTCGATCTGCTCGTCAAATTAGTAAAAGCATTAAAGTTGGCATGATGTTAGCCTACCAACCGATTTATGCATATACGTGTGATCCCGATGACCAGCTACAAGCTAAACTAAGTGAACAAACAACTTTGTTCTATTCAGATGTTCAAATGGGTGGCTTTTATCCTGCTTCTCGTTTGAAAAAATACAATCGAGAAGGAATCATATTGGAAGATACTCCTGAAGATTATGATTTACTGCGTGATTATTCAGCTGATTTTCTAGGTTTTTCTTGTTATGGTTCTAGTACCATTACGACACACAAAGATATTTTGGAAAAATCAGGTGGTAACTTGATGATGGGCGTTCAGAATCCTTATCTTGAAACGAATGCTTGGGGATGGGCAACAGATCCTAATTGCCTTCGTATTGCTTTAAATGTTCTTTATGATCGTTATCATAAACCTCTTTGGATTGTTGAGAATGGAATCGGATGGGACGATAAAATAGAATCAGATGGTTCTATTCATGACAACTATCGAATTGATTATTTAAGACAAAATATTAGCTCAATGTTTGATGCTATTAATAATGATGGTATTGAGCTTATGGGTTACACTATGTGGGGTTGTATTGATTTGGTGTCAGCAGGAACTGGTGAAATGAAGAAACGCTATGGTTTTGTTTATGTTGATCGTGATGATCAAGGTCATGGAAGTTTGAAACGTAGCCGTAAGGATTCTTTTTATTGGTATAAAAAAGTAATTGCCAATCAGGGCAGTGATTTAACTTAATGGAAATAATAAAACTGAGGTTAGTCGTCAGATAATCTCAGTTTTATTGTATTTTCAAATCTATCTTAAATTTTTGCGTTTATGAAATTATTATACGGTTGAGCAATTGAATCTATGGTTTAATGATTGAACATAACAATAAAAGAGTTATATAGTTATTCGCCAATATCAATATAAGGATAAAATACTTTTGTAAGATTGGTTTTATCCTAATTACTTACAGTATTAATTTTTGAAAATTGCTATTATAGCAATGGTAGAATAACATTAACCCAGAACCAAGAAAGTGGCATGACGAGAATCATGGCTGGTATCATATCGGCAATTGGGAACATTTTCAGTTTTACCATACGGAAACCTGTGGCAAGCATTAGAAAACCACCGCAGGCTTTGAAATCAGCAATCATATCAGGTGTTGTAAGTGGCACGATGAAAGCTGACAAGGAGAATAGGCAGCAGAAAATGATAAATTGTGGAATGGCAACAAGTGATACCACATAACCTAGATTGCAAGCAAAAATAGCTGCTGTGAAGAAGTCCAAAATTGATTTTGAAATCAAGATTGTTGAATCACCAGTCATTCCTGCATCTAGACTACCATAAATACCAGTACCGCTTGCGCAGAAAAGTACGATAACAGTTAACAAGGTAGCAAGGTAATCTTCATGAGATAGTGATGAATGGTCGTTTGGCACGATTTTTGCCATGCTACGTTGCATGAGGGCACCGCCTTTGTTAATCCAATCACCGAGATGAAGTGCAAGTCCAATCCCTGTTCCGATAACGATAGCAAAGATAACAGCGGGCATGTATTTCATCAATCCGATAGATGAAATCCCCATTCCCATTGAGCAGACCCCAAAAATCATATTGATTTGTGTCTTGAAGTCTTCTGATAATTTGTTTCCAACAAGACCACCTAGTAGCCCTCCAAAAACGACTGATAGGGCATTAATGATGACGCCAGTAGGCATACAATTTTCCTCCTTCATAAGAAACAAAGTCATTAACAGTTTGAAAACATTAGTGTTGACTGCTAGACCGTGTTCTATTATTGTGAATTCTTTCTTTTCTGTTACATTTTAACACCAACTTTTTAAAAAACAATTCAGATTTTTGTGATATACTATTCTAAAATGGAATAGTATTAAGAATAGGAGCAGGAAATGAATTTCCAAAAATTTCAAGTCTTTCTTAGCTTGTGTGAAACGTTGAATTACACCGAGACAGCAGAACAACTTTATACAACGCAAGGAAGCATTTCAAAGCAAATCATTGCGCTTGAAAAAGAGTTGGGTGTGATTTTGTTTAATCGTAAACATCGTCAAATTTCTCTGACAGAAGAAGGGGAGATTGTGCGAGTTTATGTTCAAAAGATTATGGGCACTTTTCAAGAAATGCAAGAGACATTAGAGGATTTGTCTGAACAAGAAAAACATAAACTAACCATTCATGGTATTCCGAGTATGTCTTCTTATCCTATTATTTCAGATATTGCAGCTTTTCAAAAGCAGTATCCTGATGACACGGTTGTTGTCGAGGAAGAAGAGGCTGACCAGCTGATGCATAGTTTAGATGATGGCATCTGCGATGCGGTCTTTACGCGTTCTTTTACCAAAGCTGCTCCTGATATTTATGATAGTCTAACCTTAGATTATGACCGTTTTGTCTTGGTTTTGCCTGAAAATCATCCCTTAGCCAACAAGGAAAAACTTGATTTGGCTGAATTGAAAGATGAGACATTCTTCCAACTTGGCAATAAAACGCAGTTGCTCCAAAAAGTACGAGAACTTTGTCATACCTATGGTTTTGAACCGAAAATGGGCTATCAAGGAAATCGTATCAATCTCATCATTGATTTTATTGAAAAAGAAATGGGTGTTTCGGTGATGATGGAAAAATTGGTTGCACCGTTTAAAACGAAAGCAATTATCTGTCGTCCGTTGGAGGTTGATATGGTGTCAGAAATGAACTTAATCCGTCGTAAGAAGAAAACAACACCAGCTTTGGATGTATTCTGGAAAGGAATGCAAGAAAAATATTCCAAACAGGAATAGGAAAACGCCTAACTTGAATTGTTTATCGGTGATTGAAGGTTTACACTTTTAATATGAAATCTTTAAGAAGGAAGTAAATCTTATGTCAGAACAACCTTATGATTTGCGTAAAGTCTTGGAAGAACTTAAAGAAATTCCAGGACAATACCATGAAACGGATGTTGAAATCGATCCAAACGCTGAAATTTCTGGCGTTTATCGTTATATCGGAGCTGGCGGTACCGTAGAACGTCCAACTCAAGAAGGTCCAGCAATGACCTTCAATAACATTAAGGGATTCCCTAATGTTCGTGTCAATATTGGTACAATGGCAAGCCGTAAACGTGTTGGTCATATTCTTCATCATGATTACAAAGACCTTGGACATCTTTTGAACAAAGCCGTTGAAAATCCAGTGAAACCTGTTAAAGTTTCTAAGGACCAAGCACCTGCTCAAGAAGTTGTTCACTTAGCAACTGATGATGATTTTGATATTCGTAAGCTCATTGCTGCGCCAACAAATACAGAATACGATGCAGGACCTTACATCACAACTGGTTTGGTTTATGGTTCAACGCCAGATAAATCAATGAGTGACGTTACAATTCACCGTATGGTTTTGGAAGATAAAGATACTATTGGTATTTATATCATGCCTGGTGGTCGTCACATTGGTGCTTTCTTGTCAGAATATCAAAAACTTAACAAACCAATGCCAATTACAATCAATATTGGTCTTGACCCTGCTATCTTGATTGGGGCGACATTTGAACCACCAACGACACCACTTGGTTACAATGAACTTTGGGTTGCAGGTGCGCTTCGTAACGAACCTGTTCAATTGGTTGATTCTATCGCTGTTGATGAAGTTGGTATTGCACGTTCTGAATTTATCATTGAAGGTGAAATCCTTCCAAATGAAACAATTCAAGAAGACATTAATACGCATACAGGTCATGCCATGCCTGAATTCCCAGGTTACAATGGTCCAGCCAATCCAGCTTTAAATGTTATCAAAGTTAAAGCGGTCACTCACCGTAAAGATAATCCAATTATGCAAACAACAATTGGGCCTTCTGAAGAACACGTGTCAATGGCAGGTATTCCAACAGAAGCTTCTATCCTTAACTTGGTTGACAAAGCTATCCCTGGTAAAGTGCTTAATGTTTACAATCCACCAGCTGGTGGCGGTAAATTGATGACAATCATGCAAATCCGCAAAGAAAATCCTGCAGATGAAGGGATTCAACGTCAAGCTGCCTTGCTAGCATTCTCATCTTTCAAAGAACTCAAAACAGTTATCCTTGTTGATGAAGATGTGGATATCTTTGATATGAATGATGTCATGTGGACAATCAATACACGCTTCCAAGCCCACAAAGATATTATGTCGTTGGAAGGTATGCGTAACCACCCACTTGACCCATCAGAACGTCCAGAATATTCACCAGAACACATCCGTGTACGAGGAATGTCATCTAAACTTGTCCTTGACGGTACAGTACCATTTGACATGAAAGACCAATTTGAACGTGCTAAATTTAAAGAAGTTCCTGATTGGAAGAAATATTTAGATTAATTGCTACTCATTTTAGATAACGAAACTGCCATTATTTGATAAAATGAGATAGAAGATAAGGAAAGTAATCATGAATAAGAGGCTGGAGCTAATCTTCCAACCTCTTATTTTAAGAGACAAAGGGCGTTTAAAGAGCAAAGAAAAATGGTGGTAAGCCAGAAATCTATGATTTCCTCTGCATACCCCTGCCAGAACGACTAGAAAGGTGCGGTTGACTGTTAAGGTGACAAAGTTTTCAGTCGTTTACGGCTGGTAGTAACTAGCTAACGATACAGATTTCCACCCCTCACTCTCCCTTTTCTTGGTTCGGGCTGAAATCATCCAGTGGATGATTTCACTGCACAGCCTAGGTCATCTTCAATTAAGAATTTTTAAGTTGATAGTCGTTAATACGCTAGCTAAGCAAGTGGCAAGCTAAAAAACGATTGTCCTTATACGCTTTGAAAATCAGACTTAGAGCTTGTTGACTTATTTTGACGAATTTCGGTTATATCTGCATTTGCCTTGTTTAGTCTAATGTTGATTTTCAGTGAGTATTTATTACAAAAGTGAGGTGCTTATGAGCAAAAAACGTATTGTGGTAGCTATTTCTGGCGCTTCAGGCACAATCTATGCTATCAATTTATTAAAGAAACTAAAAGAATATCCTGACATTGAAACGCATGTGGTCATGTCTGACTGGGCACATGAGAATTTAAAACTGGAGCTCGATATGTCACATGATGAATTTGCCAGTTTGTGTGATGTGCTTTATTCTAACAAGGATTTGGGTGCCAAAATTGCTTCAGGGTCTTTCTTGACAGACGGTATGGTGATTGTTCCAGCTTCCATGAAAACTGTTGCAGGTATCGCTTGCGGTTTTTCAGACAATCTTATTGGTCGTGCAGCTGATGTGGCTTTAAAAGAACAACGTAAACTCATCATTGTCCCACGTGAGACACCGTTAAATACGATTCATTTGGAAAATTTGACAAAATTATCACGGATGGGTGTACAAGTCATTCCGCCTGTACCAGCCTTTTACAATCATCCTAAGACTTTGCAAGATATTATCGACCACAATACTGCTAAATTACTAGATGCTTTGCACATTCGCAATGATTATGCTGGACGTTGGGATGGTGATTAGATGGCAACATTTGAAGTGACAGAATATGGGTATTCTATTCAAGTGCAGGTTGACTATATTGGCGCTGACTTGTTTATTCAATTGACAGGTGGAAGCCACCCTCATATTGGCACAGTAACCACTTATTGTAAAGAAAATGCGGACAAGCAAGTGGTGCGTTTTCCAAGCCATTCAGGGCGTTTTCATAAAGATGACGTTTTGGCTGATGTTCTTTTGGAAGAAATAGCAGAGCTGTTGCCGCAAAATTGTGTGATCACCTCAGGTGTCCATGTTGACGGTATTAGCAAAGAACAAATTGCTGGCGCTTTTGAAATGACCAAAGAACTTGCTAGTAAGATTGGCACATGGTTAAAAATTGAAAAATCACCAATCAGTCACCCAAAATACCAAACAATAAACTAGTTTAGACAAATACAACTCAAAAAAACGAAACTCCTTTTAATCCATTTCAGTGAAAAAATAAATAAGCCACCCGTTTTCAACAATTTCAACAATCGGGTGGCTTTTGGCTGTTGCGTTAGTTTTTCATTTGTTTGGCATAGTGTGTGACAAGGAGTTCTGTGAAGATGTCAAACATAATTGGGGAAATGGAATCATATTCCCAGTCTCCTGAAAGAGTTGGGAGTGTGATGACTTTATCAAAATGCTTGCGATATTTGGCATTTGGATTGGCTGTTACTAAAAGTGTTTTGCATTTCAAATTGGTGATTTTGCGAATGTAAGTGGAATCGCCACCTGCTGAAAAGATAAGCAATAAATCGTCTTTTTTGAAATAGTTAACGGCATCATCAAGATAGTCTGTTGAATAAGATGACACATAAACTCCCATTTTTCGCATCAAGGTTTCAAATAATTTGGCACTTAAAAAACTTTTGGCACCACCAGCCGCAAATAAATGCTCGCTTTGTGATAAAAAGCTTGCTAAATCAGTCATAACCTCATCGGTCAACGTTGCCTTGGTGAGTTCGAGTAATTTGGTGAGGCGCGTGAAATATTCATTGTCCTCATCTGCCTTGCTATTGCCATGATATTAACCTTTATCGTCGAATTTATTATGTATAGTGACAAACGTGTCGAAGGAGCTTTGCAATAAATAAGAATTCTAAAAACCTCACTTGACAACGCTTACAAAATCAACTACAATAAAACTATAATTAAACAAGGATTGTTACTCTTCGGGAGGCATTACCGTTCATCAAGTAAAGGGGTGTGGTATGTCTTCGAAGAGTTTTTTTGTGCAGGACAAATAGCATAAATAGAAAAGGTAGATATGATGAGAGTTGTGAAGAAAATCAATAATAATGTGGCAGAATGTCTTGACAATAATGGTAAATCGTTGGTTGCCTTTGGACGTGGTATTGGTTTTCCAAAGACGCCTTATGATCTAAGGGATCTTTCAAAAATTGATATGACATTTTATAAATTGGATCCTCATTTTCAATTACTTTTGGATGAAATTCCAGAAGATTTGATGTTGCTTAGTGTGGAAATCGTGCAAAATGCGCAGAAGGAGTTGTGTGGAAAACTCAATCCGACTTTGATATTTAGCTTAGCAGACCATATCCAATTTGCTATTCGTCGATTGAAAGAATTTAAGGAAATGAAAATTCTTTTTTCACAGGATGTTGCCCAGCTCTATCCTAAGGAAACGAAATTAGCAGAAGATGCCTTGGTTTTGATAAATACTTCATTAGGTGTTAATCTTCCACACAGTGAAGTGACCAGTATTGCCATGCATTTTATCAATAGCCAAGCTGAATTTGATATTGACAACGAAAGTCAGGCTATCGAAGAATTGATTGAGATTATGACACAGATGATTGAAAATCAATTAGCAATTCGTATTGAGCGTGAGGAATTTAATTACCAAAGGTTTCAAGCACATGTTCGTTATTATCTGAAACGACTACGTGAAAATGAATCATTTATTAATGGGAATGAGACTATTTTACAAAGTCTCAAAGAAAGTCAACCTCATATCTATCAAGTTGCAGTCGTTATCATGGATTATATTCATCAAAGTATGAGATATAGTCAATCTGATGACGAGTTACTCTACCTGATGATACATATCAACAGGTTGTATGAAAAAAATAGCGGAGAAAAATAGCGAAGCTCCGCAAAGGAGAAAGTTATGGTCGATAATAACAAAGTTATCGCAGAAAAAGTGCTGGCTGCAGTTGGTGGCAAGGAAAATGTGATGAGTGCAACACATTGTATGACACGTTTGCGTTTGAATTTAAAGGATACTTCCGTTCCTAAAAAAGACGAGGTAACCAGTATCCCAGGTGTTCTTGCTGTTGTTGAGTCTGGTGGACAGTATCAAGTTGTCATTGGGCAAAATGTTGCAAAAGTTTATCCTGAATTTGCTAAATTAGCAGGGGTCACATTGGAAAAACAAGTTGACGAGAATCTGGATAAACCAAAGGAAAAATTAACATTAAAAGGTGTGGGAACAAATATTTTGGATTACTTATCGGGTAGCTTAACCCCCTTAATACCTGTAATGTTAACTGCTTCATTGTTTAAAACTTTGGTTGCAATTCTAGGTCCATCATTATTAAATGTTCTATCAGAATCAAGTGACTTATATACATTATTTACTTTTGTAGGGGATGCAGGATTCTACTTTTTCCCAGTCTTCTTAGGATATACTGCTGCTAAAAAATTAAATACGAACATTCCTATTGCCTTATTTTTAGGCGCAATATTAATTCATCCAGCTTTTCTCAATATTGCAACTGAGAGAACCAGCTTTAGTGTGTTTGGAATTCCAACAACAGCACAGAACTATTCTAGTACAGTCATTCCAATGATTTTGGTTGTGTGGATACTAAAATATGTATATAATTTCTTTAAGAAATACACACCAGATTTGCTTTCTGTATTTGTAGTTCCTTTTGCAACTGTCCTTGTGATGTTACCATTATCGCTTTCAATTCTTGCACCTTTAGGCGGCTATATTGGAACATATATTGGAGAAGGAATTATTGCTTTAAATAGCGTTGCAGCCCCTTTAGCTTTAGCAGTGGTTGGAGGTTTCTTTACTTTCTTTGTTCTAACTGGTATGCATCCAGTATTGTTTGCTTATCTTTTTGTGACATTTCCCACAATGGGGTATGATAATTTTCTATTACCTGGTATTCTTTGTGCTAGTTGGTCTGCCGCTGGTGTCGCTTTAGCATGTATTGTAAAAATAAAAAATCAAAAAGAACGTTCTTTAGCTATTGGTTATTTAGTTACGTGGTTTTTTGGGGGAGTAGGAGAACCTATGTTATATGGATTATTTATTCCTTATAAAACCCCTTTGCTTGCTGGGATAATAAGTGGTGCACTTACTGGTTTAGTTGCTGGGATGGTACACTTAACAGCTTATGTTCTTAACACCTCAAATGGAATCTATGGTTTAGCAGCTTTTCTTGGAGGATCATCTTCAAATTATATTGCACTTGGGATAACAATCGCTGTCTCGTTAATAAGCGGTTTCTTAATTATGATGTTTACTAAATTAGGAGAAAAAGTATGAAAATAGAAATGATAATAGAAAAAATAAAAAACTCTTACAAAGGTGATAATATTGACAATTCTAAAACTAGGGATCAAATTTTATATGGAACGGCAGATTCAGAGTGTACAGGAATAGTGACAACTATATGGGCAAATGTAGAAGTTATTAAAAAGGCACATAGTTTGGGAGCTAACTTAATTATCTGTCATGAAGCTCTTTTCTGGAATCATGGGGATCATCAAGAATGGTTTAGAGAAAATCAAATTGGTACTTTTTTGGAAAAGAAAAAACTATTAGATGATTATGGAATTACAGTGTGGCGTTGTCATGATTATATACACTCTGGAATGTTGGTTGAAGATCATTACATCGATGGCATTTTCTATGGACTAGCTAAAAAGCTTGGATGGGAAGATTGTATTATTAACGATATCTCGAATCCGCTACTTTTTGAAATTCCTAAAATAACTGCGGAGCAATTGTCACACACACTTATAAGCAAATTGAAGTTAAACGGGGTTAGAATTATTGGTGATCGTAATACAGAAATTAAAAGAATAAAAATCCCCTTCCATGTTTTTGGAGATGCAAATGAGGATATTAGGCAGATGGAACAAGAAGATTTTGATGCCATTTTACCACTTGAAATGGTAGATTATAGTTTAGCTGAATATATTAAAGATGCTAGCTTACTTGGAAGAAGTAAAGTATCAATTTCTATAGGACATTTTAATATGGAAGAACCAGGGATGGAAATAATGGCAGATTATCTTTTGGAACTTTTAGGAAGAGATATTCCGGTGACATTTATTCAAGCTGGCGATACTTATGATTATATTGTGAAGGAGAAAAAATGAAAAAATTCTTTTGCGTGCTGATGATTTAGGTTATTCTGAGGCTGTTAATTATGGTATTGAAAAGTCGGTCAAGGAAGGGCTGATTTCAAGTCTTGGTGTTATGGTCAATATGCCTGCTACGCAGCATGGCGTTGATTTAATCAAAGATTGTCCTTTGGCTCTTGGGGTGCATACCAACATTTGTGCTGGGAAGCCTTTGACAAATCCTGAGCTTATTCCGAGCTTGGTGGATGAGAATGGTAATTTCAAATCTTCTAAACAATTTCGAGCAGCGAAAGAGGATTTTGTCGTTTTTGAGGAAGTTGTCTTGGAAATTGAAGCGCAGTACCAGAAATTTTTAGCCTTATTTGGGCGTCAGCCAGATTATTTTGAAGGGCATGCGGTAGCGTCAAGCAATTTCTTTAAGGGATTAGAAACTGTCGCAGAAAAGCACGGCTTGAAATACTCAGGATTTTCAACAGGTGGCGCACCATTGACAATTGGGAACTCTCTTGTGCAATTCAATATGGAATCAATGGCGCCGCATTATGAGCCTTTTGACATGCTAAAACGCATGGTAGCAAAAG
This sequence comes from Streptococcus sp. LMAG:39, assembly GCF_008680485.1. Classification (NCBI taxonomy): domain Bacteria; kingdom Bacillati; phylum Bacillota; class Bacilli; order Lactobacillales; family Streptococcaceae; genus Streptococcus; species Streptococcus sp. LMAG:39. Next base: position 572,354 of record NZ_NALE01000001.1, on the reverse strand, counting down.
CTGATGACCATGTGGTACAGTTGGCCGTTTTTCACCCTGGTTATCTTGATGATGACATTCTAACGCACTCTAGCCTAACCATTCCTCGAACACAAGAAGTTGCTATGTTAATCAATCCTGATGTCAAACAATGGCTCAGAAAGCAAGATGTTGAACTCATTGATTACCGAGATTTGTAAAACAGTATTTGTTGGCTATAATCTGCTTTTCAATGTCATGTGCTTGTAAACCAGCTGTCTATTGGACAGTTGGTTTATTTATTCTAAACAAGGATAAATAGTAGTTAAAATAGAATTGTAAGCGATAACAAAATATTTTAAGATAGAATCATAAAGATTGTTTAAGAAAGTAGGTGTAAAAATGATTATTGATAGTAATTTATACTGGTTTGATGAAGATATTTTTGAGTCTGAAGAAAAAATGGAAGCTTTTCTAGCGAGTGCTCCTAAGCAGTATGATACCAAAGTCCATGCTGGAACTTTACCAGACGGACGTCAGCAAATTATCATTGAACGTCTTAGTTTCCTCAATTGAAAACCAATCTCAATCGTCAATTTCGTGGTTAGGTGACACATTGCCAGTAACTGTTGCCGCAAAATTAATTATGAGTGAATTGCTGCGTTCATAATACTGATAGGTGTTAAATGTCAATGATTTAACCCTTAAACCAAGTTCCTCATCAATCTCACGCCCCACAGTTGTCTCGGCATTTTCCCCTTGAAACACATAACCAGCCCAGTAAAATATAGTCAGTCATGTCATATTGCTTAATCAAAAGAATCCTATCATGATTTTCATTAAATAAAATCGCACTAATTGCTGTATTAAAGACTGGAAAACGAAAACTCGCACATTGTGAGTAATAAGGAATCTCTCCCTCATTTTTTTTAAATTTTTTCTCCAAAGGATGTCCACATTCGGGACAATAAGTTATTGTTTTGTAAAACATAAAAGCTTCTTTTTAAAGTTCTTAGGCTCATTTTAGCAGTAGTCGTTTTGGCTTGCCTTGCAATAGAAAAATTCCCAAGAGTGAACTGGGAATTTTTTGAGCTATATTAATACCATTATCCTTCAAAATAAAGCAATTCTTTTGGTGTATGTGTAAAGACTTCAAAGCCAGATTTTGTGACGTGTCCGCAATCTTCGATACGTACGCCAACTTTTCCAGGGATGTAAATACCAGGTTCGACAGAGAAGCACATGCCTTCTTGAATTTCCATATCGTTACCTTCCATGATTGAAGGAAATTCGTGACAAGTCATACCGATACCATGTCCAAGACGGTGGTTGAAGTATTCACCGTAGCCGGATTTTTCAATGACATTACGTGCAGCAGCGTCAACTTCGCTAGCAAGAACACCAGGTTTGATGAATTCTTGAGCTGTTAATTGGGCTTCTAAGCAAAGTTCGTAAATATCTTTTTTGAATTGGTCAGGTTTACCAACGGCAACGGTACGTGTCATATCACTAGCATAGCCATGCATATCTGTTCCAAGGTCAAACAAGAGCAGTGAGTTATTTTCAATTTTGTTCGTACCAGGGATACCGTGTGGATTAGCAGCATTATTTCCAGTCAAGACCATAGTGTCAAAACTCATTTTTTCAACACCTTGTTTTTTCATTTCAAACTCAATCATGGCAATGACATCAGTCTCTGTATTGTCTAATGAAATATTATCAAAACCAACTTGAACCGCTTTATCAGCAAACTGACCAGCGATTAGCATTTTTTCGATTTCATCTTGTGATTTGATGAGACGCATTTTTTGAATAAATGGTGTCAAGTCTTCAAAACGTCCGTCAAAAACAGTTTGCAAACCTTGAAATTTTGTCACATTGAGGTTGTCAAATTCAGCAAAAACTTTCGCGCTGTCAGTTGAAGGTAGACTAGATTTGATTTTTTGCCAAGGATTTTCAGAATCCATATAACCAAAAACTGGGAAAGTGACAATTTGGCTTGCGCGTGCCACTTCAAGTGCTGGAACGAAAAGCACAGGTTCACGGTCGCTATACACAAAAAGGAACATTTGGCGTTCGTGTGGGTCACAGTAAAATCCAGTTAAATAATTTACAGTGACGGGGTCGGAAAAAACAGCAATATTAGCTTTTTCTTGACTAAGATATGGGCGGATTTGATCTAATTTTGACATAAGGAACCTTCTTTCTAATTAATCCCATTTTTTCAAAAAAATCAGAAAAAATCAAGACTTGAGTCAAAAAAAGTGATCTTACGGACAAAAAATAATAAATGAGATAAAAAGAAGTTCTCTCATAATTTGAATGAAAGTTTTCAAAAATTATTTTGAAAAACCTCAAATTTTGACTTTTCAAGTAGTTTGATATAGAAATCAAGCAATTAAACGCTTACAATATATGAAAAGTTTTCAAAAAAGACCACTCACCCCCTTGAAAGTGTTTCCAAAAGATGATAAAATATCCGTGAAAGCGAAATTTTCAAATAGAAAGGAAGTCCAATAATGAACACTGATGATACGATTACAATTTATGACGTTGCCCGAGAAGCAGGCGTCTCTATGGCAACAGTTAGTCGTGTTGTAAATGGCAATAAAAACGTAAAGGAAAACACACGTAAGAAAGTTCTTGAAGTTATTGATCGTTTGGATTATCGTCCAAATGCCGTTGCCCGCGGTTTAGCAAGTAAAAAGACAACAACAGTAGGTGTTGTTATTCCCAATATTGCCAATAGCTATTTCTCAATTCTTGCTAAAGGAATTGATGATATTGCCGCTATGTACAAGTATAATATCGTACTTGCTTCAAGTGATGAAGATGATGATAAGGAGGTTAACGTTGTTAACACCTTGTTTGCTAAACAAGTTGACGGTATTATCTTCATGGGACATCATTTGACTGAAAAAATTCGTGCAGAGTTCTCTCGCTCACGCACACCAGTTGTACTTGCGGGTACAGTTGACTTAGAACACCAACTCCCAAGTGTTAATATTGATTACAAAGCAGCGGTTGTTGATGTTGTTGATATTTTAGCTAAAAGCAATAAAGAAATTGCCTTTGTTTCTGGTCCACTTATCGATGATATCAACGGTAAAGTGCGTTTAGCTGGTTACAAAGAAGGTCTTGAAAAAAATGGCTTATCATTCAAAGAAGGTCTTGTCTTTGAAGCTAATTACAACTATAAAGATGGATTTGAACTTGCACAACGTGTGATTAATTCTGGCGCAACAGCAGCCTTTGTTGCCGAAGACGAATTGGCAGCAGGCTTACTGAACGGCTTGTTCGAAGCTGGCAAAAAAGTTCCAGAAGACTTTGAAATCATCACAAGCAATGATTCACCAATTACATCATACACACGCCCAAACCTTAGCTCAATCAGTCAACCAGTTTATGACCTTGGTGCTGTCAGCATGCGTATGTTGACTAAAATCATGAACAAAGAGGAACTTGAAGAAAAAGAAATTCTTCTTAACCATGGTCTTATAACACGTGGCACAACACGTTAATAGTTGATTAGTTATATCAAATTAAAATCAGTCCGAGGACTGATTTTTTCACTTTTGGTGAAAAAAAATACAAAATAAGATATAATAGAAATTATGAAAGTTTTACTGTATTTGGAAGCCGAGGATTATTTGAGAAAATCCGGCATAGGACGTGCGATTAAACATCAAGAGCGTGCCCTTACAATTGTGGGGCAAGAATATACAACCAACTCGAAAGACGATTATGATTTAGTACACATTAATACTTATGGGCTTAAAAGCTGGCATCTTTTGATGAAATCTAAAAGAGCTGGCAAAAAAGTGCTTATGCACGGTCATTCAACCGAAGAGGACTTTCGTGATTCATTCATTGGTTCAAATTTAATATCACCAATTTTTAGATGGTATCTTTGTCGTTTTTATCAAAAGGCTGATGCCATTATCACCCCTACGGAATACTCAAAAAATTTGATTGCAGGTTATGGCATTAAGCATCCAATTTACGCTGTTTCAAATGGTATTGATTTGTCACGCTATATTCCAAATTCTGCCAAAGAAGAAGCTTTCCGTCATTATTTTGATATTAAACCAGATGAAAAAGTTGTTATTTGTGCTGGGCTCTACTTCATGCGCAAGGGCATTGACGAATTTGTAAAAGTCGCAGAACAAATGCCAGACGTCCGTTTTATCTGGTTCGGTGAAACAAATAAATGGGTTATCCCACATAAAGTCAGAAGTATTGTTACTCGCAAACACCCATCAAATGTGACCTTTGCTGGTTACATTAAAGGTGATGTTTTTGAGGGAGCAATGAGCGGAGCAGATGCCTTTTTCTTCCCAAGTCGTGAGGAAACTGAAGGAATTGTTGTCTTGGAAGCTCTTGCTAGCCACCAACACGTCGTGCTACGTGATATTCCTGTTTATCACGGCTGGGTAGATGAAAGTTGTGCAGAATTAGCGACTGACATTGATGGATTTGTAGGAGCGCTTCGAAAAGTCTTAGCAGGAAAAAGTCAAAAACAAGAAGCAGGCTACAAAGTGGCTGAAAGCCGTAGCATTGATAAAGTTGCTAATGAATTAGTTGACGTCTATGAAAAAGTAATGGAGTTGTAAAATGAGAATAGGTCTTTTTACAGATACCTATTTCCCTCAAGTTTCAGGGGTTTCAACAAGCATTTGCACCCTAAAAGAAGAATTGGAAAAAGAGGGACACGAGGTTTATATATTTACTACCACTGATAAAGCCGTTAAACGCTACGAGGATCCAACGATTATTCGTCTGCCTAGCGTTCCTTTTGTGTCGTTTACTGACCGTCGTGTAGTTTATCGTGGGTTGATTTCCTCTTATAAAATAGCAAAGCAGTATAAATTGGATATTATTCATACTCAGACTGAATTTAGTGTTGGTGTTTTAGGGAAAATGATTGCTGCTGCACTCCGCATTCCTGCGGTACATACTTATCATACTCAGTATGAGGATTATGTTGGTTACATTGCCAAAGGGAAAATCATCAAACCTGGCATGGTTAAGTACATTATTCGCGGTTATTTGAACGATTTAGACGGCGTTATTTGCCCATCACGTATTGTTTTAAATCTGTTAGAAGGTTACGATATTAAAATTCCTAAACGTGTTATCCCGACAGGTATTCGTGTGGAAGAATACGAACGCAAGGATATTACAGCAGAAGATGCTAAAGCTCTCCGCGATAAATTAGGTATTGCTGATGACGAAACCATGCTGCTTAGCTTGTCACGTGTTTCTTACGAAAAAAATATCCAAGCTATCCTAAAACAATTTCCAGAAGTTTTGTCGGAAAATAAACGTGTTAAGTTAGTTGTTGTTGGTGATGGACCCTATCTCCAAGATTTGAAAGATTTGGTAGCAGAGTTGGGTATTGAAGAAGCTGTGATTTTTACAGGAATGGTCCCACATGACGAGACAGCTTTGTATTATAAGGCAAGTGATTTCTTTATTTCAGCTTCTACTAGTGAGACACAAGGATTAACCTACACAGAAAGCCTTGCCAGCGGAACGCCTGTCATTGCTCATGGCAATCCTTATTTGGACGATATTATTGACCAAAAGATGTTCGGGACACTCTTTTATCATGAAGAAGATTTAGCAGATGCAATTTTAGATGCGATTGCCGGTACACCAGCAATGGACGAAAGGACATACAAAGAAAAAATGTACGCTATTTCAGCAGAGCACTTTGGAAAATCAGTCTATGCCTTTTATTTAGACGTCTTGATTTCAGCCAAAAATAAGAAAAAATCAAAATTATCATTGACGGTGCGAAGCCAAGATGAAAAAACATCTATCAAATTTGCTCAATCAGCGATAAAAATGCCAGCTAAAGCTGTTAAAGCGACAGCTAAAACATCAGCCAAAGTTGTTAAGGCTCCAAAACGATTAATTAATTCAATTCGAGATTTCATTGATTAAGTTCTTGAAAAATAAATTATTCGTGTTATAATAACTTACGAAGACGAGTTGAACAGGGGTAAACCTTTAGAGCGAGTGCCGGTTGGTGAGAAGGGCGCAGGGTTGGCTGATTCAATACTACTTCCTTGCTTTTATGCAAACATAAAACGGTAGCTACGATATAGCTAGTTTGAGGTTTACGACTCTTTTTTGTCGTAGATAAATGAAGGTGGAACCACGTTACGACGTCCTTTTGGGACGTCGTTTTTCTTTTATCTCGAGGAAAAGTCTCATAAGCTGATAATATTCCTTTTGCTTGGTTCCCCAAAAAGGAATTGTCAACATTGTAAATTATAAAAAGGAGAGAAATATGGTTAAAATCACTTTTCCAGATGGCGCTGTGCGCGAATTTGAATCTGGTGTAACACCTTTTGAAATTGCTCAAAGCATTAGCAATTCACTAGCTAAAAAAGCCTTAGCTGGTAAATTTAATGGTCAATTGATTGATACAACCCGTGAAATTACTGAAGACGGTAGTATTGAAATCGTGACACCTGACCACGAAGATGCTCTTGGTATCTTACGTCACTCAGCTGCTCACCTTTTTGCACAAGCAGCAAAACGTCTTTTCCCAGACCTTTGCCTTGGTGTAGGTCCTGCTATTGAAGATGGTTTCTACTACGATACTGATAACAAAGCTGGTCAAATCTCTGATGAAGATCTTCCTCGTATCGAAGAAGAAATGAAAAAAATCGTTAAAGAAAACTTTCCATGTATTCGTAAAGAAATCACAATTGATGAAGCACGTGAATTGTTCAAAAACGACCCTTACAAACTTGAATTGATTGAAGAACATGGTGCAGACGAAGGTGGTCTTACTGTTTATTCACAAGGTGAATTCACTGATCTTTGCCGTGGTCCACACGTGCCTTCAACTGGTCGTATCCAAGTTTTCCATCTATTGAACGTCGCTGGTGCTTACTGGCGTGGAAATAGCGACAATGCGATGATGCAACGTGTTTACGGTACTGCTTGGTTCGACAAAAAAGATCTTAAAGCTTACCTTAAACAACGTCAAGAAGCTAAAGAACGTGACCACCGTAAACTTGGTAAAGAACTTGATTTGTTCATGATTTCTCAAGAAGTTGGTCAAGGTCTTCCATTCTGGTTGCCAGACGGTGCGACAATTCGTCGTACGTTGGAACGCTACATCGTTGATAAAGAAGTAGCTTCAGGCTACCTTCATGTTTATACTCCACCTTTGGCTTCAGTTGATTTGTACAAAACATCAGGTCACTGGGACCACTACCGTGAAGATATGTTCCCAACAATGGATATGGGTGACGGTGAAGAATTCGTTCTTCGTCCAATGAACTGCCCACACCACATCCAAGTTTACAAACACCATGTACACTCATACCGTGAATTGCCAATCCGTATTGCGGAAATCGGTATGATGCACCGTTATGAAAAATCTGGTGCTTTGTCAGGTCTTCAACGTGTTCGTGAAATGTCACTTAATGACGGTCATTTGTTCGTAACACCTGAACAAATTCAAGAAGAATTCCAAAAAGCTCTTCAATTGATTATCGATGTTTATGAAGATTTCAACTTGACTGAATACCGTTTCCGTCTTTCACTACGTGACCCTAAAGACACTCACAAATACTATGATGACGACGAAATGTGGGAAAATGCACAATCAATGTTGAAAGCTGCCTTGGATGAAATGGGTGTTGAATACTTCGAAGCAGAAGGTGAAGCAGCCTTTTACGGTCCAAAACTTGATATTCAAGTGAAAACAGCTCTTGGTAACGAAGAAACATTGTCAACTATCCAACTTGACTTCCTTCTTCCAGAACGTTTCGGTTTGACATACATTGGTGCTGATGGTGAAGAACACCGTCCAGTTATGATTCACCGTGGTGTTATCTCAACAATGGAACGTTTCACAGCTATCTTGATTGAAAACTACAAAGGTGCCTTCCCAACATGGCTTGCACCACACCAAGTAACTGTTATCCCAGTTTCTAACGAAGCTCACGTTGACTACGCTTGGGAAGTTGCTAAAGTTCTTCGCGACAAAGGTGTTCGTGTTGACGTTGATGAACGCAACGAAAAAATGCAACTTAAAATCCGTCAAAGCCAAACTAAGAAAATCCCTTACCAATTAATCGTTGGTGACAAAGAAATGGCTGATAAGACAGTTAACGTTCGTCGCTATGGAAGCAAACAAACTCACACAGAAGCAATCGATGAATTTGTTGACAATATCTTAGCTGACATTAACCGCAAATCACGTCCAGATGCTGAATAATACTTCCATTTGCACAATAATATAAATTCGGCAGAAAAGAAGTCTAATAGTGGGCTTCTTTTTTACTTGTGGAAAATTTCTTCTGATTTAGTGTAAAAATCCTATATATGCAAATTCAAATTGGACTAAACATTTTTATCTAATGATAAAAGCGTTTACACGATGAAAAGATTTAGGGATAATTAAATAAGCTTATTCTAATTTATAGAAAAATTCCATATATGCAAAAACTTAAAGATAGACATTATCCATGCTAAAATAAATCCACGCTTGTGGGAAAGGAGATAGAATGAAAACAATAAAACAAGTGTTATTGGTATTGTTTAGTGCCATTTTAATGGTTGGTATGATACTAGCGGGAATGTCTAGTTTGAAAGTAGATGCCTCAATAACGGTATCTTGGAATTTCAAAAACTCAAGTTTTAAAAATATTGGAACGATTTCTAGCACAACGACGGTTGATGGCTTGACGTTGGTAGCAACAGATAGCTTGACCATGCAGGTTAAGGCTAAAAATGCGACGGTTTCTGGAACTGATGATACCTATGCTTTGGCGCTTAGTGGGAGAGGTGACCAAAACGGCAGAGCTGTCAAGGTTCCAGTGTCTGGAAATGACGTGATTAAAGTAACCTTGCAAAGTTCTTCAAGCACAGACGCAAGAACTTTGATTGTTGCTGATTCAGCAGGAAATCAATTGACAACAATGTCTGCTGGGACAACAGCTAGCACACAACCTTACACTTATACAGGTGGTGGGGATGCTATTTGGGTATATTCACAAGATAGCAGTATTGATATTTTTAAAATTCAAGTTGATTCAAACGGCATAAGCAGTACATCAACTACCACAACAACTTCAGATACTTCTGCAACCAACACATCAGACGATATAGTCGTAACAAGCTATTCGGAATTGCTTTCAGCGATTAGCCAAGCAGAAAATGCTGGTGGTGGCAAAATTTACGTATCAGGGACAGGCATTGCTTGTAGCGGACAAATTGCGCTTTCAAAAGCCAATGATAATGTCCAAATTAAAAGTTGTTAAGAGTTTTTATTTGCATATTCTAAATTGGTATCTTATGATATACCGTAAAAGATACATAAAGAGGTATGATATATGGTTTTAGCTTATAATAAAAGTTACAATTTAAGAACTTATCAAAAAATTTATAATCAAGTAGAAAAAGTATTTTAAGTTATAATAACACTATGAAAATCGGAGATAAAGCATTTTTTAGTTTTTGGGAAAATAGCAGAGCTGTGACAAGTGCCAATCAGGCAAAGGAAGTCTTGGAGAAAGTCATGGCAATTGCTCAAATGCCTTTAGAATTAACTGGGAACGTCAGCCAGACACGCGAGTTGATAAATCAGTTTTCGGATAACTTGGCACCAGATCATGTCTTTTGGCAAGAATTTGCGGAGGTTGTTCAACTTGCCTTTCCAGCAGAAAGCATGGCAGCCGATAATTTACTGGCTCACCAAATTCATCAATTTCGTTATGTGATTTCTGCCTACCAAGCACAGTGGGTACGAGAATATTTTCCAGCTCAAAATGACCGTTTATCCTTGTTGACTTATCTAAAAGGAAAGAAGGGACGACGTTTTTGGCGGAAGCAATTTGATTTTGATTTGACAGAATCGTCACGCCTTCACAATAAAGCTCCTAAAAAGCCTATTTTGGGATTTTCGTTACCCATTAACTTGAAAATTGTAATGGGATTTCACACGGAATTTATCCTAGATAGCCAAGGGCGTTTTGCAAATGAAATTGACCCACAGGGTACCAATCATAATGGTATTATCAACGGTGCTAGTTTTAACTATGCGAATCAGAATGACAAAAGGCATTATGAACTTGATATTGCTCCCATTAAACCACACGATCCTGCCTTTCGGAAACAAATCTTAGCCAATCAAGGCAATCGTTTTTCAGCACCACTTTTAATCAAAAAACGCCAACACGAACAATGGGAGCACAGCTATTTTAATAAAAAAGGGCATTATGCCAAAGCAGGAAAATCTGCCTATCAGCAAGTCAAGGCTTTGCGGCGCTCCTTCCAAAGGGAATTAAGAAAGTTGAAAAAATAACAGAACAAATATGAGGTATTTCTGCGGCAAGTCCAGCTGGGCTTGCCATATTTAGTGCAATTTATGGTATGATGAATGTAAGAATTTACGTTTTAGAGGTGTTAAATGGCTAAGGTTTATGTGGCAGATGATGAAAAAAATATTCGTGAATTGATTGCGTCATTTTTACGTGAACAAGGACTTGATGTTGAGATTTTCGAGACAGGAGACCAATTGTTGCTGCGTTTTATGGAAGAAGAAGCAGATGTAGTGATTTTGGATGTTATGATGCCAGGGACAAATGGTGTTGAAATTGCAACCATGCTTCGTAAACGCTCTGATGTGCCCATTATCCTATTAACAGCACGTGATAGTGATGCTGATTTTGTTAAAGGTTTTTCAGCAGGGGCAGATGATTATTTCACCAAGCCATTTTCACCGTTAAAATTAAGCTTGCGCGTGAAAGCTATTTTGGCACGCCAACCGCAATCGCAAGAAGTGGTTAAAGGAACCTCAGATGTCGTGACTTACGAAGCGCTGAATTTATCCGAGAAAGAACGCACGGTCACCTATGACAATCAAGTCTTAAAACTGACCAATACAGAATTTGAATTATTAAAAATGCTGATGAATCATGCAGAAGAGGCTGTTTCACGTGATGAACTTTTGCATCACATTTGGGGATACGAAAGTAGCATAGAAACACGGGTAACGGATGATACCATTAAACGCTTGCGTAGAAAATTGAGAGGAGTCGATAGTCATGTCCTTATTGAAACGGTTTGGGGCTATGGTTTCAAACTCACGAAAAAACAATAAAAAACAGCTCAATCACCCGAAAAAAATATTGCAGAAAAAGCGTCGAAATTTGCGTTTCAAAACGACACTATTTGTTCAGCCTTTAACCATTATTATCGTTTCTTTTGCTATTATTCTTTTAGTATTTAATGTGCTTTTGAAATTATTTATTGCTGAGCAAGCATTTACAGCTGTACAAAATCAATATGATACTTTGGACACTTTATATGTCGGTGATACTCCAGAAACGACAGCAGAAGGAAATATTTTTGAGACTACTTATGTCATTGCAGACGACTCTTTTGATATTAAGTACATTTCAGCTTCTATGTACGATTTATCAGAGAAAAAAATTTCTGAAAAGATTATTGATTATTTTTCAGATAATGATGATATTGAATGGTTTGATGATATTGATGAGGATGATGCAGACTATAGTGATTACCAAAATAGTTTAAATTACTTTAAAAAAGTTGAAATTGATGGTTCAGCTTACATGATCAAAATGCAGGAATATCCTGGCACATTAGCAGACAGTTATGTCAAACAAGACAATAATGATGGTTCTCCAACGTATTATATTTTCGTTTTTGCCAATGTCACACCGATTGAAGAACTGGAAGATTATATTAATTTTATATTATTAGTTTTGATGGTTATTGTCGGAATCGTTGCTAGTATCAGTATTTTTCTTACCGCTCGAAAACTTGACCGAAATTTTGGTAGTTTGAAATCTTATATTTTACGTGTTGGCAATCGCGAAAAAAACTTGCCAACAGAAAACTTTGCCTACCGTGAATTTAATGAAGTTGGGCAAACTGTTGAGCGGATGAATGATATGATTGATGCTAACCAACGTAGTCAACAACTCTTCTTTCAAAATTCTTCTCATGAATTGCGGACGCCTTTGATGTCTATTCAAGGCTATGCTGAAGGTATTAAAGAGGGGGTTATTGATGCCAAACAAGCAGCTAGTGTCATTGTTGATGAAAGTCAGAAAATGACTGATTTGGTGGATGATATTTTGACACTTTCGAAAATGGAATCCGTCCAAACACAATTACAGCTGGAAAAGCTGAATATTACAGACCTTCTTTATGATGTTAGTTGGCGCTTGAAAGCCAAGGCTGATGAACGCGGTATTACCTTTGAACATCACTTTGACGATGATTATTTGGAAATAGAAGCCGATGAAAAGTTATTGGAACGTGCATTTACCAATATTTTATCGAATGCTGTCCGCTACGCTAAAACACAAATCAGTATTTCAGGAAAGCTGATAGAAAATCAATTACAAATCACTATTTCAAATGATGGCGAAGCTATTTCAGAGCAAGACCAAGAGCACTTATTTGAACGTTTCTACAAGGGAAAAGGTGGTCATTTTGGCATTGGACTTGCCATTACTAAGGAAATTGTTGAGCGCCATAAGGGAACAATCACTGTAATCTCAAATGCCCAAGAAACGAGTTTCATTATTTATTTGCCAGTAAAGTAACGAGGTAATAATAAAAAATACGAAGCTGAGCACCTTGTCTCAACTTCGTATTTTTGTTCTCATTTAGTCTACCTCAAATCTTTCAATCGTCTTACAATTTTGTAAGAGCGCAAGTGCTGAAATCTAGTAAACTAGACTTAGAAGAAATTGCCACACTTTTGCCACAGCTTTTCAATACTTTAGCTGAGATTTTTCAAAAAAGCTTGGTTATAATAGACATATAATATCGAAGAGAGGAAAAGATGACAGTTTCAAAAAAGTTTAAAATTGATTTGATGAGTGTACTAGCAGTGCTTTTGATAATCTTGTCTATTTACGCTTACAATAATCTTGGTTACACTTTAAGTAGCAAAGAAGCTTATCAAATTGCTTACCAAAACGCTGGTGTTGCAAGCAAGGAACTTCTTTCAAAATCTTTTGAGAAAAGCCGTTTGGGATTAAAGGCAACTTATCATATTACCTTAAAAACTGAAACGACAGACTACAGTTACACCATTGATGCCTCAACGGGTTCTATCATGCAGCGGCAATTTCACGAAAAGTAACTGTTAAGACCCTTTAATTTAAGATATTATTTTAATGAAACGAAAGAGACATGGCATTTAGCCGATGGTAGCTAAGTGATAAGGAGACTAAAATGAAAAAATCTAAGAAATCAATACTTTATATATTACTTTTACTGGTTTTACCGTTAGCACTTATTGTTTATCTTCTAGAATTGTTTGGTCTGAAGATTATTAGTTGGCGACGTTGAAGTGACACTTTCATTTTTGAGACAAGGGAGGGGAATCTATGGTAGAAGCTGGAACTCAGAGAAAAAATATTCAAATTTTAACAGGAATTGGTTTTATTATTTCTATTGGATTGTTAATTTTCTTTAAACAACACCCAACATATTTCCAAGTTGGAGGAATCTTTCAAAGTTCCCTTGGACAACTTGGGTTCTTTGCACCGCTTATCTTTGTGCTCTTACAAGTGATTCAAGTCGTTTATCCGATTATTCCTGGTGGGATGACAAGTGTTATTGGTTACATTGCATTTGGACCTATCTGGGGATTTATTTATAACTTTACGGGTATTTTTGCAGGTTCTCTATTAGCTTTTGGGCTTGCTAGACGTTATGGTGAGACTTTTGCCAAAGCCTTTGTCTCACAAGAAACTTATGATAAGTACGTCGGTTATCTAGACCTCAATGATGGTAAATTTTACGCTAAATTTTTAGGAGCAGCCTTTGCTTTACCAGGATTTCCAGATGATTTCCTTTGCATGGTATCTGGGCTTTCAAAAATGACTTGGAAGAAATTTATCACGATTTTCCTCATTACCAAACCAGTGACGCTTTATATTTACACCGTTGTGGCGTATAAAGGGTTGAACTATTTATTAACACTATTCCATTAATGATTTGATTGAATAAACAATAACTTCTTTTTGACATATGACAGCAAAAAATCCCTTGCTCAATGTGAGTAAGGGATTTTTTGTTTGATTTATTATTCGGCAGCTTTTTCCCATTTTTTAGCCAATCGGCGTGAAATTGTTGAAATGGTAAAGTTAATCACAAAGTAAATGGCAGCAATCAAAGCATATAGTGTAAAAACTTGGTTTGCTTCAAAGTAACGTCCCATCAAGATTTGGCTTTTACCAAATAATTCTTGAACAGCGATAACTGAATATAGCAATGACGTATCTTTGATAACTGTTACGAATTGTGAAATGATAGCTGGCAGCATTTTACGGAATGCTTGTGGAAAAATAATGTAAATGAAAATCTGTAAATTTGTCATCCCTTGTGCTAGACCAGCTTCGGTTTGCCCATCATCAACACCATTTAGCCCTCCACGGATGATTTCAGCAAGAGCAGCAGAAGTAAAGACAGTAAAGGCAGTAATTCCTGCTGGTGTTGATTTCATTTGAAAAATAAGGAAAATAATGAAAATCCAAAGCAAGTTTGGAACGTTTCGGACAAATTCAATATAAATACTTGAAATCCAACGCAGAATCGGATTTTTCCCATTACGCATGACAGCAAGTACTGTTCCGATAAGTGTTGATAGTACAATTGCAATAAATGAGATATAAATCGTTAGCCATAATCCTTGGAGGATAAAGCTAATGTTGGTAGGTGTTAATACTGACATTTATTCTCCTCCTAAAGTGAATATGATTTCTTGTTTTCTTCTTCTTTACGACGTGCCCATGTTGCAAGAGGGAAACACATAATGAAGTAAAGAAGTGCTGCACCAGCAAAGGCAGGAACATAGTTAGTAGTTTCATATGCCCAAGCTTTTGCTGTAAACATGATGTCTGCTCCTGAGATGATAGCGACCGTTGATGTATTTTTTATCAAGTTAACCACTTGATTAGTGAGTGGTGGCAAGATTGTACGTACCGCTTGCGGTAGGATAATTAAACTCATGGTTTGACTATAAGTGAATCCTTGTGAAAGAGCAGCTTCTGTTTGCCCTTTTGGCACAGCTTCAATCCCCGAACGAATAACTTCGGCGATATAAGCACCGTGGTAAATCCCAACGCAAAGAACAGCTGTAAAGAATGTTGAAATCATGATAACACCGTTGGTCATAATCGCAAGACCGTAATAAACGAAAACGAATTGCACTAGAAGAGGTGTATTCTGGAAAACTTCAACATAAACACGGGAAATTGCTTTTAGAACTCTACTTTTAGATGATGACATCGCACCAAAGATAACCCCTAAAACAAAGGCTAAAATCAAGGCGCAAATAGACATTCCCAACGTATATAAGAAGCCTTTTGCAAATTCACCAAAATTGGCAAAGAAATCTGCCCAACGTGAGAGGGCAAATGGACTCGCAGCTGCGGTTAATAAAAACATGTCAATTTCTCCTCTCTTAATTATCGTTAGCCTTTGCAGGCGTCAAATCGTATTTATCATAAAGTTTTTGCAAACTACCATCAGCTTTCCAATCAGCAAGTAAGTCATTGATGTAATCAATCACAGACTGATTAGATTTTGTTGCTGCGATACCGTATTCTTGGGTGTTGAACCCTTCGTCAATGATTTCTGTTTTCTTGCTGACATAACCAGTCAAGATAGATTTATCAACAGAGAAAGCACTGATACGATTAGCATAAAGTGAAATGGCTAATTCTGGATATGAACCGAGTTGAACAAAATTAAAGCTTAGATTGTGTGCTTCACCATATTCTTCAATAGCTGATTTAGTTGTTGAACCTTGGGCAACACCGATTGTCAAACCGTCCAAATCAGCAATGCTATCATAACCTTTTGATTTATTAACCAAGAAACCAATCTCATCATAATAATAAGGGTTAGAAATCGCATAAGAAGCCTGACGTTCTTCAGTAATGGTATAAGTTGCGATCAAGATGTCAATTTGTCCATTATCTAAAAGCGCTTCACGTGTTTGAGCAGTAACTGCTGTAAATGAAACTTTAACCCCTAATTTTTTGGCGATTTTTTTAGCTAAATCAACTTCCATACCTTCGTATTTTCCAGTTTCGGCTGAATAATAACCAAAGTTTGGAACGTCTTGTTTAACACCGACTTTTAAAACGCCAGCGTCTTGAATTTTCTTGACTTGTTCAGATACGCTATCTGCAAATGTTGTTTTGCCAGTAAAAACTGTCAATAAAATCACTGACAGACTGGCTAAAATGGCTAAACCTAGTTTTTTCTTCATAAGCATCTCCTTATTTCTGAGAGACAGTGTCACTTGTGTGATTAATGACTTTACTCAAGAATTGCTTAGCACGTGGTTCAGTTGGATTGTCAAAGAAACCTTGGACATCAGTAGTATCTACCAAAATTTCCCCTTCAGCCATAAAAATAATGCGGTCGGCAACTTCACGGGCAAATCCCATTTCGTGCGTGACAACGACCATGTTCATTCCTTCTTTGGCAAGATTTTGCATGACAGCAAGAACATCACCGATTGTTTCAGGATCAAGAGCAGAAGTAGGCTCATCAAAAAGTAATAACTCTGGTTGCATTGCCAAACCACGAGCAATTGCCACACGCTGTTTTTGTCCACCAGAAAGCATTCCTGGGAATGAATCTTTACGATCCCACATGTTAACATAAGTCAAGTATTGCTCAGCGATAGCTTCAGCTTCTTGTTTTGATTTGCCAAGAACTTTAATCGGTGCTAAAGTCACATTTTCTAACACTGTTTTATGTGGGTACAAGTTAAAATGTTGGAATACCATGCCAACTTCTTTGCGAAGTTGCACAAGGTCTTTAGCTGTTGCAGAAGAAACCTCATGCTCGTTTACTTTTAAGCTCCCTGTGTCAATAGATTCAAGAGCATTCATTGTACGGATAAGTGTTGATTTACCAGACCCTGAAGGACCTAGAAGTACAACAACCTGACCTTTTTCAATTTCTAAGTTAATATTTCTAAGGGCATGATATTCCCCATAGTATTTTTCGACATTTTTAAATTCAATTAGTGCCACGCTTGTCTCCTTTTCAAAGATAAGATTTCTTTGTCAGGTAATCTTACATCTGACATTATAAGTTAGTCTATATTAACATAAGGGGTAGCAATTGTCAAATATATTCAGAAAATTTCAACAAATAAAGGGTTAAAAATAATAATCTTATTGTTTCAAATGTTACTTTATGATGTCAAAAACGCCCAATATTTCCAATTAAAGTCGAATTTTGATATAATTTAGGGCAGAAGTCATTTTGGTGACTGAACATGAAATCGTTGTTTGAGAATTTTTTAATAACTTACGAAGAATAAAGAGGTGGCATATGAAAAAAATTCTTATCGTGGATGATGAAAAACCAATTTCGGATATTATTAAATTTAATTTAGCTAAAGAAGGTTATGAAACTGTAACGGCTTTTGATGGTCGTGAAGCTATTACAAAGTTTGAGGAAGAAAATCCAGATTTAATTATCCTGGATTTGATGTTGCCAGAGTTGGATGGGCTTGAAGTGGCTAAGGAAGTTCGCAAGACAAGTCATATTCCAATCATCATGTTGTCTGCTAAGGATAGCGAGTTTGATAAAGTTATCGGTCTTGAAATTGGTGCAGATGACTATGTGACCAAACCATTTTCAAACCGTGAATTGTTGGCGCGTGTTAAAGCGCACCTTCGTCGTACAGAAAATATTGAAACAGCAGTTGCTGAAGAAAATGCTTCGGCTTCAAATTCAGAAATCACAATTGGCGACTTAAAAATTTTACCAGATGCCTTTGTAGCACAAAAACGTGGTGAAGATATCGAATTAACACACCGTGAGTTTGAATTGCTTCATCATTTGGCAACTCATATGGGACAAGTCATGACTCGTGAATATCTTTTGGAAACCGTTTGGGGCTATGATTATTTTGGTGATGTGCGTACGGTTGACGTAACGATTCGTCGTTTACGCGAAAAAATTGAAGATACACCAAGCCGTCCAGAATATATTTTGACACGTCGGGGTGTTGGGTACTACATGAAGTCATATGAATGATACAATGTTACAAAATTTAACTTATTTTGAACAAGCCATTCTCTTTCTTTTAGCATTTGTCGCAGTTTATTTTGTTTATTTAGCGATAAGAGATTATCGAACTTCTGTTAATATTCGACGTTTGAGTGGTAAAGTGCGAGAGCTTATCACAGGAAAATATACAGAAGATATTATTATTGAAAAAGATAGAGACTTAGCTGAGTTAGCTGACCAATTAAATGATTTGTCAACAGTCTTTCGTTTAGCACAGGAAAATTTGGCGCAAGAAAAGAATCGTTTAGCAAGTATCTTATCCTATATGACAGACGGTGTCTTGGCGACTGACCGTGCTGGAAATATCACAATGATTAATCAAACCGCGCTACAACAACTCAATTTAGAGCAAGAAGAAGCTTTGCAGATGAATATTGTTGATATTTTAGGAGCTGATAGTACTTATAGTTATCATGATTTGGTGTCAAAAACACCTGAAATTGTCTTGAACCGTCGTGACGGAACAGGTGAATTTATTACTTTACGTATTCGATTTGCTCTAAATCGTCGTGATAGTGGCTTTATTTCAGGGTTGATTGCTGTTTTGCATGACACAACCGAACAAGAAAAAGAAGACCGTGAGCGTCGCCTTTTCGTTTCTAATGTTAGTCATGAATTGCGAACACCATTAACATCTGTAAAATCTTATCTGGAAGCTTTAGATGAAGGGGCACTCAAAGAAGACATTGCGCCAAGCTTTATCAAAGTGTCTTTAGATGAAACAAACCGTATGATTCGTATGATTTCAGACTTACTTAATTTATCGCGTATTGATAATCAGACGGTTCAACTGGAAGTGGAAATGACCAATTTCACAGCTTTTATGACATCAATTCTTAACCGTTTTGATCAAATTAAAAGCCAACATACAATCAGTGGAAAACAGTATGAGATTGTCAGGGATTATCCGATTAAATCAATCTGGCTTGAAATTGATCCTGATAAGATGACGCAGGTTTTGGATAATATCCTTAATAATGCTATCAAATATTCACCAGATGGTGGAAAAATCACAGTTAGCATGAAAACGACGGAAACACAGTTGATTATCTCAATCTCTGATGAAGGGCTTGGTATTCCTAAGAAAGATTTGCCATTGATTTTCGACCGTTTCTATCGTGTGGATAAGGCTCGAAGTCGTGCCCAAGGTGGTTCAGGACTCGGCTTAGCTATCGCAAAAGAAATTGTCAAACAACATAAAGGTTTTATTTGGGCACAAAGTACTTACGGAAAAGGGTCGACCTTTACAATTGTACTTCCTTACGAAAAAGATTCTGAAATTTATGATGAATGGGAGGATGAAGAAGAGTAGATGTCTGAAAATGCTTTTAAATATAGTATTTTAGCCTCCGGTTCAACTGGAAATTCTTTTTATGTGGAAACACCACAAAAACGTTTTTTGATTGATGCGGGTTTGACTGGTAAGAAAATTACCAGTCTTCTTGCTGAAATTGACCGCAAACCAGAGGACTTAGATGCTATTTTTATTACACACGAACATTCTGACCATATCAAAGGGGTTGGGGTGTTAGCACGTCGTTATAATCTTGATGTTTATGCGAATGAAAAAACGTGGCAAATGATTGATGAGCGAAATATGATTGGAAAGCTTGATTTCGCTCAAAAACATATTTTTGAACGTGGTAAAACATTGACACTTGGTGACATTGATATTGAAAGTTTTGGTGTTAGCCACGATGCCGTTGAGCCACAATTTTATCGTTTGATGAAAGATAATAAATCGTTTGTTATCTTAACAGATACAGGTTATGTTAGTGACCGCATGGCAGGAATTATTGAAAATGCTGACGGTTACTTAATTGAATCAAATCATGATGTTGAGATTTTACGTTCTGGTGCTTATCCGTGGAGTTTGAAACAACGTATCCTATCTGATAAAGGGCACTTGTCAAACGAAGACGGTGCTGGGACAATGATTCGAACCATTGGAAATCGCACGAAGAAAATTTACCTTGGACATTTGAGTAAAGAAAACAATATCAAAGAATTGGCTCACATGACCATGGAAAATAATCTTATTCAAGCTGACTTTGGGGTTGGTTATGACATGAAAGTCTTTGACACCTCACCAGAGGAAGCAACACCATTAACAAAGTTATAAAAGTTTAGTTTGTGAAAACTGTCCGTTGGACAGTTTTTATTGTGCATTTACACTATAAATTCAAGACCAAAATAAATTGTATTAAATAGAAGAAATTAAGGGGATTTTTTGGAGAAATTCCCTTTTTTATGACTTTTCTGGTATAATAAAATAGTCTATGGTAGAAAAAGCGTTTTAATAACTCAATGAATGATTGAGAAGAAACGTTTTAATAAGATAAGGATATAGACTATTTTTTGAAGGGAGATTTATCATGCAAGCTTTAGACACAAAACTTCAGCAAGATTTCGGAATTGTTTTTGAAGATAAAACTTTGCTAGAAACAGCCTTTACCCACACTTCTTATGCTAATGAACATCGCCTCCTAAACATTTCACACAATGAACGCTTGGAATTTTTAGGAGACGCGGTTCTTCAACTTTTGATTTCGCAATATTTGTTTAAAAAGTATCCGAAAAAACCAGAGGGAGACTTGTCAAAAATGCGTTCCGTCATTGTACGTGAAGAGTCTCTAGCAGGTTTTTCACGTTACTGTGGATTTGATGAATTTATCAAATTAGGAAATGGTGAAGAAAAATCTGGTGGTCGTAATCGTGATGCAATTTTAGGTGACTTATTTGAGGCATTTCTTGGAGCTTTGTTGATGGATCAAGGTGTTGAAGCCGTCAATAAATTCTTAAACCAAGTGATGATTCCACAAGTTGAAAAAGGTAATTTTGAGCGCGTGAAAGATTACAAAACAACACTTCAAGAGTTGTTACAAGGTCATGGTGATGTGACGATTGATTATCGTGTTTCAAACGAATCAGGACCTGCACATGCTAAAGTCTTTGAAGTGACTGTGTACGTTAATGATAAAGCCAAAAGTCAAGGAATCGGAAAATCTAAGAAATTGGCTGAGCAAGATGCTGCTAAAAATGCTCTAGTCTTGCTTCAATAAGACATTTGAAAGGAAATTGATGAGGCAAATGTCCAACCTGTCCTAGGTGATATGTGATAAACCTAGGAAAAAGAATGCTAGTTAGATAGCTTCTTTTCGGGAAGGTGATTTGCCTTTTTATCTCTTATTTTATGTATTTAAAAGAAATCGAGATGCAGGGCTTTAAGTCCTTTGCAGACAAGACAACCATTGAATTTGACAAGGGAGTTACAGCTGTTGTAGGTCCTAATGGCTCTGGTAAGTCCAATATTACAGAAAGTTTGCGTTGGGCGCTTGGGGAATCTTCTGCCAAGAATTTGCGTGGTGGCAAGATGCCAGATGTCATTTTTGCAGGAACTGAGAATCGTAAACCATTAAATTATGCTCAGGTTATTGTGACCTTGGATAATTTTGATGGCTTCATTAAAGATGCCAAAGAAACGATTCGTGTAGAACGCCATATTTATCGTAATGGCGACAGCGAGTATTTGATTGACGGACGTAAGGTGCGCTTGCGTGATATTCATGATTTATTTATGGATACAGGCTTGGGACGTGATTCGTTTTCTGTAATTTCACAAGGACGTGTCGAAGAAATTTTCAACAGTAAACCGGAGGAACGTCGTGCTATTTTTGAAGAAGCTGCAGGTGTTTTAAAATACAAGACACGTAAGAAAGAAACCCAAACCAAGCTTAATCAAACACAGGATAATTTGGACCGTCTGGACGATATTATCTATGAACTGGAAACACAAGTGAAGCCATTGGAGCGTCAAGCACAAGTGGCTAAAGAATTCCTTGGCTTGGAAGATGAGCGTAAGCAACTTCATTTGAATATTCTGGTTGAAGATATTCAGGCCGATAAGGAGCGTTTAGCAGAATTAAATCAGTCTTTAACAGCTATTACAGCTGATTTGGCAGCTTATTATGAACAGCGCCAGCAATTTGAAAGACAAAATCAAAACTTGAAAGAAAAACGTCATCAATTGTCTGAAGAAATATCAAGAAGACAAGAAGGATTGCTTGATATTACCAGAGCAATTTCTGACCTCGAGCGCCAAATGGATTTGATTGCCTTAGAATCAAGTCAAAAAGAAGAGAAAAAACAAGCTGCAAGCTCGCAATTGGCTGATTTAAAGGAAAATCAAGCGAGATTAACAGAAGAATTGACACAAAAAGAGCAGCGACTCTCACAATTAGATGCCAAATTAGCCCAGACAACAGCTGATATTCAAGCATTGCAGGCTGAATTAGACCGTTTTTCAACCGACCCAGACCAAGTTATCGAAAAACTTCGCGAAGAGTTTGTTGGGTTAATGCAAAAAGAAGCTGATTTATCGAATAAATTGACAGCAACGATTGCTGATATTGACAATCAAAAACAATTGTTAGAATCAAAATCAGAAGAATTGGCACAAACACAAGAAACGCTAGCAGAAGTAAAATTAACGGCAAAAGAAGCTTTAGAAAACTTTGAAGCAGCTCGTGAAAAAGTCAAAGTCTTGCTTGATGACTACCAAGCATTACACGTGCAAATTGTTCAAGCCGAAAAAGATTACCAACTAGAGCAAACTAAAATGTTTGACAAACTGGATGTTATCAAATCAAAAGAGGCTCGCAAGGCTAGTTTGGAATCTATTCTTAAAAATCACAGCAATTTCTATGCTGGGGTTAAGTCGGTTCTACAGGCGTCAAGTCAGCTAGGTGGTATTATTGGTGCGGTTAGTGAGCATTTGACATTTGAGCGAGATTATCAGACTGCTCTTGAGATTGCACTTGGTGGGTCAAGCCAGCACGTTATTGTCGAAGATGAGGGAGCGGCTAAACGTTCGATTGCCTTTCTAAAGAAAAATCGTCAAGGACGTGCGACATTCTTGCCTTTAACGACTATAAAACCACGTCACTTATCGCAACAAAATCATTCGATTTTGGCTTCAAGTCAAGGTTTTCTTGGTGTTGCAAGTGATTTAGTTTCATTTGATAATCGTTTGGAAAATATCTTCCAAAATCTTCTTGGGGTAACTGCGGTTTTTGACACGGTTGACAATGCTAATAAAGCTGCGCGTGCGCTTCGTTATCAAGTGCGTATTGTAACACTTGACGGTACAGAAATTCGCCCTGGTGGTTCTTTCTCAGGTGGAGCAAATCGTCAAAATAATACCACATTTATAAAACCTGAACTAGATAATCTTATGGTTGAATTACAAGACTTGCAAGCTCAGCAAATCAAACAAGAAAAGCGTGTGCAAGAACTCCAAGATGCTTTGAGAGCTAATAAGGAAACTTTAGCTAGTTTCAAAGCACAAGGAGAGGAAGCGCGTTTTGCTGAACAAAAAGCAGAGCTTGAATACCAACAATTGGCTGAACGCTTGAACGACATTAACCAGCTTTGCGAACGCCTGCAAGAATCAGAAACAGATGGTGGTTCACATGATTTGGAATCACAAAAAACAACACTTGAAGCAGAATTAGCAGAAATAGCTGCGCGTAAACAAACTTTAACAGTTGAAATTGAGCAAATTAAAGAAAACAAAAATACCATTACGCAAAAAGTTGAAGCTTTGCGTCAACAAGTGTCACAAGCAAGATTAACTGAACGTGAGTTGTTGAGTGAGCGTAAATTTGAATCGGCTAACAAAACACGATTAGAAGTTAGTTTAGCTGAAAATAAAGCTGAAATTGCAAAATGCGAGGATTTGTTAGCTTACCATGCTAGCGATAATCAGACTGAAAGTCTGCCAACCTTGCAAAAACAATATGATGTGGGTGTTACTAGAAAAGCTAGTGAAGAAGAGTGCTTAGTTAGCCTCCGTTTTGAATTGGAAGATTGCGAAGCTAATTTAGAAGAGCTTGAAGAACAAGTTGCAAAAGAAAATCAGAAAAACGAAGAATTAATTCGTCAGCAAGCGCAATTAGAAGCTCAAATCAATCAAGTTTCTGACCGCTTGCGTGCCTTCTCACATGATTTGACAGAAGATTATCACTTGACCTTGGACGAAGCCAAGGAAGCTAGTGAACCAATTGATAATATGGAAAGTGCATGTCAACGTTTGCAAGAATTGCGCCGTCGTATCAAGGCATTGGGTCCAATTAACTTAGACGCCATTTCACAATACGATGAAGTGAACGAGCGTTTGACATTCCTTAACGCCCAAAAAGAGGACTTGGTTCACTCTAAGAATCTTTTGCTTGATACGATTAATAATATGGATGATGAAGTGAAAACACGTTTCCAAGTGACTTTCAATGCTATTCGTGATTCATTTAAGCAAACCTTTACTCAAATGTTTGGTGGTGGTTCAGCTGATTTATCACTAACAGAAGGAGACTTGTTAACAGCTGGGGTTGAGATTTCCGTGCAACCGCCAGGGAAGAAAATCCAATCACTTAACCTCATGTCCGGTGGGGAAAAAGCCCTCTCGGCTTTAGCTCTGCTATTTGCCATTATCCGCGTCAAAACCATTCCATTCGTCATTTTGGACGAAGTGGAAGCTGCGCTTGACGAAGCTAATGTGAAACGTTTTGGAGACTACCTCAATCGCTTTGATAAATCAAGTCAGTTCATCGTCGTTACTCACCGTAAGGGAACAATGGCTGCCGCTGATAGCATTTACGGAGTAACCATGCAAGAATCAGGTATTTCTCATATCGTTTCTGTAAAATTAAAAGAAGCCGAAAATCTAGTGGAATGATAAAATCCACTCTTAAGTTTTAGCAAGAATAACGAACAACCTCCCAACTAGAATCAGTTGGGAGGTTTTGTTGTATTCAAAAGTTTTAGTTTGTTACCGCAGTTTCTGTTTGTGATTCTGTTGTTTCGTCAGCTTGGTTGTCTGATGAAGAAGTTGTGAGTGTGTCATCACTTTCTTCTTGACTATCTGAGAGTTCTGCTGTGTCAGATTCGGTTTGTGTGTTCTGGCTGTATTGGTCTGAAATTTTGTAAAAGACATTGCTGACAAATTGGTTAGTTGATTCATAATCAAAACGGCTACCTTGTGTTGCAAATAGGCGGTCACGACCGTAATCAGACGGGTCAGTCTCTGTTATGCCAAAATGCCAGCTAGGAATTTGGCTACCAGCAGCGTAATAATGTAAAATGAAACCACCTCCACTTTCAGTATAAACGTTAGAAATAGCTTCACCGTTTTCATTATAAACAAGAGCAGACAAGATTAATTTGTCGTCAATAATACCTTGTGGTGAAAATTCAAAAGTGTAACCATTAGCGTCCATCCATGTGCCAGCAAGACTTGAGAAATCTGATTGCGCTAGCGCATTGAAATCAAATTGACTAGTCTGTTGACTGACTTGACGGGTGCTAATAAGATTTTCTCCATCTTTTATCAGTTGCTCTGTGACTTGTTTTTCAGTAGGTGCTTTCAGTAAATCCGCGCGTTTGCTAGCAACGTGGTTCTGTGTTTTTGTTGAAGAACTTGTTGATTTTGAAAGTTTTTTCTGAGCGTGATGATGTTGGCTAGAAACCGTAGAAGCGTGGTTGTGATTTGAATGGTATTTTAGAGTAATGACACCGCCACCAACCGCAAGCAGTACCAAACCAGACACTAGGAAGTATGATGTTCCTTTTTTCATTGTAATCCCCTTTATTTTTAACTTCACTATATATATTCGAAAAAGAATTTTAAAAACTGGAAAAAATTTCAGCTTTATTTAGAAGATTGAAAAGAATGTGTTATTAGCAAGAAAATTGCTGTGTTTTTTGCTAAAATAGAGTTATGTAATTCTTTAGGAGTATAATAATGGTAAAATTAGTTGCAGCAGATATGGATGGTACATTTTTAACAAGTAATGGCTATTTTGATAGTAAGCGCCTCCATGATGTTCTAGAAAAATTTAAAAAAAACAATATACTATTTGTCGCAGCGAGCGGACGTTCACTTATGGCTTTGGAAAAAATGTTTGCTGAGCATGCTGATAAAATGGCATTTATTGCTGAAAATGGGACTTTGGTAAAAGTTGGTAAAGATATTGTTTTTGAATCTGGTTTGAGTAAAAAACAATATTTGGAGGTCATTGATACCCTTCTTGAAAGTCCATATATGTTAGGTTATGATTTCCTGTTATCAGGTGAAAGTGGGGCTTATTTACATCCAAAAGCTAGTGATGATTACCTAAATTTTATTAGCAATTATTATGAAAATGTTCAACGTGTGGCTGATTTGGCGCAGGTTGAAGATAATATTTTAAAAGTCACTGCAAACTTTTCAGAAGATACTGTACGTCAAGGCGAAGCATGGTTTAATGAACGCATTAGCTACGCACAAGCGGTGACGACAGGCTTTAAATCTGTCGATATTGTTATCCGTGACGTCAATAAACGAACAGGACTAGAAGCACTTTGCCAAACCTTTAATATGGATAAATCAGAAATTGTAGCGTTTGGCGATAATCTCAATGATTTTGAAATGCTTGATTTTGCTGGGAATGCAGTTGCGACAGAAAATGCTCGACAAGAAATCAAAGACATCTCAAATGAAATCATTGGGCATTGTGATGAGGAGTCTGTCATGGCTTATATGGAAGGATTGGTAGAATAATGGAAGATATTAAATTATTAGCTTTGGATTTAGATGGCACACTTTTTAACAGTCAAAAGGTTGTTTCACCAGAAAATAAAAAAGCTTTGCGAGCAGCACGTGATAAGGGAATTAAAGTTGTTATCACGACTGGACGTCCTTTAAAGGCGATTAGCGGTTTGCTTGAAGAGCTAGATTTGATTTCTGATGAGGACTATATCATCACTTTCAATGGTGGTTTGGTTCAAAAGACAAATGGCGATATTTTAGATAAAAGTGAGCTAACACGTGCGCAGCTCAAGCGTTTACACAGCACGCTTGATCCACTTGCTCTTCCATTTGATGTGCTTAGTGATGGAATTGTTTATAGTCTTGCCAGTCAAGGCAATCAGTCCCTTTACCCACAAGCCAACCCCAAACTTAAATTTGTAGAATTAACTTCTTTTGATGATATTCCTGAAAATATTATTTATAACAAAGTCGTTAGCGTGACAAATCCTGAATTTTTGGACAAGCAGATTTTGCAATTTCCAAAAGAATTATACAATGAGTTTGAAATTTTCAAATCACGTGATATTATATTGGAAATGATGCCTAAAGGCGTCCATAAAGCAGCAGGGTTAAACCAGTTGATTCAGCATTTGAACTTACTCCCTGAAAATGTTATGGCTATGGGAGATGAAGAAAACGACCTCTCAATGCTTAAATGGGCTGGTTTAGGTGTTGCAATGGCAAATGGTGTTGCTATTGCGAAAGAAACAGCTGATGCGGTAACAACACGTACCAATGACGAATCAGGTGTTGCAGAAGCTGTTGAAAAATACATTTTAAATGCGTAATAGAAAGGAAAAGTGGATAAGGTAACCTTATCGATTTTGGTACTTAGTATGGGATTATTTGACCGTTTATTTGGAAATAAGAAAAAAGAAGTTGGGGAGACGGTTGACAGCCAAAGCCAAGAAGAAACACTTCAAGAGGTTGTCGAAACATCAGAACAAACTGAAGCCTCTTCTGATACAGTAAAAGAAAGTGTTGAGGTTTCAGAACAAGCAGAAATCGTCAACGATACTGTGGAAGAAGTTCAAGACGTTGTTAATGTCGATAGCGAAGCTGTATCTGTTGAAACAGAAACGTTTGTTCAGTCTAAAAACAGCGAAACTGTGGTTAAAAATACGGCTAATCAAGCTGAAGAAATTTCAGAAGCAACCGCAGTAGCTAATGAGGTTGAGCCAGACCAACATTTTTCAGATATCATAGCGGATTATTATGCGAAAAAAGCAGCCGCTCAAGAGGCTATTGAACGTGGTGAAGCAGTTACTTTTGAAGCTGTCAAAACACGTCAAGAAACTGAACCAGAAGAAGTAGTTGTGCAAGAAGCAACCGAAACCGAAGAAGAAAAATACAATCGCAGTCTGAAAAAGACCCGTACTGGTTTCAGTGCACGTTTGAACGCGTTCTTGGCTAATTTCCGTCGTGTTGATGAAGAATTCTTCGAAGAACTAGAAGAAATGCTCATTCTTTCAGACGTTGGGGTGAATGTCGCAACACAATTAACAGAAGATTTGCGTTATGAAGCCAAACTTGAAAATGCTAAGAGAGCTGACGATTTAAAACGTGTTATCATTGAAAAATTAGTTGACATTTACGAAAAAGACGGTGTTTTCAACGAAAAAATTAATTTCCAAGATGATTTAACCGTTATGCTTTTTGTTGGGGTTAATGGTGTCGGAAAAACGACATCAATCGGCAAATTAGCCTACAAATATAAAAACGAAGGTAAGAAAGTCATGCTTGTTGCTGCTGATACATTCCGCGCTGGTGCGGTTGCGCAGCTTGTTGAATGGGGACGTCGTGTCGGTGTGCCAGTTGTAACAGGACCAGAAAAAGCTGACCCAGCTTCTGTTGTTTTTGACGGTATGGAAAAAGCTGTCGCTGAAAATGTTGATATTCTTCTCATTGATACAGCAGGACGTCTGCAAAATAAAGATAATTTGATGGCAGAGCTTGAAAAAATTGGTCGTATCATTAAGCGTGTCGTACCAGATGCACCGCATGAAACACTCCTTGCGCTCGATGCTTCAACAGGTCAAAATGCGCTTAGCCAAGCTAAAGAATTCTCAAAAATTACACCGTTAACTGGGCTTATCCTAACTAAAATTGACGGAACGGCTAAAGGTGGTGTTGTTCTTGCCATTCGCCAAGAACTTGATATTCCTGTCAAATTTATTGGGTTTGGTGAAAAAATTGATGACATTGGTGAATTTGATTCTGAAGACTTTATGCGTGGTCTCCTAGAAGGGATTGTTTAAAAGCTAATGTTAGAATTTGTCAAAGAGCATTTATCAACAATTCTCTTAACGTCGTCTACTCTTGTTTTAACAGCCATTTATGCCTTTGAGGCAAACTGGGTTATCATGCTTATTTGGGCATTCGTGTCACTCATAAACATTGGACGGCTAGTTTATGCTTATAAACATACTAGCTAACTATTTCATAGTCAAGAATAGAAATCTGAGCTTTGCCTCAGATTTCTTTATTTTTTTCACAATCAACATTGTCAAGGTAAGCTTCCAACTCATATTTTAATCGGTCATGTTCTTGAATGGCTTGTTGTAATTTTTTATCAGAAACTTGAATGGCTTTTTGTAACAACTTTTTACGGTCGCTAGACTTGGTTGGGTCATATTGGTATTTTTCAAAAAATTGGTGAATTTCTTTGAGAGACATTTGACTTTGTCTAAGAAATTTTATGGCGTACAACCAATGAATAGAAGCTTCATCAAAAATACGGTTGTTATTCTTATCACGTTGTAAACTTGGGATTAATCCAAGGTCACAGTAGTGGCGAATAGTGTGTAAAGTTAGCCTAGTTCGTTTACTAGTTTCTTTAATTGTATATGACATAGTGAAATCCTCTAAAAAATAATAGTAAATAGTTGACTTCGGGTTACCCGAGGGTTCTATAATCATGGTATCAAAAAAAGATTACAAAAGTAAAGGAGAAACTTTTATGGCAACATTAGTTCGTGTTCACGGTCAAGGGATTGACCAGTTACAGTTGGATGAGGTTGAACTTCGTGAATTAGCCTCAAATGAAGTGAGAATGACTGTCAAAGCGAGTCGAATTACTGGCGACCAGCTAAACTACATCAAGGGATTACGTTTGCCAGGAGAAGCTATTCATGAAATTAGCTCTCTTGGGTATGAGGCTGCTGGAATTGTGACTGCTATTGGAAAAGCGGTTGATGAAAAATGGCTTGGTAAGCGAGTTATGCCTGTTGGACCATATGATTTTGAACGTTATCCAAGTTTGGGAGATGATATTATTGTTCCAGCCAGTCGTCTGGTTGAGATTCCAGATAATATAGATTTTGCAGCAGCTGCTAGTACCTGGGTACCATACCTAACAGCTTACCCTGTTTATAGTCAGAGTAATCTAAAATCTGGTGATTACGTGTTGATTATTGCAGGGACTTCTGCTGTTGGTCAAGCGGCGATTGATTTGGCACGTGAATTAGGAGCAATTCCAATTGTGACAACCCGCTCACGCCGTAAAGCAGCGCAACTGCGGCAGCTAAAACAATTGAACCATGTCATTATTAGTAATGAAGAAGATTTGGTTACTAGAATTTCTGAAATTACTGTTGGAAAAGGTGTTCAATTCATTTTTGATCCTATTGGTGGTAATGCATTGCCTGATTTGCTTCAAGTGGCTAGCGTAGGGGCAAAAATTTATGAATATGGCATTCTTGGTGGCAGTGAGTGCCAATTTTCGGCAGGACTTTTGCTTGGTAAAGGTTTAATGCTTAAGGGATGGACAGTAAGTGAACTTGTTGAGGATGACTTGGCAAGAAGCCAAGCGGTGACTCACATTTGTGAAAAATTATCACTTGGTGATTTTAATCCTACTATTGCTAAAACTTACCCTTTAAGTCAGATTTGGGAAGCTTATCGTAAACTTGAAAAGAATGACTTTTTAGGAACGATTATTATTGAACCATGACATAGTAGCATAAGATTCTAATCACCAAGCAAAAACCCCCTTCCAGTTTTGGAGGGGGGCTTGTGTTTAAAAGACACGATAAACATAAGGATTATCAGGTTCACTAGTCTCTTTCATTTCTGTAATATGAAGAACTGGGAGTGTTTGTTCAAGGGTTTGGTTGTATTCGAGGCTGATTGTGCCTGTTGCGGTAATCCAAGTGTTATCAGCGTAGTTTGTATTGTTTCCAGTTGTCAATAAGCCATAAACACCAGAATCCGCAATACAGTGAATGATACCAAAACGGAAAAGGAATTGATAGCCTTCGTGGCCAGGCTCGTTATAAACAAATCCAGTATAAGTAATCTCACGTCCCATAAATTCGTCAGGATAGAGATAGATGAGTTCCATGACTTCCATATAATTTTCGGTTGTGATTTTAAGTTCGCCTGAACCTTTGTATTTTTTGAGTTCTTTCTGCATTTCTTTTTCGTAAGCAGAAGATGTAAAATACAAACTTGTGTCAGGTTTCAGGTATTGGACTGTTGTTCCATCATCACTAACCGTACCAGCAGAACCAGCAGCAAGTGGGAAATTATAGCCTTTGGCAGCCACTGTCGTTGAATCCAGCGTTACCGTAGGAACTAAGAGTCCTACCAAAACTGGAATG
Source organism: Streptococcus sp. LMAG:39 (assembly GCF_008680485.1). Taxonomy (NCBI): domain Bacteria; kingdom Bacillati; phylum Bacillota; class Bacilli; order Lactobacillales; family Streptococcaceae; genus Streptococcus; species Streptococcus sp. LMAG:39. Next base: position 541,052 of record NZ_NALE01000001.1, on the reverse strand, counting down.
ACCAAAATCATCGGACTAGTCAGCTTCGCTATTTTTCCATGTAAATGGCTGTGCAATTTCAGGTTTTTCATCCAAATAACCAGTTGAATAACTGCTAAAAGGAATGATAAAACCATGGAAATGTAGGCTAAATAAGCATAGTGAGTATTGATGTATTGATCCAATTTCCCAGAGATTTGAAGATACATGGTTAATTCAAAGTAACCCGCTAAAATTAAAAATCGAATCATCAAATCACCCCCACAAGTAAACAGTAAATAATAATCATCCCAACAGATACTGTGATAAATTGAACGATAAAGCGAGGTTTAAAGGAATTTACCATCATCATTAGGTTTTTAATATCTACCATTGGTCCAATCAAAAGAAAGGCTAGAACAGGTGCTGTACCAAAACTTGATAGCAAGGAAGCTCCGATAAAGGCATCTGCTTCACTACAAAGAGAAAGAATGAATGCCAGTAACATCATGACTAAAATGGCTGTAAGGGCATTACCACCAATTCTGGTCAAAATGCGTGTTGGCAGGTAAATCTGCATTCCTGAAGCTACCAGGGTACCAAAAACCAAATAACGTCCAGTATCAAAAAATTCATCAATTGCGTGCGCAAGAGCTAAGAAAATTTTGCGATACCATGTTTCACCAGAATAATCATGAAAATGTGTTGGTTTAGCATTTTCTTTGAGGATATTTTCATCAACCACAAATCCCAGCATGATACCCAACGTAATAGCAACAATGATGGCACCAAGCAGTCGTAAGCCTAAGAAGCGCCAGCTATTTCCAAAAGCTGAATAGGTGGCAAAAAGGACGATTGGGTTGATAATCGGAGCTGTTGCCAAGAAAGGAACAGCGGTGTAACTAGGAACTTTTTTCTCCAAAAAGCGCGTGATAATGGGAACAATACCACATTCGCAGGACGGAAAGACAAAACCGATAAAAGTTCCAAAAAGGATTCGTAAAAAACGATTTCGAGGTAGAAAACGTTGTACCAAATCAGGCGTAACATAAACCTCAATGAAGCCAGAAAGAATAGTTCCTAGCAAAACAAAAGGCAGTGCCTCGATAATGATTGAAATAAAAATCGCAAACCATTGTAAGACACTAGCAGGTAAATTATTAAAAATTTCCATAAAAATTAATCAGTCGCTTTCTCAGCTTTTTTGTCCTTAACTTTCTTTTCTTTTTCAGGGTCGCTAGAGATTTTAGGAATACTTGCAAAGCTTGCAAACATTGACTCTAAATCATCTTGACGTTTATGTGTGATAGCCATAAGGCACCTCTTTTCTATATGTAATCACCTCTTATTATACTATCAATCCTCAAATAGTACAAAAACTAAGCAGACAAGTTAGCTATTTTAATGCGAAATAGTGTGTCATTTAGATATTTATCTGCCTAAGAAATTGGCGTGAATTTCTCATTATTGCATTTAAAAATCTAAGAGAAAACCTTAGATTCAGCTGATTTATGATATAATAGAAGCACTATGGAAAATGTAACAAAAATTGCTCAAGATTTAAACCTCAAAGAGAGCCAAATTGCCAAAGTTCTAGACTTGACTTCACAAGGAAATACCATTCCTTTCATTGCTCGTTACCGTAAGGAAATGACAGGTAATTTGGATGAAGTACAAATTAAGACTATCATTGACTTGGATAAAAGCATGACAGCTTTAACTGACCGTAAGGCGACTGTTCTTGCTAAAATTGAAGAACAAGGTAAGCTTACTGCGGAACTCAAAAAAGCTATTGAGAACGCTGAAAAGTTGGCCGATGTTGAGGAACTTTATCTTCCTTACAAGGAAAAACGTCGTACCAAAGCCACTATCGCCAGAGAAGCAGGGCTATTTCCACTAGCTCGTTTAATTTTGCAAAATAAACCTTCGCTTGAAGTAGAAGCAGCGAATTTTATAACAGAAGGATTTGAAACAGCTGACAAGACACTTGCTGGCGCTTGTGAAATTCTCATTGAAGCTTTTTCAGAGGACAACCAGCTCCGCTCATGGGTTTACAATGAAATCTGGTCTTACAGCTCAATCATATCAACAGTTAAAGACGAAGCTGCCGATGATAATAAAACCTTCCAAATTTACTACGATTTTTCAGAGAAAGTTTCTAAAATTCAAGGTTATCGTATTTTGGCGCTTAATCGTGGTGAAAAACTCGGCATTTTAAAAGTTGGTTTCGAGCATAACATTGATAAAATGGTGCGCTTCATGGGAGCTCGTTTTAAAAATAAAAATGCTTATATTGATGATGTCATCGCCAAAACGATTAAGAAAAAAATCGTTCCTGCTATGGAACGCCGTGTTCACAGTGAGTTAACAGAAAGTGCAGAGGATGGTGCAATCGAACTGTTCTCCGAAAATCTTCGCAATCTCCTTTTGGTGTCTCCTTTGAAAGGAAAAATGGTGTTAGGATTTGACCCAGCCTTTCGTACAGGAACTAAGTTAGCTGTTGTTGACCAAACAGGAAAATTGATGACTACCCAAGTTATCTATCCTGTTCCACCAGCTAGTCAGGCTAAAATCGAGCAATCGAAAAAAGATTTAGCAGAGCTCATTCGCACATATGGTGTTGAGATTATTGCTATCGGAAATGGGACTGCTAGCCGTGAAAGTGAAGCCTTTGTGGCACAAGCTTTGAAAGATTTTCCTGATGTTTCTTATGTGATTGTCAATGAAAGCGGAGCTTCTGTCTATTCAGCATCTGAATTGGCACGTCATGAGTTTCCAGATTTGACTGTTGAAAAACGCTCTGCTATTTCCATTGCGCGTCGTTTGCAAGACCCACTTGCAGAATTGGTTAAAATCGATCCAAAATCAATTGGTGTCGGACAATATCAGCACGATGTTAGTCAGAAAAAACTTGCCGAAAACCTTGATTTTGTTGTAGATACCGTTGTTAACCAAGTCGGCGTTAATATTAATACAGCAAGCCCTGCGCTATTAGCCCACGTTTCAGGATTAAATAAAACAATTTCTGAAAATATTGTCAAATACCGTGATGAAAATGGACGAATTGCTTCGCGTGAAGACATCAAAAAAGTTCCACGTCTGGGAGCTAAGGCTTTTGAACAAGCAGCAGGTTTCTTGCGTATTCCAGGGGCAGAAAATATCCTTGACAATACAGGCGTTCACCCAGAGTCTTATAAAGCCGTTGAACATTTATTGAAAGAATTAAATATCACAGATTTAGATGATTCAGCAAAAATAAAACTGCAATCTGTTTCAATTGAAACGATGGCTGAAACCATTAATATAGGGCAAGAAACACTTAAAGATATTATTGCTGACCTCTTAAAACCGGGACGTGATTTGCGTGATGATTTTGAAGCACCTGTGCTCCGCCAAGATGTTTTGGATATTTCAGATCTTGAAATTGGGCAAAAATTAGAAGGAACTGTCCGTAATGTCGTTGATTTTGGTGCCTTTGTTGATATTGGTTTGCATGATGACGGCTTGATTCACATTTCACAAATGAGCAAGTCCTTTGTCAAACACCCAAGTCAAGTGGTTTCTGTCGGAGACGTTGTGACGGTTTGGGTTTCAAAAATCGATAAAGAACGTGGAAAAATCAATCTTTCCTTGGTAGATTTACGTGAACTTAACTAATTTTGTCAAAACAGTTTCACGAGAAGATTTCGGAAAAGAATTTCGCCATACGGCACTTTGGAATCCACGTTTGCGGACAACGGGTGGTCGTTTTTTCCCAGCTGATGGGCATTTGGATTTTAATCCCAAGATTTATGAAACATTTGGTGTTAACGTTTTTCGAAAAATTGTTCGCCATGAGCTTTGTCATTACCATTTGTATTTTGAGGGAAAAGGCTACAAGCACGCTGATGCAGACTTTAAAGCATTATTGCAAGCAGTTGATGGTTTGCGTTATGCGCCAGCCATGCCCCAAAAGACGGAAAAATACCTATACCGTTGCCAAAAATGTGGACAAGACTATCACCGAAAATGCCATGTCAATACTCAAAAATATCGTTGTGGACATTGCCATGGCAAGCTCTTAGAAATCAAAACTCGAGAAACGTAAGGTAAACTTCAAAAAAGATTTTTTCTTCAGTATAAAATCAGTCGTAGGACTGATTTTATTTTAAAGGCGATGAGATATAATAACTATAGTGAGATAAAAAGAAGGAAGGGACTAAAATGAAATCAGCTCTTTATAAACAGCGAAAAAATAAACTGGTTTGTGGTGTCTGTGCCGGAATTGCTGATAAGTTTGGTTGGGACTTGCCTTTGACGCGTGTCCTGACAGCATTGCTGATGTATTTTTATGGCTTTGGCATTGTCATTTATATTCTTTTAGCAATTTTTCTTCCTTACAAAGAAGATATCACTCGCGACCATTACGGAACGGGGCCACGCCGACGTAAGGATGCTGAAGTCGTTGATGAAGATGACGACAACGACGGTTGGTTTTGGTAAGAATTGACAGTTCAACTTCAATGTAGCAAAAACTTGACACTTGTAAGGATAACAGGAACTTATAATGGTCTTTCAAAACAGGAGGAACTCAGAGCAACATAGTTGCTCTGGGTTTTTAATTTAGTGGCTCTTTATCAACATGAAACTGACAATATTTTTGAATAAGTCTGCGTGAGCGCTTACTTTTATAGGTTAATGTGATATAATAATGAAAAAAGAGGAAAAGGATTGAACAAAAATTGATGAGAAACTGAAAATAGTTTGTGGTTTAGACAATCTTATTTTCTAAGATTTTCAATTTATTTACATAGTCACGAGGTGATTGGTAAATGGTTCATGGTACATCAAATGTCGGTTACTGTAAAAATGTTGGTGGACAAGGTCAAGCTAGATGTTATATATGGTGATGATAACTTATTAGCTAAAGAAATTACAACATCAGATATTTCACGGCCTGGGCTTGAGATGACAGGGTATTTTGATTATTATTCGCCAGAACGTCTGCAATTGTTAGGGATGAAAGAGTGGTCTTATCTTACTAAGATGTCATCGCATAATCGTCATCAAGTCTTGGCAGAAATGATTAAGCCAGAGACACCTGCTATTATTGTGGCGCGTAATCTAGCCATCCCAGATGAAATGTTGGCAGCCGCTAAAGAAAAAGGTATTGCTGTTTTACAAAGTCATGTGCCAACAAGTCGTTTATCTGGTGAGATGTCATGGTATCTGGATTCTTGCCTTGCCGAACGTACTAGTGTTCATGGTGTTCTTATGGACATTTACGGTATGGGAGTTTTAATTCAAGGTGATTCAGGAATTGGTAAAAGTGAAACAGGTCTTGAGTTAGTCAAACGTGGTCACCGTTTGGTAGCTGACGACCGTGTCGATGTATTTGCCAAAGACGAAGAAACACTTTGGGGTGAACCCGCAGAAATTCTCCGCCATTTGCTTGAAATTCGAGGTGTTGGTATCATTGACGTGATGAGCTTGTATGGTGCTAGCGCTGTTAAAGACTCATCACAAGTTCAATTGGCAATATACTTAGAGAATTTTGAATCCGATAAAATCTTTGACCGTTTAGGAAATAGCAACGAAGAAATCGAGTTATCTGGTGTAAAAATTCCACGTGTGCGTATCCCAGTAAAAACCGGACGTAACGTGTCAGTCGTTATTGAAGCAGCAGCCATGAACTACCGTGCTAAACAAATGGGATTTGATGCAACTAAGACATTTGAGGACCGCCTCACTCAGCTTATTAGTCAAAACGAGGAGAACTAATGATTGATCCAGTTGCTATCCAGTTAGGTTCTATTAGCATTCGTTGGTATGCGATTTTCATTGTTTCGGGATTGCTTCTTGCTGTTTATTTAGCAATGAAAGAAGCACCGCGTCGGAAGATAATTCCTGATGATATTTTAGATTTTATTTTAATTGCATTTCCACTTGCAATTATTGGTGCTCGTGTTTATTATGTCATTTTTGATTGGTCTTATTATGCTGATCAGCCATTGAGCGAAATAGTTGCCATTTGGAACGGTGGCCTTGCTATTTACGGTGGCTTGATTACAGGAGCAATCGTATTATTTGTTTTTTCTTATTACCGAGCAATCAATCCACTCGATTTTTTGGACATTGCAGCACCTGGTGTCATGATTGCGCAAGCTATTGGACGATGGGGAAATTTCATAAATCAAGAAGCTTATGGTAAAATAGTAGATAATCTGAATTACCTACCAGATTTTATCAAGAACCAGATGTATATTGATGGTTCGTATCGTGTTCCGACATTTTTATATGAATCATTGTGGAATTTATTAGGATTTGTGATTGTCATGAGCCTGAGACACCGAGCACGTTTCTTCAAACGAGGCGAAATTGCCTTCTTTTACCTTATTTGGTATGGCTGTGGACGCTTTGTTATCGAAGGAATGCGGACAGATAGTCTAATGTTACTCGGAATTCGAGTATCACAATGGCTTTCTGCTCTACTCGTTTTGATCGGTGTGGTCTTGGTTATCTGGAGAAGAAAACAGAAAGATGTTCCGTATTATCAGGAATAAAAAATAGGTAGATAGGAGAAAAAATGTTTGAAGTAGCACTATTAATTATTGCCATTGCTTTTGCTGTTTTGGTTGGCGTTTTTATACCACTTGGTGTTAAACTATATAAAACAGTTGATGTTGTAAATGAGACAATTGATGAAACAAAGCAGACCATAAAAGTGTTGACCAGTGATGTTAACGTCACTCTTCATCAGACCAATGAAATCCTGGCTAAAGCTAATGTTTTAGTTGAGGATGTTAATGGTAAGGTGGCAACAATTGCCCCACTTTTCGTGGCAGTTGCAGAGTTGTCTGAGACTGTTTCGGACTTGAATACACAAGCTCGTAACATCACTCAAAAAGCTACTCAAGCCTCATCAAATGTTAGCAAAGCTGGTGCAGCATTTGCTGTTGGCAAAGTTGCCTCAAAAATATTTCGTAAAAAAGGAGAAGAAGCATGAGTAAACTATTGAAAAACGTAATTATTGGTGTTGCCTCTGGTGCAGCCGCAGCTTATTTCCTATCTACTGAAAAAGGTAAGGAATTCCAAAAGAAAGCTGCTAAAGCTTATGAGGCCTATAAAGAAAATCCTGCTGAGTATCATCAGAAAGCAAAAGATAAAGCAACAGAATATACAGATTTAGCAGTTGATACTTTCAACGACTACCGCCAAAAATTTGAATCTGGTGAATTAACAACCGATGAATTTTTGGATACTGTAAAAGAAAAAGGGAAAGCCGCAGCCGACTTTGCTTCTGAAAAAGTCTCAGGATTCACTTCTAAAGTATCTGAAGCGGTTAACGAAGCAGAAGAAATTAAAGAAGAGACAAAAGCAAAAGTTGATGACATTATCATTGACTACACACAAGACGAAGAAGCACCAGCAATTAAAATGCCTGAGACTACTACCGAAGAAGCTGATGAAGAATAATAAAAAGGTCCAGTGGACCTTTTTATGTTCGAGCCTGAAAATAGGAAAGCAAATTTGTGTTTAGCGGACTTTTCAGAATGTAGCTAAATCTACTTTTAACCAAAAATAAGTTACAATTCAATTTTAGAATTATTTGCGAGCGAACCAAACATAAAAGCGATAATTACCGCTGTGATAAAAGTGGCTGAAACAGCGATAGAATCAGCCACACGGAAATTTTGAGGGAGTGGTACTGAACACAAAAAGTTCTGTATTCGTTGTACCATCCCCGCATAGTTGATTAGTTTAAATAGTTCAGTGAGCTATTGAGGTTACAGATAAAGCTGACAAGGTTAGTATCATTTGTAAGAAATTTTTGTGAAGCTAAAATAAGAAAAATATAAAAACAACCCCAAAGTGGAGTTGTAGTGGTTCATTTCAATGTCTTAAAGACCAAATAATACTTGAAACAGCTGACGTAATAGCTAGGCTAATAAGAGAGGCAAATAAGAAAGCCCAGATTGGAGCTAGATTCAAGACCAGCAAAAAGAATGAAATGACGACAGTCGAAATTCCAAATAATGCAATACGAGCAAAAAACATTAACTCTTTTAATTTAGCATTTCTGTGGTCAATTTCTTGAAATTCTTGAAATTTTGGTGCATTATCTTCTTGATAATGCCGTTCTTCAAGCTCTTTGTGTTGCTTTAATGGTGTTGGCATAATCCTCTCTCCTCTGATACTTAGATATCATACCATAAATTAACAAATTTGTCACCTTTTTAAAAAAATCCCTTGACTGATGTTAAAAAATATGTTTAAAATAGTTGTTCCTCTTTTTTGTTTCAAAATGAGGATTTCTTTTTGAGCCTCTCCTCTCATAAAGTTTTTCTCATTTTGAGATGACACTAAAACTTTTTAGAAAGCTATAACAATAAGATTTTAGAGGATATCTGTGACTAATTGTTATAGGAGTGGTATAATTAAAACGTTATGGAAAAAATAATTATTACTGCGACAGCTGAATCTATTGAGCAGGTCAAAGAGCTTTTAGATGCCGGCGTTGATCGTATTTATGTGGGTGAGGAAAACTATGGTTTACGTTTGCCTCATAATTTTACTTATGATGAACTTTCTGAAATCGCTAAGCTAGTTCATGATGCTGGAAAAGAACTAAGTATTGCTTGTAATGCGTTGTTGCACCAAGATATGATTAATGCAGTTCGCCCGTATCTTGATTTTTTGAAAGACATTAAAGCCGATTATTTAGTAGCAGGAGATGCAGGTGTTTTTCACATCAATAAAAATGAAGGCTACGATTTCAAGATGATTTATGATGTTTCTGTTTTTGTAACATCAAGTCGTCAAGTGAATTTCTGGGGAGACCATGGCGCTAGTGAAGTCGTTCTTGCTCGTGAAATCCCGTCGGTCGAATTGTTCAAAATGTCAGAAAATCTTCGCTACCCAGCTGAAGTGCTTGTTTATGGAGCTACTGTCATTCATCATTCAAAACGTCCATTATTGCAAAATTATTACAATTTTACGCACATTGATGATGAAAAAACACGTGAACGTGGTCTCTTCCTTGCTGAACCAAGCAATAAAGCCTCTCATTACTCAATTTTTGAGGATAAACATGGCACACATATTTTTGATACTGATGATCTTGATATGATGCCAAAATTGACAGAGTTAACTGACCATAATTTCACTCATTGGAAATTGGACGGTATTTATTGTCCAGGACATGATTTTGTTGAGATTGTTAAATGCTTTGTCAAAGCTAAAGAATTGATTGAAGCAGCTGAATTTACACAAGACCAAGCTTTCTTATTGGATGAAGAAATTCGTAAATTACATCCAAAAGGTCGCACACTTGGAACTGGATTCTATGAATTTGACCCAGAGGAAGTGAAGTAAAACTACCCCAAAATGAACTCTTGTCATGATTGAGTTACTATTTCAGGGCATGACAAGTTAGCTAATTAACTGAAATTGTTGTAAAGATATTTATCTTTAAATTTTACTATCTTGGAAATAGGAATATAATAATGTCAGAAAAAACTTTAAAACGTCCAGAGGTTTTAGCACCTGCTGGTACTCTTGAGAAATTAAAAGTCGCTGTTGATTATGGAGCTGATGCAGTCTTTGTCGGTGGACAAGCTTACGGTCTTCGTAGCCGTGCTGGTAACTTCACGATGGAAGAATTGCAAGAAGGAATTAATTATGCCCATGCGCATGGTGCTAAGGTCCACGTCGCAGCAAATATGGTTACCCACGAAGGAAACGAAACTGGTGCAGGAGAGTGGTTCCGTGAACTTCGTGATCTGGGCTTGGATGCCGTTATCGTATCTGACCCAGCACTTATGGTAATTTGTTTAACAGAAGCACCAGGTTTAGAAGTCCATGTGTCAACACAAGCTTCGACAACCAACTATGAAGCCTTTGCTTTCTGGGAAGAAATCGGTGTGTCTCGTGTTGTTTTGGCGCGTGAAGTCGGAATTGCTGAAATTGAAGAAATTCGTAAACACACCTCACTTGAAATTGAAGCTTTCGTTCACGGCGCAATGTGTATCAGTTATTCAGGGCGTTGTGTCCTTTCTAATCATATGAGTCACCGTGATGCTAACCGTGGCGGTTGTTCACAATCTTGTCGTTGGAAATATGACCTTTACGATATGCCGTTTGGTCAAGAACGTAAAAGTCTTGAAGGTGAAATTCCAGAGCCCTTTTCTATGTCATCAGTTGATATGTGTATGATTGAACACTTGCCTGATTTGATTGAAAATGGTGTCGATAGCTTTAAGATTGAAGGTCGTATGAAATCAATTCACTACGTATCAACGGTCACAAACTGCTACCGTGCAGCCGTCGATGCTTACCTAGAAAGCCCAGCAAAATTCGAAGCTATCAAAGGTGAATTACTTGATGAGCTTTGGAAAGTTGCCCAACGTGAATTAGCAACTGGTTTCTACTATCAAACACCAACAGAAAACGAACAACTCTTTGGCGCTCGTCGTAAAATACCACAATATAAATTTGTCGGTGAAGTTGTTGCCTTTGATGAAGAAACAATGACAGCAACAATCCGTCAACGTAACGTTATTCTCGAAGGAGATGCTGTCGAATTCTATGGACCAGGATTCCGTCATTTTGAAACTTACATCAAAGATTTGCATGATGCTGATGGCAATAAAATTGATCGTGCTCCAAATCCAATGGAATTATTGACAATCACTGTCCCTCAAGCCGTTCAAGCAGGAGATATGATTCGTGCTCGTAAAGAAGGACTTGTGAACCTTTATAAAAGCGACGGTTCTAGCAAAACTGTTAGAGCATAATCAGTAATAATTATTAAAAAATGAACGACTCTTAAACGTAATGGCGTAGGTAGGGTCGTTCATTTTTTGTCTAGTTCTTGAGATTTACGGACAGTTGGTGGTACCAATGTCAAACGATTGATATCGCTGATAGCGATGATTGTTGAGATATTCTTTTGGAAGTTTTTGAGGATTAATTTGTTATTTTTGGGGTCGTATTTGACCAAATCACCTGTAAAACTGCCGTCTTTGTAAATAGCATGGAGCGCTAATTGCTTTTCTTGCGCTTCTTTGATGGTTGTGATGATTTTGTGAGTTTTCAGATTAATATCTGCGGCTGGTTGAGCACGAAAGTCAATATAAGCCTGTGCTTGCCTTTTTAAACGTTTGATAAGATTTTTCATAGTCATTTACCTAAAAAATTGATAAAATGATTATACACCTTTTGAAGAAAAAAATAAATAATCAAAAGTTTAGAAAGTTTTTTTACGAATATATATATATTAGGAGGAAGATTTATTATGTCAGAATTTAAATTTGAAATTGTCGAACACTTACTTACCCTATCTGAAAGCGATAAAGGTTGGACAAAAGAATTGAACCGTGTTAGTTTTAACGGAGCAGAGCCAAAATTTGATATTCGTTCATGGAGCCCAGACCACAGCAAAATGGGTAAAGGTGTGACACTCACAAATGATGAATTTAAAATCATCTTGGACGCTTTCCGCGGCTAAGTTAGAGATAAAAAGTTGGCAGATTTTTCATCTGTCAACTCTTTTTTTATGCAAAATAAGCAGTATTTTTCAGAGAGAGAAATAAAGGTTTACTGATAGCTGTAGTAGCTATAAGTTTTCCAATTTCAGGAATGATGAAGGGGACAACGCCAGCCAAGAAAGTAGCTTGCCAGCTCATATTTGCTAAAAATTGTAAGCCAATCAATGCTTAAACAATTACCGAGTAGATTGCTAACAAAAAATCTTAGCCAAAGAGCTTTCGATATTGGTTAGGTAAGAAGTTAAGGCAGCGTAGAAAAGAAATCCCCAGAGAAAACCAGATGTTGGACCTGATAATGCTGCAATGCCGCCGCTACCGCCTGCGAAAACAGGAAGTCCAATAGCGCCAAGTATCAGATAAAGCGCCACACTGAACGTGGCTTCACGTGAACGGAAGATCGAAGCAATAAGCCCAACAGCAAGCGTTTGAAGTGTAAATGGAACCGTTCCAATAAGAATCACAATCTGTGAAAGTATCGTAATTAAAGCAGCACCAAATGCTGGGAAGATGAGTGTTAAAAGCTTATTTCTAGACATAACATTTCCTTAGTTATTTTAGTTAATCTCAAACTTTATTTTGGTTGACTAAATTTCATTCAAAACTAATCAGAATGTCAAGAAAAAAATCGCTTTTTTAGCGATTTCATTTTCCTTTATGTTTGAGATAGTCTGCTACCCCAATCACTCCAAAAACAATTCCCAGAATGATAAAGATTGTTTTATGCGTTAACAAACCATAAGTTAAAAAAATGATAGCAGAAATGAAATAGATAATATTTTTAGACATAGCAATTCCTTTTCAATATAATACTTATCTACATTGTAGCATAAAGTGGCTTTCTTTGACATTCTAAGGCTAGTCAAATCATGTATTTTTCTTTATAATGAAATTTGGAAACGTAATCATAATCACTAAAAAAGGCGAGAAAAATGGCAGATTTGCAATATAAGAATTACATTTTTGACTTTTATGGAACACTTGTGGATATTTGGACAGACGAGGAAGACGAGAAGCTTTGGGAACAAATGGCTGCGCTTTATGCTGCTTATGGTGCTGATTATTCTGCTGCGGAGCTTAAAGCAAATTATAATGAACATATTAAACGTCAAGAAAATCAATTACGCAAACGTTATCAGTTAGAACATGTTGAGGTTGATTTGGTGGTTGTTTTTATTGAATTGCTGTTAGAAGCACCGCACAAGCATGCCACAGATAGCATTATTTTAGACCTTGAAACATGGGGAAATCTAATTGCCCAAACTTTTAGAATGTTGTCGCGCAAGAAATTTCAAACTTACGAAAATACCTTAGCGACTTTGAAAACACTCAAAGAAGTAGGAGTAACAGTTATTTTATTGTCAAATGCACAGCGAGCTTTCACCCAAGCTGAAATTGAAATGACAGGGTGCAGAGAATTTCTTGATAAGATTTATATCTCGTCTGATTACAAAATGAAAAAACCACAAGTTGAACTCATGAATCTGGTCTTGAACGACAATCAACTCAATCCAGAAGAAACCGTTATGGTTGGCAATGATTTTACGAGCGACATGGCAATCGCACAAGCAGCAGGCATCGACGGTATCCTGCTTAACACATTCCCATACAACCAATCAGAAATCGAAACCCTCAATACTATGAACGCCAAAGTAATTGAGGATATCAGTGAGTTGGTGGTGGAGTGAAAAATCATATCTAACTTTATATTAGGGAGATTTTAGGTATTTAATCAGAGACGGTAACAGCTGTATGATTGATATATTCATAAATAGGTGTTTTGATAAGCCTCAGAAATTCTCCCTTAAAATGCTTAGGTGGAGAGGGATTATCTTGAGTAATCCAATTTTTAATAACAACTACAGTAAGTGATGTAACGAGTTGAACCACTTCTTCATTTGAGAGATTGAATTGTCCTTCTTTTGGGACAATATTTGAAGCACCCCGCTTAGTGTAAGTAGAGACAATAAAATCTTCAAAATTAGGATCGATATTTGTAGTATAGAGACACCTTATCCACTGTCTCTCCTTCCAAATTGCTGGTAAAACATTTTCAGCTATGTAATCTAAAGGGTTGATTACTGAAGAGATTGTAATTAAATACTTGGAAAATCTCTTTATTGATGAGATTATGATCATATAATTTCATTGAAATTTTTAAAATATTTTTGATAAAAGGCTTATCTTGAACTGCCTGCTTTGGAAGCAATCTTGGAAATTGTAATATTTGATTTCTCTGGATTTTCTGAAGCCAATGCAAAGAAGGCATCGATAATTTTTTCATGTGTATATTTTGCATAGTGTCAATTCCCAGTAAATTGATAGGTATTTTAGCACAAGCAGAAGAATTTCTGCTGTCAGTTTTCTTTTATTTTAAGCTAAAAAATATCCCTTGAATTATTCAAGGGAAGGTTTTAAATGATTATATAATCTAATTTACTTCATCGTTGGGAACAATAAGACGTCGCGGATTGTTGTTGTGTCTGTGAGGAGCATGACAAGGCGGTCGATACCGATACCAAGTCCACCTGTTGGTGGCATACCGTATTCAAGGGCTTCGACGTAGTCGTAGTCAATTCCAGTTGCTTCGTCATCACCAAGTTCTTTAGCTTTTGCTTGGGCTTCAAAACGTGACAATTGATCGATTGGATCGTTAAGTTCGGTAAAGGCATTACCGTATTCTTTAGTCATGATGAAGAGTTCGAAGCGGTCAGTGAAGCGAGGATCTTCTGCGTTTTTCTTAGCAAGAGGAGAAACTTCAACTGGGTGTCCATAAACGAATGTTGGTTGAATCAATGTTTCTTCGACAAATTCTTCAAAGAAAGCGTTGATGATGTGACCAACTGAAGTGAAGTGTTTTTCAACTGGTACATTTTTCTCTTTGGCAATAGCTTGCGCTTCTTCGAGAGTCATTTCTTTCCAAAAATCAACGCCAGTGACTTCTTTGATAGCATCAACCATGTGAACACGTTTAAATGGTTTGTCAATGGCAATTTCAGTTCCTTGGTATGAAATAGGACCGTCACCTTTAACAGCTTTTGAAGCGTGTTGGATAATGCCTTCTGTCAAATCCATGATATCTTTGAAGTCAGCATAGGCTTGGTAAACTTCAATAGATGTGAATTCAGGATTGTGTGTGGCATCCATACCTTCGTTACGGAAGATACGTCCGATTTCGTACACTCGTTCCATACCACCAACGATAAGACGTTTCAAGTGAAGTTCAGTTGCGATACGAAGAACCATGTCCATATCTTGTGCGTTGTGGTGAGTGATAAATGGGCGAGCAGCAGCACCACCAGCTTCGTTGTGAAGGACTGGAGTTTCAACTTCTAAGAAACCAAGTCCGTCAAGGTAACGACGGATTTCTGAGATGATTTTTGAACGAGTAACGAAGCGTTCAAAGCTTTCACGGTTTGAAACCAAGTCAAGGTAACGTTTACGATATTTAGTTTCAACGTCTGTAAGTCCATGGAATTTTTCTGGGAGTGGACGAAGTGCTTTAGACAAGTGAGTAAGGTGAGTGGCTTTGATTGTCAATTCCCCCATATCTGTACGCATGATTTCACCTTCGATACCGAGGAAGTCACCGAGGTCTGCTTTTTTGAAAATTTGATAGTTTTCGTCACCGACAGCATCTTTGCGGACATAGACTTGGATTTGACCGTCGCGGTCTTGAATGTGTGCAAAACCAACTTTACCTTTACCACGCTTAGTCATTAGACGACCAGCGATAGTAGCTGTTTTGTTAATTTCATGCAATTCTTCTTTAGTTTTGTCAGCGTATTTTTCTTTTAATTGACCAGAAGTAGCTGTGCGTTCAAATCGAGTTCCGAAAGGATCGATGCCTTGTTCAGCCAAAGCTGCCATTTTTTCACGACGCACGATTTGTTGGTCGTTTAATTCTTCAATGTGTTCGTTTGACATGTTTTCCTCCAATAAGTATTCTTTCCTATTGTATCATAAAAGAAGTTAGAATACACCTTATTTTTGCGTGCTTTGCTTGAGAGTGAGACAAAAATTGGTAATTTCAAAAGAAATTCGATTTTTCAGCAAGTTTTTTCTTGTTGCTGACTTGAAACGGGGCTATTTTCAGATTGTCAAAGTTCAAAACACCATGTCTTGTAAATATAACGACACGGACAAGGAGATTAATCACTTTTGTATTAGCTTTGTTTTCTTGTCTTTGATTGAAAAGAAGGGTAAAAAATAGTATAATATGTGACGGTAAAATTTATTAGAGAGAAAAGAGATTCATGATTACTTCAATTGTTTTTGATGTTGATGATACGATTTATGACCAACAAGCACCTTATCGTATTGCCGTTGAGAAATGTTTCCCTGATTTTGATATGAGTAAAATCAATCAGGCTTATATTCGTTTCCGTCATTATTCAGATGTCGGATTTCCGCGTGTAATGGCAGGTGAGTGGACAACTGAGTATTTCCGTTTTTGGCGTTGCAAGGAAACTTTATTAGAATTTGGTTACCGTGAAATTGATGAAGCAACTGGCGTGCATTTCCAAGAAATTTATGAAGAGGAATTGGAAAATATCACAATGCTTGATGAGATGCGCATGACGCTTGATTTTCTTAAAGAAAAAGGCGTTCCAATGGGGATTATAACGAATGGACCAACGGAACACCAACTGAAAAAAGTTAAAAAACTTGGTCTTTATGATTATATTGACCCAAAATGTGTCCTTGTCAGCCAAGCGACTGGTTTCCAAAAACCAGAAAAAGAGATTTTCAATCTTGCTGCGGAGCAATTTGATATGAACCCTGCAACAACACTTTACGTTGGTGATTCATATGACAATGACGTTGTTGGTGCTTTCAATGGTGGCTGGCATTCAATGTGGTTTAACCACCGTGGCCGTAGCTTGAAGCCTGGTATTAAACCAGTTTATGATGTTGCTATTGATAACTTTGAACAGCTGTTCGGAGCTGTGAAAGTTCTCTTTGACCTTCCTGATAATAAATTTATCTTTGATGTTAATGACAAGAACAATCCAATTCTTGAAATGGGTATCAACAACGGATTGATGATGGCAGCAGAACGTCTGCTTGAAAGTAACATGAGTATTGATAAAGTTGTTATCCTGCTTCGTTTGGATAAACAACAAGAAAAAGTTTTGCGTCTAAAATACGCAAGAAATAACTAATAAATGAACCCTCCTAAGCGCCATTTAGGAGGTTTTTTTGTCTTTAAGATTTCTTTTGTTTATAAGATGTATCATTCCATTTTAGACAAGTAAAAGTTTTAAAATCCTTGGTCTCTAAAACCGTCACACTACCGTTATCAAGTCCGCCTTGGGCACGGAGAACGGCTGGTTCATATCCTAATAAAGTACGGATAGAGGCGGTAAAATTAGCACCATGCCCAACTAACAAGACATTTTGATAAGGTTGATTTTTCATTGATTTAATGAATGACCCAACGCGTTTAGTGGTTTGATAAACAGATTCAGCGTCAAATACATCATTATCGAATTTAGCTAAATTATGTCGAAAAGCTTGCATTTGTTGAGGATAAATAGATGTTATCGTTGCAATTTTGCTGCCTTCCAATCTTCCAAGATGCCATTCACGCAGTGAGGGTTGAAAGCTGATTGGCTTTGGATAGTGGCTGCGTGACATGATAATCTTGCAAGTATCGCTGGCACGTTTTAAATCGCTTGAAAAAACGGCATCAAATTTAACATCTTGGAGATAATCACCTAATTTTTCCAAATCATGAACGGATTCCTCCAAGAGAGGTGAGTCACCATTTGCTCCTTGGAAACGTCCTTCTAAGTTCCATTGTGTTTTACCATGACGTACAAAATAAAATTTCATCAGTTACTTTCCAATCTAAAAATTAATGTGAATCGTCAATCAAGTCAGCAAAGCTGGCACCAACAAAATCTGCCAAGGTTTGACTGTCAATGCGGATAGAACGTCCGATTTCACCGGCAGAAACAATCATCGTTCCCATTTCTAAAGCACGGTTATCAATGAAAATCGGAAAATTGTGTTTCTGATGAATACCGACAGGATTATTTGCTCCGTGAATGTAGCCAGTTGTTTTTTGAAGATTTTTTTGTGGAATCATGCTGACTTTTTTGTTGCCAGAAACTTTGGCTAATTTTTTCTCAGAAAGATGTTCGGTGATTTGAACAATTCCGATTAGAGGACCTGTTTTGTCACCTGTTAAAGCAAGGGTTTTGAAAATATCAGATTTTTCAATGTCATCTGGTAAGTCTCCCTCAAGTGCATTGATTGCTAAACTGTCGTGTTCGATTTTTGCTTTGTCCAGAATTTGATCAACAAGTGTCTTTTTTAATTTTGCTTTTTTTGCCATTTTCTTTCTCAATCTTTCTATTCATTAGTCAATTACTATTTTACTAAAAAAATAAAAAGGTACAAGTTTGCACCTTTTAGAGAGCATTATAATAAGCTTGGACAAGTTCGACAAAATCTTCGATATCATAGTCCGTACCGAAATAATCATTAGCGGTTTCTGTCCAGTAATCAGTTGGATCAACGTGGTCAGTACCACCAAGGTAAAGGCTGACCATTTCATGTGTCCAAATGGTTCCTTCGCCATCTTCTTGACCAAGTGTTACAGGAAGGTCATATTTTTTGAGCATGTAGGCAGTATAATAAGCTGCATTTGCTAGTTGCTCGGCGAAGCCTTTTTGCGAATCCTCATGTGTTAATTCAAATTGAATGTAATAAGGATTGGCATTGGCACCTGCGCCTTGAGCTTTGTAACCTTCATCAGCAATACGAAGAATGGTATCACTATCAATGAAAGAATGGACAAAGACACCTTCTTTATCATAATTTTGCACCATATAATTCACTTCGCTTTCAATCGTTGAATTGTCAACGCCAGTATCATGAATAATTACTCCAAGAGGCTTGCCATCATCTGTCTTATAAGCGGCTTGTTCAAAACTACTTTTAATGTCATCAGTAATATCAGCATGCGAATAACCGAGTGTTTCAGCGATATAAGCATTAATAGTATTATCCTGCTCAAGCGAAATATCATTCGTGTCGATATAGTAAGTATCGCCGTTCATGCTAAATTGGGCTAATGTGGTATCTTCGTCATTGAGCATAGCATCATAGTAATAGGCACTAATTGTGATTGCAGTATTTTCACTAATTTTGCTGCTAGAACCATCGTCGGTGTATATAATAGCGTCAGAAGTAGATACCGTAGCTGTTTCAGAAACGTCATAAGAATTGGCATCTGATAAATCCAAACTTCCGTCTGAAGCTAAAGTTGTGACTCCTGAAAAAATCAGTTTAGCGAGAATTAGGACAAGTGCGACTGCTGCCGTGACAAGCCCAGTTATTGCTATTATTTGAGATTTTTGTTGTCGTTTTCTACGTGAATAATTTCTTGTTGGCATAGTTTTACTATAAGTTTTAACCCTTAAATTAATATTAATTTGAGGTTAAAATTGTTGATTTTGACATTAAAAATCACAGGATTTTTCAGAACTTTTTTATAAAAATTGAGTTAGCAAAAAAGGGAGTGGGACAAATAAAATTTCCAGTGGAGATTTTATTCATGAGCCTAGAAATTAAAAAGCGAATCAGTAATTTCGGAGAAATTCGATTTCTCAGCAAGTCTTAATTTCTTATTGCTGACCTAAAACAGTTCACTGAACTGTTTTACTCCCACCCCCGCATGGCTCGAAAGGTTTGGGGAATCTTTCGAGGTGGGAAATAGAGTCAAGTGAAGCTTGATGTCAAAAAGAGTTGTAAAAGCTGATTTATCAGCGTATTAGAACCCACTCAACTACTGCGTCTTGCAAATAATAACTATAGAAACAAAGAAGCTGGGTACTTTTGTCCCAGCCTCTTTTATTTGCTACTACTTGATGTACTGCTTGAGGTACTTGTTGTACCGAAAAGTTTTTCGTACGTTGTTTTCGTATCTTTCGTGACGGCGATTTGGTTTAAGTCGAGCGGTGAACTAAAACCATTGATGTAACCTTGTGAGGTGTATTGATGAAGGTCATAGTCCAAATCAGTTTGTGGCGCAGCATCGTAATAACCAGTGTCAGAACCATAAGCAGGAATCCACACTGCATCGAAACCATCCACGGAAATTTCTTGTTCATCCATGAAATAAGTTCCAATGTAGATACCGACATTTTCCGCACCGAGTTTTTTGAGCTCTTTTAAGAAAGCCTGTACACCTTTATTCATGTCAGACATAGTCGCCTCTTCAACGTCAATCCAATAGAAAGTTGGACTGTAAGGTGAAGCATTCTCATAGAAAGTTTTTGCTTCCTCTTTCATCTCCTTGACGGTTGTACCGAGAGCGTAGCTATAAACGGCTACAGGAACATTTCGTTTCTGTAATTCTTTGATATGTGTCTTAAATGATTTATCAATACCAGTTGTATAAGCGGCATTGCTATCTTTACTGATTTGTGACCCTCCATAAACACGAACGATAGCACCAGAAATATTTTGAGATAAAGTATCATAGTCAATTTCGCTTGGAAGTTGCCAACCTGAGATATCAATAATCGGCTTAAGAACAAAATTTTCATCAGTTTCAGAAGTTGATGTAGTGGTAGTACTCGTGCTACTCACAGTCGGAATAGAATCCTTAGCTGAGGCTAGTTGTTGCTTTTGTAAACTGTCTGAGTGAGCTTTACCAATCACGAGAAATAGCCCACAGAGGGCAAAGAAAACTACAACAACAATGGGTTTTATTCGTCTTCTCATTAGTCATATTTTAGCGTAAAAAGGCTTAAAAATCAAAGCAATGCTCATTTTGTAATCATTTTGTCATATTTTTTAATATTTTATCTATGGATTGTTACAAAAGAAGTAATGCTAGTAAAGGCGCTGCAAATAGTCTGACAGCTATTTGCCATTGATAAGGCTTTCAATTTCTGTAACAATTGTTTCAGGTTCTGTTTTTGATGAAAAACGTTTGATGACATTGCCATTTTGGTCGATAAGAAATTTTGCAAAGTTCCATTCAATACGTTTGCCAAGCGGTCCCTTTTGTTCACTTTTTAGCCAATCATAGAGTGGGGCGGCTTCTTTACCGTTGACTTTAATTTTCGCAAAGCGAGGAAAAGTTGTCTGGTAATTCAAGGTGCAAAAGGTATTGATTTCGTCGGTGTTTCCTGGCGCTTGATTTAAAAATTGATTACAAGGAAAATCTAAAATTTCAAATCCTTTGTCATGGTAAGTGTCGTAAAGCTTTTGTAGTCCTTCGTATTGTGGGGTTAAGCCACAACCTGTTGCCGTATTGACAATGAGTAGGATTTTGCCTTGGTATTTTGACAATTGGACATCGGAGCTGTCTTGGGCTTTGACAGTAAAGTCATAAAGATTAGTCATGATTAAGCTCCTTTGTATAAGCAATAATTTGGTCAACGGTATCACTTAAAAATTGAATGGTATCACGGAGTGGTTGCGCGGTGGAAATATCGGCACCAATTAATTTAGCAGTGTCAAGTGGCGTACGTGAACCACCTGATTTTAAGAAATTCAACCAGTCGTTAGCACCATTTGGATTATTTTTTAGATTAAGATACCCAGCAGTTGAAATAACCATACCTGCAGAATAAGTGTAGCTATACAACCCAGCATAATAATGACTTTGGCGCATCCAAGTTAAAGCAGCATCGTCGTCAATATCAATGGCATCACCCCAAAATTGGCTAAGAACATCTTTCATTATCTTGTTAAGTTGTGTAGCACCGAAGGTTTTTCCGTCTTCAATGAGATTGTAAACCTGGCGTTGAAAAGCAGCTTCGAGTAAGTGAGTGATAAAATTATGGAAATAAGTATCTGTCAAACGATGAGCGAGTGCAAAGCGTTTCTGACGTGGATTGTCAAATTGTTTTTCGAGGTAATCACTGAGCAGAAGTTCGTTGAAAGTAGAAGGAGCTTCGACGTAATAAGTTGACATATGGGTATTAAAGTAACTTTGATTGTTGTCTGAAAAGATAAATTGTCCAGAGTGACCAATTTCATGAATAAGTGTGTAAACATCAGACATACGACCAGTCCAACTCATTAAAACGTAGGGATGAACTTTGTAAGGGTCAGTAGCGTAGCCACCAGAATCTTTATTGGCATTAGCAGCAAAGTCAACCCAACGTTCTTCTTGATAACGTGAGACTTCTTGAGCATATTCGTTACCAAGTGGGGCAACGGATTTCATCACCAAATCATAAGCATCATCAATCGTAACCTCTGGATTAAGCTC
This sequence comes from Streptococcus sp. LMAG:39, assembly GCF_008680485.1. Classification (NCBI taxonomy): domain Bacteria; kingdom Bacillati; phylum Bacillota; class Bacilli; order Lactobacillales; family Streptococcaceae; genus Streptococcus; species Streptococcus sp. LMAG:39. The sequence continues at coordinate 519,329 of NZ_NALE01000001.1, read as the reverse complement.
GCTATCCAAGTCAAGCTTCCAGTCTGCAAAAGTCATTTTTTTAAGACCATTAACTTGAGCAACGTGTTTGAGGTATTTTTGCGCAACAGGAGCAAATTCTGTCATGATAAGGTCAATTTGACGGTCAAACATGTCACGGTTAACTTCTTGTTCGGCTAAGAGGTAATCAAAAACAGAGTCGTAACCTCGCATGTCAGCAATGATTTTTTCTGATTTAACTTGTGCTAGATAAGCACTTGCTGCGGCATTTTGATGTTTACGCAGTCCTGCAGAGAAAGAACGAAAGGCTTTTTCACGGACTTGAGCATTTTCATGATTTTGATAAAAATTTTCATAGGTGACAAAAGAGTTTTGATAGACCTTGCCATCAACTTCAAAATCTTCCATTTCAAAGTCACCTGCACGCATTTTGGTGTAGATATCTTCTGGCGCTTTAAAAACTTCACCAAGGTTCGTCAACGCTTTTTCAACTTCTGGGGAGATAAAATGACTTTTTTGAATTTTCGCTTGGCGAATAGCTGCGCTAAAATGCGGATTTTCTTCTAAAGTATCAAGAATTTCTAAGTCGGCAGTCGCTAGCGCAGTATCAAAGAAGCTTAACGCAACATTGGCTTTCGTGAAAAAATCAGCACCAGCTTGTGCAATCTGAGCAAATTCTTCATTGCTAAAGTCGCTGGTTTGCGGCATGAAAGAATAATTATCGATATGGCTCATCTCGATATAAATTTGTTCAATTTCATAAAGCGCTCTGGTAAAATCTTCCAAAGTAGCCAATTTCCCCTCGTAATTTCGTTTAAAAAGATTAATATCTTCTAGCGTTTTTTCGATACTTCGCAAAAAATCCTCAGGATCTTGATAAAGGGCACTTAAATCCCATAACTCATTTTCAGGAAATTCCGAACGTTTTTTTAATTCCATCTAGTATTACTCCTTTGCAAAACTTTTGTCATGGACCAGTATATCAGAAAATAACACCTAAACCAAAAAGAAAGTGTCCATTTTCTCAGAAAATCCTTGATGAATCGTTCAACATTTCTTTCAAAATTAAAAACGCTAACATCCTAATTGTTAATGTGTTTTGTTAGTTTTGTAGACATTTTGTCTCAAGATAAACGTCATTTAAAAAATCAGAAAATTTATAAAATAATGGACAATTTGACATAAATTGGGTTACTTTTGATGTAAAAAGTGGTATGATAGAGTAGTACGATTGTAATAAAGGATTAAAATCCGAACAAAAAGGAGTGAAGAGTGTGACAATCAAAAAACTGGAGAACAATAGCACCCAGTCGATTATTACCGAGGAAGTCAAAGTATTAAAAGACTTGCTTGATGAGGCAACTCATCAAATGGTTGGTGATGAGGTGTTTGCCAAAATTCAAAACATTGTTGAATTGTCGGCAAGTGATGAATACGTCAAACTTGAAAAATTAGTAGCTCAATTAACCAATGATGAAATGGTTGTAGTGTCTCGCTATTTTTCAATTTTGCCACTTTTAATCAACATTTCAGAAGACGTTGATTTTGCTTATGAAATCAATTACCAAAATAATACTAATCAGGATTATCTTGGAAAACTTTCTCTAACCGTAGATATGGTTTCAGAAAGCGAAAACTCTAAAGAAATCCTTGAGAATGTCAATGTTGTGCCTGTATTAACAGCTCACCCTACACAAGTTCAACGTAAGACAGTCCTCGAATTGACAAACCACATTCATGACCTTTTACGTAAATACCGCGATGTCAGAGCGGGTGTTGTGAACCGTGACAAATGGTACACTGATTTGCGCCGTTATATTGAAATCATCATGCAAACGGACATTATTCGTGAGAAAAAACTGAAGGTAAAGAATGAAATTACCAACGTTATGGAGTATTACAATACATCCTTAATTCAAGCGATTACCAAGTTGACTTCAGAGTACAAACGCTTAGCAGCTGAAAAAGGCATCGACTTAGAAGATCCAAAACCTATCACGATGGGAATGTGGATTGGTGGTGACCGTGACGGCAACCCATACGTAACAGCTGAAACACTTCGTTTATCAGCAACGGTTCAAAGTGAAGTCATCATTAATTACTACATTGAAAAATTAACAGGTCTTTATCGCACATTCTCACTTTCAACAACCTTGACTAATATTAGCCCAGAAGTTGAAAAATTAGCAGAGTTATCAAGCGATAAATCTATCTACCGTGAAAATGAACCTTATCGTAAGGCATTTAACTATATTCAATCAAAATTAATTCAAACCTTAATCGAATTAAAAGCTAGTCCAGCTATTTCTCAACGTGTTTTGGAAAGTAGCAACAGCATTAGTTCAGATGTTTACACAAGCACTAACAACGCTAGTGTCATTACAAAATACTTGCAAACAAAATTCTCTAAAGTTTCATCAGAACTTCAAGAAGAAATTCCAAGCTATAAAACAGCCAAAGAATTTAAAGATGATTTGCTTATCATCAAGCAGTCATTGCTTGACAATGGTGATGATGCGCTCTTGATAGGTGATTTCAGCGAATTGCTTCAAGCAGTTGAAGTCTTTGGTTTCTATCTTGCAATGATTGATATGCGTCAAGATTCAAGTGTTAACGAAGCCTGTGTCGCAGAATTGTTGAAATCAGCAAATATCGTTGAGGATTACAGCGCACTTTCAGAAGAAGAAAAAGTGAAAGTTCTTCTCAAAGAATTGCAAGAAGACCCACGTACATTGTCATCAACAAATGCTGAAAAGTCAGAACAACTTCAAAAAGAATTAGCAATCTTCCAAACAGCTCGTTACCTCAAAGATAAATTAGGTGATGAAGTCATTAAACAACACATCATTTCACATACTGAAAGTGTTTCTGATATGTTTGAGTTGGCTATCATGCTTAAAGAAGTCGGACTTCTTGATAATCAAAAAGCACGTGTTCAAATTGTACCACTCTTTGAAACAATCGAGGACCTTGAAAATTCACGTGCTATCATGGAAGAATATCTTGATTATGATATTGTTCGTCGTTGGGTTTCAGCAAACAAAGGTTACCAAGAAATCATGCTTGGTTATTCAGACAGTAACAAAGACGGTGGTTACTTATCATCTGTTTGGACACTTTATAAAGCTCAAAATGAATTGACTCGTATTGGTTCAGAACGCGGTATTAAAGTGACATTCATTCACGGTCGTGGTGGTACTGTTGGTCGTGGTGGTGGTCCATCATATGAAGCTATCACATCACAGCCATTCGGTTCAATCAAAGATCGTATTCGTCTCACTGAGCAAGGTGAAATCATTGAAAATAAATACGGCAATAAAGACGTTGCTTATTACAACCTTGAAATGTTGGTTTCAGCAACTATCGATCGTATCGTGACACGTATGATTACAAATCCAGATGAAATTGATGATTTCCGTGCTACAATGGACGGTATTGTTACTTACTCAAATAGCGTTTATCGTGATTTAGTATTTGGTAATCCACATTTCTACGATTACTTCTTCGAAGCAACACCAATCAAGGAAGTGTCAAGTTTGAACATTGGTTCACGTCCAGCTGCTCGTAAAACAATCACAGAAATTTCGGGTCTCCGTGCAATTCCTTGGGTATTCTCATGGTCACAAAGCCGTATCATGTTCCCAGGTTGGTATGGTGTTGGTTCAGCATTCAAAAACTTTATTGACGCTGAAGAAGGAAACTTGGCAAAACTTCAACATATGTATGAAAAATGGCCATTCTTCCACTCACTTCTTTCAAACGTTGACATGGTCTTGTCTAAATCAAATATGAACATTGCTTTCCAATATGCTCAGTTGGCAGAAAGCGAAGAAGTACGCGATGTCTTTAACACTATCCTTGACGAATGGCAATTGACTAAAAATGTTATTTTAGCAATCGAAAAACACGAAGATTTGTTGGAAGAAAACCCTTCGCTTCAAGCAAGCTTAGATTACCGCTTGCCATACTTCAACGTTTTGAACTACATTCAAATTGAGTTGATTAAACGTTTACGTCATGAAGAATTGGATGAGGATTACGAAAAACTTATTCACACAACTATCAACGGTATTGCTACAGGATTGCGTAATTCTGGCTGATATCAAAACATTCTGAAAGTCTGAGATTAACTTCTCAGACTTTTACTTTTTTTTAGAATCGAAAGATGATATAATGGCATATGATAAACTCGAATGTATGTAGGGGAATCTATGAAAATCGATAAAAGGCATTTATTAAATTATTCTATCCTTGTGCCTTATTTAATTCTGTCTGTTATTGGGTTGATTGTTGTCTATTCAACAACGAGTGCGACACTTGTCCAATATGGTCTTAATCCATTTGCGTCAGTATTAAACCAAGGTTTTTTTTGGATAGTCAGTTTAATTGCCATTCTTTTTATTTATAAACTAAAATTAAACTTCTTAAAAAATTCACGAACGCTGACTATGACAATGATGGTCGAAATCATTTTGTTGCTCATTGCGCGTTTCTTCACTAAAACCGTTAATGGTGCTCATGGTTGGATTGTCATTGGACCACTTAGTTTCCAACCAGCCGAATATTTGAAAATTATCATTGTTTGGTTTTTGGCATTTACCTTTGCAAGGCGTCAAGAATTGATTGAAATCTATGATTACCAAGCACTTACCAAGCGGAAATGGCTTCCTAGAAAATGGGACGATTTGAAAGATTGGCGTGTTTATTCGTTAGTCATGATATTGCTAGTTGCTGCCCAACCTGACCTTGGAAATGCGGCAATTATCGTTTTGACAGCTTTAATCATGTATTCTGTTAGTGGGGTTGGTTATCGTTGGTTTTCAGCCATTTTAGCTATCGTAACAGCTTTGTCAGCTGCTTTCTTAGGTTTGATTGCGGTTGTCGGGGTTAAAACCATGGAAAAAGTACCAGTATTTGGTTATGTTGCCAAACGTTTCAGTGCCTTTTTCAATCCATTTGATGATTTGACGGACTCAGGACACCAGTTAGCACATTCATATTATGCTATGAGTAATGGTGGCTGGTTTGGGCGTGGTTTGGGAAATTCGATTGAAAAAGCTGGTTACTTACCCGAAGCAACGACAGACTTTGTCTTTTCAATTGTCATTGAAGAACTTGGTTTAATTGGTGCGGGTCTTATTTTAGCATTGCTATTCTTTTTGATTTTACGTATTATGCACGTGGGGATTAAAGCTAAAAATCCTTTCAACTCTATGATTGCTCTTGGCATCGGCGGAATGATGCTCATGCAAACTTTTGTGAACATCGGAGGCATTTCAGGGCTTATTCCGTCAACTGGTGTTACCTTCCCATTCTTATCCCAAGGGGGGAATAGCTTGCTGGTTTTATCAGTTGCTATCGGCTTTGTGCTAAATATTGATGCTAATGAAAAAAGAGAAGAAATTATCCGCGAAGCAGAAGAAGAGTTAAAAAACAAAGAAATAACACAAGAATACAACGATAACGTTATCGACTTAGACAGTTTTTATTAGAAAACCTCCCCTTTGCGGGAGTTTTTTTGTAACCAATTATTCACACCGTTTTAAAAATATTGATGGTATTAGTTCCCTTTTGAAGAGTATTAGGGAAATTATTCAATAATTCGTCCCATGTCAGTTAGTCAAATTGAAAGATTAGAAGAAAGAGATATTCTGATAGCTCCAATTATACACATGAATCTCTATAAAGTCCCAACCTTTTTACTGCTTCAGCTAAGACAGTAAGTATGAAAGTAACATAAGAGATTAGTAAGATTACAGAAATGACTGGACAAGCTGTAGAAGTAGCTATTACATTTGATAAACCGTACGTTTATTAAAGAATTACAGAAATGGTACTTGATAACTTTTTCTGGAGTTATTTTGACTGGGTGTGCATTTTATCCAACTTGAAGATAAGGATTAGATGTACCCTTCGAATATCGGATAGAGCATCACAATTCAGCCATATCACACACTTACGAAATAAAGAAATCATAAATAAAATAGTAAAATACTTGCAATTCCCGCATAATTTGTTAAAATAGTAGGGTAAAGTTAGACTGTATTGCCTACTGTCTATCTATAAAATATATTTTATTGGAGGCTTTTACCCAAATGGCAAAAGAAAAATACGATCGTAGTAAACCACACGTTAACATTGGTACAATTGGACACGTTGACCATGGTAAAACTACTTTGACAGCTGCAATTACAACAGTTCTTGCTCGTCGTCTTCCAAGCGCAGTTAACCAACCAAAAGACTACGCTTCTATCGATGCTGCTCCTGAAGAACGCGAACGCGGTATCACAATCAACACTGCACACGTTGAATACGAAACTGCTAAACGTCACTATGCTCACATCGACGCTCCAGGACACGCGGACTACGTTAAAAACATGATCACTGGTGCTGCCCAAATGGATGGTGCTATCCTTGTAGTAGCTTCAACAGATGGTCCAATGCCACAAACTCGTGAACACATCCTTCTTTCACGTCAAGTTGGTGTTAAATACCTTATCGTCTTCATGAACAAAATTGACCTTGTTGATGACGAAGAATTGCTTGAATTGGTTGAAATGGAAATCCGTGACCTTCTTTCAGAATACGATTTCCCAGGTGATGATCTTCCAGTTATCCAAGGTTCAGCTCTTAAAGCTCTTGAAGGTGACACTCAGTACGAAGATATCATCATGGAATTGATGGACACTGTAGATGAGTACATTCCAGAACCAGAACGTGATACTGATAAACCATTGCTTCTTCCAGTCGAAGATGTATTCTCAATCACTGGACGTGGTACTGTAGCATCAGGACGTATTGACCGTGGTACTGTTAAGGTCAACGACGAAGTTGAAATCGTTGGTATCCGTGAAGACATCCAAAAAGCTGTTGTTACTGGTGTTGAAATGTTCCGTAAACAACTTGATGAAGGTCTTGCAGGGGATAACGTTGGTGTTCTTCTTCGTGGTATCCAACGTGATGAAATCGAACGTGGTCAAGTTCTTGCTAAACCAGGTTCAATTCACCCACACACTAAATTCAAAGGTGAAGTTTACATCCTTACTAAAGATGAAGGTGGACGTCATACTCCATTCTTCAACAACTACCGTCCACAATTCTACTTCCGTACAACTGACGTTACAGGTTCAATCGAACTTCCAGCAGGTACTGAAATGGTAATGCCTGGTGATAACGTAACTATCGACGTTGAATTGATTCACCCAATCGCCGTTGAACAAGGTACTACATTCTCAATCCGTGAAGGTGGACGTACTGTTGGTTCAGGTATCGTTTCAGAAATCGAAGCTTAATTTTAGTTAATTAATTAAGTTCCCAGATAACAATTATTAGTCAGATAGTAATTGTGGAAGAGTCCCGTAAGGGGCTCTTTTTGTGATTTCTTTGAGGTTTGTCGCTAAAAATCCCGTCGAACCTTTAAAACCTGCTAAAAATATGATAAAATAGGGGAGTAAATAAAAAAAGAAGAGGTATGTGAAATGTCACGTAAACCATTTATCGCTGGTAACTGGAAAATGAACAAAAATCCAGAAGAAGCTAAAGCATTCGTTGAAGCAGTAGCTTCTAAATTGCCTTCATCAGAACTTGTTGAAGCTGGTATTGCAGCTCCTGCACTTGACCTTTCAACAGTTCTTGCTGCAGCTAAAGGTTCAAACCTTAAAGTTGCTGCTGAAAACTGTTACTTTGAAAACGCTGGTGCTTTTACTGGTGAAAACAGTCCTCAAGTATTGTCTGAAATGGGAACTGACTACGTTGTAATCGGTCACTCAGAACGTCGTGAATACTTCCACGAAACTGACGAAGATATCAACAAAAAAGCTAAAGCAATCTTTGCTAACGGTATGCTTCCAATCATCTGTTGTGGTGAAACTCTTGAAACTTACGAAGCTGGTAAAGCTGCTGAATTCGTAGGTGGACAAGTTTCAGCTGCTCTTGCTGGATTGTCAGAAGAACAAGTTTCTTCACTTGTTATCGCGTACGAACCAATCTGGGCTATCGGTACTGGTAAATCAGCTAGTCAAGATGATGCACAAAAAATGTGTAAAGTTGTTCGTGACACAGTTGCAGCAGACTTCGGTCAAGTAGTAGCTGATAAAGTTCGCGTTCAATACGGTGGTTCAGTTAAACCTGAAAATGTTGCAGCTTATATGGCTTGCCCAGACGTTGATGGTGCCCTTGTTGGTGGTGCATCACTTCAACCAGAAAGCTTCCTTGCTCTTCTTGACTTTGTAAAATAATCAAGAAACATTGAAGTCATTTAAACCTACTTGCCTTAGGACAGGTAGGTTTTTTGTGCTTTCTTTCTTGGTTATAGGTTTGAGTGATAAAAAATATAGTTTGTAAAGTAAAGAACAACAAATTTGGAAGTTTAGTTCCAAATAAAAAACCTTGAAACGTTTGGGTTCCAAGGTGTCATTTTTAATGACGTCTCAATATTTTTTTGAGATTATGAATTAATTTGTATTTGAGTGGATGAGGATAGTAACGGAAAGTTCCCATTTTTCGGGTAATGTAGCCATTGTAGTTTTGTTTAAAGCGTAGAACGCCGTCTGAACCGTCAAATTCTCCTGTAATGCCAAGAAGATTATAAGTTGTAATGCCACGTTTTATGGCTTCTAACATGACGTATTCTTGAAGCAGGGCAGGTGCGTAGAATTTACTGAACTCAGGGTAAGAACCTGAGAAGAGATAGACAGCTTCCTGTTTGGTATAAACAAATAGGCTTCCTGCAAGGGCAATGTTTTGTGAACCGTACTTGCCAATGAATTCTTTAGCTTCTGCCATGCGTGTGTCAAATGTCGCAGATTGACTGGATAATTCGCGAAGCTGATTTTGTTTCTTTTCAGAAACATTGTTATTTTCAATGGCAGTTCGGAGTTTTTCGATTCGTTGGTCAAGTTTGGCTTTATCAGTTTCAAGGTGTGCTAAATAATCTTGAAAATTCAAACTTGCAACCATGAATTCACAAGAATCTCCAAAGCTATCATAGAAATCTTGGTAATAATCAAGAGATTTATCATCGTAATCTCTGCGATCTGATGTAGCAGAAGTGATTTCCTTGAAAAGCGGCAATTCATCACGGTTAAGTTTTCGTAAGGTGATGCCGAAGGTCTTAGCTTTTTTGACCAATGGACGCCCTTTTTTGCTAAATGATTTTAGTAACGTTTTTTCATCTAAGTCAGTCAAATCTTTGACATAATGCCAGTCAGGCTCACCACCTGGGTAACCAGTCAAAAGCCCATCGTGTTGATAACCGAGTGATAGAAAATCGTCTAATAGTGCCGTGTTTTCTTGGTCGGTTGGCTGACCAGTAGTGTCAAAATGCTGATAGGTATCATAAGGTTTGACCAGTAATTCAAGAGCTCCATTTTCTTTAGCATAGCTTTGAAGTTCTTGGTAGAATTGTTTCAGATAGTGTTTATCGCGTGAAACAGGACCAGAGTTGATTTCCATGTGGAACCCACCTGTCATTGGCAAGCTAAAGAGAACGGCAGCAACTTGTAGTGTCTCTTCAGCTTTTAGTCCAAGATAGTCTACTTGGTACCCACGTTTTTTTAATAAATCCGCCATCTCTACAGATTGCATAAACGATTTGTAAGAGACGGTGTTACAAAAAGTCTCAAAAACTTTTTTTTCGATAATCTCAAGAGAGGTCATTAATGGCTATTTCTCCTTTGTTTGCGAATATTGTAAGCCAAGTTTGAAAGTTTGTAAAGGAATGGATTGACTGGGATGTTAAATTCTCCAATAAATTCTTCAATAGTTGGGTTGAAGTTTGATTTAAATTTAGTTAAACCGTCATCAAGTGTTCCTTCAACACCACCCATATTTGCCCAAATAATATCGTCAGCGTAAGCATCTTCAAATACTTTTGGATAAAGGGAATATTGTGGGTAGAATTTCTTGAATTCATCATTCATACCAGCATAAAGCATTTCCATGACATTACCAAATGATACAGATAAAATACCTGCAATGATGAGTTCATCTGGATATTTTTCAACAAATTCTTCAAACTCAGTAATGTATTTTGTAACAGAATTTTTTTGTTGTGTTAACTTAGTCAAACGTTTTTTCTGATGTTCAGCAGTTTCAGACAAATCTTTTTCGATTTGAGCGAGTTGTTCTTTGTATTCAGCTAGACGTTTTGGCAAGTTAACTTTGGCAAGGTGTAGATAAGCATCATCACCATATGTTTCCATCATTTTATGGAAATAATCTTCATTACGAAGGGCAACGCCTTTGCGATTTTCAGTAAGAGCGACGACATCAGCGAAAGCTTTAACATCATCGATTGTACCACGGCTAGTGATGACACCACGGTGAATAGCATCTTTCATTAAACGTTTTGTGTGTTTAGGAAAAGTTGCTGTCATGTCTTCTTGGGTATAGACATTTGCTTGGAAACGAGGTTGGATACTTTCAGCAATTGTTGTTGTGCGTCCAGTCCATTCGCAACCCGCTGCTTTCAAGTTGTCAATAGCAGTAAGTGTGTCTTTGTTTTCATCAACTTCTTCACCGATTTTGTATTGTTTAAGCAGTAAAGCAGGGTCCATTTTGATGAAGAGGGAGCGTTTTGTTTTACCATACTTTTTAAGTGAGCTTATGACAAAAGCAACGAGCTTTTTGTCACTGTAATCCATGATTGGTCCACGAGGGATATAAAGCATGGTAAAGCCAAGTGGCAAAGCTTTGATAAGGATAGAAGCAGAAGCAACTAAGGCATCATCTTTGTAGAAACCAATGCGTTCGTTATCCCAATTATCTTTAATTTTTGCCCAATTTGATGATTGTAAAAGGTTTGTTTGGTTACTTGATTTTGCAAAATTATCGTGTTCTTCCGCAGAAATACCGATTTTATAGCTATACATTATTTTAAGACCCACTCTCTAAGGGCGTATGCAACGCCACTTTCTTCATTTGATTTTGTAATATATTTAGCGATTTCTTTGAGTTCTGGTGTACCATTTTCCATGACAACAGGGTTACCAACGGCTTCAAGCATGGCACGGTCGTTTTCAGCATCGCCAATAGCCATGGTTTGGTCTTTGCTAAGTCCCATTTTTTCGGCAAGGTGTGTAATGGCATTGCCTTTGCTAGCAGTTTTGTTCATGAATTCTAGGTAGAATGGGGTTGATTTGACAATGGTGTATTTGTCATAAAATTCTTGTGGAATTTTAGCGATTGCAGCATCAAGAATTTCAGGTTCATCGATAAACATCATTTTAATAATTTCTTTATCGCCCATTTCTTCTGGAGTACGGTAAAAAATTGGCATGTTAACCAAGGTTGATTCGTGAACAGTGTATTTACCAATGTTGCGGTTTGCAGTGAAGATACCTTCTTTGGTAATAGCGTGCATATGAACATCTAACTTACGGCTAAGGAATTCAATATCAAGATAATCATCGTAAGTCATGGTTTCAGTGATAATGTTCTCACCAGTAGCGGTATCTTGGACTAAACCACCATTGAAAGTGATGACATAATCGCCTGATTCTTTCAGGTTTAATTCATCGAGAAGTGTTTGAACGCCTGGAATTGGACGTCCAGTAGCAATGATGACTTTAACACCTTGTTTTTTAGCATCTTGAACGGCTTCAAAAACTTCAGGTGTGACTTTGCGGTCATTGGTCAAAAGTGTGCCGTCGATATCGACAGCGACTAATTTAATAGACATAAGGTTATTTTACCCTTCCTAAAGAATCTCTACCTATCTATCTTACTAAAAAGTGGCTTATTTGTCATGGGGAACACAAGGAAATCTGAAGTGGAACGTTTTCAATGCTAAATAAGTCATGATACGCTCTTAAACTTAATTATGATAAACAAAATGTTCGTTTGAAATATAGCTCATAAAGGCTTTCTTATCAATGGCAAATAGGTCGTTATCAACTAGCATTTCTTTTGGAAAATAGAATCGTTGGTCGCCATAAATAGTACCAGTTAAGGCTTTGACGATTGGTGAAATTGTTGATAATTCTACAACAGAACCGTCTTTTTGAATCATGTTAATCTCGGTTCTGGGTTCTTCTTTTTCAGGACGGTAAATGTCATAAGGCAAGTCAAAATTGACATGGATACCTGTGTAATAATCAGGATCAAAACCAACAGATTGGACAAGGTCAACAAGGTGACTGAGTTCTTTGCGTGACGATTCTTCGAAAGTCACCGATTTAAAGACTTTACGATTAACAAAACGGCTTGCCAAATCAGCCAAAATCTCATCTTCAGCAGTCATCCAAGTTTGAAAATAGGTATTCATCACCCCATCATCTAAAGCAAGATAATCAGCTAAGTTAGCATGATTTTCTAAAAATGGAATCAGATTTGGTGATGTTCTTTCAAAGAAATCGGTATCAGTCTGGTAAAGGTATTTTGCACGTTTTAAAAGATTTTGTAACAATACTTCCATTCCGCGACTAGCAGGGTGAAAATACACTTGCATATACATTTGGAAACGACTGACAATATAGTCCTCAACGGCGTGCATGCCATTGTATTCAAAAACAATACCGTCTTCAGTTGGGCGAATCACACGTAAAATGCGATTCAAGTCAAATTGACCATAATTAGCGCCGCTATAGTAAGAATCGCGCAAAAGGTAGTCCATGCGGTCACAGTCAATTTGGCTAGAAATGAGTTGGACAACTTGTTTATTATGATAAGTGTGGTTGATAACACTAGCGACTTTTTCTGGAAAATCAGGAGAGACGCGACGCAAGATAGTATTGACTTCAGTATCTGGACTGGTGATAATCTTTTGTGTAACGGCTTCGTGGTCGGTATCAAAGAGTTTTTCGAAAGTGTGTGAATACGCACCATGCCCGACATCATGTAAAAGCCCAGCCACCATCGTTAAGAGATTGTCATCAGAATTCCAAATATCAGGAAATTTGTCATCAAAAATTTCAGTCACACGTCTTGCAATCTCGTAAACACCTAAACAGTGTGAGAAGCGGCTGTGTTCTGCACCATGAAAGGTAAAAACAGTTGTCGAAACTTGTTTGACTCGTCGTAGGCGCTGAAACTCTTTACTATTGATAAGGTCGTAAATAATCTGATGATTGACAGTTATATAGTTGTGAACAGGGTCACGAAATACTTTTTCATTCATACTTTCATTATAACAAAAAACTGTGTAAAGCTGATTTTGGAAGGTCTGGGATATTTACGAATACTTGGATTTGATTTATAATGTTGACTATGACGAATGAACTTATTCTTCGTGTGATTTAACTTTTTTGATTTTTCTCATCTTCTGGACAATGGGAAATATTTTGGTAAATGTTAAAAAGCATGGCTTTAATTTAGAGGAAGAATTATGGATTGGGCTATGGGTTGGTTACGTGACAGAGTTATTAGATACGCCATGGAGTGGATGCTTTGCAACGAGTACAGCATTTTTTAAAACGAAAAACTGGTTGAAGATAATAAAAAATCTCTGCAACGTTATCGACAGCGCATATTATTCCTATTTTGATTGAGGCGCTTTGCTTTATTACCGTTGTTGAGGTTGACTTGACCACTTTTGCTATGGGAATGGCACCCTTTTAGGAGCAGTTGTAGGAACACAAAGAACTAAAAGGTTGGAGCACACGCTCAGTCCAACGTGTCTTGGGAATTTTGTTAATTTGTTGCCATATTCATTATGGTTTACCGACTGATTGCCAATCCTTTGGGGAGTATTTCTGAAAGTGCTCATGGTTTACATGGGATTTGAATTCTTGTCGAAGTGATGTTTAATTTGACGGTTAGCATTTTGAGGACAACGGGCTAGGAAATTATGCGCCAGAGTTAATCTTTTTCTCAATGTTGGGTATTAATCCGTTAAAATTTTAATTATCTTTATTGCTCTTTTCACAGGAACAAGTTTACTTCGCTCATCTGCTATTAAATGTTAGACTTATAGTGGCTTTAACACGTCAGAATTGTTATAATTTTAGGGAAAGGAAAGACATTTTAACATTACATGAAACTTCACATTAAGAATAAAATTGATTTGGATGGACAGGTTGAGCTGGTTGAACAATCTTATCCTGTCAAATTAACGGAAAAAAATGGGCATATTTACCTTGCTTATACCAATGAGGAAGAAGAAACCGTGATGCTCAAATGCAACGAGCAAGAGTTGGTCATGACACGTTATTCAACGCCGAAATCAATTATGCGTTTTCACCGTGACAATCCTGCTCTGGTTGCTATTCCGACGCCAGTAGGCTTACAGCATTTACAAACGCAAACAAGTATTTATGAGTTGGATGTTGAACAACAACATCTTAAAATTCATTATCAACTCAAACAAGTTGATGGAGAGAGTGTTTTTGCAAATTATCAGCTAGAAATTCATTGGGTATAAGCATAATATAAATACGATATTATCGGTGTTCGAGTGGGGATGTGTTCAGTTGACAAAAAAGATAAAAGTTGATATGATTACTTTGTATTCAAGGGAGTAGCAGGCGATTTTTGTCTTTATTTTTGCATCCTCTTTCGGTACCTTGCTTTGCTGGATTCAATTCTAATCTGTAGCTATGGTGCCTAGGATGAACACAAAACTAAATGATAAACCTTCAGTACGCAATTTGCGACTGAAAAATCGCGTTTATGTCGTCATTACGAAATCGTTGATTTCCGGCATAATCTTAAACAGCGAGACTTGTTTTTTTAAAAAAACAGGTCTCTTTTTCTATTTTTGAGACCAGAGGAGGAAGCTATTTTGTTTAAAGAACAAAGTAAAGCCTTGTTTTACACACAAGGAAAAGATGAAACGTTAGATGAGTTACAATCATCACGTGAAGGTTTATCTACTGCGGAAGCACAAAAGCGCTTGGATGAATATGGTCATAATGAACTTGAAGAAAGTCAAAAACGAAGTTTACTAGCAAAATTTCTTGACCAATTCAAGGATTTAATGATTATTATTTTGCTAGTTGCAGCAGCGCTTTCGGTAGTTACAGAGGGAAGCGAAGGGCTAACAGATGCGCTTATTATTTTGGCAGTTGTTATTCTTAACGCAGCGTTTGGTGTTTACCAAGAGGGGCAGGCAGAGGCTGCAATTGAAGCGCTGAAAGATATGTCGAGTCAGATTGCACGTGTGCGTCGTAATGGTCATATTGTTGAAATTGATTCAAGAGAATTGGTTCCTGGTGACATTGTTATGCTTGAAGCTGGTGATGTCGTACCTGCTGATATGCGCTTGTTGGAAGCTGCGTCGTTAAAAATTGAAGAAGCAGCATTGACTGGTGAATCTGTTCCTGTTGAAAAAGATTTATCGGTAGAAGTTGCAGCTGATGCTGGTATCGGTGACCGTGTTAACATGGCTTACCAAAACTCAAATGTCACTTATGGACGTGGTTCTGGTGTTGTTGTTAATACTGGAATGTATACAGAAGTTGGTAAAATTGCTGATATGTTAGCTAATGCTGATGAAACAGATACTCCACTTAAACAAAACCTTAACCAATTATCTAAAGTTTTGACTTATTTGGTTGTAGCTATTGCCATTGTTACTTTTATTGTAGGGGTCTTTGTTCGTGGAGAATCTCCAATTGAAGGCTTAATGACATCTGTTGCATTAGCTGTAGCTGCTATACCTGAAGGTTTACCTGCTATTGTTACGATTGTATTATCAATGGGAACAACAACATTAGCAAAACGCAACTCAATCGTACGTAAACTTCCTGCCGTTGAAACACTTGGTTCAACTGAAATTATTGCCTCTGATAAAACTGGAACGTTGACCATGAACCAGATGACTGTTGAAAAAGTCTATACAAACGGTGAGCTACAAAGTGCTGCTAGTGACATTGCCTCTGATAATAATACTCTTCGTATTATGAATTTTGCTAATGACACGAAGATTGATCCAAATGGAAAACTCATTGGCGATCCTACAGAAACAGCTCTTGTTCAATTTGGACTGGATCACAGTTTTGATATACGTGAAGCTCTTGTTGAAGAGCCACGTGTTGCAGAATTACCATTTGATTCTGAACGTAAGCTGATGTCAACCATTCATAAGGAAGCAGATGGCAAATATTTTGTTGCGGTAAAAGGTGCTCCAGACCAATTGCTTAAGCGTGTTACTCGTATCGAAGAAAATGGTCAAGTACGTGATATTACCGCTGAAGAAAAAGAAGGCATTCTTGCTGTTAATAAAGATTTGGCCCGAAAAGCGCTACGTGTCTTGATGATGGCTTACAAATATGTCTCTGAGGTCCCAGCCCTTGAATCAGATATTATTGAGTCTGATTTGATTTTCTCTGGATTGGTCGGAATGATTGACCCTGAACGTCCAGAAGCTGCAAAAGCTGTTGCTGTTGCTAAAGAAGCTGGTATTCGTCCAATCATGATTACTGGAGACCACCAAGATACAGCGGAAGCTATTGCCAAACGCCTTGGTATCATTGAAGATGATGGTCAAGACCACGTCTTTACTGGTGCTGAACTTAATGAACTTTCTGATGAAGAATTCCAAAAAGTTTTCAAACAATACTCCGTTTATGCACGTGTGTCTCCAGAACACAAGGTGCGTATCGTAAAAGCTTGGCAAAATGAAGGTAAGGTTGTTGCCATGACTGGTGATGGTGTCAATGATGCGCCTTCACTCAAGACAGCTGACATTGGTATTGGTATGGGGATTACAGGTACAGAAGTATCTAAAGGCGCTTCTGATATGGTTCTTGCTGATGATAACTTTGCTACAATTATCGTTGCAGTTGAAGAAGGACGTAAAGTTTTCTCAAACATTCAAAAATCTATTCAATACCTTCTCTCAGCTAACATGGCAGAAGTCTTTACGATTTTCTTTGCAACATTATTTGGTTGGGATGTGCTTCAACCTGTTCATCTTCTTTGGATTAACTTGGTAACCGATACACTACCAGCTATTGCGCTTGGTGTTGAACCTGCCGAACCTGGTGTTATGAGCCACAAACCTCGTGGTCGTAAGTCTAATTTCTTTGACGGTGGTGTCATGGGAGCGATTATTTACCAAGGAATTTTCCAAACTGTTCTTGTTCTTGGTGTCTATGGTTGGGCGTTGATGTTCCCAGAACATGCTACTAATCGTATGGTACACGAAGATGCTTTGACAATGGCATTTGCGACACTTGGTTTGATTCAATTGGTTCATGCTTTCAATGTTAAATCTGTTTATCAATCTATCTTTACTGTTGGAGCTTTTAAAAACAGAACCTTTAACTGGGCTATCCCAATCGCCTTTCTTCTCTTGATGATAACGATCGTAGTACCTGGATTTAATGATTTGTTCCATGTTTCGCATCTAAGCGCTACACAATGGCTTGCTGTTATTATCGGAAGCTCACTTATGGTTGTTCTAACTGAAATCGTTAAAGCTATTCAACGTGTCCTTGGACAAGATGAAAAAGCAATTTAAAAATATAAAAAATGAATCAGATTGATTCAGCAAAAAAGCAAATCTCATGTGTGAGATTTGCTTTTTATTATAATTCAAAAATAGTCATGGATTTTCGGAATTCTTGTGCCAAATTTTGATGTTTGTAATCAGTAAAGTCATCAATTTTTTTGACAATGTTGTAGCGTTTGCTAAGATTCCAGGTCTGATTTGGGTTGAGTTCAGGGTGTTGATTGACATAATCAATAGTCAAATCCCACTCACGGATATAACCAAGCGGTTTAGCATGGTAAGTAATATTGTCAATTTGCTGCGAAGCGATACTATGATGAGTATGCCCAAAAATCACGTCGTTAACCTGATGTTTTTTGAAAATATCATGAAAAACTTGACTACCTAAAAAAGCATTAAATGGTTTAAAACGCTCGTGTTGCAAGGTAAATTGGTGATGTGGCACAAAATGCAGACTGACAATCACGTCATTGGTAATTGTTGATAAGGCTTTATCGAGTTTTTGTGTTGTTTGGCGCGTGAGTTCTTTGTCAGAAAAGTTGCGATTTAAACGTCGGTCAAACCAGAAAGTATTTTTAAATTTGATTGTTTCAGCTTCAGATTTTTCTGGGAAAAAGGAATAATCATACCAACCATGAAAAGCCAAGAGTGTCTTTTTCCCCAACGGAATAATTTGAAAATCCAAAGCATCAATCACCTTGTCATCTAAATCAAGCATATCGTGATTGCCGAGATTATAAGTAACGTCAAAATGCTTGCTCATTGTTTCTAAAAATGAGTAAGAGATGTCATAAAAATGGTTAGAAATATCTCCAGCGAAATGCAGATGAGAAATTTTTTCTGCGCTTAATGTGTCAATGAGTGTCTGGATTTCAAAATCATCAAAATGATTTAAATCAATATGTAAATCACTCATAATAGCTAGTTTTGTCATGGCATTATTGTAACAAAAAATCTTCTAAAAAGCCTTTGATGTGTATTTTTATCTCTTCTAAAAATATGATAGAATACTTTCAGGAGGCTTTCATGATAAAGGCAATAATATTTGATATGGATGGTGTCTTATTTGACACTGAGAATTTTTATTTTAAACGACGTGAGACATTTTTAGGCAGTAAAGGCATTTCGGTCAAACACTTGCCGCCAAAATATTTCATTGGCGGGCGCATGGATCAATTTTGGGAAAATATCTTAGGTGATAAGATTGCAAATTATGATACTAAAGCACTAGAAGCCGAATACACAGCTTATAAAAATACTCATCGACCAGCTTACGATGAGCTAGTTTTTGCTGATGCTCGTAGGGTTTTGGCAACATTAACAGCCAAGGGAATCATCCTAGCATTGGCTTCTAATAGTGCGCGTGAAGATATCGAAGATGCTTTGGAAAAATCAGGCTTAAAGCAGTACTTTAGTCATATTCTATCGGGAAGCGAATTTGCAGAAGGTAAACCTAATCCTGCTATTTATAATGCCGCTTGTGAGAAATTAGGCTTTGCAAAAAAAGATATTGTGATTATTGAAGATAGCCCAAAAGGGATTCAAGCAGGTGTGGCAGCTGGTGTGCGTGTTCTAGCCATTCGTGATAAAGTCTTTGGTGCTGACCAATCAAAAGCAGATATTTTGATTGATAATTTGACAGAAGTGCTGCAGTTTGTCGAAAATGAAAAACATAACAGCTCTATCTAACCTCATCTTTTGTTACCGTTTTGTAATTGTCCTGCCTTATTTGAATTATATTTTTAGCTTAAAATAGAAACTACTGAGTGTTAATTTTCTATAGAAATATTTTTGGTGGTGAGAAAGCCACTTATCATGTGGTTTTGATGCAAATGAAGTATGGCGTATAATGGTAATTTTGCGGGCTTTATGGTAGAATAAGAAAACAGTAGTGATATAGGATAAGTTCTAAAGGTAGCGTAAAAATTCAATGTTTACTTTGCTTTCTTAA
Organism: Streptococcus sp. LMAG:39; assembly: GCF_008680485.1. NCBI lineage: Bacteria > Bacillati > Bacillota > Bacilli > Lactobacillales > Streptococcaceae > Streptococcus > Streptococcus sp. LMAG:39. Next base: position 500,007 of record NZ_NALE01000001.1, on the reverse strand, counting down.
CGGACTTAGTATCTTAATTAATTGAACTCGTCCTAAAAGCGTCGCGAAAAAGATAATTTTTCCTGTGTCCTAGGACACAGTGTCAAATTCCTATTTTCATCTCGCTTTCTTAACGGACTTAGTATCTTAGTAAAAGGAGTTATTTCATGGAAGTAGCTGAAATTCGTCAAAAAATAGTAGAAAATCAAGAGAAGTTGACTAGCTTCAGGAGGTCTCTTTGACTTAGATCGTTTAGAAGAGGACATTGCGCTTCTTGAAAATAAAATGACTGAGCCAGATTTTTGGAATGATAACATTGCAGCTCAGAAAACGTCTCAAGAGTTAAATGGTTTGAAACAAACCTATGAAACCTTTAATGAAATGCAAGAGTTGTCTGACGAAACTGAACTTTATTTGGAAATGTTGGACGAAGATGATTCTGTTCAAGCTGAATTAGAGGAAAGTCTTGAAAAGCTTGATAAAATCATGACAAGTTATGAAATGACCTTGCTTTTATCAGAGCCTTATGACCGCAACAACGCTATTTTGGAAATTCATCCAGGGTCAGGTGGTACCGAAGCTCAAGACTGGGCTGATATGCTTTTTCGTATGTACACACGCTACGGCAACGCCAAAGGTTTTAAAGTTGAAACCCTTGATTATCAAGCAGGGGACGAAGCTGGTATCAAATCTGTTACTCTTTCATTTGAAGGTCCAAATGCTTATGGGCTTTTGAAATCTGAAATGGGAGTTCATCGTCTAGTGCGTATCTCACCGTTTGATTCAGCCAAACGTCGTCATACATCGTTTTCTTCTGTCGAAGTTATGCCAGAATTAGATGATACAATTGAAGTTGACATTCGTGATGATGATATTAAAATGGATACTTTCCGTTCAGGTGGTGCTGGGGGACAAAACGTCAATAAGGTATCAACTGGTGTTCGTTTGACCCACATTCCAACAGGAATTGTTGTAGCATCAACGGTTGATCGTACTCAGTACGGAAACCGTGACCGTGCGATGAAAATGTTACAAGCCAAACTCTATCAATTAGAGCAAGAGAAAAAAGCGCAAGAAGTGGATGCCCTTAAAGGTGATAAAAAAGAAATCACATGGGGAAGTCAAATTCGATCTTACGTCTTTACGCCCTATACAATGGTTAAAGACCATCGTACAGGCTATGAAATTGCTCAAGTTGATAAAGTTATGGATGGTGACATTGATGGCTTCATCGACGCTTATCTAAAATGGCGTATTGATTAATTCGAAAGTAAAATTTTAGGATAACAAAATCGTAAAGGAAAATACAAATGGCATTAATTGAAATGAATGGTGTAACCAAGAAGTATCACCGCTCAACGACTGCTTTGAGAGATATTAACGTATCTGTCAATTCAGGTGAATTTGTTTATATTGTTGGTCCTTCTGGTGCCGGTAAATCTAGCTTTATTAAACTATTGTACCGTGAGGAAAAAGTATCTGCTGGAACTCTTAAAGTTGGGGAATTTAACCTAACAAAATTGAAAAAACGGGATGTTCCAATCTTGCGTCGTAGCATTGGAGTTGTTTTCCAAGACTATAAACTTCTTCCTAAAAAAACTGTTTTTGAAAATGTTGCCTATGCAATGCAAGTTATCGGTGAAAAACCACGTGAAATTAAAAAACGTGTGCCAGAAGTTCTTGATTTGGTTGGGCTTAAGCATAAAATGCGTTCATTCCCAGAGCAATTATCTGGTGGTGAACAACAACGTGTTGCAATTGCACGTGCGATTGTTAATAATCCTAAAGTTTTGATTGCTGACGAACCAACAGGTAACCTTGACCCAGAAATTTCATGGGAAATCATGCAATTATTAGAACGCATCAATCTTCAAGGAACAACTGTTTTGATGGCAACACACAACAAACAAATTGTCGATAATCTTCGTCATCGGGTTATCGCTATTGAAGACGGTCGCATTGTACGTGACGAGGAGGAAGGAGAATACGGATATAATGATTAGAAATTTTTTCCGCCATTTATGGGAATCCATTAAAAGTTTGAAACGTAATGTTTGGATGACCGTCGCTTCAGTCAGTTCTGTTACCATTACATTGACACTTGTTGGTGTGTTTGCTGCTGTTCTATTGAACGTTGAGCGTATCGCAACAGGTATTGAAAATAACATTCAAATTAATGTTTATTTGGATGTTGACTCAACAGATAGCTCTGAAACAACAACTAACGAAGTTGGTGAAACAGTCACTAATGATTCGTATCACCAAGTTTATGACCAAATTTCAAAAGTTTCAGGTGTTGAATCAGTTACTTATTCAAGTAAAGATGAACAACTTGAAAAATTACAAGAAGCCTACGGAGATGATTGGACGCTTTTTGATGGTGACTCAAATCCATTGCAAGACGTTTACATTGTTGAGGCAGACTCACCATCAGATGTGAAGAAAGTGGCTAATAAAATTACTAAAATTGAAGGTGTTGAGTCAGTGGATTATGGTGGCTCAAATTCAGACCAACTTTTCAGTATTGCTAAATTTATTCGTACATGGGGATTTGCAGGAACAGTGCTTTTGATTTTTGTAGCGATTTTCTTAATTTCCAATACGATTCGCATGACAATCATGTCTCGTCAACGTGACATTGAAATCATGCGTTTGGTAGGTGCTAAAAATTCTTATATCCGTGGACCATTCTTCTTTGAAGGTGCTTGGGTAGGGCTTCTTGGAGCGATTGTTCCATCAATTATCATTTACTTTGCGTACAAGACTGTTTACTCATCGGTTAACCCACAATTTGAAGTCCAAGGCTTGTCATTATATCCAGTCGACACATTTCTGCCACTTGTCATTGGAGGTATGTTCTTAGTCGGAATTATTATCGGAGCACTTGGTTCAGTTATCTCAATGAGACGTTATCTTAAAATTTAATCTAAAAAATGACCTTCTGATATTTCAGAAAGTCATTTTTTTAATCAATAAAATCAGTAATGCCTAAAGTAATTTGGCTTTCTTGTTCTGTTTGGGAAATGGTTGCTTTACCGTCTTTGGTTTGTTTGCCGTAATCGCCAAAACCACTATGATTACCACCGACGATAGTCAAGTATTCGGTATCGTCAGGGAGGCGCTTTTTAGCTTTTTCGTAATTGTCCCATTGCAGTACCTTATCATTGCTAGCAGTGATTGATAGAACTTTTAAATTACTATCAGATAAGTTAGTTTTTTCAGATGGGTAGCTCGCAAGTAGAATAAGCCCAGAAATGGCTTGAGAGTCAGAATCAGCGGCATTTAAGCAGGCAACAACGCCACCTAGTGAATGTCCAGCTAGGTAAACATTGGAGAGATTGTTTTTCGCAGTCACTTTTAAGGCTTTGTTGCTTGATAAAACTGGCAGATTCAAAGGTGTTTTTAAGAGATAAACGTCAAAACCTTCTTGCGCTAAGTTTTTTGCCAAACTTGCGTAGGCTGTTTCCTCGACGAGAGCACCTTGGTAAAAAACAATACTAGCTTTAGCGGTGCCAGAACTTTGAAAAAACAGATAATCTTTTGTGCTTTCGGCAGTTTTAGCAGCTGTCTGTGCTTCTGAACTTGCTTGGTAAGTTTTTTGATGAAGTACCACTCCACTAATGGTAATTAGAATAGCAATAATCAGAAGGAAACTTAAAGTAAATTTTTTGATTTTTTTCATGGCTAATTGAAATATGGGTTAAAATTCTTCTCGTGGGCAATAGTCGTTTCACGAGCGTGACCAGGGTAAACCATGAAATGATTTGGCAAGCTGAAAAGTTCAGCTTTTATACTATTTAGTAATTGTTCAGAATTTCCCGTTGGTAAATCTGTGCGTCCGATTGTTTCACGAAAAAGAGCATCGCCAGTTAAAACCAATTCATCATCTGGAAATACTAAGGAAACACTACCGCAAGAATGTCCAGGCGTTTGACGAACATGAAAACGAAAACCAGCGATTTGATAATCATCATCATACTGATAATGATGTTCGGCAGGCGCTAAGACAACATCTGGCAAATCCGCATGGCGCTCCAAACCTGAAAAATTATCTTTCGGCGAATAAAGCCAAGACGCTTCTTTATCAGAAATGTAAACAGGTGGGTGTCCAAAAGCGTCACGAATGACATCAAGTCCCATAATATGGTCATAATGAGCATGTGTGATTAAAATTGCCACAACTGGTTTATCAAATGAGGCAATCTTTTCTTGAATATGGTCAACATCACTACCTGGATCAACAACAATAATGCCTTGGTCATTGACCAATAAATAAGTATTTTCACGTGCAACGTGATTTAATAATCTAAAAATCTTCATAAAAAAAGTGTATCAAAAATTTGGCTAAAAGTCATATTTGTGAGATTTGGAGATATGTGAGATTAAAAATAATGTTGAGATTAGATGAATGTACCTAGCAAAAATGGTATAATCTATGTGTTATGATGCAAGTGAATTCTCAAAAATATGCTATTGTGGATTTGGAGGCAACGGGTGCCCATGCAATGGCAGAAATTATTCAAGTTGGGATTGTGATTATTGAAAATGATGAAATCGTCAAGACCTATCAAACGGATGTCAATCCCCACGAGGCTTTGTCTGAACATATTATTAATTTGACTGGTATTACAGATGAGCAATTGGCAAAAGCGCCAGATTTTTCACAAGTTGCGCAGGAGATTTTTAACCTAATTGAGGATTGTGTTTTTGTGGCTCACAATGTCAAATTTGATGCCAATCTGTTAGCAGAACAATTATTCATGGAAGGCTATGAATTACGAACACCTCGCGTTGATACGGTTGAATTGGCGCAGGTTTTTTATCCAACTTTTGAGAAATACAGTTTGGGAAATTTAGCTGATGTTTTAGCTTTAGATTTGGCAGATGCTCACACGGCAATTTCAGATGCCTATGCGACTGCGCAGCTATTTTTAAAATTGAAAGCAAAAATGAAAAGCCTGCCCAAGGAAGTCTTGGAAAGCCTTTTGCCTTTAGCTGATAACCTTTTGTTTGAAACAGGGATGTTAATTGAGGAAAGCTTCAAACAGGCTAAGGTTTTATCGCCAAAAGATTTTCAAGAAGTTGGTGGCTTAGTGCTACGACAACCAAAAACGATTGGTGAAGCGCGTCAATTATCAGAAGCATTTGATGTCAATTTGGCGCTTCTGGGCTTGGATGCGCGTGAAAAGCAAAGTCAGTTTGCACAGTTGGTTAAAGATGATTTTCAATCGTCACAGGTCTCATTTTTAGAAGCGCAAGCAGGACTTGGAAAAACCTATGGTTATCTTTTACCTTTGCTCCAGTTAGCTCAAGATGAGCAGGTCATTGTTTCCGTACCAACTAAGGTTCTTCAAGACCAAATCATGGCAAATGAAGTCAGAAAGATTCAAGACGTTTTTCACATACCGTGTCAATCAATTAAAGGTCCTGGTAACTATATTAAATTAGATGCCTTCGCGGATAGTTTGCGACGTGAAGGGGATAATCGTTTGGTAAATCGTTATAAAATGCAGCTTTTGGTTTGGCTGACTGAAACGGAGACTGGCGATTTAGATGAAATCAAACAAAAACAGCGATTTGAAGCTTATTTTGACCAGATTAAACATGATGGAAATTTAAGCGAAAAATCCCTTTATAAGGATGTTGATTTTTGGAATCGTACTTATGAAAATGCGAAACATAGCAAACTATTGATTATTAATCATGCTTATTTTTTAGAACGTGTGCAAGATGATAAGGCGTTTGCGGCTAAGAAAGTGCTTGTTTTTGATGAAGCCCAAAAATTGATTTTAAATTTGGAGCAATTTTCACGTCGTCGTGTTAACGTAACGCAATTGGTGCAAAAACTTGAAAAGCACTTAGATGCAGCTTTATCGACATTGGAAAAACGATTGATAGAAAGCCTTTCTTTCCAATTGAGCCATTTGGCAACACGCTTTTACCAAAATCAAGAGGTCTATGTGACAACAGAGGACGCTCGTCGTTTAGAACAAGCAACCAATGAATTGCTGGCTTTCAATCCTGATTGGCGATATATTTGTTTGGAGGATTTGTTAGCCTTATTTGCGCAGCCTTTTACTGATTTTTGGTTTGAGACAATTGTTGAAAATGAAAAACGTCAAACTTACCTAAATGCTAGTAGTGAAGAATTGTTGAATTTTCAAGAATTTCTACCCGAAACACGCAAGACTTATATGATTTCGGCAACCTTGCATATCAGTCCGCAGGTTAGTTTAGCTGATTTGCTAGGCTTTGAACACTATCATTTCATGAGCATTGCGCATGATAAGCAGAATGCCCAACATATTTGGATTGATGAGGAAATGCCAAATGTCGCTGATATTTCTGAGGAAGAATATGCTTCAGCCATTGCAGAGCGTATTTATCAGTTAAAACAATTGGATGAGCCGATTTTGGTGTTATTTAATGCCAAGAAAACAATGCTTGATGTTTCTGATTTGCTAGATGATATGGCACTTCATCATTTGACGCAGGAGAAAAATGGTACGGCTTATAATGTCAAACGTCGTTTTGAACGTGGTGAAAGTCGTATTCTTCTTGGAACAGGCGCTTTCTGGGAAGGTGTGGATTTTGTTCAAGCAGATAAAATAATTGAGGTCATCACACGATTGCCGTTTGAAAATCCTAAGGATTTATTTGTGCAAAAAATCAGCAATTATTTGCTAGCGCAAGCCAAATCACCGTTTTATGATTATTCATTACCATTAGCAATCTTGAAATTAAAACAAGCGATTGGACGTACGATGAGACGTGACAATCAACGCTCAGCTGTGCTCATTTTAGACAATCGGATATTGACAAAATCATACGGAAAAATGATAAATGATGCTTTGACAGAAGAATTTTACCTTTCTTCTCAAAAATTTTCAAAGAGTCTAACAGAAATAAAGAATTTTTTGCTATAATAAAGGGGATAAACTAAAAGGGAGAAGTAAATGAAAAAATTAACACCAGTAAAACAGTATTTACTTGGTTTTAGCTTGATTTTCTTAGTTCTCTTGATTTCTGTGGTGACGGTTTTGTATCTATCAGTGAAACCGAGACTGGACGCAGAAAAATTGGCTACCCAAGTTGCCGTTGAAAAAGCTGATTTGACAGAAACATCTTCAGTTGACCTTTATAATGGTTCAGAGACTTATTATAGCGTTTATGGGACAACATCATCTGGAGAGCAAAAGATTGTGTCTGTTGGCGAGGACAATGGTGAAGTTTATGTCTACTCTGTAAATGATGGTATTAGTCGTAAAGAAGCTAAGCAAGTTGCGACAGCAAATGGAGCGACTGGTATTTCTAAGGTTGTTTATGGTATTTATGACGAAACGCCTATTTGGGAAGTAACAGCTACTAATGGTTATTATCTTGTGAATTTTGAAACAAGTGAGCTCGTGAAGAAGGAGGGCATATGACAAACTTATCAAATCGCGTGTTGAACATGGAAGAAAGTGTGACATTAGCAGCAAGTGCGCGTGCTAAAGCCTTAAAAGCAGAAGGTCGTGATATTTCATCACTTACTTTGGGAGAACCTGATTTTGTAACTCCTAAAAATATCCAAGATGCAGCTATTGAGGCAATTCAAAATGGTAAAGCAAGCTTTTACACAGTTGCTTCAGGACTACCTGAATTAAAAGATGCTATTAATAGCTACATGGAAAAATTCTATGGCTATTCAATCAATCGTAATCAAGTGGTTGTGGCAACAGGTGCAAAATTTATCCTTTATACTTTCTTTACAACTGTTCTTAATCCAGGCGATGAAGTCATTATCCCAACACCATGCTGGGTGTCTTATGTTGACCAAGTCAAAATGGTTGATGGTGTGCCAGTAACTGTTGCGACAACTGAAAGCAATCATTTCAAAGCGACCGTTGAACAACTTGAAGCAGCTCGTACAGAAAAAACAAAAGTTCTCTTGTTAAATTCGCCGTCTAACCCAACAGGTATGATTTACACACGTGATGAATTGGAAGCTATCGGAAATTGGGCAGTAGAACACAACATTATAATTCTTGCTGACGATATTTATGGACGGTTGGTTTATAATGGTAATGAGTTTACACCAATCTCAAGTATTTCAGAAGCTATCAGAAAACAAACTGTTGTGGTTAACGGTGTTTCAAAAACTTATGCCATGACAGGTTGGCGTGTCGGTTTTGCGGTTGCTGAAGAAGAAATTATTTCAGGAATGGCAAAAGTTATTAGCCAAACAACCTCAAATTTGACAGCCGTTTCTCAATATGCAGCCATTGAAGCTCTTACTGGTCCACAAGATTCTATTGAGACAATGCGTCAAGCTTTCGAAGAACGCCTTAATACTATCTATCCATTGCTTAATGCAGTTCCTGGATTTGAAGTGATTAAACCACAAGGGGCATTCTACCTTTTCCCTAACGTGAAAAAAGCGATGGAAATGAAAGGCTATACAGATGTCACAGCATTTACAACAGCTATTCTCGAAGAAGCTGGTGTTGCTCTTGTCACTGGTGCAGGTTTTGGTGCTCCTGAAAATGTTCGTTTGAGCTATGCCACTGACTTGGACACTTTGAAAGACGCTGTTAATCGTTTGAAAGCCTTTATGGAAAAATAAGCTATGTCTAAAAGACGAAAAATCATTATTGTATTAGTCGCCTTTTTAGGAATTGTATTAGTCGGATTGGGAATTCATTTCAAACCGAGCTCTCCCAAGCTAACAGAACTTGGAGATTATCGTGTTAGTACAGATGAAAAGACCTTTGAAATTGATTTGGCTAGTAACAGCAGCACGGGATATTCTTGGGTAGCTAGTGATGTTAATAGCGAAGCTATTACTTTAGAGGGTGTAACTTATCACACTTATCCAAGTAAATCAGATACCGTAGGTTCTGGCGGTTATAGTCAATTGACAGGAAAGGTGACAAAATCTGGAAAGCAATCTTTCAAGTTAACCTATTGTCAAGACTGGGACGGCGGCGAAAAAGAAATGACCTACCAAGTCACAATCAATAGCACAAAAAATAAAATAAGTAAGATTAAACTGACAGAAGTGTCAGAGTAATAGTTGAAAAGAGGAAATATGTCTAAAGATTACGTATCTATTATTGATGTTAAAGACCATGTTGGTGAAGAAGTCACAATCGGTGCTTGGGTTGCCAACAAATCAGGAAAAGGAAAAATTGCCTTCCTACAACTTCGTGACGGAACAGCATTCTTCCAAGCTGTTGCTTTCAAACCAAACTTCATCGAAAAATTTGGTGAAGAAGAAGGAACTGAAAAATTCAATACTATCAAACACCTTAACCAAGAAACTTCTATCCTTATCACAGGTATTGTCAAAGAAGATTCTCGTTCAAAATTTGGTTATGAGCTTGATGTGACAGACCTTGAAATTGTTGGTCACTCAGAAGATTACCCAATCACTCCAAAAGAACATGGTACAGATTTCCTAATGGATCACCGTCACTTGTGGTTGCGTTCACGCAAACAAATGGCTATCATGCAAGTTCGTAATGCAATTATCTATGCAACTTATGAATTCTTTGATAAAAATGGCTTCATCAAATTTGATAGCCCAATCTTATCAGGAAATGCGGCTGAAGATTCAACAGAATTGTTTGAAACAGACTATTTTGGTACACCTGCTTACTTGAGCCAATCAGGTCAATTGTACCTTGAAGCTGGTGCTATGGCGCTTGGTCGTGTCTTTGACTTCGGTCCTGTTTTCCGTGCTGAAAAATCAAAAACTCGCCGTCACTTGACTGAGTTCTGGATGATGGATGCTGAATATTCATTCCTTTCACACGAAGAATCTCTTGATCTTCAAGAAGCTTATGTTAAAGCTCTTATCCAAGGTGTTCTTGACCGTGCTCCACAAGCCCTTGAAATCTTGGAACGTGACGTTGATTTGCTTAAAAAATACATTGCAGAACCATTCAAACGTGTTTCTTACGATGATGCTATCTCGCTTCTTCAAGAACATGAAAATGACGAAGATGCTGATTACGAACATCTAGAACACGGTGATGACTTCGGTTCACCACATGAAACTTGGATTTCAAACTATTTTGGTGTTCCAACATTCGTTATCAATTATCCTGCAAGCTTCAAAGCTTTCTATATGAAGCCAGTTCCTGATAATCCGGAACGCGTTTTGTGTGCTGACCTTCTTGCACCAGAAGGTTACGGAGAAATCATCGGTGGTTCAGTCCGTGAAGATGATTACGATGCTCTTGTGGCTAAAATGGATGCCCTTGAAATGGATAAATCGGAATACGAATTCTACCTTGACCTTCGTAAATACGGTTCAGTACCACACGCTGGATTTGGTATCGGTATCGAACGTATGGTAACATTCGTGGCTGGAACAAAACACATCCGTGAAGCCATTCCATTCCCACGTATGCTACATCGTATTAAACCTTAGTATATACAAAAAAGACGCTAATAGGCGTCTTTTTTGTATGCAGGATAACGAGTACGACTATTTGAAGCGCTTTTAAAATTTGGTTTCTTTTAAGTTTTCTTTGTTATGTTTTTAGTGGAGGTGATAAACATGATAACTTATATCACGGAGATTACCTTTTTTGATTCAATTTTTCGTGTTGCTCTAAAACTTCAACGAGTACCAGAAAAACTTTTACTGGAAATAAAACGACAACTCAATCAAGTCGAATACGACTTGAAATCTTGGGAAGAAAAATTTTCCCAAAGCGATAACTTTTTTTCTGACTTAGAACGATTTTATAGGGCATTTTTTATGTGGATTCTACAAAATAATTTCTCAAAACTTGGGCAACACGAAGCAATTGTTTCAATCACTTGTAAGAAACTTTAATAAGGGGTTAGATTACAAAAGCCAGCTGATTTCAGCTGGTATTTTTTGTGCATAGTAATCAAAAAAATCCTCAAAACACCTTTGCAAAAATGCAATAATGTATTTAGATAGTAGCTAAAAAATTTATTAAGGAGGCTAACTTGGATAAAACAACATTAAAGGATTTAGCAAAAGCAGAATCACATTGTCATTTGGAGGGTTCTATCTCGCTGGGGGTCATTCATCAATTGGCAGAAATGGCAAATATAACAGTGTCAGATAAAGAGCTGAAACAATTGGTGGTTGCGCCAGAAAATGCAGAATCTTTAATGGATTATTTCAAAACTTTTGATTTTGTTCGTCCACTTTTACAGACCAAAGAAGCGCTACATTTGGCAGCTTATGACGTTGCAAGACAAGCAGCACAAGAAAACGTGATTTATACTGAAATTCGTTTTGCGCCTGAAGTGTCAATGGATGAGGGCTTGAGTGCTTCTGAGACGGTAGAAGCAGTGCTTGCTGGGCTAAAGCAAGCTGAAGAAGACTTTGGCATTGTCGCTAAAGTGCTCGTCTGTGGTATGAAGCAGTCGCCAAAAGAAGTGACGCGAGATATTTTTGAACATGTTGTTGAGTTAGCTGAAAAAGGTTTGGTTGGTTTTGATTTCGCGGGAAATGAATTGGACTTTCCACCTGCTCAATTGGCCAATTTGATTAAAGAAACACAAGCGCTAGGACTTCCAATGACTTTTCATGCTGGAGAATGTGGCTGTGCGCATTATATTGCAGACTCTATCGCCCATGATATTAAGCGCATCGGGCATAGTACAGCTATTTACAATCAGCCTGAATTAATTCAAGAGTTCATCGAAAAGGGTGTTACAGCAGAGCTAGAGCTATGTTTAACAAGTAATTTACAGACAAAAGCCGCTAAATCATTGGATGAATTTCCATTTCTAGCTTTAAAAAATGCTGGTGCTAAAATTACGATTAATACGGATACCCGAACAGTTTCTGATACCAATTTAACCAAAGAATATACTCTTTTTGTCAAACACTTTGGGGTAAGTGTAGCTGATTTTCTAGCCTTTAATAAAAATGCTATCCAAGCTTCTTTCACAAATGAAGCCCAAAAAGCTGAATTATTATCAAAAATTGATAATTATATGAAACATTTCTGTAAAAATATGCTACAATAGTGGTAGTTTATGTTTGGAGGAAACTATGGCTTTAGTTAAGATTGTCTATGCCAGCATGACAGGAAACACTGAAGAAATTGCTGACATTGTAGGAAATAAATTTGAAGAACTTGGACACATTGTCGAAGTTGACGAATGCACAACTGTTGATGCAGCTGATTTTGAAGATGCTGATGTTGCTATCGTAGCATCATACACTTATGGCGATGGTGAATTGCCAGACGAAATCGTTGATTTCTACGAAGATCTTGCCGACGTTGATTTGTCAGATAAAATCTTTGGTGTTGTTGGTTCTGGTGATACTTTCTACGATTATTTCTGTAAAGCAGTTGATGAATTTGAAGCTCAATTTGCATTAACTGGTGCTACAAAAGGTGCTGATTCTATCAAGGTTGATTTGTCAGCTGATGATGAAGATATTCAAAAATTGGAAGCTTTTTCAGAAACAATTTCTGAAAAAGTAAATTAATCAAAAAAAGAGGTTCAACCTCTTTTTTTGTTGCCTAAATGCTGATAAAAGTTATTTTTATGTTAAAAAGCTGTATTTTAATACTTTTTATGTGAAAATCTTTGTCAAAGAAGGTATAATAATTAAATTAGCAGGGCTTTGATATTACTGAATTTTGAAGCTATTTAAGTAATTTTCTCTCTTTGCGGAGCCTGACTGATAAAGAAAGTTTTAGCTGGTCATATAAGGATGAAGTCTTGTTTAGAAATGAGGTTTTATATGGCAAAAAATAGAGAATACGATTATGGTTTTCACGATGATGTCAATCCGACCTATTCCACAGGTAAGGGGATGACAGAGGAAATTGTACGCAATATATCAAAGGTGAAAAATGAGCCTGATTGGATGCTTGAGTGTCGCCTAAAAAGTTTGGAGTTGTTCCATAAACTCCCAATGCCTGATTGGGGGCCGGACCTTTCTGGAATTGATTTTGACGATGTTATTTATTTTCAAAAGTTATCCGACCGTCGTGCCAATAACTGGGATGATGTTCCTGACAAAATCAAGCAAACCTTTGAACGTCTTGGGATTCCAGAAGCGGAACGCCAATTTTTGTCAGGTGCAGTGGCACAGTATGAATCTGAAGTGGTTTACCACAATATGAAAGATGAATTCAAGAAGCAAGGCATTATCTTTACAGATACAGACACAGCCTTGCAAGAATACCCTGACCTTTTCAAAAAATATTTTGGAAAAATCGTTTCTAATAGCGAGCATAAATTCGCTGCTTTAAACGGTGCTGTTTGGTCAGGTGGAACCTTTATTTACGTTCCTAAGGGCGTGCAATGTGACATTCCTGTTCAAACCTATTTCCGCATTAATGGTGAAAACGCTGGGCAATTCGAACGTAGTTTGATTATCGTAGATGAAGGTGCTTCCATTCAATACATCGAAGGCTGTACTGCGCCAAATTACACAACCAATAGTCTGCATGCGGCAACGGTTGAAATTATCGTTAAACGTGATGCAAGTTTCCGCTACACAACCATCCAAAACTGGTCTGATAATGTCTATAATCTTGTTACCGAACGTGGAACAGTTGAGGAAAACGGTATGTTAGAATGGATTGACGGTAACCTTGGAAGTAAGGTTAACATGAAATACCCATGTTCCATCTTAAACGGACCACACGCCCGAACATCAGTTCTATCTATGGCATTTGCAAATTATGGACAACATCTGGATGCGGGTTGTAAGGTATATCACAATGCTCCACACACTTCTTCAACCTTGATTTCTAAATCAGTTGCCAAAGACGGTGGTAAGACAGACTATCGTGGTTCTGTTTATTTTGGCAAAAATAGCGGTGGCTCAAAATCCCACATTGAATGTGATACGATTCTCATGGATGATTTATCAAGTTCAGATACAATTCCATTCAATGAAATTCACAATTCAAACGTGGCTTTGGAACATGAAGCTAAAGTTTCCAAAGTATCTGAGGACCAGTTGTACTACATGATGAGCCGAGGTATTTCAGAAGAAGAAGCAACAGCAATGATTGTCAACGGTTTTATGGAGCCAATTACGAAAGAATTACCAATGGAATACGCTGTTGAATTAAACAGTCTGATTACCATGAGCATGGAAGGTTCAGTTGGTTAATCAAATAAGATGCCTTAATTATTTTAGCTAACATGTTCAAAAAGCCTTCTACACATCATCTTGTCAAGTGAAAAAGTTTTCTTTATAATGGTAGCGGTATGAAAAAATTTAAGTACGGGTACGATGACCTACGCAAGATTTTAATAACGATTGGTGTTATTGCGGTAGTTAGCTATTTTGTGATTTACGTGATTGGGCATTGGGACATTATTGTCACTTTTTTGCAATCACGTTCTCAAGCTGAAATGAAAGCTATTCTGTCGCAATTGCGCTCAAAAACAATCCTCAATTTTGTTATTTTAATTTTGTTAACGGCGGTTACGGCTGCTATTCCATTTATGTCTAATGCTATCTTTGCGATATTTAACGGCGTTGTTTATGGTCCTGGTATCGGATTTTTGATGAACGTTTTTAGCAATATTTTGGGAAATTTTGTTTTTATCAAGATTCTTAAAATGATTGACATCACAGATAGTGAGAAAAAATTGAAAAATCGATTTGCTGGCATTGATGTACTTGAAAATACAGATTTTGGAATTATTTTAGGCTATATGATACCGATTATGCCAACGATTCTTGTCAATTATCATGTCGCTGAAACCAAGCTTTCTTGGCGTAAATGGCTTCTCTATATAACCATTGGAGTGGCTCCGAGCAGTTTCGTTTACGCGCTTGGTGGTGATGCGGTTGTTGCAGGTAATCTTAAACGTATCGTAGTGCTTTTGGTTATTGTTGCTGTTGTTTATTTAGTCGTTACTTATTTGAAGCGAAGAGGTAAAAAGAAAGCATAATATAAAAATGAGCTATTAGTTTAGAAAGGGCATCTTATTGATGAATTTAGATACTATCCGTCAGGAAATTGATCACGTTGATCAGGAGTTGGTCGCTTTATTGGAAAAACGCATGCAGTTGGTTAATCAAGTTGTTGCTTACAAGAAGTCTACAGGAAGACCTATTTTAGATACTAGCCGTGAAGACGCAGTGCTTCAAAAAGCAGCAAGTTGTGTCGAAGATAAAGCGTTTGAACAAACGATTGTTAACACATTTGCAGATATCATGAAAAATTCACGTGACTACCAAGCAAAACAACTTGACAATGATTGAGCTTGAGAGGTGTGAGAAGATGATAAAGAAACTGAAAGACAATGAAGATTATTCTTATCTGCTCTTGCTAAAATTAATGCTAGTTAGCATTGTTATCGGGCTTTTGATTGGTTTTGTTGATACCGTATTTGGTCGCGTGTTACTTTTTCTTAGCGATTTTCGAACAGAACATTTCAACTATCTTATCCCATTTTTAGGAATTATTGGGCTTTTAATTGTTTTTCTTTATCAAAAGGCAGATGAGCGAGTAAGTAAAGGAATGGGCTTAGTTTTTGCGATTGGTCAAAGCCAAGAAAAGGAAATTCCGCTTATTTTGGTTCCTCTAGTCACTTTGGCAACATGGTTGACACACCTTTTTGGAGGTAGTGCTGGACGAGAAGGCGTAGCGGTTCAACTAGGGGCGGCGATTGCTCATGGTTTTAGCCGTTTCTTTGATTTTGAAAATAACTCGCGCCTTTTTCTGCTTACAGGTATGGCAGCTGGTTTTGCAGGGCTTTTCCAAACGCCCATAGCAGCCGTTTTCTTTGCATTAGAGATTTTGGTGCTTGGCAAGTTGCAATTACAAGCTTTACTTCCAATGACTGTCGCTTCTTTTGTAGCAAGTGCGACTTCACACTCATTAGGATTGGAAAAATTTTCTCATCTAGTGAGTGCAGATTTGACACTTGATATGATGACTTTTTGCAAATTAGCTGTACTAGGCATTATCTTTGGCTTGGTTGGAAATCTTTTCGCAAAATTGTTGGCTATTGCTAAAGAAAAGGCTAAAGATGTCATGGATAATCCTTATTACCGTATCCTATTTGGGGGTATCTTATTAAGTCTGATTTTTTTGATATGCTATCATGGACGTTATTCAGGTTTGGGAACAAATTTGATTGAAGCAAGCTTTGCAGGTAAAGAAATTTATTTCTACGATTGGTTGCTCAAATTGCTTTTAACGGTAGCGACTTTGGCTATCGGTTTTCAAGGTGGCGAAGTGACACCACTCTTTGCGATTGGTGCATCTCTTGGAGTTGTTTTGGCAAATCTTTTTGGCTTACCTATTGAATTTGTCGCCGCAGCTGGTTATATCAGCGTATTTGGTAGTGCAACCAATACACTTATAGCCCCTATTTTTATTGGTGGTGAAGTATTTGGCTTTGCTAATTTACCATATTTTGTTGTGGTTATGATTTTTGCTTACAGCGTTAATCGAAAACATTCTATCTACGGCGGACAAGAAGTTCTGACATTTTAAATGATTTATCAACAGCGTTTGGGTAATGACTAAACTATGCTTTTAAAATTAAGTGTTTTTTATTAAAAATTCATCAAAAAAGTTGCGAGATATGGCTTTACACCACCAATGTTTTTTGTTAAAATATAAAAAGTGTGTAATGGACACACAAAAATACGGCTAATCCGCTGGGACAAGCACCTAATGATTAGTAAGATAGGAGAAAAAATAATGAATCCATTAATCCAAAGTTTGACTGAAAGTCAATTACGTACTGACATCCCTACATTCCACCCTGGTGATACTGTTCGTGTTCACGCGAAAGTTGTTGAAGGAAGCCGCGAACGTGTCCAAATTTTCGAAGGTGTGGTTATTTCACGTAAAGGTCAAGGGATCTCAGAAATGTACACAGTTCGTAAAATTTCAAGTGGTATCGGTGTTGAACGTACATTCCCACTTCACACTCCACGTGTAGAAAAAATCGAAGTTGTTCGTCATGGTAAAGTACGTCGTGCTAAACTTTACTACTTGCGTGCATTACAAGGTAAAGCTGCTCGTATTAAAGAAATCCGTCGTTAATTTTGACGATAACTATTCGTCGATAAAAATCTGTCCTTGTGACAGATTTTTTCATAGCTCCCCTTAGTTCAATGGATATAACAACTCCCTCCTAAGGAGTAGTTGCTGGTTCGATTCCGGCAGGGGAGATAGAAACTAGCTAAAAAGCTCTTGATTTCAGGGAATTTTTTGGTTTACAGATCAGATAACCCCTGAATTATTTCGTCTTTTTTTCAAATCTTTCTTACAAAAATCAGTTGCTAATTTATTGAAAATAGGAAGTATAGCTTTTTAGTTTTTGCTGAAAATTTATTTTATTTTCACAAGCTTTTTTCCTCAATTTTGATTAAAAAATGATATAATTATTTTTGATCAGAAACGAAGGAAGTACAATGGCGAGAAAAAAATATTCTATTGATAGTCGGATTGATTATTCTGTAATTTTACCTGTCTTTTTCCTTTTGTTAATTGGCTTGGTGGCAATCTATATTGCAACCATAAATGATTACCCAAGCACGATTGCAAAAGTGATGACACAACAAGTGATTTGGATACTTTTAGGGTGCGGTGTGGCGTTCGTTGTCATGCTGTTTAGCACTGAATTTTTATGGAAAATAACGCCGTTCTTATACGGTCTTGGATTGATATTAATGGTGCTGCCGCTCATCTTTTATAGTCCAGAGTTGGTTGAATCAACAGGGGCGAAAAACTGGGTTACAATCGGTTCTGTAACGTTATTTCAGCCCTCTGAATTTATGAAAGTGTCCTATATTTTGATGCTTGCCAGATGTTCCATTTGGTTTCGCCAAAAGTTCAAGGAAGATTCTTTGAAAAATGACTGGAAACTCCTTGGAATTTTTGCACTTATTACCTTACCTGTGATGGTGCTACTAGGGCTTCAAAAAGACTTAGGAACAGCAATGGTTTTCTCAGCGATTTTAGCTGGTTTGATTTTATTATCAGGGATTTCGTGGTGGATTATCCTTCCAGTTGTTATTATCGTTGCTCTTGCATTTGGGGGGTTCATGTTAATTTTTCTTTTGCCAAATGGGAAAGAATTCCTTTATGGTTTGGGAATGGATACTTACCAAATTAATCGTATTTCAGCTTGGCTAGACCCGTTTTCATATGCTAAAACGATTGCCTACCAACAAACACAAGGAATGGTTTCTATTGGTAGTGGTGGTCTTACTGGTAAAGGGTTCAATGTTGTTGATTTATCAGTGCCAGTTCGTGAGAGTGATATGATTTTCACCGTTATTGCTGAAGATTTTGGTTTTATTGGTAGTGCTGTTGTCATGGGATTGTATCTTTTGCTGATTTATCGTATGATTCGTGTAACTTTTGAATCAAATAACCGTTTCTATACTTACATTTCAACTGGTTTCATCATGATGATTTTGTTCCATATTTTTGAAAATATCGGAGCAGCAATTGGTATTTTGCCGTTAACAGGTATTCCTTTACCATTTATCTCACAAGGTGGCTCATCATTGATTACCAATTTGATTTGTGTCGGTCTGATTTTATCAATGAGTTATCAAAACAACCTACACCGTGAACAAGAAATTACAGAACATTTTAAAAGAAGTGACCGTTATTAATAAAAGTTGAGCGTTAGCTCGACTTTTTTCTTATATACTAACCTGTAAATTGATGCAGTATAGACTATAAAAAAACTTAAAAATATGATATAATAGAGCGTATGAATTACCATGATTATATGTGGGATTTGGGTGGAACGTTGCTTGATAATTATGAAATGTCTGCTCAAGCTTTCGTGAAAACTTTAGCGGAATTTGGACAATCTGCCTCGCATGATGAGGTTTATAACAAGCTAAAAGAGTCCACGGATGCTGCTATTGCACAATTTATCCCAAACGAACCTCAATTTTTAAAGGCGTACAAAAAATTGGAAGCCGAATATTTAAAAACGCCAGTTTTATTTGCAGGAGCACATGACGTTTTGCAGGCAATTGTTGCAAGTGGTGGACGAAATTTTTTAGTATCGCATCGTAACAAACAAGTCCTTGATATTTTAGAAAAAACTAATTTGTTGTCTTATTTTACGGAAGTAGTCACTTCAGAAAATGGCTTTTCTCGTAAACCGAGTCCAGAATCGATGTTGTATTTGAAAGAAAAATATGACATTAAAGAAGCACTGGTAATTGGAGATCGTGAGATTGATAGGAAGGCAGGTCAAGCTGCTGGCTTTGATACGTTATTAGTTGATGGAAAAAAATCCTTAATGGAGATAGTGAAGTAAATGACGGAAGAAAATAAAAATTTAGCAGAATTAGCGAAAGAGTATGACGCCAGTCAAATTCAAGTCTTAGAAGGGCTTGAAGCTGTTCGAATGCGTCCAGGTATGTACATTGGTTCAACGTCAAAAGAAGGCTTACACCATTTGGTATGGGAAATTGTCGATAACTCTATTGACGAAGCATTAGCTGGTTTTGCAACTCATATTGAAGTTTTTATTGAAAAAGATGATTCGATTACAGTTGTTGATGATGGGCGTGGTATTCCTGTTGATATTCAAGAAAAAACAGGTCGTCCCGCCGTTGAAACAGTCTTTACGATTTTGCACGCTGGAGGTAAATTCGGCGGTGGCGGCTACAAGGTTTCAGGTGGTTTACATGGTGTAGGGTCGTCTGTTGTTAACGCACTTTCAACACAATTAGATGTCTCTGTTCATCGTAACGGTAAAATTCATTATCAAGAATACCGTCGTGGACACGTTGTTAGTGATTTAGCTGTAATTGGTGATACCGACCGTCATGGAACGACTGTTCACTTTACTCCAGACCCAGAAATTTTCACTGAAACAACGGTTTTTGATTTTGATAAATTAGCCAAACGTATTCAAGAATTAGCCTTTTTGAACCGTGGCTTACGTATTTCAATTACTGATAAACGTGAAGGAATTGAGCAAGAAAAACATTACCATTACGAAGGTGGTATTTCAAGCTACGTTGAATTTATCAACGAAAATAAAGAAGCTATTTTTGAAAATCCAATCTATACTGATGGTGAATTAGACGGTGTTTCTGTTGAAGTAGCCATGCAATATACAACTAGTTATCATGAAACAGTGATGAGTTTCGCCAATAACATTCACACGCATGAAGGTGGTACGCACGAACAAGGTTTCCGTACAGCTCTAACACGTGTGATTAATGACTATGCTCGTCAGAATAAATTGCTAAAAGAAAAAGATGACAATTTAACTGGTGAGGATGTTCGTGAAGGGTTGACGGCAGTTATTTCTGTTAAACATCCAAATCCTCAATTTGAAGGACAAACGAAGACGAAACTTGGAAATTCCGAAGTTGTTAAAATTACAAATCGTTTATTTAGCGAAGCTTTCAGCCGTTTCTTATTAGAAAATCCACAGATTGCTAAGAAAATCGTTGAAAAAGGTATTCTGGCATCTAAAGCTCGTATCGCTGCTAAACGTGCACGCGAGGTAACACGTAAAAAATCAGGACTTGAAATTTCAAATCTTCCTGGTAAATTAGCTGACTGTTCTTCAAATGATGCAACTATGAATGAATTGTTCATCGTCGAAGGGGACTCTGCGGGTGGTTCTGCTAAATCAGGACGTGATCGTGAGCACCAAGCAATCTTACCAATTCGTGGTAAAATCTTGAACGTTGAAAAAGCTAGCATGGATAAAATTCTTGCTAACGAAGAAATTCGTAGTTTATTTACAGCTATGGGAACAGGTTTTGGTGCTGAATTTGATGTCTCAAAAGCGCGTTATCATAAGCTTGTTATCATGACTGATGCCGATGTTGACGGAGCCCATATTCGTACCTTGTTGTTAACGCTGATTTACCGTTTCATGCGTCCTGTTTTGGAAGCAGGGTATGTTTACATTGCTCAACCACCGATTTACGGTATCAAAGTTGGTAGTGAAATTAAAGAGTACATTCAACCAGGTGCCAATCAAGAAATTGAATTGCAAGAAGCTATGGCACGTCATAGTGTTGGACGTTCAAAACCAACGGTTCAACGTTACAAAGGTCTTGGAGAAATGGACGATCACCAACTTTGGGAAACAACAATGGATCCAGAGAATCGCTTAATGGCGAGAGTTTCTGTTGATGATGCCGCTGAAGCAGATAAGATTTTTGATATGCTTATGGGAGATAGGGTAGAGCCGCGTCGTGAGTTCATCGAAGAAAATGCGGTTTACAGTACGCTTGATATTTAATGAGAATATTGACGAAAAATTACTGCATACAATCTCTAAGTATGTTATAATCGTAATGTTATAGCTATTTTTTACGATAAAAAGACAATTTATAAGGAGTTTTAAATGTCGAGCGGAATTATATTACTGCTTGTAGCAATAGTTTTATTAGTAATTGTTGCTTACCTAGTTGGCGTTATTGTACGCAAGCGAAACGATTCATTGATTGCAAGTTTAGAAGAAAGAAAACAATCATTATTTGGCTTACCTGTGAATGAAGAAGTTGAGGCTGTTAAAAATCTTCATCTTATTGGACAAAGTCAGACAACATTTCGTGAATGGAATCAAAAATGGGTTGACCTTTCTTTAAATTCTTTTTCGGATATTGAAAATCATATTTTTGAAGCTGAAAATCTAAATGATAGTTTTAAATTCATTAGAGCAAAACACGAAATTGATAATGTCGAAAGCCAATTAAATTTAGTTGAAGAGGACATTAATTCGATTCGTGAAGCACTTGCTGTCTTGAAAGAACAAGAAGAAAAAAATAGTGCTCGTGTTAAACACGCTTTAGATTTGTACGAAACATTGCAAGCTTCTATTTCAGAAAAAGAGGATAATTTTGGCTCTACAATGTCTGAGATTGAAAAACAATTAAAAAACATTGAAGCTGAGTTTTCTCAATTTGTAACACTTAATTCAACTGGTGACCCTGTTGAAGCGTCTGAAGTGCTTGATCGTGCAGAAGAACACACTATCGCACTTGGTCAGATTTCAGAACAAATTCCAGCGATTGTTGCAAAATTAGAGGATGATTTCCCAGACCAACTTGATGATTTAGAGCAAGGTTATCGTCGTCTGCTTGAGCAGAATTATCATTTTGCTGAAAAGAATATTGAAACACGTTTCCAAGAAGTTCGCGACTCTATTCGTGCCAATTCTTCTGAACTTGTTACGTTGGATTTAGACCGTGCCCGTGATGAAAATGAGCACATTCAAGAGAAAATCGATTCATTGTATGAATTGTTTGAACGCGAAATTGCTGCTCATAAGGCTGCGCTTAAAGATAGCAAGATTATTCCTGACTATTTGGTTCATGCTAAGGCAAATAATGAACAACTTGCTCATGAAATTAAACGTCTATCTCACAAGTACATTTTAAATGACAGTGAAAGTCTTAGCCTTCGTTCATTTACTAAAAATTTGGAAGAGATTGAAACGGAAGTGTTGCCAATCGTTGTTGCTTTTGAGACACAAGACAAGCCATTCTCTGAATTGCAAGTGACTTTTGACAGAACTTTAAAAACATTGGCTGCTGTCGAAGAAGGGCAAATGGAAGTCTTTGAACAAGTTAAGAATATTGAAGAAATCGAGACGATTGCTCGTCAAAGTTTGGAACAATATATTAATCGTTTACATATGATTAAACGTTATATGGAAAAACGTAATTTACCAGGTATTCCACAAGATTTTTTGAGCGCCTTCTTCACAACAAGTTCACAATTGGAAGTGTTAGTTGATGAACTTAGTCGCGGTCGTATCGATATTGAAGCTGTATCTCGTTTAACAGATGTTGCGACATCAGCTATTGCAAATCTTGAAAATGCTACTTATCAAGTGGTTCAAAATGCGACATTGACAGAACAATTATTGCAATACTCAAATCGTTACCGTAGTTTTGAACCAAGTGTGCAAAGTAGTTTTGAACACGCTTTGAAATTATTTGAAGTTGATAATGACTATCAAGCATCATTTGATGAAATTTCATACGCACTTGAAACGGTTGAACCAGGTGTCACAGATCGTTTCGTATCATCGTACGAAAAAACACGTGAACAAATTCGTTTTTAAGGCGACTGTGTTGACTGATACAATATAAAGGTTTGGAAAAATTGCCAAACCTTTTTTGATAACTAAAATGAGGCGTGACAATGAAAAAGATTGGTATGGTGGTGGCTGTTGAAATACAGTCAGTCGTGAGAAAATAGGCTGATAAGCTCAAAAGAGAAGATATCAGAGGGGCTAAAGTTTATTCGGTTACATTTGATGATAAAATTTTATATATTACACAGTCAGGTGCAGGAGAAATCAGAGCTGCTGCCTGTACGCAATTATTAATTAGCCTTTTTGATGTCGATTTAATTGTTAATTATGGTGTGGTCGGTGCTCTTACGGAAGAATTAAAGGTAACCAATATTTGTTTAGTTGAAAAGGTGATCCATTATGATATGGATACCTCAGCCGCTGACCATTGCGAAGTTGGGCGTTATTTGGAATATCAAGATATCTATTTGCCAACAACGAAGAAGTATGTGCAGTTGGTAAAAAATCATTACCCTTTTATTCGTCCAGTTATCTGCGCTTCTGGTGATAAATTTATTGCTGATGAGACAAAGAAACGTACCTTAAATCATGACTTTAAGGCTGATATTTGTGATATGGAAAGTGTAGCAATTGTCTTGATTTGTGACCAGAATAACATTCCAAATCTTATCCTTAAAACGGTTTCGGACAGTATAACGGGTGGTGCGGCAGAATTTCGTTCATCTATTGAAAAAGCTGCAGATATTTGTCTAGAAATTTTAGATGATATTTTGAAAGAACTATAATTAATCAGAGATTCTTTGAAATTAGCCGACGGCATAAAGCAAGTTTGAACTTAAAAATGCAAATTGAGGAACTTAAAAGAAGCATTAAAAAAGACTTTTTCAACCTAAATCAGCTAAAGTTGGCAGATTTTTTTGTATAAATATAAAAATCTTGATTTTAAGCTTGCTATTTTCAGAATTTTCTTGTAGAATATTTTTAAATATAAAAGTGTTGATAGAAAAAGCCTGAGACAACAGACAGAGAGTGCTTGGTGGTGAGAAAAGCGTGCAATCCTTGGGCGACACATTCTTGAGCGCGTGTGCGAACTCAGCTGATAGAGCTGACAGTAGTGCACGACGAGTGGTTCCACGTTACGGAGCAGAAGTCATGTACTTCATGAGAACAGTCTAGGCGACTGGCTGTTGAATCAGAGGTGGAACCACGTTTTTAACGTCCTTGCATTTTTTTGCGAGGGCGTTTTTTGAATATCAGAAATAGAAAGGGCGTTATTATGACAACTATTAAAGGATTGAGAGATATTGAACCTTATGTAGCTGGTAGCCAGCCAAGCGGTGAAAATTTAATAAAATTGAATACAAATGAAAATGCTTATGGACCAAGTCCAAAAGTAGCAGAAGTGTTTTCACATTTTGACGTTCATCAATTGCGGAAATATTCAACTTTGGATCAAGAATCACTACGTGTTGTGCTTGCTAAGCAACATGGTCTTGATCCAAGTCAAATCATTGTTGGTAATGGGTCAGATGATGTTTTATCTATGGCATTTCTTGCATTTTTTAATAGTGATGAGCCTGTTCTATTTCCTGATTTGACTTATGGTTTTTACAAAGTTTGGGCTGATTTGTACCGCATTAATTACCATGAAGTGCCGTTAACTAGCGATTTTGAGATTGATGGTAATGATTATATTGCTGATAATGGTGGTGTTGTTCTGACGAATCCAAATGCACCGACTGGCATTTACAAATCTTTAGAGGCTATTGAGGCGATTATAAAGACTAATCAAGATGTGGTGGTTATTATTGACGAAGCTTATATTAACTTTGGTGGTGAAACAGCTCTGCCATTGCTCAAAAAATATGATAATGTCTTTATTACACGAACATTTTCAAAAGATGCTTCGCTTGCTGGTTTGCGAGTTGGCTATGGTATGGGAAGTCCAAAATTAATGTCGGTTATTAATGCCGTTAAAAATTCGGTCAATCCTTACAATGTTGATTTAATTGCTGAGAAATTAGCTGTGGCGGCTGTTGAATCATGGGATTATTACGAAGATACGTGTCAAAAAATTATAGCGACAAGAGATTGGTTTACTAAGGAATTACGAGACCTTGACTTCCCAGTTTTAGAATCAAAGACCAACTTTGTCTTAGCGGAATGTCCTCAAAATGATGCAGCGAATTTATTTGATTATTTGCAAGCTAAGAATATCTATGTTCGTTATTTTCCGAAAGTTGAACGTATCAAAAATCATTTGCGAATTTCAATCGGAACGCAGGCTGAAATGGAACGAGTGATTGAAGCGATTAAAGACTATCAGAAAGCCTAATTTTAATGATGTTAGGAGTTGACAAAATGAAAAAAACAACATTACCTGTGGGAATGCATGATAAGTTATTTAAACGTGCGCGTGTTACCTACAAAATAGAACGTGATATCAGTGATTTCTTGATGAGTCAGGGATTCAATCGAATTGAAACACCGACCTTGGAACATTTTGAAGTCTTTAGTGATACGATTACGAAAAATAATTACAATTTCTTTGATAAAAGTGGTGAATTGCTGACGCTTCGTCCTGATATTACCAGTCAGATTGGACGTGTCATTGCTTCGACGCAAGTTGAAACGCCGATTAAATTCTCCTATTCGGGCAAGGTTTTCAAATACAACGAAGAAATGCGTGGTTTGATGAATGAGCACACGCAAGCTGGTGTTGAGATTGTTGGTTTTCCAGCTAAGGAAGCTGTTTTTGAGGCAATCCAATCAGCCAAGGAAGCTCTTGATAGAGCGGATATTCCGTCTTATCAATTTGAATTTTCACATGCTGCGATTTTACAAACCATTTTTGAAACTTTGGCTTTGCCACAAGCAGTTGAAGAAACTTTGGCACAAGCGATTAAAGATAAAAATATCACTCAGTTAAATGAATTTACCCAAAAATATCCAAGTGAATTTGATGAGTTTTTGAAAAATTTGCCTTATCTTTTTGGAGAAAGTCATCAAGTTTTAGAAAGTGCGCGTGTACTTGTCAAGAATCAAGCGATTTTGGCTGCTTTAACAGATTTGGAAAACTTGCTCAATCAAGTATCTGAAATTTTACCAAAGAGCAACATTGATTTGGCACAAATTCCGACAATGCCGTATTATACTGGCGTGATGTTCAAAGTCTTTGGAGATAAGGTGCCAGACGCTTTTGCCTCAGGTGGGCGTTACGATAAACTTTTTGAACGTTTTGGGGCTAAAAAATTGACTGCGGTCGGTTGGGCAGTAGATATTGATGCCGTTTACCAAGCTGTACATGATAATTTAGAAGGAGGTGCCTAATGGAAAATCAAATTACGATTGCTTTAACCAAGGGACGTATTGAAAAAGATACGGTAAAACTTCTGGAAAAAGCGGGTTTTGACATGACGTTTATGGAAAATAAGGGACGTAATCTTATTTTTGAAAGCCCAGATAAAAAATTCCGTTTTTTGCTTGTCAAGGCACCTGATGTGACAACGTATGTGCGCCATGGTGTGGCTGACCTTGGTGTGGTCGGAAAGGACTTGTTGATTGAGCACCCAACAGGTTATCTTGAAATGCTTGATTTGAATTTTGGTTTATGTAAATTCTCAGTAGCTTCAACGGATTCTTATGACCCACATGACCATAAACGAAAACGAATTGCTACAAAATACCCAACCATTGCGACCGATTATTTCAATAAAAAAGGAGAAGATGTCGAAATCATTTCAATTCAAGGAAGTGTTGAGATTGCTCCTGTTATTGGTTTAGCGGACGCTATTGTTGATATTGTTGAGACTGGAAATACGCTAGTTGCTAACGGTCTTAAAGTTTATGAAGATATTTGCCGCATTTCGGCACGATTGATTGTGAACAAAGCGGCTTTGAAAAATAATCCTGAAATCATGCCATTTATTCAAAAATTGGAAAATATCGTTGGAAATGAGGAGGTAGCTTTTAAATGAAACGTTTAACAGGAACGACAGAAGAAATTTCAAAAATTCTCTACCAAGAACAATTAGAATTAAGCAAAGAAAATCTTGATGTTGATGATGCGGTTCGTCAAATTTTAGAAGATGTCAAAGAAAATGGTGATAAAGCACTTAAAGCCTATTCCGAAAAATTTGACAAGATTACGCTTGATAATTTTGAAGTTGGTAAGGAGTTGGTTGACCAAGCGTTTGAGGAAATTGATGCCGAGGTTTTGGAAGCTCTCAAAAATGCCAAAGCGAATATTGAAAGTTATCACAAGCAACAGTTGGAAAAAGGATTTGAGGACCAACCAACTGAAGGCGTTGTTCGTGGGCAATTGATTCGTCCGATTGAGCGTGTTGGGGTTTATGTCCCAGGTGGAACTGCT
Organism: Streptococcus sp. LMAG:39; assembly: GCF_008680485.1. Taxonomy (NCBI): domain Bacteria; kingdom Bacillati; phylum Bacillota; class Bacilli; order Lactobacillales; family Streptococcaceae; genus Streptococcus; species Streptococcus sp. LMAG:39. The sequence continues at coordinate 472,637 of NZ_NALE01000001.1, read as the reverse complement.
GCTTATCCGTCATCTGTTTTGATGAATGTCATTCCAGCTAAGATTGCTGGTGTTAAAGAAATTATCATGATTACACCGCCACAAGCGCATTTCGAACCTGCGATTTTGGTGGCTGCTTCGTTAGCTGGTGTTGATAAGATTTATCAAATTGGTGGGGCTCAGGGTGTTGCTGCTTTGGCATATGGTACAGAAACAATTCCTCGTGTTGATAAGATTACTGGACCAGGAAATATTTTTGTTGCGACAGCTAAAAAACTCGTTTACGGTATTGTTGGTATTGACATGATTGCAGGTCCGTCTGAAATTGGTGTGATCGCAGATGACACAGCCAATCCAAAATACGTTGCAGCAGATTTGCTCTCACAAGCTGAGCATGATGTGCGTGCGCGTGCGATTTTGGTGACAAATTCAGCAGCGTTAGCGGATGCGGTTGAAAAGGAAATCGAAGAACAACTTAAAACCTTGCCACGTGAAGAAATTGCACGTGCTTCTGTTGAAAATAATGGTCGTATCATCATTGCAGATTCTGTTGAGGCAATGTTTGAATTGATGAACCAAGTGGCGCCAGAACATTTGGAAATTGCTATGGATAATGCTTATGATTATCTTGATGCGATTGAAAATGCGGGTTCTGTTTTCCTTGGGCATTTCACGAGTGAACCAATCGGTGATTATTACGCAGGGGCAAATCATATTTTGCCAACAACTAGCACAAGCCGTTTCTCATCAGCGCTAGGTGTGCATGATTTTGTCAAACGTATCCAGTATATGCAATATTCAAAAATTGCTGTGAATGCAGCTAGTCACGATATTACAACACTTGCTTATGCTGAAGGATTACAAGCTCATGCTAGAGCTATTGAGGTGCGTCATGACTAAGGTAAATGGATTATTGGTAATGGATGTGGACTCTACCCTCATTCAAGAAGAAGGAATTGATTTATTGGGTGAAGAAGCGGGTGTTGGTGAGAAGATTGCTGACATTACTGCGCGTGCCATGAATGGTGAACTTGATTTTAAACAAGCGTTAGATGAACGTGTCGGTTTATTGAAGGGCTTGCCAGAAAGCATTTTTGATAAGGTGCTTGCGCGCATGCATTTTACAAATGGTGCTGAAAAATTAGTGGCAGAATTGCATCGTCGTGGTTATAAAGTGGCTGTCGTGTCAGGCGGTTTCCATGAAACGGTTGATGTGTTGGCAAAACGTATCGGACTTGATTATGTCAAGGCTAACCGCTTAGAAGTTAAAGACGGTGTTTTGACAGGCAAGGTTCTTGGCGAGGTCGTCACTAAAGACGTCAAGAAAGCTAGCTTGATTGAGTGGGCAGCTGAAAATGGCTTAGAATTAAGTCAAACCATTGCTATGGGAGATGGTGCTAATGATTTACCAATGATTAAAACAGCTGGTATTGGTATCGCTTTTTGTGCTAAGCCAGTTGTACGAAAAGAAGCGCCTTACCAAATCAACGAAGCAGATTTGTACAAAGTCATTGATATTTTAGATGGTAAAAACTAGTGACGTTACTTGCACAGAAAGAAAAGGATATTTTATGAGACAAGCAGAGATTGAACGTAATACCTTTGAAACAAAGATTAAGTTGAGCCTTAATTTAGATGCTCAAGAACCAGTAGAGATTGATACTGGTGTTGGTTTTTTTGACCATATGTTGACCCTTTTTGCAAGACATAGCCGTATTTCCCTTGTAGTAAAAGCAGATGGTGATTTGCATGTTGATAGTCACCATACGGTTGAAGATGTGGGAATTGTTTTAGGACAAGCTTTGAAAGAAGCCCTTGGCGATAAGGCTGGCATCAATCGTTATGGTACAGCTTTCGTTCCTATGGATGAAACGCTTGGTATGGCAAGTCTTGATTTATCAGGGCGTAGCTACCTTATTTTTGATTGTGAGTTTGATAATCCAAAACTTGGCAATTTTGATACAGAATTGGTTGAAGAATTTTTTCAAGCCTTGGCATTTAATGTTCAGATGAATTTGCATTTGAAGATTTTACACGGAAAAAATAATCACCATAAATCAGAAAGTCTTTTTAAGGCAACTGGTCGTGCTCTTCGCGAAGCAATTACCATTAACCCTGAAATCCATGGTGTTAATTCAACAAAAGGATTGCTTTAAAATACAGAGAAAGGAAATCAGCCATGACACGTCTCATTTAGTAGTGTGTGGAAGGCTTGAGAGCTGAGATATGATAATTGTGATTGATTATGATGCAGGTAATACTGCTAATGTGTTAAGAGCTTTACAGAAAATCGGTGTTCAGGCTGAATTGTCTAGTAATCGAGACAAGATTTTAGCTGCGGACGGTCTGATTTTGCCAGGGGTTGGTGCTTATCCTGCTGCCATGGCTGAGTTACAACAGCGTGGCCTGGTTTCTGCTATCAAGGAAGCAGTAGCTAAGGGAACGCCGTTACTGGGCATTTGTTTAGGAATGCAGGTCTTGACAGAGATTGGCTTGGAACACCAAGAAACACAAGGACTTGGCTTTATCCCAGGTGTTTGTCGTGAAATTCAAGCAACTAAGACTATGCCTGTTCCGCATATGGGATGGAATGATTTGACAGTGAAACAAGATAGTCCGTTAACAGCAGGGCTTGCTGGCAAATCCGTTTATTTTGTGCATAGCTATTTTACAGATGTTCCGAAAGAATACATTGATGTGACTGCTGATTATGGTATTGAAGTACCAGCCATGATTCACAAGGATAATGTTTACGGAGCGCAATTCCACCCTGAAAAATCAGGTGACGTCGGTTTAGGAATTCTTGAAAAATTTATTGCCCTTTGTGGTGACTAAGAATGATTTTAAGTTGCTTAGAGTAGCGTTTTATAAAGAAAAGGAGTTTATATGCAGATTCTTCCAGCGATTGATATTAAAGAAGGACAGGCAGTTCGTCTTTTTAAAGGTGATTTCAACCAAAAAACGGTTGTTAATCCAGATGTGCTTGGACAAGCAAAAATCTTTGCGCAAGCTGGCATTGAATTTATTCACGTTGTTGATTTGGACGGAGCGCTTGATGGGCGAGCAACGAATCGCGATTTAATTGCCAAGTTGAAGCAAGAATCAGGGCTTGGTGTCGAAGTTGGTGGCGGTATTCGTACCCTTGAGCAAATTGAAGATTACCTAGCAGTTGGTATTGACCGTGTGATTATCGGATCTATGGCAGTGAAAAATCCAGATTTTGTCAAGGCAGCTTTAGATAAATTTGGTAGTGATAAAATTGTGGTTGGTATTGATGCTAAAAATGGTTTTGTGGCAACTGAAGGTTGGCTAGAAACGAGTAATGTTGACTACATCAGCTTAGCTAAAGCCATGGAGAAAATGGGGGTGACCCTATTTGTCTATACAGATGTTGACCGTGATGGTACGCTAACAGGACCAAATTTTGAACATTATGAACGTTTAGTGGCTGAGTTAACGACGGCTAAAGTTATTGCTTCTGGCGGCATTGCTGAGAAGAATGATTTGGTGAAATTGCAAGAAATTGGTGTTGCTGGGACAATCGTTGGTAAAGCTTATTATAACGGCAATATTAGCCTTGACGAATTGAAAGCTTTTGGAGGATAGCTTATGCTGAAAAAACGCATTATTCCTTGTCTTGATGTTAAAGATGGGCGCGTGGTTAAGGGGGTTAATTTTGTTAATTTAACAGATGTTGGTGACCCTGTTGATGCGGCGCGTGCTTATTATGAAGCTGGGTGTGATGAATTGGTGTTCTTGGACATTACCGCAACACATGAAAAACGTGATACAACTGTGGAAATGGTGAAACGTGTGGCTGACCAAGTATTCATTCCTTTTACAGTTGGCGGTGGTATTCGCTCGGTTGAGGACATGAATAAAATGCTCAAAGCTGGTGCGGACAAGGTCGCGGTTAATTCTTCTGCGGTAGCCAATCCTCAACTCATCAAAGATTGTGCTGAAAAATTTGGCAATCAATGTGTGGTATCGGCTATTGATGCTCGTAAAGAAGCTGACGGCACTTGGCATGTTTATGTGGCAGGTGGGCGCAAGGATACTGGCATTGATTTGATTGAATGGGCAAAGGCTGTTGTCAGCCTTGGTGCAGGTGAGATTTTACTAACTAGCATGGATAAAGACGGCACGAAGTCAGGATTTGATTTGGATATGCTAAATGCTGTCGCTGATGTGGTTAATGTTCCAATCATTGCGTCTGGTGGTGCAGGAAATATTGACCATATGGTTGACGTTTTTGAAAAAACAACTGCAACAGGTGCGCTTGCCGCTTCCATTTTCCACTTTGGCGAAGTTTCAATTGCTGATACCAAAGCTGCCATGGCTGCTGCAGGAATTGAGGTGAGACAATGAGTGAAATAAAACTTGATTTTGCGAAACAAGATGGTCTTGTTCCCGTGATTGTGACGGATTACCAAACAGGACAAGTACTGATGTTAGCCTACATGAACGAAGAAGCGTATCACTTAACATTGGAAACCAAGCAAATGCACTACTGGAGCCGCTCACGTCAAGAAATCTGGCATAAAGGGGCAACTAGCGGTCATTATCAATACGTCAAATCAATCAAAACGGATTGCGACTGTGATACCTTATTGGTCGCTGTTAAGCAAGAGGGCGCTGCTTGTCATACGGGCGCTTACAGCTGTTTTTTCAATGACATTTTGTGATGATAGAAAGGATAAAGACATGCTAGAAACATTATATAAAGAAGCAATAGACCGTAAAGAAAATCCAAAGGAAGGCTCTTATACCAATTACCTTTTTGATAAAGGATTGGATAAAATTCTTAAAAAGGTTGGGGAAGAAGCGACAGAAGTTGTTATTGCAGCCAAAAATGCAGACAAAGATGAAATCGCCAATGAAACAGCAGATGTTCTGTACCATTTGGCAGTAATGTTGGTCGAAACTGGCGTTAGTGTTGAAGATGTTGATGCTGTTTTAAAAGCACGCCAAGGTAAGAAAAGTAATGTCCACGACCGACCAGAAATTACTAATTATTAAGCACTGCATTTGCATGTTTAACGATACAACCAAAGAAGCTGAGCCATGCTCGGTTTTTTTGTATTTTTCGAAGAAATCGATTGCATTTAAATTAAAACAACTTATATAATATTTATTTTGAAGTCATGAATAATGCTAAAAAATATTTACGAAAACGATTGCGCAAATTAAAAATATTTTGTATACTGAAATCGTAAAAAATCATTATGTTGAAAGATACGGAGGTTCTGTATGGAAAGGGGAAGTCGGCTCTTTTTTGGAGTGCTAGTTTAGCAAATATCGTCTCCGCTGACCAAGTCAGCGCTGAAACGGCAACGGAATTGGTAACAAATCAATGGGAAATAGCAGAGCAAGCCAATGAAGTTGCACAAAGTAAGACTGATATCTTAGCTGACATGCAAGCTGAGGTTGAAAATACTGAATTAACCATTAGTGAAGATGATACCCAAACTGTTGTGACTGAAACTGATATGGATATTACTCTATCAGATTTCAATGAACTTGGATTTCTCTTACTAGATGAGTCTAAGGAGGGCGATGATGCCAAAATTCAGCCAGACAATTATAGCTTTAAAGATTTAGCTAATCACACACAAATTTTTTTGAAAGACGAGGATAAGACAATTTACACGAATCCATATTTTGTAAGCACTATTCGTTTGATATCAGTTCAGCAAACAAGTCCGACAGAGATTGTTGCTATCGTTAGCAATTTAGCTGACGCTGATAAGGATGAGTTATTTGAAAATGTTAAGGTAACTGATAAAGATGGTAATCTGATGACTATTTCTGACCTTGTATTGAATCCTGAAACTAATCAGTCAACGATTATTGGTGATTTTTCACAACTTTTAGCACCATACACGGTTAGTTATGCTGGTGATGACTATCAAGCTAAGACCAATTGGCAATATACAGATTCTCTTTATGCCTATGATGGTGAGTTAGGCGCGCGTGTGTCAGAAGAAGGAGTGCGTGTTGATTTGACTGTTTGGTCACCAAGTGCAGATAGTGTTTCGGTGGTTCTTTATGATAAAGATGACCAAACTAAGGTTGTTGGAAAGATTGCTATGGTTAAAGGTGATAAGGGCCAATGGTCAGCAGCTTTGACGCAAGAATCGGGTCTTGGTGTTTCTGATTATCGTGGTTATTATTATCATTATGAAATCACACGTGGAGATGAAACGGTTCTCGCACTTGACCCTTATGCTAAATCATTAGCGGAATGGAATAGTGATTTGATTGGAACTGACCCGTCATACAAGGTAGCAAAAGCTGCGATTGTGGATACTAGTACAATTGGCAATCAAGAATTGACCTACGCTGATATTAGCGGATACACAGATCGTGAAGATGCTATTATTTACGAAGCACACGTTCGTGATTTCACATCAGATATCGCTATTTCAGATGAACTTCAACATCAATTTGGGACTTTTGCAGCCTTTGTTGAAAAAATAGATTACCTTCAAGAGCTTGACGTGACGCATATTCAACTTTTGCCAGTGATGAGCTATTATTATGTCAATGAATTGGCGAATGCTGAGCGTTTGACGGACTATGCTTCTAGCAATACGAATTATAACTGGGGATATGACCCACAGAGCTACTTTGCTTTGACAGGAATGTATTCAGAAGACCCAACTAACCCAGCAAAACGCATTGAGGAATTCAAGAATTTGATTGCTGAAATCCATAAACGTGGGATGGGTGTTATTCTTGATGTGGTTTACAATCACACAGCTGACCTTGCTATTCTTGAAGATTTGGAGCCAAATTATTATCATTTTATGGAAGCTGATGGAACAGTTAAAACAAGCTTTGGTGGCGGTCGCCCAGGAACAACGCATTATATGACAAGACGTTTGGTGCTTGATTCAATTGCTTATTGGGTTGATGAGTTCAAAGTTGACGGTTTCCGTTTTGATATGATGGGAGATTTGGATGCCGAAACGGTGCACATGGCATATGATACGGCTAAAGCACTGAATCCGAATATTATCATGCTTGGCGAGGGATGGATTTCTTATGCTGGAGATGCTAATGATAGCCGACAACCAGCAGACCAGACTTGGATGTCACAAACTGATAGCGTCGCTTCTTTCTCTGATGACATTCGTAACCTCCTCAAATCAGGTTATCCAAGTGAAGGAGCGGCAGCATTTATTACAGGTGGCGCAAAAGATTTGCAAACACTCTTTAATAATATTAAAGCTCAGCCAAGTAATTTCACCGCAGATGACCCAGGTGATGTGATTCAATACATTGCTGCTCATGACAATTTAACGCTTCATGATGTGATTGCAAAATCCATTCAAAAAGACCCAGCTGTTGCTGAAAATGAAGCAGAAATCCAACGTCGTTTGCGTTTAGGAAACCTTATTGTCTTGACATCCCAAGGAACTGCCTTTATTCATTCTGGTCAAGAGTACGGTCGTACGAAACAATTCCTTGACGAGGATTACAAGACACCAGTTTCAGCAGATAAAGTGCCAGCAAAATCTGATTTGTTGACCAATGCTGACGGCACACCGTTTGAATACCCATATTTCATCAGTGATTCTTATGATTCGACAGATGCGATTAATCATTTTGATTGGGCTAAAGCCACAGATAGCGAAGCTTACCCAGAAAATACGCAAAGCCAGACTTATACAAAAGGTTTGATTGCCATTCGCCGCTCAACAGATGCTTTTACGCTTAAAACCAAAGAAGAAGTTGACCGCAATGTGAGCTTGATAACCATTCCAAATGAAAATGGTGTTGGGCAAGAAGATTTGATTATTGCTTATCAAACAATTGCTAGCAATGGCGATATTTACGCTGTTTTTATCAATGCAGATACCGTGGCGCGTGATTTTGTATTGACAGATGATTACCGAAATCTCCTATCAGCTGAAATCATTGCAGATGGTAAGCAAGCAGGAGTAGAAGCGATAGAAAATCCAAGCGGTGTCACAATGACTGAAACAGGATTAACCCTCGAGCCACTAACAGCTACCATTTTACGTTTGAAAAAAGCTAGCGCTGAAACGGAACGCACGCTTTATGATGAAGCAAGTGGTGTTAGCGTTATTTTAGGAGCAGGTGAACGTGATGACATTAAGAAAATCAAGGTAAGTCACCAAGAAACAAATGATGTCAAAACACCAGAAGTTCTAAAAGGAACAGATTACGATTTGTTTGATATTCAGCCAACTGACGATTTTGGAAATGTCTTAGCCATTACAAAAACAGTGCGAGTTATTTTACCAATTGATGCTGGCAAGACTGTTGCTCAAGTCTTTTATCTCCCAGAAAATGGACAACCACAGTCACTAGTATTTGAAGAAATCAGCCGTACTGTGGCAGGGCAAACATTGAAATTTGTCATCTTTGATACGGAACATTTTAGTCAATACGGCATTATTTATGCTCAAGAAGCTGCTCAATCATCAGATATGGCAACACAAACCTCAGCTGAAACTGGCGTGACACCTGATGATCAAGCACAAGCTTCTGTCGTGGAAACGACAACTACACCTATCACAGTAGATGCCAATCTTGAAACACTAACAGCTACTGATACTGCTGAAATTTTACCAGCGACAGGTGAAAAAGATGGCACACTTCTTACCTTTGCAGGTGTTTTAAGCCTAGCAAGCATAGCTTTGCTCGAACTCAAACGCCGCAAAAAATCAGAATAACTTACAGTAGGCACAAAAAGAGAGGCTAGGGATAAAATCCTAGCCTCTTAATCATCTAAAAATAATGTTTCTATCAGTAAGCGGTGTCGTGGAACGACTGGGTGTGTTTCTAAAAATGCTTTTAACTTTTCTTTTGCCACCCATTGGTACGAAATGGTTTCGCTATTTTGGAGAGTTATGGTATCTTTGGGAGAATTTACCAGAGCAAGGTAGCTATCCATGATGCAATTGTCATCTTTGTAAACAGTCCTTTTTGAAAATGTTAATTCAACTGGTAGAAGCCCAGTTTCTTCCAGCAACTCACGTCGAACAGCTTGTTTAGAATCCTCACCATAAAGAGCAGAGCCACCTGCACTAGCTTCAAAAAATCCTGGAAAAGCCTCTTTTTCTAAATGTCTTTGCACAAACAAAATATCATTGTCAACATGTTGCACCAAACAATCTACTGCCAAGTGGTACAAATCATCAGGAATTGACTGACCACGCGTTAAGATACGACCTGTTTTTTGCCCATTTGCTAAATAAGCATCCCATTTTTCCATGTTTTTCTAACCTCTTTCGTTCAAAAAATTATATAATAGTATATATAGTAACATATGAAGGGGAGTTGGTACCATGCACATATTGATAGCACCCGATTCATTTAAGGAAAGTTTATCTGCCCTCGATGCGGCAAAAGCCATTCAAAGGGGATTAAAAAAAGCACTGCCAAATGCGACTTTTGACTTAATGCCGATTGGCGATGGTGGCGAAGGAACCTTGGAGACCTTAACTGATGGTTTGCACCTAAGGCGTGATAGCCATATTGTTACGGGAGCATTAGGTCAGCCTGTGGAAGCTCACTATGCGACCAATGGTCAATTAGCTGTTTTTGAAATGGCTGACATATGTGGCTTGGAAAAAGTTCCACTTGATAAGCGCAATCCGCTAACATTAACGACAAAAGGTGTCGGTGAAATGATTGGACATCTTGTTGACCTTGGTACCAAAGAAATCATGATTGGTGTTGGCGGCAGTTCCACTAATGATGGTGGTATTGGAATGGCAGCAGGATTAGGCTATCGTTTCTTTGACGAGTCTGGTCAAGAAGTTGCTGCAGTTGGTGATAATCTTGGAAACATCACAACGATTTCCTATGAAGATTACCATTGGGATTTATCACAAGTTGAGCTAACAATTATTACTGACGTTACCAATCCACTATGCGGTCCTAATGGCGCAACCTACGTTTTTGGTGGACAAAAAGGACTTGCAAACGAAAAATTCGCAAGTGTTGATAAGGATATGGAGCAATTTTACCAAAGCTTTTTCCCAGTAATCCTTGATTTAGCGGGAGCAGGAGCAGGTGGCGGAATGGCAGCAGGGCTAGCTGCGTTTACTGGCGGACGAATTATCTCTGGTATCGACGCAGTTCTTGATATGCTCAACTTTGACCGTCGAGTCCAAGTTGCGGATGTCGTCATTGTTGGTGAGGGACGCATGGATAAACAAAGTTTGTCTGGGAAAGCCCCTGTTGGCGTTGCTAGTCGTACGCCAAGAGGCAAATTAGTCATTGCCATTTGCGGTAGCTTAAAAGATGATTTGCCAGACTTTCCAGCTGCTAATATTCAAGCAGCTTTTCCGATTATATCAGGCGTCGATTCTTTGGAAAATACGCTAGCGCAGGCTCCTCAAAATCTAGAACGCACCGCCCAAAATATTGGCAATCTACTAGCCTTTACCAAACGTTAATCTTTATTGAATAATTTTGACCAGAAGCCCTTTTTAGGGGCTTCTTTTGGTTTGTCATGTGTTTGTGGAAAACGCACTGCTAACAGTGGATTGTCAACATTTTCAGCTTGATTCGAATGAACGATAATCCCATAAGGTGAATGCGCATTTTTTTCATCAACGATTGTTGCTTGAATTTCAAGATTTTGCGCTATTTTCATATAGTAACATTGGTCGGCGACCGCCAATTTTGGTGAAATTTTGACAAATAACATGTCATAATCACTCGCTAAATGTTTTAAAATGTCCTCGAAACGTGCTTTAGTATCTTCCAAACGACTGTCATCAAGCAGTATTGACAAGACCACACGTTCAGCAAATGTTCCAAAATAGCGTCGTTGTTCATCAGGATTAAGTCGATTTTCCCCTGCAGCAGCATGTAAAACTTTACTTTCTAAATCACTCATACTATTTAACCTCGATTATTTCTTAACTTCATTATAAGTTAAATTTACTAAACTGTCATTTCTCAGCCGTAAGCGCATAAAGTATTTTGAAAAAAGGGCATGAAAGTTAAATTGGTTTTTCAAAATTTCTCGTTTTTATTTGCCTAAGTGGCGATATTATGGTATTATTTTAGTGTAAAAATATTAAAAACTCATAAGGAGAGTAACATAATGTCAATTATTACTGATGTTTACGCTCGCGAAGTCCTTGACTCACGCGGTAACCCAACACTTGAAGTAGAAGTTTACACTGAATCAGGTGCATTCGGACGTGGTATGGTTCCTTCTGGAGCTTCTACTGGTGAACACGAAGCAGTTGAACTTCGTGACGGAGACAAATCTCGTTACAACGGTCTTGGTACTCAAAAAGCTGTTGACAACGTTAACAACATCATCGCTGAAGCAATCATCGGTTTCGATGTTCGTGACCAACAAGCTATTGACCGTGCAATGATCGCTCTTGATGGTACTCCAAACAAAGGTAAACTCGGTGCAAATGCTATCCTTGGTGTTTCTATTGCCGTAGCTCGTGCAGCAGCAGACTACCTTGAAGTTCCACTTTACAACTACCTTGGTGGTTTCAACACTAAAGTTCTTCCAACTCCAATGATGAACATCATCAATGGTGGTTCTCACTCAGACGCTCCAATCGCTTTCCAAGAATTCATGATCTTACCTGCTGGTGCACCTACATTCAAAGAAGCTCTTCGTTGGGGTGCTGAAATCTTCCACACTCTTAAGAAAATCCTTAAAGAACGTGGTCTTGAAACAGCTGTTGGTGACGAAGGTGGATTTGCTCCTAAATTTGACGGAACTGAAGATGCCGTAGAAACAATCATCAAAGCTATCGAAACTGCTGGTTACAAACCAGGTGAAGATGTATTCCTTGGATTTGACTGTGCTTCATCAGAATTCTACGATAACGGAATCTATGACTACACTAAATTCGAAGGTGAAGGCGCAGCTAAACGTACTGCTTCAGAACAAATCGATTACATTGAAGAATTGGTTAACAAATACCCAATCATCACAATCGAAGATGCAATGGACGAAAACGACTGGGACGGATGGAAAGAACTTACTAAACGTCTTGGTAAACGTGTTCAATTGGTCGGTGATGACTTCTTCGTAACTAACACTTCATACCTTGAACGTGGTATCAAAGAAGAAGCTGCTAACTCAATCCTTATCAAAGTTAACCAAATCGGTACTTTGACTGAAACATTCGAAGCTATCGAAATGGCTAAAGAAGCTGGTTACACTGCCGTTGTATCACACCGTTCAGGTGAAACTGAAGATTCAACAATCGCTGACATCGCAGTTGCAACTAACGCTGGTCAAATTAAAACTGGTTCACTTTCACGTACTGACCGTATCGCTAAATACAACCAATTGCTTCGTATCGAAGACCAACTTGGTGAAGTAGCTGAATACCGTGGATTGAAATCATTCTACAACTTGAAAAAATAATCGTTGATATATCAACGTTTTGAGAGCCTATCTATTTCAAATAGGCTCTTTTTTTGTGTTTAAGGGGCAAAAAAGGGGCAGTTAAGTCTTGTGCTAATTTTTAATATGGCTAGAAATGCTTAATAATCTCTATTTTAAAGGTGCTTAATTTTTGATTAAAGTGACTTTGTTATGGTAATTAGGAAGCTTGGCTACAAAGAAAAAGGACTGCGATAAACTGCAATCCTTTTAAGGTTATTTTTCAAATTCGGCTTTACTTTTAGTATCGGCATACTCTTCGGTGACTTCTTTTGAAAGAATGTCATCGTAACTTGGTAGTGTAATACTAGAACCGTATTTATTTTTTAGAGCTGTTGTCACTAGGCGATAAGCAAGGTTGGCATTACGTGAGAGGATAGGTCCGTGGAAGTAGCTGCCATAGACATTTTTATAATGAACACCTTCAGTGCCGTCCTCTTTGTTGTTACCATTTCCGTAAACGCAGATACCAAGTGGTTTTTCGTCATCAGACAAGAATGTTCGACCTTGGTGATTTTCAAAACCATAGTAAGTTTCGTTAAATTCATCGTTATGGATTTTTATATCTCCGATGAAACGATTATTTTCTTGGTTGAGGGTGTAATGTCCCATAACACCAATACCATTGATTTTTTCACCATTGGCTTGAACATAGTATTGACCAAGGAGTTGGAAACCACCACAGATAGCTAGAATGACTTTGTCTTTGTTGATGAAATCAGCAATGGCTTCTTTCTTACGTGGAAGGTCTTTGGCGACAATAGTTTGTTCATAGTCTTGACCACCACCAAAGAAAACCATATCGTAGTAGTCAGCATCAAAGGTATCTCCTAATGAAACAATGTCAAAGGTCATTCTAGCTCCAAGCTTTTCACCGACATATTTCATCATGAGGATATTACCATTGTCACCGTAGGTATTCATCAGATTGCCGTAAAGGTGGGCAACGTTTAACTCATAGTTGTAATCTTTTGTGTTAGGAGATTGTAGCGAAGTGTAAGTCATTTTAATTCATCTCCTTTCCAACGGCATGGCGACTAGCTAGAATTTCTCGGAATTGTAACATGGCGGTATAAGTTGCAAGGATATAGGCGTGCTCAGTTGTTTGTGATTCAATTAATGCCATAATATCCTCGAGACTTTCGGCTTCGGTGATGTTGTTTTCATCGTAGCCTGTCACACGCAAACGACGAGCAATTTCAGAATGACGAACACCGCCTGCAAATGCTTGAGGAATATCCATATCTAAAACAGCCTCGAAGTTAGCATCCCAAATCCAACTGGTATCAATTCCGTCAGCGTAATTGGCATTGAGTAGGACAGAAAGTGTAAATGGATAAGGGGCTAATTTAATCATATCAAGTGCTTGACTAGCGCCAACTGGGTTTTTAATGAGAACCAAAGTACAAGATTTATCACCGATTTTAAAGGTTTCTTGGCGTCCAAAGACGGCGCGACTCTTATCAAAACCAGCTTTAATTTTTTCAGGAGCAACTCCGAAAAATTCAGCAACAGATACCGCAGCAAGAGCGTTATAAATGTTATAGAGACCACCGACGTTGATTTTGTAATCTTGACCGTCAATGACAAATTCAGAAGTTGTATTGGTGATTTTCGTCAATTCTGTCAAGGCATAATCGAGTTTTGGACGGTGGAAACCACAATTGTCACAGACATAATCACCAAGGTTTGCATAGGTGTTCAATTTGTATTTTAGAATTTGCTGACATTGTGGACACAAAATTCCTTCGGTATTATAGTGTGCGAGTTCTGGAGTGTGTTTTTCAGTGTCAAAGCCATAATATTTAACAGGATTTACCACGTTTGTAGAATTGAAAAGTGGGCTGTCTCCGTTGGCTAAGATTGTTGCTGTTGGAGCTTTGGCAGCACCGTCTAAAATCATTTGGTAAGTGGTGTAAATTTCACCGTAACGGTCCATTTGGTCACGGAAAATATTGGTGAATACAAAGAGACTTGGTGTGATGTATTCTGTGATTTTTGGCAGACTAGCTTCGTCGATTTCAAGCACGGCAATTTTTTTACCAGATTTGGCTTTTTTGGCTGTCAAGAAAGTTGAAGTAATCCCAGTAATCATATTGGCACCGCTTGGATTTGTGACGATTTCACCAAAAGCTTCACGTAAAATCCCAACTGTAAGAGCAGTGGTCAAAGTTTTACCGTTTGTTCCTGTTACCACAACGATTTCATAATCTTTAGCGATAGTGTCTAAAATATCTTTGTCGAATTTGAGGGCGATTTTTCCAGGCAAGGTTGAGCCACGTCCCATTTTTGAAAGGACAAAGTGAGCTGACTTCCCAGCCGTGATTCCCATAAGTGTGTTTACTTTCATAGAAATATTGTACCACAAAAAGATATATTCTAATAAAGAAAATCTGTTTTAAACGTGGTATAATAGAAAGGTAGTTTTAATTAGTTAGAGAAAAGAGATGCATGTATGAGTAATTTTACGGCTATTGATGCTAAATTTTGGGCAACTTTAGTTGAAAACCCATGGACAATTGTCGTTCACATTTTGGATATTTTAATTGTTGCGTATTTTATTTATCGTTTAATCAAAGCCCTTGCGGGTACGAAAATCATGTCCTTGATTCAAGGGGTCGTGTTCTTCATTTTACTAAAGTTTGTAGCTGAATGGATTGGCTTTACGACGATTACTTACTTGATGAATCAAGTCATCACTTATGGTGTTATTGCGGGTGTGGTTATCTTTGCTCCTGAAATTCGTTCTGGTCTTGAGAAATTTGGTCGTTCAACACAAGTTTTCCTACAAACACAGCAAGTGAGTGACGAGGAAAAGTTGGTTGAAGCACTGGTGAAATCGGTGGCTTACATGAGTCCGCGTAAGATTGGGGCTTTAATCTCAATTGAACGCACGCAAACTTTGCAGGAATATATTTCAACAGGGATTCCTTTGGACGCGGATATTTCAAGTCAGTTATTGATTAATATTTTCATTCCAAATACGCCTTTGCATGATGGTGCTGTCATTATCAGAGGCAATAAAATTGCGACGGCTTGTTCTTATCTTCCTTTGTCAGAATCAATGGCGATTTCAAAAGAATTTGGGACACGTCACCGCGCAGCGATTGGTCTGTCAGAGAATTCTGATGCCTTAACGATTGTTGTTTCAGAAGAAACAGGTGGTATTTCAATTACGTCAAAAGGTGAATTCTTACACGATTTGACCAAAGAAAACTTTGAAGCTATTCTTCGAACACAATTAATCACAGAAGTAGAGGAAGAAGAACACTGGTATCATAAGATTTGGAGGAAGAAACAATGAAGAAATTTTTCAATAGTCAATTTTGGTTGGTTATTGTATCTATTGTCTTTTCCATTCTCTTATTTTTAACAGCCACATCAAGTAATTACACACGGACAGGCTCGCAAGTATCGGGGGCAACAGAAACTTATACCCATACTTTGGAGAATGTTCCCATTGATATTAAATATGATACTGATAAGTATTTTATTAGTGGTTATTCTTATGAAACAGAGGTTTATCTGACATCGATTAATCGTGTCAAACTGGATTCTGAGATTAATAATGATACAAGAAGTTTTAAGGTAGTAGCTGATTTGACAAACTTGGGTGAGGGGACACAGACGGTTCCTTTGCAAGTGACGGATTTGCCATCAGGAGTTACGGCGACAACCTCACCAAGTAGTATTTCAGTAACAATCGGTAAAAAGAAAACAAAGACATTTGAAGTTCAAGGTGAAGTAGATTCCAGTCAATTGGCTACTGGCTATGAGTTGAAAAAAGTTTCAACAAATATTTCTGAAGTTGAAGTCACGAGTTCGGAATCAATTATTGACCAAATTGACCATGTGGTTGCTAAATTGCCAGAAACAGAAGTGTTGGACAGTAATTACAGTGGACGCGTAGCCTTGCAGGCTGTGGCAGCAGACGGCACAATCTTAGCTAGTGCTATTAACCCTTCGAAAGCCAAATTAGAAGTGACCGTGAAAAAATTGACAAAAACAGTTCCAGTAACTGTGAAAACAACAGGAGAGATGAGTGATAAAATCTCTGACATTTCATACAAATTAAGCCAAAGCCAAGTAACGATTTCTGGTAGTCAGGATGCTTTGGATGCGGTGGATGAAGTTGTTGCTAATGTTGATATTGCTAATGTTACAAAAGACACAAGTGTCAGCGTGAATTTATCAGCAAATAATGTGACTGTTGACCCTTCTGTTGTGACTGTTCAGTTGACAGTAACGAAAAAATAATAGATAATAGCAAAGACTATATATTAATGAATTAATGATAATTTAAGATGAAAATGTGATTTTTATAATGCAACTATTATTTTAGATTATCTTAGGAAATGAATTTAGTAATGGAGGAAGCGATTTTTCGCTAGTAGAATAATGGGAAAATATTTTGGTACAGATGGTGTTCGTGGAGAAGCAAATGTCGAATTGACACCTGAATTGGCGTTTAAATTGGGACGTTTTGGTGGCTATGTTCTTAGTCAGCATGAAACAGGACGTCCAAAAGTATTTGTGGCACGTGATACACGTATTTCAGGAGAATTGTTAGAATCTGCCTTGGTTGCTGGGCTTCTTTCTGTTGGGATTGAAGTTTACAAACTTGGTGTTTTAGCAACTCCAGGGGTATCTTACCTAGTTCGTACAGAAAAAGCGAGCGCCGGTGTCATGATTTCAGCTAGTCACAATCCTGCATTGGATAATGGGATTAAATTCTTCGGTGGCGATGGTTTTAAATTGGCTGATGACCAAGAAGACGAAATCGAAGCATTACTTGATGCTCCAGAAGATACGCTTCCACGCCCTTCAGCTGAAGGTTTAGGAACATTAGTTGACTATCCAGAAGGACTTCGTAAATACGAAAAATTTCTTGTTTCAACAGGTGTTAGCTTGGAAGGGATGAAAGTTGCCCTTGATACCGCTAACGGAGCTGCTTCTGTATCAGCGCGTGATGTTTTCTTGGATTTGGATGCTGATATTACTGTTATCGGTGAAAAGCCAGACGGTCTTAACATCAATGATGGCGTTGGGTCAACTCATCCAGAACAATTGCAAGAATTGGTTAAAGAATCTGGCGCAGCAGTTGGTTTGGCATTCGACGGTGATAGCGACCGTTTGATTGCTGTTGATGAAAATGGCGACATTGTTGACGGTGATAAAGTCATGTACATTATCGGCAAATATTTATCAGAACGTGGACAATTAGCTCACAACACTATCGTTACAACGGTTATGTCAAACCTTGGTTTCCACAAGGCGCTTGACCGTGAAGGGATTAACAAAGCGATTACAGCAGTTGGTGACCGTTACGTTGTTGAAGAAATGCGTAAATCTGGTTACAACCTTGGTGGTGAACAATCAGGTCATGTTATCATCATGGACTATAACACAACAGGTGATGGTCAGTTAACAGCTATTCAATTGGCAAAAGTGATGAAAGAAACTGGCAAATCACTTTCTGAATTAGCTTCCGAAGTTACTATTTACCCACAAAAATTAGTGAATATTCGTGTTGAAAATAGCATGAAGAGCAAAGCCATGGAAGTACCAGCTATCGCTGATATTATCAGCAAAATGGAAGCTGAAATGAATGGCAATGGTCGTATTTTAGTGCGTCCAAGTGGTACTGAACCGCTTCTTCGTGTCATGGCAGAAGCACCAACGGATGAAGAAGTAAGCTATTACGTGGATACCATTGCTGACGTTGTTCGTAAAGAAATCGGTATTGACTAAAATCATTTTCATAAAAAAAGGAGTATGGGAAATGCGTTTTGCCTGCTCCTTTTCTTTCGTAATAAAGTCATTGGTTATCCTTCGTAAAAATGTTATAATAGCGTCATGTTAACAAAACCAACATCAGCTTATGTCCATATACCATTTTGTACGCAGATTTGTTATTATTGTGATTTTTCAAAAGTATTTATCAAAAATCAGCCTGTTGACGATTATTTGCAGGCTCTTATTCGTGAATTTGAGAGTTATGATATTGAACAATTGCGGACCTTATATATCGGAGGTGGAACGCCAACCTCAATTACCGCGCAGCAATTGGATTATTTGCTGACGAATTTGACAAAGCATTTAGATTTGAGCGTATTAGAAGAATTTACCATTGAAGCAAATCCTGGGGATTTGACGGATGACAAGATTGAAGTGTTGAAGAAATCTGCTGTTAATCGTGTGTCGCTTGGTGTTCAGACTTTTAATGATAAGCAATTAAAGAGAATTGGGCGTAGCCACAATGAATCGCAAATTTATTCGACGATTGACCATTTGAAAACAGCAGGCTTTGACAATATTTCGATTGATTTAATTTATGCGCTTCCTGGTCAGACAATGGAAGATGTTAAGGAAAATGTTGCTAAGGCGATAGCGCTGGATATTCCTCATTTGAGTTTGTATAGTTTGATTTTAGAACATCACACGGTTTTCATGAATAAAATGCGTCGTGGAAAATTGAATTTGCCCCAAGAAGACCTTGAGGCGGAAATGTTTGAGTACATTATTGCTGAATTGGAAGCTAATGGCTTTGAGCATTATGAAATTTCTAATTTTACCAAGCCAGGTTTTGAAAGTCGTCATAATTTGATGTACTGGGATAATGCAGAATATTATGGTGTCGGTGCTGGGGCGTCTGGGTATTTAAACGGTGTTCGTTATCGTAACCGTGGGCCGATTCAACATTATTTAAAGGCTGTTTCTGAAGGAAATGCTAGGTTGTCAGAGGAGGTCTTGACTAAGGACGAAATGATGGAAGAAGAACTTTTCTTGGGCTTGCGTAAGAAATCTGGCGTTTCCATTGCAAAATTTGAAGAAAAGTTTGGCGTGTCTTTTGAAGAACGTTATGGTCAGATCGTGACAGAACTTTGTCAGCATGAGCTTTTGGTGCCAGATGATGAGGTGGTTCGAATGACTAAAAAAGGTCTCTTTTTAGGAGACACGGTAGCAGAGAGATTTATATTGGAGTAGTGACATGGGATTAAGTTATCAAGAAAATTATCAAGTACCTTTTTACGAAAGTGACATTAATCACAACATGAAATTGCCGCAACTTTTATCGTTAGTGTTGCAAGTTTCAGGGAAACAGTCACTTAGTCTGGGGATGAGTGATGATTATATTTATCAAACGTACAATCTTGTTTGGATTATCACAGAGTATGCGATTGAAATCGAGCGTTTGCCAAAATATACTGAAAATATCGTGATTGAAACGGTACCTACGGCTTATAATAAGCTCTTTTGTTACCGTGATTTCAATGTTTATGGTGAATCTGGTGATAAAATCATGACGATTCATTCGACTTTTGTCCTCATGGATTATGATAGCAGAAAGGTTCACCCTGTTATTGATGAAATTGTTGACGTTTATGACGTTGAAAAGATTAAAAAAATCGATCGTGGTCCTCGTTACGAAAGCTTGGAAATTCCAGAAGAAACAACCTATCACGTTCGCTTTTTTGATCTTGATTTAAATGGTCATGTTAACAATAGCAAATACCTTGAATGGATGTATGATGTGTTGGACGTGGCGTTTTTAGAGGAACACATTCCGCACTGCATTAATCTCAAATACGTGAAAGAAGTCCATTATGGGCATGATATTAAATCACGTGTTGAAACAGATGGTTTGATAACAAAACATGAAATTGTTACCCAAGGTGTTGTTCATGCACAAGCTCGCATCGAGTGGAAGGAAAAATAATGACTGTTGATGATAAGAAATGGGTTGATTGGCTTGTTCGCTTGCAATCCTTAGCACAAGCAGGGCTAGCTTATGGTCGCGATAAGTATGATATTGAACGTTTTGAGGAAATTCGAGAGATTTCAGTTGCAATGATGGCTGAATTATCGCAGTTACCAGCTCAGAAAGTAGCTGATTTGTTTGCTAACGAAACGGGCTATCAAACACCAAAAATTGATACACGCGCAGCTATTTTTCAAGATGACAAGATTTTACTAGTGCAAGAAGCTAATGGAAAGTGGGCGCTGCCAGGTGGTTGGTGTGATGTTGACCAATCTGTGGCGGAAAACACGCTTAAAGAGGTGAAAGAAGAAGCTGGACTTGATGTGCAATTGGAGCGCGTGATTGCTATTCAAGACCGTGAAAAACACAATCAACCAGTTTCTGCTCACAAGATTTGTAAGATTTTTTCATTATGCCATGCCAAAGGTGGGCAGTTTACAAAAAATTTAGAAACGATAGCAAGTGGGTATTTTGCGTGTGACAACCTGCCTGATCTTGCTGAATCTAAGACAACGAAAGAGCAGATTGCGATGTGCTTTACTGCTTATCACGATGAGAATTGGAAAACACTAATTGACTAAGGATAGTCAGAGAATTTTTAGCTAGAAAGTCTTTTTGGTGTTGTAAAAATGGAGGAAAGAATGACTTATAAAGGCTATTTGATTGATTTAGATGGAACAATTTACAAAGGGAAAAATCGTATTCCTGCTGGGGAACGTTTTATTCAACGTCTGCAAGAACGCAATATTCCTTATGTTTTGGTGACGAATAATACGACACGCACACCAGAAAAAGTTCAAGAAATGCTTGCGACACAATTCAATGTGCATACACCGCTTGAAACGATTTATACAGCAACAATGGCGACGATTGATTACATGAATGACATGAATCGTGGAAAAACAGTTTATGTGATTGGTGAAACGGGTTTGAAAACAGCTATTGCTGAGGCTGGCTATGTTGAAGATACTGAAAATCCAGCATATGTGGTTGTCGGACTAGATACGCAACTAACTTATGAAATGCTTGCCATTGCAACGCTTGCCATTCAAAAAGGAGCAGTCTTTATTGGAACGAATCCTGATTTGAATATCCCAACGGAGCGTGGGTTAATGCCAGGGGCTGGTTCGATTAATAAACTCTTGGAGACTGCAACACGTGTGCAACCAGTCTTTATTGGCAAACCAAATGCGATTATCATGAATAAAGCTTTGGATGTTCTGGGAGTTAAACGTGAAGAAGCTATCATGGTTGGTGATAATTATTTAACAGATATTATGGCAGGAATTCAAAATGATATTGCTACTTTGCTTGTGACGACTGGTTTCACCAAACCAGAAGAAGTGCCTACCCTTCCAGTGAAACCTGACCATGTCCTTGCTAGCTTAGATGAATGGAATTTTGATGAAAAATAAACTTTGGACGTTTAGTACTTGGCTCTGGCTCCTTGCTCTAGCTGTCTTGGTAGCTATTTATGGTGCTTGGCTGATTTACCCTTTGGAAGTTGATTGGCTCAAACTAACCCTTCAGGTCACGATTACCAAAGACGACCTCTTGAAAAACTTTAATATTCTGATGACCTATCTGACCAATCCACTTTCGCACACCCTTTCTATGCCAGATTTCCCGTCATCAATAGACGGGCTCAAGCATTTTCGTGACGTTAAGCATTTATTTCACTTAGCGCAAGCTGTTTTTGTGGTGCTGCTGTATCCGTCTTGGCGTTTTTGGAAAATTAGCAGAGCTGAAAAATCACTTTTTCTACATCGAAGAGCGTTTACTTTGGCAGCTATTTTGCCTGTGCTAATTGCAGTAGCAGGATTGCTGATTGGCTTTGACCAATTTTTTACGCTATTTCATGAAGTGCTTTTCCCTGGTGATTCAACATGGCTGTTCAACCCAGCCACAGACCCAATTATCTGGGTTTTACCAGAGGAATTTTTCTTGCATTGTTTTATCATTTTCTTTGTCACTTACGAAGTTATTATGATTGGCTTGCTTGTCATTGCTCGCCGTCAATTGGCTAAACGTCTGCACGACCAACAGAAACATCCGAAAACCACTAAGGTAGAAAGGAACGATTAAGATGTCCCTTGCATGGTATTATTGGCTATTATTTGCAGTTTCGTGGCTGTTTGCCATTCTTCTTTGGATTAAATCAACGACTATCCCTCAAAAATGGCTGGAAGCCCTCTTTGTAATTTGTGGCTTAATTGCCTTTGCCCTCCCATTTTTCTGGGGTTGGTTGGTGAGCTAAATGAAATATAAAAACAGAAAAACAAGCGCCTTGAAAACGCTTGTTTTTTTATATTTTAAAGAGTAAAATAAAATTACTTAGTTTTGTTGCCATTATCTGTAAGGGCACAAAAAAACGCACCCGAATCGGGTGCCAAAATGTGTACGGACAAAGCCTTATTTTAACTTGCTGTGTTGTTTCGAATAGTTCCAACAAACATATTATATAATAATTACTTATTATTTACAAGTGATATTATATAGAAATTGTTAAAGCTATAAAACGCACAACTCTAAAACTAAAATACAACTCCTATTTTATTCTATCAAAATTTTATATTAATATCACTATTTATTTGATTTTTAAAAATTAAATGGTATACTTCAATTAAAATAAGTTGTATTTTAAGGAGACCGAAATGATAAGAATCAAATTTGGCAAGGATAAACTTATAATTTTAACTGAATTACTAAAATTTTTGAAAAGTTTTATAGATTTGATAAAAATTTTTACTTCTTAAAAAAACTTTTTTTTTATAAATCTTTTTATCTTCAATACTTCAGAGGAGGAAAATTATGACTAAGAAAAATTATTCAATCGGACTTGACATAGGTACTAATAGCGTAGGTTGGGCTGTGATTACTGATGATTACAAAGTTCCAGCTAAAAAGATGAAAGTTTTAGGAAATACTGATAAAAAGTATATCAAGAAAAACTTACTAGGTGCGTTATTATTTGATAGCGGAGAGACTGCTGAAGCGACTCGTTTGAAACGTACAGCTCGACGTCGTTATACGCGTCGTAAAAATCGTTTGCGTTACCTACAAGAAATTTTTGCTGATGAAATGGCAAAAGTTGATGAAAGTTTCTTTCAACGTTTGGATGAATCTTTCTTGAGATGGGATGATGATAATAAAAAATTGGGGCGTTATCCAATTTTTGGGAACAAAGCAGATGTGGTTAAGTATCATCAAGAGTTTCCTACAATCTATCATTTGCGAAAACATCTTGCAGATTCATCTGAAAAAGCAGATTTACGCTTGGTTTATCTTGCTTTAGCTCATATGATTAAATTCCGTGGACATTTCTTAATTGAGGGTGAATTGAACGCTGAAAATACAGATGTTCAAAAAATATTTTCTGATTTCGTAAGAGTGTATGATAGAACATTTGATGATAGTCACTTATCAGAAATTACGGTTGATGCTGCAAGTATTTTGACAGAAAAAATTAGCAAATCACGTCGTTTAGAGAATCTTATTAAATACTACCCAACAGAAAAGAAAAATACTTTATTTGGAAATCTTATTGCTTTGGCTTTAGGATTACAGCCTAATTTTAAAATGAATTTCAAATTATCTGAAGATGCTAAGTTGCAATTTTCTAAAGATTCCTATAACGAAGATTTAGAAGAGTTACTTGGGAAAATTGGAGACGATTATGCAGATTTATTTACTTCAGCTAAAAATCTTTATGATGCAATCTTACTTTCAGGTATCTTAACTGTTGATGATAATTCAACTAAAGCTCCTTTATCAGCTTCGATGATTAAACGCTATGCAGAACATCATGAAGATTTAGAAAAACTAAAAGAATTCATTAAGGCAAATAAATCTGAGTTGTATCACGATATTTTTAAAGATGAAACCAAAAATGGTTATGCGGGTTATATTGAAAATGGTGTCAAGCAGGATGAATTCTATAAATATTTAAAAAATACTCTCTCTAAAATTGCTGGAAGTGATTATTTCCTAGATAAAATTGAACGTGAAGATTTCTTAAGAAAACAAAGAACATTTGATAATGGTTCGATTCCGCACCAAATTCATTTACAAGAAATGCATGCAATTTTGCGCCGTCAAGGTGATTATTACCCATTTCTAAAAGAGAACCAAGATAGAATTGAAAAAATCTTGACTTTTAGAATCCCTTACTATGTCGGTCCGTTAGCACGAAAAGATAGCCGATTTTCATGGGCAGAATATCATTCAGATGAGAAGATTACACCGTGGAACTTCGATAAGGTAATTGATAAAGAAAAGTCAGCTGAAAAATTTATTACACGCATGACTTTAAATGATTTGTATTTACCAGAGGAGAAAGTTCTACCAAAACACAGTCATGTATATGAAACATATGTGGTTTATAATGAATTAACCAAAATTAAGTATGTCAATGAGCAAGGAAAAGATTCTTTCTTTGATTCAAATATGAAACAAGAAATCTTTGACCATGTTTTTAAAGAAAATCGCAAAGTTACCAAGGAAAAACTTTTAAATTACCTTAATAAAGAATTTCCTGAATATCGTATTAAAGATTTAATTGGACTTGATAAAGAAAATAAATCTTTCAATGCTAGTCTTGGAACTTACCATGATTTGAAAAAGATTTTGGATAAAGCTTTCTTGGATGATAAAGTAAATGAAGAAGTCATTGAAGATATTATTAAAACGTTAACTTTGTTTGAAGATAAAGATATGATTCATGAACGTCTTCAAAAATATAGTGATATTTTTACAGCTGATCAATTGAAAAAACTTGAACGACGTCATTATACTGGTTGGGGACGTTTGTCATATAAATTAATTAACGGTATTCGTAATAAAGAAAATAATAAGACCATTCTTGATTATCTGATTGATGATGGTTCTGCTAATCGTAACTTTATGCAGTTAATTAACGATGATACATTACCATTTAAACAAATCATCCAAAAATCGCAAGTTGTTGGTGATGTCGATGATATTGAAGCTGTTGTTCATGATTTACCTGGAAGTCCTGCTATTAAAAAAGGTATTCTACAAAGTGTCAAAATCGTTGATGAGCTAGTTAAAGTGATGGGAGATAATCCTGATAATATTGTTATTGAAATGGCGCGTGAAAATCAAACAACTAATAGAGGAAGAAGCCAATCCCAACAACGTTTGAAAAAACTTCAGAACTCATTAAAAGAGTTAGGAAGTAATATTCTTAATGAGGAAAAACCGTCATATATTGAAGATAAGGTTGAAAATAGTCATCTTCAAAATGATCAACTCTTCCTTTACTACATTCAAAATGGTAAAGATATGTACACTGGTGATGAGTTGGATATTGACCATCTAAGCGATTATGATATTGACCACATTATTCCTCAAGCCTTTATTAAGGATGACTCTATTGATAATCGAGTACTAACAAGTTCTGCTAAAAATCGAGGTAAATCAGATGATGTACCAAGTCTTGATATTGTTCGTGCTAGAAAGGCAGAATGGGTTCGATTGTATAAATCAGGACTAATCTCTAAACGTAAATTTGATAATTTAACGAAAGCCGAACGTGGTGGATTGACTGAAGCAGATAAGGCTGGCTTTATTAAACGTCAATTGGTTGAAACACGTCAAATCACAAAACATGTGGCACAAATTTTAGATGCTCGTTTCAATACAGAAAGTGATGAAAATGACAAGGTGATTCGTGATGTGAAAGTCATTACTTTAAAATCAAATCTGGTTTCACAATTCCGAAAAGATTTTGAATTTTACAAAGTTCGCGAGATCAATGATTATCATCATGCTCATGATGCTTATCTTAATGCAGTTGTTGGAACAGCATTATTGAAAAAATATCCTAAATTAGCTTCTGAATTTGTATATGGTGAGTATAAAAAATATGATGTTCATAAACTTATTGCCAAATCTTCTGATGACCATTCTGAAATGGGTAAAGCAACAGCAAAATATTTCTTCTATTCAAATTTGATGAATTTCTTTAAAACTAAGGTTAAATATGCGGATGGCAGAGTCTTTGAACGACCAGATATTGAGACAAATGCTGACGGTGAAATTGCTTGGAATAAGCAAATTGACTTTGAAAAAGTTCGAAAAGTTTTATCCTATCCACAAGTCAATATTGTTAAAAAGGTTGAGACTCAGACGGGAGGATTCTCAAAAGAATCAATTTTACCTAAAGGTGACTCTGATAAATTAATTCCACGAAAGACAAAAAAAGCTTATTGGGATACTAAAAAATATGGTGGTTTTGATAGTCCAACAGTAGCTTATTCTGTTTTTGTTGTAGCTGACGTCGAAAAAGGTAAAGCTAAGAAATTGAAAACTGTAAAAGAGCTAGTTGGTATTTCTATCATGGAACGTTCTTTCTTTGAAGAAAATCCAGTTGAATTCTTAGAAAATAAAGGATATCACAATATTCGAGAAGATAAATTAATAAAACTTCCAAAATACAGTCTTTTTGAATTTGAGGGGGGAAGAAGACGTTTATTAGCTAGTGCTTCAGAACTTCAAAAAGGAAATGAAATGGTGCTTCCAGGACATTTAGTAGAATTGCTTTATCATGCTCATCGAGGTGATAGTTTTAATAGCAATGAACATTTAAAATATGTTAGTGCGCATAAGAAAGAATTTGAAGAGGCCTTATCTTGTGTAGAAAACTTTGCTAACTTATATGTTGATGTTGAAAAAAATTTAAGCAAAATTAGAGCAGCTGCAGATAGTATGGATAACTTCTCAATTGAGGAAATTTCAAATTCATTTATTAATTTATTAACATTGACTGCATTAGGTGCGCCAGCTGATTTCAATTTCCTTGGTGAAAAAATTCCACGTAAACGCTATACTTCGACTAAAGAATGTCTTAATGCCACCCTTATCCACCAATCTATCACTGGTCTTTATGAAACACGTATTGATTTGAGTAAAATAGGAGATGAGTAATGGGATGGCGTACGGTTATTGTTAATGAGCATTCTAAATTGTCGTATAAGAATAATCATTTGATTTTTAAAGATGCTTATCATACTGAAATGATTCATCTGGAAGAGATTGATATTCTGTTGCTTGAAACGACGAATATTGTGTTGACGACGATGTTGATTGAACGCTTAGTCGAGAGAAATATTTTAATTATTTTTTGTGATGAAAAACGTTTGCCAACTGCAATGCTGACGCCTTACTATGGACGCCACGATTCTAGTTTACAGCTGACAAATCAAATTGCTTGGGACGATGATGTCAAATGTGATGTTTGGACAACAATTATTGCCCAGAAAATATTAAATCAAAGCATATATCTTGGTGAGTGTTCTTTCTTTGAAAAATCTCAATCTATTATGGAGTTATATCGCGGCTTAGAGTCTTTTGATCCCAGTAATCGTGAGGGACATTCTGCAAGAATTTATTTTAATACCTTGTTTGGAAATGATTTCTCGCGTGAACAGGATAATGACATTAATGCTGGATTAGACTATGGATATACTTTGTTGTTGAGCATGTTTGCGCGTGAATTAGTTGTTTGTGGTTGTATGACGCAATTTGGCTTAAAACATGCTAACCAATTCAACCAGTTTAATCTGGCTAGTGATATCATGGAGCCATTTCGTCCAATTGTTGATAGAATTGTGTATGAAAATCGTAACGCTTCTTTTGTTAAAATTAAACGCGAATTGTTTACGATGTTTGATGAAACCTACTCTTATAACCATAAAGAAATGTTCCTAAACAATATCGTTAGTGATTATACAAAGAAAGTGATTAAAGCTCTAAATCATGGTGGGAAAGGGGTTCCTGAATTTAGGATATGAGTTATCGATATATGCGAATGATTTTAATGTTTGATATGCCAATCGAAACAGCAGAAGAACGAAAAGCCTATCGTAAATTTCGAAAGTTTTTATTGAGTGAAGGCTTTATCATGCACCAATTTTCGGTTTATAGCAAATTGTTATTAAATAATTCTGCCAATAAAGCCATGATTGATAGGTTGCAAGTCAATAATCCTAAAAAAGGAAGCATCACACTTTTGACAGTGACTGAAAAACAGTTTGCTCGTATGATTTATTTGAATGGTGAGAGAAATACCAGCGTCGCCAATTCTGATAGACGTCTTGTATTTCTTGGAGAGGATTATAGCGATGAAGATTAATTTTCCCATACTTGACGAACCAATTGAAATTCTTGATGCAACTATTTTAACGGTTGAAGATGTTACTGTATTTTCAAATCTTGTTAGGGAATTCTATTCTTACTCTGAAGAATGCGACTTGAAGTTGTTTGATGAGAAATTACGGTCTTTAAAAGTCTCAGAATTACTTTTGGTGACAGATATTTTCGGATTTGATATTAATTCACAGTCAATGCTAAAACTCATTCATGCTGATTTGGAGAGTCAATTAAATGACAAACCAGAAGTGAAATCAATGATTGAGCAGTTGGCAAACACCATTACAGAGTTGCTCTCGTATGAGTGTTTGGAAAATGAGTTGGACTTGGAATATGATAAAATTACCATTTTAGAACTTATTAAAGCTCTTGGTGTGAAATTTGAAACACAGAGTGATACTATTTTCGAAAAATGCTTTGAAATTCTTCAAGTTTATAATTATCTTAGTAAGAAGAAATTGTTAATTTTTGTTAATAGTGGGGCTTATTTAACCAAAAATGAAATGGAAAAACTAATAGAGTATATCAAGCTTTCAAATCAAAAAGTACTTTTTCTAGAGCCGAGAATACTTTATGATTTTCCGCAATATGTGTTGGATAGTGATTATTTTTTGATAGCAGAAAATATAAATTAAATGTGAATAATAAGGCATCTACTAAAAAAGTAGGTGCCTTTTCTTATAATTTGATAAATGCGCATAATATTTATATAACAAGGGATTGGAGAGAGTGTCGTTAACAAGCAGAGAGTTAGCAAAACTTGCTGTGTTAAAAGTGTGGAAAGAAGTTCGTGTAAAGGGGAGTTATCATCAGTTCAAAAAGAATAGAGTACTGTATTTTTTACGATTCCAATTCATGGAAACAAGGTGTTAGGAGCAGGTTTGAAAAAGAAAATGTTAAAAGACATAGGGCTATACAAGAGGTTTTTCTGTTAAAATCATATCCAGCAATTTTTCACAAAGAAGATGATGGAAGTTTTTGGGTAGAATTTCCAGGATATAGTGGTGGTACCGAAGGTGATGACGTCGAAGAAGCGATGAAAAATGCTCGAGAAATGTTAGAAAGCTCATTGGCTGCTTATTTAGATGAAGGGTTAGAGCTTCCAAAAGTTGTTGATATGAGTGAATTATCAGTTGAAGTTGGTTTTATTACTTTAATTCAAGCAGCCTCTTCCCCATATTTAAAAAGTACCAAAGCCATTCGAAAAAATGTTACGGTTCCAGAATGGTTAGTCAGATTCGCTGATCGAGAATATGTTAATTATTCAGAAGGTTTGGCACAAGTTTTAGAGAAAAAATTAAAGCTTTAAATTGCTATAAACGTTGTAAAATCAAGGTTTTTTAGGTATAATATAGTTAAAAATAATGAACTATTCGAGGCTGAAGTCTAGCTGAGACGAATGGCGCGATTACGAAATTTTGTGAGAAAAATGGTCCACGAGGTTTTAGAGCTGTGCTGTTTCGAATGGTTCCAAAACATCATTGACCGTATTAATTTAATGGCTGGCGTTTTAGAGCTGTGCTGTTTCGAATGGTTCCAAAACCATTGCCATCGCTGAAGGTGCTAAATGGCTGTTTTAGAGCTGTGCTGTTTCGAATGGTTCCAAAACCATTCGTGCTGCTAACATTGCTATGAAAGAGTTTTAGAGCTGTGCTGTTTCGAATGGTTCCAAAACATCATCTGCTAAAAGAGGAATTGTCTTATTGTTTTAGAGCTGTGCTGTTTCGAATGGTTCCAAAACAAATTTGAAGTCTGCATGTTATACCTCCCAGTTTTAGAGCTGTGCTGTTTCGAATGGTTCCAAAACATATTTCAAGGTATAGAAAATGAGTACGAGGTTTTAGAGCTGTGCTGTTTCGAATGGTTCCAAAACACTTCTGAACCACCACTTTGGAATGAAATGGTTTTAGAGCTGTGCTGTTTCGAATGGTTCCAAAACGCAAGTAATCGAGACAATTGAGATGATTACGTTTTAGAGCTGTGCTGTTTCGAATGGTTCCAAAACTCGCGTTTTCCTACATCACCTAAAACAGTGGTTTTAGAGCTGTGCTGTTTCGAATGGTTCCAAAACAAGCAGACACCTACGAACGTCAGAATGGTTGTTTTAGAGCTGTGCTGTTTCGAATGGTTCCAAAACGTCTGGTATTTAGGATTGAGCAGAAATAGTATTCTCAGAAACGTACTAAATTTTAGTGAAAACGCCTTTCAATATTTTTCGAAAGTTTTCTTTTATGGTAAAATAAAAACTGAATTTATTTAGATAGGTTGGATTGTTTACATGGAAAAAACTTTCTTTATGATTAAACCAGATGGTGTGAAACGCGGGCTTGTTGGTGAAGTACTTCACCGTATTGAACGACGTGGTTTTACAATTGAAAAATTGGAGATGCGCATGGCAACCCCAGAATTATTAGAAAAACATTATGCTGATTTGGTTGACCGCCCATTTTTCCCACTAATCGTTGATTTTATGACAAGTGGTCCAGTAATTACTGGCGTTATGTCTGGAAATGAAGTCATCACTTCATGGCGTACAATGATGGGAGCGACAAATCCTAAAGAAGCTCTTCCAGGAACAATCCGCGGAGATTACGCTCAAGCCCCAGATGAGGATGGCGCAACATTTAACATCGTTCACGGTTCCGACTCACCAGAATCAGTTGAACGCGAAATCGCCCTCTGGTTTGGAGAATAAATAAAAGGAATTATTTCGAAGCTGAAGTCTAGCTGAGACAAATGGCGCGATTACGAAATTTCGTGAGAAAAATGGTCCACGAGGTTTTAGAGCTGTGTTGTTTCGAATGGTTCCAAAACTCGTACTGCTTTTCAACTTGTGCTAAAATAGTTTTAGAGCTGTGTTGTTTCGAATGGTTCCAAAACTCGAGCAAAGCTATTACAACTATTCGAACGGTTTTAGAGCTGTGTTGTTTCGAATGGTTCCAAAACCATTCGGCTACAAGCTTCACAACAGACACAGTTTTAGAGCTGTGTTGTTTCGAATGGTTCCAAAACGTATATTTATTTAGGTGAACCAGTAGGTCTGTTTTAGAGCTGTGTTGTTTCGAATGGTTCCAAAACTGGGCTTCGTTGGGCAGATAACGAAATTTAGTTTTAGAGCTGTGTTGTTTCGAATGGTTCCAAAACAACTCTAATGTAACTCCAGCCTGCTTCGATGTTTTAGAGCTGTGTTGTTTCGAATGGTTCCAAAACAAAAAGAAATCTTTGAAAAGACGTATAGAGGTTTTAGAGCTGTGTTGTTTCGAATGGTTCCAAAACAAAATTAATGCTTATTAGTCTTGAGGATAGGTTTTAGAGCTGTGTTGTTTCGAATGGTTCCAAAACTGATCATGCGCATACCATGCAAGATTGCGTGTTTTAGAGCTGTGTTGTTTCGAATGGTTCCAAAACTTGTTCAATCTCTAAACGTAAGTTTGTTTGGTTTTAGAGCTGTGTTGTTTCGAATGGTTCCAAAACATCCTGAAGGGAGGGTGGATACCACTAACCGTTTTAGAGCTGTGTTGTTTCGAATGGTTCCAAAACATATTATTCGGTGTTTGATGCGAAAGCTCTGTTTTAGAGCTGTGTTGTTTCGAATGGTTCCAAAACAGATAAGGCAGAAAAGCTTGCTGACTTTTTGTTTTAGAGCTGTGTTGTTTCGAATGGTTCCAAAACTTTACTTTTCAAGAATTGCATGTTGATTACGTTTTAGAGCTGTGTTGTTTCGAATGGTTCCAAAACTCATTCCTCCTAATTAGAGGTAGACCGTGTAGTTTTATAGCTGTGCTGTTTATTTTACCATCTTATGATGCTTTTTTCTTGAAATGACTTCTAAAACTTTTTATAGCAACGTTTCTGTTTATCTGTTATAATAGAAATAATGATTAATTGTATAGGATTGTAAGATGGATATTCAAGAATTAAAAAAACGACAAGAGAAGATTCGTAATTTCTCTATCATTGCACACATTGACCACGGGAAGTCAACTTTGGCTGACCGTATTTTGGAAAAAACTGAGACGGTTTCTAGTCGTGAAATGCAAGCTCAACTCTTGGATAGCATGGATTTGGAGCGTGAGCGTGGTATCACGATTAAGCTTAATGCGATTGAGTTGAACTACACGGCTAAAGACGGTGAAACCTACATTTTCCACTTGATTGACACCCCAGGACACGTTGACTTTTCATATGAAGTGTCACGTTCTTTGGCGGCTTGTGAGGGGGCAATTTTGGTTGTTGATGCGGCACAAGGTATCGAAGCTCAAACGCTTGCCAATGTTTACCTAG
Source organism: Streptococcus sp. LMAG:39 (assembly GCF_008680485.1). Lineage (NCBI taxonomy): Bacteria > Bacillati > Bacillota > Bacilli > Lactobacillales > Streptococcaceae > Streptococcus > Streptococcus sp. LMAG:39. The sequence continues at coordinate 440,031 of NZ_NALE01000001.1, read as the reverse complement.
CCCTTGATAATGATTTGGAAATTCTGCCAGTTATCAATAAAATTGATTTGCCAGCAGCAGACCCGGAGCGTGTGCGTCAAGAAATCGAAGATGTGATTGGTCTTGATGCTTCAGAGGCTGTGCTTGCTTCAGCAAAAGCAGGTATCGGGATTGAAGAAATCCTTGAACAAATTGTTGAGTACGTGCCAGCGCCAGCAGGAGATGTTGAAGCACCGCTTCAAGCGCTTATCTTTGACTCTGTTTATGATGCTTACCGCGGGGTTATTCTGCAAGTTCGTATCGTTAATGGTATGGTAAAACCTGGTGATAAGATTCAATTGATGTCAAATGGTAAAACGTTTGATGTTACAGAAGTTGGTATCTTCACGCCGAAAGCTGTTGGACGTGATTTCTTAGCAACTGGTGATGTTGGTTATATCGCAGCATCAATCAAGACAGTTGCTGATACCCGTGTGGGTGATACAGTAACTCTTGCTGAAAATCCAGCAGAAGCACCGCTTCATGGTTACAAACAAATGAACCCAATGGTATTTGCTGGTCTTTACCCAATTGAATCAAATAAATACAATGACCTCCGTGAAGCACTTGAAAAATTACAATTGAACGATGCTAGTCTCCAATTCGAGCCTGAAACATCACAAGCCCTTGGCTTTGGTTTCCGTTGTGGTTTCCTTGGTTTGCTTCACATGGACGTTATCCAAGAACGTTTGGAACGTGAATTCAACATTGATTTGATTATGACAGCACCATCCGTTGTTTACCATGTTAACACGACTGATGGCGAAATGCTTGAGGTGTCAAATCCGTCTGAATTCCCAGACCCAACTAAGGTTGCAAGTATCGAAGAACCATATGTGAAAGCACAAATCATGGTTCCGCAAGAATTTGTCGGAGCAGTCATGGAACTTGCCCAACGCAAACGTGGCGACTTCGTGACAATGGATTACATTGATGAAAATCGTGTCAATGTCATTTACCAGATTCCGCTTGCTGAAATTGTCTTTGATTTCTTTGATAAATTGAAATCATCAACACGTGGTTATGCAAGTTTTGATTACGAAATTTCAGAATACCGTAAATCAAAATTGGTTAAAATGGATATTCTCCTTAACGGTGATAAAGTTGATGCGCTCAGCTTCATTGTTCACAACGAATTTGCTTATGAACGTGGTAAATTAATCGTTGAAAAACTCAAGAAAATCATTCCACGTCAACAATTCGAAGTGCCAATTCAAGCAGCTATCGGTCAAAAAATCGTTGCACGCTCAGATATTAAAGCTCTTCGTAAAAATGTGCTTGCTAAGTGTTACGGTGGTGACGTTTCTCGTAAACGTAAATTGCTTGAAAAACAAAAAGCAGGTAAAAAACGTATGAAAGCTATCGGTTCTGTTGAAGTGCCACAAGAAGCCTTCTTGTCAGTACTTTCAATGGATGACGATAACAGTAAAAAATAAAATGATTAGACAGCTGAAACCTTTTCTTTCAGTTGTTTTTTTGAGAAATTTTAATGCTTCGAGCTAAAGTGAGAAAGAGGTTTGGGGGCGAAATGTCTTTGTTTTGAGATAGTTTCATAATGAATTTGCAAGCTTTTGTTAAGAGTAATTTTAGAGAACTGTTCAAATTTTCAGTTATTTTATGGTACAATAGAATTAAAACTATACCATGGGAGAGTTGTATGAAATTACTGACAAATGTGTCACAATTAAAAGGAACTTTGCGAGTTCCTGGAGATAAGTCAATCAGTCACCGTTCAATTATGTTCGGCAGTCTTGCCAAGGGAACAACAACTGTTCATGATATTTTGCGTGGTGAAGATGTGCTGTCAACAATGCAAGTATTTCGTGATTTAGGGGTTGATATCCAAGACGACGGTAACATCGTAACCATTACAGGTGTTGGCTTTGACGGGCTTAAAGCTCCAAAAAACAAACTAGATATGGGAAATTCAGGAACATCAATCCGCTTGATTTCTGGCGTGTTAGCAGGGCAAGATTTTACGGTTGAAATGTTTGGTGATGACAGTTTGTCAAAACGCCCAATGGACCGCGTGACCATTCCGCTTCGTCAAATGGGAGTTGAAGTGTCAGGGCAAACAGACCGTGATTTGCCACCGCTTACGATGCGTGGTAGCAAAGCGCTTAAACCGATTCATTATCAACTTCCTGTGGCGTCTGCTCAAGTGAAGTCAGCACTTATTTTTGCAGCTTTGCAAGCTGACGGTGAGTCTGTCATCATTGAAAAAGAAAAAACACGCAATCACACAGAAGATATGATTGTTCAGTTTGGTGGCGCAATTGACGTTAATGGCAAAGAAATTCGCATCAAAGGTGGTCAAGAATTTACTGGTCAAGATGTGGTTGTCCCAGGTGATATTTCATCAGCGGCTTTCTGGTTAGTCGCAGGGCTCATTGTTCCAAATGCTAAAGTAACCCTTGAAAATGTCGGTATCAATGAAACACGTACTGGTATCATTGATGTTATCAAGGAAATGGGGGGCAAAATGACCATTTCAAACGTTGATGAGATTGCTAAATCAGCAACGATTACCGTTGAAACATCTGAACTTCACGGCGTTGAAATTGGTGGCGAAATCATTCCGCGTTTGATTGATGAATTACCAATTATCGCTCTTCTTGCCACACAAGCTAATGGTACAACGATTATTCGTGATGCAGAAGAGTTGAAAGTGAAGGAAACAGACCGTATTCAGGTGGTTGCGGATGCGCTTAATGCAATGGGTGCTGACATTACGCCAACAGATGACGGTATGATTGTCAAAGGAAAAACACCTCTCCATGGCTCTAAAGTCAGTACTTTCGGTGACCACCGTATCGGTATGATGACTGCTGTTGCTGCGCTTTTGGTGTCCGACGGAGACGTTGAACTAGAACGAGCAGAAGCGATTAATACAAGCTACCCAAGCTTCTTTAATGATTTGGAGGTACTCTCACGTGGCTAGAATTATTATTGGTTTTATGGGGTCTGGGAAATCAACGATTTCATCATTGTTAGATGAAAATTACATTGATATGGATGCTTTGATTATAGAGCATATCGGCATGTCAATCGCAGACTTTTTCGCTAAAGAGGGTGAAGCTAAATTCCGTGAAATTGAGTCACAAGTGCTTGCGGAATTGGCTGATTCTGACCAAGTCATTTCAACTGGTGGCGGCGTTGTCATCAATCCGATTAACAGAGAGATTTTAGCAAGAAATCCAGAAACGATTTACCTAAAATCAGACTTTGAAACGCTTTATGACCGCATTGAGCATGATACGGAAAATGTTCGTCCTTTGTTTGTCAACAATAGCAAGGAAGCTTTCAAAGAAATCTTTGACGGTCGCCAAGAAATGTATGAAGCAGCAGCTAATCGTATTATTGAAGTGGCTGATAAAACACCTGAAGAAATTGTTGAGGAAATCGGATGAAAGTTGGCTATTTAGGACCAAGTGGTTCTTTTACACATAATGTTGCTGTTAAGGCATTTCCGGAAGCTAATCGCATACCTTTTGCAAATATCACCGAAGTTATCAAATCTTATAAAGAAGGTTTTGTGGATTATGCCATTATCCCTGTTGAAAATTCAATCGAGGGTTCAGTGCATGAAACGTTGGATTACCTTTTTCATCAAGCTGAAATTGAGGCGATTGCAGAAATCATTCAACCGATTAAACAACAGCTTTTAGCAACAACACAAACAAAGAAAATTGAAAAGATTTTTTCACACCCGCAAGCTATTGCTCAAGGGAAAAAATACATTAAAGCACATTATCCAGCAGCAAAAATTGAGATGACGGCTAGTACGGCCTACGCCGCACGTTTCATTGCTGAACATCCAGAGGAAAACTTTGCTGCCATTGCGCCAGTAGCTGCCGCAAAAGAATATGGTTTGGAAATTATTGCCCAAGATATTCAAGAAATGGATGAAAACTACACGCGCTTTTGGGTACTAGGGCATCAAAAACGGTCGTTTGATTGGGCAAAACTCAATCAAAAAGTTTCATTGGCATTGACCTTGCCAGATAACTTGCCTGGTGCGCTTTATAAAGCATTATCTGTTTTTGCTTGGCGTGGCATTGATTTGACTAAAATTGAAAGTCGCCCTCTAAAAACAGCTTTGGGAGAATATTTTTTCATCGTTGATGTTGAAAATAAAAATGATACACTAGTGTCATTTGCGCTAGAAGAATTGAACGTTCTTGGCATTGACTATAAAATCCTCGGACGTTATGATGTTTACAAACTGTAAAATCCTCTGATTTTTGATATTTAGGAATTGTTAAGCGCTTGTGCTGGCTCTAGTCTGATGAAAATGGGAAAGATATGGTATGAGATATGGCAAGAAATAATTTAAGTCGGCATGAAGAGTTAAGATATGAGTATCTTTTAAAGAATCTTGAGTATTTAAGTTTGCGTGAAAAGCAAGAATTTAACTATCTTTACAATAAAAAACAAGCTGGTGAGGTCAACGAGCCACCACGCTCTCAGCCGTCGTCTGCCTATAATGACAATTACTACGATGATTATTATGACGATGCTTATGATAATCAAGTGGATTATTATGATGACGATAACTGGACATCTCAAGGGCTTCCCAAATACCCAGAAGAAAAAAAGCAGTCGAAACGTTCCTTTAGAAGAACGAGCGAGCAGCAGGCAGAGATTCTTCCAACTTATCAAAACAATTATGAGAATTATAATGAGGCATTTTATCAAGAACCCGAACCTGTAACGCCTAAAAAAGCAAAGAAAGCCAAAAAGAAGCGTCGCAAAATTCGTATTAAGCGTCTGTTGAAACTTCTTAGTTTCTTGGTGATTCTTGTCATGGCAGGGATGATTTACATGTTTTTCAAAGGTGTTAATGATGTTTCAAGTGGTGAGACAAATTACACGGCGGCTGTGACAGAAACATTCAATGGTGAAGATAGCGATGACGGTACTAATATTCTCATATTAGGAAGTGACCAGCGGGTTACACAAGGATCTTCGGATGCCAGAACCGATACGATTATGGTGATGAATATTGGCAACAGCGACGGAAAAATTAAGTTAGTCAGCTTTATGCGCGATACCTTAGTTAATATTGATGGTGTTAGCTACAATGACTATTCAAATGACCAAAAATTAAATGTTGCTTTTAATATAGGAGAGCAGGATAATAACCAAGGTGCAGAACTCATGCGACAGACGTTGAAAGATAATTTTGATATTAACATCAAATATTATGTCATGGTTGACTTTGCAACCTTTGCAGAAGCCATTGATACCTTATTTCCAAATGGCGTTGAAATAGACGCCAAATTTGGTACGGTTGATGGTCAAGCAGTTTCGTCTGTTGAAGTTCCTGATGATCTCAATATGCAGGCTGACGGTACTGTTCCAAATCAAACGATTGAAGTTAGAACACAAAAAATGGATGGTCGGACTTTGCTCAATTATGCTCGTTTCCGTAAAGATGATGACGGTGATTATGGACGTACTCAACGCCAGCAACAAGTTATTTCTGCCATTATCAACCAGATTAAAGATCCAACAAAACTTTTTACAGGTTCAGCTGCAATTGGTAAAATCTATGCTTTGACCTCAACGAACGTTTCTTATTCATTCCTTTTGAAAGAAGGTTTATCTGTTATCACGAGTGGTCAAGAAGGCATCGAGCAAACAACCATTCCAGCCGAAGGTGACTGGACAGATGACTATGATATGTATGGCGGCTTAGGAATTACCATTGATTTTGATAAATATCAAGAAGAGTTAAAAGAACTTGGTTTGCGGTAGGAAGAGATATGATATAATAGAGAGGCAGTTAAGCTTCTCTATTTTTATTATGGAGAAAAGCGACCGAGAAATAGAACATTGCCAATTTAGAATTGGCTGAAAGGAAATTATGTTAAGTAAAAATGCTATTGTAGATGCTGAAATCACGGATTTATCACACGAAGGAGCAGGTGTTGCCAAGGTTGACGGTTTCGTCTTTTTTGTTGAAAATGCACTTCCAGGTGAGAAAATCAAAATGCGCGTCTTGAAAGTGAAAAAGAACATCGGATTTGGTAAAGTTGAGGAGTATGTGACAATCTCTGAACACCGCAATCAAGATTTGAATGTGGATTATTTGCGTACAGGAATTGCGGATTTTGGGCATCTTGCGTATGCTGAACAGTTAAAATTTAAACGCAAACAAGTAATGGATAATCTCTATAAAACAGCTGGTATTTCAGATGTCGAGGTGTCAGAAACACTTGGTATGGCGCACCCATACGCTTATCGCAATAAAGCACAAGTGCCTGTTCGTCGTGTTAATGGTCAGTTGGAGACAGGATTTTTCCGTAAACATTCTCATGATTTGATGCCGATTTCTGATTATTATATTCAAAATAAAGAAATTGACCGTTTGATTAATTTTACACGTGATTTGCTTCGCCGTTTTGACCTTAAACCTTATGATGAAAAAGAGCAAACTGGATTGATTCGTAATTTGGTTGTTCGTCGTGGGCATTATTCTGGTGAAATGATGCTGGTCTTTGTGACAACACGCCCAAAAATCTTCCGTATTGAGCAAATCATTGAGAAAATTGTGGCAGAGTTTCCAGCGGTTAAGTCAATCGTTCAAAATATTAACGATAAAAATACCAATGCGATTTTCGGTAAAGAGTTTAAGACATTGTATGGCAAAGATACGATTGTTGACAGCATGCTTGGCAATCAATATGAAATTTCTGCTCGTTCATTCTATCAAGTCAATACTGAAATGGCTGAAAAGCTTTACCAAACTGCCATTGATTTTTCAGACTTGACACCTAAAGATATTGTCATTGATGCTTACTCTGGTATTGGAACAATTGGGCTTTCATTTGCCAAAAATGTTAAAGCCGTTTACGGCGTCGAAGTGATTGAAGAAGCTGTGGAGGATGCTAAAAGAAATGCTGCGCTAAACAGTATTATCAATGCGCATTATCTTGCTGATTCGGCAGAACATGCTATGGCAACTTGGAGCAAAGACGGTATCAAACCAAGTGTGATTTTGGTTGATCCACCACGCAAAGGCTTGACAGAAAACTTTATCAAAGCCAGCGTTGCCATGCAGCCAGAAAAAATCACTTATATCTCATGTAACCCAGCAACTATGGCGCGTGACATCAAGCTCTATCAAGAACTCGGCTACAAACTCATAAAAGTACAACCAGTTGATTTGTTCCCGAATACGCATCACGTGGAGTGCGTAGTGTTGCTACAACGAAGCAAAGGGTAAAAATCCTTTATTTTAAGCACTTTTTCAAGCATTTTGTCTTTACTGAAAAGAGTGATTTTGACATAAAAAAGGTGCAAAAAAAGTACATTGATGTGAACGTCTGTTTGGATGTCGACTGCGTAGACAAAAAATAGATACGTCATAAACTATATTAGTTCAGCGAGAACATTTTAATAAGTGTTCTCGCTTTTTTTATTTTCAGGAGGAATTCATGCAAAAGAAGGAACAATCATCACGTCAAATGGTGATGTCTCATCTCGTGACTATTTTGGGAGTTGATATTGCGAAAGCAACTCAGCTAGTAGATGAAATGGAACAAGTAGGTTTAATCCGATTTGATGAATTCGGAAATGTTGGACTTTTAGTCTTGGAGGGACAATCATGAAACGTATTACTGCTAATCAATATCAGACATCAGAGCGATATTATAAACTCCCTAAAGTTTTGTTTGAGAGTGGACGCTATAAGAATATGAAGCTGGAGGTTAAGGTAGCCTACGCGGTTTTAAAAGATCGGTTGGAGTTGTCTTTGAGTAAGGGATGGATTGATGAAGATGGTGCTATTTATTTGATTTATTCCAATTCAAATCTGATGGCACTTTTAGGTTGTTCAAAGTCTAAATTACTTTCTATTAAGAAAACCTTACGTGAATATGGCTTAATTGATGAAGTCCAACAATCATCCAGTGAAAAAGGTCGTATGGCAAATAAAATTTACTTGGGGGAATTAGAACATGAACCTACCCCAGTCTTAGATTCAAACGGGGCTAGTCTTAAAAAAACACTAGGGGGGTCTCAAAGAAAGACGGGGCCGGTCTTAAATTCAGCCCCTAGTGAGACTGAAGGAAGTGAGACTAAATGTAGTGAAACTGAAGGGAGTGATTTCCTTATTGAGGACGAGGAGGAGAGGCAGCTAGTAGATGACAAACAAGAAGAAAACTTTACTCCAAAAGTAGATGCCGTGACTAAGTACGATCGAGACTATATTTGGGGTTTGGTTCATGACCAGTTAAGACAGACAGGTCTATCTCAGTCGGTTAGTGATGTTGCCATGATTTATTTTAGTGATCGTTATCAGTATGCTTTGGAACATATGAGATTTGCTCGGTCAGCGGAAGTGATAGCTGAATATGTGTTTAATGGGGTCTTGTCAGAATGGACCAAGCAACTGAGACGACAAGAAGTAAAGGGAGGTGATTAAGATGATTTGGTGGATACTAGGTGGAATCTATCTGATTTCTATCATCATGTTGATTGCTGAAATCATCCGTGCACCAGAAATGGATGATCATATTTAGGCAAGAGTTTTACAAGTGTAAGGCTCTTTTTTATTTGGAAAGAGAGGAAAAATGAAATTTTTAGATTTATTTGCTGGGATAGGCGGTTTTAGGCTAGGAATGGAAGCACAGGGCCATGAGTGTTTGGGCTTTTGCGAAATTGATAAATTCGCTAGAACATCCTACAAAGCCATGTTTAACACAGAAGGAGAAATAGAATACCATGACATTAAAGAGATCACAGACCATGACTTTAGACAATTTAGAGGGCAAGTGGAGGTTATCTGCGGGGGATTTCCTTGTCAAGCTTTTTCACTCGCAGGAAGACGACTGGGATTTGAAGATACTCGAGGGACTCTCTTTTTTGAGATTACTCGAGCGGCCAAACAAATCCAACCACGTTTTCTATTTTTGGAAAACGTCAAAGGCCTACTCAATCACGACGAGGGACGGACGTTCTCCACAATCCTCTCCACGCTGGATGAATTGGGGTATGATGTCGAATGGCAGGTGCTTAACAGCAAGGACTTCCAAGTCCCGCAAAACAGAGAACGGGTTTTTATTATCGGACATTCTAGAAGATACCGTTCCAGATTCCTATTTCCTCTCAGAGGAGAAAACAGCCCAGCTCATCTTGAAAGGCTAGGCAACATCAATCCCTCTAAACATGGTTTGAATGGTGAAGTCTATCTGACGAGTGGACTTGCTCCTACACTAACAAGAGGTAAAGGAGAGGGGGTAAAAATCGCCATTCCAGTCTTAACACCAGATAGATTAGAAAAACGGCAACATGGACGACGCTTTAAAGAAAATCAAGACCCTATGTTTACGTTGACCAGTCAAAATAGACACGGGGTTCTTGTCGCAGGAAATCTGCCGACTAGCTTTGACCAGACCGGAAGAGTATTTGACATTTCTGGCTTGTCACCGACCTTGACCACCATGCAAGGTGGAGATAAGGTGCCAAAGATACTGCTGAGGGAGGAGCTGCCATTTCTGAAAATCAAGGAAGCCACAAAAAGAGGGTACGCAAAGGCAACTCTTGGAGACTCTGTCAACCTGGCTTATCCAGACTCAACCAAACGGAGAGGACGAGTGGGCAAGGGAATAGCCAATACCCTAACGACTTCTGACAATATGGGAGTGGTAGTTGCTGCTATGGAATATCGACAGGATAAGTGGTACGAAGTTACAGGCATTGTTTTAGACGGAAAACTCTATCGGCTAAGAATTAGACGACTAACACCAAGAGAGTGTTTCAGGATTCAAGGATTTCCTGACTGGGCTTATGAAAGAGCAGAAAGCGTATCAAGTAAAAGTCAGCTCTATAAACAAGCCGGCAATAGCGTGACTGTCACAGTTATTGAAACCATTGCGAGAGAATTTAGAAGAATGGAAGAGGAAGAAAAACATGAACCTACTACATAAGAAAAGTATTCTAGATTGTACTGAATTAGAAGAACGTATTCACCAAGCTGAAACCAATCAACTATTGGAAAGGATACTATCACTCCCCAATTTTGATTGTGAATTTGAGGTGACTTTTGAAGATGATTACCATAAAGAGATGAATGATGCCCTATTCTACGAATCCAATCTTCATCGGATTTCGGATTTTTTGGAAACGAGGAATATTAAAAATGGTGTAGATACACTATTGACGAAAGACAATCACCTGGCCTTTCGTGCCTTTGGTCAAAATTATACTGCTAGAGGAAAGGAGGGCATTTTAACGACTTTAGTGACGGTCAAGTGCTTTGGTGAAGGACGGATGCCCATTGATATGAGTTGCTATTTCTCAACTCCAGAACCAACAGTTGAAAATAGCCTAACCCTATAAGGAGGAGCCTATGCTTGAGGTATATCTAGGAAATAATGCCAATACAAATCAAGACTTACTAACCATTTTGACGACCTATGGTGTGACTTACCGTTGTACAAAAGCATGTGATGTAAACCGTGAAATCATACTGTCACTCTTTGCCAAAACCACGGATTGTTTTGTTGAGTTACTGTCGCCACGATTTCTTCGCTTTAAGCGTCAATATTCGATAAGTTTGAATGAAATGATTCAGCTTATTCTCCAAAAGCCAGACCAAAACCTTCGTCTGCCTCTCATTGTCTGTCAGAATCATATCTATCCAGCTATTGGGCTAGACGAAGCTCGAACCTTTCTTCCCAGACAGGTAAAAGAAGAACTGTTTCAGGCCAGTCTGATGAAACAAGTGACAGGGTAGGTGTGAAGATGAATGAACGATTTTGGGACAATTTAGAAATCATTCTGGCAGAAAGAGACCTCACTTGGGCAGAACTAGCTCGCAAAGTATTCACAGGTCAATATGTTTATCCAAGTGAGTTTAATCGCCTCTATCAAAAATTACGGCATTACAAATCCAATCGTCTAATGCCACAGACAAGATGGGTTGAGCGTATTGTTCTAGTCTTAGATATTGATTATGAAGATTTATTTAGGAGGTGAACATGATAAGGATAGTGTTGTTTTATCTAGCCATACAGCTTAACGGTCTTCTGGTGAGTTTATTGCTGCAAGAGTATCTGACAATCGAGGTCTTAATCTTGCTACAATTGGTCCTATTATGTGTGACTTGCTTTGAGATTGCCCGTCATAAAACTGTTCAAGCAATAATTATGACCTTGAGAAATCGCCTAAGATGGTTGCTTCTTGGTTTTGTGGTTATGGTTGCTTTTGCAGTCTTCATCAGTGTTCTTTTTCCAGTTCAGACTAGGAATCAATCGGTACTAGTTGAAGTAGGAAAGCAGGTTCCACATCTTATCTTTTTATTGTTTTTGGTCAATGCAAGTGTCCTTGAAGAGATTGTTTATAGGCAATTGCTGTGGGAAAAATTGACATTCCCTTTTGTACAAATAGGAGTGACCAGTTTTCTCTTTGCTCTAGCCCATGGTCCCAATCAGCTCAGTAGTTGGCTCATGTATAGCTGTCTTGGGTTGACCTTGGCTGTTGTTCGATTGAAAACAGATTGTATGACGGCAATCGCCTTACATTTACTTTGGAATAGTTTGGTTTATGTCTTGACCTTCTTGTGATACCAAAATCAAGAGTGCTTCCGTATTATGGAAGCACCTTATGTTTGTTAGGGAATCCAAAGAAGAGGAGGTCACCATGTCATCTGAACAACAAGAGCGTCAAGCAATGCAATACGTAGAAAGAAGTGGTTTATTGACAGTTAGAACCCTCTTAAAGCTCTTAGAATGGTCGGCTAGGCAAGCCTTAGCTCAAGATTCAGCTTATAAGATTGGCGTTCAAAAACTGGAAGAACTCCTTCAAAGCCCTTATGCCATTGAAGGGATTAATGTTAGTAAAGATATTTTAGATAAGCCAATCGATGTGGAGAAATTCAAGGAGTTAATGGAGTCGGAAAAACTGCCGATTGCTATTAGTTGGCAAAAAGACTATCTCTACTTTTATGCCAAGGATAAGACCTTGCTCGATCATCACTTGGATGAATTGTTGAAGAAACTGATGTCTAATCCAGAGAAGCTAGAAGGTTTAACCTTTGATAAAACCTTGGATCAAGAAATAGAATTGGCCAAAGAGAAAATAAAAGTGACAGAACCTTCGGCAGTCAAAACCAAGGAGGTGACCTTGTAATGTATTCCAGGCAAAAAGCTTTAGTCTTTGGCCTCTTGGGTCTCGCCTTTGGCTATTTCTGCCATCGTCTAACCCTACTCTATGATAGTTTAACCAATGCTCCACCTATGGAACGATTTGCCTACCTCTTAGGAGAGGGGTCAAATCAAGTCCTAACCCCTTTATGGCTATTTTCCTTTACTCAAAAATCTCTTCTTGCCTTTATCCTTGGGATTCTAACGATGACGCTAGTCTATCTTTATGTATCGACAGGACAGAAGGTCTATCGAGAAGGGGAAGAATACGGTTCTGCACGATTTGGAACCAGTAAGGAAAAGCGGTTCTTTTACAGTAAGAATCCTTTCAATGACACGATTTTGGCTCGTGATGTTCGTCTAACCTTGTTGGAAAAGAAGAAGCCCCAGTTTGACCGAAATAAAAACTTGATTGTCATTGGGGGTTCTGGGGCAGGTAAGACCTTTCGTTTTGTTAAACCCAACCTTATCCAACTTAACTGTTCCAATATTGTCGTAGATCCTAAAGACCATTTGGCTGAGAAGACAGGTAAACTCTTTTTAGAAAATGGTTATCAGGTCAAAGTTTTAGATTTGGTTAATATGACCAATTCAGATGGTTTTAATCCCTTTCGTTATGTTGAGACAGAGAATGATTTGAACCGCATGTTAACGGTCTATTTTAACAATACCAAGGGAAATGGTTCTCGCAGTGATCCATTTTGGGATGAGGCTTCCATGACATTGGTGAGAGCTATTGCCTCTTATTTGGTGGATTTTTACAATCCTCCAGGAAGTTCCAAACAAGAGCAGGAAGCAAGATGTAAGCGAGGCCGTTATCCAGCCTTTTCTGAGATTGGGAAACTCATCAAACTCTTATCAAAGGGAGACAATCAGGACAAAAGTGTTCTCGAAGTCTTGTTTGAAGACTATTCTAAGAAATATGGTCACGAGAACTTTACCATGCGAAATTGGGCGGATTTCCAAAACTATAAGGATAAGACGTTGGATTCGGTGATTGCGGTCACAACAGCTAAATTTGCCCTTTTTAATATTCAATCAGTGATTGATTTGACACAAAGAGACACTATGGATTTGAAAACATGGGGCACTCAAAAGACCATGGTCTATCTTGTTATTCCAGACAATGATACTACCTTTCGTTTCCTATCTGCTTTATTTTTCTCTACGGTTTTCTCCACTTTGACCAGACAGGCTGATGTGGACTTTAAAGGGCAATTGCCTATTCATGTCAGAAGCTATCTGGATGAGTTTGCGAATGTCGGAGAAATTCCAGACTTTGCCGAACAAACCTCAACAGTTCGCTCTAGGAATATGAGTCTAGTACCAATCTTGCAAAATATTGCCCAACTCCAAGGACTTTATAAGGAAAAAGAGGCTTGGAAAACTATTCTGGGGAACTGTGACAGTCTCCTCTATTTGGGTGGAAATGACGAGGAAACTTTCAAATTCATGAGTGGTCTTCTAGGTAAACAAACCATTGATGTCAGAAGTACCAGTCGTTCTTTTGGGCAGACTGGCTCAGGTTCTACCTCTCACCAGAAAATTGCTCGTGACTTGATGACGGCTGATGAAGTCGGGACTATGAAACGAGATGAGTGCCTCGTACGCATTGCAGGAGTTCCTGTATTTAGATCTAAGAAATATTTTCCACTCAAACATAAGAATTGGAAATGGCTTGCGGATAAGGAATCTGATGAACGCTGGTGGCATTATCACCTCAATCCCTTAACCGCTGAGGAAGAACTAGATTTGTCAGGCCATACAATAAGGGATTTAAGCACAGAAACGTCACTACATTAATAGAAATGAGGAACTATATGAATCAAAAACTAACAGGCTTTGTTTACGGAGTGGACGCCAGCTCCATGTTCTCCCAAGCCATGTCTCTATTACAAAAAGGCTTAATTGCAGTAGGAGCCTTTCTAGTTGTCATGGGTATTATCAACCTTTCAACCAATATTAAAGATGGTGGTCCAGGTGTCCGAAATGCCATTCTAGAAATTGTTGGTGGGGTAATGGTGGGAGCCGCAGGAGCTTTTGTGACACAGATTACCATTTAGAGGAGGTCAGAACATGACATGATGATGAATTTTACGTCACCTTTTGTATTTCTAGCCTCTGAAAAAGTATCTAGCGATAGCCTTTTTGAAGGGTTTCAAGTGGATTTAGAATCAACTGCCAACCTGGTTAAATCACTAGCAGACTTTAATCCGACGGTGTGGTCTTATATGATAGCCATTACCAAGGGGATTATGCAGCCCTTGGGAGTAGCTATTCTTGCGGTTGTTCTCGTACTCGAATTCTCAAAAATGGCCAAGAAAATCGCAAACTCAGGTGGTGCGATGACCTTTGAAGCTATGGCACCCATGATTGTCAGCTACATCATGGTCGCGGTCTTGATTACCAATACGACGGTTATTGTGGAAGCCATTATTGCCCTTGCCTCTTATGTTATTGAACAAGTGGCAGGGCTTGTCACGAATGGTGGTGCTAATTACGATACCATCTCAGGCATTAAGGGATCTGGGATTGTAGGAAAAATGATTATTGGCTTTTTTGCGATTCTCATTTGGTTGGTACGTATGGCCAGTATCATGATTGTCAATATCTTGATTACCATTCGCTTTATCCAACTCTATCTGATGATACCTTTTGCTCCTGTTACCATTCCGACCTTCCTTAGTGATGACTGGAGAAGTGTTGGGATTGGCTACCTTAAGAACATCATGGTCTATGCCGTTCAAGGTATTTTGATTTTTCTAATTGTATCTCTTGTTCCCTTGTTTGAGTCGGCTGGAAAGATTGCCGTATCAAATGGAGCTGGAGTTATGGAATCACTCGCCATTATGTTTGGTGGCTTGGTACAGGCCATATTGTTAATCATTGCCTTAGTTGGCAGTCAACGAACCGCCCGAAGTATTTTGGGTATGTGAGAGTAGGATAGCTTAAACAGTCCAGTGGACTGTTTAAGGTTGTTCCTTGGAAATCGAAGAGGAACAAAGTACTGCTTTGCAGTCGATTACGTCGTCCTACCTCCGCAAGGACGACTAGAACTGTCATGGCTAGGAACTTAGCGTAGAGAGTTCAGACGTCTACTGCATCAAAATCATGAAGCAATTCAAACTGGACTGAGATTTTCATCTTAGTCCTTTTATCAAAGAAGGAGCAATTATTTATGAACACACGTGTCTTTAAGGACATCTCAAAGGTTCAACACAGGGCATGGTTAGGATTTACAACCAGACAGGTTATTTTTGTATTTCCAGCCATCGCCCTAACCATTTTGGTATTGGGCTTGAACCTATTTTACTGGCAATTTGGGGATTGGTTTGTCTATGGTTTTGTTTTTAGCTTTACCATTCCACTCATGTTATTTGGGGTCTATCGCCCAAATGATTTACCATTTGAAACCTATCTCAAGTACCGTTTTCATTATGAACTGACAGTACCAGATCGTACATTTACTGGAAGAAAAGGAGACCAACATGAAAAAATTAAAACACTCAATGAAAGCAAAGACCTCTTCTAATGACCAAAAGCAAAAGACGAAAACACAGAAGCAGGAGATCAGACCTTCTACCCTAAATACGTTAGCCTATCAAGGGCTTTTTCAGAATGGCCTTATGCAGGTCAGCCCAAGCTATTTTTCACAAACCTATCTCTTAGGAGATGTCAATTATCAAACAATTGGTTTAGATGATAAGGGAGCTATTGTTGAGAAATATTCCGATTTAATCAATTCTCTTGATGATAAGACCAATTTCCAACTGACCATTTTCAATCAAAAGGTCAATCTGGAAAAATTCCGTAAGAGTATCCTCTATCCCTTACAGGAAGATGGGTTTGATGCTTATCGTGATGAATTGAATCGTATGATGGATGCCAACTTAGAGGCGGGTGAGAACAACTTTTCGGCTGTCAAGTTTCTTTCATTTGGCAAGAGCGACCAAACACCAAAACTAGCTTTTAGATCTCTGTCACAGATTGGGGAATATTTCAAGAGTGGCTTTTCAGAGATTGATGTATCTCTTGGTCTGCTTGGTGGAGAGGAGCGAGTGAATGTTTTTGCGGATATGTTGCGAGGTGAAAATCATTTACCGTTTTCTTACAATGATTTGACCCTATCAGGTCAATCCACCAAACACTTTATTGCCCCATCCTACCTTTCCTTTAAACACAAGAATCATATTGAATTGGACGATAGATTATTACAGATTGTCTATGTTCGTGATTACGGTATGGAGCTAGGGGATAAATTTATTCGTGACCTCATGCAGTCAGATTTGGAAGTGATGATTAGCCTACATGCCAAAGGCTCAACTAAGTCTGAAACCATGACCAAGCTGCGAACCAAGAAGACCTTGATGGAATCACAAAAGATTGGGGAACAACAAAAGATGGCTCGGACTGGCATCTATTTGGAGAAGGTCGGCCATGTTCTTGAAAACAACATCGATGAAGCAGAAGCTCTTCTTCAAACCATGACCCAAACAGGAGATAAGCTGTTTGACACCGTATTTCTAATTGGCGTGCTTGCGGATACTGAAGACCAACTCAAACAATTTCTTGATATTATCAAGCAAGTGGCGGGGTCAAATGACATGATTATTGATAACTTGACCTATATGCAAGAAGCGGCCTTTAATAGTCTCTTACCATTTGGAAAAAACTATCTTGAAGGTGTTTCTCGATCACTATTGACTTCAAACATTGCCGTGAATGCACCTTGGACTTCCGTAGATATTCAAGACAAGGGTGGAAAATTTTATGGTATCAATCAAATCTCAAGTAATATCATCAGTATTGACCGTGGCAAGTTAAATACTCCATCAGGTTTGATTTTAGGGACCTCTGGAGCTGGAAAAGGGATGGCGACAAAACATGAAATCATCTCTACTAAGCTCAAGGAAGCAGATAGTGATACTGAAATTATTATTGTTGACCCAGAAAATGAGTACAGTATTATCGGTCAAGCCTTTGGTGGGGAAAGTATTGATATTGCCCCAGATTCCACAACGTTTTTAAATGTTCTCGATCTATCAGATGAGAATATGGATGAGGATCCAGTCAAGGTCAAGTCCGAATTTCTCTTGTCCTGGATTGGAAAGCTCTTGGACCGCAAAATGGCTGGTCGCGAAAAGTCGTTGATAGACCGTGTGACACGACTCACCTATAAGCATTTTGACACACCATCATTGGTCGAATGGGTCTTTGTCTTATCTCAACAACCTGAACAGGAAGCTAAGGACTTGGCACTGGATATGGAACTTTATGTGGAAGGGTCTCTGGATATATTTTCACATCGGACCAATATCAAAACTGATAGTCATTTCCTGATTTACAATGTCAAAAAGTTAGGTGATGAATTGAAGCAAATTGCCCTCATGGTTATCTTTGACCAAATTTGGAATCGGGTGGTGAAAAACCAAAAACTAGGGAAGAAAACATGGATTTATTTTGATGAAATGCAGCTTCTTTTATTGGACAAATACGCCTCTGATTTCTTCTTTAAACTCTGGAGTCGTGTCCGTAAGTATGGGGCGATACCGACAGGCATTACTCAGAATGTAGAAACGCTTCTTTTGGACGCAAATGGTAGACGTATTATTGCCAATAGCGAGTTTATGATTCTATTAAAACAGGCTAAGAGCGATCGCGAAGAATTGGTGCCTATGCTTGGGCTTTCCAAGGAACTGGAGAAATACTTGGTCAATCCTGAAAAAGGGGCAGGCTTAATTAAGGCCGGATCCACCGTTGTTCCTTTCAAAAATAAGATTCCACAACACACCAAGCTCTTTGACATCATGAGTACGGACCCTGAAAAAATGAGGACATGAGATGAAAGAGGATAAAAGGCTAGTCAAACAGGTCAGGAAAAAGTTTCGAAGCAATTTAAAATCAGTCCGCATGCATTATCGGAAAGAAGTTAGGACCTTAAAACAGACTGTTCCTAAAATAGGACGATTTCGAAAACCAGCTCAAAATTCTCTGTTTCAGGAAAAGAAAACAGAGTTCAAAGAAAATCTACTCAGTAGCCAAAAGGAAGCAGAAGAGAAGTTCCTAAAGGAAATTACCTATGTGTCTCCTAGACTGTTAAGGGGAAAGGAAATCAAGAACTATCGACTTCCGCAAGCTCAAGAGCGTTTGAGGACGGCAAGAAAACATTTGTCAGAAGTGAAACTAAGTGAAAAGTCAAAATCGGTTAATCCTAAGTTTACCTTCCAAAAAGATAAATCTTCCTTGAAGTCTCGCTTTCAGTTTCACCAAGAAAAATCATTTGATCGACTAAGTGCTGAAAAAGAAGTCAGTTCTGCCAAACGTGAGGTCAAACAACTCAAGAAAGCCCAAAAGTCTAAGAAAAACTCTACCAAAGTCAAAGCTGGATTAAGCTTAGCTGCATCTGAATCGCTTGACTTGGTGGCACAGGATGATGATTTAGATGGACTTAGAACCCTAAAGGATACTAGCCTGAAAGCCAGACGCTATGGCAGGTTTACCTATCAAGCAGGTAAAGTGGCGGTGAAAAGTGGTCAGACTGGTGTGCGTTTTACAAAGACGAGAGTGGCTCATGGAAAGGAACGATTCCAGAACTTCAAAATGGGAAAAGGATTCATACGCCAGAAACCTCTTAAACCAAGAAGACGCTACCAAACCTTTTTAAAGCATGCCAGAAAGCACAGTCTAGCAGGAGTTAAGGGGATTGTTCAAGCCATTAAGGGAAGCCTGACCTTCTTTTCTGCTATTGCGGGAAATCCTTTGACTTGGATTGTCTCAGGTCTTCTCTTGATACTCCTTTTGATGATGAGCTTTTTCATGAGTGTCTCAGGAAGCAGTGTCATTCAACAAGATGAGATCGAGTTGACCAAGGCTTATACCCACATGACGTGGGAAGATGCGGAACATACGAGAACCAACGAAAAAGGGATTACCTACTACACCAAAATTGATGAGGTCATGGTTTACATGAATCATCAATACCAAGACTACAAGCTTGACGATTTCATGGAAACAGGTGGTGCGACCTACAAAGAATTTCTCAGTCAAGTGTGGACGAACTTAAACGGTGGTGACTCTATTAGATCCATGTCTGACTTATTCCAGAAACCTCCTTACAAGCTGTCAGATGAGGACCAAGAAGAACTAAAGGAGTTGACCGAAGAAGGCAACTATTTAGCCCTTCAAGAATTGGATAATCCCTTTCAGGGACAGACCGATGAGGATAGCTTAAACATGACCTACCGATATGGTTATGAGGTTATTGATGAGAAACCAACGCTCCATCACCATATCATCTTAGAAGCAAAAGAAGGCCAAGTCATTGTGGCTCCGATGGATGGCAAGGTTTCTATTGATGGAGAAAACATTGTTTTGACATCAGGTAAGGGAGTGAATAGGACTAAACTAACCTTGTTCGGCATTCATTCAGGTCGAGTGAGTGAACATCAAAAAGTCTTGGCAGGAGACATTATTGGTCAGACCAAAGACGGAACGGGTCTAAAAGTCACCTATCAAAAGGTTGATGATGATATGGATAAGTTGGTCTATGTCAATCCAGCATTCTACTTTCCAAAAGTGATTCAGGTTCAGACCACCATTCTTCCAACTATCGGTCAGTTTGGTGGCAATGAGTTCGAAAGGGCCAAGGCGATTTATGACTATCTCAAAAGCAAAGGTGCGACCAATCAAGCTATCGCAGCGATTCTAGGAAATTGGTCGGTAGAATCTTCCATTAATCCGAAGCGTGCAGAGGGCGACTATCTATCTCCACCTATTGGTGCGACAGACAGTTCGTGGGATGATGAGGGTTGGCTTTCACTTAATGGTCCAACAATATACAATGGACGTTACCCTAATATCCTCAAACGTGGTTTAGGATTAGGCCAGTGGACAGACACTGCAGATGGGTCACGCAGACATACTTTATTGCTAGAATATGCCAAAGGAAAACATCAGAAGTGGTATGATTTGGGGTTACAACTGGACTTCATGTTGCATGGGGATAGTCCTTACTACACAAGTTGGTTGAAAGAGTTCTTTAACAATTCAGGAAGTCCAGCTAGTCTTGCCCAACTCTTTCTCATTTACTGGGAAGGTAACTCAGGAGATAAGCTACTTGAGCGTCAGACACGAGCCAGTGAGTGGTATTACCAAATTGAAAAAGGCTTTAGTCAACCCAACGGTGGGACAGCACAAAGTGATCCCAAATCGCTTGAAGCTGTCCGAGGAGACCTCTTTGAGAACTCTATTCCAGGAGGTGGTGACGGTATGGGTTATGCTTACGGTCAATGTACGTGGGGAGTCGCAGCCCGTATCAACCAACTGGGGCTGAAACTCAAAGGCCGAAATGGTGAAAAGATTCCAATTATCAGTACCATGGGCAATGGCCAAGATTGGGTGCGTACAGCCGCAAGTCTCGGTGGGGAAACTGGAACAAGTCCGCAAGCAGGAGCCATACTCTCATTTGCGGGTGGAGGACATGGCACACCAACAGAATACGGACATGTGGCTTTTGTGGAGAAAGTCTACCCAGATGGCTCATTCCTTATCTCCGAAACCAACTACAACGGTAATCCCAACTACACCTTCCGTAAATTATCTGGAGTGGATAGTAGTTTGAGTTTTGCTTATACGACGAAATAAAAATGGATATGCTAACAATAATTGGATTTGTTAGCATATTATTTTGTAAATATTTCGTTAGAAATTCTACCTTTTAGTTACTTTGAAAAGTTTAGTGATATGGTATAATACTAAGGAGAGGTTACTGAATATTTTAAATGGAGACAATTATTGAAAGAATGAAAAAAGAGTCGAAAACTGGTTTAACTTCTGGGAATCTAGTTGACCATATCTTTAAAAATCATAAAATTGACATTCAAGATGATGACTCTGTCACACTCTTAAATATGGGATATTATCATGGGTATAAACGATATAGATTTGTTAAAAAATCTAATTCAGATGGGATTCTGCCCGTTTCTTCATTTAAAGAAATTGTAGCAATCTACAATTTTGATATGGAGTTAAAAGGACTTTTTTATCCAATAGTGATGCTTGTAGAGACAGCATTAAAAAATCGGACTATCGATTCGATTGTAGCAGAATCTAGTAGTGGGATAGAGGATATATTAGAACATCAATTAGCTTGTTACATGGACTATCCTGAAGACCACGAAAAATATAGTTATAAACTCGATCAGTATAATGAAACTAGGCAAAATATACTGGATACAATTGACTATTACTCGGATAAAAATGAGGTCATTAAGCATTATTTAAAAAGTGATTATCAAATTCCTCTCTGGGCTTATTTTGAAGTTATTACTTTGGGACAGTTTAGTAGATTTTTAGGAAGTTTAACTAAGTCAAGTCGTGAAAAATTAAATCAAGATTTCACGATCATTCCTAATAGGTCAAATTCTCTCGAGTTAGTTGTCAATGCTCTTATTGAGTTAAGAAATGCTACCATGCACAACAGTGCGATTTTTGATGCTAATTTTTCAAGCGGTGTATCTAAAGCACTCAAAAAACAGATAAAACAAGATTTAGGATTATCGACATTCACTTGTGTTTTCATTGAAGATTATTTCATTCTACTAATTTGGACTTTGAACATTTTAAACTTTGATACAGTAGTCCTCAATAACTACATCAATCAATTCAATGAAATTGTTGAACGATTTGATGTTTCGCTCAATAATCGTGACATTCTCTTTAAGATTATCAGTACAAATAGAAAAACATCAATTCAACAACTAAGTAAATTCATTGACGAAAAACGAAATTAGTGGTATCATAGTTGTATCGAATTGGGGCGTGCTAGTCACGTCTGGGAGGGTCTGATGCGTCAGTCCTCCTCTTTTTTTATTTTTAAGTATTCTTCAGAGGTTATTGGTTGTGCTTCCGATAGCTTTTTTCTTTTCACTGAACTTAATGTGATAACAAAATCAAGTCTTCTTTTTTATGATGAGGAAAGAGTGACAGTTTGTTGCTACAGAAAAAAGAAAAGAAGGACACTTTATGACCAAAATATGTAATCATCACTTTCTTGTCAATCAGGAAAAAAGCGAGAAACACGTCTTTCGTAAGAGTAAAAAATACCGAACCCTTTGCTCTGTTGCCCTTGGAACCATGGTGACTGCTGTTGTTGCTTGGGGTGGAACAGTTGCACATGCTGATGAAGTCACATCTTCAGTTGATACCACCATTCAACGAACGGAGAATCCAGTTACGAATTTACCAGAAGCACAGCCAATCCCTGTATCTGAACAAACTGAAAGTTTAGCGTTAACTGGACAATCTAATGGTGCCATTGCTGTCACCGTACCGCATGATACGGTAACACAAGCAGTTGAAGAAGCCAAGGCTGAAGGTGTTTCTACAGTTGAAGATAGTCCAATGGATTTGGGAAATACAAGCTCTGCGTCAGAGACCAACCAACAAATTTCAAAAGCTGAAGCAGATGCCCAAAACCAAGTTGAGGCTATCAATGAAGTCACTAAAACCTACAAAGCTGACAAAGCAGCTTATGTGGATGAAAAAGCTCGCGTCGAACAAGAAAATAAGGAGCTGTCACAGGCCTATGAAGGGGCCAACCAAACTGGTAAAGAGGCAAATGCTTGGGTTGATACCAAAGTTAATGACCTAAAATCCCAGTATGCAGATGCTGATGTGACAGTAAAAGAACAAGTAGTCTCATCAGGAAATGGGACATCTGTACTTGACTATACAAACTATGGCAAGGCTGTTGAAACCATTCAATCAACTAACGAACAAGCTGTAGCGGATTATCTAACAAAGAAAACCAAGGCAGATGATATTGTTGCGAAAAATCAGGTCATTCAAAAAGAAAATGAAGCTGGACTTGCTAAGGCAAAAGCAGATAATGAAGCCATTGAAAGGTGTAATCAGGCAGGTCAAGCAGCTGTAGATTCTGAAAACCGTGCAGGCCAAGCCGCAGTTGATCAGGCTAATCAGGAGAAACAACAATTAGTTTCAGATCGAGCAGCTGAGATTCAAGCCATTACTAAACGCAATCAGGAAAAAGAAGCCTCAGCTAGAAAAGAAAATGAAGCGATTGATGCCTACAATGCAAAAGAAATGGAACGCTATCAACGTGACTTGGCCGAGATCTCAAAAGGTGAAGAAGGTTATATTTCTGAAGCACTTGCTCAAGCCCTCAATCTCAATAACGGTGAGCCACAAGCACAACATGGGGCCATTACCCGAAATCCTGATCAGATTATTTCAACTGGCGATGCCATGCTGGGTGGCTACTCAAGAATTTTGGATTCAACAGGATTCTTTGTCTATGATAGCTTCAAAACAGGTGAGACCCTTAGTTTTAACTATCAAAATCTTCAACATGCACGATTTGATGGCAAAAAGATTAGCCGTGTGACTTACGATATTACCAACCTTGTATCACCAGCTGGAACTGATGCCGTGAAATTGGTTGTACCAAATGATCCTACCGAAGGCTTTATTGCCTATCGAAATGATGGAAATGGTGACTGGCGAACAGATAAGATGGAGTTTCGTGTAGTTGCTAAGTATTTTTTGGAAGACGGTTCACAAGTAACCTTTTCAAAAGAAAAACCAGGTGTCTTCACACACTCGTCCCTCAATCATAATGACATTGGTCTAGAATATGTTAAAGATTCATCTGGGAAATTTGTACCTATAAATGGTTCAACCGTTCAAGTGACTAATGAAGGTCTAGCCCGTTCTTTGGGTTCCAACCGTGCAAGTGATTTGAATTTACCTGAGGAATGGGATACCACATCAAGTCGTTATGCTTATAAAGGAGCAATTGTCTCAACGGTCACATCAGGCAATACCTATACCGTCACCTTTGGCCAAGGCGATATGCCACAGAATGTTGGCTTGTCTTACTGGTTTGCCTTAAATACCCTACCAGTTGCTCGTACAGTAACACCTTATACTCCCAAACCTCATGTAACGGTGGAACTTGAACCCGTTCCAGAACCTATTACGGTAACACCAGATGTCTTTACTCCTAAAACATTTACACCAGAAAAGCCTGTAACCTTCACGCCAAAGCCTTTGGAAGAAGTGATTCAGCCTAGTCTAACTTTGACCAATGTAACCTTACCTGTCAAACCTATTCTAAAAGAACTTCCAACGCCGCCACAAGTACCCACTGTCCATTATCATGCTTACCGTTTGACGACAACTCCAGAGATTATGAAAGAAGTGGTCAATAGTGACCAAGCTAATCTTCATGAGAAAACTGTCGCAAAAGATTCTACAGTGATTTATCCCTTAACAGTTGATGCCTTTTCATCCAATCGTGCTCAAACGACTAGTCTCATTTTTGAGGACTATTTGCCTGCAGGGTATCTCTTTGATTTGGAAAAAACACAGGCTGAAAACGGGGACTACGAAGTGACTTTTGATGTATCTAAAAACTTTGTGACCTTAACCGCAAAGGAAAACTTGTTGCAGGAGTTGAATAAAGATTTAACCAAGATTTATCAATTGACCGCTCCCAAACTTTATGGAACTGTTCAAAATGATGGGGCAACCTATTCCAATAGTTACAAGTTGCTTTTGAATAAGGGCACAAGAAATAGCTATACGGTCACTTCAAATGTTGTGACGGTTCGTACGCCAGGTGATGGGGAGACAACTACACTTATTACACCTGACAAGAACAATGAAAATGCGGATGGTGTTCTCATTAACGATACGGTCGTAGCCCTTGGCACAACCAACCACTACCGTTTGACATGGGATTTGGACCAGTATCAGGGAGATCGTTCTGCTAAAGAGACCATTGCACGTGGCTTCTTCTTTGTGGATGATTACCCAGAGGAAGTGCTTGATGTGGTGGAAAATGGGACTGCTATCACAACTCTTGATGGTCAGAAGGTATCAGGGATAACGGTTAAAACCTATGTTTCACTAAATGATGCTCCTAAAGACCTTCAAGATAAGTTGGCTCGTGCCAAGATTACACCGACAGGTGCCTTTCAAGTCTTTATGCCGGATGACGACCAAGCCTTTTATGACCAGTATGTCAAAACAGGTACATCCTTGGCTCTTTTGACCAAAATGACGGTGAAAGATAGTCTCTATGGTCAAACAAAGACCTATACAAATAAGGCTTACCAAGTTGATTTTGGAAATGGCTATGAGACCAAAGAAGTGACCAACACCCTTGTTTCTCCAGAACTAAAGAAACAAA
This sequence comes from Streptococcus sp. LMAG:39, assembly GCF_008680485.1. Taxonomy (NCBI): domain Bacteria; kingdom Bacillati; phylum Bacillota; class Bacilli; order Lactobacillales; family Streptococcaceae; genus Streptococcus; species Streptococcus sp. LMAG:39. The sequence goes on along the minus strand of NZ_NALE01000001.1, from coordinate 414,648 downwards.
ACCTCAATAAAGACAAAGTGGATATCAATGGGAAGCCTATGCTAGTGGGAACTCAAAATTACTATACTCTTTCATGGGATTTGGACCAATACAGAGGCATTAAAGCAGACAGCTCTCAGATTGCACAAGGTTTTTACTTTGTGGATGATTATCCAGAAGAAGCCCTTTTACCAGATGAAACAGCTGTTCAGTTTGTCACATCTGATGGCAAAACAGTTTCAGGAATCACGGTGAAGGCTTATTCTCAATTATCAGAAGCTCCTAAAACGCTACAAGCAGCCCTTTCGAAACAAAAAATTCAGCCTAAAGGAGCTTTTCAAGTTTTCATGCCTGAAGACCCACAAGCCTTTTTTGAATCTTATGTGACCAAGGGGGAGAATATTACCATTGTCACTCCGATGATGGTTTTGGAAACCATGCTTAATTCAGGGAAGTCTTATGAAAACGTGGCTTATCAGGTGGACTTTGGGCAAGCCTATGAAACCAACACGGTGACCAATTTTGTCCCTAAAGTAACTCCGCATAAGTCTAATACCAATCAAGAAGGTATTTCAATTGATGGAAAGACTGTTCTTCCGAATACGGTCAATTATTACAAAATTGTCTTGGATTACAGTCAATACAAGGACATGGTCGTGACGGATGATGTTCTTGCCAAGAGATTTTACATGGTAGACGATTACCCAGAAGAAGCCCTTACCCTAAATCCTGATGGCATTCAAGTTTTGGATAAGGCTGGCAATCTTGTATCGGGTATCTCTGTCAGCACCTACGCTAGTTTGTCAGAAGCTCCGAAAGTTGTTCAAGATGCCATGGCTAAACGTCAGTTTACACCTAAAGGAGCCATTCAAGTTCTTAGTAGCGATGATCCAAAAGCCTTTTATGATACCTATGTGAAGACTGGTCAAACCTTAGTTGTCACGCTTCCGATGACGGTAAAAAATGAGTTGACCAAAACAGGTGGTCAGTATGAAAATACAGCCTATCAGATTGATTTTGGCTTGGCCTATGTCACGGAAACAGTGGTTAATAATGTTCCAAAATTAGACCCACAAAAAGATGTGGTGATTGACTTGTCTCATAAAGATGCCAGCCTTGACGGGAAAGAAGTGGCCTTGCATCAAACCTTTAACTATCGCTTGGTTGGAGCGATGATTCCAAGCAATCGTGCGACTGATTTATTTGAATATGGTTTTGAAGATAACTATGATGAAAAGCATGATGAGTATAATGGTGTTTATCGCAGCTATCTGATGACGGATGTCATCCTCAAAGACGGTTCTGTCTTAAAAGAGGGGACAGAAGTCACGAAATACACCTTGCAACAAGTAGATACAGAAAATGGACTCGTGTCAATTTCATTTGATAAATCCTTCTTAGAGACTATCTCTGATGATTCAGCCTTTCAGGCAGATGTTTACCTTCAGATGAAACGGATTGCGACTGGTCAAGTGGAGAATACCTATCTCCATACAGTGAATGGCTATGTCATCAGCTCAAATACAGTTGTAACACGTACACCTGAACCTGAAGAACCAAGTCCAAATCAACCCACCCCACCTCAACCACCAATTGAGACTATTGAACCGCCTGTTCCAGCAAGCGTTTTGCCAAATACCGGGGAACAGGAATCCCTTTTGGGCTTGATTGGGGCTGGGATTTTGCTCGGTACAGCTTATGGACTAAAGAAAAAGGAGGAGAAGTAGATGAATCCGAAAACCATTTATGAAAAGGATTCAGACCATGATGGTTTGACAGATGCTCAGGAACTGGCTTTAAGAACCAATCCATATACTATTGACACAGATGGTGATGGTCAAGCTGATTTAGAAGAGCTACAATCTGGACATTCACCACTAGTTCCACAAAAGGAGTTGTGTGATGGCTTGGAACTTTGACACCATGAAAGAGGCTTTGTCTGAAATGGAGAAGGACGATTACCAAGAGTTTATCAAAGCCTTTCTCTCTTTGGAATTAAGTATTTCTGATAGAACAATTCTCAATCAAGTTTATCAAGATTATATGGATGAAGATGACCTATCCTTGATTAGTGATGAGCTACGAGTTAAAGTGGATGGCTATCTGGATGAAGTCCAGGCAGATATGACTGATATTCTGGAAAAATTGTACCGAACAGGTGAAGGCTCTAGTTTTATTATGGATTTAATGTCCTCAAATAGTCTTTCAGACACCTTGGAACAGTACGAGGTTTTGGATAGTGACGATTATTCACCACTTAGCCTTGAAACCCTACAGGCCATGATTCAACAGGACTTGGCCATTTCCAGTCAGGATTATTTTGGAGATCTGGTTCACCTTGCCTTGCAAAAAGATTTACTAGACCAGAAAAGTCAATTCTTACAACACTACGTGACTACTGTATTGGAAGGTATTCCACAAGAAAGAGACCAACGAGCCTTGGTCCTAGATTAACGCAAAGGGCTGAGAAAAACTCTCAGCCCTTTTAAAATGGGAGGGAAAATGAATCAAGAAGTCTTACTACAAATGATGAGAGCCACCATTCCTCGTGATAGAGCCCTGCTTGAGGCATTTTTATATTACCAAGCAGAGCATTTTGATGAGGAGTGGGATAGTCTTATTCGTCAGTTTATGAACAATAGGCAGGGAATCAAAAGATCTGTTCAGGTACTTCACTTTGAGACAGATGTTTCAGCTTTTGTCCAGGCTAGTCCTTATGATACTGCTCATGATCTATTGACCTATACACAAGTATTCGGCCAAATTGGTCTCCAAAAACTCGACAAACTATCGCCGTCTGAAAAAGACTTGGTGATTGAAGTGGCCTTGTTCAATTTGGCCACTCGTTTTCAACTATTAGACTCAAATGGACACTACCAAACTATTTCACCAGATTCACTCTTACAAAAGAGTAGGGGAGCTAATTTGGTCAATGTATATCGTGTGGCTAATAATTTAGCGGATAGGATCAGCCGAGATATTGAACAGTTTCTCTTGACCTACGAGCCTCAGCTTGAAACAGGAGTTGATGAAACTGTTCTAGAAAATGTAGAAACTGATGATGAGCACAAAGCTAGTAGTAATCAAGCAATATCTTTTAGAGAAGATGGCTCTTTGATTATTGCTAGTTTGGATGTAGATTTGTCTCAACTGGATATCCGAACTGGAAAAACAAGTCATCTGCCAGCCTATGAAGAGTTATCTTTACGACGTAAATTTGAGATACTAACATATTTTGACCAAATTCGAAATGAACGTTCAAAAGTCCCAAGTTTTAGACGAGGTGATTTTGATATTGTGATGGAAATGACACCAGTCTTTGATGGCGAGGAGTTACTAACCTATCTAGAGGCTGATGGAAATCCCTATGAGCTGAAACGAACGCTAACTGCAGTCGAAGAAAAGGAATTAGAAAAAATTGGGCAAGTCATTAGGATAGAAAATCAAGAGAAATTGACTCAGGTAGGGATTGATTTATCTCAGTTTGCCCCAGACCAAATCGGTATTTTATTGGATGCGGCAGGTCGTTTTCATTTGAAAAATGCGGATCTTGCTTTATTAGGTGGCTTTCCCAATGCCTCTGTAACTCAACTAGCTCTTGCGACAGAACTACTCCAAATGGGGCTAAGTCATGAAAAAATTGAATTTTTCTTTGGTAGCCAGCTTTCCATTGAAGAGCTGCGACAAGTTGCCTACGCTTTTTTACACCAAGAACTTAGCAGAGAAGACGCGGAACAATTTGAAAAGGATAAGAGCAACCGGCCAGATTTAACCCTCAGAGATTGGAAGAACAAGCTAGAGAAAGCTGAGACGAAAGTAGTGGTTGATGAAGAATTTGCGGTAAATCCACTTGTTCAGACGGTCTTGGACACTTATCCTCTGGGGTCATTGGTTTCCTATAAGGGACAGGACTTTGAGGTCGTGTCGGTCAGCGATGCTCGATTGAACGGTTTGATTCGGATTGAGTTAGTCAATGACTTTTCGGATATCATTGAACAAAATCCTGTTCTTTATGTTAGGACCTGGGAAGAAGTTAGTCAGGCACTGCATCAGACAAAGGCAGAACCACAAACAGAGTTAGACGAAGCAGACCAAGAATTAAACCTTTTTTCATTTCTGGAAGAGGAATCAGCTACTGAGCACCCTATTCAGACTGTCGGTCTCTTAGAACCAAGTGGTGTAGAGGAGTCTAACAATGATGTTGTTGACCAACCAAACAACCAAGGTCCTGTTGAGGAGGTAGAGGAATCAATTCCAGAGATTCCAGTAACGGACTTTTATTTTCCTGAAGATTTGACAGACTTCTATCCTAAGTCTGCTAGAGATAAGGTTGAGACAAATATTGCGGCTATTCGGTTGGTAAAAAATCTAGAAGTAGAGCACCGTATTGCTTCACCAAGTGAACAAGAACTCCTTGCCAAGTATGTAGGCTGGGGAGGGCTTGCCAATGATTTCTTTGATGACTATAATGCAAAATTTTCTAAGGAACGAGAAGAACTGAAAAACTTAGTCACAGATAAAGAATATTCCGATATGAAACAGTCCTCCTTGACAGCCTATTACACAGACCCTGCCCTTATCCGTCAGATGTGGGATAAGTTGGAAAGAGATGGTTTTACAGGCGGAAAAATCCTAGACCCTTCCATGGGAACAGGGAATTTCTTTGCGGCTATGCCTAAACAGTTAAGAGAAAAGAGTGAGCTATATGGCGTAGAGTTAGATACCATTACAGGAGCTATAGCCAAACACCTTCATCCCAATAGTCATATTGAAATTAAGGGTTTTGAGACGGTAGCTTTTAACGACAATAGCTTTGATTTAGTGATTTCAAATGTGCCGTTTGCCAATCTTCGAATTGCGGATAACAGGTACGATAAGCCTTACATGATTCATGATTACTTTGTCAAAAAGTCGCTTGATTTAGTCCATGATGGTGGGCAAGTAGCCATTATCTCTTCAACAGGAACCATGGATAAGCGAACCGAAAACATTTTACAAGATATTCGTGAGACAACTGACTTTCTTGGAGGGGTTCGCTTGCCTGATACCGCCTTTAAGGCCATTGCCGGAACCAATGTCACAACGGATATGTTGTTCTTCCAGAAACACTTGAACAAGGGCTATGTGGCAGATGACTTTGCCTTTTCAGGTTCCATTCGTCATGAAAAAGATAGTCGTATTTGGCTCAATCCTTACTTTGATGGAGAATACAATAGCCAAGTGCTAGGAACCTATGAAGTCAGAAACTTTAACGGTGGAACACTTTCTGTTAAGGGGACTAGTGATAACTTGATTGCCAGTGTCCAAACTGCTCTAAACCATGTTAAGGCCCCAAGAGAGATTGATCGAAATGAGGTCATCATTAACCTAGATGTATTGACCAAACAAGTGATTGACACCTCCATTCCACCTGATATTAGAGAAAATCTAGGTCAGTACAGTTTTGGTTACCAGGGTTCTACGGTCTATTATCGAGATAACAAAGGCATTCGAGTGGGGACCAAGACGGAAGAAATCAGTTACTATGTCGATGAAGATGGTAACTTCAAAGCCTGGGACAGCAAGCATTCCCAAAAGCAGATTGATCGCTTTAATGCCTTAGAAGTAACTGATAGCACTGCTCTAGATGTTTATGTTACAGATGATGCAGCAAAACGTGGTCAGTTTAAAGGGTTATATAAAAAGACAGTTTTCTATGAAGCTCCCTTATCTGAGAAAGAAGTAGCACGAATCAAAGGAATGGTGGACATTCGTAATGCCTATCAAGAAGTCATAGCCATTCAACGCTATTATGACTATGATAAAGGCGAGTTCAACGACTTATTAGGCAAGCTTAATCGTACCTATGATAGCTTTGTCAAACGCTATGGGTATTTGAACAGTGCAGTGAATCGTAATCTTTTTGATAGTGATGATAAATATTCGCTTCTTGCTAGTTTGGAAGATGAAAGTTTGGATTCGAGTGGAAAGTCTGTTATCTATACCAAATCCCTTGCCTTTGAAAAAGCTCTGGTGCGTCCTGAAAAAGAGGTTAAAAAGGTACATACTGCCCTTGATGCCTTAAATTCCAGCTTGGCTGACGGACGAGGTGTTGATTTCGATTATATGATGTCCATCTATCAGGTTGATTCGAAGATGACTTTGATTGAGGAGTTAGGCGACCTCATTATGCCTGATCCTGAGAAGTATTTGAATGGGGAGCTGTCCTATGTTTCTCGCCAAGACTTCCTGTCAGGTGATGTCGTTACCAAGTTAGAAGTGGTGGACCTATTTGTGAAACAAGGCAATCAGGACTTTAACTGGCCGCATTATGCAGGACTTCTAGAAGCGGTTAAACCAGCACGTATTACCTTGGCAGACATTGATTATCGGATTGGTTCACGCTGGATTCCCTTGTCTGTTTACGGAAAATTTGCCCAAGAAACCTTTATGGGAAAAGCTTTTGACCTCTCTGACCAAGAAGTGGTGACTGTCCTTGAAGTCAGTCCCATTGATGGGGTTATCACTTACCAATCTAAGTTTGCCTACACCTATTCCAACGCAACGGATAGGAGTCTAGGTGTCCCTGCTTCACGCTATGATAGTGGTCGAAAAATCTTTGAAAACCTCCTGAATTCCAATCAACCAACCATTACAAAACAAATTGTCGAAGGGGATAAGAAAAAGAATGTGACAGATGTGGAGAAAACAACGGTCCTACGTGCCAAGGAAACGCACCTACAAGAGCTATTTCAAGACTATGTGTCAAGGTATCCAGACGTCCAACAGATGATTGAAGATACCTATAATAGTCTCTATAATCGTACAGTTTCTAAGGTTTATGATGGTAGCCATTTAACCATTGATGGACTCGCCCAGAATATTTCCTTACGTCCTCACCAAAAGAATGCCATTCAACGGATTGTGGAGGAAAAACGTGCCCTACTAGCCCATGAGGTAGGGTCTGGAAAAACCTTGACCATGCTTGGAGCTGGTTTCAAATTGAAAGAACTCGGAATGGTACATAAACCTCTTTATGTGGTTCCTTCTAGTTTGACTGCACAGTTTGGTCAAGAAATTATGAAATTTTTCCCAACTAAGAAAGTTTATGTGACCACCAAGAAGGACTTTGTCAAAGCCAAACGTAAGCAGTTCGTATCACGTATTATCACAGGCGACTATGATGCCATTGTCATTGGAGATTCCCAGTTTGAAAAAATACCGATGAGCCGAGAGAAACAGGTCACCTATATCAATGACAAACTCGAGCAACTCAGAGAAATCAAGCTAGGAAGTGATTCTGACTATACAGTTAAAGAAGCAGAGCGTTCGATTAAGGGACTAGAACACCAACTAGAAGAACTCCAAAAACTGGAACGAGATACCTTTATTGAATTTGAAAACCTTGGCATTGATTTTCTCTTTGTGGATGAAGCTCATCATTTCAAGAATATCCGTCCAATCACTGGACTTGGGAATGTCGCGGGAATTACCAATACCACTTCAAAAAAGAATGTAGACATGGAGATGAAGGTGAGACAGGTTCAGGCGGAGCATGGTGATAGAAATGTCGTTTTTGCGACAGGAACACCAGTCTCAAACTCCATTAGTGAACTTTTCACCATGATGAATTACATTCAACCTGATGTCTTGGAACGATACCAGGTATCCAATTTTGACTCTTGGGTTGGTGCTTTTGGGAATATCGAAAACTCTATGGAACTAGCCCCGACAGGTGATAAATACCAACCTAAGAAACGGTTTAAGAAGTTTGTCAACTTGCCTGAACTCATGCGAATTTACAAGGAGACTGCAGACATTCAGACTTCAGACATGCTTGATTTACCTGTACCTGAAGCCAAGATTATTGCGGTGGAAAGCGAGTTAACACAAGCTCAGAAATACTATTTAGAAGAACTGGTAGAGCGTTCAGACGCTATCAAGTCAGGTAGTGTTGATCCAAGTAGAGATAATATGCTTAAGATAACTGGGGAAGCTAGAAAACTAGCCATTGATATGCGGTTGATTGACCCTGCTTATACCTTATCAGACAATCAGAAAATCCTTCAAGTAGTCGATAATGTCGAGCGGATTTACAGTGAAGGAGCTGAAAACAAAGCCACTCAGATGATTTTCTCTGATATTGGAACCCCTAAAAGTAAGGACGAAGGGTTTGATGTCTACAATGAACTTAAGGACTTGCTAGTAGATCGAGGGATTCCAAAAGAAGAAATTGCCTTTGTCCATGATGCCAATACTGATGAAAAGAAAAACTCACTGTCTAGAAAGGTCAATAGTGGGGAAGTACGGATTCTCATGGCTTCTACGGAAAAAGGTGGAACAGGTCTAAACGTGCAATCACGCATGAAAGCTGTCCACCACTTAGATGTTCCTTGGCGTCCCTCAGATATTGTCCAGCGAAATGGAAGGCTCATCCGACAAGGAAACATGCACCAGGAGGTAGATATTTATCACTATATTACTAAAGGGAGCTTCGACAATTACCTCTGGCAGACGCAGGAGAATAAACTCAAATATATCACCCAGATTATGACCTCAAAAGATCCTATTAGATCAGCAGAAGATATTGATGAACAAACCATGACCGCCTCAGACTTTAAGGCTTTAGCCACTGGTAATCCCTATCTCAAACTGAAAATGGAGTTGGAAAATGAACTAACAGTGTTAGAAAATCAAAAACGAGCTTTTAATCGCTCAAAAGATGAATACCGTCACACTGTTTCCTATTGCGAGAAGCACCTCCCTATTATGGAAAAACGGTTGAGTCAATATGATAAAGATATTGCCCAATCTTTGGCAACAAAGTCGCAAGATTTTGTCATAAAATTTGACAATCAAGCAATGGATAATCGTGCAGAAGCAGGGGACTATCTGCGAAAACTCATTACCTATAACCGCTCAGAGACCAAGGAAGTCAAAACACTTGCCAGCTTTAGAGGATTTGATTTAAAAATGACTACACGAGGTCCTAGTGAGCCCTTACCAGAGACGGTTTCTTTGATGATTGTAGGTGATAATCAATATACAGTCGCTCTTGATTTGAAATCAGACGTGGGAACCATTCAACGGATTAGTAATGCCATTGACCATATTATAGATGACCAAGAAAAGACGCAAGAGCTGGTAAAGGATTTAAAAGATAAACTACGAGTAGCCAAAGTAGAAGTTGAAAAAGTCTTCCCCAAGGAAGAAGATTATCAGCTTGTAAAGGCTAAGTATGATGTTTTGGCTCCCTTGGTGGAAAAAGAAGCAGAGATTGAGGAGATAGATGCAGCTTTGGCCAAGTTTAGTGAAGATCCAACACCTCAAAAGGAGCAACAAATAATACTCGAGATATAAGAAAAAAGGCTGACAAATATCTTTGAACGCGGTAAAATGAAGTCAAGAAATCACAAAAGGAGAATAGATCATGGCCCAAACACTAGAAGAAATGCGTTGTCAACTTGAAGAATGGTTGGCACAAGGCTTTACAAGCCCAGAAGATAGGGCAAACTACCAAACCTTAAAGGAACAGTATGAAGATGAAACTCTTGATTATAGCTTTTCAAAGCGTGAAATCACTGGACAGCTGGAACTCATCATCACAAGTCGTGAGAATGATTTTCCAAACCTAGACGAAGTGACGAAAGTGGAATACCTTGACTTGGTTGCCCAACTAGATGAACTTGACCAGGAACAAGCTAACTATTACCGTAAGCAGATGCCTTAGAAAGAGGTGGAAGATGTTGGAACAAATTCTACAAAGCCTTCTGATTATTATAGCAATAGGACTAATGTTGCTTGTCCTTTATCAGATTGTGAAAGTTTCAGGTACTTTATTCCTTATCGGGCTCATCAGTGGATTAGTCTTTATTGAAATCTATGGAATCTACCTCTTTTTCACAGAGAGAGACCTCTATACAGAAGATTTAGCAGCCAATGGTATTTGGAGTTTTACTGGATTTTTTATAGCTTTGAATTTATTTCTAGTTTTTAGCATTATTATGAAGTGGTGGAGAAATAGAATAGTTTAACACGGAGGATTACCGATTGGTAGTCCTTTTTCTTGTGATAAAATCTCCAAGCTAATCTTGATATGATGAGGCTATCACTAATAAAGGAGTAAGTCATGTTAAATAAAGTGAAAGCTCGATTTCTGATTGGAGTAGGAGGTTTAATCGCAGTCAGTTTTATGGTCATGATTGGCTACACGATTGGCTCACAATCCGTTTCAAAACAAACAGAGCACCAAATACGAGCAGAAGCCAATAAACTTGTGACAAAGGAAAAGCAGGAGGAAAGAGCGACAGTCTTATCAGATGAGCTTGTCAATGAATTTCTCACTCAATATTATACAAAGGTTCAGCTGGGTGAAAATAACGCTCGTATCAAACCCTACATGACGGATTCGGCATTTTCAGAAGAGGAAGCAAATCAGAATAAAGCGATCAATCAAGTTTATAAAGATTATATGCTTGACTACCGATTTGAATCAGCCAGTATCTATGTCAATACAGAGAGCAATGTTGCACTTGCGGAAGTTACCTATCAAGTGACTTATGTATCTGACTTGAGTGAGCAACAACAACGAACCACTCAGACAGAAACCAAGACGGTTATCTTATCCTACTCCAAAGTTTCCGACAAGCTTCTGGTTAATCAGTTGACCATTTGGAATGGGAAACTGGAGGACATGAAAGAAGCTACAGATGGTGCTAATTCCAGCATACCAACGATCCAAGGAACTACAACAAGTGAGAACAACTAGCAGGAGACAGTCTTCTGCTTTTTTTGATAGGGAGACAAGATGACACGAATTAAAGCAGTAAAACAAAAGGCCATTTTAGATGTGGCTGAAAGTCTAGGTTATTCCTTTAGACGTTTATCAGGACACATTTATGAACACCCAGACCATGATTCCTTTCGGATTTTTGCAGATACCAATACTTTCAAATGGTTTTCAAGAGATATACAAGGGGATGTGATTGACTTTGTTCAATTAGTGGCAGATGTTTCTTTCAAAGAGGCTGTATCCTATCTTGAAACTGGGGATTTTGAACAAACTAAGGTGATAGAAGAAACTTATCAACCGTTTCAATATTATTTGCGTGAAGAACCCTTTCAGCAAGCCCGTACTTACTTGAAAGAAGTTCGTGGCCTAAGTGATCAGACTATCAATACCTTTGGCAGACAAGGATTGCTTGCTCAAGCTACTTATCAATTGGAGCCCGTATTAGTGTTAAAAAGCTATGACCATAATGGGACCTTACAGGCCGCAAGCCTACAAGGTCTCGTCAAAAATGAAGAAAGACACAAACGTGGCTATTTGAAGAAAATCATGAAAGGCTCTCATGGCCATGTCGGTATTAGTTTCGATATTGGGAATCCTAAGCGACTCATTTTTTGTGAATCCGTTATCGATATGATGAGCTATTATCAGCTTCACCAAAAGCAATTATACGATGTTCGCCTGATTTCAATGGAAGGCTTAAAACTTTCAGTGATTGCTTATCAGACCTTGCGACTTGCGGCAGAAGAACAAGGAAAATTGGCATTTCTAGATACAGTAAAACCAAGCAGACTTAGCCATTATCTTCAGGCAATACAAGAGACGACAACCTTTTTTCAAACTCATTCAAACGTCATAACATTGGCTGTTGATAACGATGAAGCAGGAAGAGAATTTTGTCTGAAACTGTCAGATAAAGGACTTCCGATTTCTCAAGATTTACCACCATTGCAGGGACTTGAAACAAAGTCAGATTGGAATGATATTGTGAAACAATAGAGGGAAATATCTTTAGGGGACGTTGTCCAATCTGCTCAAACACAAGTCATTAGGAATCATCCTCCACCTAAATGGGAGCATGCATTGGAATTGTGATAACAAAATCAAGTCCGCTATCATAATCTAGAATGTGACAAGGAGGACACCCTATGAGTGTGATTGAACGTCTGGCTGAAAAAGTAGCTAGGCAAGAAGAAAAGGTCTCACGTGAGACGGAGAAATTGGAACACTATCGTGACCAACTACAAACAGCTATGTATAGTACCTTTATCAAACGGCAACAATCTAGTCAGTTGTCATTTCATGAAGCACTAGAGCAAGCCTTTGGTAAAGCAACCACATTACACCCAGATTACAGAAATGAGGATACAGAATGAGTAAAACATGGAATTTTGATCAGCCACTAGATGATGTGAAACCAACATCGTCCCATGAAGAAAGAGCTAAAATCGCAGCACTTTTCCATAAACAGGATGAAAAACTAATTGAAGAAGTAGATTATGTGGCTGCTTTTGAACAGCAACAAAAGGAGTCAGAATCTAAAGATATACAGACGCCCGAATCAAAAGTTAAACAAAGTCAGCCGAAGAAAGTAAATATCACAAGTGACTATAAACAACACTTGGCAGATACCATTGCACAAAACAACAAGGATATTTCAGCCTGTCAGAAGCAAATTGAAGAACTTCATCAATTGATTGATGAAAAGAAAATCCAAAATAAAAAGTTACAGGCTATTTCAGTAGCCATTGATGATTTATAAGCCAGGTAGTCCTATGCGGGCTACCTTTTTACAATTTAAGGAGAAGATAATGAAATTCTTTCAAAAGAAAACACAGCATCAAGACCGTTTTAAACGACTGATTCATCGATTATCAGAGATGTCCGATACTGAACTAACCAAAGTAGAACAACTCCTAGATGTGGTCTTTGATCCAAGTTTCAAGTCTAGTGAGAGAGTAGAAATATCTCGGAACATTTTAACCACTGAGGAACAAAGTCTTGATAAGTCGATTCAGGAAGCGAAAAATAAACTGAATACTGAGCAGTTAGAGAAGCGAATAGAGCAGTTTAAGCAATCGAAGAAACCTAAAAACGGATAACGCACCATATTTGGTGCGTTATCCGTTTTTTATGGTATAATGAAAGCAAATATAAGGAGGTCTTTATCTATGATTGGAGACAATATTAAATCACTACGCCGAACACACGATTTAACACAACCAGAATTTGCGAAAATGGTCGGGATTTCACGCAATAGCCTGAGTCGCTACGAAAATGGAACCAGCACCGTTTCAACAGAACTCATTGACCGCATTTGTCAGAAATTTAACGTTTCTTATGTCGATATTGTAGGAGAGGACAAGATGCTAACACCTGTTGAAGATTACCAACTGACTTTAAAAATAGAAGTGATAAAAGAACGTGGAGCAGCCATTTTATCACAGCTTTATAGATACCAGGATAGTCAAGATATTGCTTTTGATGATGAAACAAATCCTTGGATTCTCATGAGTGATGATTTGGCTGAATTGATTCATACGAAAATTTACCTTGTCGATACTTTCGATGAAATAGAGCGTTACAATGGCTATTTAGACGGTATTGAGCGGATGTTAGACATGGTGCATCATCGGGTGGTGGCTTAATGAGATTGGAAGAATTTAATGAGGTAGAGTTTCAGAAGGCCTTACAGCGAACCATTCGGGCTTTAACTCGAGGAAAGACGATTCCAGATCAACCGAAAGCCATTTTACTTGGAGGTCAGAGCGGAGCAGGTAAGACAACGATACATCGTATCAAGCAAAAAGAATTTCAAGGCAATATCATTATCATCGATGGTGACAGCTACCGTTCTCAGCATCCCAATTACTTGGCACTGCAAGAAAAGTATGGCAAGGACAGCGTGGACTATACCAAGGGATTTGCAGGAAAAATGGTAGAGCATCTGGTTGACGAACTCAGCACGCAAGGCTACCATTTGCTGATTGAAGGGACTTTGCGTACCACTCAAGTTCCACGTCAGACTGCTCAATTATTAGCTTCGAAAGGATACCAAGTTTCCTTAGCTGTGATTGGTACCAAACCAGAATTGTCCTATCTCAGCACCTTGATTCGTTACGAAGAGCTTTATGCCATCGATCCCAATCAGGCCAGGGCAACACCAAAAGAACACCATGATGGTATTGTAGAGAACTTGGTTGATAACCTAAGGGAGTTAGAAAGTGAGAAAATCTTTGACCAAATTCAAATTTATCAAAGAGACAGGACTTGCATTTATGATTCTAAAACGTATGAAGGTTCTGCAGCAGAGGTTCTTCAAAACTGCCTTTTCGGAGAGTGGAGTAAGGTTGAAGAAGAGATGTTGAAGGTTGGACGGGAGCGATTACAGGAGTTAATTGAGGACAATATACTGCAAAATAATATTAAGTAGTGGGGGTACTTATTGAGTATGGGGATTGTAATGAGGCAGTATAATAATTTTTATATAACATTTCAAAGACAGTTTAAGAAAGCTCATGGACAAGTTATAGAAACAATGCCATTAGAATTTTCTAATAAAGAATATATAGAACGCTTTAAATATATGTTTCCAGATAAAATATTGCTGATAGAGAGGGAAAGAAATTATTGGTATGGAAAACGTATTATTAGAAAGAATCTTTCCAAAATTCGATGTAAAGGTATGTCTTTAGAAACTGATAGTTTTATACTTTCAACTTCAAAACATATTAGGAAGATAAAAAGAGAGAGTCTGGCTAGTAACGAAGAGATGGTAAAAAAAGTAAATACTGCCCGAACAATATCTTTAGAAAAATTAAAAGCAGAGTCCTTGAGAAGAAAGAGAAAATTAAATTATATTCAGGAAGTTGAACCTCCATATTTAAGAAATTATCGAAATAGATTCTTTAAAACTCATGATTTACATGAACGATTGGAAATTATAAGAGAACTTTCTAAGTATGATTCAAAAGAAGTTCGGAAGTTTTTCTATGCAATAAATGGGCATATTAGAAATCAATCATTAAAAATAGAAGTTCAATTATATTTTCAGAGTTTATCTTTACCTTTTAGGTTGAGCAGAAAAAAGAAAGGTAAGAAGAATTTTATTGATAACGAAATTGTAAAAAATAAAAAAGGACCAGATGAATTGAAAAAGAGATTATATATTAATGATTTAGAAAAGATAAAAAGATTTGATATATTCGTATCGCATAATTCTAGAGACGAAGAAAAAATTATAGAGTTCTATAAAAAGTTCAATAAAAAAGGACAGGTGGTTTATATAGATTGGATAAATGATAAATATGATTTAAGGCGTGAATGGTGCAATGCCTCCACAGTTGATATTATCAAGGAGCGTATAAAACAATCAGATGTTTTTGTATTATACTTTTCAGGAGAAACTTTGAATTCCCAATGGTGTACTTGGGAATTGGGATATGCTGACGCATTAGGGAAGAAGATATGTGTTTACTTCTCAGAAGATATAAATAGAAAAGGTATTCCAAAATTCTATGTAGCTTATCCTGAATTGCAAATGTCAAAAAATATATATGTCAAAATTAAAGGGAATGAAGATATTTTACTTGAAGAGTGGAAAAAATTATAGGCTTATAATAAATTAGAGATGAGGGTAATATGAGACAAGAAGTATTTATAAAAAAATTTTCAAAGAGTATACAAGAAGGAAATGCAGCAGTGTTTGCTGGTGCAGGAACATCAGTTGATGCAGGATTTGTTAATTGGAAAAAGCTTGTAGCACCATTTGCAACTGAAATTGGTTTAGATATTGAAAAAGAGACTGATTTAATCGGATTAACTCAATATTATATAAACTATAAATCTGGAAATAGAGGCCCTGTTAACCAAGAAATTATTAGCCAGTTTTCTAGTCCAGGTGCGGAAACTGAGGTTATGAATCTATTAACACGACTTCCTATTACTACATATTGGACAACTAATTATGATAAGGTAATTGAAAATGGATTAATTAAGAATAATCGTAGAGGAGATATAAAGAGAAAAATAGATGATTTAGCAGTTAGCCGACCGGATAGTGACGCAGTTGTTTATAAAATGCATGGTGACGTAGATTCACCGGATGAAGCAGTTATCTCAAAAGATGATTATGAAAGGTATAGTGATAAAAATTCGTTATTCGTAACAGCATTACGGGGTGATTTAGTATCTAAAACATTTTTATTTGTAGGATTTAGTTTCGAAGATCCGAACTTAGAGTCTATTTTAGGGAAGGTAAAAATTTTACTAGGAGAGCGTACAAGAGAACATTATTGTATTCAAAAGCAGGTATTAGAACAAGATTATGATGATCAAGATGACTACCTATATGCTAAAATCAAACAAGATTTAAAAATTAGAGATTTAATGCGCTATGGAATAGATACAGTTCTAGTTGATGATTATTCTGAGATACCAAAGCTAATATCCAAAATTGAGGAAGAGTATTTCAAAAATACAATTTTTATTTCAGGTAGTATCTCTGATTACAATGAAAATTGGAGTCAAGAAAAGGTAAATCAATTCTGTTATAATTTATCGCGTTCGCTTGTTTCAAAAAATTATAAAATTATATCAGGGTTTGGACTTGGAGTAGGTAGTAGTGTTATAAATGGAGCTCTTGATGAAATTTATAAAACTAAGTATAGGCATGTCAGTGAGCATCTTGGATTATTTCCTTTTCCTCAACATGATGATGGAGAAAAGTCCTTAGTTGAACGTTGGACTGAGAATCGTGAACAAATGATTAGTGAGGCGGGGGTCTGTATATTTATATTTGGTAATAAATTAGATAATGGTGAGGTAGTAATTGCCAATGGAATGCTGGAGGAATTCCAGATTGCCAAAGAAAGAGGAAAAATAATAATTCCAATTGGTTCTACGGAGTTTGCAGCAAAAGAAATTTTTGATGCAATGAAAGAGTCGGGGGACTATCCATATCTAAATGATTATTGGGAGATTTTAGAGACTGAAGAAGATGTTATAAAAGTTGTTAATACAATAAATGAAATTATTGAAGGAGTTAGATAATGGCAACAAAAGTATTTATTTCATTTCGTTTTAGTGATGGAAAAGAGATTAAAGATGAACTAGTTGATTTATTTGATGAATCTACTGAGGTAATTAATAGATCAGAAGATGCTGATAGAAGTCAAATGAGTGAGGATACTATTCAGGAGTATCTATATGAGAAATTGAAAGATACATCGGTTACAATTGTATTATTAACTCCTGAGGCAGTTTCTTATAGAAAGAATTGGATTGGAAATTATGATGATTGGCTTTATGATGAACTTAGATACTCCTTGGAAGATAGAAAGAACAACAGAACAAATGGCGTAGTAGCAGTATATACAGATGATGCTAAAGATATGATACTAGAAAGTAGTTCACACTATTGTGCACATTGTCAAGAAACTAAATCATGTAGAACTTTGAAATCTTTTGACAATTTAGCACGAAAGAATATGTTGAATATAAAGCAAAGCTATAAGAAAAATCCATGTAATGATCTTTATGATGATAGTCATGACTCTTATATTTCTTTAGTGAGTTTGGAGGAGTTTAAACAGGATTATACTAAATATATTGATAATGCAAAAGATAAAAGAGATAGGCTACATGAATTTAATATATATAAAAGAATGTGAAGAGCATTGATTTAGCATAAATTGTCTTTAGAATAAATTATTATGTTAATTTTTAGAGAGTATTAAGCTCTCTTTTTTCTTCCCCTCATTTTTCATGTTGTGATACCTTTTCCAAATCTTCCTTGTTATCCTAATATCATTCCTAAGAAAATCAATCCATGATTTTTCACTGGGGGTTTGGGGGCGAAGCCACCAAGTTATCTTATCGTTGGCTGTCAAAACTGGAAGGTTTTGGTCAGCTGGCGATATGATTTTTTGGGTATTGTGACCACAATGCCTGAGCTCGCAAAGACCGAACAAGAAGAGAGTGAGGTCTTTAGGAAGCGTACTGACAATGTGAGGCAGCCTTACACTGTCGGACAAGTATAATGTTGAAATGATAGTAGGATGGGACAAGAAATTAAGTTAATCCGTAAGCAATTTAGAATTACGAGACAAGAAGAAAAACAGATAAAAGAAATGATGAGGGAACAAAAAGTGGATAGTTTCTCAGAATTTCTTCGTCAAAATTTGTTGAAAAAGAATTATCAGGATAGAATTTTTGAAAGTTGGTTCTCCCTTTGGCAATCTCAAAAGTTTGAGCAGATTAGTCGAGATGTGTATGAAGTTTTGATTATTGCAAGAGAGAATAATCAAGTGACTCAAGAACACGTGTCAATCTTATTGAACTGCGTTCAAGAATTGATTGCAGAAGTCAATCAAGCACAGCCACTCAGTCGTGAGTTTCGTGAAAAATACATGAGATAGGAGACTACTATGGTCTATCGTTATCGTACCAATCTCAAAAAAGTATTTCTAACAGATTCAGAATTACATCAATTGAATGAACGAATTGCTAAGAGTCACTGTCAAAATTTCTCGGTCTATGCCAGAAAAGTGTTGCTTAATCCCAATATGTCTTTTGCCACAATTAACACTGAAACTTATGACCAGTTAGTTTTTGAATTGAGACGGATTGGAAATAACATCAATCAAATTGCGCGTGCGATCAATCAAAGTCATCTGATTTCCCAGGAACAGTTACAAGAATTAAGTAAGGGAGTTAGTGAATTAATTACTGGAGTAGAGAAAGAATTTCAAGTGGAATTGAAAAGATTGAAGGAGTTTCATGGTAGTCACTAAACATTTTGCGACGCACGGAAAAAAATATCGCAGGCGTTTGATTAAGTATATCCTCAATCCCGATAAAACGGGCAATTTGAAATTGGTATCTGATTTTGGCATGAGTAATTACTTAGATTTTCCTAGCTATGAAGAAATGGTTGACATGTACAATGTCAATTTTACCAATAACGACAAGTTGTACGAATCTAGAAATGACCGACAAGAAAAACATCAACAAAATATCCATGCCCATCACCTCATCCAATCATTTTCTCCCGAGGATAATCTGACACCTGAAGAAATTAACCGCATTGGTTATGAGACCATGATGGAATTAACAGGAGGCCGTTTTCGTTTTATCGTGGCAACTCATACAGACAAAAATCATGTTCATAATCACATCCTAATCAACGCCATTGATCGTAATTCAGATAAAAAGTTGATATGGAATTATGCCTTAGAACGAAACCTTCGTATGGTTTCAGACCGCATTTCTAAAATGGCAGGGGCAAAAATTATCGAGAAGCGTTACTCGTATCGTGACTATCAAAAATATAGGCAGTCTAGTCATAAATTTGAATTAAAGCAACGTCTTTATTTTTTGATGCAGCACTCAAAGTCCTTTGATGATTTTTTAGAAAAAGCGGTGCAGTTACATGTTCATATTGATTTTAGTCAGAAGCATAGTCGATTCATGATGACAGATAGAGCTATGACAAAGCCAATTCGAGGACGCCAACTCAGTAAACGAGATTTATATGATAAAGAATTTTTTCGTACACATTTTGCCAAGCAAGAGATTGAAAGTCGATTAGAATTTCTGTTGAACTGTGTTAATTCATTAGAGGAGCTACTATTAAAAGCGAAAGAATTGAATATAACTGTTGACTTAAAGCACAAAAATGTAACTTTTATCCTGGAAGAAGATAATCAAAAGATAAGTTTGGGTCATAAAAAAATAAGTGATAAGAAATTATATGATGTCAATTTTTTTCAAGATTACTTTAAAAATAAGGAAGTCGGGGATTCAGAAGGATTAGATAATTTACGGGAACAGTACCACGCTTTTCAAGAAGAACGAGATAAGGATAAAGTATCCACTGAAGACATTGAGGAAGCCTTTGAGACATTTAAGGAAAAACGAGATGCCGTCCACGAATTTGAAGTGGAACTTGCAGAGCACCAAATAGAGAAGCTAGTTGATGAGGGTGTTTATATTAAGGTGTCTTTTGGTATAAAGCAGAGCGGTCTTATTTTCATTCCCAACTATCAATTAGATATTCTTGAAGAAGAGAATCAGACAAAATATAAAGTCTATATCCGTGAGACCACCTCATACTTTGTCTATAACAAAGAACATTCGGATAAGAATCAGTATATAAAAGGACGAACCTTGATTAGACAGCTGACCAACGAAAGTCGAGTAATACCATACAGAAGACCGACTGTTGAGCGACTTCAAGAAAAGATTTCTGAGATTAACCTCTTGATTGAGTTAACAGAGACAGACAAAAGATACCAAGACATTAAAGACGAACTAGTCGCAGAAATAGCAGAGCTAGATATCAAACTGAATCAAACCAATGAAAAAATCGCCACCTTGAATAAGATGGCGGAAGTGCTTATCAACCTAAAGAGTGATAATCCGAATAGTCGAAAACTAGCAAGGTATGACTTTTCAAAACTAAATTTGACAGAATCAATTACACTAGAACAAGTGACCGAGGAAATAAAAGTGCTGCAAGAGGAGCTAGGTTATTATCTTGATGAGTATGAGGGATTGACTAGAAGGTTAGAAACACTTGTGAAAATTCTCAGCACAAAAAAACATACCGACCTAAAATTTCAAGAAGATATTTCTCTAGAATAAACAAATTTTGACGAGTGTAAAAGTAGAGAAGTCTTCGCAATTAAATACATATATGAGATAGAATTTGAACATGATGAAACAAGTTATGTTTTTTTGAATAAACTAAACGTACCCATATCGAGAAACTAAACTTTATCGTTCGCAAAATGGCTTACCGCTTAGTTTTTCTCGATAATAAATATTTTGACATGTTCGCGGATGCAGAGTATGTCCTAAAATTATAGGCAGAGTAGTTGATGAAGTTCTTTCAGAAAATTTTATAGTATATGTAGAAGAATCCCCGCTGTACAGTTCAGAGTATTAATGTATAATGGGATTTTATTTTTTATAGAGATATTAGGTTTTCAACTTCAACATATCTAATTTCGTAGCTATCATCAGAACTAGCTACAACAGACATAGTATACTCTTCAGAGATAGAAAAATTTTTATACAAAATATCTTTAAGGATTCTATCTCCATCAATTATTTTTTTCTTATCAAGAAAAAGTGAGAAAGAATCTAATTCTTTATATAGCCCTTTACCTAAAAATTTTACATAACTTTCTTTAACTGTCCAAATTTTGAAAAATTCTTTTATTAATAATCTATGGAGAGATATACTAGCTAGGTATTCCTTTTCAGAAGTGCTAAAGAAAGATATAATTTCCTCAAACTTTTCGATATGTTTCTGGATATCTATTCCAACCATTTTATTTGAAATAGCACATGTAACATACTTTCCTGAATGAGAAATGCTATAGAAGATATCTTTTCTGCTTAAACTTGGTTTTCCAAATTCATTATATACTAAATCCTCTCCAAATAAATCAATTCCAAATTCACTTAACCCAATTTTAAGTAATTTTAATGAATTAATTGATCTTTGAATTTCGCTTTTATTTTTAGATTTTAATCTATACGATGGTATTTTATTTAAAAAATCATAATCAATGATTTGAGAATCTGACTTGGATATATCAGATATTAAAATTAACATTAGTTACACCCTCTAATTTATCATGTTGTTAATTATTTTTGATACTTGACTCAAATTTGAAGTAATAAAAAAGTGATCTCCCTCGACTGGGTAATAATTAATGTCGTTTGCACATAATAATTGCCATTTGTTTATTTCGTTATACGAAATGGAGTCTTTTGTGCCATAAAAAATAATTGTCTTGGTTTTTATCTGTTGATCATGGTCACTTAATTCATAGTCATTGTAGACTTTGAAATCGTTTAATATTATAGGCTTAAAAAAGTTAAAGATTTCTTCATTGTTTAAAATTTCTTTAGGTGTAGCATTATACTCAACTAAGATGTCTTTTAACTTTGCATCCGTTTCTAAATCATAATTTTTCTTATACATTGGTGGTTTGGTTGCTGAAATAAAAATTTTATCAGGATTATTAAACTCTGACTGTTCAATTTTTTTACAAATCTCATAAGTGAATAGACCGCCTAGGCTATGTCCAAAGATACTATATTTTTCTGAATCAGAGATTTCGGAGATAATTTTATTGTAAAGAAATTCAAGATTTTTAGAAAATGTATCCAATAGATTCATGTTTATATTCATGCCGTGACCAGGTAAGTCTATTGGAATTATAGTGCAATTTCTAAATAAATTTTTCCAAGAGGAGTAGATTGATGATGAGCCACCAGCGTATGGGAGACAAAAAATTTTCATGATGATACCTCAAGCCATTAGTTCTATTAAATTATGAGTTCATTATAATATATATAAACAGCTTTTTCAATGATTTTTTGTTCATATATATAGAATTTTGAGTTGAAATATGAACCATTGTTCACAAAATGCTTGCAAACAGAAAATAAATGAACTATAATTCATTTATAAGATTTAAAATTATTTTGAGGTAATAACTATGGCAAAAGATGATAATAAACAAAAATTAATAAAGGCTACAGATGCTCTCTTAAAAGATAGAAGCATAACTTCTATTACAACAAAAGAGATTACAAAAGCAGCAGGAGTTTCTGTGGGAGTTTTTTATAATTATTTTAGTAGTAAGGAAGATGTTTTTAAAGAATTAATCAAGATATTTTTTAACTATTCTTTAAAGCAAATGGAAGTCTTGCGAAAAGAAGTTACAGGAAAGAATATTCGTTCAGAAATAAAATTCAAAGAATTTCTAATTAATGGAGTAGATAATAATTGGGAAAATCATTTTTTAAATAGTGATATTCTGTTACTTTCTAGAAAAGATGAAGAGTTTCAAAAATTAATGATTTATTTTAATCAAAAGATGGTTTCCATTGTTGTAGAGATACTAACAGTTATTAATCCAGAATTACAAGAAGATTCAGCTTTACTAAAAGCGAAAATGATTATGAATTTAATTCAAAATTCCTACCCTAGCTTTTCAAAATTTGATAGTGAGGATGAAAAAGAGAGATACATTGAAACATTTGTGAATGTTATTTTTAGTATTAGTTTTAATGAATAAGGAGATTAAAATGGAAGATTATAACTTAACAAATGCACAAAAACGAATTATATATACTGAAGAAATATATTGTGAACCAAGAATATCAAATGAAGGAGGTTTTTACAAAATTTCTACACCTTTTAATTTATGTAAATTAATCGATGCAGTTGTTTCGGTTCTTAATTCTTCGAAGATCTTTAGAACAACTTTTCTATTGAAAAATGACGAAATCATTCAGAAATATCGTGATTTTAAATTTGATGACTCTATAGTGAACATCTTTTTTGACAAAAAAGAATTTGAAAATTATAAAAGGGTCTGTTTAAATTCCAAATTTGATATTTACAAAGATTTTTTATTTAAATTTGGAGTTTACCAAAATGAAGATGGTGGTCAACTATTTGTAATGTTTCATCATTCGATTGTAGATGCATATTCAATAGGATTAATTGCAGGAGCCATTTTTGATATTTATAATGGGCATGAATTTAATATTGGAACAGAGTATATTGAATACTTACAAGAAGAACAAAGATATTTGAAAGATACTGAAAAATTTAATGAGGATAAAGTATATTGGGAAAATAGATTATATAACTGTAAAAATTCATTTGAAAGCATCCCTGAAAATCCTTCGTCGGAGAAAATTTTAATTCGTTTAGATGATAACTATTTGGAAAGATGGGAATTGTTCCTAAGGAAAAATCACTTAAATGAAAATATCTTTTTGATAACGTTATTATGTATTTACAAATATAGAATTACTGACGAAAAAAATGGGATATTGGGGGTTCCCTATTATAACAGGCGAAATAAACGTTTTTATAACAGCTTTGGAATGTTCACAAGTACAGTCCCATTTTTATATTCTTTGTCTGGTGAAGAAAGCATTATCGACGCTTATAAAGGTATCAAGAGAAATTTTCTAAAAGATATTAAACATTCTGGATATCCTTATAATGAATTAATAAATAATCTTAAAGCAAATGGAAAAAACCTGTTTGAATGGAGTTTTAATTATTATGTAGATAATATGAATTACTTGGTTGAGGATTCTAAGGTAGTTGTAAAGGAAGAAACACCGAACTATTTACCAGTTCCGATAAGTATAATTTACAGAAGATTCAAAAATCAGAAAAATGAGTTAGAGCTTATTTATAATAAAAGAATATACACTAGAGAGAAAATCAATTCGTTAATCAAAAATTTCTTTAACTTTACAATAAATATTATTCATTGTGAAACTGTGGAAAAGATATCAAAAATTCAGATAGCAAAGCCTGAGTTTATAAGCAAAATAATTGAAAGAGAAAGTAAGTCATTAAACAATTTTGACAAAAACGTCAATTTATCATTAATAGATAGGGTCATGGAAATTTCTAAAGAATTTCCCAATAACATCGCTTTAAGATTAGGTCATTCAACAATTACCTATGAAACTCTATTTAAATTGATAGAAAATAGAGTTACTTATTTAAAGAACATTATCAAAGAAGGGGATAAAATTGGAGTAATTGGATATAAAGAATTCGATACATTTATTAATATTCTTTCATTAGTGCAAATGGGGATAACTTATGTGCCAATTGATCCAGAATACCCTCAAAAAAGGCAGAAATTTATTTTAGAAGACTCAAATTGTAGTTATTATATAGATCATAATGAATTAAAAATTAATCCAAACTATAAGCTAAATAGTACTTCAAGCGATCCTACTCCTCTTTACATTTTATATACTTCTGGAACTACAGGGACTCCGAAAGGAGTCATGATACCAGAAGCTGGAATAATAAGACTAATTAACGATAATAATTTAGAAAAATTATCTGATGGATATGATACGTTCTTACAGCTAAATTCTTTAGGATTTGACATTTCTGAATTGGAGATATGGCTACCTTTAACTAGTGGAAAGACTTTAGAAATTATCCCTAAAAATTATATATTCGATATAGAAAAATTATCACAAATTTTAGAATCTGATCGTAAATTTGCTTCAATAATGTCATTTACCTTACTTCAGGAACTTTTTTCTTATGATAATGAATTATTTAATCATATTAAATTCATAATAACCGGTGGCGAGATAGTCAAGAATAAGTTGATAGAAAATATTTATTATTCAAATGAAAATATAACAGTTGTTAATGGTTATGGTCCAACTGAAAATAGTGTATTATCCACAATTCAAATAATAGGTAGGAGCAATAAAGAATCAATACCTATTGGAAAAAGTATTTCTGGATCTAGTACATATATTTTAGACCAGTTTGGAAATGTTTGTGCTCCTATGCAAGTTGGAGAAATCATTGTAGGTGGGGAAGGGGTAGCGAATGGCTATATAAATCGTGAAGAACTAAATAAAAAGAACTTTTTCTATTTAAATTCGCTTAACGGGGAAAAGTTGTATCGTTCTGGTGATTTTGGATATTATAACTACAAGTCTGAGATTATAATCATTGGTAGGAAAGATTCTCAAGTGAAAATTAATGGACAGAGAATTGAAATTAGTGAAATTGAGGAAGTTATTCAAAATATTTTAAATTCAAAAAACATAAAAATTATTGTTAGTGTTATTGATAATACATTGGTTTGTTTCCATACGAGCCCAGAAATAGATGACTCTAAACTAAGAAAAACTCTCTCAGAAGTGCTGACATCTGCCATGGTTCCTAAATATTTTATTAATATCTCAGAGTTACCTCTTACTGTAAATGGTAAATTAAATAATAAAATTCTTGCTGAAAAATTTAGAAAAGAAGTATCAAATATTTCTGCCAATAATGACAAAATTAATTTAGATAACATTGATTTGGATGTACAAAAAGAGATCGAGGATTTATTAATAAGAGAAATAAACTTTAGTCAAAGTTTTATCGAAAATGGAGGAGACTCGCTTTCAGCCATGAAATTGGTAAATTACATGAAGAAAAGGAATAAAAATATAAGAGTCTCAGAATTATTAAGTATGAAGCCTCTGGTAGAAGTGTTAAACAATAGTCATAAATCTGAGAATGATTTACAAATTTCCAAAGACAACAACTTATCTTCAGTGAAAGCTTCTGTAGTTCAAAAAAGTATATTTTTCGATGAAAAATTTAATCATATAAAATATAAATATAATTCTCCTTTAGTTTTTGAGCTCAGGGGAGTAACTCAAGTTAATGAAAATAAAATTTTGGATAAGATTTCAAAATTCATTTCGACTCAACGTATACTACATAGTTGTTTACTAATAGAAAATGGAGAGATTATTTTTAAAATTAACAACCATAAAATAGATATTGTAAGAAAAGAGATGAGTAGCGGAAGTTTAAATGATATTATTAAAAGTTCTTTAGCGGATTTTGATGTAGAAAAGAATCTATTTTGTTGTAATTATATTAGTCTACAAAATAAAAGATTTTTAATTTTCGATTTTCACCACGCTATTTTTGATGGAGAATCACGTGAGCTATTTACAAAAAATCTAAAAGACTTTTTAAATGGTATTGAAAATGAACCTTCTGAGGTAGACTATTTTGACTATTTAAATTCAATCGATGAAAAAGATGATATTGAAGATGAGAAATTCTGGAAAAATGAAATTCAAAGTTTAGGTAATCTTTCAAATGATGTAGTACAGAATTATGATGTACAAATTTCAAAATATTACCCTATTGACATAAGCTCAAAGATAATAGCTAAGCTTTTAAAAGTTTCTAAAGCAACATCCGTGACCGTTAGTACCTTATTATTGTCAGCTTTGTTTTTAACTAAAAATAATATCTCACATAAATCAAGCAATACGATAGGAATTACAATTTCAACTAGGTCAAATGAAGTTACTTCAAAAATTATTGGACCATTTTTTAATACACTGCCATTATCTGTTTCAGAAAATAACATTTCAAATGATTTAAAATTTGTTAATAAAATAGGGGAAAGGGTTAATGAATTAGTTAATCACTGTCAGTATCCATTTAATAAAATTGATTCGATGTACAAAGCGTACTGTGGTGAATACGCAAATAATTTAATGGATTGGATGTATGTTTATAACCATGACAAAAAACTAGAATTTGAAAATGAAGGAATTAAATTCAAGTCAATAGACATTTTAGATACGGTTCAAGCAAAATATAGTTTATCACTGCTCGTAAATATTAAAGGGGATAATAATTTTTCGATTGGATTTGAAAGTAAATCACAGTGTTACAACGGAAAGAAAATTCAGGATATAATTCTAGAATTTGAAAGAAGTCTTGATGAGATACTTTCTTTTTTAGAGGATAAAGGAGGAAATAATGGAATATAGTTTTTATGATATAGTTTCTAAATTTAATGACCAGCCAAATAAGATAGCAATTGAAACGGACTATAGTAATATAACTTATGAAGAGCTTTTTAATAGAGTTGATAGTTATAGTAAGAAGATAGAACAAGTAGGATTACTTCCTGGATCTAAGGTAATAGTTCATATGAGTAGGGGTCCAGAGTACATTATTACGATTTTATCATTGTCTAAACTTGGAATAACTTTTGTACCAATAGATATTACTTACCCAAAAGAACGAATAGATTTTATACAAAATGATTGTCAAGCGAATGGAATTATAACTGACTATAAATATGATGATTTAACAGTTGTTGATTATCTAAAAATAGATGATAATATAAACCTTACTTTTAATTATTTTGGCAAAAGAGAAAATGATAGTAATGAAAAAATTGCATATATAATTTATACATCTGGTAGTACTGGAAAACCTAAGGGTGTTCAAATATCGAACAAAGGATTTAGTTATTTAAAAGAGTTGTTCAATGAACATTTGAAGTTGAGTAAAGATGATAAAATTTTACAATTCGCTAGCATTTCTTTTGATGCTTCTATTTGGGAAATTTCAATGGCCTTAACGAACGGTCTTACATTAGCCATATTTTTAGACAGTGATAAAGATAAAAATTTATTTGAGACTTTCGTAAAAAATCATTCTGTGACTGTTGCCACCTTACCTCCATCTTATTCCGAATTGCTTAGTGAAGAAGTAATTTCTCAATTTGATTTACTGATTACTGCTGGTTCTGAACCCCATAAAAAATTGCTTGAAAAAATCAATTTAGAAGAAACTAGATATATAAATGCATATGGACCTACTGAATGTACAGTATGTGCTTGCTTGTGGGAAGCAAAAGACTTAAAAGAATTAGACTCTAATCAAATCCCTATTGGAAATATAAGCCAAGATAATCTTCTGATTGATGATAGTGGTGAACTATGTGTATCTGGAAAAGGTTTATCAGTCGGATATCTAAATCGAGATATTTTGAATCAAAAAAACTTTTTTTATTTAAATGGATTACGATACTACAAAACGGGTGACTTGGTAAATACTGATAAGCATGGGAACCTATATTTTCGAGGACGTAATGATAATCAAGTGAAGTTTAACGGCTATCGTATAGAACTCGAAGAGATTGAACGATCAATATTTGATTTAGCCCCATCAATTATTGATACAGCTGTAACAGTACTTAATGAGACTTTGGTATGTTTTTATATGGGGAATATCAATGTTTCTGAAGTGAAAAGAGAATTAGAAACTAAGCTACCTATTTATATGGTTCCTTCTCTTTTCCAACATGTAGAGTCTTTTATATATAATACCAGTGGGAAAATTGACAGAAGTAAATTAACGATTAAAACCAAAGAGCAGCATTTTCAGAATTCAGATAATCGACTTGATTCAAAATTAGAAGAAATTTTAAGTGAAATCTTGCCAGTTGAGGTAAGTAATCCTGATGAAAGTTTAATGGAGTATGGCTTAAACTCATTAGGGCTCATTAATCTAGCTGCTAAAGTAAAAAACATTTATGGAATAGATATTTCTATTGAAGAAATTTCTAAAAATTGTACCTTTAACGGTTTATTGAATATTCTGTCGCATAAAAATGAGAATTTAGAACTTATCAAAAATTATGAAGTCACGCATGATGTGGAAAATGAAAATGAGTGGTTTCCTCTGACAAATATTCAGGAATCTTATTTACTAGGAAGAAATAATTTTTCTGAAATGGGCGGTTATGGAACACATGGTTATTTTGAAATTAAAACTCAATTAGATCCTGTAAGATTATCAAATGCTCTAAATAAAGTTATTTCAAGTCAAGGTATGCTCAGGGCAATCTTTTCTGAAGACTTACAGCAAAAGATACTCCCTGATACATTAAAATATCAGATGAACATTTTAGACATGAGTAGTTCGACACAAGAAGAGATTGATAAAGAAATAGAAAGAAGAAGAGATAGGTTAAGTCATCAAGTTTTTGATTACACGAAATGGCCACTGTTCGATATTAGTGCTTTATGTGTTTCCGAAAAATACACTATTTTGTTTATTAGTATTGATGGTTTATTGGCAGATGCCAAAAGTATGAAGATTTTTGCCAGTCAATGGTTAGCGGCTTATAATGGAGCCGATACTAGCAAATTAAAACCTAGAATATCATTTAGGGATTATATTATACATACAAATGATGATAGTGAAAATAAAGAGAGAGCCAAAACATTTTGGTTGAATAAACTAGACAAGCTTCCTGAATCTCCCCATATTATTGATAAAGATGCAGAAGCTGCGGTAGAGAATACCTTTTCTAGAGAATCGCTATTTTTAAATGAACAATCTTGGGTTTTGATTAAAGAATTTTGCCACAATAACCATATTACACCTACGGCCTTCTTTATACAAATTTATTTTGATACTTTGAAAAGATGGAGTCAAAATAAAAAGTTCACAATTAATTTAAGTGTTTTTAATAGAAAAAATATACACGAAGATATTGATAATCTGATTGGTGATTTTACAAGTAACATATTTTTAGATAATCGGAATCAAGATGTTGAGGATAATTTTATTGAAAAAGTAACCTCCGTACAAGATGATCTGTTTTTAGCAATAGATAATATTTCATTTGATGGCATTGATTTTTTAAGGGCATATGCAAATAAGTATAAAAAAAATTTAATTGTTCCTTATGTAGTTACTAGTCTAATTTCAGAGGAGACAACAAAACAAGCAGCGGATTATTTAGGAGAATTGACGTACGGAATAAGCCAAACTCCTCAAGTTTATATTGATATGCAAATTTCAAATAGTCATGAAGGAGTATTAATAAATTGGGATTATTCAAATCAAAAATTTACTAAAGAGTTTATGCTTAAGATCATTGAAGTTTTTGAGAAAAATATTACTTCAGTTTTAAATGGTAAGAAAAATATCGATACAGAATTACCCAATAGTGATAAGTTAATAATCCAAGAATATAATAATACTACTACATTAGACTATGATTCTTGCAGGTTAGAACAACTATTCTTTAATACAGTAGAGAAATATCCAAATCAGATTGCTATTAAGGATAAAGACTGTAGTTATACATATTCTCAATTAGAAGAAAAAGTCAAACAAAGAGCTTCTGATATAAAACAAACAGTTGGAAAAAAAGGTCAAAAAATTGGTATTGTTGATGAACGTAATTGTCAGACTATTATTGATTTAATTAGTATTTTATATAGCGGTAATACTTATGTTCCTATTGAAAAAGATTGTCCATCAGAGAGATTAACATATATAAAGAATGTTGCAGAAATAGAATATATGATTAATGATATTGATAAAATAGAACAATTAGAAAAAGTTGATGAAGAAAATGATGAAGAACAGGTAGCCTATGTGATTTTTACTTCTGGTAGTACAGGAAAGCCAAAAGGGGTAGCTGTGTCTCACAGAAGTGCAGTAAATACAATTATTGATATCAATAAAAAATTTAAACTGAATAGTAATGATCACTTTATACTTTTATCTTCATTAAGTTTTGATTTATCTGTTTTTGATATTTTTGGCTCTCTTGCTATTGGAGGAAGCCTTTATATTGTTGATGATAGGAGAGATCTAGAAGAAATTAATAATATTATTAAACAGGAGAATATAACTGTCTGGAATAGTGTTCCATCAACTATGAAGGCATATTTAAATTACAGTAATAATGAAACTGTTAATATAGGTAAAATTGATGATGAGTTAGAAAATCTGACAAGTTTAAACAGTCTTATTGATGAAAATATAGTATTTAACAAGGAAGCAAATGACAAGTATAAGAGTGACTCTACGAGTAGGTTTGTCATTAGTAATTATAATAAAAAAATAAATCTCCCATCAAATAATAATTTTCCAGATTTTATTCTAAGTAGGAAGTCCACAAGAAGTTTTAGTGAAAAAGACATATTACCAATGAATAAATTCTTTAAGGTTATATCCTCGCTAGGAAAAATTAAAAGCAATGATACTTCTCATTATCTTTATCCATCTGCAGGAGGGCTTTATCCTATTGATGTATATATTTCTGTCGAAAATAATAAAATTGAAGGAATAAGCGGAGGTATTTATTACTATAACCCAATAGCTAATACGATCTATAAAATTTATAATAGTCCTCTTGAAAGCAGTGTACATTATTATAGCAATCAGAAAATCTCGGAACGTTCAAGTTTTACTATTTTATTAGTATATAATTCGGAAGCAAATATTAGAAAATATGGTAGTGATGGCTATAAATATGCCTTAATTGATTCTGGATATTTAGGACAGCATGTTACTACCGTTGCAAATATCAATGGAATTTCATCTTGTGTTATTGGGACAGCAGATAGTGAATTAATTGCAAAACGTCTCTCATTATCGGCTAATCAAATGTTTCTAAATTGTATTATTTTTGGTAGTGAAACTAATCAGCAAGATTATGAATTGAATGAAATAAAAGTTCAAAATATTTCGGTCCCAGAAAATTCCTTAAATATAATTAGTGAAAAATTTAGTTCTTTAAGAGTTATTATGTTGAGTGGTGACTACATTCCCTTGGATCTACCAGATAAAATTTTTGATAGATTTGGAGAAGAGGTTGCTTTGTATAGTTTAGGTGGAGCAACTGAATGTAGTATATGGTCAATATATTATCCAATATCAAAAGTTGAAGCAAAATGGAAAACTATACCTTACGGATACCCGCTGGGTAATCAAAAAATTTGGATCATGGATGAAGAATTAAATATCAGTCCAGTTGATGTATTAGGTGAAATTGTTATTGGCGGTGTTGGCGTAGGAGAAGAATATCTAAATAATCCTATAAAAACTTCTGAATCTTTTGTAAATCATTCGCATTTTGGAAAAGTTTATAGGACAGGAGATTTTGGTATTCTGAGAAAGAATGGCACTATTGAATTTATGGGAAGACTAGATAATCAAGTGAAGATTAATGGTTATCGTGTAGAACTTCCGGAAATTGAAAAAGTAATTAAAGATAATTGTGATGTTCAAGATGTAGTAGCGATTATTGATAGTACAGAAAGTGGTAATAGTAAGCTTATTTGTTTCGTTCAGAGTGAAATTAATTCTAACTTGTATGAATATATTATAGAAAAAATAAAAAACAAACTTCCTGTATATATGATTCCTCAAGAAATTCATAAGGTTGAAAAGATTCCGGTTACAGAAAATGGTAAAGTGGATAAGAAAAAATTATTAGCAGATGCCATAAGTTATAAAAAGAATGATTTAGAATCAGCTGATAATTTATTATCTGAGCAACAGTTAGATGAAACAGAAAAAAGGGATGACGAGTACTTACTAGTAGAGATTCGACAAATTTTCTCTAGCATTCTTGAAGTAAATGATTTTTCAAATGATAGTACTATTTTTGAGCTTGGAGGAGACTCTATAAATATTGTTAGTATTCAAAAACAGATTGAAAAAAGATATGGAGTCAGCTTAAAAATAATTGATGTTTTTGAGAATAATACAGTTAATAAGCTTGTAAACTTTTTAGAATCGAAAAATAAAGTAAAAGTTATTGGTGCTCGTTTTACTTCGTCATTTTTGACAAATAAATCTGGTGATGAAACGGTAGAAGAAACAGTCAAATTAGTTAAGAAAAGTGAATTTAGAATTGTTTTTGAAGCATTAGTACTTATATTACTAGATGTTATAACTAATACTAAATTTGATATTTCGTATGATTGTGACAACAATAATTCTGAGACAACAAAAATTATTAGATTCAGAAAAGAATATTTAAAACTTGATAGAGTAAATTTAGATACTACTTTTTCAGAATTAATTGAACAAGCAAAATTTGAAACGTCACTTAACTTAACTAGTGATGGAGGAATTATGATAAGTTATACCAATTTAGTAGAACGGTATAAACTTAGTACAGCTGACTTAGTGTTTTACTTCAATGAAGAAAACTCTGAACTCAAAGCGAAATTTAATTCTTGCAAATTGCAAGATTCAAGCATTAAAGTCCTACTTGATAATGTAGCTAAGGTATCAGAGAGATTAAATTAAGATTTACGGGAGGAACGTATGATAAACAATGCAGCCATATTTCCTGGACAAGGAAATTTGTCGTTAGAGAAATTCAGAAAACTCATTGGAGAAAATCTTGAGGCTCAAAGAATTCTAAACAAAGCCATGAATACGATTGGGAAAAAAAGTGAAGACTTTTTTCAAGGTGATGTTCAAAACAGTACATATAATTCCCAAATTCTAACTTTTTTATCGTCGTATATATTTTTCAAGATATTTAAAAGAGATGTTCAAGATAAATTCTATATGTATGCAGGACATAGTTTAGGAGAAATTACAGCTCTAGTATGTGCTGATGTTGTTACATTTGACGAAGGGTTACTGTATGTAAATGAACGAGCTAAAGCAATGGAAGAGTGTACTACTGATAAGTTAGGTGGTATGACGGCTGTATTCCATAATGATCTTAATTTGCTAGAGAAGTTATCAAAACAATTTGAAGTTGGAATTTCGAACTATAATTCAAAAAAACAAATTGTTTTTTCTGGAAATCTAGAAAATTTAAATAAATTGGAATTTGAGTTACAAGAAAAATCAATACCTTTTAAAAGATTAAAAGTGGCTGGCGCATTTCATAGTAATTTAATGAAAAAAGCAAGTGAAAGCCTTGGGAAAATAAGATTGAACTATAATTCTGACAATATTGACAGAGTTTTTAGTAGTGCTTTAGGAAGATTTTATAATAAAGAAGATAATTTAACTCGTATTCTTTCAGAGCAGATAGTGATGCCCGTCCAATGGAATGTGGTTATTAATCAAATGAAAGAAAATAATATTACAAATATTATTGAATTTGGTACGCAACCTGTCTTGAAGAAGTTCTTTAATTCTAGTTACCCTAGTGTTTTTGATATTGTTAGTTCTTGTGATGAAGACTATGAAAATATTTATATAAAAAATTCATCAAATTTCTATTTGAAATTTTTAAAAAAAATTATATCAATTGCCGTTTGTAGTAAAAATAATTCTGATGATTTAAAAGGTTTCGAGGAATATAGAAACATATACCAAAATCTCTTGCAGAAATGTGATGATTTCATTTCGAATGATAGTATAGTAGATGTTTCGACTTGTCAGTTATTCTACGATACACTTTTTTCTAAGTTACTTCTCTTAAAATCTGTTCCAGAAAGTGAGATCATTGGTAGGAAGAATGAATTAAAGGAAAACTTTCATATTGGAGGTCTAAAATGGGAATTTTAGATGATATTGTTCTAGATAGTTACCAAGATACATCGGAAAAAAATAATAAGTATGCAATTATTGGAATTTCTGGTTTTTTTCCTGAGTCAGAATCAGTAGATGATTTTTTTAACAAATTGTTGAGAGGAAAAGATTTTATTAGAGATTTTCCTGAACAAAGAAAGAATGAAGTAAAAAAATTTGGAAATAAAATTTCTAAAGAGGATAAGTCATATAGACATGCAGCTTATTTGGATGATATTAGTAGTTTTGATAATGAACTTTTTCAATTAAGTGATGCAGAATCACGATTAATTGATCCTAAGCAACGATTGTTACTAATGACGGCTTATAGAGCTTTTGAAGATGCAGGCGTTTTGGAAGAACTTTCAAATACCCATACAGGCGTTTTTATTGGGAATAGTAATATGCTTAACTACAAATACTTTGATATCGTAAAAACTATTCGGCCAGATTTAGTTGATATTTCTAGTACAGGAAATATGGATTCAATGTTGTCCAGTAGAATTTCATATTATTTCAATTTAAAAGGACCAAGTGTAGTAATAGATACAGCCTGCTCTTCTAGTTTGTTTGCGGTAAATCAAGCAATTAATTCTATTTCGTGTGGCGAATGTGATCTTGCTTTGGTTGGTGGTGCACATATTCTCATGTATCCTGAAAACGTTGATGTGAGTTTAGGGATTGAATCTAAGGATGAACGAACACGAACTTTTGATGATGCAGCAGATGGAACGGGAGTGGGGGAAGCTGTTGGAGCAGTAGTAATAAAAAGATTAGATGATGCAATTGAGGATAAAAATTATATTTATTGTGTTATAGATGGTGTGTTATCCAATCAAGATGGCGATTCAATAAGTATAACTGCCCCAGATAGACGTGCCCAGAGTGAACTTCAATTATCGCTTTGGGAGAAAAGTTCATTTAATCCAGAAAAAACAGTATACGTAGAAGCACATGGAACCGCAACACATTTGGGTGATGATATTGAAATAAAAGCTTTAACTGATTCATTTAGAAATTACACCGACAAGAAGCAATTTTGCGGAATAGGTTCGGTAAAAACAAACATCGGTCATACAATAGATGCATCAGGCATATCTTCATTAATTAAATGTATTAAAATAATTGAGAACAAAATAATACCACCGACTATAAATTTTTCTTATCCTAATAGAAATATAGATTATGAAGATTCTCCATTTTACATAGTAGATAAAACAAGAGAGATAGTTGAAGATGATTATAAAATATTAATTAACTCCTTTGGATTGAGTGGTACTAATACTCATATTATTTTAAGCTCGTTTCCTAATCAAGAAAGGAAAGCAATTAAACCTAGACAATTCCATGTTAAAAATTTCTGGGTAGATAGTAATGAAGGAACATTTCTATCAGAAGATAGTACGGAAAATATTTTAATTTCACTATTAGAACAAAAATTGGGATTTTTAGATATTAATTCAAATACACAGATTGCAGATTTAGAATTAGATTCAATATTTATTGCTAGAGTGTATTCAGAAATTGATAAATTATTTCCTAATTCAATAGAAATTGCTGATCTTTATAGTTTAGAAACAATTGGAGAATTAGCGAAAAAAATTGAAGAAAAAAATATTATTCCTAATTTTAAAAATGGGACTTCAAAACTTGAAAATTCTTCCACTCTTAACGATCCTTGTGAGGATGAATATGCAATTATTGGTATAGATTTAAATATTGGAAATAATCAAAACAAAGAGGAATTCTATAATTCTTTACTAGCTGGGGAAAAATTCATTAGCAGTCTGTCCCCTAAAAGGATTAAGATTGCTAATGAATTTGGGAACATCTATAATTTCACAGATTTGAGTTTTAGGAAAGGAAATTACCTACAAAATATTGATTTATTTGATTATAACTTCTTCAATATTCCGAGATCTGAAGCTATGTTGATGGATCCAAATTCAAGATTAATGTTAACATCCGCATACAAAGCAATATTAGACGCTGGATATACAAAAGAGACAGTAGACAATAGAAAATGGGGAACTTTTATTTCATTTGGACAAGATTATCTTTTTAATTATGGTAGTCTAATTGCTTCACTGGATAACAAGAAAATTGGAATTTCTAACATAGGAAATATGTCAGCTATGATTTCTGGCAGAATTTCATATCTGCTGAACCTTAAAGGTCCAGCAATTACAATTGATTCTTCATGCTCTTCTTCTTTATCTGCTGTTTCACTAGCCGTTGATTCAATTAAAGATAAAAAATGTGAAGTAGCAATAGTTGGTGGAGTGAAACTTAATTTTTGTCCGATAGATTCAGAAGAGAATGATATTGGTATTTTGGATAACTCAGAAAATTCCTCTGCATTTGATGATAAGGCAAATGGTACCTATACAGGGGAAGGTGTTGCGACAATCATAATAAAAAGCAAATCCAAAGCGATGGAGGATAATGATAGGATATATGCAACAATCTGTGGTATGGCAGTTAATCATGATGGAAAAACATCAGGTTTAACAGTTCCAAATCCTAATGCACAGACTAATGTTATTATGGATGCATGGAAAAATATAGAGGTGGAAGATTCTGATGAATTATATATTGAAACTCATGGAACAGCCACTAAATTAGGTGATCCAATAGAAATATCTGGAATCAATCATGCATTTAATTTTATGAGGGATAATAGTATTGGAATCGGATCTGTAAAAAATAATATAGGCCACTTATTTGAATTGTCGGGTCTGATTAGTATTATTAAGGCTGCGA
This sequence comes from Streptococcus sp. LMAG:39, assembly GCF_008680485.1. Lineage (NCBI taxonomy): Bacteria > Bacillati > Bacillota > Bacilli > Lactobacillales > Streptococcaceae > Streptococcus > Streptococcus sp. LMAG:39. The sequence continues at coordinate 377,449 of NZ_NALE01000001.1, read as the reverse complement.
TGTCACTATATAATGAGAAAATTCCTAAAAATATTGGATTTATGTATCCAAATCAAAATATAAATTTCTCAAATTCTAAAGCATATATCAATGACCTAAATAAAGACATAGTGGGTAAAGAAACCTATATTGGTGTTAGTTCTTTTGGTTTTTCGGGCACAAATGCTCATATGGTTTTAAAAAAGGGACCACTTAACAAGAAACAATTTTCTACTTTCAAAGTTGAAAAACTTGATTTAGCGGAAGAGGCGTGTTGGATATCTGATTATTTAAATCATACTACTGAGTCTAGTTCAGACAAAACAATCAAAGACCAACTAAATGAAGTATTCACAGATATTTTTGGTAATCAAAAAGATCTTTCAGGAAATATTTATGAACTAGGCGGTGATTCTTTAACGGCTGCAGAGATAGCAGGACGATTGAATAAAATTTTCAATTTGAAATTAACAGTGGCAGATATATTAAGAAACAATTCAATTGATAGTTTATCTAATTTTTTATCAAATAATAATTTTAGTGAGAGCACTAAAGAGATAGTAAAATCTAAAGTAAAGAATAGATATCTTGCAACACCACAGCAAATTAGAATGTATAAAATGTCAAAAAGTCATTTGGAAACAGGGTTAAATGTAAATATTGGTTTACATTTAAAAGGTGTGATAGATATTGAAAAATTGAACGTTGCATTTAATAAAATTATTGAGCAAAACGAAGCTTTCAGAACAAAATTTATAGAGGAAGCAGGACAAATTTTCCAAGTTATAAATCCATTTATGCAGGAAAATATTGAGGTTGAGCATGCTCCAATTGAAGAGTGGGAAAAAATAAAAGAGAATTTCATTAAGGTGTTTGATTTGAAAAACGGTCCCCTTTTTAGAATCAAGCTATTACAAAGTAGCTCTAATAATTCGATTTTGTTATTTGATGCACACCATATAATTTTTGATTTTCAATCAATGAAAGTATTTTTAAGTCAATTAATAACTCTATATAATAAACAAGAAGGTCCAGAATCTACTATTGATTATACAGATTATTCAGAATGGTACAACCAACAGATAAAAATAAATCATCAGTTGAAATTACAAGAATGGGTAAATGAATTAAAGGATGCACCAATTAATTTAGAGGTTTTACCAGCTACTATAAAAAGCAATACAGTAAGCTCAATCGGGCTTGTTATAGATTCAACATTGCTAGAAAAATTAGAAAAATATTCTGCAAAAGAAAACGTTAGTCTATTTTCGGTATTGTTAGCCGCTTATTTTAAAATAACTAGTGCAATTGAGAAAAATGATAAACAAGTTGTTGGGATACCGGTATCTGGCAGAGATTTTGGTAATGTCAATAATGTAATTGGTCTTTTTAGAAATTCTCTCCCTATTTATGTGGACTTATCTAAGGTTAGAAATGATAGCGAATTAGTTTTAAAAACACAATCTAGAATTTTGTCTGCTATGGAAAAACAGGAAATACAGACATATGAAATAGAAGAAGCAATGGGAGAAAATAATTTATTTAATAATTATTTTATTTACCAAGATTCAATTAGTTCTGATAATTTTAAAATGGATGGTTTAGAAATTCAAACTGAATTGATAAGAAAACAAGGTATGTTTAATATTAAATGGGAATTTGTGAAAATTGATGGATGCTTACAAGCCGTAATCGAATATCGAAATGAACTGTTCACTGAATCAGAAATAATGTATTTAAAGAAATATTTCCTTGAGATACTCAAAGGAATTATTAAAGAATGAGGGAAGAAATAATGGAAAATCTTTTAGAAGTCAAAAAACTATCAAAAACGTATAAGAACGGAAGAAAAGCATTAGATAATTTAAATTTTAATGTTACAAAAGGCGAGATTCTTGGTTTTCTAGGACCAAATGGTGCGGGAAAAAGTACGACTATAAATATTTTATCTACCTTATTGCAATCTGATGAAGGTGAAATAATATATTTTAATAATGAAAATTTGTCCATCAAGGATGTAAAGAAACAACTAGGAATCGTTCCTCAAGAATTAGCGATTTATGAAGATATCTCTGCCTCACAGAATGTCAAATTCTTTGCTTCTTTATATGGCGTTAAAAAAAGTGAAATCAATGAAAAAGTTGAAAATGCATTAAAAAAAGTAGGACTTGAAGATAGAAAAGATGATAAACCGTCAACTTTTTCTGGTGGTATGAAAAGACGTTTGAATATTGCATGTGCAATAGCACATAGCCCTAAATTGATTATTTTTGATGAACCAACAGTGGGTATTGATCCACAATCTAGGAATCATATTCTAGATTCAATTAAGAATTTAAGGGATGAGGGAGCTACTATTATTTACACAACTCATTATATGGAAGAAGTACAACAAATTTGTGACCGTGTCATTATCATGGATGGAGGAGTAGTACTTTTGAATGATTCTCTTGATGATATTTTAGAACATTATAGTAATTCTAATTATCAAGTTAGAGTAGATCAGCAGTTCTCTCCGGCAGTGTTAGATGAAATTCGTGAATTAACAAATGTTGAAGAGGTGAACCAAAAAGATGAATTTGAAATAATCTTTAGTATGGGTGAAGAGTCCATGCCGATTAATGCTGTACTGGAGGTTTTAATCAAGTTCAATCTAAATATTACTAGTATTACAATGGTCAAGAAAAATTTAGAAGATGTTTTCTTGCTACTAACTGGGAAAAAATTAAGAGATTAATAGTGGGGTCTGTAATGTTAACAATAATGAAACAAGATACGATAAATCTTTTAAAGAATAAACCAATCATGATGTATCTACTAATTTATCCGGTTGTCCTGATATTAGTAACAGGGTTTGTATTCGGTTCGATTTTTAGTGACGATATTTTAACATCATATGATTATTATGGTGTTACGATGATGATTTATTTATCAATGGCAACTGTAATTATATTACCCGAATTATTATTTGGAAGTAATGTGAAGTATGCAAATTACAGGATTGTATATTCGCCGATTCCACGTTACAAGATTTATTTATCCAAATTAATCGTTTCTATTTCTATTTCGTATTTTATCTTAGCAATTTATATGCTTGTTTTTAATAGCACAGGGTTAGTAAACTATGGTAAAACTAATATCGCCTATAGTTTATTACTTGACTTAGCTTTGGTAACCTTTTCTATCACATTTGGAGGTGCTTTCTGTGTGTTACTAAAAAGCGAAGATATTGCAACAAAAATTTTAAATTTAGCTATTAATGTTTTAGCAATTCTATCTGGTTTATTCTTTCCGATGTATATATTTGGGAAAAAAGTTGCTAATTTGTCTACCTTATCTCCAATTTCAAAAGTGATGTCAACATTTTTTAGTATAATTTACGATAAAAATTATAGTTCTTATTTTAATACATTAGGAATTTTGTTACTATGTTCAGTACTATTTTTAATTATCATTCACTTTAAATATCGGCCTGAAAATTTTGGAGAGTAAAATGAAATTTATAATCTTAAGAAATAACTTGCAACGTTTTTTGAAAGAAAAATCATATATTCTTATATCTTTTTTACTAGTTTTTGTAACTATTGCAGCAACATCATTTGTTGTAACAATGAAAAGTCAAAAAGTAAAAATCGGTGTAACAAAAAATGCAATTGAACTATTGGAGATGAGCAATAATAACATTTCTGTCAAAGAAGTAGAAAGGGATGAAGATTATTATGTTAATTTAATAATGGGTAAGTACGATGCATATATTAATAAAGAGGATGGAAAATATAAAGTAACTACAGTAAGAAATTCAACTTTAGGTAAGAAATTAAGTCAGTATTTAAATAAAGGAAAATCTTTAACTGCTCCTACTTCTAGCGGTCATAATCATTATAAAATTATTATTACTGTTATGGCTATGAGTTCTATGATACTATCATTAATACTGTATAGATTCTATTTTGATGATAGAAATGGTCTAGATAAACGAATCTATCTAAGCGGAGTATCAAACTTTTCTTATGTTCTACAGCAGGTAATGTTTAATTTTCTAATTTTATCTATTACGAATTTATTAAGCAGCTTAATTTTACTCCCATTGTTTGATCTTGATATATCGTGGAACTTAGTACTATATATCCTCCTAATTGAGGTATTTTCAGCAAACTTTGGAATGGTTTTATCCACCTTGACTAAAAAAAATCAAGGGGCGCTATTAATAGGAACAATGGTATCTGTTCTGACTATGCTTCTTTCGGGTGCATTATTCTCTGTAAAAATAGGTTCTATACAAGATAAGATACATTATATTTTTCCTCAGTATTATATTTCAAATTTAGGAAAAAATATTGATGGCCACTCAACTAATTTGACTCAATCGATTACAGTCATTGTAGGATATACACTTTTGTTTTTCCTAATTGCAAATTATATGCAAAAACAAAAAGTAGATGAATGATATATTTAAACTGATATTTAACTAATCGTGGATAGAATAATGTTTTACCATGATTTTAGCTACAGTATATTTTAATCTTGGTATTATACGAGTCTGCAAAATAGGCGATAATTGCTAGCAGATTCCATATTGTGGGAAATCTGTCTTAGTGAGATAGGTGCTAATATTCATCAATTCTTTTCTGAGAACTGCTATAGTAACAAAGGTAAAAAAAGCGTGTCTCATCATTCTCATTGGTTATCTGTTAAATCTGTTGGATAAGGTTTTGGCATTATGGGAAAATTATATAGTTTTAGTATATTCAGTTTATCTTTTATTTCTTTTTAACTAGGTTTGCCGTACTAATCTAATATCAGTGCAACTTTAATCTTGTTATCTTGTTACATTTAAATTTTTGGGTTGGTAATCTAAAATAGATTACGGAATCATTTTATTAGTCTTTAGTTTGTAATAAAATAATATTGTCATATTATGACAAATTTCGAGATTTTTTCTCAAAGTGACATATACTTTTTCTTAGGAGAAAGCTAGATGTACCAACGTATAAGAGATTTGAGAGAGGATCATGATTTCACTCAAAGGTTTGTTGCAAATTTACTTTCCTTTTCTCATACAAATTATGCAAAAATTGAGAGAGGAGAGGTTGCCTTAACGGCAGATGTTCTTGTGCAACTTTCTAAACTCTATAACGTTAGTACAGATTATCTATTAGGGTTAACAGATTGTCCAGATAGGATAAAACATAAAATAAAATAGTCTCTCCTTGATTTGTTCATTGACAATTGAATAAACCGAGGTGGGACTTTCTTATTTGTCGAGCAATTTAGTGAGATACGCCGTGATAGGAGCGAAAATTATTAGCTATAAAATAGAGTGGTTCTCTATCTGCCATGACCACAAATAAGGACAATGATACTTCTGAACGTTCAGGCTGCCAACGTAAAAGGACAGCGGGTGAGATGCCCATGAGTGGTTTAACCAATCATACCCACGGAGGAGATAATTGAGTATCACGTTATCAGGAGGAAAAATTTTGGAACAAACAGTTGTAAAATATAGTCTGCAGTTATCAATGCTTAATTTTTTATACTCTAAAGAATTGTTGTCTAAAAATGAATATGAAAAAATCAGAAGCAGACTGCGTATTAAGTACACAAAATAGCTGACCTTTTTATTTGAACGCGGTAATATAGAATCAAAAGGAGGAATTTCAGTATGAAAAAAAATAATGTTGAAATAATAAAAGCTGATTCTTTAGTTCGACGTAGAGGTGTCAATGTAGAAAGACATTTAAAAAGGGTTGCTGCTTATTGCCGAGTGAGTTCTGATAGTGAGGATCAGAAGAACAGTTATGAATCTCAGGTGAGACATTATAAAGATTACATTTCTCAGCGTTCAGATTGGGAACTCGCTGATATCTATGCAGATGAGGGGATTTCAGGAACTCAAGTAGGAAAGAGAAAAGATTTTCAACGCTTAATCAATGATTGTGTAAATGGAGAAATTGATTATATTGTAACAAAAGCAATTGCTAGATTTGCAAGAAACACCTTAGATACTTTGAAGTATGTCAGAATGTTAAAGGATATGCAAATTGGAGTTTATTTTGAGGAAGAGAATATTGATACCCTTACTATGGATGGAGAATTACTTCTAACCATTCTTAGCTCTGTTGCACAGCAAGAAGTAGAAAATACATCTGCACATGTGAAAAAGGGATTAAAAATGAAGATGCAACGTGGTGAACTGATAGGGTTTCAAGGTTGCTTGGGGTATGACTATGATATAGAAACCAAACAACTTTCTATCAATAAAAAAGAAGCAAAAATAGTCCGTTATATCTTTAAAAGGTACTTAGAAGGTATTGGAGGGAAAGTTATAGCAAGGGAACTTGATGAACTAGGTTACAAATCTCCGAGAGGATTAGATCATTGGAATGATACAACAGTCTTAGGAATCATAAAGAATGAAAAATATAAAGGCGATATTCTAATGGGAAAAACTTTTACAGTGGATCCAATAAGCAAGAGACGTTTAAGTAATTTTGGTGAAGAAGATAAGTACTACATCAAAGATAACCATGAACCTATAATATCTAAAGAAGACTTTGAGAAAGCTCAGGAGATTAGGTTGCGTAGGGCAGGAAATAAAAAGACAGTTGCGAATGTAAATGGAAAACGTGAACGCTATTCAAAAATGTATGCTTTTAGTAGTATGTTAGAATGTGGCTTTTGTGGTTCATTATTGTCTAGGAGAAGTTGGCACTGTCGTTCAGATTATCGAAAAGTTGTGTGGCATTGTGTTACTTCGATAAAAAAAGGGAAAAAATACTGTAAACATAGTAAAGGATTAGAGGAACTGGCTATTGAGGGAGCTTTCATGGAAGCTTACAGACAACTCTATCATTCGAATGAAAATATAGTGTCAGATTTACTTGAAACGATTGAATCTGAATTAAATGACAATAGCCTCAACAAGGAACTAAAAAAGATTACTAATAAGCTTCGTATTTTACTAAAAAAAGAGGAGAATCTTGTAAATTTAAAACTAGAAGGGAAAATAAGTGATTCTATTTATAATGAAAAATATAATGAGCTCTCCTTAGAAAAAGAATATCTTGCAGAAGAAAAAGTAAATGTTGAAATAACATTGAAGTCAGAAATTGATGTTAAGAAAAGACTAGCTGAGTTTAAACAATTACTATCTTCACAAAAAATGCTCACTGAGTTTGATCGTACAGTTTTTGAGAGTATCGTTGAGAAAATTATTGTAGGTGGTGTTAATAGCGATGGTGAAATTGATCCTGCAATGTTAACCATAATTTTCAAAACAGGAGAAACTCAAAATAAGGATGGCAAACAATTCAAAAGTAAACGTAAAAATGCTAAACTAGAACCAGATAAATTGTGTCCTCAAAACTGTGACGAGGACAAAAAATTGTATTCTCAAGGAATAGACAACACACGTTGAGGCAATATCACTGCTTGTACGAGTTGGTGGAACAGCGAAGTAGAAGCAGTGATACTGCCCATGCGATAATTGTCGTAGAATGAGGAGTTAACGACGAAATGAGACGGTAACAGCGAACCGTTGAGTGCGTAGCTCTACTTGTAAAATTCTAGAAACCTTTGAATGAAAGGGATAATGAAAAGCCTTGATAGCAAGGCTTTTTGTCGTATGGAGAAGAAGTATCAGAGTAAGAATCCAAGTAGAGTGTCTTGATGTGCTAGCGTGATAGGTTATCAATCTATTTCCACAAACCCTGAGAGTATGGACTTGTTTCCACAGAAGAGGAGTTTGTGGAAATGAACATATCCCTTACATTATTACCTAGATGGTCGTTGAAGTTTGAGTTCTATATATTGATACTACATATTTTAAAGTTAGTATTTTTAAATCAGTAAAATAATATCCTTATTTTAAAATTTAGAGAAAAGTAGTATAATAGTAGAAAAGAAGAGAGTTCGTGGATGTTAATAAATATAATCTTGTTTACAATCAGAATATTGCCGAGAATAGTCACTGTCTTTTAAAAGCTTTATTCGTAAAAGGTATAGAAATATAATATTTTTTGAAGAGGTAAAGGAGAAAATAAGATCTGTTTAATTTAGGGTACTGATAAATCAGGATGGAGGTGTTTTTTTGAGAACATATGAAAATAAAGAAGAGCTAAAAAAAGAAATAAGTAAAGCATTTGAGAAATATATTTTGGAATTTGATAATATCCCAGAAAGCCTGAAAGATAAAAGAATTACTGAAGTTGATAGAACTCCAGCCGAAAACCTTTCGTATCAGGTTGGATGGACAAGTTTGGTTCTTAAATGGGAAGAAGATGAAAGAAAGGGGCGCCAAGTAAAAACACCATCGGATGAATTTAAATGGAATCAACTTGGTGAGTTATATCAGTGGTTCACGGATACTTACGCTCATTTATCTCTGCAAGAGTTGAAAGCAAAATTAAATGAAAATATTAATTCTATCTATGCAATGATTGATTCGTTGAGTGAGGAGGAATTATTTGAACCGCATATGAGAAAGTGGGCCGATGAAGCGACTAAAACAGCGACTTGGGAAGTGTATAAGTTTATTCATGTAAATACTGTTGCACCTTTTGGAACTTTCCGAACTAAAATCAGAAAATGGAAGAAAATAGTATTATAAATTATATTTCTTATTGGTTAAAAAATTTCATAAAAATGTTTACCAAAGGCGATAAAAGAAAAAACTATCGTCTTTTTCTTTATAAATTATTAGAACGATTAAAAATCAGAGGAACGATTTCATTCCCCACCAAACCCCCACCAAAGTTTAGGTTTTGGTAGGAAGTTGCTTAATTTTGTAAAAGCAATCCATCTAACGCTCCAGTTAAATGTTTATAAAAAGAAGCAAAAAGCAATTTCATTTTACTTGAGAGAAGGATTTTTAATTATTTCTGAGAATATAGATGATAATACTCAGGAATTAGAATTGTCTATGACATGGACTAATTTGTAATGGAGAATGAGGAATGTCAAAAGACATTAATAGTAGACTGTACATTTAAGAAGTTTTTGAAAGGCTTTACCAAATTTATGCTTCTGCACGTCAAGAAGTATTAGATTTAGTTAATTTATCAGGTACTTTTATTCCGCTTAATATCGATTCCGATAGAGAGGGATTGCTTGACTATTAGATTCTTGTGGCAGAAATTGCAGGGATAATAGTTGGTTTTACTGTATTTACAGTAGATAATTAGCATGGCTATATGTAGATAGGAAATTTATTCGACAAGGGATTGGGACAAGGTTAGTTGATGGTGCTTTCAAGCAGATGAATAATACTATTTCAATTGAAGTTTTAGCAGGAAGTATTCTTGAGCTTACATTTTACAAAAAATTCGAATTTGAAATTGTAAATATAAAGACAGGTCGAATGCCAGGAAATGAAGAGTTTTCAGTTTCCGTAAATGATTTGAGGAGCAGAGTTAGTAAGTCTGAACATATTTTTGTTTTTATATGCTATAATCATCATAGAGCAGTTAATAAGAAAAGAGAATAATATGTTAGTTGATAAATTACAAGAGCAGTCCGATTTGACTCCTCAAGAGCAAGTGGTTGCGTCCTTTATTTTGGAGAACATGAAAATGATTCCCTCCTTTTCTGCTCAAGGATTGGCAGGAAAATCATTTACTAGTAAGGCAACGGTTGTTCGTCTGTGTCAAAAACTAGGCTTTTCTGGGTTCCAAGAGTTCAAATTACAATTGTTAGCAGAATGGCATGAAAAGCAACGACTTGATGCATTATTGTCAAAGGAGCCAATTTCTTCCCATACAAATTTTGAGGATCTCCTAGATATTCTTCCGCAGATTTATGATAAAGCTTTAACCAATACTAGATTTACTTTAAGAAAGCAACAACTTCCAAAACTTATAAATTTTATTGAAAAATCGGATCAGATAATTTTTTTAGGGACTGGTATTTCGTATATCTCAGCACAAGCTGCTGCATTTAAGTTTTCAAATTTAGGGCTACAAGCAACCGCTATGGAATCTCTTAATAAGCATTTTCTTGCACTCAATAAAGATAAGAAAACAGTATTTTTCCTTATCAGCTTTACTGGAAAAAACGAGTCCATTCTTCAGATGGCACGTTATTTAAAACAGGAAGGGTTTTGTCCCATTGTTGGATTAGTTGGTCCTTATTATGAACAATTAAAACCTTACTGTCATGAGATTATAGAATTGCCTAATCGTGAAAGCTTGATTGGTTTGGATGTTGTCAGTAGTAATATCAGCTTGACGTATATTATCGATCTTCTATTTTCAATGTATCTAGCCAAAACATATGATAAACAAGTCAAAGTAAACCTATCTAATCGACCAAAATAAACCACATTGAACCTTTGTTACAGAAAACAAAGGTTTTTTTAAATGATTACTGGACCATTTGTCCAAAATATTGAAATAAAATTGTAAGCGTTATCTGAAGTTGTTATACTAGCTCTGTCAAAAAAGACATTAGGGAGGAAAATATGAAAAACTATCAAGCCTTAGCACAAGATATTGTTGAGCATATCGGTGGAAAAGATAATGTCACAGGACTTGTCCACTGTATCACACGCCTACGCTTTAATTTAGTTGATGAATCAAAAGCAGATGATGATTATCTAAAGGCACTAGATGGCGTTGTAACTGTCATGAAAAGTGGAGGACAGTATCAAGTTGTTATCGGTAACCATGTTGCAGATGTCTATGAAGAAGTTCTGCCTTTGCTGAATATTACAGATTCTAAAGTAAGTGGTCAGCCAGTAAATGTAAAATTATTCGACAGAATGATCGATACGATTTCTGGAATTTTTCAGCCAGTTCTAGGCATTATGGCTGCTTGTGGAATGGTTAAAGGTTTCAATACCTTGTTTGTTACCTTAGGTTTATATGAAAATACTAGTGGTGTCTATCAGATTTTAAATGCTGTTGGAGATGCTATGTTTACCTTTATGCCTCTGTTTCTAGGATATACGGCGGCGAAAAAATTTAAGTTGAAACCAATGCTTGGTTTAGCAATTGGAGCGGCTCTCTGTTATCCAGCGATTCAAGCAAGTAGTTTATCCGCAAATTCAGAAGCTTTGTTTACTCTATTTGAAGGTAGCGTTCTAGCATCACCAGTCTATATCAATTTTCTTGGCATCCCAGTAATTGCGATTGATTATACAGGAACAGTTATTCCTGTTATTCTAGCAGTTTGGTTTGCTTCAAAATGTGAATGGGTATATAATCGTCTCATTCCAGACTTGGTGAAATTCTTCTTTGTGCCAATGTTGACGATGTTAACCGTTATTCCAGTGACTTTATTGGTATTGGGTCCTCTGGCAACATTTGGTTCAACCTTAATTTCTCAATTTACCCTTGCTGTGCGTGACATCAGTCCACTTTTAGCAGGTGCGTTAGTAGGGGCAACTTGGCAAATTCTAATCATTTTTGGTCTTCATTGGGGCTTTATTCCAGTGTATATTAATAACGTGATGACATTGGGTTATGATAATGTCATGATGCCATTCTTTGCTTGTACCTTTGCAACATCGGCGGTAGTGTTGGGCATTTATTGCAAGACTAAAAATCAGAAATTAAAAGAGATGGCTATTCCTAACTTTATATCAGGAATTTTTGGTATTACGGAACCAGCTATTTACGGGATGTTGTTACCATTAAAAAAACCATTTATTATCAGCTGTATCGCAGGAGGAATTGGTGGTGCTTTCTATGGACATTTCAATTTTAGAAAATTTATCATGGGTGGTATGGGAATTTTCGAATTGCCTAATATGATGAATCCAGATGGAAGCATGGGGAATATTATTGTTGCTTTTGTAGGGATTCTTATCTCGATGGTTGTCGGGTTGATCTTAACTTTAATGTTCTATAAAGAAGATGAATTAGTGCAGAATGAGTCAGAAGAAAAAGATACTATTCTTTTAAGCCCTTTAGAGGGAGAAGTCGTTCCACTAGAAAGTATTGAAGACCAAGCTTTTGCTTCTGGAATGCTGGGAAAAGGTTTAGCAATCATTCCAAGTCAAGGAACTTTAAAATCTCCTGTTGATGGTGAGATTATAGCATTATTTCCAACTGGCCATGCCATAGGATTAAAGAGCGATAGTGGAATTGAAATTTTGATTCATATTGGAATGGATACTGTGCAGTTAAATGGTAGAGGCTTTTCAACTAAAGTGACTGCTGGTGAACACGTTCAAAAAGGTCAAGTATTAATAGAATTTGATCAGAAACTTATTCAATCGGAAGGCTACTCGCTGGTAACACCAGTGCTAGTTACAAATTGGGAAGAGTTTTCTGATATGACGATTGAGAATCAACAGGATATCGCATTTGGTCAAAAGATGATCTCTGTTAGAAAGTAGATAGTATGGACAATGAATTTTTATGGGGAGTAGCAACAGCTGCCAATCAATGTGAAGGTGGTATAGAACAACGAGGTAAGGCATTAGTTGATGTTATTCCATTTGGAGAGCAGCGTTTTGGTGTCATGAAAGGTGAAATCTGTCATAACACCCTTCAGAATGATACCTATTTTCCTGGAAGGCAAGCAATCAATATGGCAGAGAACTACGATACAGATATTGATTTATTAATAGAATTAGGAATAAATGCTTATCGGTTATCCTTTTCATGGTCACGTATTTTTCCAAAAGGTAATGAAGATAAACCGAATCCTAGTGGTTTAGCTTTCTATGATAAGATTATTAATAAGCTTTTAGACAATAGTATTGAGCCGATAGTAACTATTTGTCATTTCGACTTACCTCTTTATCTGGTAGAAGAATTTGGCGGATGGGGAGATAGGCAGGTTGTTGATTATTATTTGAATTACTGTGAAGTCTTATTCCAGCATTTTAAAGGACGCATCAAGTATTGGATAACCTTTAATGAAATCAATATGATTTTACATTTACCATTCTTAGCCGCAGGTTTGTATGTATCAGATAAATCTTACCCTCTGGAGTACATTTATCAAGCAGCACACCATCAGTTAATTGCCTCAGCTAAAGCGACTAAGTTAGCTCATGAAATTTCAAAAGAGAATAACATTGGTTGTATGCTAGCAGCTGGAAAGGTTTATTCCTATTCAGCAAATCCAGAAGATGTTTGGTTAGCTTTGGAAAAAGATAGGGAAAACTATTTCTTTACAGATGTTCAAGTCAGGGGAGAGTATCCTACTTATGCACAAAAGTTTTTCAAAAGGAATGACATCAATTTGTTGATTCCTGAGGAGGATTTACTATTACTAAAAGAATACACGGTAGATTATATCAGTTTATCTTATTACAATAGTCGTTGCGTATCAGCTGATGCTTCTTTAGCAACGAATTCGGGGAATTTATTCGCATCTGTTTCAAATCCTTTTTTGGAGACGAGTCAGTGGGGATGGCCAATCGATCCGTTGGGTTTTAGAATCACATTGAATGAATTATATGATCGTTATCAAAAACCTTTGTTCGTTGTAGAAAATGGTTTGGGTGCGATTGATTCTTTGGATGAACATAATGAGATTGATGATACCTATCGTATTAACTATTTATCAGATCATATTACTGCCCTATTAAAGGCAAAAGATGAGGATGGTATTCCTATATTAGGTTATACGATGTGGTCTGGGATTGATATCATTAGTGCAACAGGAGGACAAATGTCGAAACGATACGGTTTGATATATGTAGATATGGATGATCAAGGACAAGGAACCTTGAAACGAATACCAAAAGCTTCTTATCGTTGGTATCGAGAAATGATTAGAGAGAACCGTTAGATAGATAATTAAACCAGCCGAGCAATTCCTTTAGTTGCTTGGTTGTTTCAATTTTAAAGATAAAAATAACCAATAGACCACCGTGTGTTGTTTGGCACGCATGTTAGTATGAGTGAGACTAAAATTAGTCATTATGTATGTTTGTTGTTTGCTTATAGGTATAGCGGCAAATAAGCTGATTTTCATATAAGGTATTTACCTCAAATATAAGTAAGTGATATTGGTTATCCCTAGATTTTTCTTTTTTAGGACAAAGTAATTCTTACGAGATGTTACTATTGTTTTGAGGATATCAGCGGCAGGAAAGTCAATGGAATGTTCATATTGGAGTAGCAGTAGAAGTTACATCCAAAATCTTGGTAGCTCTTACTGTATCCACTTGAGGGTGGTCACGCTGAAACTTAATTTGATTCATAGAGTATCTTTTCGACAAGTTCAATACTAATAATATCTTTCAATTTCAAATCGATATGACCTGTTTGAATTTTTATCAAAATGAAATCTTTTTGTCAGATGTGATATTGTGTCAGTGTAGGAAATACGTTTGTTTTTTTAATTACATGGATGCGTGTGGTCAGTTACTCAGCGTATAGTTCACTGAGGAGTAACAAATGCCTCTCTAGTGACAAACCTGACATGTAAGCTACTTTGTTTGCATCATTAGTAAGTGCTGAAGTATGATGCAGATAGCATATATGGCTTTTTACTTTGGGTGGGGAAGGATTAGAGAAAGAATATTTATTGGGGGTGGGAGTGTAGGTTTGATAGCAGGAGGATTATTTCCCTATTTTTCATTTTAAAACAAAAATTTTCAAATTTTGAAAATAGGTTGAAAGCGCAGTCATGTTAAGATATCATGTATTCAAACCTAGGGAAATTTATATAGGAGGTGCTCTAGATGAGCAACAATAAAGAAACAGCGAAGCAAATTATTCAAATAATTATATCAATCTCTTTTTCTATGCTAAACTAAAGAGATGGAGGTGAGCTTAGGTTTTTACAGATTAAAGACTGTCTTTTGCAAAGTAGCCAAGCAACTATTTCGCAAAAACAAAACGTTGTCATCAATCTAGAGTACTCTTTTCCCCCTCATATGTAAGATTTTGAGAACGAGAGTCGAAATGAAACTGATATTTGATATTAACTTTTCTGATATTATTTGTATGATGAAACAAAAAAACACTTGAAATATTCAAGGTTTTAATATTTATTAAAAATAAAAACGCTAAAACGGCTTAAAAATGCATAAAATGGTGTTTTTATGCATATTTTACCGTTTCCTTCCATAAAAGTATGTAAAATGAGTGAAAAATAAATATAACTAAGTTTTTTGGAAAAATTAATTAATTTACAAATTTTCTGTATTTTTAGAAAATAGTATGTTATAATGGTTAACATACCAAAAGAAAGTTTATGGTAGGAGGATCCCATTATGGAGATTAAAAAATGGAAACGTGTAGGTCTAGGAGCTGTGACCTTGTTATCAACAGTTGTTTTAGCAGCTTGTGGCAATAGCAGTAGTTCATCAGCTTCTTCAAGTGATGAAATCAATTGGTTTATTCCAACTGAAATTAGTACCTTGGATATTTCAAAAGTTACAGATACTTATTCATCAATTGCAATTGGTAACTCAGGAAGTAACCTTCTTCGTCGTGATGAAGATGGCGAGTTACAACCTGATTTGGCTGAAAAAGTAGAAGTATCTGATGATGGCTTGACTTATACAGCAACACTTCGCGATGATCTTAAATGGTCAGATGGAAGTGATTTGACAGCAGAAGACTTTGTCTATAGTTGGCAACGTATTGTTGCCCCAGCAACGGCTTCAGAGTACGCTTACCTTGTATCAGATGCACACGTCTTGAATGCTGAAGAAGTTATTGCAGGAACTAAAAGTGTTGATGAATTGGGTGTCAAAGCTGACGGAAATAAACTTATTTTCACTTTATCTGCTCCGTCACCACAGTTTATGAGCTTGCTTTCATTTGCAAACTTCATGCCACAAAGTAAAGACTTTGTTGAAGAAGCAGGTGATGATTACGGAACAACTTCTGAAAAATCATTGTATTCTGGACCATATACCGTTGAAGATTGGAACGGTACAAACGGAACGTTTACTCTTGTGAAAAACAAATACTATTGGGATGCTAAAGATGTTAAGACTAAGAAAGTAAACATCCAAACGATTAAGAAACCAGATACAGCTGTGCAAATGTATAAAGATGGTGATCTTGATTATGCAAACATCTCAAATACTGAAGCAACATACAAAGCTAATAAAAATCGTGATGATGTTGTTGATGTTCCAGAAGCTACAACAGCCTACATGGTTTATAACCAAACAGGTACTGTGACTGCTTTGAACAACACTAAAATTCGTCAAGCCCTTAACTTGGCAACTGATCGTGAAGGAATTGTCAAAGCTGCGATAGATACTGGTTCAACAGTTGCGACAGCTCTTGCGCCTACGGGTCTTGAAACATTGCCAGATGGTGCTGATTTGGCTGAATACGTTTCTCCAGGTTATAGCTATGATGAAGAAGCAGCAGCTAAACTCTTCAAAGAAGGTTTGGCAGAACTTGGTACTGATTCAGTTACATTGACAATCACGGCTGATTCAGATGCACCAGTTGCAAAAGCTGCAGTTGACTATATCAAAGAAACTTGGGAAAATACTCTTTCAGGTTTGACAGTCGAAGAAAAATTCGTTACTTTCAAACAACGTCTTGAAGATACTAAAAACCAGAACTTTGATGTAGCTCTTGTGCTTTGGGGTGGTGACTATCCAGAAGGTTCTACTTTCTATGGTCTGTTCACTACTAACTCATCTTACAACTACGGTAAATTCTCAAATGCAGATTATGATGCGGCTTACCAAAAAGCAATCACAACAGATGCTTTAGACCCAGCGGCTGCTGCAGACGATTATAAAGCCGCTGAAAAAGCACTTTATGACAATGCGCTTTATAACCCAATCTATTTCCGTAGTGGTAAAGGACTTCAAAATCCAGACCTTAAAGGACTTGTTCGTAGCTCAACTGGTTTATCAGTAGATTTTACTTACGCATATAAAGAATAAATCCAATCAAATTAATGTAAAACAAGGTTCGGGCATTGCCCGCCTTGTTTTCTTTGTGCCTTGAAAAATGATACAATAGATAGGAAATCGTTTAAAAAATGTAAGAATAGGTAAAGGAAAGAAGATGCGTTTAGATAAATTTTTGGTAGAAGCAGGCATAGGATCGCGGACGGAAGTCAAACAACTGCTAAAGAAAAAACAAGTGCTTGTTAATGGTAAAGTAGAAATATCACCTAAAACACAGATTGATGAGAAGGCCGACCAGATTAGGTGTCAGGGGCAGACTCTTTCTTATGAAAAATACGTTTATTATATGTTGAATAAACCAAAAGGTGTGATTTCAGCAACGGAGGATAATCATCATAAAACCGTCTTAGATTTACTCGATAAGACAGCTTGGGATAAGGAAACCTTTCCAATTGGGCGTTTGGATATTGATACGCATGGGCTTTTACTATTAACTAATAACGGTAAGTTAGCGCATGCCATGCTATCTCCTAAAAAACATGTTGATAAAACTTACCGAGCCAAAGTTGCTGGTCTGATGACGACCGCTGATGTGGCAGCTTTTGCCAATGGTATTGACTTGAAAGATTTCACTTGTCAGCCAGCGCAGTTGGTGATTCTTGAAATAAATGAAGCAGAAAGAACAAGTGTTGTTGAAATTACCATTAAAGAGGGAAAATTCCACCAAGTCAAACGCATGGTACAGGCTTGTGGCAAAAAAGTGACAGATCTTCAACGTCTCAGCATGGGGCCACTTCAATTGGATAAGCAATTGGCTCTTGGAGAGTGGCGTCGATTAACAGATGATGAGTTAGCAAGCCTTGAAGAATTTGATGTTGAATTGTAAATTTCTGCAGTAGTTATTTGATTATTTGGGGCAATCATGTTAAGATAATAGTAATAAATTCAATGAGCGAGGTGTATTAAAGTGGCATTTGGTGAAAACGGACCACGTAAAAAAACAGCGTTTGAAAAACTGACTTTAGTAGTTGTTATCTTAATGGTTCTAGTAACCGTAGGTGGTCTTATTGCGACTGCAATTGGTTCAATTATTTAAAGAACGCTGAAGAGGCGTTTTTTTATGCTTTAACCCATCAAACTTTAAAGTAATTTTTACAATAATGAAAGAATAGGAATTAATAATGAGTATGTTTTTAGATACTGCCAAAATTAGCGTAAAAGCTGGTCGTGGTGGTGACGGAATGGTTGCCTTTCGTCGTGAAAAATACGTCCCTAACGGTGGACCTTGGGGCGGTGATGGCGGTAAAGGTGGTTCAGTCATCTTTAAAGTTGACGAAGGGCTTCGTACCTTGATGGACTTCCGTTATAATCGTATTTTTAAAGCCAAATCTGGTGAAAAAGGGATGACAAAGGGAATGCACGGACGTGGTGCGGAGGACCTTATTGTCCGGGTCCCACAAGGGACAACTGTTCGTGATGCGGAAACCAATAAAGTGATTACTGACCTTGTTGAGAATGGTCAAGAATTCGTTGTTGCTCGTGGCGGACGTGGTGGACGTGGTAATATTCGCTTTGCGACACCACGTAACCCAGCACCTGAAATCGCTGAAAATGGTGAACCTGGTGAGGAACGTAACCTTCAATTAGAATTAAAAATCTTGGCTGACGTTGGTTTGGTTGGATTCCCATCAGTTGGTAAATCAACATTGTTGAGTGTTGTGACAGCTGCTAAACCTAAAATTGGTGCTTACCACTTTACAACAATCGTGCCTAATCTTGGAATGGTTCGTACCAAATCAGGTGATAGCTTTGCTATGGCTGACCTTCCAGGGTTGATTGAGGGCGCTTCACAAGGTGTTGGACTAGGTACACAATTCCTTCGCCATATTGAGCGTACACGCGTTATCTTACACGTGATTGATATGTCAGCTAGTGAAGGTCGTGACCCGTATGAAGATTATGTTTCTATTAATAATGAGCTTGAAACCTATAATCTTCGTTTGATGGAACGTCCACAAATCATTGTTGCAAATAAGATGGATATGCCAGAAGCGGAAGAAAACTTGAAAATTTTCAAAGAAAAATTGACAGCGAATTATGATGATTTTGAAGAGATGCCAATGATTTTCCCAATTTCAAGCTTGGCACATCAAGGACTAGAAAATCTAATGGAAGCGACAGCAGAATTACTTGCTAAGACAGATGAATTCTTGCTTTACACTGATGATGACATGATTGACGAAGAAGTTTATTATGGCTTTGCTCCAGATGAACGTCCATTTGAAATTTCACGTGATGACGATGCTGCTTGGGTATTGTCAGGTGAAAAACTTGAAAAACTCTTTGTCATGACGAATATGGAACGTGATGAATCCGTTATGAAATTTGCTCGCCAATTGCGTGGTATGGGGGTTGATGAAGCCCTTCGTGAACGCGGAGCTAAAGACGGAGACATTGTCCGAATCGGAAACTTCGAATTCGAATTTGTGGATTAACCTGCCACTTGTCGTTGATAGCTTAGCTATCTAACGACAAGACAGCAAGCTCTATATGGAGCTTGCCTAGGCATCTTACTAGTTCGAAAATGGTTCATTATCGAAACCATTTTCGAACTAGTAACTTATGTTCCAACGACGTGTTTGATTGCTGTGCTGCTTTGCTTAAATTGGAAGAATTATAAATTTTAAAGATTAATAGGAATTGTGATGATTCACAATTGAGCTTATATTACATTTTACTGGAGGTTCTTATGGGTGATAAACCGATATCTTTTCGAGATAAAGATGGTAATTTTGTATCAGCAGCCGATGTTTGGAATGCTGAAAAGCTAGAAGAACTTTTCAATACCCTTAATCCAAATCGACGTTTGCGCTTGGAGCGTGAAAAATTAGCTAAAGAAAAAGCAGATGAAGCCAAGGATCAAGAATCATAATACTCGCCTTACTTACCTGCATAAAACTCGTTTTTCAATCTCTAAGCTTGTGAAAAAACTGTCCACTGGACTTAACTCGCTTTTCAATTTCTAGACTCGTGAAAAAACTGTCCAGTGGACAGTTTTTTTAATATTTTTGAAGTTCTTTGTCAGTTAATTGATAACGCAGATTAGCAATGTCGTCAATGAATTTTCTATCGTGAGAAACACTGATAATACAGCCGTTAAAATTTCTTAAAAGTTCTCTGATTAATGGCTGACTAGTTGGTGAAAAATGCCTTGTCGGCTCATCAAGAATTAAGATATGATTTTGGGCTAAAACCATACGTGCTAAGAATAGTTTTGCTTTTTGCCCACCTGAAAGTTCAAGGACAGAGTGTTCGATTTCTTGTCTTGTAAATTGAAGGCTGGCAAGGAGTGTTCGAGCTTTTTCGCTGTCTGATACCTGTGTTAAAAATGTTAGAGCGGTCATTTCTTTGCTAAAAACACTATCGTAATCTTGTGGCATATAACCGATTGAAAAATGATTTTTATCTAGCTCTTGGTAAATTTGTGTGAGCAGACGTGTTTTTCCGATACCGTTTCGCCCAGTAATCACCAGTTTATCTTGACCTAAAATGGTTAAACTGACTTTTTGGCCAGTTGATAAATCATGATTGTCCCAAGACAGAAGTTTTTTCTTGTTATCGAGAGGGATAATATCATCGAAAAATAGTTTTATACTATCCATTTCTTCAGGAAAATTGACCATTTTTTCTTTTTCTTTGGCATACCGTTTTTCAAGAGATAAGACATTTTTCATCTTTTTAGCCGCTAATCTCCCCATAGTGCTATCATGAGTATTTCGCACATTGTATTCTGCCGCCTGATGAAGCCGTTGTATTTTAGCATCTCTTTTAGCTTTTATACGGCGGTCGTTTTTGGCTTGTTCCAATTGTTTGGTGTAAGCTTTGTGACGATAAGTCATATAATCTGTGTAACTTCCTGAAAAATAGCTTGCGCGAGCAACTTGACGACGCTTTATTAACTCAAGGTGTAGAATAGCAGTAGCAGTTTTTTCTAGCAGAGCTTCATCATGAGAGATAAAAATAATTGTTTTGTCAGATGATTGAATGAATGCTTGTAAAGTATTAATTGCCTGTGCATCAAGGTCGCTAGAGGGTTCATCTAGTAAGAGTAAATCATTGGTTTCACCAACCAGTTTAGCAAGTTGTAACTTTAATTTTTCTCCACCAGATAAACTTTTCAAACTCTGATTTCTATTTTCTAAGAATTGAATATCCAAATCTAATCGCGCAGCCATTTGGTAAAAAGCATTGAAATCGAAACTAACATAATCTAAATTATCATAAAGAAATTCTGAAACTGTCATCTTTTCTTGTTTTTGTGACAAAGCTTGTGGTAAATACCCAATTTTGGGAAAATGATTATCAATTTTTCCCTCGAGAATACAGTAGTTAGTCATTAATTGCGGAGACAAAATAGCCTTTAAAAGTGTTGACTTCCCAGTACCCTCTTCGCCAATAATAGCTAATTTATCCCCAGAATTGACGATTACATTTAAATCAGAAATAAGCTGTGTTAAGTCTTTAAGATGTGTAATTGTTAAATGATTAATTTGTAGCATAAGAACCTCGCTTTCAATAAAAAACTCTCTACCAAATCAAGTAGAGAGTGAGGCTTTCTATTAATAAAACAAAATAGCACTAATAAAGGCAGAAAATAGCCATCTATTAGCTGAGGAAGTTTATTAAAGAGCACACTAAAAACAAAACTTGATATGGTAGTATCAAAAATTCTGTTCTTAGTTGTTCATTGCTCCTTTTCCTCCTAAATGTTAATTTGATATTAGTTTATCAAAAGGTGCTATAAAAGTCAAAGGTTATAGTAGGTAGTGTTAGCTAAGTGCTGTAATACCTAGCGTAGAAACCTAACAGCTTTAACTTAACCTAGTGAGAAATCTAGTTACCTACGATTTAGTAGGTAACGTAAAAGGTCGAGATGCTTTAGCATCCGACCAATATAAAAAGATTATGACGCAAAACTAGTAGGTTAATATTGAACCTACTCGTTTGCTAATAAGTGAGTTAGCTAAGTGTTATAGCACTTAGCGTAGAAAACAACAGCTTTAGCTGTCAAGTTTTCTTACTCAGTTACACATTCAAGACTTTATCAAGGAAGTCCTTTAGGCGTGGGTGTTGTGGGTTGTCGAAGATTTGTTCTGGTGTGCCGTCTTCGAGGAATTCACCGCCGTCAGTAAAGATAACGCGGTTGGCAACTTTACGAGCAAATCCCATTTCGTGAGTGACGATTAACATTGTCATGCCTTGTTCTGCAAGATTTTTCATAACGTTAAGAACATCTCCGACCATTTCTGGGTCAAGTGCAGAAGTAGGCTCGTCAAAAAGCATGATATCAGGATTCATGGCTAAACTGCGAGCGATAGCCACACGTTGTTTTTGTCCCCCTGATAAGCTTTCGGGTTTTGCGTCACGTTTATCAGCTAAGCCGACTTGTTCAAGAAGTTCCATGGCATGTTTTTCTGCCTCTTCTTTGCTTTCCTTACCTAGTTCGATAGGCGCAAAGGTAATGTTTTCAAGAACTGTCATGTGTGGGAAAAGGTTAAAGTGTTGGAATACCATTCCAATATCCTCACGAACTTTATCGACATCAGTTTTTGGGTCAGAAAGTTCATAACCATCAACGATAACTTTCCCACTTGTGATTGTTTCAAGTAAGTTGAGGGTACGTAGGAATGTTGATTTTCCTGAACCTGAAGGACCAATAATACAAACAACATCACCTTCGTGGAACTGAGTTGTGATTCCTTTTAAGACCTCATTATTTCCATAAGATTTGTGCAAATCTTGTACATCAATTTTTAATTCTGCCATTATTTAAGCCTCTTTTCTAGACGTTTTGCTAAACGTGTCAAAAGGGTAATCATTACAAGGTAGATAACTGCTAGGATAGCATACACACGGAAAGATTGGTAATTACGAGCAATGATAATTTTACCAGTTTGGAAGAGTTCAACAAGACCAATTGCTGATACGATAGTTGTATCTTTCAATGAAATAACGAATTGGTTGATGAAGTTTGGTAGCATTAGGCGAATAGCTTGTGGCAAGATGATTTTTTGCATTGTCTTACCATATGAAATACCCAAGCTACGGCTGGCTTCCATTTGACCTTGAGGAACAGCCTCAATACCACCACGTACGATTTCTGCAATGTAAGCACCGCCGTTAAGCGAAAGCGCAATAGTAGCTGCAACGAAATCGTTAATTGGACTTTGTCTGCCAGTGATGGATTCGAGAAGGTTTGGAATTCCCCAGAAGATAAAGGCAGCTACAATCATCAATGGGATACCACGTACGATGTCAACAAAGACAGCTGAAATAGTACGAAGAACTTTGTTTGGCGCAACAGCCATCATACCAAAGATAATACCAATAACCATAGCAATTGCAAATGAAATCAGTGTTAAGCTAAGTGTTTTTCCTAAACCTGCAAGTAATTGTGAATAGTTATTTTTGAGGAGTCCCCAGATTGTTGTTTCATCAACAGTTGATGAACTTGAGCTTGAACTATCACTTGTATCAAGGTATTTATTGACGATTTCGTCGTATTCGCCAGATTCAACCAAGGCAGCAAGACCGTTGTTGAACATTTCAATCAATTCTGGGTTAGAACCTTTGCTAACGGCAAATCCGTATTCACCGGATTTTTCCCCAGCGATAGGTGTTTCAAAGTCACGTCCTTGTTGGATAGCGTAGAGGAGAACGGCTTCATCATCCATTAAGGCATCAATAGAACCAGAGTTTAAGCTGTCATACATTGTTGAGGCTTCGTCAAAAGCTTTCAAGGTATAACCGTATTCGTCAGCGTGTTCAGATAACCATGTGTAAGATGATGTTCCGTTTTTAGCTCCGACAGTTAAGCCTTTTAAATCACTATAACTTTTAACGCTGCTACCAGATTTTACAGCAAGTAAGATATTTGAAGTGTAGTAAGCATCAGAGAAATCAAAAATTTCCTTACGAGCGTCTGTGATTGACATACCTGCTATGACCGCATCCGCTTGTCCAGCTTGAACCGCGTTAAGCGCAGCATCAAAACCAGGGTTAGAAATTTCAACGTTGAAACCTTGTTGTTCAGCGATAGCTTTAATCAATTCAACGTCGATACCTTCATATTCACCAGAATCATTTTGGTATTCAAATGGTGCGAAAGAAGAGTCCATGACGATTTTGTAAGTACTTTTAACGGGTGTAGCTTTAGCAGAAGCGTCTCCAGTTAATGTTAAGGTACTTGAAGCGGCTGAACTATTAGATGATGAGCTTGTTGAAGAAGATGTATATGAATCACCTAACCATTTTTGCATGATTTGGTCATAAGTACCGTCTTCTTTCATAGCAGCAAGGGCTTCGTTGAATTCATCAATCAAATATTCGTAGCTGCTTCCTTTTTTAACAGCAAAAGCGAAGCTTCCGATTGATTCTGCATCGATATTGATTTCATATGATTTTCCTTGATTGATAGCGTATTGAACAACTGGTGTGTCGTCCATCGCTGCATCAATAGAACCAGAATCAAGGCTGTTATTCATCAAATCGCTAGTATCAAATGTTTTGACAGTATAGCCATATTTATCAGCATGTTCGTCAAGCCAAGTTTGGGCAGCAGTACCATTTTTAACACCGACAGTTTTACCTTTTAATTGGCTATATTTTGAAATGGCTGTGTTACCACTTTTGGTGTAGATAACGATTGAAGTATCATAATAGGTATCAGAGAAAGTAAAGACTTTCTTACGTGCGTCAGTAACGGTTGTTCCTGCCATAAGAGCATCAGCTTGTCCCGCTTGAACAGCGTTTACTGCAGCATCAAAACCAGGGTAAGTTTGTTCGTAGTCCCATCCCTCGCGTTTAGCGACTTCTTTGATGATATCAACATCAATCCCTTTATAAGTTTGGTCTGAATCTTTAAATTCGAATGGGGCATAAGCTGTATCAGATACAATGCTAATTGTGTCTGCCTGAGCTTTGACACCAAACACAAAGAATACAGAGAATATTGCTAGCATAAGAGCTTTCAATTTGTGCTTCATGTTAGTCTCCTTTTGGTTAGAATAGTATTATTATACCAAAATTCAGACATTAAGGCAAATTTAAGAAATATGTGATGTTAGAAAATCTTACATGAAATACTATAATTTTAGCAATAATAGTCTAAAAATCCCTTTTTTACTGACTTGTGTTACAATAAGAGTAACAAATTTCAGTTTTGAGGATTATCATGATAGATAGAGTAGAGAACAATCAATTTAAATTAGTATCAAAATACCAACCGTCTGGAGACCAACCAGAAGCTATTGAGGCTTTGGTCGATAATATTGAAGGTGGGGAAAAAGCTCAAATTCTTCTTGGAGCAACAGGAACTGGTAAGACTTATACGATGAGTCAAGTTATTGCTAAGGTCAACAAACCAACGTTGGTCATTGCTCATAATAAAACTTTGGCTGGGCAACTTTATGGGGAATTTAAAGAATTTTTCCCAGACAATGCTGTTGAATATTTTGTGTCTTATTATGATTACTATCAACCAGAAGCTTATGTGCCTTCTAGCGATACTTATATTGAAAAAGATAGCTCGGTAAATGATGAAATCGATAAATTACGCCATTCAGCAACATCAGCCCTACTAGAACGTAATGACGTTATCGTAGTAGCGTCGGTATCGTGTATCTATGGTTTGGGGTCACCAAAAGAATATGCTGATAGTGTGGTTAGTTTGCGACCTGGGCAAGAAATATCACGTGATCAATTGTTAAACGATTTGGTTGACATTCAATTTGAACGAAATGACATTGATTTTCAACGTGGCCGTTTTCGTGTGCGTGGCGACGTTGTCGAAATTTTCCCAGCCAGTCGTGATGAGCATGCTTTTCGTGTGGAATTTTTTGGTGACGAAATTGACCGTATTCGAGAAATCGAAAGTTTGACAGGTAAAGTTCTTGGTGAGGTGGAACATTTAGCGATTTTCCCTGCTACACACTTCATGACCAATGAGGAACATATGGAGCACGCCATTCACAACATTTTGGAAGAAATGGAAGAGCAGGTCAAGCAGTTTGAGGCAGAAGGAAAGTTGATAGAAGCGCAGCGTATTCGCCAAAGAACAGAATACGATGTTGAAATGCTTCGTGAAATGGGCTATACAAATGGTGTCGAAAATTATTCGCGTCATATGGACGGTCGTTCAGAAGGGGAGCCACCGTTTACCTTACTTGATTTCTTTCCAGAAGATTTCCTTATTATGGTTGATGAAAGTCACATGACCATGGGTCAAATCAAAGGAATGTATAACGGAGACCGTTCGCGTAAGGAAATGCTGGTTAATTATGGTTTTCGTTTGCCAAGTGCGCTTGATAATCGTCCCTTGCGCCGTGAAGAATTTGAAAGTCATGTTCACCAAATTGTTTACGTGTCAGCCACCCCAGGGGATTACGAGCTGGAACAAACTGATACTGTTGTTGAACAAATCATTCGTCCAACTGGTTTACTTGACCCTGAAGTGGAAGTGCGTCCAACCATGGGACAAATGGATGATTTGCTCGGTGAAATCAATAGACGTGCTGAAAAAGGCGAACGCACTTTCATTACAACATTAACTAAGAAAATGGCAGAAGATTTGACCGATTACCTCAAAGAAATGGGGGTCAAAGTCAAGTATATGCATTCAGATATTAAAACGTTGGAACGTACGGAGATCATTCGTGATTTGCGCCTAGGTGTTTTTGATGTCTTGATTGGGATTAATTTGCTTCGTGAAGGAATTGACGTCCCAGAAGTAAGTTTGGTTGCCATTCTTGATGCGGACAAGGAAGGATTCTTGCGCAATGAACGTGGTCTTATTCAAACGATTGGGCGTGCAGCGCGAAACAGCGAGGGGCATGTTATCATGTATGCTGATAAGATTACAGAATCCATGCAAAAAGCCATGGACGAAACTGCGCGTCGTCGTGAAATTCAAATGCGTTACAATGAAGAACATGGTATTATTCCGCAAACAATCAAAAAAGATATTCGCGATTTGATTGCCATTTCGAAAAGTTCTGATACAGATGTCACAGAAGATATTCCAGACTACAATGCTATGACGAAAGCAGAACGTCAAGAGACCATTAAGAAACTTCAAAAACAAATGCAAGAAGCAGCAGAAATGCTTGATTTT
Source organism: Streptococcus sp. LMAG:39 (assembly GCF_008680485.1). NCBI lineage: Bacteria > Bacillati > Bacillota > Bacilli > Lactobacillales > Streptococcaceae > Streptococcus > Streptococcus sp. LMAG:39. The sequence continues at coordinate 350,510 of NZ_NALE01000001.1, read as the reverse complement.
GAACTTGCTGCCCAATTGCGTGATATGGTATTAGAATTGAAAGCCTTGGATTAGAATTGAGATTCATGTAAAAGTTCACTTTAGAACACCCTAAAAAACAATTAATATTAAGTATTAGCGTAGAGAATAGAATTCGGAGGAAAATATGTCACGTGCACAGAGTGTGATTTTAACAAATATGTGCTTAATTGAGGATGGTCAGGGAAATGTTGTCATGCAGATTCGTGACCCAAAACGTTATCGTTGGTCTGGTTATGCGCTTCCTGGAGGGCATATTGAGCCACACGAAGGTTTGGTTGAGTCTGTTATTCGTGAAGTTAAGGAAGAAACTGGTTTGACGATTAACGATCCACAATTAGTGGGAATGAAACATTGGTACACTAAAGAAGATGAACGCTACCTTGTTTTCTTATATCGAGCTTCTGACTACGTCGGTGATATTCATTCGACTGACGAGGGCGAAATTAAATGGATTCCTCGCAAGGAATTACCAAAACTAGATTTAGCTTATGATATGCTCAATTTGCTTCGTGTTTTTGAGGAAGATGACCTCAACGAACTCTTTTACCGTGAACGTTTGAAAGATGATTTCTTACGCGAATTTTGGTAAGAAACAAAATTTTCTACTATAATTAATAATGTAGTAAAAATAAAACAGCTTGGAAGAATCGTTCTAAGCTGTTTTTGATAATTAATTTAGAAGGGGAAATGCTTGGTTTTAGATTATTTAACAGAACCGCCTGTAATACCTTCCACGTAGTATTTTTGCATAAACATGAAGAGTAATGTGATTGGAATGGCGATAATAACTGAACCTGCTGTAAATGACATGAACCAATCATTGATGGTATCTTGTTGCAACATTGAGAAGAGTCCAATGGCAACGGTGTATTTACTTGTCGCATCTCCTAAGATAACCTTAGCAAAGATGAAGTCAATCCAAGGTCCGATGAAAGCCATAAGCGCTGTATAAACGATAATTGGTTTTGAAAGAGGAAGTGTGATTTTAAAGAAAATATCAGCGCGTGTTGCTCCATCAATCATGGCAGATTCATCAAGTGAGTAAGGAATTGTATCAAAGAACCCTTTGGCAATATAGAAGCCTAGTGCTGCACCAGCTGAGTAAACCAAGACAAGGGCAAGAAGTGTTTGGTCAAGGTTAAAGGCTTTTAAGATGTAGTAAACGGCAATCATACTCATAAAGCCAGGGAACATATTAAGCACAAGTGCTAGTTTCAAGAAACCGTTGCGGTGTTTAAATTTGATACGACTGAGTGAGTAAGCCATAGCAACCGTGATAAAGGTTGCTATGATACAAGATGCTGTTGCAACTAGCAATGTATTTAAGAACCATTGTCCAAAAGGAAAGGCATCTGATGTGAATAATTTGATATAATTATCCAGCGTCCAAGTTTTTGGAATGAAATAGTTAACATAAGCTGTTCCTTCGCCACGGAAACTTGTAAGGACAACCCAAACAATTGGAAAGAGCCAGATGATTGATAAAACAATCAGTAAAATATAGACAAACGTCAATCTTAATCGTTTTTGGTTTTTCATTATTTCGCAACCCCTTCCTTATAAGAACTTGTTCTTGTGTAAGCTAGAAGACTGAACACGGCAGAAAGAACAAAGATGATGATACCGATAACAGAAGCAAGGTTGTAGTCTGCTGCAGTAACTGTCAAATTGTAAAGCCATGTAACAAGCAAGTCTGTGCTACCAGCTTGATAGAAATTAGAGTTAGTAGGACCACCACCAGTAAGGAGGTAGATAACGTTGAAGTTGTTGATGTTACCGATAAATTGTTGAATCAAGTTCGGCATCATAACCAGTAAAATTTGAGGAAATGTGATTGATTTGAAAATCTGGAATTTGCTTGCTCCGTCAATTTCAGCAGCTTCAATTTGCTCTTGTGGCAAGTTCATGATGATACCAGTAGCAACCAACATTGTTACAGGAATACCAACCCACATGTTAACGATGATAATTGAGAACTTGGCCCAAAGCGGATCAGATAAGAATGGTAATGGATTGGCAGCTGAGACGAGTCCGATTTTTTCAAGAATAGCATTGATTGGACCAGCATCGCGAAGCAAGTTTCTCATGATAAGAAGTGAAATGAATTGTGGCACCGCAATGGTAATAACAAAGATTGTTCGCCACATTTTCTTCAATTTCAAACCTTTAGTATTGATAATAAGAGCTAAAATAATACCAAAGAAGAAGTTTGTTACTGTGGCAAATACTGCCCAAATCAAGGTCCAAGAAAGCACTGGGAAGAATGTTACTGCCATACGACCGTTGAAGATATTACCAAAGTTAGTGAAACCAACCCAATCAAAGAGACTCTTTGGTGGTAGGTGATTGTGGTCATAACTTGTAAATGCCAAACAAATCATGTAAATCAATGGTAAGATGGTAAAGAGCAGAACACCAATCATTGGAATTGCCATCAAAGTCATGTGGAAACGACCATTAGCAAGTGTTTCAAAATCTTCTTTGAACGTTGGAATCTTTTTGTTTTCTTTATCTAGAACATAAAGATTACGCGCACTTTTTAGGTTACACCAGTAAATGTAAGCAAAGACAAGGCAGAAAATCAAGGCTGCTAAACCGAAGATTAGCATTAACATTGAGTTATCACCCTCAACAGCGACTTTCATCTTAATGCCACCAACTGTTTTCTCAACAAGTCCTTGTTCTTGCGTACCCAAAGTGATTAACCCTTGCAAACTCGGAATAATTGAAGTAACAAAAGCAATCAAAAATAGGATTTCTGAAAGTAAGAATAAACATCCCTTAATAATCTGTTTATGATAGAAATTTGAAAATCCCATAATCAGAAATGACAGTTTAGTATCAAAGCCACCTTTTTTGAAAACTTCTTTAACAGGTACACTGTCAAAATATTGTGAATTAATCATACAAAACTCCTTTTACATCATTATTGGAAGTCACTGCTAAAAGTTTTAAGCTTAAATATCTTAGCAATAACTTCTATAATGATTAACCTAAAAATAAAGTGGGGAAGTGACTCCCCACTTTAATACGTCTTACTCAGCAGCAGCTAAATCTGCGTCAAATTCTTGTAATTTAGTGAGGTAGTCACTACTTTGAATTTTACCATTATAGACATCGCTGAGAAGAGCAGCACTTTCAGTCCAGAATGTTGTCATTTGACTAAGTTTAGGTGTAACAACTGTGTAGTCAGATGATGATGCCATCTTGATGACTGCTTGTGCCAATTCGTTTGATTGAACGGTATCAGATTCTTGAACTTCTTTGTTTGCTGGGATGATGTTACGTCCTTCATAGGTAAATTGGTTTTCTTGGCTTTCAGCGCTAGTCAACATTGAAGCAAGTTTGTAAGAAGCAGCGATACGGTCTGTGTCAGAACCAGCAGGTGCTTGGTTTACAGCAAAAAGTTTAACACCAAGGAAAGCTTTTTGTTGAACAGTATTTCCACCGATTGTTACAGTAGGGTAAACAGCGATACCGAGATTTTCTTCACCGATAGCTTCTTGTGCAGCTGACAAATCCCATGGTCCTGTTTCGATCGCAGCAACGCTACCATCACCAAATTTAGACATAGCGTTTTCAGCTGTTAGGTTAACAAATCCGCTGTTTGAGTTTTGGTCTGAAATCCATTGAAGGACAGATACACCAGCTTCGTTACCCCAGTTTGTGCCATCAACTGTTTCACCGTCTTTTCCGAACAATGTGTCACCAACTGACATGAAAAGTGGGGCAGTAGCGTAAGCATTCATTGATTTGAAAGTAGCACCAAATGTAGCTTTGCTTGTAATTGTTTCATAGTTAGTAACATCCTCTTCAGAAAGTTTAGACTTATTATAGAAGAGAACTTGTGATTCAATACCGAATGGGAAGGCGTATGTTTTACCATTGTATTGAGCACCAGCAACTGCTTGGTCGGTATCGTTTTCAGCAATTTCGTTGGCATATTCTTCTGGAACTTCTTGAATAACACCAGATTCTACTAATTGACCAAGTTGGTCATGTGGGAGTGAAAAGACATCAGCAGCTTTTTCTGGGTCTTTTTTTACATTTTCTTGTGCTTTTGAATCGTTTGATTCAACAACTTTTACAGTGTAGCCAGATTCTTCTTCGAATTGTTTAACGACTTCTGAATAAGATTCTTTAGCGCCTGTTGGAACCCATAATTTAATAGTCTTGCTTGATGAAGAGCTTGAACTATTTGATGAGGAATTTGAGCAAGCGACTAATACGCTACCTGCGAGTGTAAGACCTGCACCAGCAAGGACCATTTTTTTCCATGTATTCTTCTTCATGATTTCCCCTCCTAGAGAAAGATTAGTAATATAATTGTTACACCTATATCATGCAACCGCTTGCAGATATTGTCAAGCGATTTTTTGAAAAAAATTTAGTTTTTAAACCCCAAAATGGTCATAAAAGCTTGATTTAAGCGATCTCATAACAATAAAAAATTTTTTGTCAAAAAAGTTGTAAGATATAAAGGCAAACAATTGCAGAAAATCTGCTTTTATGTATAATAGGGAGTAAAATAAGATTTTACAAGTAAAATCTTGTCAGTACTGTAAATCTATTATAAAATGAAAAGTGAAAAGGAGACATAAATGGTTACAATAAAAGATGTAGCGGCTGAAGCTGGCGTGAATCCTTCAACAGTTAGCCGCGTTTTAAAAGATAATAAATCCATTTCTCAGAAAACAAAAGATAAAGTTCGGAAAGCGATGGCAGATCTTGGTTATGTGCCCAATGTTGCCGCGCAAATGTTAGCAAGCGGTTTAACTTATAACGTTGGTTTGATTTTTCCACCATTAATTACTCCAGATCGTTTGAATGAACCTTTCTTTATGCAAATTTTGTCAACAATTACAAGTGAAGCAAAGCTAAATGATTTTACGGTATCAATCGCAACAGGGATGACGGTTGATGAACTTGAAGAACAGGTTAAATTGATGTATCGTCAGAAGCGTGTTGATGGTTTTATTATCCTTTACTCTGACCCTGATGATCCTGTTCGTAAGTATTTAATGGACAATGACGTGCCATTTGTTATCGTAGGAGCACCAGAAGGTTTTGAAAACGACATTACTTATATTGATAATGATAACCAATTAATGGGGAAAAAAGCAGTAGAATACCTTTACCAAAAAGGACATCGTGAGGTTCTTTTTGTAACAGATGATTTAAAATCTGAAGTGTCATCAGAACGTTATTTTGGTTACCTACGTGGCATGGAGAAATTAGAGCTTGATAGCAATCCTGCACTCTTATTTGACCGTAGAGATCCTATGGTATTAGAAGAACTAATTCAAAAAATCGAAGAGAGCAAAGCAACCGCTTTAATTGTTATTGCAGATACGATTTCGGTTAGAATTACGCAGTTTTTATCTTATTATCAATTGAGTGTACCTGATGATATTTCGATTATTACTTTCAATAACTCAGCATATTCAACCCTAGTTCACCCGTATTTAACAACCTTTGATATTAATGTTTCAAATCTTGGACGAATAAGTTTTAGAAGATTGGTAGAGTTGATTAAATCGCCTAAAACAGCTATTACTGAAAAAATTATTGTTCCATTTACGCTTAGAGAACGTGAAAGTGTACGCCAATTACACGTTGATGATTAACTAAAAAGGGTTTAACAGCTTTTTAGCTTTGTTTTAATACCCTATATCGCCTTATTAGCTAATAAGGCGATTTTTTTGTGAAAATTTTTTAAGAAAATAGTTGACTAGCGCAAACGGTTGCGTTATAATTTGCAATGTAAAGATAGTTGATAAAGGAGAAAACGTATGAAAAAACGTGCAAGTGGTGTATTGATGCATATCACATCGCTACCTGGAAAGCAAGGGGTGGGAACATTCGGACAAGAAGCCTATGACTTTGTTGATTTCTTAGTTGAAACTGACCAAACATACTGGCAAATTTTACCACTAACAACGACAAGTTATGGTGATTCCCCTTATCAATCGTTCTCAGCTACTGCGGGAAATACGCATCTGATTGACCTTGAACTCCTTAGTGAACAAGGTTACCTTGATAAAAAAGATTTTGAAACCGTTAATTTTGGTGATGATTTAGAGTCTGTTGACTACGCTCGTATTTTTGAATTGCGCCGTCCTATTTTGGAAAAAGCAGTTAAAGCCTTCTTGAGTCAAAAGGAAAATATTGAAGCCTTAGCTGAATTTGAAAAAGATACGAGTTGGCTACAAGATTTTGCAGACTTCATAGCAATTAAAGAATTCTTTGATAACAAAGCTCTACAAGAATGGGACGATAAAGCGGTTGTTAGACGAGAAGAAAAGGCTCTTGAAACTTACCGTGCTAAATTAAAAGACGCTATTCTTTACCATAAAGTCACTCAATATTTCTTCTATCAACAATGGGCTAAACTCAAAGCTTATGCTAATGAAAATGGTATTGAAATTATTGGTGATATGCCAATTTATGTTTCAGCTGATAGTGTTGAAGTATGGACAATGCCTGAACTCTTCAAAGTAGATAGTGATAAAAATCCAATTTGCATTGCCGGTGTTCCTGCGGATGAATTCAGTGATGATGGTCAGCTCTGGGGAAATCCAATTTATGATTGGAAAAATCATGCTAAGACAAATTACGCTTGGTGGGTTTACCGTATTCAAGAAGGCTTCAAATTGTATGACCTTCTTCGTATTGACCATTTCAAAGGCTTCTCAGATTATTGGGAAATCCGTGGTGACTACGAAACAGCAAATGACGGTAGTTGGGAACCAGGTCCAGGACGTGCTTTATTTGATGTTGTCAAAGACAAACTTGGTGACCTTCCGATTATCGCTGAAAACCTTGGTTACATCGACGAAAAAGCTGAACAGTTATTGACAGATACAGCTTTCCCAGGCATGAAAATTCTTGAATTTGGCTTCTATGACACCGAAGGAAAGAGTATTGATGCTCCTCATAACTGTAATAAAAATAGCGTTGCTTATACAGGAACACACGATAATGAAGTTATCAACGGTTGGTATGACAACTTGACTGCCGAGCAAAAAGCATTTGTGAATGCTTACACTCACCGTAGTGACGATGAACCGATTACACAAGCTATGCTTCGGACATTGTTTGTGACTGTTAGTGATGTTGCGATTGCGACAATGCAAGATCTACTTGATAAACCAGCTGATAGCCGTATGAATATTCCAAATACTGTTGGTGGCAACTGGCAATGGCGTATGCTTAAAGAAGATTTGACAGATGAGCGCAAAGCTTTCTTGAAAGATATTACAGCACTTTACTGCCGCAAAAATACATTTAAAACGATAACTAAAGAAGAAAAGGCGACTAAAAATGACAACTAATTTCATAAACTATCTCCAATCAAAAGGGCAAATACTTGCTGAATTGAGCAATGAAGATATTTACGTAGCACTTTTACATTACGTTAAAGACTTGGCAGCTGAAAAACCAAAAAACACAGCAAAACGCAAAGTTTACTACATTTCTGCTGAATTCCTTATCGGAAAACTATTGTCAAACAACCTTATCAACCTTGGCATCTACAAAGATGTTAAAGCTGAATTAGCAGCAGCTGGTAAATCAATTGCCGAAGTAGAAGATGTTGAACTTGAACCATCTCTTGGTAACGGTGGACTTGGTCGTTTAGCATCATGTTTCATTGATTCGATGTCAACACTTGGTATTAACGGTGAAGGTGTTGGTCTTAACTATCACTGCGGACTTTTTAAACAAGTTTTCGTTGATAACCAACAAGAAGCAGAAGCTAACTACTGGATTGAAAAAGATTCATGGCTTGTTCCAACTGATATCAGTTATGATGTGCCATTTAAAGATTTCACACTTAAATCTCGTCTTGACCGTATCGATGTTTTGGGTTATAAACGTGACACTAAAAACTATTTGAACTTGTTTGATATTGACGGTCTTGATTATGGTTTGATTCATGATGGTATTTCATTTGATAAGACGGAAATCAGGCAAAACTTGACACTTTTCCTTTATCCAGATGATTCAGATAAGAACGGTGAATTGCTTCGTATTTACCAACAATATTTCATGGTTTCAAATGCGGCACAGTTATTGATTGATGAAGCTATCGAACGTGGGTCAAACTTGCATGACTTGGCTGATTATGCTTATGTGCAAATCAATGATACTCACCCATCAATGGTCATTCCAGAACTTATCCGTCTTTTGACTGAAAAACATGACATTGACTTTGACGAAGCTGTTTCAATCGTGAAAAATATGGTTGGTTACACTAACCACACTATCTTGGCAGAAGCGCTTGAAAAATGGCCTCTTGACTACCTTAACGAAGTTGTTCCTCATTTGGTAACAATCATTGAAAAATTGAATACATTGATTGCTAGCGAATACTCTGATCCAGCTGTTCAAATTATTGACGAAGCTGACCGTGTTCACATGGCACATATGGATATTCATTTCTCAACATCTGTCAATGGGGTAGCTGCGCTTCACACTGAAATCCTTAAAAACAGTGAGTTGAAACCGTTCTATGATATTTATCCTGAAAAATTCAACAACAAAACAAACGGTATCACATTCCGTCGCTGGCTTGAATTTGCCAACCAAGATTTGGCTGACTATATCAAAGAACTTATCGGCGATGACTACTTGACTGATGCGACTAAGCTTGAAAAATTACTTGCTTTTGCTGATGATGAAGCTGTTCATGCTGAATTGGCTGAAATCAAGCACAATAATAAACTTGCTCTTAAACGTTACCTCAAAGAAAATAAAGGTATTGAACTTGACGAAAACTCAATTATTGATACACAAATCAAACGTTTCCACGAGTACAAACGTCAACAAATGAATGCTCTTTATATTATTCATAAATACCTTGAAATTAAACGTGGTAATTTGCCAGAACGTAAGATTACTGTTATCTTTGGTGGTAAAGCAGCACCTGCTTACATCATTGCCCAAGATATCATTCACTTGATTCTTTGCTTGTCAGAAGTGATTAACAACGACCCAGAAGTTAACCAATACCTAAATGTTCACTTGGTTGAAAACTATAACGTTACCGTTGCTGAACACTTAATTCCTGCGACAGATATTTCTGAACAAATCTCTCTAGCATCAAAAGAAGCTTCAGGGACTGGTAATATGAAATTCATGCTCAACGGTGCATTGACTCTTGGTACAATGGACGGTGCCAATGTTGAAATTGCTGAATTAGCAGGAATGGATAATATTTATACATTTGGTAAAGATTCTGATACTATCATTGATCTTTATGCAACGGAAGGTTATATATCAACTGATTACTATGAAAATGACCCAGTTATCAAAGAAGCTGTTGACTTCATCGTTAGTGATGAATTAGTGAAACATGGTAACGCAGAACGTCTTGAGCGTCTTTACAATGAATTGATTAACAAAGACTGGTTTATGACTTTGATTGACCTGAAAGAATACATTGCTGTTAAAGAACAAATGCTTGCTGATTACGAAGACCAAAAAGTTTGGATGACAAAAGTCGTTAAAAATATTGCCAAAGCTGGTTTCTTCTCATCAGACCGTACAATTGAACAATACAACGGCGAAATCTGGCACAGCAACTAAGACAATAACGCGCAATGTGAAAATACAAAAAAGGCTGATTTCTCAGCCTTTTTGCTATTTTATACAGAAATAATGTAAAAATGTTGAATTTTTATAAATTTACAGGTTGACAAATGTATAAATATTAAATATAATGTATTTATATCAAAAAGAAAAGAGAAAATGATTATGAAGGTAAGTAAATTATTTGGTGGTTTAGCAGTAGCGGCGGCTTCGCTTTTCCTATTGTCAGCTTGTGGTTCTAGCAGTTCAGAAGATACATCAGTATCAGATATCAAAGACAAAGGAATACTTGTTGTTGCGTTGAACCCAGAGTTCGCTCCGTTTGAATTTAAAACATTGGTGGACGGCAAAGATACTATTGTTGGGGCTGATGTTGAGATTGCTAAAGCTATTGCAGAAGAACTTGGTGTGGATGTCAAATTTTCATCAATGTCATTTAATAACGTTCTTGCGAGTCTTCAATCTGGCAAAGCAGACATTGCCATCTCAGGAATTTCAGCAACAGAAGAACGTAAGAAAGCTTATGATTTCTCAGATCCTTATTATGAAGCTGAGAATGTTGTTCTTATCAGAAAAACAGATGTTGATAAATATACAGATACAGACTCTTTAGACGGTCTATCAGTTGGTACTCAAAAAGGAAGTATCCAAGAAACAGTTGCTTCTGAACAATTAGCAGGTGCAAAAGTCGTTTCATTGACACAAAACAGTGAAATGATTAACGAATTAAAAAATTCACAAATTGAAGCAGTTGTCCTTGAAAAACCAATTGCCGAAGGTTATGTGGCAAATAACAGTGACCTTACTATTTCAGGTATCACGTTAACGTCAGATGATGCTGATGCCTACGCTGTTGCTCTTCCTAAAGGCAGTACAAAATTAACTAAGAAAGTTAATAAAGTTATCAAGGAATTAAAAGAATCTGGAAAAATTGATCAGTTCATTCAAAATGCTTATGAATTATCAGTAAGTGACTCTAGCGATTCTAGTGCTTCTGACGACTAAGATACTCTTGGTGTAGATGTAGATTTTTCGCTAATGTCATTTAACAATGTATTGGCTTCGGTGACTTCTGGGAAAGCAGATATTGCAATCGCAAGAGTTTCAGTAACGGACGAACGTAAGAAAGCTTATGATTTTTCGGACGCTTACTATGAGGCTGAAAATGTTGTCATCATCAAAAAATCGGACGAGGCAACCTATACCACACTTGAAAGTTTGGCAGGAAAAGCAGTTGGTGCGCAAAAAGGTTCAATCCAAGAAAACATTGCGAAAGACCAATTGCCAGATTCGAGCCTCGTTTCCTTAACATCAAACGGCGAAATGATTAATGAATTGAAAAATAATCAGCTTCAAGCAGTTGTTTTGGAGAAAGCTATTGCTGAAGGCTACGTTTTACAAAATGATGATTTGATGATTGCAGATATGACCTTGAAATCAAACGATATAGATGCTTATGCGGTCGCATTGCCGAAGGAACAGGCCAAGATTTAATTGATACCGTCAATAACGTTGTCAAAAAAGCCAAAGGTTCTGGTGATTTTGATGCTTGGCTTGAAAAAGTAGCGACTTACACACAAAGTAGTTCAAGTTCAGATGAATAATGTCAAGACTGAGAGTTTTTTACTCCCAGTTTTTATGTCATCATGGTAAAATGATGATAGTAATAGAAAGTTCGTGAGGTTTGAGATGAAATTACCACGTTTTGGCGTTGAAGAATGGCTCAATGTCCATGAAAAGGAAGCAGTCTATGATATTGCAGGCGTTTCGATTGAGGCGCTAACCTTGCAGGAATTATTTGAATTGACTGGCGTTTCGCAAGAAGAATTTTACCAAGAATTATTAACTAAAAAGTTAAATTATGGTTGGATTGAAGGCTCACCTGACTTTAAAAAAGCAGTTAGTAATCTCTACCATTCTGTATCAGAAAGTCAGATTCTTCAGACGAATGGGGCGACGGGAGCGAACATGTTGGTTTTATATGGATTGATTGAACCGAAAGACCATGTGATTTCTATCTATCCAACTTACCAGCAGTTGTACGATATTCCGAAATCATTGGGAGCCGAAGTTGACCTTTGGCAAGTCAAAGAGGAAAATGATTGGTTGCCTGATTTAGATGAGTTGCGCCAGTTGATTCGCCCAAATACTAAAATGATTTGCATTAATAATGCCAATAATCCAACAGGAGCTGTTATGGACGATGAGTATCTGCAGGAGTTAGTTGCGATTGCTAAATCGTGTGGTGCTTATATTTTGGCAGATGAGGTTTATTGTTCGTTTACGACTAAAAGAGTTTCCTCTATTGTAGATTTATATGATAAGGGAATCTCGGTTAATAGTCTCTCAAAAACATTTTCACTACCTGGCATTCGTGTTGGTTGGGTAGCAGCTTGTGGTGAGGTGACTGATATTTTACGAGGGTATCGAGATTACACCATGATTTGTGCGGGTATTTTTGATGATATGGTAGCTAGTTTAGCGCTCAAACATAGGGAAGCTATTTTGGCACGAAATCGCCATATTATCAGAGAAAATTTGGCAATTCTTGACCAATGGATTGCCTCAGAACCCAAAGCGTCTTACATTCGTCCTGCTGAAGTGCCGACATCTTTTGTTAAGCTTGATGTTAATGTTCCAATCGAAGCATTTTGCTTAACGTTATTGCAAAAATATGGTGTTCTATTGGTTCCAGGAAATCGTTTTGACAGAGAAGGCTATGTTCGTTTAGGCTATTCTTGCCAGCAAGAAACACTAAAACAAGGCTTGCAGTTATTATCTGCATGTTTGAAAGAATTTTAAGGAAATGCCGTAAAATACGAGCAATTCACAAAATGAATTTTTATTCAAAAAATCGTTGACGTATTGCAAAAAAATAGCTAAAATAGAGATAAGTTTAAGAGAAAAGAGAATAAATATGAAAATCAAAAAAATATTTTTAGGGATTCTTGCGCTTATTTCTGTGCTGACGTTAGCTGCTTGTGGCTCGTCATCAAATGAAAATTTACAAGAAAAAATTGTCAAAAAAGGAAAATTAGTCGTGGCTATCAGCCCAGACTACGCCCCGTTTGAGTTCAAGGCTTTGGTTGATGGCAAAGATACCATTGTTGGTGCTGATGTGGAATTGGCACAAGCTATTGCTGATGAACTTGGTGTCGAGTTAGAACTATCATCAATGAGTTTTGATAATGTTCTTTCAAGTCTTCAAACAGGAAAAGCTGACATGGCAATCTCTGGTTTGTCTTATACTGAAGAACGTGCCAAAGTCTATGACTTTTCAGATGCCTATTATGAGACTGAAAATGCTATCTTAGTTAAAGCGAGTGATGTTGATACTTATACATCAGTTGACAGTTTGTCAGGTTTAAAAGTGGCAGTTCAAAAAGGAACGATTGAAGAAGGTTTGGCAAAAGATCAACTATCAGATTCTAACATTGTTTCGTTAACAGCTATGGGCGAAGCTATTAATGAATTAAAATCTGGTCAAGTTCAAGCTGTCGATTTGGAAAAACCAGTCGCAGAAGGTTACCTTTCACAAAATTCTGACTTAGCCCTAGCAAGCTTTGCTCTTGAAACAGGCGAAGGTGATGCCAAAGCAGTAGCTATGCCAAAAGATAGCGGCGAATTGGTAAAAACGGTTAACAAAGTCATCAAAAAATTAGCCAAAGAAGATAAATACAAACAATTCATTTCAGATGCAGCTCAACTCACAGGTGATGCGGTTGATGAAGACGAATAAGAAAGGGAGTGAGACAGAAATCAGTAGTTTCGTAGAAACTTGATTTTCAGCAAGTCTTAATTTCTTATTGCTGAGTAAAACAATTCATTGAATTGTTTTACTCTCACCCTCCGAATAGCTTAAAAGGGTGGGGAAACTTTTGAGGTGGAAGATAAAGTCAAGTGAAGCTTGACATCCAAAAAGAGGGTTATAAAAGCTGATTTGTCAGCGTGTTAGAATCTACTTAGTCGCTGCGCTTTGCAATTGTGACTCAATAATAGAGGAGGGTGGGAACTTTTTGTCTCAACCTCTTTTATATCCCTCCCCCCAAAAAAAACGACCGCCATTGGCAGTCGTCTTTTAGGAGATTATGAAAAAGAAAAGTTTTAGAATTGTTAATATATGGCGAGAAAGCCTTAAAAAATCATAAGCATGGTGAAAATTTTACCGAAAATATTTTTTAAAATTTTTATGGCATTTTAATGCGTGTAAGGATTGACTTTTTTTGATAAATTAGGTATCCTATTAGGGAACGTGTAAATGTTACAATATCTTGAGGAGGTGAAACATATGTCAAAAACAGTAGTACGTAAAAACGAATCGCTTGACGATGCACTTCGTCGTTTCAAACGTTCTGTGACTAAAGCTGGGACTCTTCAAGAATCACGTAAGCGTGAATTCTACGAAAAACCTTCTGTAAAACGTAAACGCAAATCAGAAGCAGCTCGCAAACGTAAAAAATTCTAATTAAATTTAGATACAAGAAAAGAGGCGCCAAGCGTCTCTTTTTATTACTCTAGATTGAAAAATTATTTTTCTTTCAACAAATCGCGGATTTCTGTAAGAAGTTCTTCTTGTGTAGGTGCAGTTTCTTCTTCCACTTCATCGTATTTTTTACCAAAATCAGAAGCAGCCTTAGCGGCTTTGACGATGAAGAAGAGGGTTGTACCAACAATTAGAAAATTAATAATAGCGCTTAAGAAACTACCATAGGCAACACCATGCCAAGAAAGCTCTGCAATTTTTTCCACACCAGCAGCTTTCAAAGCAGGGTTAAGAAAAAGTGGAGTGATAACATCTTCAACAAGCGATGTTACAATAGCGTTGAAAGCTGCACCAATAACAACAGCGACAGCAAGGTCAAGGACATTGGCCTTGAACAAAAACTTTTTGAGTTCTTTAATCATAGAAAACCTCCTAAATGAAACATTAACAGCACTATTCTATCAAAAAAAGTATACAAAAAGCAGTTATTTGTCTGGAAATTTGAATAAATCTATTATTTATTTAGAGAAATATTCAAAATTGATATTCTTATTCATTAAATACTAATTTTGAGCACTTCAGTAAAAATACTTTTTATACTGGAAATAGTTTTGTTGAAATGAAAATATCAAGAAACTAAAGTGAAAAAAGATTTCGATTTTCTAAAATCATTGCAACTATTCGGAGCTTTAGATTTACAAATGCTGCTCAAAATGTTATAATGAAATACAAAACTAAAATGGGGTTAGTGCGTGGAGGTGATCTTTTGGCAATTGACAAAGAATTAATTTCCGAGATAAAAAATAGCGTTAATATTGTTGATGTTATTGGCGAGGTGGTTAGTCTTACACGTGCTGGTCGCAACTATATTGGGCTTTGTCCATTTCACAAGGAAAAAACGCCATCTTTTAATGTCATAGAAGACAAGCAATTTTTTCATTGTTTTGGTTGCGGAAAATCTGGTGATGTTTATAAGTTTTTGGAAGAATATCGTCAGGTTAGCTTTTTAGAAAGTGTTCATCTGGTAGCTGAGCGCGCTGGAATCTCTTTGAAAATTGATGTTCAACAGACGCAAACAAAGCCACAAAATCCTAATCAGATATTGATTGACATTCATAAAGATGCGGCTAAGTTTTACAATGCTGTTTTAAAGACAACAAAAGAAGGGCAAGAAGCAAAAAGATATCTAGCGCAACGTGGTTTGACAGATGAGCTGATTGATTATTTTAATATTGGATTGTCGCCAAACGAACCTGATTTTTTATATCAATCTCTAGCGAAACGCTATGATGAGAATGTTTTGATGGGTTCAGGTCTTTTTAATTTGTCCGAAAGAACAAATCATGTTTATGATGCTTTTCAAAATCGGATTATGTTTCCGTTGACCGATGACAGTGGCCAGATTGTTGCATTTTCGGGACGGATTTGGACCAAAGAGGACCTTGAAAATAAGCAAGCAAAGTATAAGAATACTCGTTCTACAGCGCTGTTCAATAAGTCGTATGAACTTTATCATTTAGATAAAGCTCGTCCAGTAATGTCGAAAAAACATGAAGTCTATTTGATGGAAGGTTTTATGGACGTTATTGCTGCCTACCGTGCTGGTATTGAAAATGCTGTCGCTTCTATGGGAACGGCATTGACCCCAGATCATGTTAGACATCTGAAGCGTTACACCAAAAAAGTGATTTTGACTTATGATGGTGATAACGCTGGTCAAAATGCGATTGCCAAGTCTTTGGAACTTCTAAAAGACTTTAATGTTGAGATTGTGCGTGTTCCTGAGCAAATGGATCCTGATGAATTTATCAAAAAAAATTCACCACAAGCTTTGGCAAATTTGCTTGAGAATAACAGGATAAGTAGTACAGAATTTTTTATTCATTATTTGAAACCTGAAAATAACGATAATCTCCAAGCTGAGATTGCTTATGTCGAGCAAATTTCAAAAATTATTGCGCAATCGCCGTCAATTACAGCACAAAATTCGTATATTAATATGGTCGCTGATTTATTGCCTGACTTTGATTACTATCAAGTCGAGCAATCGGTAAATAGTGAACGTCTGCAAAATCGCTCAAATATGCAAGCAGAAGTAGTTAAGCAACGAGCGACTGTTGTAGAATTACCTATGTCTAAGAATATATCTGCAATTATCAAAGCAGAAAGTCAGTTAATGCACCGACTTTTGACACACGATTATCTCCTCAATGAATTTAGAAATCGTGGCGAATTTATCTTTGATACCCAAGAGTTGCAAGCTTTGTATGATTTATTAGTGCAGCAAGGTGAGGTGAATTCCTATGATTTGGCGCAACTTGATGACCAAACGTGCCAGATGTATTATCGCGTGTTGGAGGAAAATTTACCAGACGAAATTGCGAATAATGAAATAGAGGAAATTATTGACAAGCGTGATCAGCTTCTTCAAGAAAGAGATTTGCAAAAGCAAAGTAAACTCATTCGTGAGTCTAGCAATCTTGGAGATGTTGATGCAGCTTTAGCGGCTTTGGAAAATCTCATTGCCCAAAAAAGAAATATGGAATAGAGGAAAATATGGCAAAAGAAAAAGAAATTACAACCTTTAATGTTCAAGTTGCAGAATTTATTCGTAATCACAAAAAGAACGGCACTGCCGTCGATGATGAAGTAACTGAAAAATTAGTTATTCCATTTTCATTAGATGCCGATCAAATAGATGACCTTTTGGAACGTTTGACAGATGGTGGTATTTCAATCACGGACAAAGAAGGAAATCCATCAACAAAATACATCGTTGAAGAACCAAAACCAGAAGAATTGACAGACGAAGAATTGCTTGGTAGTAATTCCGCCAAGGTTAATGATCCAGTTCGTATGTACCTCAAAGAAATTGGTGTTGTGCCATTGCTCACTAGCGAGGAAGAAAAAGAATTGGCTGTTGCCGTTGCTACTGGTGACCTTCAAGCAAAACAACGTTTGGCTGAAGCTAACTTGCGTTTGGTTGTTTCAATTGCAAAACGTTACGTTGGGCGGGGTATGCAATTTCTTGACCTTATTCAAGAAGGAAACATGGGATTGATGAAAGCTGTTGATAAATTTGACTACTCAAAAGGATTCAAATTCTCGACCTATGCAACATGGTGGATTCGTCAGGCTATCACACGTGCTATTGCTGACCAAGCTCGTACGATTCGTATTCCTGTTCACATGGTTGAAACTATTAATAAACTTGTTCGTGAACAACGTAATCTCCTTCAAGAACTTGGTCAAGACCCAACACCTGAACAAATTGCGGAGCGTATGGATATGACACCTGACAAAGTTCGTGAAATTTTGAAAATTGCTCAAGAACCTGTTTCATTGGAAACACCAATTGGTGAAGAAGATGACAGTCATCTTGGTGATTTCATTGAAGATGAAGTTATTGAAAATCCAGTAGATTACACAACTCGTGTCGTGCTTCGTGAACAATTGGACGAAGTTTTGGATACGTTGACAGACCGTGAAGAGAATGTTTTACGTTTGCGTTTTGGTCTTGATGATGGTAAAATGCGTACATTAGAAGATGTTGGTAAAGTTTTCAATGTGACGCGTGAACGTATTCGTCAAATTGAAGCCAAAGCTCTTCGTAAACTACGCCACCCAAGCCGTAGTAAACAACTCCGTGATTTTATCGAAGATTAATTATTAATTGTGAGGTTCGCTTGTGTCAGGACAAAAATATACTGAAGAAGAAGTAGCAAAAATTAAAGACCGTATTCTTGAAGCTTTGGAAATGGTTATTGACCCAGAATTGGGCATTGATATTGTCAATCTAGGTCTTGTTTATGAAATACGTTTTGAGCAAAATGGTCATACTGAAATTGATATGACATTGACGACAATGGGGTGTCCACTCGCTGACCTTCTTACAGATCAAATTCATGATGTGATGCGTGAAATTCCAGAGGTAACAAATACCGAAGTGAAGTTGGTTTGGTACCCAGCTTGGACGGTAGATAAGATGAGCCGCTACGCTCGCATTGCTTTAGGGATTAGATAACTATTAACAAACAGTAAAAGACCGGCAATCGTTAGATTGTTGGTCTTTTTTATAAATAAATATAATTTTTTATTGAATATGAATTAGTGGAAATTCGGATGTTTATTGGTATCATATCGAAAATATGCCTAGTAATACAAACTTTAATAATGTTCTTAAAATGAAAGAGCAAACAGCTATTTCGTGTGGAAAACATGATTCTGAAAAAGAAAAATATAATTAAGGAGGAGTGAAGCTATCCTCTTTTTCTAGTGCTTTTTCTGAAAAAATAGTGTAAAATATTAGGGAATGAATTTAAAGGAGTTCTAACATGATTTTAGTTACAGGTGCCAATGGGCAATTAGGAACAGAATTACGCTATTTATTAGATGAACGTGGTGAAGAGTACGTGGCGGTTGATGTTGCGGAAATGGACATCACAAACGCTGAAAAAGTTGATGAAGTATTTGCGCAAGTAAAACCCACACTTGTTTACCATTGCGCGGCTTATACAGCCGTTGATGCTGCCGAAGATGAAGGTAAAGAACTTGACTATGCTATCAACGTAACAGGTACAGAAATTGTTGCCAAAGCAGCTGCTAAATATGGTGCAACTCTTGTTTACATTTCAACTGACTACGTTTTTGACGGAAAGAAACCAGTTGATCAAGAATGGGAAGTTGATGATACACCAGACCCTCAAACAGAATACGGACGTACAAAACGTCTTGGTGAAGAAGCTGTTGAAAAATACACTGATAGATTCTACATCATCCGTACAGCTTGGGTATTTGGTAATTATGGTAAGAACTTTGTTTTCACAATGCAAAACCTTGCCAAAACACATGATACATTAACTGTTGTCAATGACCAACATGGTCGTCCAACATGGACTCGTACTTTAGCTGAATTTATGACTTATTTGACAGAAAATCAAAAAGAGTTTGGTTATTATCATTTGTCAAATGATGCTGCCGAAGATACAACTTGGTATGATTTCGCAGTGGAAATCTTGAAAGATACTGACGTTGTGGTGAAACCAGTTGATTCAAGTCAGTTCCCAGCTAAAGCAAAACGCCCACTTAACTCAACAATGAGCCTTGCTAAAGCTAAAGCAACTGGTTTTGTTATCCCAACATGGCAAGAAGCTTTGCAGGAATTTTACAAACAAGACGTTAAAAAATAATAATTGTTCATCGCAGTTCCAAAACATGATTATGGGGTTAGGAGATTTTCTAACCTCATTTTTGATTGTGACGCCCTAGCTGCTTTTGCAGTATTAAAAATTGTACAATTAATCACATTCTGTTGCTTTGACTTTCCTTTTTTCTTTCGCCAGCTTATGTAAATTATGGTATAATAAAAGCGATTGTATTTTAGAATGGAGAAGTGTGCCATGCAACATGTATTCATCATCGGAAGTCGTGGATTACCAGCAAAATACGGTGGTTTCGAGACTTTTGTTGAGGAGTTGGTAAAAAATAAGCAGAGCGCAGACATTGTTTATCATGTGGCTTGTTTGAGTGACGATAAGCATCAAACGCACTTTAGCTATGAAGGCGCGGATTGCTTTACCATCAAGGCACCTAAGATTGGTCCTGCTCGGGTCATCGCTTATGATATGATGGCTATTAAGTATGGACTTCAAATGGTAAAAAAAGAGCGTATTGAACACCCTATTTTTTATATTTTGGGAAATACGATTGGTGCTTTTATCGTGCCCTTTGCTAAGAAAATTCACGCTGTCGGTGGTAAAGTTTTTGTCAATCCCGATGGTTTGGAATGGAAACGATCTAAATGGTCAAAACCTGTTCAAGCTTATTTAAAATATGCTGAAAAATCAATGGCTAAAACGGCTGATTTGGTGATTTCAGATAATGTCGGTATTGAAACTTATATTCAGGAGTCTTATCCAGAAGCTAAGACACGATTTATTGCTTATGGAACCGACTTGACAAAGTCAAGTTTGACTGCTGATGATTATAAGGTTAGAAAATGCTTTGAAAACTGGCAAACAAAGGAAAATGGCTATTACTTGATTGTCGGACGATTTGTTCCAGAAAATAACTACGAAACAGCAATCCGAGAATTTATGAAATCAAATACTAAGCGTGATTTGATTATCATTTGTAACCATAAGAACAACCCTTATTTTGACAAATTGAAACGGTTGACAAATTTTGAAAGAGATAAACGTGTGAAGTTTGTTGGAACAGTTTATGACCGTGATTTGTTAAATTATATCCGAGAAAATGCATTTGCCTACATTCATGGACATGAAGTTGGAGGAACAAATCCAGGTCTGCTTGAAGCTCTAGGACATACTAAACTTAATCTTGTCCTTGATGTTGATTTCAATAAATCAGTAGCTGATGCAAGTGCTTTTTATTGGAATAAAACCTCTGGTAATTTATCATGTTTGATAAATGATGCAGATGGTCATTATGATTTTACAGAATATGGAAACCGTGCCCGTGCGATTGTTAAACAAAATTACACATGGGAAAAAATAGTAGGAGAGTATGAGGAACTGTTTTTAAATGAAAATTAATATTCTCATGTCCACCTACAATGGTGAACAATTTTTGGCTGAGCAGATTAAAAGTATTCAAAAACAAATAGTCAAAGACTGGACATTATATATCCGAGACGACGGCTCTAGCGACCGCACACCAGAAATTATTCAGCAATATGCTCAAAAGGATTCACGTATTGTCTTTATCAATGCTGATAATCGTGAAAATTTTGGTGTCATTAAAAACTTTTATACGCTTTTAAAACATAGCAAAGCTGACTATTATTTCTTTTCTGACCAAGATGATATTTGGTTGGAAGATAAATTAGCAGTGACTTTAGCTGAAGCTGAAAAATATAGCAATGACAAACCGTTACTCGTTTATACGGATTTAAAAATTGTTGATAGAGAGCTAAACGTTTTGCATGAAAGCATGATTAAAACACAGTCTGACCATGCCAATACTACGCTAGTTCAAGAATTAACCGAAAATACGGTAACTGGTGGAACAGCGATGATCAATCATGCTCTTGCCGAGCTTTGGACAACAACGGATAATCTCTTAATGCATGACTGGTATTTAGCATTGATTGCTAGTGCCTTGGGACATTTGGTTTACCTTGATTACCCAACAGAATTGTATCGTCAGCATGACGCTAATGTTCTTGGAGCAAGAACATGGTCCAAACGGATGAAAAACTGGTTAAAACCACATAAACTCGTTGAAAAATATTGGTGGTTAATTGATGCCAGTCAAACACAAGCGCGTTTTCTGCTAGACTTAAATTTATCACCAGAAAACAGAGAATTAGTTGAAAACTTTACAACTATTATGGATAAATCATTGTCTCAGCGTATTCACACTTTAAACAAATATGGCTTACGTAAGAACAGAAACTTCCATACGCTTGTCTTTAAAACACTAATTATTACCAAATTTGGTTATAGGAGAAATAAATGAAATTCTTTAGTAAAGAAAATAAAATCTTATTAAAAGAGATGGTAAAAACAGATTTTAAACTTCGTTACCAAGGAAGTTTAATTGGGCACTTATGGTCAATCTTAAAACCATTGATGCTCTTCACAATCATGTATCTAGTTTTTATTCGTTTTTTACGTTTGGATGATGGAACACCACATTATGCTATTGGGGTACTTCTCGGTATGGTGACATGGTCATTCTTCCAAGAAGCTACAAATATGGGAATGGTGTCCATTGTTACTCGTGGCGATTTATTACGTAAAATGAACTTTTCCAAAGAAATCATTGTTGTTTCATCAGTAGTAGGAGCAGCGATTAACTACGGCATTAATCTTTTGGTGGTTTTTGTTTTTGCTCTTATTAACGGTGTTCATCTTAGTTGGAGTTTTCTAATTATTATTCCACTATTTATTGAGTTAGCAATGATATCAGCAGGAATTGCTTTTATTCTTGCGGCTTTATTTGTTAAATATCGTGACTTGGGTCCAATTTGGGAAGTTGTTATGCAGGCAGGTATGTATGCGACACCTGTTATTTATTCATTGACTTTTATTATTCAAAAAAATCAAGTTACTGTGGCAAAATTGATGATGTTAAATCCATTAGCACAAATTATTCAAGATTTGCGTCATTATATTGTTTATTCAGGTAGTATGCGTGGCTGGGATCTTTATAATAATCATATTTGGGGAGTAATTCCTTATATCCTTCCAGTCTTAATTCTTATTATTGGATATACTATTTTCCATAAAAATGCTAAGAAGTTTGCGGAGATTTTATAATGTCAGATAAAGAAATTGCAGTAAAAGTTGACCACGTTAGTAAGTATTTTAAATTGCCAACGGAAGCAACACATAGTTTGCGTACAGCGCTAGTTAATCGTTTTAAAGGAATTAAAGGGTACCGAGAACAACATGTTTTGAAAGATATTTCATTTGATGTTTACAAGGGAGATTTCTTTGGAATTGTTGGACGAAATGGTTCAGGAAAATCAACCCTTTTGAAAATCATCTCTCAAATCTATGTTCCCGAAAAAGGGAAAGTTACCGTAGATGGTAAAATGGTATCTTTTATTGAACTTGGTGTTGGATTTAATCCAGAGCTAACAGGACGTGAAAATATTTATATGAATGGCGCTATGCTTGGTTTTACGACCGAAGAAATAGATGCTATGTATGATGATATCGTTGAATTTGCAGAACTTGAAGAATTTATGAATCAAAAACTCAAAAATTACTCAAGTGGTATGCAAGTTCGTCTAGCCTTTTCAGTAGCCATCAAAGCTCAAGGTGACGTGCTTATCCTTGATGAAGTCCTTGCAGTTGGTGATGAAGCTTTCCAACGTAAATGTAATGATTACTTTATGGAACGCAAAGCTTCAGGAAAAACGACTATTCTTGTAACCCATGATATGGGCGCAGTTAAAAAATATTGTAATCGTGCTGTTTTGATTGAAGATGGTTTGGTTAAATCTTATGGTGACCCAGAAGATGTTGCCAATCAATATAGCTTTGATAATGCGGTTTCATCAGCACCACAAGATGCTCAAACAGATGACAAAGAAGACGATGAAAAAAATGTTGAGCGTTATGTTGATAATTTAAAAGTAGAATTAATATCTCCAAACAAAATTACGCCGAAAGAAAAAATCGAATTCAAAATTTCATACGATGTTCTTCAAGATGTTGAAACTCATATTGTATTCTCGTTGACGGATATTGATAGAAAAATCTGGATGTATAATGATAATGCTACCGATATTCCTACAACTGGTCTTGGTTATAAATCATATTCATATTCATGTTCACTAAATCAAGTAAACGATATGAAATTGAAGTTGGAAGTTACTATTCTTGGAAAATCTAAGGAAATGTATGCTTTTGCTAACTCTGATAATTCACCTATTATCGTCATTAATCGAGATGATATAGCTTTAGATGATTTATCAGCATTAGATTCTGCATCAGGTATTATCCAGAGAAATGGTAATTGGAACATTTTATCAGAATAAATAGTCAGGTTTTTAGAAAGGATGAGAGACATCAGATGTCAGTAGAAAATGCTCCAACAGTTTCTGTTATCTGTACGGTTTACAATAAGGGAAAATGGCTAAATCAAGCAATTGAAAGTTTTCTAAAGCAGAAAAATGTTACTTTGGAAATTATCCTTATTGATGATGCTTCAACAGACAATTCAAAAGAGATTATTCAGGAATTCGCCAAAAATTATCCTGATAAAATCGTTGCAATATATAACGACAGAAACCTAGGGATTGCAGAAACTTGGATAAAAGCATGTTTAGCTGCTCGTGGGGAGTATATCGCTCGTTGTGATGGGGATGATTACTGGATAGATGATTACAAATTAAAAAAACAATTGGAGTTTTTACAAGAACATCCCAACTCACAGTGGTGTGGAACTGATGTTGATTTTGTTGATGTAAATGGTGTTACTACTGAAAAACACGTTTTTACTCGGCAGATTATTGAACTCTCTGATTCTTATGAAAAAATGATGGCAACACGTGGTTTTACAGCGCCATCTACATGGTTGGTAAAACGTGAGTTAATGTTGCTTGCAAATGAAATGTTAAAAGCTGATGTTGACACAGCTGATGACACTTTTAATTTGCAACTTGATTTATTTAATCATACTCAATTTAGTTTTTTACCAGAAGCAACAGTAGCCTATCGTGTTAATCAAGGTTCAGATTCACGTCCAAAAAGTAAGGAAGCCTTGGATAAAAGGTTTGATAAATTATTAGAAACTCAGTTAGCTTACCTCGAAAAGTATCCTAATACTAACTATAAAGAAATCCTTTGTATCTTATTGGAACGACATAATAATTTTGAAAAGGAACTATCTCAGTGGGATTATTTTCATTCTCGAGTAAGTTCACAAAAAGTGACTATTTATTATGCCACTTTGGAAGAAGGGTTTTCTCAGGATAAAACACTAGAGTTTCAATTACAGTATCAAGATACTATCCACTTTGAACTTCCAAAAGAGGCAACTAGCCTACGGATAGATTTATCCGAACTACCTAGTTTCTATCAGCGAGTGTCTCTTTCTACAACGGGATATCAAACAGAACTATTACCTAGTTTTTCAAATGGGGACATTATCGGAAACTATGTTATGTTCAGAAATTCTGATCCTCAATTAATTTATGATATTTCAATACTAAATCAGAGATCATTCACATTAGAGTATGTTATGTTTAATGTTGATGATATTAATCGTGAGGATTATATTGCTAAAGTTCTCTCTCAAGATTTGTCACATTTACAAAAAGAAGTTAGAGAATTGGAAGCGTATAGAGTAAAATTTAAACAAGTAAATGATGAAAGACACTATTATAAGCGAGAATTAGAGAAAATGGTTGTCGCCTATAACTCTGTTACGCATTCACGTCGTTGGAAAATCCCAACAGCAATCATCAACTTTTTTAGGAGAAAATAATGAAACGTTTATTATTGTACGTCCATTTTAATAAGTACAATCGTGTTAGTTCGCATGTTTATTATCAATTGACAAAAATGCGTCCACTTTTTTCTAAAGTAGTATTCATCTCAAATAGTTCAATTAATGAGCAAGATTATCATAAAATAGTCGAACTTCGATTAATGGATCAGTTTATTCAAAGAGAAAATATTGGTTTTGATTTTGCTGCTTGGCGAGATGGAATGACAGAAGTTGGTTTTGAAACATTAGACTCTTATGATTCCATCACTATTATGAATGACACTTGTTTTGGACCATTATGGGATATCAAAGAACATTATTTAAAATACGAAGCAGATGAAAATGTGGATTTTTGGGGGTTAACAAATAACCGTGAGACTCCAAAATCTCGTTATACACAAGGTTTTCGTGAACATATCCAAAGTTATTTCATTACTTTTAAAAGATCTGTAATTACTTCCCACACATTTAGAGAATTTTGGGAGAATATAAAAAATTATACAAATGTTCAAGATGTTATCAACAATTATGAAACACAAGTGACAACTAAATTTTTAGATGCTGGCTTCAAGTATGATGTTATTTTTAATACCGTAAACGAAGATGCTAGTCACATGTTGCATGCTGATTTTTCATTTTATCATCCAACAGCAATTTTGGACCATAAAGTTCCTTTTATAAAGGTTAAAGCAATCGATAATAATCAGCATATAGCGCCATATCTCTTAGAAGAAATTGCTAAGAAATCAGATTATCCAGTAGACTTGATTATTTCACACATGTCTGAAATTAATTTTCCTGATTTTAAATATCTTTTAGCGCGAAAATATGTTCAGACAGCAGCACCTGTTTCTTTATCAGATAAGAAAATAGCGGTGCATCTTCATGTCTTTTATGTTGATTTGTTAGAAGATTTCTTAGGAGCATTTAAAAATTTCCATTTTGCCTATGATTTATTCATTACAACTGATAATGATACTAAAAAATCGGAAATTGAAGCTATTTTAAATCAGAATGCTAAAAATGCTCGTATTTTTGTAACAGGTAATATTGGTCGTGATGTTTTGCCAATGTTGAAATTAAAAGAGTATTTGTCAGAGTACGATTATATTGGACATTTCCATACTAAAAAATCTAAAGAAGCTGATTTTTGGGCAGGAGAATCATGGCGCAATGAATTAATTGATATGCTTATCAAGCCAGCTGATAATATTCTTGCTAATTTTGCAAATGATAAATTAGGTCTTGTTATTGCAGATATCCCAACTTTCTTTAGATACAATAAAATTGTAGATGCTTGGAATGAGCATTTAATTGCACCTGAAATGAATGATTTGTGGCAAAAAATGGGTATGACGAAAACTATTGATTTTAATAATTTCCATACCTTTGTCATGAGCTATGGTACTTTTGTTTGGTTTAAGTACGATGCTTTGAAACCACTATTTGAGTTGAATCTAACGGATAATGATGTTCCAGCTGAACCATTACCTCAAAATTCTATTTTACATGCTATCGAACGCCTTCTTGTCTATATTGCCTGGAATGAACACTATGATTTTAGAATTTCTCAAAATCCAATTGATATAACACCGTTTGTGGATAATAAACTCTATAACGAGCGCGGAGATAGTGCACCACATACCTATGTTGATTTCACACATATGGGTGGTATAAAAGGTGCTTTCAAATATATTTTTGTCGGACCAGCTAGAGCTGTTAAATATATTATAAAAAGAACTCTGGAGAAAATGACGCATGAAAGAAAAGGTTAAGAATGCTTTTTTAGAGGTTAATTGGCTAAAAATTCTACATTTCATACTTTTATTCATCTTTTTATTTTATATCAATTTTTCCCTTATTAATTTTTCCTTGTTAAGGGAACAAATTAGCAACTTACCAAATCAATTTGTTACACTTAACATTTTTAATGTTATAGCATATATTATATCTATTTTAGGAGTAGCAATCTATTTATCAAATTATATTAAGAAACGCTTCTTTGTTGAATTAATAAGTGGTTATGTGATTTATTCGTTAGTCTCTTATTTTTTAGTTGTTACAAGAAATTTAAATAATGATGGATTTATTTGGTGGCATTTTTTTAAGAATGATTTTTTACAATACTCTTTTTTGCCAACAATCATCCTCATTGTAGGTCTAGCGACTCTGATTTTTCATATTTCTAATAGACTACAATTAAAAGAAAAGATAGATGGTTTCTTAGTTGAATTTGACTACTATCCAGCGATTTCTATTGGTCTTATCGCTTCACTAGCACTTAATGATAATCTATTTTTGGATATGATGTCAGAGAAAGTCGCAGATTTCATAGAAAAAGGAAACTACATTGATTATCTTTTAAATGTTGCAGGAAGTGTAGCGATAACATTAATTTTGAGTTGTCTTTTGGTTTATTTTGTTTTAAATTCATATACACCGTTGAAAGAAAATAGACCTAATTATGCTATTGTTGTTGTGCTAAGTTTCTTTTTAGCTCTAGTGTTTAATTATTTATTTCAATATGGTATCAAAAGTGATGGCGCAGTACTAGATCGCTATATTTTTCCTTCAGCAACGCTATTTCAGATAGTAGTTATTGCTTTATTTAATTTGCTCCTTTATATGATTGTTAATCATATTTTACGTACAACGACTTTTATTATTATTTTAGATATTATAATTACTGTTGCAAATAGTATAAAATTTAGTATGCGTAATGAGCCATTGTTGTTCAGCGATTTAAGTTGGATAAAAGAGATTAGACTGGTAATTTCTTATATTGATGTGACTCTAATTTTTTATTCTTTAATTGGTTTGGCAATAACAGTAGTGATCTTCTACATATTTAGAAATCAATTACTTAGAGGAGTGATTACAAAAAAATGGAAGGTGCGTTTAGCAACTATTGTCGGTATTTTAGCACTTTTTAGCTATGTATTTGCTGTATTTCTTCAACAAGAAGATGGTGATATAGCTGAAAATATACCAGTATTATCTAAATTAAATAACTATGAAAATATAGAATGGATGGGGCAAGGAACGGTTGCACGTGAGCGTTCTTTAACATTTGTTTGGCTTAAACAACTCACTTCGAAAACAATGGACAAGCCAGAGGGATATAGCCAAGAAGCTATTAAAAATATTGTTGAAAAATATACAGAAGAAGCACAGACAATAAATGCAACGCGATCAAACGATATTTCAGATCAAACAGTTATTTATGTATTAAGCGAAAGTTTTTCTGACCCTACTCGTATTTCAAATGTGAATCTGACAACTGACCCTATTCCTGTAATTCGTTCTGTAAAAGAATCTACGACCAGTGGATTAATGAAATCAGACGGTTATGGTGGTGGAACAGCTAATATGGAGTTTGAGACATTGACTGGGTTGCCAATGTATAACCTTTCAGCATCAGTTTCAACGTTATATACTGATGTTGTTCCTCAAATGACTTATTTCCCATCTATTAGTGATTTTTATAGTTCTGAAGATAAGTATGTCATTCATTTAGGTGATGCAACTACCTATTCGCGTAAGGAAGTGTATCGTGAATTAGGCTTTGATACTTTTATTGCTGCAAGTAACGGTACTGAAGATGCTACACATTTGGAACATTATGGTGTATATCCTAGTGATGCTTCAACTTATCAGATAGTGCTAGACAATATCGATCCCAATAAAAATCAATTTTTCTCGGTTATTACATATCAGAATCATGCTCCGTGGAATTTAGATGAAGAATCTGAAGTAGGGGGATCTGGTGAAGGATTTTCACCTGGTGAGAATTATTACATGGATAATTATGCCAAATTACTGTATCAAACAGACCAAGCTACTCAAGAGTGGCTACAAGAATTATCGCAAATTGACCAAAAAATTACAGTTGTTTTCTATGGTGACCACTTACCTGGTTTCTATCCTCAAGATTCTTTTGCTGACAATCTTGCTGGGCAATATCAGACAGATTATTTTATTTGGAGTAATTATCCGACAGAAGTGTTATCATACCCACTAGTTAATTCTAGTGATTTTCCAGCTGAGTTATTAGCTGGAACTAATTCTAAGGTTTCTCCATACTATGCTTTATTGACAGATGTTCTAAACAATGCCAGTGTTGATAAAGAAGAATTGACTGATGAACAAGAAGAAATTGCGAATGATTTAAAACTTGTTGAGTACGATATGGTTTCAGGGAAGGGATACCTGAAACCATATGAAGATTTTTTTAAAGTGAGTAATTAATTATGAAAAAGAAAAAATTTATTTTACCAATCTATTATGCTTTTATTAGCTTCCTGTTTACATTGGAGTCTATTATTTATATTAATGACGCTGGTGATCAGACTAGCTTTGCACATATGGCTAAAAAATATGGCTTCTTTGAGTTTGCCATTTATCGTTATAAAACTTGGTCAAGTAGGTTATTAATTGAATCAACAACTATGTTTATGTCAAATCATTACCTATTTTTTGATTTGACAATGTTGATTTCTTTAGTAATTTTCTTCTACTGCTTTAATGGAATCTTTTTAAATAAAGAAAAATATTGGAAATTGCAGTTTGTATCACCAGTTATTTTTCTTCTTTCTTTTCCTAGCTTATTTTTCACAAGTGCAGGATTGATTGCAACTGTTACTAACTATCTTTTTCCAATGATTTCTTTTGTTATTGCATGGTATTGTATTTTACAAAAGAAACGCTTATATACTTTGGTATCTCTACCATTTCTTATTTTTGCTTGCATGCAAGAACAGTTTACTGTTTATGGATTTATTTTATTTATCTATTTATTCATTAAGTCATATTTAGATAATCGAAGAGTAGATAAAAATTATTTGATTGCAACCATTGTATCTTTTGTAGGGATTGTTTCTGGTTTACTATCACCAGGATCTGATAATCGTGTATTTTATGAATCAAAACTATGGTATCCTGACTTTGAAAATCTATCTTTTCCTATAAAGGTTATCAAAGGATATTTAGAGACTAATCGTGTATTATTTGTTACTTCTGAGTTGAATATTGTTTTTCTTTTCCTTTGTTTGCTTATTGTGGCTACTATTGTTAAAAAACAATATTTTTCAGCTTTTATTTCAGGAACAATTATTTACACTATTATTATTCATAGATTTGGTATAAGTAATTTGTTGACTGCTGTTCAAAGAATTATTGATGACCAAAATGATAGGTCTGATACAAGTTACTTTAGTATAAAAGAAAATCTTTATTTATTAGTCCTATACACTTTAATTTTATGTGTAATCGGAGTGATTGTATTCTTAATTTTTAAAGAGTGGAAAGATGGTTTGACGGCTATTGTTATTTTAGCAGCTGGATATGCTGCACGAATGACAGTATCATTATCACCAACTATTTATGCTTCAGGTGTTAGAACATATACTCCTCTAATTTTTTCATTATTAATTGTTATTTTAATGATTGTGAAGGAAATATATTTTGATTTTAAAAAATATAATTCAATTAGAGAGAAGGAAAATGTAGCAATTTGAAGTTTTTAACCTTTTTATAAGGAGAAGTCTTTTGAAATTTCTTGCCTTTTTAGGAGAAAAAGCCATCCTTGTGTGGTCATTCTTGTTATTTTTACTTTTAGGAATATCAAGTATTTTAGTAAGAACTAATATGCCGATGGATGGTTCTGAACTATCAAATATGCAAACAAATGGAATAGTTTTTTTCATTAGCTTAGCTATTTTTCTTGTTTTGTTGTATTTTTGTGTTCGTTCGTTAGTTTTTATTAAAGAATCTTACTTATTTATTTTTGGAACTATTTTTTATCTTATCTTTGGGATTTATTTGATTCTTCATCAAAACGATGTGCTTCGCCATGATGCTTTAGCTGTTTTAGAGGCGGCTAAAGCATTGAATAATGGTGATTTTCAAATTTTGACGGATGTTTCGGGGTATCTTCACAAATATCCCCATCAACTTGGTTTGGTTAGCTTTGAACGTTTAATTTTGACGCTGTTTGGTGAGGCGAATGTTAAGGTATTTTTCATTTTAAATTTACTGATGGCAATAGCTGATAATTTCTTTCTTTGGAAAATAACTCAGCGTTTATTTAAAAAAGAAAGTATTTCAAAATTAGTTATTCTATTATCATTCGTCTTTTTCTCACACCTTTTCAATATTTTATTTGTTTATGGATTAACTTATGGTCTTTTCTTTGCAATTATAGGACTTTATTTTTTACAAATTTACTTTGAAAAAAGAACATGGATCACGTTAATATTAAGCATTGTTTTTTTGACACTATCAGATATTATTAGGAATAATTATATTATTTTAATAGCATCTATCCTTATTGTTTTAACATTAGATTTTCTTCGCAATAAAGCTAAGAAGAATTTAGCGTTTATAGTTATTCTGTTATTTTCAATTTTTGCAAGTAATCATGCGATATCTGGTTATTATAAAAATTTAGCTAACACATCAAATCTAGAAGGAGAACCCAAAATAGCTTGGATAGCAATGGGATTGAATGACACTCCGCTTTATAATCGTGTTGCTGGTTGGTACGATGCGTATGTTGAAAATGTTTATAATGAGTATAATGGAGATAGTGAAGATATCGAAAAGGCAAGTGAAGAACAGATTACTAGCCGAATCAATTACATGATTAAGCATCCTAAATACGCATGGAATTTCTTCAAGAATAAATTTCTTTCAACGTGGACAGATAGTCTGTTTGAATCTATTTGGTCTGGTCCAGTTACTAAGATGCCTGTTGAAGGTCAGAAAATTACTGGGCGTTTAATGGACAGTATTTATCATGGGAAAACAATCTATAAGCTACTGTATTATTTTTCCGCATTATTATTGGTTGTGATATATTTGAGTGTTATTCCAAGCATTTTTAGTCAATTCATTCAAAAGAAGTCGGTCAATCTTTATCTTTTAATTCCTTTAATTTATCTATCTGGTGGTTTTATTTTTCACCTTATTTGGGAAACGAAGAGTCAGTATGTGTACCCATATGTATATCTATTGTTACCATTATCTGCTTTTGGACTAGATTATATTACAACATATGTAAAGGAATTAAGAACTTCTTAATTTATAGTAGTAAAAAATGATGGAAATATACTTTCCTCATTTTTTTTGTAAAAACTTTATGATATACTAGGAAACGTAAGAAGTGTAAAACTAGCTTGTGAAAGGCTTATTATTAAGATGAAAAAACTATCTATCGTTGTTCCTTGTTACAATGAGCAAGAAACAATTTACCCATTTTTGGAAGAAACTCAAAAAGTCGAGCAAAAGTTAAAAAATCATTTGGTATTTGATTATATTTTTGTTAATGACGGTTCAAAAGATGAGACATTGAACGTATTGCGTGATGTTGCAAGTCGTTTTCCTAACGTTCATTATCTGTCTTTCTCACGTAACTTTGGGAAAGAAGCAGGGCTTTTAGCAGGGCTTGAGGCAGCTGATGGTGATTTAATTACTGTTATGGATGCGGACTTACAAGATCCACCTGAGCTTTTGATTAATATGTATCAGAAGATTTTAGAAGGCTATGATGTTGTTGGAACACGTCGCGCCGACCGTAAAGGTGAACCAGTCATTCGTTCTTTCTTTTCTAAGATGTTTTATAAAATAATAAATGCTGTTTCAGATACTGAGATGGTAGACGGTGCGCGTGATTTCCGTCTGATGACTAGACAAGTTGTTGATAGCATTTTAGAACTTGGTGAAGTCAA
The DNA here is from genome assembly GCF_008680485.1 of Streptococcus sp. LMAG:39. NCBI lineage: Bacteria > Bacillati > Bacillota > Bacilli > Lactobacillales > Streptococcaceae > Streptococcus > Streptococcus sp. LMAG:39. Next base: position 317,723 of record NZ_NALE01000001.1, on the reverse strand, counting down.
TCGTTTTTCAAAGGGAATTTTCTCATGGGTTGGTTACAATGTGACTTACATTGCTTATGAAAATCGTGAGCGTGTCGCTGGTGAAACGTCATGGAACTTTTGGAGTTTATTAAAATACTCAATGGAAGGGTTCATCAACTTTTCTGAAGCGCCATTGAATCTTTCTTTGTGGGCTGGTGCGGTATCATTTTTAGCATCAATTTTAGGAATTTTATTTATTATTGTTCGAAAATTGACTATCGGTGGTAGCGTCACTGGTTGGGCTAGTCTAGTTTGTATCATCTTGTTCATTGGTGGTATTCAACTGCTTGCTCTCGGAATCATTGGAAAATACATTTCCAAAATTTTCCTTGAAACCAAAAAACGCCCAGCTTACATTGTAAAAGAAAAAGGGTAAATTATTAAATAATACCAGATTTTATAGCTGTTTTTCCGAATTATATAGTGTAAACACATTATACAAAGGAGGAGAACAGCTTTTTGAGTAAACTTAAAACAGCTTTATTGTCAACGGTTGTACTAGGTGCAACTTGTCTTTCACATCCAGTTTTTGCTGATCAGCAAGGAAATGCCATTATTTCTAAAACTAATTATGATTCAGTGAGTAAAACTTTTGAAGTTATTGCTCAACAATCAAGTAATGGTAAGACTATAAAACAAGTAGATGCAGCTGTATGGTCGGAAGAAAATGGTCAGGATGATATTAAGTGGTATTCAACTTCCGATATTTCGAATGGTCAAGCTAGGGTTCGGTTTAATTTAGCTAATCATGGTAATCGTGCTGGAAATTATATCACGCATGTTTATACCACTTATTCAGATGGTAGCCGTTTAGGAGTTGCTTTGGAGAATATTAAGATTAATCCTAATATGCCACAAGTTTCTGTAAAAGATGGAGCCATTCAAATGGCAACGGACGTTTACGCCCCATCAAACGGTATCATTTATTATGCGGTGTGGTCAGAGGAGGATGGTCAAGATGATATTAAATGGTATCCAGATACTGGAACAGGGATTACATCAGCAGATTTGAAAAATCATAGCGGATATGGAAAGTATAATATACACACTTACTTATTTCAAAACGGAAAGATGACTGGAATAAGCGGTCAAGATATTACAATTAATAGACAAAATATTTCTTATCAAATTACTCCAGTTGATGATAAAAATTATGATGTTTTAATAACTAATGTTCCAAATTATATGTCATCTATCTCGGTGCCGACATGGTCTAATGTAAATGGTCAAGATGATGTTAAGTGGTACACGGCAAGTAAAATTTCAGAGAATACTTATAAAGTAAGGGTTCAACTGGCTAATCATGGTTTTGCTTTAGGAGATTATAGTGTCCATATCTATGGTCAAAATGCAATCAGCAATAGCTTTGAAGGTTTAGCTGTAACAACAGGTTTTAAAGTAGAACAAATTAGTGGCTTGGTAAGTCCGGATGTTAACATTAGTGATAGCAATGTTACAGCAGGAACATTTAAAGTTAATGTTTCTGAAAAAGCCATGTCAAAAAGAGTTACAACTTTACGCGTTCAGGTAACATCTAATTCAAATTCTCAAAAATCAAAAACATATGAAGCCAAGACAACTACTTATGGTAAAATCAGTCAGGTAGTGGATTTGAAATCTATTAATTCCCAAGCGGATACTTTTTCTGTATCTGCAACGGTAATCTACTCTGATAATTCAACAGCTAATTTTGCACTTTCTAATCAGTCGTATAAACCACAAGCTACCCCAACCCCTCGTATCACGACTTACATCAATGAAACGAATACTTACCCTGTTGGTCAGTGTACTTGGGCGGTGAAATCATTAGCACCATGGATTCCGAATTGGCTTGGAAATGCTGGTGGCTGGGCTACAAATGCCAGAGCTAAGGGATTTAGGACTGGTTCAACGCCACGTGTGGGGGCGATTGCAGTTTGGCCCAATGATGGAGACGGTTACGGTCACGTAGCTTATGTGACAGATGTAGCTAGTAATACACGTATTCAAGTTAAAGAATCTAATTACGCTGGAAATCAATACATAGCGAATTTCCGTGGTTGGTTTAATCCACTTGATTCATTTTGGGGTGGAAGTGTAACCTACATTTATCCAGATTAATCATAAGGCGGCGATTTTGAAGTCGCTATTTGTTATACTGCATTTATATGCGCTTGAATGCCATAAAGATTCATGTTACAATGGTGAAAAGGAAGTAAGAAAGAGGAGGAAGCATTTGAAAAAGAATGTCCTGCGAAGTTGTCTTTTATCGCCAGTGATTATCGGAGCTTTTCTAAGCTCAGGTTTAGTTTTGGCAGATGAAAATACAACGATTTCTACAACAGCTGAGAATATTCAAGCGGAGCAAGTTTCATCAACGACAGAAAACAATTTTGCAGATACATCTGTATCCGAAGTAGAACAAGCAACGGAATCGTTATCTGAACAGTCGCTTGTAGAAGATAGCGGTAACGAAACAACGGTTTCTGAAAATAATTCTTCAATAGATTCAGCAACTACAGACACAACAGATGCGACAGTAGTAGCTAATGAGTCAGGGTTGTCTGATATGTCAGATAACCCTAGTGCTAATAAAAAAGCAGAAGAAGTCAGTGAGGATTCTCAAACAGCAGAAGTGGTAGAAACAAGCACTACAATCACTAGTGCTGTGGATGAAGAAGCTACGGAAGATGACAATGAGACTTTAACCGTGAATACTGATACTGTTTCTGAAGTCAACACAACAAGTCTTGCGACGTCATTGGTGCAATCAACAGCAAAGAAAGTGACTTCAACCCAGACTCAAAAATCATTAGTAGAGGCTTCTGTTTCTGGAAATACGCTTTCCATTCAATATAATGGAATTATCACAGCAGGAGAATCTCTAAAATTTGCGGTTTGGTCTGACAATAATGACCAAGATGATTTGGTTTGGTATGATGCAGATGCTTCTGGGGCAGCTTATATTGATTTATCAAATCATAAAGATTATGGTGTTTATAATATTCACACCTATTCTTTCCAAGATGGTCAAGCTACTGGTTTGAATGCTATGACTGTAACGGTGGCACGTCCAGAAGTCACAACAAATATTACACAAACGAGCAATGGCAATTTCACCATTACAATTAGTAATGTGCCTGATAGCATTACTAGTATTTTAGTACCTGTTTGGTCTGATAAAAATGGCCAAGATGATATAAAATGGTATTCTGCTACACAAACTGGGACAGGAACTTATCAAGCTACAATTTCAGTTGCCAATCATAATAGTAACAATGGTCATTATAGCGCCCATATTTATGGACAAAGCAGTATCACAGGTGGCTTAATTGGTTTGGCAGTAACGTCTGGTTTTGATAATGTAGATACTCGTCCTAATGCCACAGTTTCAGTTGTTAATTATTCTGAGAATAAAACAACATTTGATGTCGTTGTCACTGGTAGCTCTGCAACAAAAACAATCACATCAGTTGCTATCGCTGTCTGGTCAGAGGATAAAGGGCAGGACGACCTTATCTGGTATACACCAACGATTACCAATAATTCTGCGCGTGTAACGATTGATATTGCTAATCATTCTAACACATCAGATATTTACAATGTTCACGTTTATACTGACTACGCTGACGGTACACGTGTGGGGCAAGTTTTGGGAGCTTATCAAATTACAAAACCAACGCCTAAAAACGATGTGACGGCAACCCTGACAAGTGATGGTATTGCTTTAACATTGGATTCTAATACCGTAACGGATTATAGCAAGGTTAAATTTGCGGTTTGGTCAGATGACAAAGGTCAAGATGATTTGGTTTGGTACGATGCAAGTTCTTCTGGAACAGCTTTAGCATCATATGAAAATCATTCAGGATATGGAACTTACCATATTCACACGTATTCATTTGAAACAGGTAAAGCTGTTGCTTTGGATGCGACAGATATTGTTATTGAAAAGCCAAATGTTCAAACAACTATTACTAAAGTTGATGACAATACCTACAAAGTCACGATGACAAATGTACCAATTTATATCAAATCAGTATCTTTACCAGTTTGGAGTACGGTAAACGGACAAGATGATATTGATTGGTTAATTGCGACTAAAGAAGATTCATCAACTTATACTGGTACCATTTCATTGAAAGATCATCATTATGATTCAGGTGACTACAATGTTCACGTTTATGGGCAAAGCAAACTCGGTAATCAGTTTATCGGCTTAGCTGTAACCAAAGGTTTTACAATCACAGAAACAAGTGCAACAGCACCAACAATAACTGTTTCAAATTATGATAAAGATAGTGGAGTATTGACTGTTACAGTCTCTGAGACAAGCACAAGTAAGCAATTGAAATTCATTCGTGTAGCGGCTTGGTCAGAAAGTGATCAATCTAACCTTTACTGGTATACAACAGCAGATATTACTAATGGCACAGCAAGCTTAACAGTAGATGAAAAGTATCATGATTACATCAAAGGTGATTATACGGTGCATGTCTATGTTGATTTTAGTGATGGGACAACATCAGGTTATAATCTAGGTAGCTATACTTTTAATGCAGACCAACCTGTTCAGCAAGAGTCGTCCTATTTCATTGACATCAGTAGTCATAATGGCGTTATTTCAGTTAGTGAATTCCTATCATTGAAGAGTCAAGGAATTACAGGTGTGGTTGTTAAATTGACAGAAGGAACAAGTTATACCAATCCATATGCAAGTTCTCAAATTAGCAACGCACAAGCAGCTGGTTTGAAAGTTTCAGCTTATCATTATTCACATTATGAAACGGCTGCGGAAGCTAAAGCCGAAGCGCAATACTTTGTTTCGGTTGCAAAATCATTAGGGCTTTCAAGTTCAACAGTTATGGTTAATGATATGGAAGCTTCAGAAATGCTAAATGGAGATATTAATGCTAACACGCAAGCTTGGAAAGAAGAAATGACTCGCCTTGGTTATGGTGACTTGGTTTACTATACAATGGCAAGTTGGTTGGATATCAAGGGCGGAAAAGTTAGCACATCAACATTTGGCATGTCTAATTTCTGGGTAGCTCACTATGTTTATGGATACACCTATTTAGATCAAGAAACGGCTAAATCCCTTGCTTATTATTCATCAGCAGCGGCATGGCAATATACAAGTGTATCACCTAAATTATCACATGCTTTAGATGAAAACATTGATTATACTGGTCGCTTCACATGGTAAAGGAGGTTACCAATGAAAAAGAAATTGAGATGTTACCTAACCTTACTTTTGTCTTTAGGATTGCTAGCGGCGTGTTCTACGCATTCGCAAAATAGTACCAATCAGAGTTCTTCGTCAACTACCGTAAGTAGTAGTGTTAAGAAATCGACAAGTTCAAGTGAGACAAGTACATCATTAACTGTTTCATCTGAATCAGAAGAAGCATCATCAACGGAAAGTTCATCATCAACAGAAGTTACGTTAGCTCCAATTAATACAGGTGCTATTTTGAAAGCAGACTATTCAACAATGGCTGGAACGTGGCAGAATGCTTCTGGGGAAACTTTGACGTTTAATGATGCAGGATTGGCAACAGAAGGGTTAACGGCTGATTTTCTGGATATTGATCAAAATGGAATCTTACTCTTAGATGTTCAAACAGGGTCAAAAACAAATGTGACACTTTACATTGTACCTGCTAATACTAGCTTTTCTAGTGATTATTTGAACGGACAAAGTGATAATTCTGAGGTATCAAAAGACCGTATAATTTCTTCTGCCGATATTAGTTCTGGAGATATCGCTAACAAAGCTTATTATCATGTATCAGAATAAAAGTCTTAAATTTTAAAACGAACTCGTTTATTAATTTTATGACTCGTTAAAAAACAGTCCACTGGACTGAACTCGTTCATTAATTTCAAGACTCATGAAAAAACAGTCCACTGGACTGTTTTTTTATGCTATAATGGTAATGAAAAAAATAGAGGTGAATAATGTCTTACGAAAATTTATTAAATCGTTTTTTAAGCTACGTGAAAGTGAATACGCGTAGTAATCCTGATAGTACTACAACACCTTCAACTCAGACTCAAGTTGACTTTGCATTAAACGTTTTGAAGCCTGAGATGGAGGTAGTTGGTTTGCAAGATGTGCACTATTTGACAAATGGCTATCTTGTTGGTACTCTACCAGCTAACGATGCAACAAAAACACGTAAAATTGGTTTTATCGCACACATGGATACAGCTGATTTCAACGCTGAAGGTATCAAACCACAAGTTATTGAAAATTATGCAGGTGGCGCTATTGAACTTGGTCAATCTGGTTATGCCCTCAATCCAGAAGAATTTCCTAATTTAAATAACTACCTTGGTCAAACCTTGGTAACAACTGACGGAACAACCCTTCTTGGTTCTGATGATAAATCAGGTATTGCTGAAATCATGACAGCCGTTGAATACTTGGTAGCTCATCCTGAAATCAAACATGGTGAGATTCGTGTTGGTTTTGGTCCTGACGAAGAAATCGGTGTGGGTGCTGATAAATTCGATGTTGATGATTTCAACGTTGACTTTGCTTACACGGTCGATGGTGGACCACTTGGCGAAATTCAATACGAAACATTTAGTGCAGCTGCTTTGGAAGTTGATTTCATGGGACGTAACGTTCACCCAGGAACAGCTAAAAATCAAATGATTAACGCTTTGCAACTAGCGATTGATTTCCATAATCAACTACCAAAAAATGAACGTCCTGAAAATACAGAAGGCTATGAAGGATTCTTCCATTTACATGGTACGGAAGGTACTGTGGAAAAAGCGCACAGCTCATATATTATCCGTGATTTTGAAGACGACTCATTTGAAAATCGTAAAAAATTGGTTCAAGAAATTGCTGATAAGATGAATGCTGAATTAGGTAAAGAAAGTGTCATTGTCAATCTTCATGACCAATACTACAATATGAAGAAAATCATTGAAAAAGACCTGACACCAGTTGAACTTGCTAAGGAAGTCATGGAAGATTTGGAAATCAAGCCAGTTATCGAGCCAATTCGTGGCGGAACAGATGGTTCAAAAATCTCATTTATGGGAATTCCTACACCAAATCTATTTGCAGGTGGTGAAAATATGCATGGCCGCTTTGAATTTGTCAGTCTTCAAACAATGGAAAAAGCTGTGGATGTTATTGTCGGCATTGTCCAAAAATAACCTTAAGCTTTACATAAGTATTGTTTGTTAGAATCGACTAATGGAGGACTGTTATGATTAAAATCTTTGGAAAGATGCGATACCATTGGCAACCTGAGTTATCTTGGTCAATTATCTATTGGTCAATTGCCGTAGCGCCAATGTTTATCGGCTTATCATTACTGTTTGAGCGGACAAAAATACCAAGTCAATTTTTTATCTTATTTGCTATCTTTATTGTGCTGGTTGGTCTTGGTTTTCATCGGTATTTCGTTATCGAAGACAATGGAAGATTACGGATTGTTTCTTTGAATCCTTTTAGAAAATCAAGCGTAGCGATTGCGCAGATTAAAAAGATTGAAGTCAACAAATCTGGGATTATCATAAAAATCAAAAATCAGCCAGATCGTATTTTTTATATGAGAAAATGGCCTAAGAAATATTTTTTAGATGCTTTGGCAGTTCATCCTGACTTTTTTGGCGAAGTAGAATTGATAGACAATTTTATCAAGCTAGATTACTTCGAAGTTTACAAGGCTAACGAAAAAGCTCCTACAAAATCGTAAGAGCCTTTGTTGGGCAGGACCTGATAGCAGTGAGGGCGTCTTGATCTGAGTTAGGAACAACTTTTTCTAAGTCCTCAGAATCAGAGAATTTTACGATACCGTCATCATGGTAATCAAAAAGTTTAGAATATGTCTGGCATAGGCCACAAGCAATACATTTTTGGGGAATTATTGATACTTTCATAGTATTATTGTAATATGAATTGATTTATTTAACAAGGGGACATTATGGCAAAACAACCGTGGGAAGAAAAAGTAGTTGATGACAACGAAATTAAAATTAGCCGTAAAACAAAAGGCTCTGCTATTAGTACGCCTTTGTTGACAGCGTTGCTTAGTATTTTCTTTGTCATTGTCGTTGCGATTTTGTTTGTTGTTTTTTACACTTCAAATCGTGGTAGTGATAAAGCATCAGAGACGTCGAATTTTTATGGTGCATCATCATCTAGTGTTGTTTCTTCATCGTCAGAGGCGTCATCATCAGAGACAACGACTGATGCGTCATCAACAGAAGCAAGTTCAGAGGATACAACCGACTCTTCAAGCTCTACTGGTAGTGGAGATACTATTACTGTTCTATCAGGAGAAGGTGCAGCTTCTATTGCAGCACGTGCAGGCATTTCAGTTGAAACACTCTATGAGCTTAACCCTGACCACATGACATCGGGTTATTGGTATGCTAACCCAGGAGATGAAGTTTACATTAATTAGGAAGAAAAGGAAATCATGAAATCAATTAGAATTGCGATTGATGGTCCTGCTTCAAGTGGAAAGAGTACTGTAGCCAAGATTATTGCTAAAAATCTTGGCTATACTTATCTTGATACTGGAGCAATGTATCGTTCAGCAACTTATCTAGCTTTGCAAAATGGATTAACAGAAAACAACGTCCAAGAAATTTTAGAAGCTTTGTCTAAGCACCCTATTTCTTTTGGACGTGCCGAAGATGGTAGTCAAACTGTTTTTGTTGGTGACAAAGATGTGACACTTGCTATTCGCCAAAATGATGTGACAAACAACGTTTCTTGGGTGGCAGCTATACCAGAAGTTCGCGAAGAACTGGTTGATCAACAACGTCGCATTGCTAAAAATGGCGCTATCATCATGGATGGTCGTGACATTGGAACGGTTGTTTTACCAGATGCAGAATTGAAAATTTTCTTGATTGCGTCGGTAGAAGAACGAGCAGAACGTCGTTTTAAAGAAAACCAAGAAAAAGGTATTGAAACGGATTTTGAAACATTGAAGCGTGAAATTGCAGAACGTGATTACAAAGATAGTCATCGTAAAGTTTCACCGTTGAAAGCTGCTGATGATGCCATTACTTTTGATACAACTGGTGTTGATATCGACGGTGTTGTCAAATTTATTCAAGAAAAAGCAGAAAAAATCATTGACATGAATTAGTCTATGTGATAGAATAGAAACAATGAGAAAAGCAGAAGTGAGAACTTCTCGCCTTGCGACTAAGGTTGTCTGGCCCAACATGTCAAAGATTCTTTCGGGAATACTATGTATGTACGGGCTTGATTTGTCAAGTCCGTTTTTGTTTTTCTCTAAAAAAATAAAGAGGTGAAAATCATAGCTAAGAAAGATCTATTCATTAACGATGAAATCCGCGTTCGCGAAGTTCGTCTCGTTGGTCTTGATGGTGAACAACTAGGAATTAAACCATTATCAGAAGCACAAGCTATTGCTGATGATGCTAATGTTGACTTGGTTTTAATTCAGCCACAAGCTACGCCACCTGTTGCAAAAATTATGGACTATGGAAAGTTCAAATTTGAGTATCAAAAGAAACGTAAGGAACAACGTAAAAAACAAAGCGTTGTGACTGTTAAAGAAGTTCGTCTTAGCCCAGTTATCGATAAAGGTGACTTTGAGACTAAACTTCGTAACGGCCGTAAATTCCTTGAAAAAGGAAACAAAGTGAAAGTCTCAATTCGCTTTAGAGGTCGTATGATTACTCACAAGGAAATTGGAGCAAAGGTATTGGCGGAATTTGCAGAAAGAACGCAAGATATTGCTATTATTGAGCAACGAGCTAAGATGGATGGACGTCAAATGTTCATGCAACTTGCTCCAATTCCTGACAAAAAATAATTGTCAATTTTAAATATTTTAAGAGGAGAATTCTAAAATGCCAAAACAAAAAACTCACCGCGCATCAGCTAAACGTTTCAAACGTACAGGTTCTGGTGGATTAAAACGCTTCCGTGCGTTTACTTCACACCGTTTCCACGGTAAAACTAAAAAACAACGTCGTCATCTTCGCAAAGCCGCTATGGTGCACTCAGGAGATTTCAAACGTATTAAAGCAATGCTTTCAGGTCTTAAATAAGAATAAAGCATTTACTCAATATTATTAAGAATTATTTGGAGGAGAATATAAATGGCTCGTGTTAAAGGTGGCGTTGTATCACGCAAACGTCGTAAACGTGTATTGAAACTTGCTAAAGGTTACTATGGTGCAAAACATATCTTGTTCCGTACTGCAAAAGAACAAGTAATGAACTCTTACTACTATGCATACCGTGACCGTCGTCAGAAAAAACGTGATTTCCGTAAACTTTGGATCACACGTATCAATGCGGCAGCTCGTATGAATGGTTTGTCATATTCACAATTGATGCACGGTTTGAAATTAGCTGAAATCGAAGTTAACCGTAAAATGCTTGCTGATTTAGCAGTTAACGATGCAGCAGCTTTCACAGCTCTTGCAGATGCAGCTAAAGCTAAACTTGGTAAATAAGAATTAAAACAAACGTAAGTTCTACTTACAATCAATTAAGAGTGCTAAGCTTACAGCTTAGTGCTTTTTTTATTCAATAGAATAAAACATGTGAACTATTTATATCGTTACCTAGTGCGCTATGATTTAGACGTTAAGAATTTTGAAATAGCGTGTTCGGGATTACCGTCGAAAAACGGTGATAAGATATTGTTTGCAAGACAGGATTTATTATTTACTTGTGAGTTCGATTTTGGGTCTGCTAGAGGAGAGTTAGGAGAAGTTAGAAGGTAACTTCGACTTTGGAGATAATGATAATATAGGAGTACAAGAAAAATCCCAATCACTAAATGTAATAGTGATTGGGATTTTTCTTGTACTAATTACGGTTAAGAGTCGTCATCACTTGAGCTTGATGAGCTACTGTGCAGTTGCATATAGCTTGGAGCTTTAAAGAGGTCAACGGTAGATTGGTTACCATTTTCGCTATATAAGCTTGTCGATTCATCACCTAGTTTTTTCTCTATCGATTTCAGGCTCTTCAAGGAGTTGGAGTAGGAAATCGACGAACTATCAACGGTTTCTAAACCAGTATCTGTGTCAAAGCGGAGTAAATCTCCCGTCTGGACTTCGTCACTAACGGAAAGCTGTTTAGCAACGGCATTGCGGATTTCTTTTGTTGCCGCAGTAGTGCTTTCATCTGGATTGGTGATTTCTTCACCAGTCGCTGTGTAGTAGAGATGTCCACTATAGCTTGTGTATGTAGGTGTGATATAATATCCAGCTGTTCTGAGAGCAACAGTTTGATCGTTATCCTCAGAAAGCAAATCTTGTCCAAGTTGAACATAGTTGCTAGTATCGACACCAAGCAAGTGAAGAAGTGTAGGTAAGGCATCAACCTCACCACCATAGGTGTCACTAATAAAGCCGTCTGTGTACCCTGGAATGTGAATCATAAATGGAACACGTTGGAGCATAGCATTATCGTACTCTGTCCAAGTTTCTGAATCTTTACCAAGTAGAGGAGCTAGGCTAGTATTTCTTGAATTTGAAATACCGTAGTGATCCCCATAAAGCACGATAATAGAATTGTCATATAAACCAGATTCTTTTAAGTAATTGAAGAAAGCCTCAATGGCAGAATCAAGGTAATTAGCTGTAGCGAAGTAACCATTAATGGTCTCATCATCAGTTTGAGCTAGTGGGAAACCTTCTTCATCAGATTCTCCGGCTAAGCTAGTGTAAGGATAGTGGTTACTTACTGTGATAAATTTCGTATAGAATGGTTGTTGAAGGTGTTCTAAATACTTAATAGAATCAGCAAACATGTATTTATCATTCAAACCATATTGGAATGAATTTTCATCAGTTTGCTCTTGGAAATATGATGAATCAAAGAAGTAGTCATATCCCCACTGTTTATAAGTATTGTTACGATTCCAGAACGAACCGACATTACCATGGAATACAGCGCTAGTATATCCGCCTGTTTGAGCAAGAATAGAAGGAGCAGCAAACGCTGTATTATCTCCACCATAGTTAACCATATATGATCCACTGCTAAGTCCGAAAAGCGATGTTTCCATTAATGTTTCGGCATCGGAAGTCTTACCAGCCTTAACTTGGTTAAAGAAGTTTGAAAAAGAAATAGTTGAGTTTGAGTGATATAGCGAATTAAGGAATGGTGTTACTTCATAAGATTGTCCATCAACTTCCAGTTTGTAGTCAATCAAGAATTGTTGGAAACTTTCCAAATGAATAACGATAACATTTTTCCCTTGAGCAATACCATAATACTTAGAGTTTGGTGCTGCATAATGTTCTGAGACGTATTCTTTAACCTCGGTCAAATCGTCAGCAGTTGCTTCACTACGTTCTTTTTCAGCTTGATAAGTTTGGTTAGCACTATAGACGGTGAAAGATGGTAAACCAAGCGCTCTAACGACATAGACATTTGAGAAACCACGAGTTAGCAACTCAGGTCTATCAATTTCCGCCATAAAAAGGTTGATAGAGAAAAGCAGAGCCGATAATGCTGTAAATGCAAAACTAGCACGTTTGTTGAAAGGACGTTTATCTGTTTTTATTTTTTTTGTAGCAAATAAAATAATTAAGATAATATAATCAAGGACATAGACAATATCCCAAACTCGCAGTAGATTTAAGGCAGAATCCCCTAAACCAGCAGAAACCTTACTACTTGCAAGCATTGCACTAACAGTAATAAAATCAGAAAACTCACGGAAATAAATGGCGTTAGCGATAAGTAGAATATTTAAAATAGTGTAAATAATCCAACTAACGGCATAAAAAACACGTGTCCTTTTAATATAAAGGCTTAATCCAAGTAAAAGCAAACCAATCGGAATGGGGTTAATTATTGAAAGGAAAACTTGATATAAATTTCCCAAATCAAGACTAAAATCAACATGGTAAGCCCACATGGTTTTTAGCCAATACATAAACAAAAGCGTCAAAATGAATCCCAAGCGTGTGTTTAGCACGTGTGAGATAACTTGTTTCAATTTCTTCACTGTAGGAACTTCCTTTATTTTTTTTCCTAAAGATAAAATCTCAGTTTCAATTATATCATAAAAACTTTTTTGTTATGTGTGAGAAATATAAAATTTAGTAGGAAAAATTCTGAATTTTTGATATAATAGGCTTCATGAACAAACTATACGTGGATTCTTTCGTTGAAAAGAAAATTAAGCGTGGCATTCAACTTTTGGATGGAAGAGATTTTCATCAACTTGATTTTGATAATCAGTCGGTTGCTGTTTACAATCATTCTCATCAATTTCTAGGAACGGCTTACTTGTCTCGACAAAATAAGGGAATCGGTTGGTTTTTAGGTCCAAGAAAAATTGAATTGACAGAATCTTATTTTGTGGACTTGTTTACAAAAGCTAAAAAACAACGCCAAAACTTTGAAAATTCAGATTTAACAACAGCTTATCGATTATTTAATCAAGATGGAGATAATTTTGGTGGTGTGACGATAGATCGTTATGCTGATTTTGTCGTATTTTCTTGGTATAATATGTTTATTTATCAGCATCGCGATGTTATTATAAATGCCTTCCAAAAAGTTTATCCAGCTATCAAAGGCGGTTATGAGAAAATTCGTTTTAAAGGACTTGATTACGAATCAGCTCATATTTATGGTCAAGAGGCACCAGCGTCATTTACCATTTTAGAAAATGGTGTCAAATACAGTGTTTTTATGAATGACGGGTTGATGACAGGAATTTTTCTAGACCAACATGACGTTCGTGATGCTTTGATTAATGAACTTGGACTTGGAAAACGTGTCCTTAATATGTTTTCATATACCGCGGCATTTTCAGTAGCAGCAGCAATGGGTGGCGCTACTGAAACAACATCTATTGACCTTGCAAAACGCTCACGTGAATTGTCACAAGCGCATTTTGAAGCGAATGGTCTTGATTTGAGTAATCACCATTTTGTGGTAATGGATGTTTTTGAGTATTTCAAATACGCAAAACGTAAACAATTGACTTTTGATTTGATTGTTATTGACCCACCAAGTTTTGCACGGAATAAAAAGCAAACATTTTCTGTCGCTAAAGACTACCACCGTTTGATTAGTCAAGCTTTGGAAGTTATGTCAGAAAATGGCACTATTATTGCTTCAACTAATGCAGCTAACTTGACGGTCGCACAATTTAAAAAGCAGTTAGAAAAAGGCTTTGCTTCTGTTAAACATGACTATGTCCGTTTGCAACAATTGCCAAGTGATTTCACGGTTAACAAAGCAGATGTCAACAGTAATTATTTGAAAGTATTTACAATAAAGGTTAAAAAATGAAAATAGTAGTACCTATAATGCCTAAAAATTTAGAAGAGGCACAGTCGATTGATATTTCGAAATTCGACGAAGTCGATATTATTGAGTGGCGAGCAGATTTCTTAGATAAGGATGACATTATGACTGTTGCGCCAGCTATTTTTGAAAAATTTTCAGGTCGAGAAATTATTTTTACCATTCGTACGGATAAGGAAGGTGGCAACATTAACTTATCTGACGATGACTATGTTGAGCTTTTGAAAAATATTAATGCTATTTACCACCCAGATTACGTTGATTTTGAATATTTTTCTCATAAAGAAGCTTTTCAACAAATGTTAGACTTCCCAAATCTTGTTTTGTCATATCATAATTTTGATGAAACCCCTGAGAATTTGATGGAGTCATTTTCTGAACTAACGGCCCTTGCTCCACGTGTGGTTAAAGTTGCTGTTATGCCACAGAGTAAACAAGATGTGTTGGATTTGATGAATTACACACGTGGTTTCAAAACATTAAATCCAGAACAAGAATACGCAACGATGTCTATGGGAAAACTTGGACGCGTTTCACGTTTTGCTGTTGATGTTTTTGGCGCTTCGTGGTCATTCGCTAGTTTGGATCAAGCAAGTGCGCCTGGACAGGTTGCTCTTGCAGATATGAAACATATTAGGGAGGTACTTGATGCAGATTAATGGATACACGCGCTTAGCTGCGGTTGTTGCAACACCGATTAAACATTCTATTTCACCATTTATTCATAACTATGCTTTTGATAAAACCGGTGTTAATGGTGTTTATGTCGCTTGGGATATTCCTGAAGAAGATTTGGCAATTACGTTAGAAAATGTAAAACGCTATGATATGTTTGGCGTGAACATTTCAATGCCTTACAAACAAAAAGTGATTCCTTACATGGATGAATTGACTGATTCTGCCCAATTGATTGGGGCTGTTAATACGGTTATCAATCGTGATGGCAAATTAATTGGTCACAATACAGATGGTATTGGTTTCTTCAGAAGTCTAGCGACATTTGCTGATTTTGATGTTAAAGATAAAACGATGACGATTCTTGGTGGCGGAGGAGCTGCCACAGCACTCATTGCGCAAGCTAGTCTTAATGGTGCTAGTCATATTAACATTTTTAACCAAACTCAGTTTTTAGAGGCGACACGTGAGAAAGCGCAAGAATTTTCCGATAAAACGGGTGTATCTATCGCTGTTTATCCAGTTGAAGATTTAAAAACAATTCAAGAAAAAGTCTTAGATTCACAACTTTTCGTCAATGCTACAAGCGTAGGTATGGACGGAAAATCAATGATTATTACAGAAAATTTTGAATTTCCAGCAGGTTTGTTGGTTGCTGATACGATTTATCAACCATTTGAAACACCATTTTTGAAATTAGTTCGTAGCAAAGGCTTAACAGCTTTTAATGGTTTAGGAATGCTTTTATTCCAAGCTGCTGAAGCTTTCGAAACCTGGACTGGTGAAACAATGCCTACAGCTGAAATCTGGTCAGCGCTTGAAGAAAAATATAACACGAAATAAGAACAACTGATAGGTGATGCGAATGAAATTGAATGTTAATCTCCCACAGACACCTTATGATATTGTGATTGAAAAAGGTATCTTATCAAAAGCTGGTGATTGGGTCAAAAAACTTTGGAAACCACAAAAAATCGCTATTATTACTGATAATCATGTTGGCAGTTTATATGCTGAAAAGATTAAGCGAAGCATTGAAAATGCTGGTTTTGAAGTGATTGTCTTTGGCTTTTTGGAAGGTGAAGCTTCTAAAAATTTAAAAACAGTTAACAAAGTTTATGAATTTCTTGTTAAAAATGGTATGACACGCAGTGACGGTATTGTTGCGCTTGGTGGTGGTGTCGTAGGAGATTTAGCAGGTTTTGTAGCCTCTACTTATATGCGTGGCATTCATTTCTTACAAATTCCGACGAGTTTAACAGCTCAAGTTGATTCATCTATTGGTGGTAAAACAGGGGTTAATACGCCATTTGCCAAAAATATGGTGGGGACATTTACCCAACCAGATGGTGTTTTAATTGATCCTGAAACTTTACAAAGTCTTGGCAAACGTGAACTCATTGAAGGTATGGGGGAAGTTATCAAATATGGTTTGATTGATGATGTTGAACTTTGGAAAGAATTATCTGCTATGGATGGCTCCCCTGAAAGCATTTTAGAGCATGCTGAGAGTATTATTTACCGTTCGTGCAATGTTAAACGTAAGGTTGTTGTTGAAGATGAACTTGATAATGGTGTTCGCCTTTATCTTAACTTTGGCCATACCATTGGTCATGCGGTTGAAGCGACTGCGGGCTATGGAAAAGTCATGCACGGTGAAGCTGTTGCCATTGGAATGGTACAAATTTCTCGTGTTGCTGAGAAAAAAGGCTTGATGCCTCAAGGTATTACGGAAGAAATTTTTGACATGTGCCAAAAATTTGGTTTACCTACAGATTACGAACCATGGCATGTTGACGAACTTTATAGTGCTTTAGTACATGATAAGAAAGCTCGCGGTAAAATGATTAAGACAGTTATTGTACCAGAGCTTGGTGGCGCAGCAATCAATCAGATTCCACTTGAAGAGATGAAAGAGTATTTGGAGAAGTAAGATGAGATATTTGACAGCTGGTGAATCCCATGGACCACGTTTGACAGCAATTATTGAAGGAATTCCTGCCGGGCTTCCTTTGACTGCTGAGGATATTAATGTTGACTTAAAGCGACGTCAAGGTGGTTATGGGCGTGGTGGACGTATGAAAATCGAATCAGATAAGGTTGAAATCACATCTGGTGTACGTCATGGAAAAACAACTGGTGCTCCAATTACCCTTCATGTCATCAATAAAGACCATGAAAAATGGCTTGATATTATGGCGGTTGAGGATATTGATGATAGCTTAAAAACAAAACGTAAAATTACTCATCCGCGTCCAGGGCATGCTGACCTTGTTGGTGGGATGAAATACCGTTTTGAAGATTTGCGTAATTCTCTTGAACGCTCATCTGCACGTGAAACAACAATGCGTGTAGCCGTTGGAGCGGTGGCAAAACGTATTTTAGCAGAGCTTGATATCGAAATTGCTAATCACGTTGTTGTTTTTGGTGGCAAAGAGATTGATGTTCCAGAGGGACTGACTGTTTCACAAATTAAAGAATTGGCTAGTCAATCAGAAGTTTCAATTGTCAATCAAGAGCGTGAACAAGAAATCAAAGATTATATTGACCAAATCAAAAAAGATGGTGATACTATTGGCGGTGTTGTTGAAACTGTTGTTGGTGGCGTTCCAGTTGGTCTTGGTTCTTATGTTCAATGGGACAAGAAACTTGATGCAAAAATTGCAGGTGCGGTCGTTTCAATCAATGCTTTCAAGGGAGTTGAATTTGGTTTAGGATTTAAAGATGGTTACCTCAAAGGAAGCCAAGTCATGGATGAAATTCTTTGGACCGAAGAAGATGGTTACACTCGTCGTACCAATAATCTTGGTGGTTTTGAAGGTGGTATGACTAATGGACAACCAATTGTTGTTCGAGGAGTCATGAAACCTATTCCAACACTTTATAAACCTTTGATGTCAGTTGATATTAAAACACATGAGCCATATAAAGCAACGGTTGAACGTTCAGACCCAACAGCTCTTCCAGCAGCAGGCGTCGTTATGGAAGCAGTTGTTGCAACTGTTGTGACAGATGAAATTCTTGAAAAATTCTCTTCTGATAATCTTGAAGAATTAAAAGAAGCTGTTGCTCGTCATCGTGATTATGTCAAACATTTTTAAAAACATAACATTTTGACAATAGGAGGGCATTGGCTCTCCAATATTGCTATAAAGATTAGCAAATCAGAAATGGAGTAACTATGGAAAATAAAGTGATTTATATTGCAGGTTTAGGTTTAATTGGCGGTTCCCTTGCCTTGGGAATCAGACGTGACCACCCTGATTATAAAATTCTTGGTTATAATCGCTCTGATAAATCACGCAACGTTGCCCTTGAACGTGGAATTGTGGATGAAGCGACTGCTGATTTTAAAGAATTTGCGCCCTTAGCCGATGTCATTGTATTAGCTGTGCCGATTAAGCAAACTATTGAATTTATTAAGGTTTTAGCTGATATGGATTTGAAAGACAATGTCATTATCACAGATGCAGGTTCTACAAAACGTGAAATTGTCGAAGCTGGTGAAAAATACCTTGCTGGACAAAGCGTTCGTTTTGTTGGCTCTCATCCTATGGCAGGTTCTCATAAATCTGGTGCCATTGCTGCTGAAGTCAATTTATTTGAAAATGCTTATTATATTTTCACGCCGTCAAGGCTGACAGATGCTAGTACAATTACTGACCTGAAAGTTATTTTGTCAGGGCTTCATGCGCGCTATATTGAAATTGATGCTGCTGAGCACGACCGTGTTACAAGTCAAATTTCGCATTTTCCACATATTTTGGCAGCTAGTTTAATGGAACAAGCTGGTGATTATGCTTTGGAACATGAGATGACTAACCACTTTGCAGCTGGAGGTTTTCGTGATATGACACGTATTGCGGAAAGTGAACCAGGTATGTGGACTAGTATCTTACTAACTAATAAAACTGCGGTTTTAGAACGTATTGATGATTTTAAAAACAGACTTGATGGCGTTGCGGAGCTTATTTCGCAAAATGATGCCGATGCTATTTGGAATTATTTTAACCATGCCAAAGAAACCCGCAAGGAAATGAACATTCACAAACGTGGTGGTGTCGAAAGCGGTTTTGATATTTTTGTTGATGTTCCTGATGAAGAAGATGTTATCTTGGAAATCTTGGAACTACTTCGTGGAACATCTTTGGTTAACATCCACATTAACGAAGAAAACCGTGAGGATATTAACGGCATTTTGCAAATTTCTCTTAAGAATATCAAAGATTTTGAACACGCTAAGAAAGTTATCAGTGAAAATACTGATTATAAAGTTTATGTTAATTAAGGAGAATTACTATGGCAAATATTTATGATTTAGCAAATGAATTAGAACGTGGCATCCGTGCCCTTCCAGAGTATAAAAAAGCTGAAGAAAGTCGTGCAGCGATTGAAGCAGATACGGCAGCTAAAGAACTTTTCAAAGAATTTACAGATTTCCAACAAGGGCTTTATGCTAAATTGCAATCTGGACAAATGCCTACTGGTGATGAACAGGCTAAAATGCAAGAATTAGGAGCTAAAATTGAAACTAATCCAGTTCTGAAAGCTTACCTCGATGCGCAACAAGCTTTGTCAGTTTATGTATCTGACATTGAAAAAATTGTCTTTGGACCTTTGCAAGACCTTTTGAAATAATGATATTTTACAACCTGACATTCTTTGTTAGGTTGTTTTCGTATTTTCTGAATCAAAGGTCTATAATGAGTGATAACTTTATAAGGGGGAATCTTGTATGTCACGTAAGGTCGGAATTATTGGAATGGGGCATGTTGGGTCAACAGTTGCTCATGGTTTGATTGCTCAAGGTGCATTTGATGATTATGTTTTGATAGATATTAACGAAAAGAAAGTTACGGCGGATGCTGTTGATTTTACAGATGCGGCAGCTAATCTCAATCAGCATGCTAATATCGTTGTTAATGATTATCAAGCGTTGGCAGATGCAGATGTTGTGATTTCAGCTTTGGGGAATATTGCTTTGCAGGACAATCCAGATGCGGACCGTTTTGCAGAATTGCCTTTTACAGCAAAACAAGTACCACTTGTTGCTAAAAAATTAAAAGAAGTTGGTTTTAAAGGTATTATTATCGCGATTTCTAATCCTGTTGATGTTGTGACTAGCCTTTATCAACATTATTCAGGGCTTCCTAAGGAACGCGTCATTGGTACGGGAACGTTGCTTGATACAGCACGTATGAAACGTGCAGTTTCAGAACGTTTCGGTGTAGATGCTCGTAGTGTTTATGGCTATAATTTAGGTGAGCATGGGAATTCTCAATTTACAGCATGGAGCCAAGTGCGTGTGAAGGGGCAACCTATTTCAACATTTACAGATGCTAAGACTTTGGACGAAATTGCTCATGAAGCGATGATTGGTGGGCATACTGTTTTCTACGGTAAAAAATACACTAGCTATGGCATTGCAAGTGCGGCAATCCGTTTAGCTTTGGCTATTGTGTCAGATAGCCACGAAGAATTACCAGTGTCAAATTATTATGAACCGCTTGATACTTATCTTAGCTATCCTGCCATTGTTGGACGTGAAGGAATTATCGAGCAAATAAAATTGACATTACCAGCAGAAGAAGAAGCAAAACTTGAAAAGTCTGCCAACTTTATTAAACGTAAATTTTCAGAAAGTCTAAATTAAAGAAAAAAAGAAATCCCATCTGGAAAATCAGGTGGGATTAGTGATTTAACAAGTGATTCCGAACTTCAGAAATGAAATAAAGTGACCCTGTCACAACAAATAAGTCTTCTGGATTGTCATCTACTCTTGAAAGCCAGTCTTTGTAATCAGCAACTTTTGGGTATTGTTCTGGGTAGTCTGACAATGCCTGCGCCTGATAGAAATCAAATGTTGTGACGGTTAAGTCATAGGTGGACAATTCTTCCAGCATTTGTGTTAAAGGCTTGCGATTTAGCCCTGCAAATAAAATGTGACTGTTTTGTTGAGCAAAGTCATTCTTTAGTAAGTCAACTAATTTGGCGATAGAATCTTCGTTATGAGCACCATCTAGCATTAGATTTGGCTTGATGAGTTCACAACGTCCTGCCCAAACAGTCTCTTCCAGACCAGTTTTGATTGTAATTGGTGTAATAGCTGGCAATTGTTTTTGAAGAATCAATGCAGTCATAGCTGCCAAAGAGGCGTTAGCTTTTTGGTGTTTACCAAGCATTTTAAGCTGAATATCTGGAATAATAGTCTGATGATAAATCATATCAAAAGCTCTGCCATTTTCCATAAACGAAAAATCTTTTCCTAACTCATAAATGCTGGACATTGTCTCTTCGGCTTTCTGATAAAAAACGCGGCGAACGGGCTCTGCCATTTTTCCAAAAATAAAGGGAACGTTTGTTTTTAAGACACCTGCTTTGTGCTGAGCAATCTCAGCTAGGGAATTGCCGAGTGTTTCTCGGTGGTCGATGCTGATTGAGGGGCAAATGACAGCTTTGGCTGTGAAAACATTGGTTGAATCGTAAGTGCCACCAATACCAGCTTCGATGACCGCAATATCGATAGGATTAATGACTGCAAAATAATAAAACATGAGAGCAGTGACTAATTCAAATTCGGTCACTTTGCCGACCTTGTCTTGAAATTTTGCGCTATCAACAAGTGGTTTAATAGCTTGAACTGTTTTTACCAAATCCTGGTCAGGGATTTCAATGCTATCAATAGCAATGCGCTCATTAAAACGAGTGATAAATGGCGATGTGAAAGTACCAGTCTTGTAACCAGAAGCAGTTAAAATATGTTGTAAAAAGCTTGTTGTTGAACCTTTGCCATTAGTTCCGACGACGTGAATCGCAGGAAATTTATCTTGCGGATTGTCGAGCAATGCTAGTAAATACTGCATCCGCTCAAGGCTCGGACGACGTCCGTTAGCTTTATGAGAATGAATCCAGTTTAACGTTTCAATATAATTCATAACTTTTTGATTAAATTCGTAAAAAAGAGGTGAGAACTTAGTGTACTCACCTCTTTTGAGTGTGATTGAGACGGTTGAAAATCAATAGAAGGAGCAAATAATCGCTGAAAACGATATTAGCACTAGTAACGATTACTCAGTTGTTTCGGTGTTGCTACCTGTAGTGGTATCGTCAGAAGTTGTATCTGAACTTGATGGTGTTGTTGAACTTTGGCTTGTAGCAGAGCTTGAACTATAAGTGGTATCTGAACTTGAACTGTAAGTATTGTTGTTACTGTTGTTAGAACCACTATTATAGTTATTATTAGCAGAAGCAGAACTTGAATAAGTTGTCGAAGCGGAAGTATCTGTTTTACTATCGCTGTCACTTTCTTTGATGATAACAGTTGTTGTCGTTGTTGATTTATCTGTTGTCTTTGAGTTTGACCCCTTTAAGGCATTGCTAATGGTAATACTTGCCACAATGATACTAAGAATAGAACCAATAAGAGCAACTGTTTTTTGAAGGGCAGAAAAACCTGTCTTAATGTGTTTTGTTGGGGCAGCTGACTTATCGTTTTTTGATGATGATTTTTGACGTCTTGAGTATTTTTGAGACATGATTAACTCCTTTTTCGCATATGACTCTATTATAAAATATTCTTTTTAAATGTCCAGCGTTAGAATTTTTTTGTTTCAAAAATTATTGTACGTCAAATTCTTAAAGTTAACCTTAAAAAAACTTAAAATTAAAACTTTCACACTCATAAAAGTCTGTGCTATAATGATAGTATTGATTTTTGTGAAGGAAGAAAAAATGATATATTTTGATAATTCAGCTACAACAATTCCCTATCCTGAAGTGTTACGCACTTATCAGGAAGTTGCTAGCAAGATATTTGGAAATCCCTCAAGTTTGCATAATTTAGGAACAAAGGCTAGTCGTATTTTAGAAGCTAGTCGCAAGCAAATTGCGGATTTATTAGGGGTTAAGAGTACTGAAATTATTTTTACGTCTGGTGGTACAGAAAGTGATAACTGGGTACTTAAAGGTGTTGCCTTTGAAAAAGAACGTTATGGCAAACACATCATCGTTTCAGATATTGAACACCCAGCGGTTAAAGAGTCGGCAAAATGGCTAAGCGAACACGGTTTTGATGTTTCATATGCACCTGTTAATGACCAAGGCTTTGTGGATATCAAAGCATTAGCTGCGCTTTTGCGACCAGATACAACTTTGGTATCAATCATGGCAGTGAATAATGAGATTGGCTCTATCCAACCGATTAAAGAAATTTCTGAATTATTAGCTGATAAGCAAGGCATTTCATTCCATGTGGATGCTGTTCAAGCTATTGGAAAAATTCCATCGGCGGATTATTTAACTGACCGTGTTGATTTTGCAAGCTTTTCAGGGCATAAATTCCACAGCGTTCGTGGGGTTGGTTTCATTTATAAAAAAGAAGGAAAAAAATTAACCCCATTATTAGCTGGTGGTGGTCAGGAAGGTGACCTTCGTTCTACAACTGAAAATGTAGCAGGAATTGCGGCTACGGCTAAAGCACTTCGCTTGGTGACTGATAAAGAAGCTTATGCTCTTCCGAAAATTGCCAAGATGAAAGAAGTTATCTATGACGAGCTAGCTAAGCATAAAGATATTGTTATTTTCTCAGGTAAAGATGATACATTTGCTCCAAATATTTTAACCTTTGGAATTAAAGGGGTTCGTGGTGAAGTTGTGGTTCATGCTTTCGAAGAACACGAAATTTACATTTCAACCACATCAGCTTGTTCATCAAAAGCTGGAAAACCTGCTGGAACATTGATTGCTATGGGCGTTCCAACGAAATTAGCACAATCAGCTGTCCGAATCAGTCTTGATGACGATAATGACATGGGACAAGTTGAGCAATTTCTAACGATTTTCAAACAAGTTTACGAAAAAACCAAAAAAGTAAGATAATAAGAAAGGATAAAGAGAGTTTTCTCTTTAATAAACTATGCAGTATTCAGAAATTATGGTTCGTTACGGCGAACTATCAACCAAAGGAAAGAACCGTATGCGTTTCATCAATAAATTGAAACATAACATGAAACACGTTCTTTCAATTTATCCAGATGTGCGTGTTGTTGCTGACCGTGACCGTGCTCACATTTATTTAAATGGCACAGATTACGTATCAGTTGCTGAATCATTGAAACAAATTTTTGGGATTCAAGGCTTCTCGCCATCATACAAAGTTGAGAAAAATCTTGAAACTATTAAGAAAGCAGTTCAAGATGTGATGAAAGATGTTTATCACGAAGGACTAACTTTTAAAATTACAAGTAAACGTAGCGACCATAACTTTGAAATGGATAGTCGCGAATTGAACCAATACCTTGGTTCTGCTGTATTTGAGGTTTTACCAGATATCCAAGCTCAAATGAAAGGTCCAGATGTCAACTTGAAAGTGGAAATTCGTGAAGAAGCAGCTTACCTTTCCTATGAAAATATCAAAGGTGCTGGTGGTCTCCCTGTCGGAACAGCAGGACGAGGAATGTTGATGCTTTCTGGCGGAATTGATTCACCAGTTGCAGGTTACCTTGCTCTTAAACGTGGGGTTGATATTGAGGCAGTTCACTTTGCTAGCCCACCTTATACAAGCCCAGGTGCTCTTAAAAAAGCCCAAGATTTGACACGTAAGTTGACTAAATTTGGTGGTAATATTGATTTCATCGAAGTGCCATTTACAGAAATTCAAGAAGAAATTAAAGAAAAAGCACCTGAAGCTTACTTGATGACTTTGACACGTCGTTTCATGATGCGTATTACTGACCTTATCCGTGAAGAACGTAATGGTTTAGTGATTATTAATGGTGAAAGTCTTGGACAAGTTGCCAGTCAAACACTTGAAAGCATGCGTGCCATTAATGCGGTAACCGCAACCCCAATTATTCGTCCAGTTGTCACAATGGATAAATTAGAAATCATTGATATTGCTCAAAAAATCGATACTTTCGACATTTCAATTCAACCATTTGAGGACTGCTGTACTATTTTTGCACCTGACCGCCCAAAAACAAATCCAAAAATCAAAAATGTTGAACAATACGAAAAACGTATGGACGTTGAAGGACTTGTTGAGCGTGCGGTTGCAGGCATTAAAGTAACAACAATCACTCCACAAGCAGACCACGATGAGGTTGATGACTTGATTGATGATTTATTATAGGAGACAAAAAGCTACCGTTGGTGGCTTTTTAGGTAAATTCTGACTCCTTTGCTAGAAAATGCTATAATAGTGTTTGGAGGTAAGATTAAGTGATGTTTGATAGGATTATTTATAAAAAAACAACGCTTGCTTGTTTGAGTTTTTTGGTGATTTCCTTGCTTGGTTCGGGTGTGTATAGTCTAGCTTTTGAAAAATCGAGCTCTAATACGACACAAACGACAGAAAAACAAGCACAAAACAAAAGCAATACGACGAAAACAGCGCGTGTCATGGCAAATGGTGATATTCTCATCCACAATGGGCTTTATGGAAGTGCTGAACAAGCTGACGGAAGCTATGATTTCACGCCGTTTTTTGAGTACGTCAAGGACTGGATTTCAAGTGCTGACTTGGCTATCGGTGATTACGAAGGAACGATTAGCCCTGATTACCCTTTGGGTGGTTATCCGCTTTTTAATGCACCAAGTGAAATCGCTGACGCTATGAAAGACACGGGGTATGATGTTGTTGATTTAGCGCATAATCACATTTTGGATTCTGGGCTTTCAGGTGCTATCAATACGGTTGAAACCTTTGAAAATTTTGGCTTGTCAACTATCGGTGTTTACAAAGAAAATCGTGATACGGAAGACATTCTCATTAAAAATATCAACGGCATCAAAATTGCGATTTTGGGTTATTCTTATGGCTATAATGGCATGGAAGCGAATGTGGCAGATGAAGATTACGAAAAACATATGTCAGATTTAGATGAAGATAAAATGAAATCAGAAATTCAAGAAGCTGAAAAGAAAGCTGATGTCACAATTGTCATGCCACAAATGGGAACAGAATACGCTCTTGAACCAACAGACGAACAAGTAACGCTTTATCATAAAATGATTGACTGGGGAGCAGATGTTGTGTTTGGTGGACATCCTCACGTTGCTGAGCCGTCTGAAACGCTTGAAAAAGACGGCGATAAAAAATTTATCATCTATTCAATGGGGAATTTTATCTCTAACCAGCGTTTAGAAACGGTTGATAATATCTGGACAGAACGTGGTCTCTTAATGGACGTCACTTTTGAAAAGAAAAATAATAAAACAACAATCAAGACCGTTGCCGCTCATCCGACAATGGTTTGGGTTTGGAGTAAGGGTGTGACGGGCTCAGAAGGCTTTGTGCTTTCCGATTATCGAACGCTTGTTTTGGAAGATTTTATTGAAGGTGGAAAGTATCGTGATATTCTTGATTCAACTATGCAAGAAAAAGTGGATACTGCCTACCAAGAAATGAATGAATTGGTGAATTTACAATGGGATTAAGTCGTCAAAAAGTTAACCTATTTTCAAAGAGTTATGAAGATGTTAAAAAATTATACCTAACTGCCTTTCCAGCAGTAGAACGGTTACCCTATTTGCCGTTAGTTTTGAATGCTTATCGGCGTTTAGCGAATTTTTATGCCTACTATGATAAGGATGACTTTGTTGGTTTAGTGTATTTGTTGGAGAATGAAGAAGTTATCTATCTGTTCTTTCTTGCGGTTAATCCAAATATTCGTTCACGTGGCTATGGCTCTGCCATTTTACAAGACATTAGAAATTTAGCAGGAAAACGTCCGATTATTCTTGCCATGGAACCATTAGATAAAACTGCTGAAAATTATCATCAACGTGTTAAACGAGTTGTTTTTTATGAAAAGAATGGCTTTAATATCACGGATTATTATTATCATGAAGGAACAGAAGTGTATCAAGTCATGGCAACAGATGCCTCACTTAACATTCAAGTAGTGGAAAAATTAACGAAAAAAGCGGTGCTAGGCTTAATTGCTATTTCATTTGAGAAAAAATCAGAATGAAAACGTAATATTGCTAAAAAAGCATAGCATATTCCTTGATTTAATCACTTTATCATGTTAAAATATGAATGTTGACTAAATGCACATCCTGTGCAACCGCACGAAAATCGTTCATAAGTAACTTTCGAAGTTCACGATTTAGGCGAGTCTTCACAAGCGGAAAATCCGCAACAAAAATTTATAGGAGGTGCACGATGAGCACATATGCAATCATCAAAACTGGTGGAAAACAAGTTAAAGTTGAAGTAGGTCAAGCTATCTATGTTGAAAAACTTGATGTTGAAGCTGGTTCAGAAGTAACATTTAACGAAGTTGTTCTTGTTGGTGGTGACAAAACTGTTGTTGGTACACCAGTTGTTGAAGGAGCTACTGTTGTTGGTACTGTTGAAAAACAAGGTAAACAAAAGAAAGTTGTTACTTTCAAATACAAACCTAAAAAAGGTAGCCACCGTAAACAAGGTCACCGTCAGCCTTACACAAAAGTTGTTATCAACGCTATCAACGCTTAATTTGGCAATATTATGATTCAAGCAACTTTTATTCGCCACAAGGGTAACTTAGAAAGTGTTGAACTGATTGGTCACGCTGGTAGTGGTGAGTATGGCTTTGATATCGTATGTGCAGCTGTCTCAACTTTATCAATTAACTTGGTTAATTCGTTAGAAGCTTTGGCAGATTGCAACGCTGATTTAGCTATCAATGAGATTGATGGTGGTTATATGAAGATTGATATCTCTCATGTAACTGAAAAGACAGATGAGAAAGTTCAACTTTTATTTGAAAGCTTTCTTTTAGGAATGACAAATTTGGCAGAAAACTCTCAAGAGTTTGTGTCAGTTCAAGTCATTGCAAACTAATTTGAAAAGAGGACACAACATATGTTAAAAATGAATCTTGCTAACTTGCAACTTTTCGCCCACAAAAAAGGTGGAGGTTCTACATCAAATGGTCGTGATTCACAAGCTAAACGTCTAGGTGCTAAAGCAGCTGACGGACAAACTGTTTCAGGTGGATCAATCCTTTACCGTCAACGCGGTACTCACATTTATCCAGGTGTAAACGTAGGTCGCGGTGGAGACGATACACTCTTCGCTAAAGTTGAAGGTGTTGTACGTTTCGAACGTAAAGGTCGCGATAAAAAACAAGTCTCTGTTTACCCTATCGCAAAATAATAGCGTAAATAGATTACTTGAAAGCTTTGTCAATCATGGCAAGGCTTTTTTGATTACCTGCCCCCCCTTGGAAGAGAGCGTTTCCTTGCCAAATTTTGAAACCAGTCTAAAAAGCTATTACAAGTTTGTTAACCATTTTGCAAAAAGAATTAGGAAAACAGGCAACAGTCTAGTTTTTTTGTTATAATAAAGTTGATTGATTTTTAGAAAGAATGATTGAAATGAACATACAACAATTGCGTTATGTCGTGGCGATTGCCAATAGTGGTACATTTCGTGAGGCGGCTTCTAAACTTTTTGTAAGCCAACCCAGTTTATCAGTAGCAATTAGAGATTTGGAAGACGAACTTGGCTTTCAAATCTTTACTCGAACAACAACTGGAGCGGTTTTGACAAGTCATGGGATGACTTTTTATGAGAAAGCTCTTGAGGTTGTGAAAAGTTTTGATTCCTTTGAAAAACAGTTTTCACAAGCAGCAGCGGATTCAGATGAATTTTCAATTGCCAGTCAGCACTATGATTTTTTGCCACCGTTAATTACCGCTTTTTCACAAGCTCATCCAGAACATAAAGATTTTCGTATTTTTGAATCAACGACGATTCAAATTTTAGATGAAATTGCTCAAGGTGATAGTGAGATTGGGATTATCTATTTAAATAACCAAAATCGTAAAGGGCTTTTGCAGCGTATGGAAAAGCTTGGCTTGGAATTTGTTGAGTTAATTCCATTTCAAACCCATATTTATCTTGCTAAAGAACATCCTTTAGCGAAAAAAGATAGCTTGGTTATGGCTGATTTATTAGGATTTCCGACTGTGCGATTTACCCAAGAAAAAGATGAGTACCTTTACTATTCTGAAAATTTTGTGGATACAACGGATAGTTCTCGTATCTTCAATGTTACTGACCGTGCTACTTTGAATGGTATTTTGGAAAGAACAGATGCCTATGCAACAGGCTCTGGTTTCTTAGATAGTCGTAGCGTAAACGGAATTACTGTCATTCCACTTGAAGATGATTTGGATAATAAAATGGTTTACATCAAACGCCGTGATAAGAATTTATCAGCTTGTGCGCTTAAATTTATCGCTGTTATGAAAGATTATTTTGCTAAATTCAGCCCAAAGGTGACTAAATGAAGACATTAAGAAAAGTTTATTTTCCACTTGCTGCTGTGGTTTTGATTGTTTTAGACCAGTTAAGTAAGCTATGGATTGTTAATCACATCACTTTGGACACCATTCAAGAGTGTTTGCCAGGTATTTTTAGCTTAACTTACTTGCGTAATTATGGCGCTGCTTTTTCGATTTTACAAAATCAACAATGGCTATTTGCGGTTATTACGTTTGCGGTCGTTGGGGCTGCTTGCTATTATTTTGTTAAAAATATCAACGGTCAGTTTTGGTTTTTACTTGGTTTAATCCTCATTATCTCAGGCGGTTTAGGAAATTTTATTGACCGTGTGCGCCTTGGTTATGTTGTTGATATGATTCATTTAGATTTTATGAATTTTGCGGTGTTTAATATGGCGGATTCTTATTTAACAGTTGGGGTTGTGATACTATTCATTGCCCTTTGGAAAGAGGAGGAGAATGGAGTTAATCATTAAGGAAGCTGGTATTCGTTTAGACAAGGCGCTAGCAGATTTGACAGAATTGTCACGTAGCCAAGCTAACGATGAAATCAAAAAAGGAACAGTTTTGGTCAATGGCAAAGCTGTTAAAGCGAAATATGCTGTCAAAGTTGGTGATGTTGTCACTTACGAAGTGCCAAAAGAAGAAGTGCTAGAATATACAGCTGAAAATATTCCACTTGATATTATTTACGAAGATGATGACGTTGCTGTGGTCAATAAACCACAAGGAATGGTGGTTCATCCGTCAGTTGGTCATACGTCTGGAACATTAGTGAATGCCTTGATGTACCACATTAAAGATTTATCTTCGATTAACGGTGTGATTCGACCAGGAATTGTGCATCGTATTGATAAAGACACTTCAGGTTTGTTGATGATTGCTAAAAATGATACAGCTCACAACGCACTTGCAGCAGAATTAAAAGATAAAAAATCACTTCGTAAATACGTTGCAATCGTCCATGGCACTATTCCAAACGACCGTGGTGTTATTGAAGCACCAATTGGACGTTCAGAAAAAGACCGTAAAAAACAAGCTGTGACAGCAAAAGGCAAACCCGCTTTAACTCACTTTAAGGTTTTGGAACGTTTTGGAAATTATACGTTGGTTGAGTTGACTTTGG
This sequence comes from Streptococcus sp. LMAG:39, assembly GCF_008680485.1. NCBI lineage: Bacteria > Bacillati > Bacillota > Bacilli > Lactobacillales > Streptococcaceae > Streptococcus > Streptococcus sp. LMAG:39. Next base: position 287,340 of record NZ_NALE01000001.1, on the reverse strand, counting down.
AAACAGGGCGTACGCACCAAATTCGTGTGCATATGGCGTATATTGGTCATCCTGTTGCTGGTGATCCGCTTTATGGACCACGTAAGACATTAAAAGGCAATGGTCAGTTTTTACATGCACAAACACTTGGTTTTACTCATCCAACAACGGGTGAAACATTGACTTTCATGGCAGAAGCACCAGCTATTTTTAAAGAAACATTGGAAAATCTAAGGAATGGCAAAGCTTAATGATAAAGCAGGGGTTGGACAACCAATTTTTGCTTTTTTACCATAGAGTTGGTAAAAGATAATCGTAAATCTCTTGCCAAATAATCATAGTTTTGGTATCATATAGAGAGTAAATATTATCCTTTAATACTGTCCTGTGAGGCAGGCAAGGAGAGAACGGTAAAAGAAGTGTGCAACTGGCATAGTTGTACCTATATTTTGTGGAATCTCCTTGGTAACGAGGAGCTTTTTTGTATATTAGAGAGGTTTGTTTTATGAAAACAAAAGAAATTGTTGACGACGTAACAATGAAACGTGCGATTACACGTATCACTTATGAGATTATCGAGCGTAATAAAAATCTTGATAATATTGTTCTCGCAGGAATTAAGACGCGTGGTGTTTTTATCGCTCGTCGCATTCAAGATCGCTTGAAACAATTGGAAGGAATTGATATTCCAATTGGCGAACTTGATACCAAACCTTTCCGTGATGATATGAAAGTTGAAGAAGATACAACTGATATGCCAGTTGATATTACTGGAAAAGATGTGATTTTGGTTGATGATGTTCTTTATACAGGACGTACAATCCGTGCAGCAATTGATAACTTGGTAAGTCTTGGACGTCCAGCGCGTGTCAGTCTTGCTGTACTTGTTGACCGTGGTCACCGTGAACTCCCAATTCGTGCTGATTATGTTGGTAAAAATATTCCAACAAGTGCTGTGGAAGAAATTATTGTTGAAGTGATTGAAGTAGATGGAAAAGATTGCGTCAGCATTGTTGATCCGAGCTAAGCAGTTATAGAATTGAGGAGGAAGATAAAAAGTGGAAAACGTAAAATATGATGTGCATGATATACCTAAAACAGGGATGTTGTTTGGACTATCCTTCCAGCATTTATTTGCCATGTTTGGCTCAACGGTTTTGGTTCCAATTTTAGTTGGTATCGATCCAGCAATCGCCCTTTTCTCAAGCGGTTTGGGGACATTGGCACATTTGACAGTAACTAAATATAAAATCCCAGCTTACATGGGTTCAAGCTTCGCTTACATTGCAACGATGCAAATGCTAATGAAAACCGATGGTATTGCGGCAGTAGCACAGGGGGCAATCGCAGGTGGTCTAGTTTACTTAATCGTTGCCTTGATTGTCAAATTTGCTGGAAATGCTTGGATTGATAAAGTTCTTCCACCAATTGTAGTTGGTCCAATCATTATTGTTATCGGACTTAGTCTTGCAACTACAGCTGTTAATGACGTCATGTTAAAAGATGGCGAATATAATTTCACATACTTGTTGATTGGTATGGTAACGCTTCTTGCTGTTATTCTATTTAACATGTATGGCAAGAAAATTATTGGTGTTATCCCAATTCTTCTTGGTTTGATTGTTGGTTATCTTTTCTCCTTGATTGTTGGCGCAGTAACAGGTCAAACGATTGTTGACTTATCAGACGTTGCTAAATCGGCCTGGTTCCAAGTTCCAAGTTTTGATATTCTTTTCGTGGATTATCATTTCAAACTTTATCCAAGCGCGATTTTGACAATGGCACCAATTGCTTTTGTCACTATGACTGAACATTTTGGTCATGTTATGGTGCTTAATAGTTTGACAGGACGTGATTTCTTTAAAGACCCAGGCCTTGATCGTACCCTTACAGGTGACGGTATTGCACAAATTATCGCTGGTGTCTTCGGTGCTCCCCCAGTCACATCTTACGGTGAAAACATTGGTGTTATGGCACTTAATAAGATTTATTCAGTTTATGTTATTGCTGGGGCAGCTGTGATTGCAGTAGTGATGAGTTTTATCGGAAAAATTTCAGCATTGCTTTCTTCAATCCCTACACCAGTTATCGGTGGAATTTCAATTGCTCTCTTTGGTGTTATCGCTTCAAGTGGTCTTAAAATCTTAGTTGAAAATAAAATTGATTTTGACAATAAGAAAAATCTTTTGATTGCAAGTGTTATCTTGGTATCTGGTATTGGTGGTTTGACATTGCAAGTTGCTGGTTTGCAAATTACAGGTGTCGCATTCTCAACACTTTTAGGTATCATTTTGTATCAAATTCTTCCAGAAAAGGATTAAGAAAATGGCAGTTACAGATGGCGTTGTTTCACTAAAACATTTAGTGACTATGGAAACATTATCAAACGAAGAAGTGCTTGGCTTGATTAGACGTGGTGTTGCGTTTAAAACCAATAAGGCGAATTTTAGTTTAGATAGGCAGTATTTTGCAGCAAATCTTTTCTTTGAACCGTCAACGCGTACGCATAAGTCTTTTGAAGTCGCTGAAAGGAAACTTGGATTGGATGTCATTGAATTTGACGCTAAAACAAGTTCAGTGAACAAAGGAGAGACTTTGTATGATACTATTTTGACGATGAGTTCTTTGGGAATTGACATTTGTGTGATTCGCCATTCAATGGAAGATTACTACAAAGAATTAATTGATAGTCGAACAATTCAAACAGCAATTGTGAATGGTGGTGACGGTTCAGGTCAACATCCAAGCCAATGTCTGTTGGATTTAATGACGATTCATGAAGAGTTTGGCGGCTTTGAAAATCTAAAAGTAGCTATCGTTGGTGATATTACCCATTCACGTGTGGCAAAATCAAACATGCAAATTTTAAAACGTCTCGGAGCAGAATTATATTTTGCTGGTCCAGAACAATGGTATTCAAGTGAATTTGATGTTTATGGAAAATACGTTGCAATCGATGATATTGTTGATAAGGCAGATGTCATGATGATGCTTCGTGTTCAACATGAACGCCATGATAGCGAACGTGGTTTTTCAAAAGAAACCTATCATAAGATATATGGTTTAACAGCTGAACGTTATGAAAAAATGAAAGGTTCTGCGATTATCATGCACCCTGCCCCAGTCAATCGTGATGTGGAAATTGCAGATCAATTAGTAGAAGCGCCTAAATCACGAATTGCAACACAAATGCAAAATGGTGTTTTTGTACGAATGGCAATTCTAGAAGCTGTGCTGAACGGCAAAGCTTAATGAATAATAACATACTTTAGTTTGAATTGTCTGCTAAAAACGTTAAAGTGCTCCCGTGAGAGCAAACGAGAGGAATAAAAATGGCAAAAAGACTTTTAATTTTAGAAGATGGAACAATTTTTGAAGGAAAAGCTTTTGGAGCTGACCTTGATGTAACAGGTGAGATTGTTTTTAACACTGGTATGACGGGTTATCAAGAATCCATTACAGACCAATCCTATAATGGTCAAATATTGACTTTTACTTACCCTTTGGTTGGTAATTACGGTATCAATCGAGATGACTATGAATCAATCACACCCACTTGTAAAGGTGTTGTTGTTTCTGAAAATACACGTCGTGCAAATAATTGGCGTAATCAAATGACTTTAGACGAGTTTTTGAAATCTAAAAATATTCCAGGCATTTCAGGAATTGATACACGTGCTTTGACAAAAATTATCCGTAAACATGGAACAATGAAAGCAACACTTGCTAGTGATGGTGATTCTATTGAGCATTTGCAAGTGCAATTACAAGCCACGGTTTTACCAACAAATAATATTGAACAAGTTTCAACAAAAACGGCTTACCCAGCACCTGGTGTTGGTAAAAATATCATTTTGGTTGATTTCGGATTGAAACATTCTATCCTACGTGAATTTTCAAAACGTGATTGCAATGTGACCGTTGTTCCTTACAATATTACGGCTGAAGAAATTCTTCACTTAAATCCTGACGGTGTTATGTTGTCAAATGGTCCAGGTAATCCAGAAGATGTTCCAGAAGCTCTTGACATGATTCGTGGTGTTCAAGGTAAAATTCCAATCTTCGGTATCTGTATGGGACATCAATTGTTCAGCTTAGCTAATGGTGCGACAACTTACAAAATGAAATTTGGTCACCGTGGATTTAACCACGCTGTTCGTGAAATTGCAACGGGACGTATTGATTTTACAAGTCAGAACCATGGTTATGCCGTTGATCGTGACACTCTTCCTGATTGTCTTATGGTAACGCATGAAGAAATCAACGATAAATCTGTTGAAGGTGTTCGTCATCGTGACTTCCCAGCGTTTTCAGTGCAATTCCACCCAGATGCTGCGCCAGGTCCACATGATGCAAGTTATCTTTTTGATGACTTTCTTGAATTAATTGATGCTTTTCAAGCTGAAAAAGCTCGTAACTAATATTTAAATCTAATCCGTGAGTTAGATAATATAGAAAGGAGAAGATACATCGTTCAAGTTGGCTAATGAGCTGATTTGAACAAACCATACAAGCTGTGCCAAAAGATAATCTTTAGAAATAGATGTTATCGTGTTTTTTATTGCTTGTCTGGCTTTGTATCATAGATTATGCCAAAACGTACAGATATTAAAAAAATTATGGTGATTGGTTCTGGTCCGATTATTATTGGTCAGGCAGCTGAATTTGACTATGCAGGAACACAAGCTTGTCTTGCTCTTAAAGAAGAAGGGTACAGCGTTGTTCTTGTCAACTCAAACCCAGCGACAATCATGACAGATAAAGAAATCGCAGATCAGGTTTATATCGAACCGTTGACACTCGAATTTGTCACACGTATTATCCGTAAAGAGCGTCCAGATGCACTCCTTCCAACGTTGGGGGGACAAACTGGTCTTAATATGGCAATGGAGTTGTCAAGAGCTGGAATCCTTGATGAACTTGGTGTTGAGTTGCTAGGTACAAAACTATCAGCGATTGATCAGGCTGAGGACCGTGATCTTTTCAAACAATTAATGGAAGATCTCAATCAACCAATTCCAGAATCTGAAATTGTCAATACTGTTGACGAAGCGGTTGCCTTTGCAGAATCAATTGGTTACCCAGTTATCGTACGTCCTGCCTTTACTCTCGGTGGTACAGGTGGCGGTATGTGTGATAACGAAGAAGAACTTCGTGAAATCGCTGAAAATGGTTTGAAATTATCACCAGTAACGCAATGTTTGATTGAACGTTCTATTGCAGGATTCAAAGAAATCGAATACGAAGTTATGCGTGATGCTGCCGACAACGCCCTTGTGGTTTGTAATATGGAAAACTTCGACCCAGTTGGTATCCATACTGGGGATTCAATCGTATTTGCACCAACACAAACTCTTTCAGACATTGAAAACCAAATGTTGCGTGATGCAAGTTTGAGCATTATTCGTGCCCTTAAAATCGAGGGAGGATGTAACGTTCAGCTTGCTCTTGACCCAAATAGCTTCAAATATTATGTTATTGAAGTTAACCCACGTGTGTCACGTTCATCAGCTCTTGCCTCGAAAGCAACTGGTTATCCAATCGCAAAATTGGCTGCCAAAATTGCCGTTGGCTTGACGCTTGATGAAATGGTTAACCCAGTTACTGGAACAACTTATGCTATGTTTGAACCAACCCTTGACTATGTGGTTGCCAAAATTCCACGTTTCCCATTTGATAAATTTGAAAATGGTGAACGTCGTCTAGGGACACAAATGAAAGCGACTGGTGAAGTTATGGCTATCGGTCGTAATATCGAAGAATCGCTTTTGAAAGCTTGTCGTTCACTTGAAATCGGTGTTTACCACAATGAAATAGCTGACTTGGCAGAAGTTTCAGATGATGAATTGGTTAATAAGATTGTTCGTGCGCAAGATGACCGTTTGTTTTACCTTTCTGAAGCCATCCGCCGTGGATACACTATCGAAGAACTATCTAAACTAACAAAAATCGATCTTTTCTTCCTTGATAAATTGCTCCACATCTTTGAATTAGAACAAGAGTTAGCGAGTCATGTCGGAGATGTTGACGTTTTGAAAGAAGCTAAACGCAATGGTTTTGCTGACCGTAAAATTGCATCACTTTGGAACATGACTGCCGATGATGTGCGTGCCATTCGTACTGAAAATAAAATCATTCCAGTTTATAAAATGGTTGACACGTGTGCAGCTGAGTTTGAATCAGAAACACCATATTTCTACTCAACATATGAGTGGGAAAATGAATCAGTCAAATCAGACAAAGAATCAATCATTGTTCTTGGTTCAGGTCCAATTCGTATTGGGCAAGGGGTTGAATTTGACTATGCAACTGTTCACTCAGTTAAAGCTATTCAAGCAGCTGGATATGAAGCCATCATTATGAACTCAAATCCAGAAACGGTATCAACAGACTTCTCAATTTCTGATAAACTTTATTTCGAGCCATTAACATTCGAAGATGTTATGAATGTTATTGAACTCGAACAACCAAAAGGTGTTATCGTGCAATTTGGTGGTCAAACAGCTATCAATTTGGCAGAACCGTTGTCTAAAGCTGGTGTTGCTATCCTTGGTACACAAGTTTCTGACCTTGACCGTGCTGAAGATCGTGACCTCTTTGAGCAAGCTTTGAAAGAATTGGATATTCCACAACCACCGGGACAAACTGCGACAAATGAAGAAGAGGCGGTTGAAGCTGCACGTAAGATTGGCTTCCCAGTTCTTGTTCGTCCATCATATGTACTTGGCGGACGTGCTATGGAAATCGTAGAAAATGAAGAAAATCTTCGTTCTTACATGCGTACAGCTGTTAAAGCTAGTCCAGACCACCCAGTCCTTGTTGACTCATATATCGTTGGTCGTGAATGTGAAGTAGATGCGATTTCTGATGGTAAAGATGTCCTTATCCCAGGAATTATGGAACATATCGAACGTGCAGGGGTTCATTCGGGTGACTCAATGGCAGTTTACCCACCTCAAACATTATCTAAGAAAATCCAAGATACAATTGCTGATTACACAAAACGTTTGGCGATTGGATTGAACTGTTTCGGTATGATGAACATTCAATTTGTTATCAAAGATGAAACAGTTTATGTTATCGAAGTTAACCCTCGAGCTAGTCGTACAGTGCCATTCTTGTCTAAAGTGACTAACATTCCTATGGCGCAAGTTGCAACGAAATTGATTCTTGGACAAACTCTTGCTGACCTTGGATATGAGGATGGGCTTTACCCAGAATCTGATTATGTACATGTGAAAGCACCAGTTTTCTCATTCACAAAATTAGCTAAAGTTGATAGCCTCCTCGGTCCTGAAATGAAATCAACTGGTGAAGTTATGGGATCAGACCAAACGCTTGAAAAAGCTCTTTACAAAGCCTTTGAAGCTTCATACTTCCATTTGCCATCATTTGGTAATGTTGTTTTCACAGTTTCTGATGATGCAAAAGAAGAAGCACTTGGTTTGGCGAGACGTTTTGCTGATATCGGATACAGCATTTTTGCTACACAAGGTACAGCCAAATATTTTGCTGAGAATGGTTTGATGTCAACCATTGTCAACAAACTTGGTGAAGATGATGAGAACGATATTCCAGCCCTTGTTCGTACAGGAAAAGTTCAAGCTATCGTCAATACTGTTGGAACAAAACGTACGCTTGACGAAGATGGTGCAACAATTCGTAGCTCTGCTATTGAACACGGTATTCCTCTCTTCACTGCACTTGATACAGCAGATGCCATGATTCGTGTCCTGGAAAGTCGTGGATTCACAACACAAGCTATCTAATACAATACATTTAGTTATAGAAATAAGAAGCTGAGCTAACGCTCAGTTTCTTTTGTTTAGCCATAAATTTTTCTACCAAATAGCTTCAAAATTTCTACTTACAAAACTGTAAGTTTATTGAGAAACGTTTTTCTTATAATAAATACGAAAGATGTTTTTTACATTTTATTCTTGACAGTAAAATACTAAAAACGTATAATTGTCTTATCGCAACAATACAAATATACAAAAGAAAAAGAGGAAGATTATGCCTAGAAGAAGTAAAGCGAAAATGTCTAAAAAGACTAAAGGGATTATTGGAGCTGCGGCAGCTTGTTTTGTTGTTGCAGGTGCAGCTCTGCTTTGGTGGCAACAAACCAAAACATCAGAGTCAACCGTTGAAACAACCTACGATACCACAACTGTAACAGAAGGCACCATTTCATCATCAACTTTGTTGACTGGTACAGTTAAAGCTTTCCAAGAACAATACGTTTATTATGACAGCAGTAAAGGAACTGAAGCTAGACCAACGGTATCAGTAGGTGACCAAATTACTACTGGTCAACAATTGGTTCAATACGACACTACAACAGCCCAAGCGGCTTATGACACAGCTGTTCGTAATTTAAATAAAGTTGGACGTCAGATTAATTACCTTAAAACATATGGTAATCTACCGACAACATCGACAACGACAGATGAAGAAACTGGTGAAGAAAAAACTGTTACTACACCACCAACAGCCCAACAAAATGCTGAATATAACCAACAACTGCAAGATTTAAATGATTCTTATGCAGATGCACAAGCTGAGGTTAATAAAGCACAACAAGCTCTTAACGAAACAGTCGTTGTGAGTGATGTGTCTGGTACAGTTGTTGAAGTTAATAATGACATTGATCCATCATCTAAAAATAGTCAAACCCTTGTTCACGTAGCAACAGAAGGTCAATTACAAATCAAAGGGACATTGACTGAATATGATTTGGCTAATATCAAAACAGGACAAAATGTCAAAATCAAATCTAAAGTTTATCCAGACCAAGAATGGACTGGTACCATTTCATATGTTTCTAACTATCCAAATCAATCTGATGATTCAACCGGAACAGGCGGCTCAAGTTCATCTTCAGGGTCAGCTTCTTATGATTATAAAGTTGATTTGACTGGTGATATTTCTAATCTTCAACAAGGATTCACAGTATCTGTAGAAGTTGTTAACGAAAATAAAAATAAACTTGTGCCAGTTGATGCTGTTGTCAATGAAGGTGATAAAGACTACGTTTGGGTTTATGATAAGGACAGTCAAAAAGCAAGTAAAGTTGAGGTGGCACTTGGAAGTGCTGATGCCAAACAACAAGAAATCTTGAGTGGTTTAGAAGTTGGTCAAATCGTTATTTCTAACCCAGATAGCAGTTTGAAAGATGGAGAAAAAGTTTCTAATGTTACTTCTGATGATACAGCCACTACAGAAGAATCAGAGGTGAGCGAGTAGTGACAGAAGAAAGAAAAGTTTTAATTCAACTCAAAGATATTGTCAAGTCCTACCGTAATGGCGATCAGGAGTTGCAAGTTCTTAAAGGGATTGACTTGACAGTTTATGAAGGAGAGTTCCTAGCGATAATGGGACCTTCTGGTTCAGGGAAGTCAACCCTTATGAATATTATTGGTTTACTTGATAGACCAACTTCTGGCGATTACAGTTTAAATGGAACACAAGTCGAAGACTTGAAAGAAAAAGAATTGGCTAAAGTGAGAAATGAAGAAATTGGATTTGTTTTTCAACAGTTCTTCCTACTTTCAAAATTAAATGCTTTGCAAAATGTTGAGCTTCCACTTATTTATGCTGGGATTGGTGTTTCAAAACGCCACCAACTTGCTAAACAGTTTTTAGACAAAGTTGACCTAGGTGAGCGTATGAAGCATTTACCTTCTGAATTATCTGGTGGACAAAAACAACGTGTTGCCATTGCGCGTGCTTTGGTTAATAATCCTTCGATTATTTTGGCGGATGAACCAACAGGTGCCCTTGATACGAAAACCAGTGAACAGATTATGCAGCTATTGACAGAACTTAATCGTGAAGGTAAAACCATTGTCATGGTTACTCACGAGCCAGAAATTGCAGATTTTGCGACACGTAAAATTGTTATTCGTGATGGTGAAATCACAAGAGATACGACAGATAGTGTTAGGATTGACTAAGGAGGAAGATTATGGAAAACTGGAAATTCGCCCTTAGTTCAATCATGGGGCACAAGATGCGCTCATTCTTAACAATGTTAGGAATTATTATCGGAGTTGCTTCGGTTGTTGTTATCATGGCGTTGGGGCAAGGAATGACCAAACAAATCACAGATATGTTTTCTGCTGATACACGTGACATTGAGATTTATTATGTTGCTAAGGATTCTGATAGTAAAGGTATTTTTGACGATGATATTGAAACAACATCATCAGACCAAGGTCCTAAAATTCAGGAAGAATGGTTGCAAAAAATCACTTCTGATGTCTCAGGAGTTCAAAACTATTACTTGACGAATGGTACGACTGCAACGGTTTCGCTTAATAAGAAAAAAGCCAAAAATGTTAACATTATAGGTGTTAATAAGACTTATTTTGATGTTAAAAAATACAAGGTTGTAGCTGGAAGAAATTTCCGTTCGGATGATTATGAGCATTTTTCACGTATCATTATGCTTGATACGAAATTAGCTGTGAAATTATTTGGTACGAATGATAATGCCTTAAATAAGCAGGTTTCAGTCGGTTCTAAATCATACTTAGTTGTTGGTGTTTATAAAGATCCGAATTCTGGTTCAGCTCTCTACGGAATGAGTTCAGGTGGTAATGCTGTCATGACAAATACACAATTAGCTGCTGAGTTTAATGTTAACGAAATTGAGACAGCATATGTTCATGTTAATGATGCGACGCAAGCAACAACCGTTGGAACGGAAGCTGCCAAAATGATGACACAAGTATCAGGTGTGAAAACAGGTCACTTTACCATTTTTGATATGTCTAAACAGATTGCTGAAATTAATTCAGCTTATGGCATGATGACAACAGTTATTGGTGCGATTGCTGGTATCTCGTTGTTGGTTGGAGGTATTGGGGTTATGAACATCATGCTTGTATCTGTTACCGAACGTACACGTGAAATCGGTTTACGTAAAGCTTTGGGAGCAACACGTAGGAAAATTTTGACGCAATTTTTAATTGAATCAATGGTATTGACTCTCCTTGGTGGGCTGATCGGTTTAGGTTTGGCAGCTGGTTTGACAAGCATTCTTAATAGCAATATGGCTGATATGAAACCATCTATTTCATTTAACGTAGCAATAGGAAGCCTTCTTTTCTCCGCTTTGATTGGTATGGTCTTTGGTATTTTACCAGCAAACAAAGCAAGTAAACTTGATCCAATCGAAGCATTACGTTATGAATAATAATAGCATTAATACAAAAATTGCTTAGACATTTAAAGAGCTGTCACCAGCTCTTTTTTTGAGAATGATGGAAGGGGTGATGTTATGTATGACACTTTAAAAAGAGTGATCAAGTTTTTAGGAATTTTTTCTATTATTCTAACCCTTTTGTGTTTGGTTTATCTTTTTAAACATTTAGATATTTTGAATAACCCTCATGCTTTAGCGGATGCTTTACGAGGTCATCTCTTTTGGGGAAGTATTATTTTTCTTCTGTTGCAAATTATTCAGGTGATTATTCCGATTATTCCAGGTGGGGTGACAACGGTAGTTGGTTTTATGGCTTTTGGTCCAATACTGGGCTTTATTCTCAATTATGTTGGCATTGTTATTGGGAGTATTATTCTTTTTCTATTAACACGCCGCTATGGGAAGCCATTTATTTTGCTATTTATGGAGGAGAAATTATTTGCTCGTTATGAGCGAAAATTAACGTCATCAACTTACGAAAAAGTCTTTGCTTTAAATATGGCATCTCCCATTTCGCCTGCGGATATTTTAGTTATGGTAACAGGCCTGTCAAAGATGACATTTAGGCGTTTTCTCTATATCATTCTGCTTTGTAAACCTATTTCTATCGTGGCTTATAGCTATTTCTGGATTTACGGTGGTCATTTCATTAAATCTTTTTTGTAATTTTGCTATAATAAAAGCATGACTATTGCGATTACGACAAGTTTGCGGGAAAATGTTGCTCTGCGTCAGCGAGCGCAAGCTATTGGCGAAAAACTTCATTTACCTGTTATTGAACGACGAAAACAATCAGTGACAAAGCTTTTACAGTCTAGAGAAGCGCTTCTTTTGGTTTATGAAAATGAGCTGCGCTTGGTCAATCAAGATGGTAGTGAGTTTGCTTTTCATCCTGATACTGCTATGTTGCGTATCAAGAGTGGGCATGACGCTTTATTGGCGTTATTGGGTGATGACAAGTTACAAATTCTTGATACAACGATGGGGCTTGCTAGCGATAGCATTGTTATGGCTTCAGCAGGCGATGATGTAACAGCGATAGAAAGCAATCCTCTTATCCACTTTATCGTTTCGGATGGCTTGACAACTTATTCATCAGAAAATCAACGATTAACAGCTGCTATGCGTTCCATTAAAACTTATTGTGCTGACAATATTACTTATATGAAATCGCTGTCTGATAAGTCATTTGATGTAGTTTATTGCGACCCAATGTTTTCTGATAGGATTTCAGAATCTAAAAACTTAGATGGTTTACGACAATTTGCCAATCCTAGCCCCTTATCTGATAGGTTTTTGATAGAAGCAAAGCGCGTGGCAAGAAAGAGAATTATTATAAAAGCCCATTTTAGGGATGATGTTTTTGAAAAATTTGGCTTTAAAAGGATTGTCAGACCCAATCAAAAATTTCATTATGGCATTATTGAGCTGTGACACGATAGTCAATAATGGAAGAGAGATTTGAGAGAGCTTGAAAGAATTGTTTCAGCTCTTTTTGTTTTAAAAATAATATTTTCAGATAATTATTATGCTTTTATACAATTTGATGCTATTTTAAATAAAAATATATTTACGTGAGTTACAATATAGATTTTTAGAAAGAGAATAAAATGAAAAGAAAAGTTGTTGCTTCGCTAATGTCATTAGCATGTCTTGTAATTGATGTTTTGGAAATAAATCAACTCAAAAATAAAAACGTGGTTGCTGACGATGTTGAAGTCAAGTCCTGCGAGACATCAAGTGATAATACGACCATAAATCGTTTAATCACGGTTTGGAAAGGAAAATCGCGAGAAGCGTTTGATAACTATTCTGCAGATTATTCGGACGAGCAGCGTATTGTTGCCGATGAAGAAGGTGGTATTTTGGCTTATGTTGATGGTTACGGTGATGAGGAAGAATTACAAATTAGTTATATTCAGTACGAAGACGGAAGTGTTCATGAGCTTGATTTAGAAGGCCCAGAATCAACGACAGTTGGCGAAGCTCGTCAGGTCTTATATCAATATTTAAAATAAACTAAGGAGAAGCTATGAAAAAAGAATCATGTTACCAATTGTTGGTGCTTTAGTGATTGTATCCGTTGGCACAGCTAAAACAATTGTGTCTGATGAATTGACAGCGTTACTTCCTAAAACTGTTGCCGAACCGATTACTTTACAGCTTGCTGAGGAGGAATATCAAAAAGATAATAGTTTTGTGGAGTTTTTGGATACTTATTGTTCAGATACTGATTTTGTCATTGGTTATCCTGATGAAGTGGGCGGAGGATTTTTGTTTAAAGACAAAAGTGAGTTCAGCTGATGAGCTATTGGTTGGATAACTTTTGGACGATGATGGCAATATTGTCTATCGAGATGACCAAGCAGTGACTGTTGTGGAAATAAAAGAAGCTATTTTGCGATCTCAACAATAATGCGCTCCTGCTTATTTTTAACCTTTCAAAAAAATTTAAAAGGTGTCAAGAAAAAAACTTGACACCTTATCTTTTTATGATATAATAAGTTAAGTTAGTTAGTAGCAGAGCTATTAACCAAAACAAAAAAATATAGAAAAGAGACTTTATACTAATGGCAGTAAAAATCCGTTTAACTCGTATGGGTTCTAAGAAAAAACCTTTCTACCGTATCAACGTAGCTGATTCACGTGCTCCACGTGATGGTCGTTTCATCGAAACAGTTGGTACTTACAACCCACTTGTTGAAGAAAACCAAGTAACTTTGAAAGAAGATCGTGTTCTTGAATGGTTGTCAAAAGGTGCACAACCTTCTGATACAGTTCGTAATATCCTTTCACGTGAAGGTGTTATGAAAAAATTCCACGAATCAAAATTCTCAAAATAATAGAGTACACTAAGAAGAAAGCCTATGGATACCATTGAAAATCTTATTATCGCTATTGTGAAGCCTTTGATTTCACAACCAGATAATCTTACCATTAAAATTGAAGATACACCTGAGTTTTTAGAATATCATCTTGATTTGGATGCACAAGACATTGGTCGTGTTATCGGTAAAAAGGGTCGTACCATTACAGCGATAAGGTCGATTGTCTATTCGGTACCAACTCAAGGTAAAAAAGTGAGACTCGTTATTGATGAAAAGGGAGAAGAGTAGTGATTTACTACTCTTTTTCTTGTTTTTTGGGGGGAGAAGTGTCATATTTATTGGAACTTGTTATTAGAAAATCTGAGATTGCAAATCATCATTATACGTTTTGAATGCTGACTAATGCGATTTAAACGTTAGCTTTAGTACTTTCAAAACGTTGGTAATCAAAATTTTTTCAAAAAAATTTAAAAAATGTATTGACAGAGAGTCAAATCTACGATAGAATATATCTTGTTGTTTTGGGGTATAGCCAAGCGGTAAGGCAAGGGACTTTGACTCCCTCATGCGTTGGTTCGAATCCAGCTACCCCAGTAAACCTCATTGGTTTTATACATTGATTTTGGTCCGTTGGTCAAGGGGTTAAGACACCGCCTTTTCACGGCGGTAACACGGGTTCGAATCCCGTACGGACTATCTTGACCAGTTGCAGAGCGCAGCTGGTTTTTTCATTGCTATCATGGTACAATGGTAAAGACTAAGTTAAGTGGAGTAAACATGAATTATTTTAATGTTGGAAAAATTGTCAACACACAAGGTCTCCAAGGTGAGATGCGCGTGTTGTCTGTGACGGATTTTACAGAAGAACGCTTTAAAAAGGGTTCAAAATTAGCGATTTTTGATGATAAAGACCGTTTTATTATTGAAGTTGAGATTGCTAGTCACCGTAAACAAAAGAATTTTGATATTGTTAAATTTAAAGGCATGTATCATATTAATGATATCGAAAAATACAAAGGTTGTACTTTAAAAGTTGCTGAGGAAAATTTATCTGACCTTGATGATGGTGAATTTTATTATCATGAAATCATTGGACTTGATGTTTATGAAAATGATGTTTTGATTGGTCAAGTTAAGGAGATTTTGCAACCTGGTGCTAATGATGTCTGGGTAGTGAAACGTAAAGGAAAACGTGATTTGTTACTTCCATACATTCCACCAGTTGTGCTTAACGTGGATGTTGCTGGCAACCGTATTGATGTTGACGTTTTGGAAGGACTTGACGATGAAGATTGATATTCTAACGCTCTTTCCAGAAATGTTTTCACCGCTTGAGCATTCGATTGTTGGTAAAGCTACTGAAAAAGGTCTGTTGGAAATCAACTATCATAATTTCCGTGAGAATGCAGAGAAGGCTCGTCATGTTGATGATGAACCATATGGTGGCGGTCAAGGAATGCTTTTGCGAGCACAGCCGATTTTTGATACCATTGATAAGATTGACGCTAAAAAGCCACGTGTGATTCTCTTGGACCCAGCAGGGCGTAAATTCGATCAAAGCTACGCTGAAGAATTAGCACAAGAAGATGAACTAATTTTCATTTGTGGGCATTATGAGGGCTATGATGAACGCATTAAAATCTTGGTTACCGATGAGATTTCTTTGGGCGATTTTGTTTTGACTGGTGGAGAATTGGCTGCGATGACGATTGTTGATGCGACGGTTCGTTTGATTCCTAATGTCCTAGGAAAAGAAGCTAGTCATCAAGATGATTCTTTTTCATCAGGGCTTTTGGAATTCCCACAATATACGCGCCCATATGATTTTCGTGGTATGAAAGTTCCAGATGTGTTAATGAGTGGGCATCATGAGAATATCCGAAAATGGCGTATTGAGCAAAGTTTGCGTAAGACGTTAGAACGTCGTCCAGATTTATTGGAAAATTATGTTTTTAGCAAGGAAGAAGAAGCTATTTTTCGAAAGATTCTCGCAGAGAAAGACGCGAAAGCTAAAAATATGTGATATAATAGGAGGCATGCGGACTGTATGTCTCTTTATTTTTGAGGAGGTTTCATGCGGACAGAAGAGGTGATTGTTCTTTCCTATCAAGAGAGTTGGAAAGATGATTTTGAAAAAATTGCGCAAGAGTTACGTGCTGTTCTTGGCGAGTTAGCTACTAGAATTGAGCATGTTGGAAGCACAGCCGTTGAAGGATTAGCAGCAAAGCCAATCATTGATATTGATGTTGTGATTGCTCAAGAGACGGCTTTATCTATGGTCATTGAAAAATTAGCAAGTATTGGATATGTTCATGAGGGAAATCTAGGGATTGAAGGCAGGGAAGCTTTTGCTTATTCTGGTAAAGAGCATTTGCAATGTCATCATCTTTATGTTTGTTCTGAAAATTCACTTGAGTTGAAACGGCACCTTGCTTTTCGTGATTATTTGCGCAGTCATCCTGGTGCAGTTGCGATTTATGGAGCAACAAAAATGAAAGCAGCGCAGCTATTTCCCAAAAATATCGAAAGTTACATGGCTTATAAAACATCAGTCATCGAAGAAATTTATAAGGAGTTGGAAAAATAAATGTCAGAAAATCGTGAAATATATGATATTACCGTTATTGGTGGTGGTCCTGCAGGGCTTTTTGCTGCTTTTTATGCAGGTATGCGTGGTGTTTCAGTGAAAATTATTGAAAGTTTGTCAGAACTTGGTGGGCAACCAGCTATCCTTTATCCTGAAAAAGCCATTTATGATGTGGCTGGTTTCCCTGAAATCACAGCAGCAGAGTTAACTGAAAATCTTATCAAACAATTAGAACGCTTTGAAGACCAAACAACGATTTGTCTTAAAGAAGAAGTTAAAACTTTTGAGAAAGAGGGCGATGTTTTCACTATTGAGACCAATAAAGGTCAACATTTTTCACGTGCGATTGTTATTGCCTGTGGTAATGGTGCATTTGCTCCCCGTACGCTTGGTTTAGAAGGGGAAGAAGAATACGCTGACAACAACCTTTTCTACAATGTTCATAAATTAGACCAATTTGCTGGCAAAGACGTTGTTATCTGTGGTGGTGGTGATTCTGCCGTTGATTGGGCAAATCATTTGGATGGCTTGGCTAAAAGCGTGACAATCGTTCACCGTCGTGATGCTTTCCGTGCTCACGAACATAGCGTTGAAGTGCTTAAACAATCAAATGTGAAAATCATGACACCGTACGTACCAGTTGCTTTGGACGGTGATGGTCAATTTGCTAACAGTTTAACGATTCAAAAGGTTAAATCAGATGAAACTGTTGAATTGCCATTAGATGCTTTGATTGTTAGCTTTGGTTTTTCAACATCAAATAAAAACCTTAAAAATTGGAACGTTGATTATAAACGTTCAAGCATTACGGTTTCGCCATTGTTTGAGACAAGTCAAGAAGGTGTTTATGCGATTGGTGATGCCGCTGACTATGAAGGTAAAGTTGCTTTGATCGCCTCTGGTTTTGGTGAAGCTCCAACTGCGATTAATCAAGCGATTAAATACATTTACCCTGACCGTGATAACCGTGTGGTGCACTCAACATCATTGATTAAAAACAAAGAAAAATAAAGCGAAACTCTTCTCACAAGTGATTGTGCTGACTCCAAAAAGTTGGATAACTAATTATTAAAAGGATTTAGTTCTGAATTGCACAGGCCTGAGTCCTTTTAGTTTGTGCCAAATTTTCCGATAGTCATTATTTTCCTACTTTTGAAAGTACTCCAACTAACTAGTGAAAAAATGATAGAATTTGATAGAAAATGCTTGACAATGGCAGAAAAAATAGTATAATTTTATCTGGAAACGATTTCAGTGGAGGTGATGAATATTCTTAAGTCTAAACGAAAACAATTAATTATGGAAAAATTGTCTCATGATAAATTTGTTAATCTTGAGGACTTAGTTAGCATGCTAGATACCTCGGAGTCCACTGTTCGTCGCGATTTGGATGAATTGGAGAGTGAGCGTAAGCTCCACCGAGTCCATGGTGGCGCAGAACTCCCTCCCTCACTTCAAGAAGAATTTACCAATCAACAAAAATCTATCAAAAACATTCAAGAAAAAATGTTAGTCGCTCAGAAAGCCGCTGATTTGATTGCTGATAATGAAGTTATTTTCATTGATGCAGGGACGACAAATGAGTTGCTACTCAACTATCTCTCCCAAGATAATTTAACGGTAGTTACCAATTCCATTCACCATGCTGCCAAATTGGTTGATAAAAACATTCAAACGATTATTATTGGCGGCCATGTCAAAAAAGCAACGGATGCTAGTATTGGAACGGTTGCGTATGAGCAAATCAAACAATTAAATTTTGATAAGGCTTTTTTAGGAATAAATGGTGTCGATGAGCAATTCTTAACAACACCTGATGTTGAAGAAGCGGTCATCAAGAAAACGGTTATTGAAAATGCCAGAAAAACATTTATTGTTACAGATTCATCAAAGATTGGTCACATTTCTTTTGCTAAGGTTGGTAAGGTTGAAAATGTCATTATCATTACCAATCAATCTAGTGGAGCACTGATGAAAAAAATAAAAGAAAAAACGAGGGTAATTGAAGTATGATTTACACAGTCACTCTTAATCCATCTATCGACTTTATTGTTCGCTTGGATAGTTTAGCACTTGGAAGTGTTAACCGCATGACTAGCGATGATAAATTCGCTGGTGGTAAAGGGATTAATGTTAGCCGTATCTTGAAACGTCTTGATATTGAAAATACAGCCACAGGATTTATCGGTGGATTTACAGGGCGTTTTGTGAAAGATGGCTTGGTAGATGAAGGTATTGCAACAAAATTTGTTGAAGTTTCTGAGGACACACGTATTAATGTCAAGGTTAAAGCGGGTGAAGAAACAGAAATTAATGGAGCAGGTCCACACATCTCAACAGAAAAACTTGAGGAATTAGAAGCTATTCTTGCTAGTCTTTCAAGTGAAGATACTGTTGTTTTTGCAGGTTCAGCACCAAGTAGCCTTGGAAACCAAGTCTATAACACATTGATTCCGATTGCTAAAAAAGCCGGTGCAGAAGTTGTTTGTGATTTTGAAGGACAAACACTTTTAGATGCCTTAAACTATCAACCACTTTTGGTGAAACCAAATAATCATGAATTAGCTGATATTTTTGGTGTTGAATTAAACGGTCTTGCTGATATTGAAAAATACGCCCGTGAAATTCTCGCTAAAGGTGCTAAAAACGTTATTATTTCAATGGCTGGCGATGGTGCATTGTTGGTAACACCAGAAGCAGCATACTTTGCAAAACCAATTAAAGGTATTGTCAAAAATTCTGTGGGTGCAGGTGATTCTATGGTTGCAGGATTTACAGGCGAATATGTCAAATCTGGCGACCCAATCGAAGCTCTTAAATGGGGTGTTGCATGTGGAACAGCAACAACATTCTCAGATGACTTGGCAACTGCCGAATTCATAAAAGAAACTTATCAAAAAGTAGAGGTAGAAAAAATATGAAAATTCAAGACTTGCTCAGAAAAGATGTCATGATTCTTGATTTGAAAGCAACTTCAAAAGAAGCGGCGATCGATGAAATGATCACAAGCCTTGTTGAACACGGTGTGGTAACTGATTTTGATACTTTTAAACAAGGTATCATGAACCGTGAAGCGCAAACATCTACTGGTTTAGGTGATGGTATTGCCATGCCTCACAGTAAAAATGCAGCTGTTAAAGAAGCGACTGTTTTGTTTGCTAAATCTGCTGCAGGTGTTGATTATGAAGCATTGGACGGTCAACCAACTTACCTATTCTTCATGATTGCAGCACCAGATGGCGCAAACGATACTCACTTGGCTGCTCTTGCTGAATTATCAAAATATCTTTTGAAAGATGGCTTTGCTGATCAATTACGTCAAGTGACATCAGCTGACGAAGTGATTGCAACATTTAACGCAGCAGAAGAAGATAACAAAGTAAAAGAAGAAGCGAAAGTTGCTCCAGTTTCAGATGATAAACCACTTATCGTAGCTGTTACGGCTTGTACAACTGGTATTGCGCACACTTACATGGCAGAAGAAGCCCTCATCAAACAAGGTGACGAAATGGGTGTCACTGTTCGTGTTGAAACAAATGGTGCTTCAGGTGTCGGTAATCGTTTGACTGCTGATGAAATTGCGCGTGCAAAAGGTGTTATTATTGCAGCTGATAAAGCCGTTGAAATGGCACGTTTTGATGGAAAAGCATTAGTATCACGTCCAGTTGCCGATGGTATTAAAAAATCTGAAGAATTAATCAATATCATTCTTGATGGTAAAGCAGAAACTTACACAGCTTCAGCTGGTGAAGCTTCGTCTTCAAGTGATACTAGTGAAAAATTAAGCCTTGGTGCTGCATTCTACAAACACTTGATGAGTGGTGTTTCTCAAATGTTGCCATTCGTTATTGGTGGTGGTATCTTAATTGCTATTTCATTCTTGATTGACCAATTTATAGGGGTTCCCAAAGATCAGCTGAGTCATCTTGGTAACTATCATGAAGTAGCTGCAGTTTTTAATCAGCTTGGTAATGCAGCTTTTGGCTTTATGATTCCGGTGTTTGCTGCTTACATTGCCTATTCAATTGCTGAAAAACCTGGTTTGGTAGCTGGGTTTACAGCTGGTGCTATTGCAACCTCTGGTCTTGCTTTTGGTCGTATCTCATTCTATAGTTTAGAAAGTGCAGCAAACCTTGCTGATAAACAAATTGCTTCAGGTTTCCTTGGTGCTCTTGTTGGTGGTTTCTTAGCTGGTGGTGTTATTCTTGTTCTTAAGAAAGCTCTTGCCTTCTTGCCAAAATCACTTGAAGGTATCAAATCAATCCTCCTTTACCCACTTCTTGGTGTATTGGTAACTGGATTCTTGATGCTCTTCATCAACATTCCTATGGCTGCTATTAATAGTGCACTTTATGATTTCCTTGATAGTTTGTCTGGTAGCTCTGCTATTATCCTTGGACTTATCCTTGGTGGTATGATGGCAATCGATATGGGTGGACCTTTCAATAAAGCCGCTTATGTCTTTGGTACAAGTAGTCTTACTGCAGCAGCTCTTTCAAATGGTGGTTCAGTTGTTATGGCGGCTGTTATGGCCGGTGGTATGGTTCCTCCTCTTGCAGTCTTTGTTGCAACACGTTTGTTTAAAGATAAATTTACAGCTGAAGAACGCGATGCTGGTTTAACAAATATTGTTATGGGACTATCGTTCATCACAGAAGGTGCAATTCCATTTGGTGCTGCTGACCCTGCTCGTGCTATTCCAAGCTTTATGGTTGGTTCAGCTGTAACAGGTGCTTTAGTAGGTGCATTTGGTATCAAATTGATGGCTCCTCATGGTGGTATCTTCGTCTTTGCATTGACAAGCAACTGGATTCTTTACCTTGTTGCCATTGTTATCGGTGCTATTATTTCAGGATTACTATTTGGTGCCCTTAGAAAAGCTAAATAATAAATTTTATTAATCTAACATTGAACTCCTTCGGGAGTTCTTTTTGTTATAGTTAAAAACTATAATAAATTCTAAATGTATAGTTAAAAACTATATCAGTCCATAAAAAGATAGAATGGTGAAAAGTGTTGAAAAAAGGATTATTATCCTTTACAATCTTAATTATAAAAATTTAGCAGGTATAGTTTAAAACTAATATTGTTATAGGAGGTAACTATGGTAAAGGTTTCGAATTTGGGTTATCCGCGTTTAGGTGAAAATCGCGAGTGGAAAAAATTAATTGAATTTTATTGGGCAGGGGATATTTTACAAGAAGAGTTACGAGCTCAAGCTAAAGATTTACGTCTTGAATTTTTGAAAAAACAAGCTGATGCAGGGCTTGATTTTATTCCTGTAGGTGATTTCTCGCTTTATGACCATATCTTGGATTTATCAGTACAATTTGGTGTGATTCCAAAACGTTTTGCTAAAGAAGAAACCAACCTTGATTTGTATTTTGCAATTGCGCGTGGTAATAAAGACAACGTTGCTTCATCAATGAAAAAATGGTTCAACACAAACTATCACTATATTGTTCCTGAATGGTCTGGTGTTAAACCACAATTGACAAATACACGTTTGCTTGACTTGTATTTGGAAGCAAAAGAAGTGGTTGGCGATAAAGCTAAACCAGTTATTACCGGACCAATTACTTATGTGGCTCTTTCATCTGAAGTTGGTGATTTCACAGTTGCAGTGAAAAAATTATTGCCACTTTATAAACAAGTCTTTGTAGAATTGGTTGAAGCAGGGGCAACTTATATTCAAGTTGATGAGCCAATCTTTGTGACAGATGAAGGGGCTGACCTTTTAGAAGCAGCAAAAGATGTTTATGCTTATTTTGCCAAAGAAGTGCCAGAAGCTAAATTGATTTTCCAAACTTATTTTGAAGCCTTGATTGATGCCAAAGATTTGTCAGAGTTACCAGTAGCAGCTTTTGGTCTTGATTTTGTTCAGGGGTTTAATGAAAACCTGGAAGCTATTGAAGCAGGTTATTTTGCGAATAAGGAAGTTTTTGCAGGTGTAGTTGATGGACGTAATATTTGGGCAACAGATTTTGTCAAAACATCAGCATTACTCGAAAAAATTCAAGCCAATGTAAAAACACTTGTTGTACAACCTTCTTGTTCACTTCTTCATGTGCCAGTAACGACTAAAAACGAAACAGAACTCGAACCAGTTCTTAAAAATGGTTTGGCATTTGCGGATGAAAAATTGCAAGAACTCAAATTGTTGAGCCAACGTTTAGACGGTGAAGAATCTGATGCTTACAAACAACACGTTGTTGATTTTGATGCTTTGCAAGCAGCTGATTTCCGTAATGTAACATTGGAAAATTTGGATGATGTTGCTACTGAACGTGTTGACTATAAAGTTCGTCGTCAAGTGCAACAAGAAAAACTTGGTTTGCCAATTCTTCCAACGACAACAGTCGGTTCATTCCCACAATCACCAGAAGTTCGTCGTACACGCTTGGCTTGGAAACGTGGCAATATTTCTGATGTGGAATATGAAGATTTCATTAAATCAGAAATCGCACGTTGGATTCAAATTCAAGAGGATTTGGACATTGATGTGCTTGTTCACGGTGAATTTGAACGTGTGGACATGGTTGAATTCTTCGGTCAAAAACTAGCTGGTTTCACAACAACAAAACTTGGTTGGGTTCAATCATATGGTTCTCGTGCTGTTAAACCACCAATCATTTATGGAGATGTTAAACACATTCAACCATTGACTGTGCAAGAAACCGTTTATGCTCAAAGTTTGACTGACCGTCCAGTGAAAGGAATGTTGACTGGTCCAATCACTATCACAAACTGGTCTTTTGAACGTTCTGACATTTCACGTGCTGATTTGTTTAACCAAATTGGTCTTGCTATCAAAGATGAAATTAAATTGCTTGAAGATGCAGGTATTGCCATTATTCAAGTGGATGAAGCAGCGCTTCGTGAAGGTTTGCCGCTTCGTAAGAGCAAACAACAAGCTTATCTTGATGATGCTGTTCATGCTTTCCACGTAGCAACATCATCAGTGAAAGAAGAAACACAAATTCATACGCACATGTGTTACTCTAAGTTCAATGAAATCATTGATTCTATTCGTGCTTTGGATGCAGACGTTATTTCTATCGAGACAAGCCGTAGCCATGGTGACGTTATTGAATCATTTGAAACAGCTGTTTACCCACTTGGAATTGGTCTTGGTGTCTATGATATCCACTCTCCACGTGTACCAACTAAGGAAGAAGTTATTGCTAACATTGAACGTCCGTTGCGTCAATTATCACTTGAACAGTTCTGGGTAAACCCTGACTGTGGTCTTAAAACACGTCGCGAACCAGAAACAGTAGCGGCACTTGAAGTTTTGGTGGCTGCAGCCAAGGAAGTCCGAGCTAAATACGGAAAATAAGAAAGGTTATGCTATGTCACGATTATTAGAACGTTTAAAAACAGATATTCTGGTAGCCGACGGTGCTATGGGAACTCTTCTTTACGCCAATGGTCTTGACAATTGCTACGAAGCTTATAATCTTACATATCCAGATAAAATTTCAGCCATTCATCATGCTTATCTTGAGGCAGGGGCAGACATTATCCAAACCAATACCTATGCTGCTAAACGTCATCGTCTGAAAGGCTATGCTTATGATGACCAAGTTAAGGAAATCAATCAGGCTGGTGTTAAAATTGCTAGGGAAGCTGCAGGTGATGATGCTTTTGTTCTTGGAACTGTTGGGGCTCTTCGTGGACTTAAACAATGTAATTTAACTCTTGATGAAATTATTGAGGAGACTTTGGAACAAGTCGGGTATTTGATTGAAACGAATCAAATTGATGGTTTGCTTTTTGAAACTTATTATGATGAAGAAGAAATTATCGAAGTTTTAAAAGCTGTTAGACCAATAACTGATTTGCCAATTATCACTAATATTGCTCTCCATGAAGCTGGAATTACAGAAAATGGTCGTCCTTTAGTTGAAATTCTGGGAAAATTAGTCATGTTAGGTGCTGATGTGGTTGGCTTGAATTGCCACCTCGGTCCCTATCATATGATTAAGTCACTGAAACAAGTTCCGCTTTTTGCTCAGTCTTATTTGTCTGTTTATCCAAATGCTAGTTTGTTGTCTTTTGTTGATGACAATGGCAGCGGTCAGTATGGCTTTAGTCAAAATGCTGATTATTTCGGAAAAAGTGCAGAACTTCTTGTGGCAGAAGGTGCGCGTTTGATAGGTGGTTGTTGTGGAACAACGCCTGACCATATCAGAGCGGTAAAACGTGCTGTTAAAGGATTAAAACCTGTTGAACGAAAATTTGTGACACCAATGGTTGAAGAAGTAGAACTTATCAAAGCAGCTAAACAATCAGAGACATTGGTAGATAGGGTCAAAAGAGAAGTTACAATTATTGCGGAGTTAGACCCACCAAAGACGCTTGACATTGCGAAATTTACGGAGGGGGTAAAATCCTTAGACAAAGCAGGAATTTCAGCCATTACCTTAGCAGATAATTCGCTAGCTAAGACGCGAATTTGTAATGTTAGTATCGCGGCTCTATTGAAAAATGAGATTTCGACACCGTTTCTTTTGCATTTATCTTGCCGTGACCATAATATGATTGGTTTGCAATCGCGACTTTTGGGAATGGACGTTTTAGGATTTAATCATGTCCTTGCCATTACGGGAGATCCGTCAAAAATCGGTGATTTTCCTGGTGCTACAAGTGTTTATGATGCCACGAGCTTTAAATTGTTAGCACTCATAAAACAGCTCAATAAAGGTCAAGGATACAGTGGAGCCAGTATCAAGAAAGAGGCCAATTTTACAGCAGCTGCGGCTTTTAACCCAAACGTCAAAAATCTATCACGCTGTGGTCGTTTAATCGAAAGAAAAGTAGCGGCAGGAGCAGATTATTTCATCACACAACCTGTTTTTAACACAGAGATTATTGATGGATTAGCCGATTTAACACGAGATTATGAAGCGCCATTTTTTGTAGGTATCATGCCGATTACAAGCTATAATAATGCTATTTTCCTTCATAATGAAGTTCCTGGTATCCAACTATCAGATGAGTTTTTAGCAAAATTAGAAGCTGTTAAAGATGATAAAGAAACCTGCCAAAAATTGGCTTTGGAAGAAAGTAAACAATTAATTGACCGCGCTTTGGAGCATTTTAAGGGGATTTATCTCATCACACCATTTATGCGCTATGACTTGACGGTTGAGTTGATTGATTACATTCACCAAAAAGTTGAGTTAAAAAATCAAAGAATATCTTAAAAATTGAGAATGGGAAAGCTGGGACGAAAGTGCCCAGCTTTTTTAGCTGCGAGATATGGTGATTGGGCTTTTAAAATCTGAAGATGAGAGCAAAAGTGGAGAAAAATATTTTTTGAGTTGTTTTGGCTAGAAGCGTTATAGCAGTAAATTTTCATCGTTTTTTGTTATAATAGGCACAAATAAATTAAGGTTTAAGGGGAAGAAAGATAGTTTCGATGAAGTACAAATTGGGTAAAATAGTTTAGCCAATATTTTATTGCGGAAGAATGGTCAACGAATTTTGTGCGACTTATTTTACCAATGGCTTTTATTTCTCTGTTTCTTTTGTTGCAATATGTGATTGCGTATTTCAATACTAAAGCAGAAGCAGACCGTAGTTTGATTCGTCAATATTTTGGGAATACGTTCTCTGACTTTGTTTATTTCAATTTTTTACCTTATCAGTTCGGGCTGATTTTGCCGGTTTATGGTGTGCTGTTAATGTAGATTTTACTTAATCCCAAATAAGGTCATGTCTCATAGAAAAGGTGCACTATTAATTTTCCGCATTTGGTTGGAGGCTTATCACTTCTGGTGAAATGATTATCGGCATAGCCCCGTATTTTTCAGTGGATAATTTGTCTGTGGCTTCTTTCTTAATTTTCATCATTGTAACCAATCTTTTTATGGTGTATATTATTGAAATTAATCACATGATAGATGTCAACCAAAACCGTGTGATAGGAAATGGTGCAATCTACTATTTTCAGTTTACCTTCTTATCTTGGTATATTACTGTTTGATGCCTTTTCACATCAGCATAATAAATTAAGTCATCAATTTACCAATAGGCTTTATGGGGTTGAATTTGGTATGCCAATACTAGGATTGCTTTTAAGTTTCTTGATGCTTCAATCCGCATTTGCTTTAATTGCAATTGCTTGTCTTGTGACACTTATCATGATTTCCTTTAACTTAAAACGAATTTAATGTGAGAGTTTATCAGTTTTTGGGGGGGTGATAAACTTTTTTATTTTTTAAAATAATGTTTTTACTTGACTTAGAGTTAACTCTAAGGTGTACAATGAAAGCGTTCAGAAAAAATTGAAATATCTTGGAGGTTTCGTATGGAATACACAAAATTTGGAAATACAGGTCTTGAAGTGTCAAAATTGTGCCTTGGTTGCATGAGTTTTGGTGATGCTAGTCTTGGTTTTCATTCTGGTTGGCTTTTAGATGAAGAAAAATCACGTATCATCATTAAGAAAGCTTTAGATTTGGGTATTAACTTTTTTGATACAGCAAATGTTTACGGAAAAGGAACAAGTGAGGAATATCTTGGTCGTGCTATTCGTGATTTTGCGGACCGTGATGAAGTGATTATTGCCACTAAGGTTTTCTTTGGTGATGGTTTACACGAGGGACGAAATACAACTGGTTTGTCACGAAAAGCAATTTTTAGCCAAGTTGAAGCTAGTCTTAAACGTTTAGGAACAGATTATATTGATGTGCTTTACATTCATCGTTGGGATTATAACACACCGATTGAAGAAACTATGTCTGCACTTAATGATTTAGTGCGCTCTGGTAAGGTGCATTATCTTGGTGCGTCAGCAATGTATGCTTGGCAGTTCCAAAAAGCGCAGTATGTGGCTGAGAAAAATGGTTGGACAAAATTTTCAGTCATGCAAAATCATTACAATATGCTTTATCGTGAGGACGAACGTGAAATGATTCCGTTTTGTAAAGATTCAGGTGTTGGTTTAGCGCCTTATAGTCCTTTGGCAGCAGGTCGCGTGGTGCGCGATTGGGATGCGGATACTGCACGTAGTAAGACAGATGAAACAGCCAAAATGAAATACGATAGCACTGAAGAACAAGATAAGGCTATCGTAGCGCGAGTGGCAGAAGTTGCAGAAAAATACTTAGATGATTTCATGGGTGCTTTTGACGTGACTTTGACAGATGACGATATGGCTTATTTGGACGAAAAATATTTACCACATAAAATCGTTGGTGCTTTGTAGGGTGACTTTTAATCTTTGCTTTCGGTTCAAAGCGAAAGGAGAAAGTGATGCCCACATTGAAATGGATAATTTGCTGAAAAATCCTGTCAAGGGGCGTATTTTATCAAGCGAAACGTCAATTAATAGCTGGTTGGCAGATAACGGTCTGATTAGTTAGTTTATTATTATTGAAAAAAATTAAAAAAGTATTTGACTTGGAGTGCACTCTAGGGTGTATGATAGCATTACTTGCAAAAATTAGTGAGTTTTTAGCTAATTTTTGAAGATATAAATCAATTTGAGAACAGGATGTTATGAAACTTTTCAATTGATTCTTAGATGAAAGAAGGAGAATTTATGGTACTTGAAACAATTTCATCACCACAAGATTTAAAACAATTATCACGTGAAGATTTGCACCGTGTTGTTGATGAAGCACGACAAGCGCTTCTTGAAAAAACAAGCCAACATGGTGGACACAACGGACCAAACTTTGGTATGGTTGAAATGACAGTTGCTATGCACTATGTCTTTAATTCACCAGTAGATAAATTCATTTTTGACGTGTCACATCAATCATACGTTCATAAAATGTTGACTGGGCGTGCGCAAGCTTTTCTTGATCCAGCGCATTATGATGACGTATCAGGTTACACAAATCCTAAAGAAAGCGAACACGACCTCTTCACAGTAGGTCATACGTCAACATCATTGTCACTTGCTTCTGGTGTGGCTAAAGCGCGTGATTTGAAAGATGAAGCTTATAATGTTGTGGCGGTTATTGGTGATGGTTCTCTTTCAGGTGGTATGGCGTATGAAGGGCTAAACCAAATCGCAACAGAAGGGACAAATACGATTGTCGTTATTAACGATAACGACCAATCAATCGCTGTTAACCCAACTGGCGGTATTTACACAGCACTTCGTGACTTACGCGAAAGCAACGGTCAAGCTGATAATAATCTTTTTAAAGCTCTCGGTTTTGATTATCATTACCTTGACGCAGGAAATGATCTCGACCAATTGATTGCTTTATTTGAAGAAGTCAAAGACGCTAGTCACCCAGTTTTGCTACACATTCATACGCAAAAAGGACACGGTGTGTCATTCATGGAAGAAAATCGCGAAGCTTTCCATGCAGGTGGACCATACAATCCTGAAACAGGAGAATATTTTGGTGGTGCAGGTGCTGCTGAAACATACAATAGCATTACAACAGATTTTGTCTTAAATAAAATCAAAAATGACTCAACAGTAGTTGCCGTCAATGCAGGAACACCAATGTTTATGTTGAGCCAAGACCAACGCAAACAAGCAGGTAAACAATTTGTTGATGTGGGTATTGCTGAAGAAGAAGCAGCTACAATGTCAGCTGGGCTTGCTAAAAACGGTGCAAAACCAGTCTGGTATGTTGCCTCTACATTTATGCAACGTACTTATGACCAATGGTCACATGACATCGCTTTGAATAATTTGCCAGTAACAGCTCTTGTTTACATGGCGTCTGTTAGCTCTTTGAACGACGAAAGTCACCTCGGTTTCTTTGATATTCCATTCTTAGCTCACATTCCAAACGTGGTTTACATGGCACCAACAAGTAAGGAAGAACATCTTGCCATGCTTGATTGGGCAATTGAGCAAAAAGAACACCCAGTAGCTATCCGCATCCCAGTTGGTCCACTTCGTGAAACTGGTATTGCAGACACAACGGATTACTCGATTCTTAATAAGAACCAAGTGACTCAAAAAGGTAGTCAAGTAGCGCTCTTTGGTCTTGGTAATTTCTACGGATTGGCAGAGGAAGTTGCTAAAGAATTGGCTGACAAACATGGTATTACAGCGACAATTGTTAATCCAAAATTCATCACAGGATTGGACGAAGAATTGCTTGATAGTTTAGAAGCTGAGCACCAAGTCGTGGTTACTTTGGAAGACGGTATTTTAGAAGGTGGCTACGGTCAAATGATTGCAAGTTACCTTGGTGATACGGAAGTTAAAGTCCAAAATTACGGTGTTGAAAAAGCCTTCCATGACCGCTACAATGCGCAAGAATTGTTAGCAGAAAATGGCATTACTGTCGAAAATATCGTTAACAACGTTTTAAAAAATTTGGCAGAATAAAAACTTTTCAGTGTAAGTAACAGTCAACATGATAAAAGGCAAAACTTGCCTTCCAAGAAGCTGAGACCAAGTGCTCAGTTTCTTTGTTTATGCAGTTACAAATCTGTAAGACGCAGTGGTTTGGACTTTAACAATTCAGAAATAGATTGTTAAAGGTCGCTGTCAAGGCATATTAAAACAGCGCTTGTCACCTTTGGTTAATTTAGATTTCCCATGCTCAATTGATTAGGCACTTTTTAATATTTGCTTTGTAAGCTAGATTTCCAACCTCAAACAATCAATTACTGGGGTCTAATACGCTGATAATCGGCACTCTTTTGGGTGCTGATTTTTATTTTTGACAACAGTTATCAGTCTCTTTTTTATTAAAAATTTGTTATACTGGAAGGTGAATTTGCGAAAGGATTGACAGATTTGACAAAAACAAGAAAACGCAAGATTAGAAAAAAAGCGAGAAGTCATCGTCGGCAGAAAAAAGTTCCTAAATGGGCTTTATATGGCATGAGTTTGTTGGCGGTTTTAGCTTGTGTCACCCTAGTGATTTTTACTTATCAAGCGCAAGAAGCAGATAATACGGCAACTGCTGACACCACAAGTCCTACTACAATACCTGACCAAATAACGATAAATTTTATTGAAAGTATTGGCGAAGCCGCACGGCAAATTGCTGCGCAAAATGACCTTTATGCTTCGGTGATGATTGCGCAAGCGATTCTAGAGTCAAACAGCGGTCAATCAGCTCTTAGTCAAGCACCTAATTATAACTTTTTTGGCATAAAAGGGGACTACAATGGGCAATCAGTCACGATGAAAACGTGGGAAGATGACGGAAGTGGTAATGCTTATACCATTGATGCCCAATTTCGCTCGTATAGTAGCCAAGCAGAGTCATTGGAAGACTATGCCCAATTTCTCCAAAAAGATATTTATGCTGGTGTGCATAAATCAAACACAACTTCCTACAAGGATGCAACCAAAGCTCTTACAGGTACCTATGCTACGGACACTTCATATGGGACAAAACTTAATCGACTGATTGAACAATACGGACTTACTGTTTATGATAGTTGGTGAGTGTGACTTTTTGTATTTTTCGATAAAAATAATGTTCAGTATTATTTCAAACTTCAAAGAAAAATGTGCAAAATATAGGCTATTTATGCTATAATGAATGGTGATATACAAAATAGGAGACCAGTATGGAATTAGTACGCGAAAAAGAATTTGTAAACCAGTACCATTATGATGCAAGAAATCTCGAATGGGAAAAGAAAAATGGTACACCAAAGACTAATTTTGAAGTGACGTTTCAGTTAGTAAGAAAAGATACAGAAAACAACCAAACGATGATTGTATCAGTATTACAATTTACGGTTGTTAAAAAAGAATTCGTTATTAGTGGTGTTGTTTCACAAATGGTTCACATTAAAAAGCGTATTGTTAACGAACCAAGTGAATTCACCAAAGAAGAAGTTGAAAATTTAGCCGCACCGCTATTAGATGTTGTACAACGTCTAACATATGAAGTAACCGAAATTGCCCTGGACCGTCCAGGGATTAAATTGGAGTTTAGAAACTAATGAAATTAGCAGTTATTACAGATACAACCGCAGTTTTGTCAGATGACATCAAACAAAAAGAGAACCTTCACATTTTGGATATTCCAATCATGATTGGTGAGATTAGCTACCTTGAAGGTAAGGATTTGAGCTTAGATGATTTTTATAAGAAAATGGCAATGTCGCCTATTCTTCCAAAAACAAGCCAACCAAGTTTGGCAAAATTAGACGAGATTTTGTCACAGTTGTCTTCAGAAGGTTATACACACGTTATCGGTTTATTCTTATCTTCAGGAATTTCAGGATTTTGGCAAAATATTCAATTTCTAGCTGACGATTATCCCGAATTAACCATTGCTTTCCCAGATAGCAAAATTACATCCGCACCTCTTGGTAGCATGGTAAGAAACACATTGAATTGGGCAGAAGCTGGTGTGGATTTTGATGATATTTTAGCTAAATTGCAACAGCAAATTGACGGAACAAGTGCTTTTATCATGGTTGATGACTTGAATCACTTGGTAAAAGGTGGGCGTTTATCAAATGGCTCCGCACTTATCGGAAATTTACTTAGTATCAAGCCAATTCTTTATTTTAATGACGAAGGTGTTATTGAAGTTTTCGAAAAAGTGAGAACTGAGAAAAAAGCTATCAAGCGTTTAGTTGACGTTTTGTCTGAAGTGACTGTTAACGGTGATTACGAAGTTTTCATCATTCATTCACGAGCTGAAGAAAAAGCGCAACAGTTTTATCAGACTTTAGCTGACAGAGGTCAGGCTGAAAATCTTAAAATTGTCACATTTGATGGCGTTATTGCTACTCATTTAGGGGAAGGCGCAGTTGCATTTGGTTTCACACCAATTGTTTAAGTGTTAGAGAGGAAAAAACATGAGTATTAAAGTTATCATTGCAGGTTTTAAAGGACGAATGGGCTCAGCAGCAGTTAATATGGTTAAGGGAGATGACGAATTAGCCTTAGCCGCATTACTTGACCCATTTGCGACAGAATCAGACGTGGACGGTGTTCCAGTATTTACAGACAAATCACAATTAGTTGGGTTTGATGCAGATGTTTGGGTTGATTTTACTATGCCAGCAGTTGCTTATGAAAATACCCGCTTTGCTTTGGAAAATGGCTTCGCTCCCGTTGTTGGAACGACAGGATTTTCAGAAGATGAAATCGCTGAATTAATCGCTCTTTCTGAAGAAAAGAAAACAGGTGGTTTGATTGCTCCAAACTTTGCAATTGGTGCTATTTTACTCATGGAATTTGCCGCTAAGGCTGCCAAATATTTTCCGGACCTTGAAATCATTGAACTACATCATGACAATAAGAAAGATGCTCCTTCAGGTACAGCTGTGAAAACAGCGGAATTGATTCGTGAAGTTCGTCAACCTAAAAAACAAGGGGCTGCAGATGAAGTTGAAACGTTAAAAGGAGCGCGTGGAGCTGATTTTGATGGTATGCGTATCCATAGTGTTCGTTTACCTGGATTGGTTGCGCACCAAGAAGTCATCTTCGGTGCCCAAGGTGAGGGATTAACACTTCGTCATGATTCTTATGATCGTATTTCGTTTATGAGTGGTGTTAATATTGGAATTAAAGCAGTTGTCAAACGAGATAAACTCGTTTATGGTTTGGAAAAATTACTATGAAATTAAACAATCTGCCTTCTGAATTTCAGGAGGCTTTACCAATCTTGAAAAAAATTCGCGAAGCTGGCTACGAAGCTTATTTTGTCGGTGGTAGCGTTCGTGATGTTTTACTAAATCGTCCGATTCACGACGTTGATATTGCAACAAGTTCTTATCCAGAAGAGACAAAGAGCATTTTTCATCGTACGGTTGATGTTGGGATTGAGCATGGCACAGTTCTTGTTTTAGAAGAAGGTGGCGAGTATGAAATCACTACTTTCCGTACAGAAGATGTTTACGTGGATTACCGCAGACCTAGCAGCGTGTCATTTGTTCGTTCTCTAGAGGAAGATTTGAAACGCCGTGATTTTACAGTCAATGCTTTTGCACTTGATGAGACAGGTTTAATTATTGATAAATTCAACGGTTTGGCAGATTTGGAAGCTAAGTTATTACGTGCGGTGGGAAATCCTGCGGAGCGTTTTAACGAAGATGCGCTGCGTATTATGCGCGGTTTCCGCTTTGCGGCTAGTCTTGATTTTGATATTGAACCTGATACGTTTACTGCTATGGCAGCACATGCGCCCTTACTTGAAAAAATTTCGGTAGAGCGCTCTTTTATTGAATTTGATAAATTATTGATGGCACCTTTCTGGCGTAAAGGGATTAAAGCCATGATTACTAGTCAAGCTCAAAAATATTTACCATATCTTGAGAATGCTCATGACAATTTACAGCAATTACTTGACGATTTGGCTTGTGATTATCACTTTAAAACGTCTGAACAAGCTTGGGCAGCTTTGCTATTAGCTTTAGATGTCAAAGACGTTCGTGTCTTTTTGAAAGCATGGAAAACATCAAGTCAATTTCAAAAAGATGTTGAAAAGATTGTGGCGATTTACCGTTTCCGTCTAGAAAATGAGCTTGATAAGATGGAAATGTACCGTTATGGCAGTTGTTTGATTGAACAAGCAGAAGATTTGCGTGCTGGTTATGGTTTGCCAGTTGATTTTAAACGTATTGAGCGTTTAGATAAAGAATTAACCATTCATGATAAGCACGAAATTGTTATCAATGGCGGAGTTTTAATCAAAGAATTACAATACAAACCTGGTCCAGAATTAGGGCAGGTATTAAAAGAAATCGAGGAAAAAATTGTTCTTGGTGAGCTTGCCAATGACAAAGAAGCTATTTTTGACTTTATTAGAAAGGAAAACAAATGAGTGATTTTATCGTAGAACACTTAACAAAATCAGTCGGTGATAAGACTGTTTTTCGTGATATTTCCTTTATTATTCATGATTTTGACCGCATTGGGATTATTGGTGTCAATGGAACGGGGAAAACAACGCTCCTTGATGTCATTTCTGGTCGTCTTGGCTTTGATGGCGATGTGTCGCCGTTTGCAGCTAAGAACGGTTATAAAATTGCTTATTTGACCCAAGATCCTGAATTTGATGATGATAAAACTATTTTGGATACAGTTTTGTCATCTGATTTGCGTGAGATGACTTTGATTAAGACCTATGAGACCTTGATGGCTGATTACAACGAAGCCAATCAAGCTAAACTTGAAAAAGTCATGGCAGAGATGGATTCGCTTGATGCTTGGGCGATTGAGAGTGAAGTCAAAACTGTTCTTACGAAGCTAGGTTTGGACGACTTGTCACAAAAAGTTGGTGCTTTGTCTGGTGGACTTCGTCGTCGTGTTCAGTTGGCGCAAGTTTTGTTAAATGATGCAGACTTGTTATTATTGGACGAGCCAACCAACCACTTGGATATTGATACCATTGCTTGGTTGACGAATTTCCTAAAAAATTCTAAGAAAACGGTACTTTTCATCACCCACGACCGTTATTTCTTGGATAATGTGGCAACGCGTATTTTTGAATTGGCTAATAGTCAATTGACTGAATATCAAGGAAATTATCAAGATTATGTGCGTTTGCGTGCGGAGAAAGATGAGCGTGATGCTGCAACGCTTCACAAGAAAAAACAACTTTACAAGCAAGAATTAGCTTGGATGCGTACGCAACCACAAGCGCGTGCGACAAAACAGCAAGCTCGTATCAATCGTTTCAACGAGTTGAAGACTGATTTGTCAGGAGCGACACAATCAACAGAGCTTGAGATTAATTTTGAAACAAGCCGAATCGGTAAAAAAGTTATCAATTTTGAGAATGTTTCCTTTGCTTATCCTGATAAACAGATTTTGACTGACTTTAACTTTTTGGTGCAAAATAAAGACCGAATCGGAATTGTTGGTGATAACGGTGTCGGAAAATCAACGCTTCTTAATTTGATAAATGGTGATTTGCAGCCGACAGTTGGGAATCTTGAAATTGGTGAAACGGTTCGTATTGGCTATTTCTCACAATTGACAAAAGACATGGATGAAAATAAACGTGTCATCAATTATTTGCAAGAAGTAGCAGATGAGGTCAAAACAAGCGTTGGAACAACAAGTGTCACAGATTTGTTAGAACAATTCTTATTCCCACG
This sequence comes from Streptococcus sp. LMAG:39, assembly GCF_008680485.1. Classification (NCBI taxonomy): domain Bacteria; kingdom Bacillati; phylum Bacillota; class Bacilli; order Lactobacillales; family Streptococcaceae; genus Streptococcus; species Streptococcus sp. LMAG:39. The sequence goes on along the minus strand of NZ_NALE01000001.1, from coordinate 251,726 downwards.
TTCAACACATGGTACATTGATTTCAAAATTATCTGGTGGTGAGAAAAAACGCCTTTACTTGTTGAAAATTTTGATTGAAAAACCAAATGTGCTTCTTCTTGACGAACCAACCAATGACCTTGATATTGCAACCTTGACAGTTATAGAAAGTTTCTTGCAAACATTCTCAGGACCAGTTATCACAGTTAGTCACGACCGTTATTTCCTTGACAAAGTGACTAATAAAATCTTGGCGTTTGAAAATGGTCATGTTCGTGAATTCTTCGGAAATTATACGGATTATCTTGATGAAAAAGCGTTTGAAGAAAATGCCGTAGCGGAACAAGCTAAAAAAGCGTTCTCACAAAAGACTGAGAAGGAAAAAACGAAGAAAAAACGCATGTCTTACTTTGAAAAACAAGAGTGGGAAGTCATTGAAGATGAGATTGCCAAATTTGAAGAGGATATCGACACTATTGAAGCGCAAATGCAGGAAAATGCCAGTGATTATGGCAAACTAGCAGAGCTTCAACGTTCATTAGACAAAGCTAATGAAACCCTACTTGAAAAATATGAAAGATATGATTATTTGAGTAACTTAGCTGAATAAGCCCAGTCACTCTTTCTTGCAGAAAGAAGGTATTTCGTTACTTAAAAATAGAGAAACAGATTAGAAGGGAAAGTTACTATGAAACTAGTTTGGACTTATTTGAAAAAATATCCCAAATGGCTCATTTTGGATGTGTTAGGAGCTTTTACATTTGTCGTGGTTAATCTTGGTTTGCCAACAGCACTAGCTCGTATGATTGACCAAGGGATAACAACTGGAAATAAAGATAAGGTTTATTTCTGGGCAATTGTCATGTTTATCGTGATTATTGTTGGAGCGATTGGTCGTGTTACTCTGGCTTATGCGGCAGGAAAAATCACAACTAATATGATTAAAGACATGCGTAATGACATGTATGATAAATTGCAGGAATACTCACACCATGAATACGAACAAATTGGTGTGTCATCACTTGTCACTCGCATGACAAGCGATGCTTTTATTCTTATGCAATTTGCTGAACAATCTTTGCGTATGGGGGTTGTGACACCGCTCATGATTATTTTTAGTGTTGTCATGATTTTGGTAACAAGTCCGTCTTTAGCATGGATTGTTGCGGTGGCTATTCCCTTTTTGGTACTTGTGGTTTATTACGTCGCGACACATACACGGCCTCTATCTGAAAAACAACAAGGCACTCTTGATAAAATTAACCAATATGTTCGTGAAAATTTGACTGGTTTACGTGTCATTCGCGCCTTTGCCAGAGAAGATTTTCAAGAAGAACGCTTTGATAGTAAAAACGAAGAATATAAAGGCATTTCAAGTCGGCTGTTCAAGCTAACTGGTTTAACAGAGCCATCATTTGTCTTTATCATCATCTCAATGATTGTTGCCATTGTTTGGTTTGCCTTGAATCCGCTCTCAAGAGGTGATTTGCAGATTGGTAATTTGGTTGCTTTTATTGACTATGGCTTCCATGCGCTCTTTTCATTCTTACTTTTTGCCAATCTCTTTACCATGTATCCTCGTGTTGTTGTCTCAAGCGAGCGTATTTCAGAAGTTATGGCAATGCCAATTTCAATTACTCCTAATGAAAATGGTGTGACTGAGACTGAAACAAAAGGTTATTTGGAATTTGACAAGGTGACTTTTGCTTACCCTGGTGAGACAGAAAGTCCAGTTTTAAAAGACATTTCCTTTAAAGCCAAGCCTGGGGAAACTATTGCCTTTATCGGTTCAACAGGTTCTGGGAAATCTTCTCTGGTTAATCTGATTCCACGTTTTTACGATGTCACACTTGGTAAAATTTTGGTTGATGGTGTTGATGTTAGAGACTATCAATTGAAAGCTCTACGTCAGAAGATTGGTTTTATTCCTCAAAAAGCGCTTTTGTTTACGGGAACTATTGCCGAAAATCTAAAATACGGTAAAACGGATGCAACAGTTGATGAATTGCAAGAAGCAGCAGATGTTGCACAAGCTAAGGAATTTATCGAAAGCCGTGATGAGCGTTACCAAACACATTTGGCAGAAGGCGGAAGCAATTTATCAGGAGGACAAAAACAACGGTTGTCCATTGCGCGTGCAGTTGTTAAGAAACCTGATATTTATATTTTTGATGATTCTTTCTCGGCTCTTGATTACAAGACGGATGCGCAATTGCGTGCGCGTTTGAAAGAAGTCACTCAAGAAGCAACCGTCCTTATTGTGGCACAACGTGTGGGAACTATCATGGATGCTGATCAAATTATTGTACTCGATAAAGGTGAAATTGTGGGACGTGGCACACACGATGAATTGATGCAAACAAACACGATTTATCGTGAAATTGCTAACTCACAATTGAAAAATGCAGATGAGATGAAAGGAGAATAACAATGTCAAAACGCAATGTTTTTCTACGTTTATGGGATTATCTCCAACAATATAAAGGTGCGCTTTTTCTTGCCATTTTCTTGAAAGTTTTCAGCAGTGTCATGAGTGTATTGGAACCTTTTATTTTAGGGCTTGCCATTACAGAATTGACGGCAAACCTTCTTGACATGGCGCACGGTGTAGCAGGTGCTCATATCAATATTTCTTATATTGCAATGATTTTAGCTCTTTATTTCTTGCGAGGTTTGGGTTATGAGCTAGGAAGCTATTGGTCAAACTATTTCATGACTGACGCTGTGCAAAAAAGTATTCATGATTTGCGCCGAGATTTAAGTGAAAAAATCAATAAAATTCCAGTTTCTTATTTTGACAGTCAACAATTCGGAAATGTCTTGGGGCGTTTTACGTCAGATGTTGAAACAGTTTCAAACGCTTTACAACAAAGCTTTCTTCAGATTATCAACGCCTTCTTAACCATTTTCTTGGTTATTTGCATGGTGCTTTATCTCAATTGGCGTTTGGCTTTGGTGGTTATTTTAATCATTCCAATCACTTATATCAGTGCTCAGTTTATTTTGAAAAAATCTCAACCCTATTTCAAAAAACAAGCTGACGCTCTTGGTGATATGAACGGTTTTGTTCAGGAAAATCTAACTGGCTTTAACGTTATCAAACTTTATGGTCGTGAAGAAATTTCAAGTGAAGAATTTCGTGAAATCACTCAAAATTTGCAAGAAGTTGGTTTCAAGGCAAGTTTTATTTCAGGAATTATGATGCCAGTTCTTAGTGCAATTTCTGATATGGCTTACCTGATTGTGGCAGTTTTGGGAGCTTTGCAAGTTCTTTCTGGGAACTTGACGGTTGGTAATATGCAAGCTTTCGTTCAATACGTTTGGCAAGTCAGTCAACCCGTTCAAACCATTACACAGTTGGCAAGTATTCTTCAAAGTGCCAAGTCATCACTTGACCGTATCTTTGAAGTTCTAGATGAACCAGAAGAAGTTGCTGATGTAACAGAGCATTTGACACATGATTTAACAGGTCAAGTTAGCTTTGAAAATGTTTCCTTCCAATACGTGGCAGACAAACCATTGATTCAAAATTTCAATCTTGATGTCAAACCAGGTGAAATGGTGGCGATTGTTGGTCCAACAGGAGCTGGTAAGACAACGCTGATTAATCTTTTAATGCGATTCTACGACGTTACCTCTGGTTCGATTAAAATTGATGGGCATGATATTCGCAACTTGTCACGTCAAGAATATCGAAAACAATTTGGAATGGTCTTGCAAGATGCGTGGCTCTATGAGGCAAGTATCAAGGAAAATCTCCGTTTTGGAAACTTGGATGCGACAGATGAAGAGGTTGTTGAGGCTGCTAAAGCTGCCAATGTTGACCACTTTATTCGCACGCTACCTGGTGGTTACAATATGGAAATGAACCAAGAATCAAGTAACGTATCGCTTGGTCAAAAACAATTGTTAACCATTGCGCGTGCCTTGCTTGCTGACCCTAAAATCTTGATTTTGGACGAAGCAACGTCATCTGTTGACACACGTTTGGAATTATTGATTCAAAAGGCTATGGCTAAATTAATGGAAGGGCGTACAAGCTTTGTCATTGCTCACCGCCTATCAACCATTCAAGAGGCTGATAAGATTTTGGTGCTTAACAATGGTCAAATCATTGAACAAGGCAATCATGAAAGCTTACTAGCTGCTAAAGGTTTCTATTACGATCTTTACAATAGCCAGTTTACTAAAAACAAATAAGCTATCTTGGTGATAATTATTAATAAAAAACAGGATTTTATTTTAAGCAAGTCCTGTTTTCTTATTCTTGCATTTTTTAGTCATTGAATATCTGTTGCAAAGATGATATGATAGTAATGTTAATAATAACGATGTTTGGGAAAAGCCATCGCTAAAAAAAACCAGCCTAATGACTGAATTAGCGCCCTTGTGGATTCCCATGAGGGCTTTTCTTTTGCCCAAATATCTGAAAAGATATAGAGGAGATAAGATGAAACGTCAATCTGCACTTGTCGTCTTTAGTGGCGGACAAGATTCAACAACTTGCCTGTTTTGGGCTTTGAAACATTACGACCACGTGGAAACTGTCACGTTTAATTATGGTCAACGTCACAGTTTGGAAATTGAAGTAGCCAAACACATCGCTGCCGAACAAGGGGTTAAAAACCATTTGCTAGACATGTCTTTATTAGGACAATTAACTGAAAATGCCTTGACTCGTGATATTGTAATCGAAAATCCAGACGATGATTTGCCAAATACTTTTGTTGATGGTCGAAATCATTTGTTTTTATCGTTTGCAGCTGTGCTGGCGAAGCGTCTTGGTATCACAGACATTATTACTGGCGTTTGTGAAACGGACTTTTCAGGTTATCCAGACTGTCGTGATGCCTTTGTCAAATCACTCAATGTTACGCTGAATTTGGCAATGGATTATAATTTTGTTATTCAAACACCGCTGATGTGGCTTGATAAGTCAGAAACATGGGAATTAGCTGACCAACTTGGCAAATTTGATTATGTTCGAGAAAATACGCTAACGTGCTACAACGGCATTAAAGGAAGTGGTTGCGGTGAATGTCCTGCTTGCAAGCTTCGTCAGGCAGGTCTTGAAAAATACCTTGCAAAGAAAGGGCAAGCCTAATGTTTGAAATACCAAAAGAGCTAAAAGTCCCAACTGGTGAATCCTTGGTTTATTGCCCACGTCGTGTCATGGTTTCAAAAGAATTCACCTTTGATGCGGCACACCATTTGTTCAATTATGATGGTAAATGTAAGGCTTTGCATGGGCATACTTATCGTTTGCAAATTGCGGTTTCTGGACTGCTTGATGACCGTGGTATGGCAGTTGATTTTGGCGACCTCAAACAGATTTACAAAAAACATTTGGAACCAAGTTTAGACCACCATTACCTTAATGAAAGCCTGCCCTACATGAACACTACAGCAGAAAATATGGTTTACTGGATTTTTAAGCAAGTCGCGCAGTATTTGCCAAAAGAACGTGAGATTCGTGTAGAATATGTCCGCTTGTATGAAACGCCGACATCATTTGCGGAATTTAGGAGGGAGTGGGAGCTTGATGACTAAACGTCAGTTAACCCTTCCGATTCTTGAAATTTTTGGTCCAACTTTTCAAGGCGAGGGCAGAGCAATTGGGCAAAAGACCATGTTTGTGAGAACGGGTGGCTGTGACTATCATTGCGATTGGTGCGATTCTGCTTTTACTTGGGATGGCTCGGAAAAGCCTAAGCGAATGACTACTGATGAAGTGATTGAGCAGCTTGACCAATTGGGAACGTACGATTATGTGACTTTATCAGGTGGCAATCCATGTTTATTGGCGAATAATATGGCAGAGCTTGTTGCCAAATTAAAGGCACGTGGGGTGACCTTAGCTATTGAAACGCAAGGCTCGCGCTGGCAAACGTGGCTAAAGGACATTGACCAAGTAACGCTTAGTCCCAAGCCACCGTCAAGTAAGATGACGGTTAATTTTGAAACGCTTGATTTTATTGTTTCGCAATTGAAAAAAGACCAAATCACCTTTAAAGTTCCAGTTTTTGATGATGCTGATTTGGTATTTGCTAAAATGATTCAAAAACGTTATCAACCTGATGTTTTGTATTTATCAGCTGGTAATCCAGAACCGCACGCCAACGGCAATATCGTGGAACACCAGCTCGAGCGTTTGCGACAACTATGGGAGACAGTAGCAACTGACCCAGAATGGCAAAGCGTGCGCGTGTTGCCACAATTACACACGCTTTTATATGACAACCAACGCGGTGTTTAAAAGGAGAATGAGATGACTAGAACAGATGAAATGAAAGATTTGACCCTTTTGGGAAATCAAAAGACGACTTACACTTACGATTACGACCCAAGTATTCTGGAATCATTTGATAATCGTCATGTTGACAATGATTACTTTATCAAATTCAATTGTCCAGAGTTTACATCACTTTGTCCGATTACTGGGCAACCAGATTTTGCAACGATTTATATTTCTTATATCCCAGATAAACTTTGCGTGGAATCAAAATCATTGAAACTTTACCTTTTCAGCTACCGTAATCACGGTGATTTTCACGAAAATTGTATTAATACGATTGGTAAAGATTTGGTTGACTTGCTTCAGCCACGCTTTCTTGAAGTCTGGGGAAAATTTACACCACGTGGTGGCTTATCAATTGACCCATATTTTAATTATGGAGAGCCAAATACCAAGTATGAAAAAATGGCAGATTATCGCCTAATAAATCACGACTTGTACCCAGAAAACATTGATAATCGTTAATTGAGAACTAAAAAGAACTTCGTTCAAAAAAACGAAGTTCTTTTTATAGTCATAGTTAAATACGGAATGAAAAGGCGATTCCTGACCCCCCAACTGCCATTAAAAGTAATCCTGTTAGACGCCCAATAAAAATAGCTGAAAGTGCAGGATTGAGCAGGAGGAAGAGTCCTAAAAGAATGGCAAGGACCGCAGAGCCTAGGAAACGATTAGCGTCATAAAACCCTGCTTTACGCATTTGGAAACCACCAATTAAACGAAGGATGCCGCTAATAAGAATCCAATAAGCAGCAATCGTGATAACAGCACTCGATAAAGACATGGCTGAGCTTGATAGAAGAATAATTCCAAAAATAATAGATAAAATACTTTGCAACAAATACCAAAATGATCGCTCGACACTATTGGTATACATCAAAAGGCTGGTGATTCCAGACATGAAAACTAATAAAGCGATTATCCAACCAATCATTGCAGTCGTGGTAAAAGGATGCACAAAAAGAAAAATACCGATAAGTAGTGCTAGAATACCTGACCATAGTGATAAACGTTTCATAATATACCTCCTAATAATATACCATTATATTACCATATTTTTCGTGAAAAGGAGAACATAAAGTCCGCCAGAATGACGAAATCTAGCCCTCAACTTCACAAACGATGTTATATTTTATGACATAAAAACGGAATTTTTTCAAAAAAGTACGGTAAATACTTGACATAAATTTTCAGAAAATTTATAATATTCCTTGTAGTCTATTGATTACAAGATTTATAATCTGATTTTCGGAGGAAATATATATGACAACAGGTAAAGAGTATGTAGCTGGTGTCTTTGATAAAGTCAAAGCGCAAAATGCTCATGAACCAGAGTTTTTACAAGCAGTAGAAGAAGTATTTGAGTCACTTGTTCCAGTGTTTGATAAATATCCAAAATACATTGAAGAAAATCTTCTCGAACGTTTGGTTGAACCAGAACGTATCGTTTCTTTCCGTGTTCCTTGGGTTGATGACAAAGGTCAAGTTCAAGTAAACCGCGGTTTCCGCGTACAATTCTCATCTGCTATTGGACCTTACAAAGGTGGTCTTCGTTTCCACCCATCAGTAAACCAATCAATCATCAAATTCCTTGGTTTCGAACAAATCTTTAAAAACTCATTGACTGGTCAACCTATCGGTGGTGGTAAAGGTGGTTCAAACTTTGATCCTAAAGGTAAATCAGACAACGAAATTATGCGTTTCTGCCAAAGCTTTATGACAGAGTTGAGCAAACACATTGGTGCGGATACTGATGTTCCTGCTGGTGATATCGGTGTTGGTGGACGTGAAATCGGCTACCTTTACGGTCAATACAAACGCCTCCGCAATGAATACACAGGTGTTCTTACTGGTAAAGGACTTACTTACGGTGGTTCTCTTGCTCGTACAGAAGCAACTGGTTACGGTGCTGTTTACTTTGCAGAACAAATGCTTAAAGCTCGTGGTGAAGATTTTTCCGGTAAAGTCGCTCTTGTTTCGGGCTCAGGTAACGTAGCGATTTACGCTACTGAAAAACTTCAATCTCTTGGTGCTAAAGTTGTTGCTGTTTCAGATTCATCTGGTTATGTTTATGATCCAGAAGGTATTGATGTCCCTCTTCTTAAACAATTGAAAGAAGTTGAACGTGCACGTATTGTCAAATACGCTGACGCTCGTCCAAGTGCAACATTTACACCTGCTGGTGAAGGCTCAATCTGGTCAATCAAAGCTGACCTTGCATTCCCATGTGCTACACAAAATGAAATTAACGAGGAAGATGCGAAAGCTCTTGTAGCTAACGGTGTTATTGCTGTTACAGAAGGTGCAAATATGCCTTCTACACTTGAAGCTATCGAAGTTTTCCAAAAAGCTGGCGTTTCATTTGGTCCTGCCAAAGCTGCGAATGCTGGTGGTGTAGCGGTATCAGCTCTTGAAATGGCTCAAAATAGCCAACGTACACCTTGGTCATTCGAAGAAGTAGATGCTAAACTTTATGACATCATGAAAGGTATCTACGATAATTCTGCAGCAGCAGCTAAAGAATTTGGTGCTGAAGGTAACCTTGTTGTCGGTGCCAACGTTGCTGGATTCCTTAAAGTTGCAGAAGCAATGTCAGCACAAGGTATCGTTTAAAATCTTGTTTTTCACAAGACTGTTGTATAACTCTTAATGACTTAATCAACAATCTTTTATAATCTTTAATTACATTCTCTAATATCAAATAACCGAAAATGAGTCCACGAAGTGTGGGCTCTTTTGGTTGGTATCGTTGCAACTCATTATTAGTTATTCTCGATTTTGTTGGTGCAATAAAATCTTGAGACAAATGTGAGAAAGCGCATGGTAGCAAGGTTTTATTTATTTTGTTATAATGTTTTTAGCGAAAGCGAGGGCTTGATATGGTTATAGTGAGAAATGCTTTGGCTAGTGATGCTGGGGCTATTTTGGCATTTTGCCAGCAGATTGGTTCAGAAACAGATAACTTGTCTTATGGAGAAGAAGGGGTGTCTGTTTCTGTTGCAGATGAGGGAATCTTATTAAGTGAGATTCAAAAATCTAAGACATCACATTTCTTAGTAGCCGAAGAAGCTGGTGAGATAGTAGGAACGTGTAATTGTAGTGCTTTTCGTAAAAAACGATTGGCGCATCGTGCAGAAATTGGTATCGCGGTGAAAAAAGCCTACTGGAATCAAGGAATTGGACGTCAGCTATTAACGCGATTGATTGCAGCAGCGCAGCAATCAGGCTTAAAAGTCCTCTCACTTGAAGTTCGGTCTGATAATAACCGAGCGATTCATCTCTATGAAAGCCTTGGTTTTCAAAAGATTGGAACGTTTAAGCACTTTATGGAAATTGATGACCAAGCTATTGATTTTGATATTATGGAATTACTATTGGAGAAAAAATGATTAAACAGATTGTAAGAGACACCTTTTTCTTGGCGCAAAAGTCAGAAGAAGCAACAAAAGAAGATTTGTATTTGGCACAAGACTTGCAAGATACTTTAGTGGCAAACCGTGATAATTGTGTCGGCATGGCTGCTAATATGATTGGCGTTAAAAAGCGAGCAATTATTGTTAATATGGGAGTAGCAGATTTGGTGATGTTCAATCCAGTTTTGCTTAACAAATCACTTCCATTTGACACGAAAGAGTCTTGTTTATCATTGACAGGAGCACGACCAACACGTCGTTACCAGAAAATTGAAGTGGCTTTTTTAGACAAAAATTGGAGCCAACAAACCTTAACCTTGACAGGGTTGCCAGCACAAATTTGCCAACACGAATTAGATCATTTGGAAGGTGTTATCATTTGATTTTCAAAAAAAACAAAAACAAACGTTGATATATCAATGTTTGTTTTTGTTTTCAGAAAATAATTGAAAAAATAAAGTAGAAGTGAAGCTTTTTCTTGACAATAGTTCTCATAAGAACTATAATGTATCCTACAAGAATAAATCTTGGTATTTTTCAGAAAGTGAGTAAAAGATGCATAAGAAAGATCCGTTTTCACAGTTTAGGGATTTTATCAATTTAGCGGAAAATCGTGTCCATGCTCTTGCGGAAAGTCATGGTGTTGAAAATCTGGCTGGTCCACAGGGATTTGCAGTGTTGTATCTCCATGATAATCCTGATAAAGAAATTTATATCAAGGATATTGAGAAGAGACTAAGAATTTCAAAGTCAGTAACTAGTAATTTGATTAAGCGCATGGAGAAAAATGGTTTTATCCGAGTTATTTCGTCAATAGAAGATAAGCGTTATAAGCAAGTGGTGTTGACTGAACTTGGAAAATCAAAGGCTCAAAACATTCAAGATTTCCATGATGAAATGCATAGACAAATCTTAGCTGGTGTTGACCATGAGGATCTCAAAATTTCGTTTCGCGTCTTTGACCGCATTTTGAAAAATTTAGAAAACAAGGAGTAACGCATGTTAAAAATTTTGAAACGCTTAACAGTAAAAGAAGTTACGATGCTTATTTTTGCTGTATTATTTGTGTGTTTGAATGTTTATCTTGAGTTGAAAATTCCAGATTATATGTCGGATATCACAACCTTGCTATCAACAGAGGGAACAAAAGTAAAAGATATTTTTGCTTGGAACTTTGATGCGCCAGGGATGCGTATGGTCTTGCTTTCTTTGGGAAGCTTTGCGGCATCCGTCGTTGTCGGTTTCCTGGCTGCTCGTATTGCGGCAAGTTTTAGTACACGTCTACGTGATGACATTTTCCATAGTGTCTTGAATTTTTCAGATGCTGAAATCAAGAAATTTTCAATTCCTAGTCTTTTGACACGTACAACCAATGATATTACACAAATTCAATTGGTTTTCACAATGGGAATCCAAGTCATTACTAAAGGACCTATCATGGCAATTTGGGCAATAACCAAGATTGCTGATAAAAATCATGAATGGCTATTGGTTCTTATTGTCGCAGTTGCGGTTATGTTCTTGATGATTATGTTCTTGTTGATGATGGTGATGCCTAAACAACGCATGATTCAAACATTAACCGATAAATTGAACAGTATTACGCGAGAATCATTGACAGGTATCCGTGTGGTGCGTGCATACAATGCCGAAGATTATCAAGATGCCAAATTTGCACAAGCCAATGATAATGTTACCAATCTTAACCTCTTTATTGGACGTTCAATGGCGTTGTTATCTCCAGTAATGACAGGAATTTCAAGCGGAATGACACTTGCTATCTACTGGATTGGTGCGCATTTGATTGAAAATATTGCCATTCCGACAGATCCAACGAAAATTGCTGGCGCTATGCAAGATAAAGTTGATTTGTTCTCAGATATGGTTGTTTATTCATCATATGCCATGCAAGTTGTTATGGGATTCATGATGATGATTGTTGTATTCTTCATTTTACCTCGTGCTGTTGTTGCTGCTGGGCGTATTAATGAAGTTCTTGAAACAAAATCTTCAATTGAATATCCAGAAACAAATCAAGCTAAACCAACTGAAAAAGGTTCTGTTGAATTTGACAATGTTTCATTCCGTTACAGCAAAAATTCAGAAGCTGTTTTGGAACACGTTTCCTTTAAAGCGAAAGCTGGAGACACGATTGCCTTTATCGGTTCAACTGGTTCTGGTAAATCAACTTTGGTGAACTTGATTCCACGTTTTTATGACGCGACAGAAGGAACGATTAAAGTCGATGGCATTGATGTTCGTCAATATGACCATGATACGCTTCATAAGATTGTTGGTTATATTCCGCAAAAAGCAGTGCTTTTCAGTGGGGATATCGCTTCAAATATGGATATGGGAGAAAGCAATAGTTCGCCACTTGATGATGACAAGATGTGGGAAGCTCTTGATTTAGCTCAAGGTAAGACATTCGTTGAAATGAAAGACGGTAAGTTAAAAGCACCTGTTGCTCAAAGTGGTCAAAACTTCTCAGGTGGTCAAAAACAACGTTTGGCAATTGCGCGTGCTCTTGCTCGTAAACCTGAGATTATCATCTTTGATGATTCGTTCTCAGCACTTGACTACAAGACTGACCGAATCCTTCGTTCACAGTTGAAAGAACGTACAGCTGATATGACGAAATTAATCGTGGCACAACGTATCTCAACGATTATGGACGCTGACCAAATTTTGGTCTTGGATGAAGGTAAAGTTGTTGGTCAAGGTACGCACGAAGAATTGCTTGCAAACAACGATGTTTATCGTGAAATTGCTTACTCACAACTATCTAAGGAGGAATTAGAAAATGGAAAATAAGAAAAAAACATCTTTCTATGACAGAATGAAGCCCTATATTAGAGGTTTCCAGCTTCCATTTCTTCTTGCAGTGATTGGAGCAATTGTTTCTGCGACGGTTACGGTTATTGGACCTGATAAATTAAAAGAAATCACCAATACAATCACCAAAGGTTTGACACCAACGGCGACTGGTATGATTCCAGGAATCGACTTGGATAAAGTTGGTAAAATTGCATTAACTTTGGCAATTTTATACGTTATTTCAGCAGTAGTTGGTTATATTCAAAGCTTTACCGTAGCGACTATCGTTCAACGTTTTTCACAACGTTTACGTAAAGCTATTCAGACCAAAATTGACAAGGTTCCATTGAATTACTTTGATAGTCATTCGCAAGGGGACACCCTTTCTCGTGTGACAAATGACGTTGACTTGCTTGGTCAATCGCTTAACCAAAGTTTGGGAACTTTGGTGACATCAACCATGTTATTGATTGGATCAATTTTCATGATGTTCCATTCAAATGTCAGCATGGCTCTAACAGCGATTGGGTCTGTTCTGATTGGTTTTGTTTTGGTTATGGTTATCATGGGCTCATCACAACCATTGTTCAAACGTCAACAAAATAACTTGGCTGCGATTAATGGTTATGTTGAAGAAATTTACTCTGGTCATAATGTGGTAACAAGTTATAACGCTGCTGGTGAAACAAGCGAAACCTTTAAAAAATTAAACACCAATCTTTATAAATCAATGTGGCAATCACAGTTCTTGTCAGGTATTATGATGCCGCTTATGATTTTCGTTGGGAACTTTGGTTATGTTATGGTCTGTGTGGTTGGTGCCGTTAAAGTTATCAATGGTGATATTACCATGGGGGATGTGGTTGCCTTTATGACTTATGTTCGTATCTTCTCACAACCATTGTCACAAATTGCGCAAGCTTTCACACAAATGCAATCAGCAACAGCTGCCATGAGCCGTGTCTTTGAATTCCTTGAAGAAGATGAAATGGAAGATGAGTCTGATAAGGAACGTCAACTTAGTGATGTTAATGGTGAAGTTACCTTTGATAATGTTTTCTTTGGTTATTCTAAGGATAAAACAATTATCCATGATTTCTCCGCTGTGGCGAAACCTGGTCAGAAAGTTGCCATTGTTGGACCAACAGGCGCTGGTAAAACAACCATTGTTAACCTGCTCATGAAATTCTATGAAATCGATAAAGGTCAAATCACTATTGATGGTGTGGATACACGTTTGATGACACGTGAAGAAGTGCATGACCAATTCTCAATGGTGCTTCAAGATACGTGGTTGTTTGAAGGAACAATCAAAGAAAACTTGATTTACAATCAAGAAAATATTACAGACGAACAAGTTATTGCAGCGGCTAAGGCTGTTGGTGTTCATCACTTTATCATGACACTTCCAAAGGGTTATGACACTTATCTTGATGATTCTGTAACACTTTCAATTGGTCAAAAACAACTCTTGACGATTGCGCGTGCTCTTTTGAAAGATTCACCGCTCCTTATTTTGGACGAAGCAACGTCATCAGTTGATACACGTACTGAAGAATTGATTCAAAAAGCTATGGATAAATTGATGGAAGGTCGTACATCATTTGTTATCGCTCACCGTTTGTCAACGATTAGAAACGCTGACCTTATCCTTGTGATGAAAGATGGTAACATCATCGAACAAGGCAATCACGATGATTTGATGCAACAAGGCGGATTCTATGCTGACCTCTACAACTCACAATTTGAAGTAGCTTAAAATTAAAACGAGTCTGGGACAACGTGCTCAGCCTCGTTTTTTGTTGTTTGCATATTCTAGTTAAAAGATTTTAGAAAGTTAGGCAAGTACCTAGCTTTTTCTTTTGTTTTTATTTTGTAATGGCATTTATATAACTTGCAATCAATTTGTAAAGCAAAAGTGGCATTTGTTTAGGAATTGAAAAATAGTCAAAATATTTGACTATTTTTGGTGGGTATGACATAATAATGGGAAATTATTGAAAACGTTTAAAAGGAGGGAAGAAAGTGAAAGCTGTTATTGTTAGCAAAGCAGGAGATAGTAGTGTTTTAAAGGTGACTCAGATTGCTAAACCGCAAGTGAAATCAGGTTGGTCTTTGGTGAAAATTATGGGATTTGGGATTAATCGTTCTGAAATTTTTACCAGACAAGGCTTGTCGCCGAGTGTCACCTTTCCAAGGATTCTTGGGATAGAATGTGTTGGCGTCATTGAAGAGACGACGGACGAGCAACGTTTGCCAGTTGGTCAAAAAATCATTTCGATTATGGGAGAAATGGGACGTGATTTTGATGGATCGTATGCTGAATATGTCCTTTTGCCAAATGAGCAGATTTATCCTATCTCAACGCAGTTGGATTGGGCAACGTTGGCGACGATTCCAGAGACTTATTATACTGCCTTTGGTGCTTATCAAAATTTAAAAATCACCTCCCGTGATACGGTTTTGGTGCGTGCTGGTGCTAGTGGTATCGGGACGGCTTTTGTGAAATTGGTAAAAGCTAAATTTCCTGACGTGAACGTCTATGCAAGTGTGCGCAATACTGCTAAAAAAGCGCAACTTTTGGACGCTGGATATGATGATTTGGTTATTGATGATAATGGTGTGCTAAAGACGGATGTGACATTCACGAAAATCTTAGAATTAGTTGGACCTGCCACCATCAAAGACAGTCTAGGGCATTTGCAAGAAAACGGAATTATTTGTTCCTGCGGTCAATTGGGACGAAAATGGTATCTGGAAGAATTTGATCCAATTATGGAACTTAAAAATAATGTCTATTTGACAACATTTTATTCAGGCAATGTTTCACAAGATAAGATTCAGAAAATGTTAGCTTATATTGAGCAAGAACAAGTAGATGTTCGCCCTGAGCGTGTATTTGATTTGGATAGTATCCAAGCTGCACATGATTATCTTGATAGTGTTGCAGCATTTGGCAAGGTCATTATTTTAAATAAGGAGGAAAATTTTAGTGATAAGTAATGCAAAAAAATACGCTCGTTTGCGTGATGAGCAATTTTCCCTCTATGAAAGCTACGCTAAAAAGCATGGGCTAAATAGTAAATCGTTATTAGTTTTTATGTGGATTTATCATAATCCACATGGAATGACACAGGAGAGCATTGCAAAACGAACATTTTCAACGAAACAAGTGATTCAAGCAATTGTTAAAACTTATATGAAAAAAGGAATATTATATTTGGAGCCTTCTCGAATTGACAGGCGCAAGAAGTTGATTCGTTTAACTGAAACAGGTCAGCAGTTTGCTGCTGAATTATTGGATCCGTTAGCAGATTTTGAAGCGCAAGCAATGAGCGCTTTGACTTTGGAAGAACAGGAAGTTTTATTGTCAGCGACAGCGATGTTCACTGATAGGTTAACAGAACTTTTAGAAAGTCATCAGGTAAAGGAACATGTTAAATGATATAGCTGCATATTTTGCAGATAATGGAAATACTTATTTAGGATACGTTTGGCAACACATTAGCCTAAGTTTCGAGGCTTTGGTGATTGCCTTAATCATCGCTCTACCACTTGGCTATTTTTCTTATGAAAAGCCGTTTGTACGACAATTGTCAACGCTTTTGACGCAAGGGCTACGCGTTATTCCAAGCCTTGGAATCTTATTTATTTTGATTCCATTCATTGGAGTGGGGCGCTTACCTGCCTTGATTGCTTTAGTGATTTTGGGAATACCACCCATTTTATTAAATACGATTGTTGGGTTTGCGTCGGTTTCAGAAAATTTGCTAGAAACAGCTTTGGGACTTGGTATGACAAGGTCTCAATTATTAACAAAAGTCCAGTTTCCGTTAGCTCTGCCACATATTTTAAATGGCATTAAATTGGCATTGGTGGAAATTATTGCTAGCGCAACCTTGGCGACCTATATTGGAGCAGGTGGACTTGGTACTTTGATTTTTACAGGATTAGGACTTTATCGTTATGATTTATTGCTAATTGGTGGTGGTTCGGTTGCGATATTGTCGTTCCTTAGTATGATTATTTTTGATTTAAGCATAAAAGGGGTAGAACATTATGAAAAATAAAAAGGTGATTTCAGGAGCGTTACTGGTAGTCATTTTGGTGGCAATTGTTGGTGGGATTTGGGCGTGGCGCAATAATCAATCTTCTGAAGTGCAGCAATCGTCAACCACTATTCGTGTGGGGTCGAAAGATTTTACGGAAAATCTAGTCATTGCTGAAATTTATGCGCTTGCGCTTGAGGACAATGGTTATACCGTCGAGCGTGTGTCAAATATTTCAAGTTCTTTGATTCATAATTCAATTGTCAATGATGAGATTGACTTATATCCAGAATATACAGGAACTGGTTTGCTGTCAGTTTTGGGTGAGGATATGGAAACAGACTCAGAGAAAGTTTATAAGACTGTCAAAAAAGAGTATGAGGAACAATTTAACCTGACTTGGCTTGATTACGCGTCAGCAAATGATAGCCAAGGTTTGGTTATTCGTACGGAAGTCGCCAATTCACTCAACATCAAGACGATTTCTGATTTGCAAGCTCATGCTAGTGAATTGCGCTTTGCTTCACAAGGGGAATTTGATGAACGTGAAGATGGTTTACCAGGACTTGAAAAGACTTATGGTACCTTTAACTGGCAATCTTCAAAGGTGTATGATAATAGTTTGAAATACAGTGTTCTTGAAAATGATGAGGCAGATGTAACGCCAGCTTACACGACCGAAGGTCAGTTGGTTAGTACGGATAAATTCACATTATTGGAAGATGATAAACAGTTCTGGCCACCTTATAATTTAGCGCCCGTTGTGCGAGATAATATTTTGGATGACAATCCAGATATTAAAACCATTTTAAATAATATTTCGGCAAAACTTGATACTGAAACAGTTACGGAACTTAATGCTAAAGTGGATGTTGACGGTCAAGAATATACAGATGTCGCGAAAGAATACTACGATAGCATAAAAGGTTAGAAAGATAGATTTATGACAGAAAAGACAATGATTCAATTTGAGCATGTGAGCAAAGTTTATGGTGATAAAACGGTTGTTAATGATATTAACTTAACCATTGAAAATGGCGAATTTATCACAATTTTGGGAACATCAGGTTCTGGTAAGACAACCATGCTAAAAATGATTAACAAGCTGATTGAACCAACGTCAGGGACGATTTTCTTTGCTGGGCAAGATATTGAGCAGATGGATTCCGTTAGCCTTCGTCGTCAGATTGGTTACGTTGTCCAACAAATCGGCTTATTTCCACATATGACGGTTGCTGAAAATATTGCAACTGTTCCCAAGTTATTGGGCTGGGATAAGGAACGCATTGAAAATCGTGTGGGAGAACTTTTAGATTTGGTGCAATTGCCTGCAGTGGATTACGGCGAACGTTATCCGAGTGAATTATCTGGTGGTCAGCAGCAGCGGATAGGTGTTGCGCGTGCTTTAGCTGCTGACCCTGATGTCATGTTATTTGATGAACCATTTGGTGCCATTGATGCTATTACTCGTAATGATTTACAAGAGGAATTGCAAGCGATTCATCAGAAATTAAGTCAAAAGACATTTGTTTTTATCACTCACGATATTTATGAGGCATTTAAACTGGGAACACGCGTGGTTATCATGGATAATGGTACTATTTGCCAGTTTGACACACCAGAAAATATTATCAAAAATCCAGGAAATGAATTTGTTCAAAGATTGATAACAACTGCGCAGGAACAAGAAAAACTGTGGAGGGCTAGCTATGATTGATTATTTTAAGACATCTTCTGATAAGTTAATCACGGCGCTCATTGAACATATTGAATTGACGAGCTTTTCCCTACTGTTTGCTTTGTTATTTGCTAGTGTCATCACGGTAATTTTGCTGTTTTACCCTAAAATAAGGCTGGCTTCTGTTTACGTCTTATCGCTATTGTACGCCATTCCGAGTTTTGCGCTATTTACCTTGTTGATTCCCGTGACAGGTCTGGGGACGCGAACAGCCATAATAGTTTTGGTAATCTATGCACAATATACGTTAGTTCGCACATTTTTAGCAGGATTGACACAAGTTGATGACAGTATTGTTGAAGCGGCGACTGGTATGGGGATGACAAGGTGGCAAATATTAGCAAAAATTCAGTTGCCATTGGCGCAATCCTCTATTTTTGCAGGATTACGTTTGGCAGCAAGTTCAATGATTGCTATCGCAACAATTGCCTCAACGATTAATGCAGGCGGTCTAGGTAGTATTTTGTTTGACGGACTCCGCACAATGAGTTTGCCTAAATTGCTTTGGGGTATCATTTTGACTGTTGCCCTAAGCTTATTAGTCAACCTCATCTTGTATCTTGTTGAAGAATTAGTCAAGAACGAAAGCGTGAGTTAATGCGTCTTGCAATAATAAGAACACAAACCAAGAAGTTGGGCATTTTGCTCAACTTTTTAGCTCTTAAAAATGCCCCTTTTAGCTTCTTATAAGGAATTTTGTTATAATGAAACTATCATCTAGTTAGGAAAAGTTATGACAGATATGATTTATGGAGAATATGCGGATTACCTGCCTTTGATTTTGGAGGACTTTAGTCAGCGTATTCGCAAGAAAAATGATGAGGTTAAAAAAGAGACTGGTTATAAGCTGTTTGAACATTTTATCGCTCGCGTTAAGACACCTGAAAGTATGACAGAGAAGTGTCAACGCAAAAATCTTCCAGTAACAACCGAGTCTGCCTTGAAAAAAGTGCGTGATAGTATTGGTCTGAGGATAATATGTGGTTTTGTTGATGATATTTATACTTTAGTGGACCTTATCCGTTCTTTTGATGATTGCACCATTGTTGCTGAGAAAGATTACATCAAAAATGCGAAACCAAATGGTTATCGTTCTTACCATTTGATAGTAGAGGTTGTGACGCCTTATCCTGATTGTTTGGGAAATAGGCAGGGATCATATTTTATTGAAATACAGCTTCGTACCATTGCTATGGATTCTTGGGCTAGTTTGGAACATCAAATGAAGTATAAGCATGATATTAAAGACCCAAAACGGATTGTCCGTGAGCTCAAACGCTGCGCAGATGAATTAGCGTCTTGTGATTTGACCATGCAAACCATTCGAAACCTCATCCAAGAAAGCTCCCAAGATTAATGAATATGAGCTACGATAGGAGATAGCATATGAAAATATTAGTTGCAGAAGATGAAATTCAAATGAATCGTGTGTTGACTACGGCGTTAACCCATGAAGGTTATGATGTGGATTCGGTTTATGATGGACAGGCAGCTATTGATATGGCAAATGAAAATGCCTATGACGTTATGGTCATGGACATTATGATGCCTGTCAAATCTGGCATCGAAGCTGTGCAAGAAATTCGTCAAACAGGCAACCAGTCACACATTATTATGTTGACTGCCATGGCTGAAGTTGATGACCGTGTGACAGGCTTAGATGCTGGAGCAGATGATTATTTGACCAAACCCTTTTCATTAAAAGAACTATTAGCGCGTTTGCGGTCGATGTCACGTCGTGTGGATACCAATTTCACGTCTAATATTTTGACCGTTGGAACAGTTACTTTGAATGTTGGTGAGCAGGAACTTGTCAGTCAAAACACTATTCGCCTAGCAGGGAAAGAATCTAAAATGCTGGAATTCTTCATGCTCAATGCAGGTAAGAAACTATCAACCGACCAGATTTTTAACCATGTTTGGGCAAATGACAAAGATGACCCAGAGATTGATAATGGCTATGTTTTTATCTACGTTTCCTACCTTCGTCAAAAATTGAAATCAATTGGTGCAAATGTAGTGATTGAGGGCGAGGAAATGGGTGGTTATGAGTTGAAAGAATTGTAGGTGATGCCATGTTTCGAAAATTAAGGCTTCGTTTTATTGCGATTACCTCTTTAGCAATTCTGATTGTATTGTTTTCAGTGGTTGGGGTGCTCAATTCTGCCCGTCACATTCAAAAGGTAAATGAAATCAACAAGATTTTAACCTTGATTTCAGATAATGGCGGAACCTTTCCAAGCGTCTCCAAAGTAACTAGTGAATTGGGTGATACTGTTTCTGTCGATACGCTCTTTCAATATCGGTATTTTAGTGCTGTTGTTGATAAGGATGGCAATATCACTTCGTTAAATTTGAGCAGTATTTCTGATTTGACCAACGAGCAAGTGGAAAATTACCTGATTAAGATTAATAAATCAGGTGATACGAGAGGTGATTTTCGTTACAGTAATCACACCTATTCTTATCTTGTAACGGACGAATCAGATGATTCGACATTGATTGTGGTCTTGGACTCAACAAATCAAGTCGAGGAAAATATGACACTAGTTCATCTTTCCTTATGGATGTCAGGGGTTAGTTTTGCCTTCTTTGTTCTCATGGTTTCTATTTTTTCTGGTAGGGTTATTGAGCCTTTTATCCGAAATTATGAACGGCAACGTCGTTTTATCACGAATGCTGGTCATGAATTAAAGACACCTTTGGCGATTATTTCGGCTAATAATGAATTGGTTGAGATGATGAACGGTGAATCAGAATGGACAAAAAGTACCAACGACCAAGTTGAACGTATGACTGGCTTGATTAATAGTTTGGTGGCTATGGCCCGTCTAGAGGAACAACCTGAAGTAGTATTGACTGATTTGAATTTTTCAGCAATTGCTGAAGATGCTGCCGAGGACTTTAAGGGTCCTGTCATCAAAGACGGCAAGCAATTTATTATGGAAATTCAACCTGATATTCATGTCAAAGCAGAAGAAAAATCACTTTTTGAATTGGTGACCCTTTTGGTTGATAATGCCAACAAATATTGTGATGCAGGAGGAACGGTCTCAGTTAAATTAAGCAAAGCTAATCGCCTCTCAAAAGCACGTTTGGAAATTTCCAATACCTACGTCGAAGGCAAGAACGTTGATTATAGCAAATTCTTTGAACGTTTTTACCGTGAAGATGAATCACATAATAACAAAAAATCAGGTTATGGTATCGGATTGTCAATGGCACAGACCATGGTTAAACTCTTCAAAGGAAGCATTAGCGTTTCTTATAGCGGAGATACCATTACATTCCTAGTAAGTTTGTAGGGGCGAAAACTCTAAAGCTGATTTGCAAGTAGAGTAAGCAACACTCTAATAACTTACTTTCTCCTGTTCAAAACTCGTTAACATCAACAAAAGACGATTTCCGTTTGGAAGTCGTCTTGTTTTACTATTGTATATAAACTCGTTTTCTGACTTACAAGCCCAATAAGCGTTTGACGTGTTCTGGGCTTTCATTTGGTCCGTAGTTGTTTGGAAAACGGTCGAGTGACTGAATTTGCTTGATGTCATCTGGTGTGAGTTCAAAATCAAAAATATCAAAGTTTTCTTTCATGCGTTCTAAGTGAACGGATTTTGGAATGGTAAGGATATCGTTTTGAACTTGCCAACGTAGAATGACTTGTGCCACAGTCTTGCCATGTTTTTCAGCTATGCTATTGAGCGTAGCGTCCCTAAAAATATTATCTTCTCCACGGTTGAAAGGGCTCCAAGCTTGGGTAGCTATGCCAAATTGGGCATTGGCAGCTTGAATGATAGGGTGTTGTTTGTAGGGGTGAAGCTCAATTTGGTTGAGTGCTGGCACAACTTCGGTATTGAGCGCAAAATCTGTTAAACGTCCAGTAGAGAAGTTAGAAACCCCAATAGCACGGATATATCCTTCCTTATAAAGCTCAATCATCGCACGCCAAGCGCCATGAGTATCACCATATGGTTGATGAATGAGATAAAGGTCAAGGTAATCAGTATCCAGTTTGCGTAGCGTTTCCTCAAAAGCCTTTTTTGTTTCGGTATAACCAAGGTGGTCAATCCAGACTTTACTAGTCAGAAAGACATCTTCACGTGAAAGACTAGAAGCCTTCATCGCACGCCCGACAGCTTCTTCATTTTTATAAATAGCGGCAGTATCAATTAAACGGTAGCCCACCTCAAGGGCGTTTTCGACTGATTCTTGGCATTGTGCTTGGTCGAAAATTTGCCAAACACCAAAGCCTAAAACAGGGATTTGGATACCATTATTTAACGTTTTAAAATTCATAATGTTTCCTCCTTAGTTTCATTTTAGCACAAAAAAAAGCAAAATAATGGTATGAAGATTGCTTTATCAGTTTGCTTCAGGAAAGTCATTGAGGCTTTTCTTGATTTCTTGAATAAAGGCTGTTCCAATTTTTGAAACTTTTTTCTTTTTATTGGTCACATATCCAAGGGTATGTTTAGGACTATCTTGCAGAGGAATGAGGACAATTTGGTTACGAACGAAGCTATTTACAATTCCAAGACCAGAGGCGTAGGCGTCTGTTGCACAAAGTAAATTCATGACTGTTCCACGGTCATTGCTATAGAGCACGTGCTGTGTATTGTGAATTTGTAAGGCATCCTCGTCAAAATTCAAACCTGATTGTTCCTGACGGAAGCGAATTTGGTCGTAACCTTTTAAGTCGCTTTCAGAAATGACATCCTTATGTGCCAATGGGTGATTGCGTCTAAGAAAAACACGTGTTGGAAAATCACCCAAAGACGTAAATTCCAAATCATGGTGTTCCAGGGAAGATTCCAAAATATGCTTATTTTCGTCATCCAGATAAATAATACCCAAATCAGCTTCAAAACGAGCAACACTTTCTAAAATTTTCTTAGTGGTCGTTTCAATCGTTTGAAATTCTTGATAATCTTGATTGAATTCTTGGGCAACCTTTGCCAACGGAATTGACAAGAAATCATAATGATGCGATGCTACCGTGAAACTCTTTTTAAATTGGTCATGGTAACGTTGCTCAAGCAAATCAAGCTCACCGATAATACGTTTGGCATATTTCAAAAAATCATAGCCATCTTCAGTTGTATTGGAACGTGTGAACAGTTGAACCCCTAATTCATTTTCTAAATCCTTAATAGAACTTGATAAATTGGGTTGAGTCATAAATAATTCCTTAGCTGCCTGACTAAAAGAACCTACACGAGCGACTGCTTCAACATAACGACATTGTTGAAAATTCATAAAACCTCATCCCTTCATCATAATAGTTGTTGTCATTATAGCAAAAATAAGATTAAAAAATCAGTAAATTTCTGATAGAAAAAAATAAAGCCGTGATAAGATTTTTGTATAACCTGTCATTAGTTTTCTAGATTATAAGCAGATTTTATGGATAATAATAAAAAATTTAGATTATACGAATGAAAAGAGACGTGGTAAGATAGGATTACTAAAAATCTTGAAGGAAGACGTGTCTATGATAGTAACCGAAAAGCAGTTAAGAAACATTTCAATAGTAACACTAATCATTTTTGTCTTATCTCTTCTTATTTTTTGAAAATATCTCCTTTTAACCCATTGATTTCTGATTACCAGAGCTCTGAAATCACGAAAGAAGATTTACAGTATCTTAATTGCTTAAAAAGTTTGACACATTTGCCTTGAAGATAAAAAGTCAGTCGAGAGAATATCTTGACTGGCTTTTTCTTTGGTTTTCGCTATAAGCAAATCTTATGGCTATTCATAAAAAATATAGATTTTTCAAGTATAAAAATGCATGATAGTATAATTGTCATACCAAAAGCAAAGGAGAAACAGATTATGACAACAAAGAGAGAATGGGTTTTAAAAGCATTTAAAAATGAAAAAGTCGACAAAGTTCCTGTCGGATTTTGGTATCATTTCACAACGGATGATGAAAGAGGCGACGGTTTTAATCCTGAGATTTTCAATAAAAATATCGCAGGACATAAAAAATTCGTTTTAGACGTCAATCCAGATTTTGTCAAGGTGATGAGTGATGGCTTCTTCACTTATCCTAATGAACAAATTCATCAAGGCGTCACTTCTATCAAAGAATTAGAAGGAATTGTCTCTATCGGTGAAAATCATCCTTGGATTACACAACAAGTTGAATTAGCCAAAAAAATACGTGAAGATTTCCCAGAAGATATTGCTTCTTTCTATAATATTTTTGCTCCTGTGACTTATTTGAAGTGGCAATTGGCAGGAAAAGGTGGCAATGGTGATGAAATCATTGAAAACTTTATCAAGGAAGACGCTGAATTGACTAAAGAAGTTTTGGACGTGGTTGCTGGCGACATTGGCATCCTAACAAAACGTTTAATTAAAGAAGCAGGAGTTGACGGTATTTACCTCAGCGTTCAAAATTTGCAAGATTCACGTTCAAGCAAAGAAGAATACAACCAAGTGATTAAACCAGGTGAGCTTCACATTTTGAATCGTGCGATTTCTGCTGGTGGTACGAATATTCTTCACATCTGTGGTTATGAAGGCGCAACAAATGACATTATGTATTACACAGATTATCCCGCAGATGTCATTAACTGGGCAGTTGAATTGGAAGGTGTCAGCTTATCAGAAGGACGTCAATTGTTCGGTGGCAAAACAGTTCTTGGTGGCTTTGAAAATACTGAAAAAGGTTTATTATACCTTGGCAGTAAAGAAGCTATTCAAGGAAAAGTCAAAGAATTGCTTGATGAAGCAGGACGTCAAGGCGTTGTGATTGGAGCAGATTGTACCGTACCAAGTGATATTTCGTCAAAACGTATTGATTGGGTGAAAGAAGCAGTTGCTTTATGAGTTTTTAGGAAAAGGAGTGGATGTATATGAGTAAGAAAAAATGGATTGTTGCTGGTGGAATTGTTGTAGCGCTTGTTGCAGCGACAGTAATTGGACGTCAATTAACAGGTAAGACGACCGCAAGTGCTCAAAGCTCATCTGGCGATTCAGACAAGGTGACTACCCTTCAAGTCGCTCATACACAAAACTATGTGCCATACGATTATGTCGATGAAAATGGTGAAAGTGACGGATTTGAAGTTGCTGTTTTGAAAGCCGTTGATAAAAAATTGAAAAATTATAAATTCGAATACACAGGAACAAGTGACGAAGATTTGCTGATTGGTCTTGAATCTGGAAAATACGATATTGGTGTCAAAGGTGCATGGTACACTGCTGAACGTGCTGAAAAATTTGTGATTCCAGACGAAGCCATTGGTGCTAGTGTGATTGGCTTTGCCATTCGTAAAGAAGATGAATCAAAATACACAGATATCGATTCATTTGCTAATAGCGGTGGTAAACTCGTTCCAATTTCACCACAAAATGCTCAATATAATGTGATTCAAGAGTACAATAAAACAGCTAAAAATCCGATTGAATTGATAGAATCAGAAAGTTTCTCTGTTGCGGATGCCTATGCTTGGGTTCTTGAAGGACGTTACGATGCTTATTTCTCAATCAAGTTGTCATTTGAAGAAGCTGTTCAAGACGAAGATGGTGCTTATCATCAATATGCTGACCAATTAACATGGTTCCCATATAAAGGCATTGAAACTTATCCATTGATTCATAAAAATGCTACTAATGAAGCTTTTGCTGAAGAATATGATAAAGCTATTAAAGGGTTGAAAGAGGACGGTACAATCGCAAAACTTTCTGAAAAATACTTTGGAGAAGATGTCTTTAGTTACGTCACAGACTAGGAGGTGCCTATGGTTTCTTATGAACCATCTCGTGTGATAACATTTCTTCCGGAAATTTTATCAGCTTTACCTCTGACTTTATGGGTTTTAGTATTGACCATTTTATTTGGAAGCTTGTTAGGACTGTTTTTGGCTTGGTCACAGTTGTCAGGTGAAAAAAGCTTACCCTCTTTTGCAAGAGGATATGTCTTTATTTTAAGATGTACGCCCCCTATTGTGCTTATCTTTTTGGTTTTTTATGGTTTACCTCGTTTTTTAGAATGGTGGTTAGGCATCGATGTCAATGGTTGGTCTCGTTCAGTGTTTGTTATTTTAGCGATGACATTGTTGTTTGCAGCTAGTATCTCAGAAGTTTTTAAATCCTCTTATCAAGCACTTCCTAAAGGTCAATTAGAAGCAGGGCTTAGTATTGGTTTAACAGATTATCAGACATTTGTCAGAATCCTTTTGCCACAGGCGTTTCGGATTGCACTCCCCAATATCACGACAGCGATTATTAATCTATTAAAAGACATTGCTTTAGCCTATACGATTGGTCTGGTTGATTTAATGGGTGCTGGAAATTTGGTTATTTCACGAAATCTGGGCAATTATTCGCTTGAAACCTATACAGCGGTTGCCATTATTTACTGGGTTTTAGCGTTAATTTTAGCTGTTGGAACACATTTCATTGAAAATGAGTTAGACACGACACGAGGTTAAGGAGGGATTATGGATTTTTCTTACATTTTAGAAACATTTGTCAAAATTCTTTCTGGGATTCCAGTAACCTTGGGAATTATGGTTGTTTCCATTCTTTTGAGTTTCTTTCCAGCTCTTTTTCTAGCTTTAGGTCGCATTTATAAGGTGAAAGGTGTTACGGGATTTTCAGTTATTTATCTCGCCTTTATTCGTTCGACACCAGCTATTTTACTGATTTTATTTTTTTATAGTCTTTTTCCAAGTTTGATTAACCAGCTATTGAAAGCCACAGGTTTTAATATTTTTGACATTAATCCTATTTATTACGCTTACATTATTTTTGGGCTTATGACTACTGGAAGCCTATCTGAGATTATCCGCTCTGCCATTTTAACGGTTGATAAAGGACAGTTAGAAGCTGCACAGGCGATTGGGCTTTCGACCAGTCAAGCTTATATTAGAATAGTTTTTCCGCAAGCTATTCGTCAGGCGCTACCAAATCTTTGCAACTTGGTGATTAATCTCGTCAAGGGGACTTCTCTTGTTTTTGTGATGACGGTGAAAGATATCACGGCAATTGCTAAGATTGAAGCCGCTTATGGTTACCATTATTTTGAATCCTATTTTGTTATTTTCATTATTTATATTGTGATTTGTGGGCTTATTCAATACGGTTTTAAATTTTTAGAAAAACGTGCTCAAATTGTTTGAGGTCAAGTTAGGAGTTTTCTATGTTATCAGTTAAAAATATCGAAAAATCATTTGGAGATAAAAAAGTTTTAGACGGGATTAGTTTGACAGTCAATCAAGGTGATGTTGTTGTCATCTTGGGACCTTCGGGTTCAGGAAAAACAACTTTCTTGCGGTCTCTTAATTATCTTGAAAAAGCTGATGCTGGGGAGTTGATACTAGATGGCAAGACCTACGATTTGGCAAAAATCAGTCGCAAGGATGTTCTTGAAATTCGCAAAAAAACAGCCTTTGTTTTCCAAAATTATAATTTATTTGCTAACAAAACGGCTATTGAAAATATTTTGGAAGGACTAGTCATTGCTCGCAAGATTCCAAAAGAAGAAGCTATCCCAATTGCTGAAAATGCGCTGAAAAAAGTTGGGCTTTTAGAGAAAAAAGACTACTATCCTAGTCAATTGTCTGGTGGGCAACAGCAACGGATTGGAATTGCGCGTGCTATCGCTGTGAAACCTGATGTCATTTTATTTGACGAGCCGACATCTGCCCTTGACCCAGAATTGATTGGAGATGTTCTTGATGTCATGAAAGAATTAGCCCAAGAAGGGGTCACCATGGTAGTCGTCACTCACGAAATGAGCTTTGCGCGTGATGTGGCAACACATGTCATCTTTATGGAAGGCGGACACATTATCGAAGAAGGCGACCCAAAAGAATTCTTCAGCAAACCAAAAGAAGAACGCACCAAACAATTCTTAACCCGCATCATCCCAGAACTCAATATAGACCCAGTGATTTAAACCAGTCCTTGACTGGTTTTTCTATTTTTTTATGATAAGGGCTAACATTTTCCAGTAAAAGTCGCTTTTTTTGTGGAACAATGATAAAATGGAGTGTAAACTAAAAATTGTAAGAGAAGAGCATGACTAAGAAAATTGGCGTCGGTAAGGCGCATAGTAAGATTATTTGGATGGGTGAACATTCCGTTGTTTATGGCTATCCTGCCATTGCGATTCCGCTTCAAGGAATTAAGGTTGAATGTCATATTTATCCAGCTGAAGAAAAGATTCACTTTGATTTTTATGACACGTTATCAACTGCCGTTTATGCGGCGTTAGAGTACCTAAATCACACAGATGTTTCCATTACCTATGCGATTCGTTCTGAAATTCCACAAAAACGTGGCATGGGGTCATCAGCAGCGGTTTCTATCGCAGCTATCCGTGCTGTTTTTGATTATTTTGAGCAAAGCATTGATATGAATACTCTGGAAATTTTGGTGAATAAAGCAGAGATTATTGCACATTCAAATCCAAGTGGGCTTGATGCCAAGACTTGTTTGAGTGATAAAGCCATTACTTTTATCCGTAACATCGGTTTTAGTACCCTTGATTTAGATTTGGATGCTTATTTGGTTATTGCAGATACGGGAATTTATGGTAATACGCGTGAAGCTGTTGAGAAGGTTGCTCAAGCAGAAGAGGCCAATTTACCACATCTAGCAGCCCTTGGCGACTTAACCGAAATTGTTCAAAAAGCTATTCAAGACAAAGATATTCAAAAAATTGGTCACATGATGACCAAAGCACACGCTCATTTACAAGCTATTGGTGTCAGCATTGACGTTTCCGACCAACTGGTTAAGCTTTCTTTGGGAAATGGTGCCCTTGGAGCCAAGATGAGTGGTGGCGGACTTGGAGGCTGTATTATTGCCCTTGCAAGTACCAAAGCTGACGCAGAAAAAATAAGTAACGCATTAAAAGAAGGAGGAGCGGTTCAAACGTGGATCGAAAAATTGTAACGGTAAAATCATATGCCAACATTGCTATTATCAAATACTGGGGGAAAGCTGACGCTATCAAGATGATTCCAGCAACTAGCAGTATTTCTTTGACTCTGGAAAATATGTTTACCACAACAACTGTTTCTTTTTTACCACAATCGGTTGGTCATGATGAATTTTACATCAATGGTGTCTTGCAAGATGAAAAAGAACACGCAAAAATTTCTGCCATTATCGACCAATACCGTGGTGGACGTTCCGAATTTGTCAAAGTTGAAACTAGCAATAACATGCCAACCGCTGCAGGTTTATCATCAAGTTCAAGTGGACTTTCAGCGCTTGTAAAGGCTTGTAATGAACTTTTCGAAACTGGCTTAAATCAATCAGAGTTGGCACAAAAAGCCAAATTTGCTTCAGGCTCATCATCACGTTCATTCTTTGGACCGATTGCTGCGTGGGATAAAGACAGCGGAGATATTTATCCAGTGCAAACCAATCTCAAATTAGCAATGATTATGCTTGTTTTAAGCGATAGCAAGAAACCAATTTCTAGTCGTGAAGGCATGAAACGCTGTGCTGAAACGTCAACAACTTTTGCGGATTGGGTTAAACAATCTGAGCAAGATTATAAGGATATGCTTGCTTATTTGGAAGCCAATGATTTTGAAAAAGTTGGAGAATTGACAGAACGCAATGCGCTTGCCATGCACGATACTAACACACACGCTAATCCACCATTCAATTATTTGACAAATGAGACCTATGCAGCTATGGATTTTGTTAAATCGCTGCGCGCTCAAGGTGAAAAATGCTATTTCACAATGGATGCAGGTCCAAATGTTAAAGTTCTTTGTTTGGAAGAAGATTTAGAGCGCTTAACAAAACGTTTTGAAGAAAACTATCGTGTGATTGCATCACGTACTAAGGTGTTACCAGATGAAAACGATTAGTGTGCAGACAGGTGGAAAGCTCTATATTGCAGGCGAATATGCCATACTAACCCCTGGGCAAACTGCTATTTTGAAAAATATTCCCATTCCTATGACAGCGATAGTCAAAGAAGCCAAAAAAATTTCCCTTTTTTCAGACATGTTTGACTACGCTACTGATATGACAGTGGATAAGAATTACACGCTCATTCAGCAAACCATTGTCACTCTGGCTACTTACCTTGACAAATCTTTGCATGATTTACCAGCATTTAAACTCGATATTACTGGAAAGTTAGAGCGTGACGGTAAGAAATTTGGCATTGGGTCAAGTGGTTCAGTGACGGTGTTAACGCTCAAAGCCTTGTCCGCATTTTATGAGCTAAAGTTATCAGCGGATACCATTTTCAAGCTTGCTTCCTATACGCTTTTAAAACTGGGGGACAATGGTTCTATGGGCGACATAGCTTGTATTGCTTACGATGATTTGGTGGCTTTCACCTCTTTTGACCGTCAAAAAGTGTCAACGTGGATTGCAACAGAAGACATCAAAACTGTACTTGCTAAAGACTGGGGCTATCGTATCGAAATCATCAAACCTGCGTTACTATGTGACTTCTTGGTAGGCTGGACAAAACAACCGTCCATTTCAAAAGATATGATTAATTTAGTCAAATCGGCCATTACAAGAGCGTTTCTTGAGGATACAGAAAGAAATGTTCAATTCTGTAAGCAAGCCCTTCAAACGGGTAATAAAATGGCTGTTAAGGCAAGCCTGCAAAAAGTTAGTGATTTGTTGCTCGGTTTAAGCTCAGCTATTTACAACGACAAGTTAAAGGCGTTGAAATCTGCTGAAAAAGGTTTAGATGTCATTGCAAAATCATCTGGCTCAGGCGGAGGTGACTGTGGTATTGCAATATCATTCTCAGAAAGCGACAGCCACGAACTCGCCCAACGTTGGCAGAAAGCTGGTATTGAAATACTATATCAAGAAAGATTAAGTGATGAAAGATAAATTAAGTTTAGTCAGACCAATTTGGATTGAGGTAACCAAGAATGATTAATCGCAAAGATGAACACATTAAGTACGCTTTAAAATATCAATCTCCTTATAATTCTTTTGACGATATAGAGTTGATTCATCATTCTCTTCCTGATTATGATTTAAGTGAGATTGATTTGCACACCCATTTTGCGGGGCGTGATTTTGAGTTTCCTTTTTATATCAATGCCATGACGGGCGGTTCAGAAAAAGGCAGAGCTGTTAATCAAAAATTGGCTCAAATTGCACAAGCAACGGGGCTTGTTATGGTTACAGGCTCCTACAGTGCTGCGCTGAAAAATCCTCATGATGATTCTTATCCTAGCAAAGAAGAATTTCCAGAGTTGCTGCTAGCGACCAATATCGGAATTGACAAACCTTATGAATTAGGGCTACAAACTATTCACGAAATGCAGCCCATTTTTCTCCAAGTTCATGTCAACCTAATGCAAGAGCTTTTAATGCCAGAAGGTGAACGTGAGTTTCGCCAATGGAAAGAAAATCTCGCCGATTATGCCACAAAAATGCCAGCTCCTGTCATTCTTAAAGAAGTCGGCTTTGGTATGGATTTAAAAACAATTGAAATGGCTCACAAGTTAGGTATTAAAACTGTTGATATTTCAGGACGTGGTGGCACAAGTTTTGCCTATATCGAAAATCAACGTGGGCATAATCGTTCTTACCTCGATGAGTGGGGACAAAGCACGGTCCAAACGCTGTTAAATGCTCAGCCGATGATTGATAAGATTGAAATCTTGGCGTCTGGTGGCGTTCGTCATCCTTTGGATATTATAAAATGCTTGGTTTTAGGAGCAAAAGCGGTAGGAGTATCGCGAGCAATCCTAGAACTCGTCGAAAAATATTCTGTTGAAGAAGTCATCACAATCATTAATGGCTGGAAAGACGACTTGCGCCTCATCATGTGTGCTCTGAATTGCAAAACAATTGCCGAACTTAGACAGGTAGATTATCTCCTGTACGGAAAATTAAACGAAGCAAACCAAAAACGCTGATTCTTTTGAATCAACGTTTTTTATATATTACTAAATTTATCACAACATGTAATAAACAATGGCAATGTAATGTAGCACTGAAGCTAGTAAAATGAAGAGATGCCAAATCATGTGGTCGTAAGGACGTTTTCTAGCGTAGAAGATTGCTCCGATAGTATATGAAAGACCACCAGCAAGCATTAGTAGCCAGAAAGCAACACCAGTTTTGCTAACAATGCTTGGAATAATGAAAATCACTAGCCAGCCCATAAGCAAGTAGAGAAAGAGTGAGAATCTTTCATTAATCTTCTTGGCAAAAATTTTATATAAAATACCAAAAATAGTTGCGCCCCATTGCAAGATAATAATAACATATCCGAGCCAGCCACCTACTAAAGAGAGAGCGACAGGAGTGTAAGAACCTGCAATAGCAATGTAAATCATACTGTGGTCGATAATCCGCAAAATGAATTTCTGTGGTGAATCATATTGCATAGAATGATAAATTGTCGATGATAGAAACATCAAGAAAAGGCTAATATCAAAGATAGACATGCCGACAGCTGCTTCTATACCATAATGGTGATAACTATAAATGGCAGTGATAGGAAGCAGGACAAGCATTGCCACAGCTCCAACAGCGTGAGTGACACTATTTGCGACTTCTTCGCCGAATGAAAGACGTTTACTTAATTTCATAGTCATGCTAGCATTCATCTTTTTCTCCTTCTAATTCTTGAACTAATTGGTGAGTTTGGTAATACAGCTGCAATGTTTGACAAGCTGAAACGACAACAGGAGGTAAGTCGTCTATCTTTTCACCATTCATGCAAGCAACAAAATCATCATAACGTTTTTGTGATTGGTTGTCCGCTGTTAAAATCGCCAATGTTTGGCTAATTTCTTGAATGGAAAAGACGTTTTTTAAACTTGTAATGACAATTAATCGTGCCACCTGCTTACGACTGTATTTTTTCTTAATCGGCTTTTCGAGATGCCCATGTTTAACATAATTGTTAATCATAGAAGCCGTTAATCCTTTTTCGTTTTGATGATTGGCTTCGCCGATTTGGTTGACATACAGCAGTACCTGATCTAAATATAAATCTATATCTGGTAATTCAGACCATTTTGGATAAGACATTGTCATAAAGTTTTATTTACCTCTTTATCTAGTATCGATAACTAGATTATATAATCTCTAAAAAATATTGTCAAGAAAAAACTTCATTTTGGAGAAATAATGTCAAAAAAATCAGAAAACTTAATATTTTTCGTTCATTTACAGTTATAAAAAAGCGTCCGGGAGGTTCCAGACGCTTTGTCTATTTCAGATTGTTTAGAATTGTTTTGGCAGTTTCTAAATTCATATGTGGTGCTTGCAAGAGTTGTTGAACCACTTTGCCAACTTCGTTTTCAGTGGCACCAGCAAGAAGTGCTAATGATTTGGCTTGCAATTTCATGTGTCCTGCCTGAATACCAGTAGAAGTCAATGCTTTCACGGCAGCGAAATTTTGTGCTAGCCCAACAGAAACAATGATTTTTGCAAGTGTTTGTGCATCTGGATGCCCTAGTAGTTCGTGAGCGATTTTAACGGTTGGGTTAAGTCCGATAGAACCACCGCGTGTTGCGATTGGCATTGGGAGCGTTAATTGACCGCGAAGTACTTGTTGCTCTTTATCAAATGACCAAGTTGCTAAACCACGGCATTGTCCGTCTTTGCAAGCATAGGCGTTAGCGCCTGCTTCGATAGCTCGCCAGTCATTTCCAGTTGCCAAGACAACGGCATCTATACCATTAAAAATCCCTTTATTATGTGTGGTAGCACGATAAACATCAACTTGAGCAAGTTTGCTTGCCAGTTGGAATTTACTTGCTAATGCTTGGGCTTCTGTTTTGTTGCGGCTGAGGTAGCGAAGGTCAACTTGACATTCGGTGGTAACCAGCGCCTGCGTTGCATAGTTTGAAAGAATTGCCATTAGACTTTTTCCGCCAGAAAGTTCTTCCAAACTAGGCACTAAAGCCTCCATCATGGTGTTGACCATATTGGCTCCCATAGCTTCTTGTGTATCAACCGTCAAGTAAACAATCAGAAACTCATCTTTTTCTTCCACAGTCAATTCTCTAGCGCCGCCACCACGTTTTACGATAGAAGGGTGAGCTTCATTGGCTAAGGTCAATAGCTGCGCAGAATGATTCAAGATAGTTTCTTTTGCGATAGCTTTGTCTACCACATCATAAAGGGCAACTTGACCAATCATTTTTCGAGAATGAACTTTGGTCTTAAAACCACCTGAACGTTTGATGATTTTAGCTGCAAAACTAGCCGCCGCCACCACTGAAGGTTCTTCAGTTACCATTGGAACGTTGAAAGTAGCACCATCAACCTGAAAATCAGGAGCAACTGAAAACGGCAAAGAGAAAGTTCCCAAAACATTCTCTGTTAGCTGATTGGCTGTTTCAAGCGATAGCAAGGTATTTTCTTTTAAGTCATTAAGCGTTTCAGTGCTTAAAAGACGATTATTTTCCAAATGTTCAAGACGTTCAGTTATTGCTTTTTTGGAGAATCCACTCCAGTTAACTTTAGTCGATTTCGTTTGTTTTTCCATAAATTCTTTCGTGTCCACGAATTTCTTTGAGGGCAAATGTTCCAGTTTTGTAATTTGCAAAAGAAGCATTACCGTCAGCATCTAAAACAGGTTCTTCAAAGAAGATTCTTTCGTAATCTTCAACAGAAAGAGCAATACGTTGTTTGAGTTCTTGAAGTCGGCTATTTTTAAGTTTGTCTTTGAAACCTTCAACCAATGTTCCAGTGAAAATTTCAGCAACTGCGCCACTTCCATAGCTGAAGAAAGCGATATTGTCACCGCCTACCAAGTTTTCACTATTTTCAAGAAGTGAAAGGAGTCCAAGGAAGAGTGAACCAGTGTATATATTTCCGACTTGTTTACTATAAAGGATAGAACTTTCAAAGTTAGCTTTAAGTTTTTCTTGCAAATCAGCTGGCAATGTTTTATCCATAATTTTATTAAAGCCTTTAAGGGCTAATTTTGGAAATGGTAAGTGGAAACAGAAAGCTGAAAAATCAGAAAGTGATGTATTAAAGCGTTTTTGAAATTCTGCCCATGTCGTTTTCAACATATCAAGGTATTGTTTGGTTGAATAAATACCATTGACATAAGGCGTTGTTGAATAATTAGGACGCCAGAAGTCCATAATGTCGCGTGTTTGAGCAACGAAATTATCATTTAAGAGTAAAATTTGTGGGTCTTGTGAGATAAGCATGGCAATGCTACCAGCACCTTGCGTTGGTTCCCCTGAAGTGTGGGCTCCGTAACGAGCAATGTCAGAAGCAATAACGAGGACTTTTGATTCTGGGTGTTTTTCAACGTGTAAGCGAGCGTAATCAAGCGCTGCTGTCGCACTGTAACAAGCTTCTTTCATCTCGATACTACGTGCAAAAGGTTGAATTCCCAAAAGGTTGTGAATACAAGTTGCTGCCGCTTTACTTTGGTCAACAGATGATTCTGTCGCAACGATAACCATATCAATGGCTTCTTTGTCATCATTAGTAAGAATGCTGTCAGCAGCAGAAGCACCAAGAGTTACAATGTCATCATTGACAGGTGCAATACTAAGCGTTCTTAACAGCAAACCTTTGCTGTACTTTTCAGGGTCAACTTGACGACTTTCAGCTAAATCATCCATGTTTAGCATATATTGTGATGTCGCAAACCCGATTTTATCAATACCGATTTTCATGAATAAACCTTTCTGAATGATTGAACTCACCTGATACTACAATGTTTACGAGTACCTGCCTAGCTAACTCATAATGAGCTCAAATGTCTTATGGCATATTGAGTTCGTGATTATTATTAATTGAGTGACTAAATGTCCAAAGATAATTCTACCATAAAGTTGTGAAAATGCTCTACAAAAAAATTATTTATTTCATTCGTCAAAGTAATGGCAAAATATTTTGAATACAAGAAAAATACTAGCTTTTTTTGTTTATTTCAGATAAAATAGGAAAGAATGATTTTTTTACAAAATCAAAAAATCCAAAGGAGTGAATGGCATGACAAAAGCTGATGTGATTTTTAAAGAAAATATCAAAAAAATTATGGAAGAAGGTGTCTTTTCAGAAAATGCTCGCCCTGTTTACCAAAGCGGTGGACAAGCTAATTCAAAATACGTTACGGGAGCGTTTGCTGAATATGATTTGAGTAAGGGGGAATTTCCGATTACAACCCTCCGCCCTATTCCGATTAAAAGTGCTATTCGTGAAATCTTTTGGATTTATCAAGACCAAACGAATGATTTATCAGTTTTAAATGATAAATACAATGTCAAATATTGGAATGACTGGGAAGTTGACAACTCTGGAACGATTGGCGAACGTTATGGTGCTGTTGTCAAAAAACACGACATTATCCGTAAAATATTGAAACAATTAGAGGAAAATCCATGGAATCGTCGTAATGTCATCTCACTTTGGGATTACGAAGCTTTTGAAAATACAGACGGACTTTTGCCATGTGCTTTTCAAACAATGTATGATGTGCGTCGTGTTGACGGTGAGATTTACCTTGATGCAACTTTGACTCAACGTTCAAATGATATGCTTGTTTCACACCACATCAATGCTATGCAATATGTTGCCCTTCAAATGATGATTGCTAAGCATTTTGGTTGGAAAGTGGGAAAATTCTTCTACTTTGTCAATAACTTGCATATCTACGATAATCAATTCGAGCAAGCTCGAGAATTGCTTTCTCGCGAATCTACGGATTGTAAACCACGTTTGGTACTCAACGTGCCAGACGGAACAGATTTCTTTGATATTAAACCAGAAGATTTTGAATTAGTTGATTATGAGCCAGTTAAACCACAAATAAAATTTGATTTGGCTATTTAATCCCTCTTTTGTGGTCGTTTCCGTATCACATTTCTGTATTTTTTAGGGAAATCTGATAAAATGAAATAGACGAAATGAGAGGACTGTATGACAAAGAAAATCGTTGCCATTTGGGCAGAAGATGAAAATCGTTTAATCGGAGTAAATGATGGCTTGCCATGGCGTTTACCAAAAGAATTAAAACACTTTAAAGAAACAACCATGGGACAAGCCCTTTTAATGGGGCGTGTCACCTTTGACGGAATGAATCGCCGTATTCTTCCAGGACGCGAAACATTGATTTTAACAAGAGACAAGTCCTTTGAGGCAGATGGTGTAAGAATCGTTCATGACATGGACGAGGTTTTTGATTGGTTTAAAAAGCAGGATAAGACCCTTTATATCCTTGGTGGGGCTAGTATCTATAAAGCTTTTCTACCGCATTGTGATGCTATTATTAAAACAACGGTTCATGGTGTTTTTGAAGGTGATACGTATTTCCCAGACATTGATTTGACAAGCTTTAGAAAAGTCTCTGAAACCTTCAACGAAAAAGATGATAAAAATGCCTACGACTTTACCATTACAGTCTTAGAAAAATAAAATAGGGAGATAGGAATGCAAAGAAGTATTTTTGGTGTATTCACGGCTTTCTTAGCGGTTATTTGTATTTTATGTGCCCTCCCAGCACTTAGAAAAAAACGATATGGATTGGCAGTTCTTTTGTTTTTAAATGCCTTTACAAATATAGTCAATACCATTCATGCCGTGTATGGTACCTTATTTTAATTTAGAGAGAATAGAATTAGAGAGAATAAAAGATGGTTGGAAATCGAACAAATGATGTAAAAGTTTATTGCTCATTCTGTGGAAAAAGCCAAGATGAAGTGAAAAAAATCATTGCAGGAAACAATGTTTTTATCTGTAATGAGTGCGTGGCTTTGTCACAAGAAATTATCAAAGAAGAACTTGCTGAAGAAGTTCTTGCAGATTTAGCGGAAGTTCCAAAACCTAAAGAGTTGTTAGCAACTCTTGACGAATATGTCGTTGGTCAAGACCGTGCCAAACGCGCGCTTGCCGTAGCTGTTTATAACCATTACAAACGTGTTTCTTTTGCGGAAAGTCGCAACGAAGAAGATGTTGATTTGCAAAAATCAAACATTTTGATGATTGGTCCTACAGGTTCAGGAAAAACATTCCTAGCTCAAACTTTGGCTAAAACATTGAATGTACCGTTTGCGATTGCTGATGCGACATCATTGACAGAAGCAGGATACGTTGGTGAAGATGTTGAAAATATCCTTTTGAAATTAATTCAAGCAGCTGATTTTAATATCGAACGCGCAGAACGCGGTATCATTTACGTGGACGAAATTGATAAAATCGCTAAAAAAGGCGAAAATGTCTCAATTACACGTGATGTTTCAGGTGAAGGTGTTCAACAAGCACTTCTTAAAATCATTGAAGGAACAGTTGCTAGCGTACCACCTCAAGGTGGACGTAAGCACCCTAACCAAGAAATGATTCAAATTGATACTAAAAATATCCTATTCATTGTCGGCGGTGCTTTTGATGGTATCGAGGATATTGTCAAACAACGTTTAGGTGAAAAGGTTATCGGTTTTGGCCAAAATAACCGTAAAATTGATGAAAATGCTTCTTATATGCAAGAAATCATTTCAGAAGATATTCAAAAATTTGGCTTGATTCCAGAGTTTATCGGACGTTTGCCAGTTGTAGCGGCACTTGAACAGTTGACGGCTGATGATTTGGTTCGTATCTTGACAGAACCACGTAATGCCTTGGTTAAACAATATCAAACACTATTATCATATGACGGTGTTGAACTAGAATTTGATAAAGATGCTTTGCAAGCTATTGCTAACAAAGCCATTGAACGTAAGACAGGAGCTCGTGGTTTACGCTCAATTATTGAGGAAACTATGATGGATATCATGTTTGAAATTCCTAGCCAAGAAGAAGTGACCAAGGTTCGTGTCACTAAAGCGGCTGTTGAAGGCAAAGATAAACCAATTTTGGAAATTGCGTAAGGAGCTGATGATGACTGAGTATTTAAATACCCACAACGCTTCGCTTCTGTTGAGCGCAGCCAATAAATCCCATTATCCGCAAGATGATTTACCAGAAATTGCGCTTGCTGGGCGTTCAAACGTTGGAAAGTCGAGCTTTATTAATACCCTTTTAGGGCGTAAGAACCTAGCTCGTACATCTAGTAAGCCAGGAAAAACCCAATTGCTTAACTTCTATAATATTGATGATAAATTGCGTTTTGTCGATGTGCCTGGTTACGGCTATGCCAAAGTTTCTAAATCAGAACGCGCCAAATGGGGCAAGATGATTGAAGAATATTTGGTAAGTCGTGATAATTTGCGTGCCGTTGTCAGCTTGGTTGATTTGCGTCATGAACCAAGCGCTGATGACGTTCAAATGTACGACTTCCTAAAATATTATGAGATTCCCGTTATTGTCGTTGCCACAAAAGCTGACAAGATTCCTCGTGGCAAATGGAACAAGCATGAATCAGCAATCAAAAAGAAATTAAACTTTAATAAATCAGATAAATTTATTATCTTTTCATCCGTTGACCGCACAGGTTTAGATGAATCTTGGGATAGTATTTTAGATGAATTATGATAAGAGGCTGGGTTTTGAACTGCACCTCAAAAGTTAGACAGAAAAAATCTAACTTTTGAAGTGTTTTTATATGAAATTAAGTTATGAAGATAAAGTAAAAATATATGAGATGATAAAATCAGGATGAGCAAATTTATTTTGAGACAATCCCTGCTGAAAATTGTGTAGAAATTCTTCACATAGGTGCTTATGATGATGAACCTATCTCTTTTCAAAAAATGGATTTATTTGCTAAAGAAACTAATGTAAAGCGTTCAAAAAATTATCATAGAGAAATTTACTTGAATAATGAAAATCGTGTTAGCAAAGATAAGCTCAAAACCATTTTGTACTATCCTATTGAATAATGACTGGATGCTACTTTAGCATCATTTACCTAAAATCCTAAAATACCCCTAGACTAGTATTGGTACTAATCTAGGGGCGTTTTTTAATATCAAATATTACAAGCTTGCAAGCGATAGCGGACAACGACACTTGAATAATGGTAGATAATGCAAGCGAGATTTAGTGTTACTATCCAGATAGTTTTTTCATGTGTAAAATGATATAAAATAGCTGTCGTGATTGCGCCGATGACAAAACTAATAACAACAAGGGAGTAATTGATAGCTTGGCGCTTCATAGCACACGTTTTTTCATCGGCATTAAAATACTGATGCCAAGCTGTTATCATTTTACGGTAATTCCCAGACGTCATCAGAATAGAATAAGCGTGTGATTCAATCTGACTACCTGAAAATGTCAAGGTTAATAGCCCAGCTGCTAGTGCCAGTAAGACAACCCAAAGTAAACGAATATCTGGCAATAGTGGCAAAATCATTGTGACAATCAACAACGGTAGCAGAGCATAAACTCTCCAAAAGGCTGTTTTGGCATTGGCACGTATATGCAAACCAAACATGAAACCAATCGAGAAGAAAAGAACAGAAAATAAGCGAATCAGCGTTTGCTGCAATGGACTGTGACTAATATCGGCGATTAGAAAAAGAATATTACCAGTCTGAGTTGCGACCAAGGTGTCGAATTGTATTTGACAATAGACATCTAAAGCGCCTCCCAAAAAGCCAAGTAAAATGGCCTCAAAGCGACTGTTTTGAGGCATATATTCTAATTCATTCACATCATTTCCTTCTTTCTACAATAAGCTCAATACTTTTATTGTAGCACTTTCTCAAACAGCTAACTAGCTCATTTTCAGAAAAAATGACACTTATTTCAAAATCAACTGGTCGCCTGCCAGAAAACTTTTCTGAAAGTCCTCGACAGGATGAAAATATTGTTTGCCAAACTCATCAATTAATCCGTGGAATTCTTGTGCATCCGCAAAGGTAAATGGTTGCGGAAGTTCTGCAAGCAATATTGCTAAGCTTTTATAGTCAGTTAAATCATTAATTCCTAATTGTGTAAATAATGTACGAGCGTATTTATCAGCGATAAATTGCGGCTGGTCAAAGATATAAGCCATGAGAACATCAGCAGTTTCTGGTCCAACACCGTGCAAAGACAATAAGACTTTTCGCAGTGAGCTACCATATTGTTGAACAATCTTTGCGGGATTTTCCTCATGCGCCAAATACCAACTAGCTACTTCTTGAATAGCCTTACTTTTATTTTTCATAAAACCAGCAGGGCGGACAAGTTCTTCTAAGTTTTCTTTAGGTATATTCACCAGCACTTGCAAATCGTAGTTGCTAGCTGCTCTGATAAGTTGTGAAGCCCTAGTAGCGTTTAATTCAGTCGTATTTTGAATGAGAATAGCCTCAATGATGATTTGTTGCTTGGAATCAGCAGGCCACCAATTCGTTGCTCCCATATGTGTTAGCATTTTTTGATAAAGATTATAAAGTGTGAGTTGCATATCATTATCCTTTGTAAACTTTTTAGTTATTCTATTTTATCAAAATACCATAGAAAAAGCCCAACTTCTGTGAGTTGAGCTTAATAGGAGTGTTTAAAATACGGATTATTTTTCGCTGATGACTAGTTCTCCGTCAACCATGTCAGCTTTAAGGTGTCTAACATCTGTGTGATCGAGATAGAAATCAGTGATTTTATCGCGGATTTCTTGTTCAATGACACGGCGGAGTGGTCGAACACCCATGGCTTCATCATAACCTTCTTCGATAAGGTGTTGTTTAGCAGCATCACTAACCACCAAATCAATGCCTTTCTTGGCAATAGTCTTGCTAACTTCGTCAAGCATTAAGTCAACAATGTCGTTCAAATCTTCTTTAGTCAAGTGAGAGAATTCAATAATGCCGTTGAAACGGTTAAGAAATTCAGGGCGGAAGTATGGGGCGATACGATCCATAATTTTCTTGTCTTTATCATCTTGACCAGTCAAAGCTTCATTGCCAAATCCGGCATTAGAGGTAGCAATGATGACGGTATTTTTAAAGTTAATCGTATTACCTTGACCGTCTGTCAAACGACCATCATCCAAAACTTGGAGAAGAAGTGTGATGACTTGAGGGTCAGCTTTTTCAATTTCATCAAGAAGAATAATTGAGTATGGGTTACGACGAACACGTTCAGTAAGCGTGTTGCTATTGTCGTCGTAGCCAACATAGCCAGCAGTTGTACCGATTAATTTAGAAACGGCTGTGCGATCAGAGTATTCAGACATATCAAGGCGGATAATAGCATCTTTTGAGCCAAACATATCAAGGGCTAATTGTTTAGCAAGCTCTGTCTTACCAACGCCAGTAGGACCGACAAAGAGGAAACTACCAATTGGTCGATTACCTTCGTCAAAGCCAGCACGGTTACGACGAATGGCACGTGAGACGGCTTCAACAGCCTCATCTTGTCCTATGACTTTACCTTTCAAACGGCTAGCTAATTCTTTCAAGCGTTCAATATCACTTGCTCCCATATTTGACACGGGAACACCAGTTAATCGTTCGACAGATTCTGCCACATCATTAACGGTAGCTGTAACTTTTTGCCCTTCCGTATGGTTGTCAATTTGTTTTTGCAATTCTTCGATACGAACCTTGGCATTGAGAGCTGCTTCGTAATCTTCTTTAGCCACAGCATTTTCTTGTTTTTCTTTTTGGTCTGCAATTTCCTTTTCAAGAGATTTGACATCAGTTGCAGGGTGTTGAGCAGCCAAATGAGCAGCAGTCATATCAATCAAGTCAATAGCTTTATCTGGTAAACTACGTTGTGGGATATATTGAATTGAAAAATCAACAGCGGCTTTTAACACATTATCGGGGAGAATAACGTTGTGGTGTTTTTCATATAAATCACGAATTCCCATTAAAATGTTAAAGCTATCTTGAGCAGAAGGAGCATTTACTTTAACTTCGTTGAAACGGCGAGCGAGCGCAGCATTTTTCAAAATAGTATTACGATACTCGTCTTGAGTTGTTGCACCGATAACGGTCAATTCGCCACGAGAAAGCGCAGGTTTGAGAATGTCAGCTAAGCCTTTAGAACCAGAGTCGCCACCAGTTGACCCTGCGCCTAAAATTTGGTGGATTTCATCAAAGAAGAGAATGATATTACCAGCGTCTTTAACTTCTTTGACAAGGTTTTGGATATTTTCTTCAAAAGCACCACGATATTGTGTGCCAGCTTCAAG
Source organism: Streptococcus sp. LMAG:39 (assembly GCF_008680485.1). NCBI lineage: Bacteria > Bacillati > Bacillota > Bacilli > Lactobacillales > Streptococcaceae > Streptococcus > Streptococcus sp. LMAG:39. The sequence goes on along the minus strand of NZ_NALE01000001.1, from coordinate 208,429 downwards.
ACCAGAAATATCAATAGAAATAATTTCTTTATTTTTGATAGCTGCTGGCACATCACCATTGACAATAGCTTGCGCTAAGCCTTCGACAACGGCTGTTTTACCAACACCTGCATCCCCAACAAGGACAGGATTGTTTTTAGTACGACGTGACAAGATTTCAGCAGTTTCTTGGATTTCTTTGTTACGTCCAATAACAGGGTCGAGTTCGTTAGCGCGTGCGCGTTCGGTCAAGTTTGTTCCTAATTTTGCCAAGATACCATCTTCTTTAGGAGCAGAACTAGGCGCCCCTTCTTGGTATTCCGCGTTTCCAGGGAGCTTACCTGTTTGGCGATATTGTGCAAATTCTTCAGGAGTAACTTCGCGCCCATTAATCAAATAGCGTCTGTTTTCTGAATTGTACCCGCCCATGTTACTCATAAGTTCGTTAAAAATATCATCCATATTTCCAAAAGGATTTCTTCCGTAAAAATTATTATTTGCCATAAATATTACCTCTTTTCAATCATATTTTCTAAAGTGATACTATTATACGATTTAGTATCTGGAAGGTTAAATCTCTTTAGTCTTTACAAATCGTAGTAGAGAGGTCGCATTTAAAGAGATTTCTTAATTGTTCCTATCAATCACCTTCTGATACTATAATATACTATTGGTCAGAAAAAGTCAAATATTTATATGCAAAAAATATGATTTTTTTAAAAGGAAGCGTTTTATACGAAGCTAAACCGATACTATAATCTGTTTTTGGATTTTTCCCATCTTTAAAGGATATTTAAAAACATGAAAAGAATAAAATATTTCATAAAAAGTGTTGACACAAGGAGAAATATTGGATATAATAATTAAGGTTTTGTAATGAAACTGACCTAAGACAGCAGGGGAGCCGTGCTCATAATATTCCTGCCGAGGCACAAAACGTAATGATGAAATAACGTATTTGTACTTTCGTGTCTAGGTTTAGGTGCGAATTTTTTTGTACCTAGCCCAAAAATAATTACGGAGGTAAAACTAATGAGTGAAGCAATTATTGCTAAAAAAGCTGAGCAAGTTGAAGCTGTTGCTGAAAAAATGAAAGCTGCTGCATCTATCGTTGTTGTAGATTCACGTGGTCTTACAGTTGAGCAAGATACAGTTCTTCGTCGTAATCTTCGCGAAAGCGGCGTTGAGTTCAAAGTCATCAAAAACTCAATTTTGACTCGTGCAGCTGAAAAAGCTGGTCTTGGCGATATGAAAGATCTTTTCGTTGGACCATCAGCAGTAGCCTTCTCTAACGAGGATGTTGTTGCTCCTGCTAAAATTATCAATGATTTTGCGAAAGATGCTGAAGCACTTGAAATCAAAGGTGGTGCAATCGAAGGTTCTGTTTCTTCAAAAGAAGAAATCCTTGCCCTTGCTACATTGCCAAACCGCGAAGGACTTCTTTCTATGCTCCTTTCTGTACTTCAAGCACCAGTTCGCAATGTTGCACTTGCTGTCAAAGCAGTTGCAGACAACAAAGAAGACAACGCGGCTTAATGCGTATGGTAGCTTAACGCTACAAACAATTATCTAATTAAAACAATTAATATTTTGGAGGAATCTATAATGGCATTGAACATTGAAAACATTATTGCTGAAATTAAAGAAGCTTCAATCCTTGAATTGAACGACCTTGTAAAAGCTATTGAAGAAGAATTTGGTGTAACTGCAGCTGCTCCTGTTGCTGTAGCTGCTGGTGGTGCTGCTGACGCTGGTGCTGCTAAAGACTCATTTGACGTTGAATTGACTTCAGCTGGTGACAAGAAAGTTGCTGTTATCAAAGCTGTACGTGAAGTTACAGGTCTTGGTCTTAAAGAAGCTAAAGCTCTTGTTGATGGTGCACCTGCTAACGTTAAAGAAGGCGTTGCAACTGCGGAAGCTGAAGAAATCAAAGCTAAACTTGAAGAAGCTGGAGCTTCAATTACTCTTAAATAAGAGTCACATCATAATTAGATTGCGGAATTCCTATTTACCAGTCTTTGAGAGCGATAAGCGATTGATAGAAACTGATAAATTGATTTGGTTTCCTGCCAAAAATCCTGCCAAAAATTCTTTGGCAGGATTTTTGTTTTAATAAATTTTCGGGGGTAGACATTAGAGTGTCTACCCCTTTTTTTGCGTTTTGGAGGTAATTATGCAAAAGGAAGAACAATCATCACGTCAAATGGTGATGTGTCATCTCGTGGCTATCTTGGGAGTTGATATTGAGAAAGCAACTCAGCTAATTGATGAAATGGAACAAGTAGGTTTAGTCCGATTTGATGAATTTGGAAATGTTGGAATTTTAGTCTTGGAGGGACAATCATGAAACGTATTACCGCTGATCAGTATCAGACATCAGAGCGATATTATAAACTCCCTAAAATTTTATTTGAGAGTGAACGGTATAAGAATATGAAACTGGAGGTTAAGGTAGCCTACGCGGTTTTAAAAGATCGGTTAGAATTGTCTTTGAGTAAGGGCTGGATTGATGAGGATGGGGCTATTTACTTGATTTATTCCAATTCAAATCTGATGGCACTTTTAGGTTGTTCAAAATCAAAATTACTCTCTATCAAGAAAACCTTACGTGACTATGGCTTAATTGATGAAGTCCAACAGTCCTCTAGTGAAAAAGGTCGTATGGCAAATAAAATTTACTTGGGGGAATTAGAACATGAACTTACCCCAGTCTTACATTCAGACGGGGCTAGTGTTAAAAAAACACTAGGGGGGTCTCAAAGAAATACGGGGCCGGTCTTAAATTCAGCCCCTAGTGAGACTGAAGGAAGTGAGACTAAATATAGTGAAACTGAAGGGAGTAATTTCCTTATTGAGGACGAGGAGGAGAGGCAGTTAGTAGATGAAATACAAGAAGAAAACTTTTCTTCAAAAGTCGATTCCGTGACCAAGTACGATCGAGACTATATTTGGGGTTTGGTTCATGACCAATTAAGAAAAACAGGTCTATCTCAGTCGGCTAGTGACTATGCCATGATTTATTTTAGTGATCGTTATCAGTATGCATTGGAACATATGAGATTTGCTCGGTCAGCGGAAGTGATAGCTGAATACGTGTTTAATGGTGTGCTGTCAGAATGGACCAAGCAACTGAGACGACAAGAAGTAAAGGGAGGTGATTAAGATGATTTGGTGGATACTTGGTGGAATCTATTTGATTTCAATCATCATTTTGATTGTTGAAATCATTCGTGCACCAGAAATGGATAATCATATATAAGCAAGAGTTTTACAAATCGTAAGGCTCTTTTTTATTTGGAAAGAGAGGAAAAATGAAATTTTTAGATTTATTTGCTGGGATAGGCGGTTTTAGGCTAGGAATGGAAGCACAGGGTCATGAGTGTTTGGGCTTTTGTGAAATTGATAAATTTGCTAGAACATCCTATAAAGCCATGTTTAACACAGAAGGAGAAATAGAATATCATGACATTAAAGAGATCACAGACCATGACTTTAGACAATTTAGAGGGCAAGTGGAGGTTATCTGCGGGGGATTTCCTTGCCAAGCTTTTTCACTCGCAGGAAGACGATTGGGATTTGAAGATACTCGAGGGACTCTCTTTTTTGAGATTGCTCGAGCGGCCAAACAAATCCAACCACGTTTTCTATTTTTGGAAAACGTCAAAGGCCTACTCAATCACGACGAGGGACGGACGTTCTCCACAATCCTCTCCACGCTGGATGAATTGGGGTATGATGTCGAATGGCAGGTGCTTAACAGCAAGGACTTCCAAGTCCCGCAAAACAGAGAACGGGTCTTTATTATCGGACATTCTAGAAGATACCGTTCCAGATTCTTATTTCCTCTCAGAGGAGAAAGCAGCCCAGCTCATCTTGAAAGGCTAGGAAATATCAATCCCTCTAAACGTGGTTTGAATGGTGAAGTCTATCTAACGACTGGACTTGCTCCTACACTAACAAGAGGTAAAGGTGAGGGGGCTAAAATCGCCATTCCAGTCTTAACACCAGATAGACTAGAAAAACGCCAACATGGGCGTCGCTTTAAGGACAATCAAGACCCTATGTTTACTTTGACCAGCCAAGACCCTATGTTTACTTTGACCAGCCAAGACAAACACGGGGTTATTGTCGCAGGAAATCTGCCCACTAGCTTTGACCAGACTGGAAGAGTATTCGACATTTCTGGTTTGTCACCGACCTTGACAACCATGCAGGGTGGAGATAAGGTGCCAAAGATACTGCTGAGGGAGGAGCTGCCATTTCTGAAAATCAAGGAAGACACAAAAAGAGGGTACGCAAAGGCAACTCTTGGAGACTCTGTCAATCTGGCTTATCCAGACTCAACCAAACGTAGGGGACGTGTAGGAAAGGGAATATCCAATACCCTAACGACTTCTGACAATATGGGAGTGGTAGTTGCTGCTCTGGAATATCGACAGGATAAGTGGTATGAAGTCACAGGCATTGTCTTAGACGGAAAACTCTATCGCCTGAGAATTAGACGACTGACACCAAGAGAGTGTTTTAGACTTCAAGGCTTTCCTGATTGGGCTTATGAAAGAGCAGAAAGTGTTTCCAGTAAGAGCCAACTATACAAACAGGCCGGTAATAGTGTGACTGTCACAGTTATTGAAGCCATTGCCAGAGAATTTAGAAGAATGGAAGAGGAAGAAAAACATGAACCTACTACATAAGAAAAGTATTCTAGAGTGTACGGAATTAGAAGAACGTATTCACCAAGCTGAAACCAATCAGTTACTGGAAAAGATACTATCACTCCCCAATTTTGATTGTGATTTTGAGGTGACTTTTGAAGATGATTACCACAAAGAGATGATTGATCCTCTATTCTACGAATCCAATCTTCATCGGATTTCGGATTTTATGGAAACGAGGGATATTAAAAATGGTGTAGATACACTATTGACGAAAGACAATCACTTGGCCTTTCGTGCCTTTGGTGAAAATTATACTGTTAGGGGAAAGGATGGCATATTAACGACTCTGGTGACGGTCAAGTGCTTCGGTGAAGGACGGATGCCTATTGACATGAGTCGCTATTTCTCAACTCCTGAACCAACAGTTGAAAATAGCCTAACCCTATAAGGAGGAGCCTATGCTTGAGGTATATCTAGGAAATAATACCAATACAAATCAAGATTTACTAACTATTTTGACGACCTATGGTGTGACTTATCGTTGTACAAAAGCATGTGATGTAAACCGTGAAATCATACTGTCACTCTTTGCCAAAACCACGGATTGTTTTGAGTTACTGTCGCCACGATTTCTTCGCTTTAAGCGTCAATATTCGATAAGTTTGAATGAAATGATTCAGCTTATTCTCCAAAAACCAGACCAAAATCTTCGTCTGCCTCTCATTGTCTGTCAAAATCATATCTATCCAGCTATTGGGTTAGACGAAATACGAACATTTCTTCCCAGACGGGTAAAAGAAGAGCTGTTTCAGGCCAGTCTGATGAAACAAGTGACAGGGTAGGTGTGAAGATGAATGAACGATTTTGGGATAATTTAGAAATCATACTCTCAGAAAAAGACCTCACTTGGGCAGAACTAGCTCGAAAGGTATTCAAAGGTCAATATGTCTATCCAAGTGAGTTTAATCGCCTCTATCAAAAACTGCGACATTACAAATCTAATCGCCTGATGCCACAGACAAGGTGGGTTGAGCGAATCGTTCTAGTCTTGGATATTGATTATGAAGATTTATTTAAGAGGTGACAATGATAAGGATAGTGGTGTTTTATCTAGCCATCCAGCTTAACGGTTTTCTTGTGAGTTTATACCTGGAAGAGTATCTGACGATTGAGGTCTTAATCTTGCTTCAATTGGTCCTATTATGTGTGACTTGCTTAGAGATTGCCCGTCATAAAACTGTTCAAGCAAAAAATATGACCTTACAAAATCGCCTAAGATGGTTGCTTCTTGGCTTTACGTGTATGGTTGCTTTTGCAGTCTTCATCAGTTTTCTATTTCCAGTTCAGACTAGGAATCAAGCGGTATTGGTACAAGTAGGAAAGCAGGTTCCTCATGTTATCTTTTTGTTGTTTCTGGTCAATGCAAGTGTCCTTGAAGAGGTAGTTTATAGGCAACTGCTGTGGGAAAAATTGACATTCCTTTTTGTACAAATAGGAATGACCAGTTTTCTCTTTGTTCTAGCCCATGGCCCCAATCAGTTAGGAAGTTGGCTCATCTATAGCTGTCTTGGCTTGACCTTGGCTGTTGTTCGATTGAAAACAGATTATAAGATGGCAATCGCCTTACATTTACTTTGGAATAGTTTGATTTATGTCTTGACCTTCTTGTGATAGCAAAATCAAGAGTGCTTCCGTATTATGGAAGCACCTTATGTTTGATAGGAAATCCAAAGAAGAGGAGGGCACCATGTCTTCTGAACAACAAGAACGTCAAGCGATGCAATACGTGGAAAGAAGTAGTTTATTGACAGTCAGAACACTCTTGAAGCTCTTAGAATGGTCGGCTAGGCAAGCCTTAGCCCAAGACTCAGCTTATAAGATTGGGGTTCAAAAACTGGAAGAACTCCTTCAAAGCCCTTATGCCATTGAAGGGATTAATGTTAGTAAAGATATTTTAGATAAGCCAATCGATGTGGAGAAATTCAAGGAGTTGATGGAGTCAGAAAAACTGCCACTTGCTATTAGTTGGCAAAAAGACTATCTCTACTTTTATGCCAAGGACAAGACCTTGCTTGATCATCACTTAGATGAATTGATGAAGAAACTGGTGTCTAATCCAGAAAAATTAGAAGGTCTAACCTTTGATAAAACCTTGGACCAAGAGATAGAACAAGCCAAAGAGAAAATTAGAGTGACAGAACCTTCGGCAGTCAAAACAAAGGAGGTGACCTTGTAATGTATTCTAGGCAAAAAGCATTTGTCTTTGGACTCTTAGGTCTCGCCTTTGGCTATTTCTGCCATCGTCTAACCCTACTCTATGATAGTTTAACCAATGCCCCACCTATGGAACGTTTTGCCTACCTCTTAGGAGAGGGGCTAAATCAAGTCTTTAATCCTTTATGGCTATTTACCTTTACTCAAAAATCTCTACTTGCCTTTATCCTAGGGGTTCTAACGATGATGTTAGTCTATCTTTATGTTTCAACAGGACAGAAGGTCTATCGAGAAGGGGAAGAATACGGTTCTGCACGATTTGGAACCAGTAAGGAAAAGCGGTTCTTTTACAGTAAGAATCCTTTCAATGACACGATTTTGGCTCGTGATGTTCGTCTAACCTTGTTGGAAAAGAAGAAGCCCCAGTTTGACCGAAATAAAAACTTGATTGTCATTGGGGGTTCTGGGGCAGGTAAGACCTTTCGTTTTGTTAAACCCAACCTTATCCAACTTAACTGTTCCAATATTGTCGTAGATCCTAAAGACCATTTGGCTGAGAAGACAGGTAAACTCTTTTTAGAAAATGGTTATCAGGTCAAAGTTTTAGATTTGGTTAATATGACCAATTCAGATGGTTTTAATCCCTTTCGTTATGTTGAGACAGAGAATGATTTGAACCGCATGTTAACGGTCTATTTTAACAATACCAAGGGAAATGGTTCTCGCAGTGATCCATTTTGGGATGAGGCTTCCATGACATTGGTGAGAGCTATTGCCTCTTATTTGGTGGATTTTTACAATCCTCCAGGAAGTTCCAAACAAGAGCAGGAAGCAAGATGTAAGCGAGGCCGTTATCCAGCCTTTTCTGAGATTGGGAAACTCATCAAACTCTTATCAAAGGGAGACAATCAGGACAAAAGTGTTCTCGAAGTCTTGTTTGAAGACTATTCTAAGAAATATGGTCACGAGAACTTTACCATGCGAAATTGGGCGGATTTCCAAAACTATAAGGATAAGACGTTGGATTCGGTGATTGCGGTCACAACAGCTAAATTTGCCCTTTTTAATATTCAATCAGTGATTGATTTGACACAAAGAGACACTATGGATTTGAAAACATGGGGCACTCAAAAGACCATGGTCTATCTTGTTATTCCAGACAATGATACTACCTTTCGTTTCCTATCTGCTTTATTTTTCTCTACGGTTTTCTCCACTTTGACCAGACAGGCTGATGTGGACTTTAAAGGGCAATTGCCTATTCATGTCAGAAGCTATCTGGATGAGTTTGCGAATGTCGGAGAAATTCCAGACTTTGCCGAACAAACCTCAACAGTTCGCTCTAGGAATATGAGTCTAGTACCAATCTTGCAAAATATTGCCCAACTCCAAGGACTTTATAAGGAAAAAGAGGCTTGGAAAACTATTCTGGGGAACTGTGACAGTCTCCTCTATTTGGGTGGAAATGACGAGGAAACTTTCAAATTCATGAGTGGTCTTCTAGGTAAACAAACCATTGATGTCAGAAGTACCAGTCGTTCTTTTGGGCAGACTGGCTCAGGTTCTACCTCTCACCAGAAAATTGCTCGTGACTTGATGACGGCTGATGAAGTCGGGACTATGAAACGAGATGAGTGCCTCGTACGCATTGCAGGAGTTCCTGTATTTAGATCTAAGAAATATTTTCCACTCAAACATAAGAATTGGAAATGGCTTGCGGATAAGGAATCTGATGAACGCTGGTGGCATTATCACCTCAATCCCTTAACCGCTGAGGAAGAACTAGATTTGTCAGGCCATACAATAAGGGATTTAAGCACAGAAACGTCACTACATTAATAGAAATGAGGAACTATATGAATCAAAAACTAACAGGCTTTGTTTACGGAGTGGACGCCAGCTCCATGTTCTCCCAAGCCATGTCTCTATTACAAAAAGGCTTAATTGCAGTAGGAGCCTTTCTAGTTGTCATGGGTATTATCAACCTTTCAACCAATATTAAAGATGGTGGTCCAGGTGTCCGAAATGCCATTCTAGAAATTGTTGGTGGGGTAATGGTGGGAGCCGCAGGAGCTTTTGTGACACAGATTACCATTTAGAGGAGGTCAGAACATGACATGATGATGAATTTTACGTCACCTTTTGTATTTCTAGCCTCTGAAAAAGTATCTAGCGATAGCCTTTTTGAAGGGTTTCAAGTGGATTTAGAATCAACTGCCAACCTGGTTAAATCACTAGCAGACTTTAATCCGACGGTGTGGTCTTATATGATAGCCATTACCAAGGGGATTATGCAGCCCTTGGGAGTAGCTATTCTTGCGGTTGTTCTCGTACTCGAATTCTCAAAAATGGCCAAGAAAATCGCAAACTCAGGTGGTGCGATGACCTTTGAAGCTATGGCACCCATGATTGTCAGCTACATCATGGTCGCGGTCTTGATTACCAATACGACGGTTATTGTGGAAGCCATTATTGCCCTTGCCTCTTATGTTATTGAACAAGTGGCAGGGCTTGTCACGAATGGTGGTGCTAATTACGATACCATCTCAGGCATTAAGGGATCTGGGATTGTAGGAAAAATGATTATTGGCTTTTTTGCGATTCTCATTTGGTTGGTACGTATGGCCAGTATCATGATTGTCAATATCTTGATTACCATTCGCTTTATCCAACTCTATCTGATGATACCTTTTGCTCCTGTTACCATTCCGACCTTCCTTAGTGATGACTGGAGAAGTGTTGGGATTGGCTACCTTAAGAACATCATGGTCTATGCCGTTCAAGGTATTTTGATTTTTCTAATTGTATCTCTTGTTCCCTTGTTTGAGTCGGCTGGAAAGATTGCCGTATCAAATGGAGCTGGAGTTATGGAATCACTCGCCATTATGTTTGGTGGCTTGGTACAGGCCATATTGTTAATCATTGCCTTAGTTGGCAGTCAACGAACCGCCCGAAGTATTTTGGGTATGTGAGAGTAGGATAGCTTAAACAGTCCAGTGGACTGTTTAAGGTTGTTCCTTGGAAATCGAAGAGGAACAAAGTACTGCTTTGCAGTCGATTACGTCGTCCTACCTCCGCAAGGACGACTAGAACTGTCATGGCTAGGAACTTAGCGTAGAGAGTTCAGACGTCTACTGCATCAAAATCATGAAGCAATTCAAACTGGACTGAGATTTTCATCTTAGTCCTTTTATCAAAGAAGGAGCAATTATTTATGAACACACGTGTCTTTAAGGACATCTCAAAGGTTCAACACAGGGCATGGTTAGGATTTACAACCAGACAGGTTATTTTTGTATTTCCAGCCATCGCCCTAACCATTTTGGTATTGGGCTTGAACCTATTTTACTGGCAATTTGGGGATTGGTTTGTCTATGGTTTTGTTTTTAGCTTTACCATTCCACTCATGTTATTTGGGGTCTATCGCCCAAATGATTTACCATTTGAAACCTATCTCAAGTACCGTTTTCATTATGAACTGACAGTACCAGATCGTACATTTACTGGAAGAAAAGGAGACCAACATGAAAAAATTAAAACACTCAATGAAAGCAAAGACCTCTTCTAATGACCAAAAGCAAAAGACGAAAACACAGAAGCAGGAGATCAGACCTTCTACCCTAAATACGTTAGCCTATCAAGGGCTTTTTCAGAATGGCCTTATGCAGGTCAGCCCAAGCTATTTTTCACAAACCTATCTCTTAGGAGATGTCAATTATCAAACAATTGGTTTAGATGATAAGGGAGCTATTGTTGAGAAATATTCCGATTTAATCAATTCTCTTGATGATAAGACCAATTTCCAACTGACCATTTTCAATCAAAAGGTCAATCTGGAAAAATTCCGTAAGAGTATCCTCTATCCCTTACAGGAAGATGGGTTTGATGCTTATCGTGATGAATTGAATCGTATGATGGATGCCAACTTAGAGGCGGGTGAGAACAACTTTTCGGCTGTCAAGTTTCTTTCATTTGGCAAGAGCGACCAAACACCAAAACTAGCTTTTAGATCTCTGTCACAGATTGGGGAATATTTCAAGAGTGGCTTTTCAGAGATTGATGTATCTCTTGGTCTGCTTGGTGGAGAGGAGCGAGTGAATGTTTTTGCGGATATGTTGCGAGGTGAAAATCATTTACCGTTTTCTTACAATGATTTGACCCTATCAGGTCAATCCACCAAACACTTTATTGCCCCATCCTACCTTTCCTTTAAACACAAGAATCATATTGAATTGGACGATAGATTATTACAGATTGTCTATGTTCGTGATTACGGTATGGAGCTAGGGGATAAATTTATTCGTGACCTCATGCAGTCAGATTTGGAAGTGATGATTAGCCTACATGCCAAAGGCTCAACTAAGTCTGAAACCATGACCAAGCTGCGAACCAAGAAGACCTTGATGGAATCACAAAAGATTGGGGAACAACAAAAGATGGCTCGGACTGGCATCTATTTGGAGAAGGTCGGCCATGTTCTTGAAAACAACATCGATGAAGCAGAAGCTCTTCTTCAAACCATGACCCAAACAGGAGATAAGCTGTTTGACACCGTATTTCTAATTGGCGTGCTTGCGGATACTGAAGACCAACTCAAACAATTTCTTGATATTATCAAGCAAGTGGCGGGGTCAAATGACATGATTATTGATAACTTGACCTATATGCAAGAAGCGGCCTTTAATAGTCTCTTACCATTTGGAAAAAACTATCTTGAAGGTGTTTCTCGATCACTATTGACTTCAAACATTGCCGTGAATGCACCTTGGACTTCCGTAGATATTCAAGACAAGGGTGGAAAATTTTATGGTATCAATCAAATCTCAAGTAATATCATCAGTATTGACCGTGGCAAGTTAAATACTCCATCAGGTTTGATTTTAGGGACCTCTGGAGCTGGAAAAGGGATGGCGACAAAACATGAAATCATCTCTACTAAGCTCAAGGAAGCAGATAGTGATACTGAAATTATTATTGTTGACCCAGAAAATGAGTACAGTATTATCGGTCAAGCCTTTGGTGGGGAAAGTATTGATATTGCCCCAGATTCCACAACGTTTTTAAATGTTCTCGATCTATCAGATGAGAATATGGATGAGGATCCAGTCAAGGTCAAGTCCGAATTTCTCTTGTCCTGGATTGGAAAGCTCTTGGACCGCAAAATGGCTGGTCGCGAAAAGTCGTTGATAGACCGTGTGACACGACTCACCTATAAGCATTTTGACACACCATCATTGGTCGAATGGGTCTTTGTCTTATCTCAACAACCTGAACAGGAAGCTAAGGACTTGGCACTGGATATGGAACTTTATGTGGAAGGGTCTCTGGATATATTTTCACATCGGACCAATATCAAAACTGATAGTCATTTCCTGATTTACAATGTCAAAAAGTTAGGTGATGAATTGAAGCAAATTGCCCTCATGGTTATCTTTGACCAAATTTGGAATCGGGTGGTGAAAAACCAAAAACTAGGGAAGAAAACATGGATTTATTTTGATGAAATGCAGCTTCTTTTATTGGACAAATACGCCTCTGATTTCTTCTTTAAACTCTGGAGTCGTGTCCGTAAGTATGGGGCGATACCGACAGGCATTACTCAGAATGTAGAAACGCTTCTTTTGGACGCAAATGGTAGACGTATTATTGCCAATAGCGAGTTTATGATTCTATTAAAACAGGCTAAGAGCGATCGCGAAGAATTGGTGCCTATGCTTGGGCTTTCCAAGGAACTGGAGAAATACTTGGTCAATCCTGAAAAAGGGGCAGGCTTAATTAAGGCCGGATCCACCGTTGTTCCTTTCAAAAATAAGATTCCACAACACACCAAGCTCTTTGACATCATGAGTACGGACCCTGAAAAAATGAGGACATGAGATGAAAGAGGATAAAAGGCTAGTCAAACAGGTCAGGAAAAAGTTTCGAAGCAATTTAAAATCAGTCCGCATGCATTATCGGAAAGAAGTTAGGACCTTAAAACAGACTGTTCCTAAAATAGGACGATTTCGAAAACCAGCTCAAAATTCTCTGTTTCAGGAAAAGAAAACAGAGTTCAAAGAAAATCTACTCAGTAGCCAAAAGGAAGCAGAAGAGAAGTTCCTAAAGGAAATTACCTATGTGTCTCCTAGACTGTTAAGGGGAAAGGAAATCAAGAACTATCGACTTCCGCAAGCTCAAGAGCGTTTGAGGACGGCAAGAAAACATTTGTCAGAAGTGAAACTAAGTGAAAAGTCAAAATCGGTTAATCCTAAGTTTACCTTCCAAAAAGATAAATCTTCCTTGAAGTCTCGCTTTCAGTTTCACCAAGAAAAATCATTTGATCGACTAAGTGCTGAAAAAGAAGTCAGTTCTGCCAAACGTGAGGTCAAACAACTCAAGAAAGCCCAAAAGTCTAAGAAAAACTCTACCAAAGTCAAAGCTGGATTAAGCTTAGCTGCATCTGAATCGCTTGACTTGGTGGCACAGGATGATGATTTAGATGGACTTAGAACCCTAAAGGATACTAGCCTGAAAGCCAGACGCTATGGCAGGTTTACCTATCAAGCAGGTAAAGTGGCGGTGAAAAGTGGTCAGACTGGTGTGCGTTTTACAAAGACGAGAGTGGCTCATGGAAAGGAACGATTCCAGAACTTCAAAATGGGAAAAGGATTCATACGCCAGAAACCTCTTAAACCAAGAAGACGCTACCAAACCTTTTTAAAGCATGCCAGAAAGCACAGTCTAGCAGGAGTTAAGGGGATTGTTCAAGCCATTAAGGGAAGCCTGACCTTCTTTTCTGCTATTGCGGGAAATCCTTTGACTTGGATTGTCTCAGGTCTTCTCTTGATACTCCTTTTGATGATGAGCTTTTTCATGAGTGTCTCAGGAAGCAGTGTCATTCAACAAGATGAGATCGAGTTGACCAAGGCTTATACCCACATGACGTGGGAAGATGCGGAACATACGAGAACCAACGAAAAAGGGATTACCTACTACACCAAAATTGATGAGGTCATGGTTTACATGAATCATCAATACCAAGACTACAAGCTTGACGATTTCATGGAAACAGGTGGTGCGACCTACAAAGAATTTCTCAGTCAAGTGTGGACGAACTTAAACGGTGGTGACTCTATTAGATCCATGTCTGACTTATTCCAGAAACCTCCTTACAAGCTGTCAGATGAGGACCAAGAAGAACTAAAGGAGTTGACCGAAGAAGGCAACTATTTAGCCCTTCAAGAATTGGATAATCCCTTTCAGGGACAGACCGATGAGGATAGCTTAAACATGACCTACCGATATGGTTATGAGGTTATTGATGAGAAACCAACGCTCCATCACCATATCATCTTAGAAGCAAAAGAAGGCCAAGTCATTGTGGCTCCGATGGATGGCAAGGTTTCTATTGATGGAGAAAACATTGTTTTGACATCAGGTAAGGGAGTGAATAGGACTAAACTAACCTTGTTCGGCATTCATTCAGGTCGAGTGAGTGAACATCAAAAAGTCTTGGCAGGAGACATTATTGGTCAGACCAAAGACGGAACGGGTCTAAAAGTCACCTATCAAAAGGTTGATGATGATATGGATAAGTTGGTCTATGTCAATCCAGCATTCTACTTTCCAAAAGTGATTCAGGTTCAGACCACCATTCTTCCAACTATCGGTCAGTTTGGTGGCAATGAGTTCGAAAGGGCCAAGGCGATTTATGACTATCTCAAAAGCAAAGGTGCGACCAATCAAGCTATCGCAGCGATTCTAGGAAATTGGTCGGTAGAATCTTCCATTAATCCGAAGCGTGCAGAGGGCGACTATCTATCTCCACCTATTGGTGCGACAGACAGTTCGTGGGATGATGAGGGTTGGCTTTCACTTAATGGTCCAACAATATACAATGGACGTTACCCTAATATCCTCAAACGTGGTTTAGGATTAGGCCAGTGGACAGACACTGCAGATGGGTCACGCAGACATACTTTATTGCTAGAATATGCCAAAGGAAAACATCAGAAGTGGTATGATTTAGGGTTACAACTGGATTTCATGTTGCAAGGGGATAGTCCCTATTACACCAACTGGTTAAAGGATTTCTTCAAAAATTCAGGAAGTCCAGCTAGTCTTGCCCAACTCTTTCTCATTTACTGGGAAGGTAATAGTGGTGATAAGCTACTTGAGCGTCAGACACGAGCCAGCGAGTGGTATTACCAAATTGAAAAAGGCTTTAGTCAACCCAACGGTGGGACAGCACAAAGCGACCCAAAAGCACTTGAAGCTGTACGAGGAGACCTTTTTGAAAACTCTATCCCAGGAGGTGGTGACGGTATGGGTTACGCTTACGGTCAATGTACTTGGGGAGTGGCAGCCCGTATCAATCAACTTGGTCTAAAACTCAAGGGTAAGAATGGTGAGAAGATTTCAATTATCAGTACCATGGGTAATGGTCAAGATTGGGTGCGTACAGCCGCAAGTCTCGGTGGTGAAACTGGAACAAGTCCGCAAGCAGGAGCTATTCTTTCCTTTGCGGGAGGAGGACATGGCACACCAGCAGAATACGGTCATGTAGCTTTTGTGGAGAAAGTCTACCCAGACGGTTCATTTCTTATCTCAGAAACTAACTACAATGGCAATCCAAACTATACCTTCCGTAAATTATCTGGAGTGGATAGTAGCTTGAGTTTTTCCTATACGACGAAATAAAAAAAGGATATGCTAACAAAATGTATAAATGTTAGCATATCTTTTTATTTTTGGTCACTATTAATCATAATTTATAGAAATGAGAATTGTTATGAGATGAATCATCTCATCAAGAACATCTGCAAGGGAAATCCCCTTTGTATAGCTATATTTTTTTGAATAATTTTGCCATTGTTTATTCTGAATAGGGTCAGATTTGAACCTCTCGAGTAGTTCAATAATCTTTTCAAAATCGAGTTCTGTTTCGCGATATGAAAATGTTCTCTGACAGGCATTTTTCAACTGAATGAAGTCAATGTCTTCTTTCTTCAGTTTTGAAAGAATATAAACATCGTAAAAATCTTTGCTTCTACTGTTTAAGAAGTTTCGTGAATAGATGGTTTGAAGTTTCTCAGCAAGAATGGTTTCAATTGTATAAGCAATGATTGGAAAATTGTCTTCATCAAAAATAGCTTTATAGTCGTATGTAATAGGCTGAGGAGTTACAACATCACCTGTCGCAATATCCAAATGGATAACTTGTTTAATATTCTCAAGTTGGCACAAAATTGTTGCTCGATAGCCACCATAGTCATCACTTTCTTTAATAGCTGTGATTGATTGAATCACAAAAGAAATACCTTCTTCTGAATCTGCTAAAATTTCCTTGAGTTGCTGCTTCACAGTATCTTCTGAAAGTGTTATTTGATGGAACAAAAAATCAATATCAACCGTGCTACGAGATTCAACTCCAATAACATTTGACAGTAGGAAGCCTCCTTTGAAGATATAGTGATTTGAATAGGTACTCTGACTTAATTTTTTTAAAATCACTTCTAAAAAGTAATAGGTCATCACGGAATTAAAGGTTAATCCAGTATTCTTTGATATTTTATGACAGAGTGCTGTTAGCTTAGCTTTATTCATACTAGGACCTCCAGAGTTTGTTTGACCTTGTCCAAGGTGTTCATTTTTGTCGCATATTCATAGAGTTTTGTAAGATTTTTTTTAGGATAGTTTCCGTAATGTTGAAGTGTTTTGACAAAAAGCTCAGTATCTATTTTTTCTCGATGAATCACAAAATCACAGATAATACGTTCGAAATTATACACTCTTACCTCGTTTCCCATAGGGGTTTTTACAAGAGTAGTTCCTAGTTCGCTATATTCCTTAGAAACAGAATGAATGTTCAGATTAGCTGGAGGAGTATTAAAACGGTAGCCTCTAGGAATGGTTACGTCAAAATATTGAGGAATTTCATCTGTAAATTGTTGCAGGTAAAGCGCTGAGATATAAGAGAAAACAGCCTTGGGATATCGGTACTGAAAGAAGAAGTATTCGTCGTAGTCTCCATTCTGGGTTAGGAAAATTCCTTTTTCGACGCGGTATATAATTCCTTCATTTTCTAGTCTTGTCAAATATATTGTTGGAATATTTAGTGCTTTACAATCTTTATAGGTGATGATGCCATTGTGGTTTTCTATAAATTCAAGTAGAATTTCCTTTTTAGACATGCTTACTCCTTTCAATGTTGCTTTCACACTACAATTTTACAACATTTGTAGTGTGAAAGCAACAATTTCTTTTCCCTGAACTGATTGTGATACCAAAATCAAGCCTTCTTTTTTATGATGGTATTGAACTTGGGCTACGAGCTGTACAAAAAGAGAGTTTCTCCTAGAACGGAAAGTTCTTCGTCAAAACTCCTATTTTTGTCGTGCTCGCTTAACGCCCTCGTATCTAATAAAGAGTGACAGTTTGTTGCTATAGAAAAAAGAAAAGAAGGACTATTTATGACCAAAACATGTAATCATCACTTTCTTGTCAATCAGGAAAAAGGCGAGAAACACGTCTTTCGTAAGAGTAAAAAATATCGAACGTTATGTTCGGTTGCCCTTGGAACAATGGTGACCGCTGTTGTTGCTTGGGGAGGAACGGTTGCACATGCAGACGAAGTCACACCAACAGTGGACACCACCATTCAACGAACGGAAAATCCAACCACGAATTTACCAGAAGCACAACCAACCCCTGTTTCTGAACAAACTGAAAGTATAGCGTTAACTGGACAATCTAACGGTGCAATTGCTGTCACCGTACCGCATGATACGGTAACACAAGCAGTGGAACAGGCCAAGGCTGAAGGTGTTTCTACGGTTGAAGATAGTCCAATGGACTTGGGGAATACAACTTCCGCGTCAGAAACCAACCAACAAATTTCAAAAGCTGAAGCAGATGCCCAAAACCAAGTTGAGGCTATCAATGAAGTTACTGAAACCTACAAAGCTGACAAAGTAGCTTATGAGGATGAAAAAGTCCGAATTGAACAGGAAAATAAGGAGCTGACACAGGCCTACGAAGGGGCCAACCAAACTGGTAAAGAGACAAATGCTTGGGTTGATACCAAAGTTAATGACCTAAAATTTCAGTATGCAGATGCTGATGTGACAGTAAAAGAACAAGTAGTTTCATCAGGAAACGGGACATCTGTACTAGACTATACCAACTATGGCAAGGCTGTTGAAACCATTCAATCAACTAACGAACAAGCACTAGCGGATTATCTAACAAAGAAAACCAAGGCAGATGATATTGTTGCGAAAAATCAGGTCATTCAAAAAGAAAATGAAGCTGGACTTGCTAAGGCAAAGGCAGATAACGAAGCCATTGAAAGGCGGAATCAGGCTGGTCAAGCCGCAGTAGATGCTGAAAACCGTGCAGGTCAAGCTGCGGTGGATCAGGCTAATCAAGAGAAACAACAATTAGTTTCAGATCGAGCAGCTGAGATTGAAGCCATTACAAAACGCAATCAAGAAAAAGAAGCCGCAGCCAGAAATGAGAATGAAGCGATTGATGCCTACAATGCGAAAGAAATGGAACGCTATCAACGTGACTTGGCCGAGATTTCAAAAGGTGAAGAAGGTTATATTTCTGAAGCCCTTGCTCAAGCACTCAATCTCAATAATGGTGAGCCACAAGCACAACATGGAGCCATTACCCGAAATCCTGATCAGATCGTTTCAACTGGCGATGCCATGCTGGGTGGCTACTCAAGAATTTTAGATTCAACAGGATTCTTTGTCTATGATAGCTTCAAAACGGGTGAGACACTAAGTTTTAACTATCAAAATCTCCAAAATGCACGATTTGATGGCAAAAAGATTAGTCGTGTGACTTACGATATTACCAACCTTGTATCACCAGCTGGAACCGATGCCGTGAAATTGGTTGTGCCAAATGATCCAACTGAAGGTTTTATCGCTTATCGAAATGATGGAAATGGTGACTGGCGAACTGACAAGATGGAGTTTCGTGTAGTTGCTAAGTATTTTTTGGAAGACGGTTCACAAGTTACCTTCTCCAAAGAAAAACCAGGTGTCTTCACGCATTCTTCCCTCAATCATAATGATATTGGTCTAGAGTATGTCAAAGATTCCTCTGGAAAATTCGTGCCAATCAATGGTTCAACCATTCAAGTGACAAATGAAGGTTTGGCTCGTTCTTTGGGTTCCAACCGAGCAAGTGATTTGAACTTACCTGAGGAATGGGATACCACATCAAGTCCTTATGCTTATAAAGGAGCTATTGTCTCAACGGTCACATCAGGCAATACCTACACAGTCACCTTTGGACAAGGCGATATGCCACAGAATGTTGGATTGTCTTACTGGTTTGCCTTAAACACCCTACCAGTGGCACGTACAGTATCACCTTATAGTCCCAAACCTCATGTAACGGTGGAACTTGAGCCTGTTCCTGAACCTATTACGGTAACACCTGATGTTTATACACCAAAAACATTTACACCAGAAAAGCCTGTAACCTTTACGCCAAAGCCTTTGGAAGAAGTAGTACAGCCTAGTCTAACTTTGACCAAGGTAACCTTACCTGTTAAACCTATTCCAAAAGAACTTCCAACGCCACCACAAGTTCCGACTGTCCATTATCATGCGTATCGTTTGACAACAACTCCAGAGATTATGAAAGAAGTGGTCAATAGTGACCAAGCTAATCTTCATGAGAAAACTGTCGCAAAAGATTCAACGGTGATTTATCCCTTAACAGTTGATGCTTTATCGCCCAATCGTGCTCAAACGACTAGTCTCATTTTTGAGGACTACTTGCCTGCTGGTTACCTATTTGATAAGGAAACAACACAAAAAGAGAATGGAAACTATGTCCTTAGCTTTGATGAGACTAAGAATTTTGTGACCTTAACCGCAAAGGAAAACTTGTTGCAGGAGGTAAATAAAGATTTAACCAAGGTTTATCAACTGACCGCTCCAAAACACTATGGTTCTGTTCAAAATGATGGGGCAACCTATTCCAATAGTTACAAGTTGCTTTTGAATAAGGGCACAAGAAATAGCTACACAGTCACTTCAAATGTTGTAACGGTTCGTACACCAGGTGATGGGGAGACAACCACACTCATTACACCAGATAAAAACAATGAAAATGCGGATGGTGTCCTCATTAATGACACGGTCGTAGCCCTTGGCACAACCAACCACTACCGATTGATTTGGGATTTGGACCAGTATAAGGGAGAGCGTTCTGCTAAAGAGACAATTGCACGAGGCTTCTTCTTTGTGGACGATTACCCAGAGGAAGTGCTTGAAGTGGTGGAAAATGGCACGGCTGTAACTACCCTTGATGGTCAGAAGGTATCAGGAATAACGGTTAAAAACTATGCTTCACTAAATGAAGCCCCTAAAGACCTTCAAGATAAATTAGCTCGTGCTAAGATTACACCGACAGGTGCCTTTCAAGTCTTTATGCCAGATGATAACCAAGCCTTTTATGACCAGTATGTCAAAACAGGTACATCTTTAGCTTTATTGACCAAAATGACGGTTAAAGATAGTCTCTATGGTCAAACAAAGACCTATACAAACAAGGCTTACCAAGTGGATTTCGGCAATGGTTATGAAACCAAGGAAGTGACCAACACCCTTGTTTCTCCAGAACCTAAGAAACAAAACCTCAATAAAGACAAAGTGGACATCAATGGGAAGCCTATGCTAGTGGGAAGTCAAAATTACTATACTCTCTCATGGGACTTGGACCAATACCGAGGGATTAAAGCTGACAACTCTCAGATTACACAAGGATTTTACTTTGTGGATGATTATCCAGAAGAAGCTTTATTGCCAGATGAAACAGCTATTCAGTTTATCACATCTGATGGCAAAATAGTTTCAGGAATCACGGTGAAGTCTTATTCTCGATTATTGGAAGCTCCTAAATCTTTACAAGCAGCCCTTTCTAAACAAAAAATTCAGCCTAAAGGTGCTTTCCAAGTTTTCATGCCTGAAGACCCACAAGCCTTTTATGAATCTTATGTGACCAAGGGGGAGAATATTACCATTGTCACTCCGATGACGGTTTTGGAAACCATGCTTAATTCAGGGAAGTCTTATGACAACGTGGCCTATCAGGTGGACTTTGGGCAAGCCTATGAAACCAATACGGTGACCAATTTCGTTCCTAAAGTAACTCCACATAAGTCTAACACCAATCAAGAAGGTATTTCAATTGATGGAAAGACTGTCCTTCCGAACACGGTCAATTATTACAAAATTGTTCTGGATTACAGCCAATACAAGGACATGGTCGTGACGGATGATGTTCTTGCTAAGGGATTTTACATGGTGGACGATTACCCAGAAGAAGCTCTTACCCTAAATCCTGATGGTATTCAAGTTTTGGATAAGGATGGCAATCGTGTATCTGGTATCTCTGTCAACACCTACGCTAGTTTGTCAGAAGCTCCGAAAGTCGTCCAAGATGCCATGGCTAAACGTCAGTTTACACCTAATGGAGCCATTCAAGTCCTTAGTAGCGATGATCCAAAATCCTTTTATGAGACCTATGTGAAGACTGGTCAAACCTTAGTTGTGACCCTTCCGATGACGGTTAAAAATGAGCTGACCAAAACAGGTGGTCAGTATGAAAATACAGCCTATCAAATTGATTTTGGCTTGGTCTATGTCACGGAAACAGTGATCAATAATGTTCCCAAATTAGACCCACAAAAAGATGTGGTGATTGACTTGTCTCATAAAAATGACAGCCTTGATGGGAAAGAAGTGACCTTGAATCAAATCTTTAACTATCGCTTAGTTGGAGCGATGATTCCAAGCAATCGTGCGACTGATTTATTTGAATATGGTTTTGAAGATAACTATGATGAAAAGCATGATGAGTACAATGGTGTTTATCGCAGCTATCTGACGACGGATGTCACCCTCAAAGACGGTTCTGTCTTAAATGAAGGAACGGAAGTCACGAAATATACCTTGCAACAGGTGGATACAGAAAATGGCCTCGTGTCAATTTCATTTGATAAATCCTTCTTAGAGACTATCTCTGATGATTCAGCCTTTCAGGCAGATGTTTACCTTCAGATGAAACGGATTGCGACTGGTCAGGTGGAGAATACCAATCTCCATACAGTGAATGGGTATGTCATCAGCTCAAATACAGTTGTAACACATACACCTAAACCTGAAGAACCAAGTCCAAATCAACCCACCCCACCTCAACCACCAATTGAGACTATTGAACCGCCTGTTCCAGCAAGCATTTTGCCAAATACAGGGGAACATGAATCCCTTTTGGGCTTGATTGGGGCTGGGATTTTACTCGGTACAGCTTATGGACTAAAGAAAAAGGAGGAGAAGTAGATGAATCCGAAAACCATTTATGAAAAGGATTCAGACCATGATGGTTTGACAGATGCTCAGGAACTGGCTTTAGGTACCTACCCATATGCTATTGACACAGATGGAGATGGTCAAGCTGATTTAGAAGAGCTACAATCTGGACATTCACCAATAGCCCCACAAAAGGAGTTGTACGATGACCTGGAACTTTGACACCATGAAAAAGGCTTTGTCTGAAATGGAGAGGGTAGATTACCAAGAGTTTACCAAAGCCTTTCTCTCTTTGGAACTAAGTATCTCAGATAGAACAATCCTCAATCAGGTTTATCAAGATTATATGGATGAAGATGACCTATCCTTGATTAGTGATGAGCTACGAGTTAAAGTGGATGGTTATCAGGATGAAGTACAGGCGGATTTGACTGACATTCTGGAAAAACTGTACCGAACAGGTGAAGGCTCTAGTTTTATTATGGATCTAATGTCCTCAAATAGTCTTTCAGACACCTTGGAACAATATGAAGTTTTGGATAGTGACGATTATTCACCACTTAGCCTTGAAACCTTACAGGCCATGATTCAACAGGACTTGGCCATTTCCAGTCAGGATTATTTTGGAGATCTGGTTCACCTTGCCTTGCAAAAAGATTTACTAGACCAGAAAAGTCATTTCTTACAACACTATGTGGCAACTGTAATGGAAGGTATTCCACAAGAAAGAGACCAACGAGCCTTGGTCCTAGATTAACGCAAGGGCTGAGAAACACTCTCAGCCTTTTTAAAATGGGAGGGAAAAATGAATCAAGAAGTCTTACTACAAATGATGAGAGCCACCATTCCTCGTGATAGAGCCTTGCTTGAGGCATTTTTATATTACCAAGCAGAGCATTTTGATGAGGAGTGGGATAATCTTATTCGTCAGTTTTTATCCAATGGGCAAGCAAACATCAGACCTGTTCAGGTACTTCACTTTGAGACAGATGTTTCAGCTTTTGTCAAGGCTAGTCCTTATGATACTGCTCATGATCTATTGACCTATACACAAGTATTCGGTCAAAATGGCCTCCAAAAACTTGACAAATTATCGCCGTCTGAAAAAGACTTGGTGATAGAAGTGGCCTTGTTTAATCTGGCCACTCGTTTTCAATTATTAGACTCAAATGGTCACTACCAAACCATATCGCCGGATTCACTCTTACAAAAGAGTAGAGGAGCTAATTTGGTCAATGTTTATCGAGTGGCTAATAATTTAGCGGATCGAATCAGCCGAGATATTGAACAGTTTCTCTTGACTTACGAGCCTGAGCTTGAAACAAGACTTGATGAAACTGTTCGAGAAAATGAAGAAACTGGTGATGGGCACAAAACAAGTGTTCATCAAGCAATATCATTTAGAGAAGATGGTTCTCTTATCATTGCAAGTTTGGATGTAGATCTGTCTCAACTGGATATACGAACTGGAAAAACCAGCCATCTGCCAGCTTATGAAGAGTTGTCATTACGACGTAAATTTGAGATTCTAACATATTTTGACCAAATTCGAAATGAACGTTCCAAAGTCCCAAGTTTTAGACGAGGTGATTTTGACACTGAGATGGAAATGACACCAGTCTTTGAAGGAGAAGAGTTACTCGCCTATCTAGAGGCTGATGGCAGTCTCTATGAGCTGAAACAAACGCTGACTACAGTCGAAGAAAAGGAATTAGAAAAAATTGGACAAGTCATTAGGACAGAAAATCAAGAAAAATTGACTCAGGTAGGGATTGATTTATCTCAGTTTGCCCCAGACCAAGTCGGTATTTTATTGGATGCGG
Organism: Streptococcus sp. LMAG:39; assembly: GCF_008680485.1. Classification (NCBI taxonomy): domain Bacteria; kingdom Bacillati; phylum Bacillota; class Bacilli; order Lactobacillales; family Streptococcaceae; genus Streptococcus; species Streptococcus sp. LMAG:39. Next base: position 184,438 of record NZ_NALE01000001.1, on the reverse strand, counting down.
CAGGTCGTTTTCGTTTGAAAAATGCGGATCTTGCTTTACTTGGTGGCTATCCCAAAGCCTCGGTAACTCAACTAGCCCTTGCGACAGAACTACTCCAAATGGGATTGAGTCATGAAAAAATTGAATTTTTCTTTGGTAACCAGCTTTCCATTGAAGAGCTGCGACAAATTGCCTACGCCTTTTTACGCCAAGAACTTAGCAGAGAAGACGCAGAGCAATTTGAAAAAGATAAAGGCAATCAGCTAGATTTAACCCTTAGAGATTGGAAAAGCAAGCTAGAAAAAGCTGAGACGAAAGAATTAGTTGATGAGGAATTAATTGATGAAGAATTAATTGATGAAGAATTCGTGGAAAATCCACTGGTTCAGAGAGTATTAGACACTTATCCTCTGGGGTCATTGGTTTCCTATAAGGGACAGGACTTTGAGGTCGTGTCGGTCAGCGATGCTCGATTGAACGGTTTGATTCGGATTGAGTTAGTCAATGACTGTTCGGATATCATTGAACAAAATCCAGTTCTTTATGTGAGAACTTGGGAAGAAGTCAGTCAGGCACTTCATCAGACAAAGGCAGAACCACAAACAGAGTTAGACGAAGCAGACCAAGAATTAAATCTTTTTTCATTTCTGGAAGAGGAGCCAGTTCAGAGTGTTGGACTATTGGAACCAGATGGTTCAGAAAAAGGTCATAACGATAATGATCTTGAAGGATCAGATAATCAAATTCCTGAAGAGGAAGTAGTCGAAACAATTCCAGAGATTCCATTAACGGACTTCTATTTTCCAGAAGATATGACGGACTTTTATCCTAAGACTGCTAGAGATAAGGTTGAGACAAACATAGCAGCTATTCGGTTGGTTAAAAAACTTGAAACGGAACGCCGTCAGGCAAATCCAAGTGAACAAGAACTCCTTGCCAAGTATGTAGGCTGGGGCGGACTTGCCAATGATTTCTTTGATGACTATAATCCAAAATTTTCTAAGGAACGAGAAGAACTGAAAAGCTTAGTCACAGATAAAGAGTATTCGGATATGAAACAGTCCTCTCTGACAGCCTATTACACAGACCCAGCCCTGATTCGTCAGATGTGGGATAAGTTGGAAAGAGATGGTTTTACAGGTGGAAAAATCCTAGACCCTTCCATGGGAACAGGGAATTTTTTTGCGGCTATGCCCAAACAGTTAAGAGAAAAGAGTGAGTTATATGGTGTGGAATTAGATACCATTACAGGAGCTATTGCCAAACACCTTCATCCCAATAGTCATATTGAAATTAAGGGCTTTGAGACGGTGGCTTTTAACGACAATAGTTTTGATTTGGTGATTTCAAATGTGCCGTTTGCCAATCTTCGGATTGCGGATAACAGGTACGATAAGCCTTATATGATTCATGACTACTTTGTCAAAAAATCACTAGATTTAGTCCATGATGGTGGGCAAGTAGCAATTATCTCTTCAACAGGGACCATGGACAAACGAACAGAAAATATCTTACAAGATATTCGTGAGACAACCGAGTTTCTTGGAGGGGTTCGACTGCCTGATTCTGCCTTTAAAGCCATTGCCGGAACCAATGTCACAACGGATATGTTGTTCTTCCAGAAACACTTGAACAAGGGATATGTGGCAGATGACCTAGCCTTTTCAGGTTCCATTCGTTATGACAAGGATAGTCGCATATGGCTCAATCCATACTTTGATGGAAAATACAATAGTCAAGTGCTAGGAATCTATGAAGTTAGAAACTTTAATGGTGGAACACTTTCAGTTAAGGGGACTAGTGATAACCTCATTACAAGTGTTCAAACTGCTTTGAATCATGTAAAAGCTCCAAGAGAGATTGATAGAAATGAAATCATCATTAACCCAAATGTGTTGACTAAACAAGTCATTGATACCTCCATTCCAGCTGAAATGAGGGAGAATCTAGGTCAGTACAGTTTTGGTTACCAGGGTTCTACGGTCTATTATCGAGATAATAAAGGCATTCGAGTAGGAACCAAGACGGAAGAAATCAGCTACTATGTAGATGAAGAAGGCAAGTTCAAAGCTTGGGACACCAAGCATCCCCAAAAGCAGATTGATCGCTTTAATAGCTTAGAGGTGACTGGTAGCACTGCTCTAGATGTTTATGTTACAGATGATGCAGCAAAACGTGGTCAGTTTAAAGGGTTATATAAAAAGACAGTTTTCTATGAAGCTCCCTTATCTGAGAAAGAAGTAGCACGAATCAAAGGAATGGTGGACATTCGTAATGCCTATCAAGAAGTCATAGCCATTCAACGCTATTATGACTATGATAAAGGCGAGTTCAACGACTTATTAGGCAAGCTTAATCGTACCTATGATAGCTTTGTCAAACGCTATGGGTATTTGAACAGTGCAGTGAATCGTAATCTTTTTGATAGTGATGATAAATATTCGCTTCTTGCTAGTTTGGAAGATGAAAGTTTGGATTCGAGTGGAAAGTCTGTTATCTATACCAAATCCCTTGCCTTTGAAAAAGCTCTGGTGCGTCCTGAAAAAGAGGTTAAAAAGGTACATACTGCCCTTGATGCCTTAAATTCCAGCTTGGCTGACGGACGAGGTGTTGATTTCGATTATATGATGTCCATCTATCAGGTTGATTCGAAGATGACTTTGATTGAGGAGTTAGGCGACCTCATTATGCCTGATCCTGAGAAGTATTTGAATGGGGAGCTGTCCTATGTTTCTCGCCAAGACTTCCTGTCAGGTGATGTCGTTACCAAGTTAGAAGTGGTGGACCTATTTGTGAAACAAGGCAATCAGGACTTTAACTGGCCGCATTATGCAGGACTTCTAGAAGCGGTTAAACCAGCACGTATTACCTTGGCAGACATTGATTATCGGATTGGTTCACGCTGGATTCCCTTGTCTGTTTACGGAAAATTTGCCCAAGAAACCTTTATGGGAAAAGCTTTTGACCTCTCTGACCAAGAAGTGGTGACTGTCCTTGAAGTCAGTCCCATTGATGGGGTTATCACTTACCAATCTAAGTTTGCCTACACCTATTCCAACGCAACGGATAGGAGTCTAGGTGTCCCTGCTTCACGCTATGATAGTGGTCGAAAAATCTTTGAAAACCTCCTGAATTCCAATCAACCAACCATTACAAAACAAATTGTCGAAGGGGATAAGAAAAAGAATGTGACAGATGTGGAGAAAACAACGGTCCTACGTGCCAAGGAAACGCACCTACAAGAGCTATTTCAAGACTATGTGTCAAGGTATCCAGACGTCCAACAGATGATTGAAGATACCTATAATAGTCTCTATAATCGTACAGTTTCTAAGGTTTATGATGGTAGCCATTTAACCATTGATGGACTCGCCCAGAATATTTCCTTACGTCCTCACCAAAAGAATGCCATTCAACGGATTGTGGAGGAAAAACGTGCCCTACTAGCCCATGAGGTAGGGTCTGGAAAAACCTTGACCATGCTTGGAGCTGGTTTCAAATTGAAAGAACTCGGAATGGTACATAAACCTCTTTATGTGGTTCCTTCTAGTTTGACTGCACAGTTTGGTCAAGAAATTATGAAATTTTTCCCAACTAAGAAAGTTTATGTGACCACCAAGAAGGACTTTGTCAAAGCCAAACGTAAGCAGTTCGTATCACGTATTATCACAGGCGACTATGATGCCATTGTCATTGGAGATTCCCAGTTTGAAAAAATACCGATGAGCCGAGAGAAACAGGTCACCTATATCAATGACAAACTCGAGCAACTCAGAGAAATCAAGCTAGGAAGTGATTCTGACTATACAGTTAAAGAAGCAGAGCGTTCGATTAAGGGACTAGAACACCAACTAGAAGAACTCCAAAAACTGGAACGAGATACCTTTATTGAATTTGAAAACCTTGGCATTGATTTTCTCTTTGTGGATGAAGCTCATCATTTCAAGAATATCCGTCCAATCACTGGACTTGGGAATGTCGCGGGAATTACCAATACCACTTCAAAAAAGAATGTAGACATGGAGATGAAGGTGAGACAGGTTCAGGCGGAGCATGGTGATAGAAATGTCGTTTTTGCGACAGGAACACCAGTCTCAAACTCCATTAGTGAACTTTTCACCATGATGAATTACATTCAACCTGATGTCTTGGAACGATACCAGGTATCCAATTTTGACTCTTGGGTTGGTGCTTTTGGGAATATCGAAAACTCTATGGAACTAGCCCCGACAGGTGATAAATACCAACCTAAGAAACGGTTTAAGAAGTTTGTCAACTTGCCTGAACTCATGCGAATTTACAAGGAGACTGCAGACATTCAGACTTCAGACATGCTTGATTTACCTGTACCTGAAGCCAAGATTATTGCGGTGGAAAGCGAGTTAACACAAGCTCAGAAATACTATTTAGAAGAACTGGTAGAGCGTTCAGACGCTATCAAGTCAGGTAGTGTTGATCCAAGTAGAGATAATATGCTTAAGATAACTGGGGAAGCTAGAAAACTAGCCATTGATATGCGGTTGATTGACCCTGCTTATACCTTATCAGACAATCAGAAAATCCTTCAAGTAGTCGATAATGTCGAGCGGATTTACAGTGAAGGAGCTGAAAACAAAGCCACTCAGATGATTTTCTCTGATATTGGAACCCCTAAAAGTAAGGACGAAGGGTTTGATGTCTACAATGAACTTAAGGACTTGCTAGTAGATCGAGGGATTCCAAAAGAAGAAATTGCCTTTGTCCATGATGCCAATACTGATGAAAAGAAAAACTCACTGTCTAGAAAGGTCAATAGTGGGGAAGTACGGATTCTCATGGCTTCGACTGAAAAAGGTGGAACAGGTCTAAACGTACAATCACGCATGAAAGCTGTTCACCACTTAGATGTTCCATGGCGTCCCTCTGATATTGTCCAGCGAAATGGTAGGCTCATCCGACAAGGTAATATGCACCGGGAGGTAGATATTTATCACTATATTACTAAAGGGAGCTTCGACAATTACCTCTGGCAGACGCAGGAGAATAAACTCAAATATATCACCCAGATTATGACCTCAAAAGATCCTATTAGATCAGCAGAAGATATTGATGAACAAACCATGACCGCCTCAGACTTTAAGGCTTTAGCCACTGGTAATCCCTATCTCAAACTGAAAATGGAGTTGGAAAATGAACTAACAGTGTTAGAAAATCAAAAACGAGCTTTTAATCGCTCAAAAGATGAATACCGTCACACTGTTTCCTATTGCGAGAAGCACCTCCCTATTATGGAAAAACGGTTGAGTCAATATGATAAAGATATTGCCCAATCTTTGGCAACAAAGTCGCAAGATTTTGTCATAAAATTTGACAATCAAGCAATGGATAATCGTGCAGAAGCAGGGGACTATCTGCGAAAACTCATTACCTATAACCGCTCAGAGACCAAGGAAGTCAAAACACTTGCCAGCTTTAGAGGATTTGATTTAAAAATGACTACACGAGGTCCTAGTGAGCCCTTACCAGAGACGGTTTCTTTGATGATTGTAGGTGATAATCAATATACAGTCGCTCTTGATTTGAAATCAGACGTGGGAACCATTCAACGGATTAGTAATGCCATTGACCATATTATAGATGACCAAGAAAAGACGCAAGAGCTGGTAAAGGATTTAAAAGATAAACTACGAGTAGCCAAAGTAGAAGTTGAAAAAGTCTTCCCCAAGGAAGAAGATTATCAGCTTGTAAAGGCTAAGTATGATGTTTTGGCTCCCTTGGTGGAAAAAGAAGCAGAGATTGAGGAGATAGATGCAGCTTTGGCCAAGTTTAGTGAAGATCCAACACCTCAAAAGGAGCAACAAATAATACTCGAGATATAAGAAAAAAGGCTGACAAATATCTTTGAACGCGGTAAAATGAAGTCAAGAAATCACAAAAGGAGAATAGATCATGGCCCAAACACTAGAAGAAATGCGTTGTCAACTTGAAGAATGGTTGGCACAAGGCTTTACAAGCCCAGAAGATAGGGCAAACTACCAAACCTTAAAGGAACAGTATGAAGATGAAACTCTTGATTATAGCTTTTCAAAGCGTGAAATCACTGGACAGCTGGAACTCATCATCACAAGTCGTGAGAATGATTTTCCAAACCTAGACGAAGTGACGAAAGTGGAATACCTTGACTTGGTTGCCCAACTAGATGAACTTGACCAGGAACAAGCTAACTATTACCGTAAGCAGATGCCTTAGAAAGAGGTGGAAGATGTTGGAACAAATTCTACAAAGCCTTCTGATTATTATAGCAATAGGACTAATGTTGCTTGTCCTTTATCAGATTGTGAAAGTTTCAGGTACTTTATTCCTTATCGGGCTCATCAGTGGATTAGTCTTTATTGAAATCTATGGAATCTACCTCTTTTTCACAGAGAGAGACCTCTATACAGAAGATTTAGCAGCCAATGGTATTTGGAGTTTTACTGGATTTTTTATAGCTTTGAATTTATTTCTAGTTTTTAGCATTATTATGAAGTGGTGGAGAAATAGAATAGTTTAACACGGAGGATTACCGATTGGTAGTCCTTTTTCTTGTGATAAAATCTCCAAGCTAATCTTGATATGATGAGGCTATCACTAATAAAGGAGTAAGTCATGTTAAATAAAGTGAAAGCTCGATTTCTGATTGGAGTAGGAGGTTTAATCGCAGTCAGTTTTATGGTCATGATTGGCTACACGATTGGCTCACAATCCGTTTCAAAACAAACAGAGCACCAAATACGAGCAGAAGCCAATAAACTTGTGACAAAGGAAAAGCAGGAGGAAAGAGCGACAGTCTTATCAGATGAGCTTGTCAATGAATTTCTCACTCAATATTATACAAAGGTTCAGCTGGGTGAAAATAACGCTCGTATCAAACCCTACATGACGGATTCGGCATTTTCAGAAGAGGAAGCAAATCAGAATAAAGCGATCAATCAAGTTTATAAAGATTATATGCTTGACTACCGATTTGAATCAGCCAGTATCTATGTCAATACAGAGAGCAATGTTGCACTTGCGGAAGTTACCTATCAAGTGACTTATGTATCTGACTTGAGTGAGCAACAACAACGAACCACTCAGACAGAAACCAAGACGGTTATCTTATCCTACTCCAAAGTTTCCGACAAGCTTCTGGTTAATCAGTTGACCATTTGGAATGGGAAACTGGAGGACATGAAAGAAGCTACAGATGGTGCTAATTCCAGCATACCAACGATCCAAGGAACTACAACAAGTGAGAACAACTAGCAGGAGACAGTCTTCTGCTTTTTTTGATAGGGAGACAAGATGACACGAATTAAAGCAGTAAAACAAAAGGCCATTTTAGATGTGGCTGAAAGTCTAGGTTATTCCTTTAGACGTTTATCAGGACACATTTATGAACACCCAGACCATGATTCCTTTCGGATTTTTGCAGATACCAATACTTTCAAATGGTTTTCAAGAGATATACAAGGGGATGTGATTGACTTTGTTCAATTAGTGGCAGATGTTTCTTTCAAAGAGGCTGTATCCTATCTTGAAACTGGGGATTTTGAACAAACTAAGGTGATAGAAGAAACTTATCAACCGTTTCAATATTATTTGCGTGAAGAACCCTTTCAGCAAGCCCGTACTTACTTGAAAGAAGTTCGTGGCCTAAGTGATCAGACTATCAATACCTTTGGCAGACAAGGATTGCTTGCTCAAGCTACTTATCAATTGGAGCCCGTATTAGTGTTAAAAAGCTATGACCATAATGGGACCTTACAGGCCGCAAGCCTACAAGGTCTCGTCAAAAATGAAGAAAGACACAAACGTGGCTATTTGAAGAAAATCATGAAAGGCTCTCATGGCCATGTCGGTATTAGTTTCGATATTGGGAATCCTAAGCGACTCATTTTTTGTGAATCCGTTATCGATATGATGAGCTATTATCAGCTTCACCAAAAGCAATTATACGATGTTCGCCTGATTTCAATGGAAGGCTTAAAACTTTCAGTGATTGCTTATCAGACCTTGCGACTTGCGGCAGAAGAACAAGGAAAATTGGCATTTCTAGATACAGTAAAACCAAGCAGACTTAGCCATTATCTTCAGGCAATACAAGAGACGACAACCTTTTTTCAAACTCATTCAAACGTCATAACATTGGCTGTTGATAACGATGAAGCAGGAAGAGAATTTTGTCTGAAACTGTCAGATAAAGGACTTCCGATTTCTCAAGATTTACCACCATTGCAGGGACTTGAAACAAAGTCAGATTGGAATGATATTGTGAAACAATAGAGGGAAATATCTTTAGGGGACGTTGTCCAATCTGCTCAAACACAAGTCATTAGGAATCATCCTCCACCTAAATGGGAGCATGCATTGGAATTGTGATAACAAAATCAAGTCCGCTATCATAATCTAGAATGTGACAAGGAGGACACCCTATGAGTGTGATTGAACGTCTGGCTGAAAAAGTAGCTAGGCAAGAAGAAAAGGTCTCACGTGAGACGGAGAAATTGGAACACTATCGTGACCAACTACAAACAGCTATGTATAGTACCTTTATCAAACGGCAACAATCTAGTCAGTTGTCATTTCATGAAGCACTAGAGCAAGCCTTTGGTAAAGCAACCACATTACACCCAGATTACAGAAATGAGGATACAGAATGAGTAAAACATGGAATTTTGATCAGCCACTAGATGATGTGAAACCAACATCGTCCCATGAAGAAAGAGCTAAAATCGCAGCACTTTTCCATAAACAGGATGAAAAACTAATTGAAGAAGTAGATTATGTGGCTGCTTTTGAACAGCAACAAAAGGAGTCAGAATCTAAAGATATACAGACGCCCGAATCAAAAGTTAAACAAAGTCAGCCGAAGAAAGTAAATATCACAAGTGACTATAAACAACACTTGGCAGATACCATTGCACAAAACAACAAGGATATTTCAGCCTGTCAGAAGCAAATTGAAGAACTTCATCAATTGATTGATGAAAAGAAAATCCAAAATAAAAAGTTACAGGCTATTTCAGTAGCCATTGATGATTTATAAGCCAGGTAGTCCTATGCGGGCTACCTTTTTACAATTTAAGGAGAAGATAATGAAATTCTTTCAAAAGAAAACACAGCATCAAGACCGTTTTAAACGACTGATTCATCGATTATCAGAGATGTCCGATACTGAACTAACCAAAGTAGAACAACTCCTAGATGTGGTCTTTGATCCAAGTTTCAAGTCTAGTGAGAGAGTAGAAATATCTCGGAACATTTTAACCACTGAGGAACAAAGTCTTGATAAGTCGATTCAGGAAGCGAAAAATAAACTGAATACTGAGCAGTTAGAGAAGCGAATAGAGCAGTTTAAGCAATCGAAGAAACCTAAAAACGGATAACGCACCATATTTGGTGCGTTATCCGTTTTTTATGGTATAATGAAAGCAAATATAAGGAGGTCTTTATCTATGATTGGAGACAATATTAAATCACTACGCCGAACACACGATTTAACACAACCAGAATTTGCGAAAATGGTCGGGATTTCACGCAATAGCCTGAGTCGCTACGAAAATGGAACCAGCACCGTTTCAACAGAACTCATTGACCGCATTTGTCAGAAATTTAACGTTTCTTATGTCGATATTGTAGGAGAGGACAAGATGCTAACACCTGTTGAAGATTACCAACTGACTTTAAAAATAGAAGTGATAAAAGAACGTGGAGCAGCCATTTTATCACAGCTTTATAGATACCAGGATAGTCAAGATATTGCTTTTGATGATGAAACAAATCCTTGGATTCTCATGAGTGATGATTTGGCTGAATTGATTCATACGAAAATTTACCTTGTCGATACTTTCGATGAAATAGAGCGTTACAATGGCTATTTAGACGGTATTGAGCGGATGTTAGACATGGTGCATCATCGGGTGGTGGCTTAATGAGATTGGAAGAATTTAATGAGGTAGAGTTTCAGAAGGCCTTACAGCGAACCATTCGGGCTTTAACTCGAGGAAAGACGATTCCAGATCAACCGAAAGCCATTTTACTTGGAGGTCAGAGCGGAGCAGGTAAGACAACGATACATCGTATCAAGCAAAAAGAATTTCAAGGCAATATCATTATCATCGATGGTGACAGCTACCGTTCTCAGCATCCCAATTACTTGGCACTGCAAGAAAAGTATGGCAAGGACAGCGTGGACTATACCAAGGGATTTGCAGGAAAAATGGTAGAGCATCTGGTTGACGAACTCAGCACGCAAGGCTACCATTTGCTGATTGAAGGGACTTTGCGTACCACTCAAGTTCCTCGTCAGACTGCTCAATTACTCCGTTCTAAAGGTTATCAAGTTTCTTTAGCTGTCATTGGTACTAAACCAGAGCTTTCTTATCTCAGCACCTTGATTCGTTACGAAGAGCTTTATGCCATCGATCCCAATCAGGCCAGAGCAACACCAAAAGAACACCATGATGGGATTGTAGAGAATTTGGTTGATAACCTAAAGGAGCTCGAAAGAGATAGACTCTTTGACCAGATTCAGATTTATCAAAGAGATAGGACTTGTATCTGTGATTCTGAAACTGATAAAGATTCCGCAGCAGAAGTTCTTCAAGACTGCCTCTTCGGAAAATGGAGCAAGGTTGAGAAGGAGATGTTGAAGGTGGGACAAGAACGGTTGAGGGATATGCAAAAGTTGAAATAGATTTATGACATTACTTAAGTAGTTACCAGTTTAATTGGAGGTCACATTTATGTCAATATATCACTTTTATCAAGGAAAAGATGAAAACGAAGGACTAGATTTAGAGCAACAAAAACAAAATATTTCTAGTTTTATCAAAGCACAATTTTCCGCTGAAAATTTGGTATTTTTTATTGGTTCAGGTTGTTCTGTACCAGCAATTCCTCTTATGTCACAGACTATGAAAACAATAATTGGAAAACATGGAGATATATTATTTGTAATAAAACAATATTTGGATACGAAGAACGTCAACTTATTAATAAATAGTCTTGATGATAAAGAGACTATTAAGGGAGAGATTGTACGATTATGTGAAAGCCATAGTTTGGAAACAATTGCAGATTTATATAATCATATTATTAAGAGCCAACTGTGTGATAAGGAAGAGTTGTTAGAGATTTATGAAAATTTTTGTAGTTCTTTCTCCGATATAGAATCTCTTTTAAACTGGATACAGAATGGTTTAAACTTTAGTCCAAATAACGAACAGTTATTAAATGCTTTTCGAATTTTAAAAGATGAATTTATAGCTTCCATTCCTAAATTAGATTCGGACTCATATAAAGGAGATGTTTTTAAAACTTACGCTGATTTCTATAAATTTGTTTTTTCAAATCGTACTGAAGAAAGTTCAAAAATTTCAGTTTTCACAACGAATTATGACCTTTTTAATGAATATAGTTTAGAAGCTAACAATATAGTCTATACAACAGGTTTCCCCTCTACTTTAGCTAAGAGATTTGATATAAATCAATTTAAATATAGGCTAGTAGATGATACTAACAGATATAAAGACAAATGGCAACCGGTCTTTAAAGAAGCAAATTTATATAAGATTCACGGTTCGATAAATTGGATTAGTGGAGAAGATGGATTTTTATATCAGTCAAATTCTACAGTAACAGATGATGATGTCGTGGTTATTTATCCTACCATGTTGAAACACAAAGAGACAGCTCAGGCTCCCTATTCTGAATTATTTAGAGAATTTTCGAACTGTTTGCAAAAGAAAAATACAACTTTGATTGTTATGGGATATGGTTTTCCAGATGAGCACATTAATACAATTATTTCACAAAATTTAAAGAATCAAGATTTCAATCTAATAATTTTTGGAAATAAAAATGAAAGTAAGTTAAACGATTTTTATGAAGAATTTAAAAATAGAGATTTACATCTAATTGGTGGACAATTTGATAATAAAAGTGCTCACCACTTCAATGTGATATCGGAAGAATTCTTGAATTATCAGAAACAAGTTTTGAGTGATGTAGAAGAGGATAATAATGAATAGTATTGGAAAGGTCGTTAGTGTCTCTTATGATAGATTGATTTTTGAAGTGAGTGACTTTGAAAAATTAAATTATAATTTCAAAGGGCAAATTTATCTTGCTAAAGGTGTTATTGATTATGTAACAATAAAAAATCGTTTTGACGAAAGATTTATTTATCAGGTTGTAAAAGTTTCCGATAAAGAACTCCCATTATCGACTGATGAATCCGCAAAGTTTAGTTATTCAGGAAACTTTGAATGTGTTCCGATTGGTATGATAAAGAATAATTTTGTTGAGTTTAATTTAAAGAAGTATCCATTTTTGCAAGATAAAGTTTATTTAACAACTCTTGAAGAATTTAATATAATTTTCAATGAGGATAAACTCAAAAATAGTATTTCACTTGGCTTGATTGAAGAAAGATATATTGCTAAAATTGATCCTAATAAACTGTTGACACATCATGGTGCTATATTAGGTAACACAGGTTCAGGAAAGTCTACTACTGTACGTAAAATTATTTCAGAAATAAATAAGATGAACTCGGATAATTTAAGATTACATATTTTTGATGTTCATGACGAATATGGTCGACTACCAGATGTTGAAGTTATTAATGTCTTGGAAGACTATGGTATAAATATATTGAGTTTGGAACATCAAGATTGGTTGAACTTGGTTAAACCTTCAGAATTAGTTCAACTACCTGTTATTGAGATGGCTTTAAAAATTGCTAATTGTTTGTTGACAGAAACTATAGATGAATCTTGGTTGAAATGTTTCATAGCTTATAATCTTTATACTAATCAGCAAACTGATGCAGTGACGAAAAGGACTAAAATTATCGGTATTTTAAATGGTACAGGTATAGACACTTCAAAGTATAGTTCTCAGTTTGGGAACTTTTCTCCAGTAGATGAAAAAAAGTTTCTAGTTGATTTGCTAGAAGCTACAAACGGAGAAGTTGAGTATAGCTATTTAAGTCCCAAATTAGAAAAAGCAAACTATAAAGTTGATAGCTTTGAAAATTTACTTATGGCTTTAAATTATGTATTTCTTCTCGAAGAAAGTAAAGGCAATAGCCAAGCACGTGCATATTCAGGCACTCTTGAAACTCGAATAAAAAATATACAGACACGATATTCTAAACTTTTTGAAAACGAGGAAAAGTCTTTTGATTCAAATACAGTCGTATATTCGGTAGCTGAAATGGACGATGATTTACTTTTATTCTTTACAACCTACGTCTTAAAGAAAGAATTTTCTATGAATAAAAGTATAGCTCTAAGGCAAAGAGCGGTAAATGTATTTATTTTGGAGGAAGCACACCGTTATATATCGAAAATAAAAGAGAATAGCCAATTTCATGAAGTAGAAGTATTTAAGAAGATTGCACGAGAAGGGAGAAAGTTTGGGTGTTTCTTATTGCTATCTAGTCAGAGGCCTAGTGAACTTTCATCAACAGTTTTATCACAGTGTAACAACTATATTATTCATCGAATTAAAAATAATGTTGATTTAGAATATCTTCTACAAACAATCCCATACATAAATAAAAACCAATTATCTAGATTTTCTTATTTACCAACTGGAACAGCTTTTCTTGTGGGAGAGTTGTTCCCGATACCAGTTGAAGTAGAAGTTTTTGAAGAATCCTATTCAAATGCGACTACTACTCCACAAGTAATTTTTAGATGAGAAAATGTGATTTTACGAGAGAGCTTCGGCTCTCTTTTTTTACTAACCCTCATTTTTCATGTTGTGATACCTTTTCCAAATCACCTCTATTATCATAATATCATTCCTAAGAAAATCAATCCTTGATTTTTCACTGGGGGTTTGGGGGCGGAGCTACCAAGTTATCTTATCGTTAGCTGTCAAAACTGGAAAGTTCTGGTCAGCTGGCGATATGATTTTTGGGATATTGTGGACACAATATCTGAGCTCGCAAAGACCTGAAAGGAAGATAGTATGCAGGGCTGTGTCTAATACGAGGGCGGGGATATACCGATATTAAAGAATGAGGAGGATACAGGATGGGAAATCTAGTTAGAGAGATACGTAAGGAAGTCAATTTCTCAATAGAAGAGTATCAACAGATACAAAATTTTATGGAACAGGAGGGATATGAACAATTTTCCCCTTTTGCTAGAGGTAAATTATTGAAAATAGACCACCAATCATCTCAGCAGCTTGAAGAATGGATAAAATATTTACAGCACCAAAAAGTAGAACAGATTTACCGAGATGTATTTGAAATACTTGTTCTGGCAAAGTTGTCTCAATCCGTTACAATGGAACATCTTGAAATTATTTTGACTTGTGTCAAAGACTTGATGAAGGAGATTGAGATAACTATTCCATTAAGCCATTCATTCAAAGACAAGTACATGAGGTAAGCAATTATGGAAAATCGTTATCGAACCAATTTGAAAAAGGTGTATTTGAGTGATCAAGAATTAACTATCCTCAACAAAAATCTTGCTCAGAGTCAGTGTCCAAGCTTTTCTCATTATGCCAGAAAAACCTTACTCGATCCTGGTATGAATTTTATCACAATCGATACAAGAGGATTTCAAGACCTGATTTTTGAAATTCGTAGGATTGGAAATAATATAAACCAGATTGCACGTGCGGTAAATCAAAGCCATCTTTTAAGTCTTCAACAAGTAAAAGAATTGCAGCTCAGCATAGCTGAGTTAGAAAAACAGTTGCAACAAGATTTTGACATCAAGTGTCAACGATTGAGAGAATTCTATGGTTATCACTAAGCATTATGCTGTTCATGGGAAAAAATACCGACGTCAATTAATTAAGTATATTCTTGAACCTAAGAAAACCAGAAATTTATCGTTGATTTCAGATTTTGGAATGAGTAATTATCTTGATTTTCCAGACTATATGGAATTGGTAAAGATGTATCAAAACAATTTTCTTTCAAATGACCAACTCTACGATTCACGGTTTGATAGACAAGAGAAAAAGCAACAGAAAATACATGCTCATCATATTATTCAGTCTTTCTCACCTGAAGATAAATTAAGCCCAGAGGAAATCAATCGTATTGGCTATGAAACGATAAAAGAGTTGACAGGTGGTCGCTATAAATTCATTGTTGCCACTCATGTTGATCAGGACCATTGTCATAATCACATTATTATCAACTCAATCGACTGCCAATCTCAAAAAAAGTTGAAGTGGGACTACGCTCTTGAAAGAAATTTACAAATGATTTCGGATAGAATTTCTAAAGTAGCTGGTGCAAAAATTATTCCCCCTAAACGCTATTCTCATAGGGATTACGAGGTCTATCGTCGTTCTAATCACAAATACGAATTGAAACAGCGGTTATTTTTTCTAATGGAACATTCAATTGACTTCAATGATTTTATGCAAAAAGCAGAATACTTGAATGTCAAAATAGATTTCTCAAGGAAACATAGTCGATTTTTCATGACAGATAGAGATATGAAGCAAGTTATCCGAGGAGATAAGCTGAATAAGAGAGAACCCTATTCAAAAGAATTTTTCCAACATTACTTTGCTAAGAGAAATATTGAACAGAGTTTAGAATTTTTGTTGCCAAGATCCAACTCATTTGATGATTTAGTTGAGAAAGCTCGGTTACTGGGAATAGAATTGAAGAGCAAGATAAAAACGATAGATTTTGTTCTTACTGATGGAAAAAGCTGCATTTCCATTCCAAATAAGTCATTAAGTAAGAAAAATCTTTATGACACTACGTATTTTGAGACCTACTTCAAGGAACATGATTTGGTTGAAGTGCTTCAAAATAGTGAAGTAAAAACGGAATTTGAAAAATTTGAGATGCAACAGTATTCAGACGTATTGACTGTAGAAGAAATAACCGAAGCTTATGAAACGTATAAGACTAAGAGAGACGCTGTACATGAGTTTGAAGTTGAGATTGCTGAAGAGCAAGTTGAAAAGATGGTTTCAGAAGGGCTTTTCATTAAAGTTTGGATGGGGATTGGACAAGAAGGACTAATCTTCATTCCAAATCATCAACTAAATATCTTAGAACAAAAAAATAATAAACAGTATCAGGTGTTTATTCGAGAAACATCTTCTTATTTTATTTATCATAAAGATGACTCAGAAAAGAATCGATTTATGAAAGGAAGGGACTTGATTCGCCAACTAACGTTTGACAATAAGTCTTTACCTTATAAGAGACGAATAAGTCTGGTCAGCCTTCAACAAAAAATTGAAGAAATCAATTTATTGATGACACTGAACACTCAAAACAAATCCTTTCTAGAATTAAAAGATGAATTGGTTGGAGAAATCGCACAGTTAGATATTGAATTGACAAATCTTCAAGAAAAAACCGCCACCTTAAACAAGA
The DNA here is from genome assembly GCF_008680485.1 of Streptococcus sp. LMAG:39. NCBI lineage: Bacteria > Bacillati > Bacillota > Bacilli > Lactobacillales > Streptococcaceae > Streptococcus > Streptococcus sp. LMAG:39. The sequence continues at coordinate 168,075 of NZ_NALE01000001.1, read as the reverse complement.
TGGCAGAAGTAGTTGTTAACCTACAAAGTGAGAATCAAGATACCAAGCAATTAGCTAAGTATGAATGTTCCAAGATGAATTTATCGCAGGATGTAACGATTGGACTTATTGAATTCGAAATTGCTCTTTTTCAAAATCAGATGGACAGCAAAATTGAAAAATATGAAAACCTAGTAATCAATTTGGAAACACTAATAAAGATGATATCTGGGCGACATAATTGCATTGACAAGAAAGAAAATACGAAATCTATTTGAATTGAGTTCATAGCTACAAAAATAAAAATCTATGTGGGGAAAAGCTGAGGAAATAAAATATAAAACAACTCATAAACTTATTTTAAGTTTTTGAGTTGTTTTTAGCTTTTTGTATCATAAACACCCCTTGCCCAATTAAGATAGTGAGCACACTTAGTCCAAGAGCGTAGGTCAAAAATAGTTTACTTTCATGGCTATCTGCTTGTCCAAACTGTTTTAACATCATAGTTTGGAGAAAGAATAGTGCAAATAATGAATTAGTGAAACTTATCTGTTTACTAGATTTTTCTCGAGGAGATGGATTTTTTCTATAACGAAACAGACTAGAAAAAGAATTAATAAAATTGATGAATGTGATTAGTGCAGTAAGATAAACTAACAAAGGAAAAGCTGAATTAACCTTGTCCATCCCTTTTGTAACAAAATAGAATATTGATAAAAATACTCCTGATGAAAAGAGGATGAAAACTCCCACTCTGCCATAGTTATTCCAATCTTCTTCCTCGACTTCTTTACAGAAGCGTTTTCCAATTAAAAATTTGACACAGGCAAAAGTTAAATGATAAAAAGCAAATATCAAATACCAAACTGAATGATGAAGGTACCCCGAAATCAGGGATAATAATACATAGACAGCATTATAGAATGTCCCAATTAAAAGTGAGACACGGCTGGTCAAATATGTATTTTGAATAAGAGATACACTATTAACTAGTCTTCGAACAACTTGTACTAGTAGAAGTACGTCAATAACAGCAACTATGCCTGATAAAACACTAGCAAGAATGTTAAATAGACTTCTATCTGGAAGGATTTTAGTGATAACTAAAGCGCCAGAGATGAGCATACAAACATTGGCTAGTAAAAAGTACTGCCAATAATCTTTAACGAACTGTAACTGTTTATCAATTTTTTCCAAAATGATGCTCCTAAAATACAATTTCATGAATGATGCGAATAATGTCATCGACATCGTCTAAACAATCACTTAGCACCCAATCATTTATTATTGCTCGTAGACCGACTACGTAAAAGCGCGCAGTTAATTCTATTTGCCTAGAATCTTTTATGCCTTTGAATTTAAGTTTTTTTGAAAATGTCTTTTCCATGTGGTATGAAAACGTTTCTTCTTTTTTAAAATCCCGAGACCTTCCTAGATAGATACGATATAACTTTCTATGTTTTTTGATAAAGAGGAGATATGGCTTTAAATAATAAGTATCCAAAATACTATCTATATCTGAAGTTTGTTGTAGTTTCGTTTGCTCTAACTCATATTCCTCATCGAAAAGTCTAGAAATTCCTTGTAAAGCATCCTCTAAAAGTTCATATTGATGATTATAGTAGGAATAAAATGTTGAACGATGAACGCTAGCTTCTTTACAAATCTTGCTTACTGAAATTTGATCAAGTTCTTGTTGGTCTAATAATTTAATTAGGGCTTGTTGCAATCTTAATGGTGCTTTATTTTCCATAGTTCACTCCAAATTTTGATTAATTATAACAAAATCCAACACTTTTTTCAAAACTTGTCGTGTTGCCAGGTGTTACACTAGCGTATAATAGCTACCATAATCGAAAGGAGCTCACAATGACAAAATCACAAAACTTTTATCTAAAAGATACCATACAGAGCAAAAATATTTTTGTTGGAAAATATACCTACTTTGCTAAGGAGAATATTCATGAGGACTTTGAACGTGACTATGTTCTATATAACAAAGAAGGGCGATCAAATTTAATCATTGGAAATTTTACTAGTATTGCAAACGGAGTAGAATTTATTATGCCTTCAGCAAATCACTCTATGACATCCTTTTCAACCTATCCATTTATGTTAGTTAAAAACGAATGGGCTGATAAAACCAGTATGACTGTGAAGGATTTACCAGAAAAAGGAGATACTATAGTGGGCCATGATGTTTGGATTGGTCGAAATGCAACGATTTTACCTGGAGTGACTATCGGAAATGGTGCAGTTATTGGTAGTAATGCTGTTGTTTCGAAAGATGTTCCAGACTATGCGATTGTGGCAGGAAATCCTGTGCATATGATTCGCTATCGATTTCCTTCCGACACGATTACATTTCTAAACGAGCTAGAATGGTGGCACTTTTCTGATGCTCAATTAGATCAGGCAGTTCCATACCTAACTAATCTAAACCTAGAAAAATCAAAACAAGCCTTACTAAATATTAAAAACAATCAATAATTTCCTTTAATAAATACTATATCCGACACTTTTGCATCATCTTGTCGTTCTAATCTATTATTTAAAGAATTATACTATACATATCAAATAAAGAAAGCGAGTTTATCTCATGTTATCTATTGTTTTATCTGGTCTTTTCGGTCTTATCATGTCATCTGCTATTACCTTTGCTGCTTCAAAACTCAGCGATAAGGTAACCTTGGCACACTGGATTGTTAATCCTCTCCTAGGTGTTTTAGGAGCTATTGCTGCTAACTATCTTCTAGGTGGACAGTACGGACCCGTTATTTGGGGGCAAACCATCCTACCAATGCTTGCCGGTTCAATTGTCCTTCCAGGTGTTGGAAGTTGTACGATTAATTTCATTAATAAAAAACTCTAAGCAGGTTTCACCTGCTAACTCATGACAGAAAAAGATGTTCGGCTTATAATAAAGGTGAACAATACAAATCCGTGGTTTATAATAGGGCTTTGCCTAGCCTGTATAAAAAACTGGATGAATAAGAGTCATGAGTTAACTCGAATATGCCTTGAGCGTGAAAATAAAATTACAAGAAGCCTCTTATTCCATTGTTCAAAATGAGAATAGGAGGTTTTTCGTATGGAAGTCATGATTGAAACTTGTTGTGGCATCGATGTTCACCAAAAATCCATCGTTTGTTGTATCTTAGATGGTCCACTAGATAGCAATAAACCTAAGAAAATTCAGAAGAAATTTGGTACAACGACTGTAGCCCTTCAAAATGCTTTAACATGGTTAGAGGAAAACCATGTGACCCATGTTTTCTTTGAATCCACTGGTCAGTACTGGGTGCCACTCTTTAATATTCTCTCTGACTCTGATTTAACCTTGGTTCTAGCTAACCCTCAACACATCAAGAATGTGCCGGGTCGAAAAACAGACATGAAAGACGCTGAATGGATTGCTCAATTAGGGCGTTGTGGGCTCATTGCCCCCTCTTATATTCCAAGTCCAGAGGTTATGCAGTTACGTTTACTCACTCGTCGCCTACGTTCTTATAAGCAACGTCAAACACAAGTCAAAAACGAAATTCATAATCTCTTTCAACGGGCTAATATTAAACTTACCAGTTATCTTTCTGATATCTTCTCTAAGACAGGACAAGCCCTTTTAACGCTCTTTATTAACGGGGAAGTCATTGACTGTGATAGCGTTACTTCTTGTATTCATAGGCGTACCAAAGCAAGTCCTCAAGAATTAGTTGAGGCCATGAATGGGAAGTTATCACTGGAAGACCGCTTTCTCTTGAATCAGAGCTTAGAAGAGTATCGAATGTATCAAGAACTTATGGATAGATTGACTAGCGAAATTCAGACTTATATCTCAAAGGAGTTTCCCTGAAGAAAACAGATTACTTCAAACGATTCCTGGTGTGAGTGAAATCTGTGCAGCTACTGTTTTAGCTGAGATTGGACCAACTGTCGAAGCTTTGGAAACAGATGGGCACTTAGCTTCTTGGGCGGGAATTTGCCCTGGTTCGTATGAAAGTGCTGGGATTAAAAAATCCTCGCATATCAGGCAAGGAAATCACTATATCAAACAGGCACTGACCATGTCTGAGTTGATTGCGGCACACTCTAAAGACCCAGCTTTTTCATCCCTTTACAACCGAATTTCCCAAAGAGGAAGCAAGATGAAGGCTGTTATTGCTTGTGCTCATAAAATTCTCAGAATCATTTACAAATTACTCGCTACTCACCAGCCCTACCAAAAAGAAAAGGCGTTAGGACTGAGGCAACAATTCTAACACCAAAACTGAAAAATTTCAATTACAGTATAGCACAGGAAGTGATTTTTTGCGCTTTTTTACTGTATTTTTTTCAAATAAAATAAATATCAAAACTAAATAACATCAAAATATACTTGTGTTCAATTTTGAACCAAACAGTACTATCTTTTAAGTATTAGTTTGTTTTTTTTTGTGAGCACGAGTTTAATATGTTTAAGCATAATAGTTGCAAATTCAATATTATCTGATAAACTTGTTCTTGTATTTGATACATGAACAGAGAGGAGAATCTTATGATGGATACAAAATTTTCTGTTGCCCTTCACATTCTTACTATGATTAGTGAGAGCAAGGAAGTCCTCAGCTCACAAGCCTTAGCAGATAGTGTCGGCACCAATGCCAGCTACATTCGTAAGGTGATTGCACTCTTAAAAAATGCAGGGCTCATCACTTCGCAGCAGGGGCGATCAGGATACCAGTTAAGCAAGTCGCCAAAAGAGATGACTCTTTTGGAAATCTTTTTTGCGACACAGGAAGTAGAACATATCAATCTCTTTCAAATTCACCAAAATGCCAATCAGGCCTGTCCAGTTGGTCAGCACATTGAAAATGCCATGTCCCCTATTTTTTCCAAAGTTGAAGAACAACTTGAAAAAGAACTAGGGCAAGAAACCTTGGATAATGTCATTATCAATCTCTACCAATCAGCTAATCAAAAATGCATCTGACCAAGTGTCAGATTTTCTAAGAATAAACATTGACTTGTATCAGATACAAGTCTTCAAATAAAAGGAGTAAACCATGAAAGCAGCACAACACACATCTTATAACAAAAACAATATCGTACTTAACCTAACTGACATTGCTAAACCTCAAATCAAACCCAATCAAGTCCTTGTCAAAGTGACCGCGGCAGGTGTCAATCCTCTAGACAACATGATTTCTCGTGGAGATGTTAAGATGATTGTCCCTTACAAATTGCCACAAACAGCGGGCAATGAGGTCGTTGGCTTGGTTGAGGAGGTCGGCTCAAGTGTGACTAATTTTGCAGTTGGTGACCGTGTCTTTGGTCGTCTTCCCCTCGACAATATCGGTGCCTTTGCCGAGTATGTAGCAGTTGAGGCTACAGCCCTTGCCAAAGTTCCTGCCTATCTGACAGATGTGGAAGCAGCGGCCGTTCCCCTGACGGCCCTGACCATTATGCAGGCTCTTAACCTCATGGGTGCAGAAGCTGGCAAGACCATCTTCATCTCAGGCGGGACAGGCGGTGTCGGCGGTATGGCTATTCCCCTTGCTAAAGCCAAGGGCTTGACAGTCATTACCAATGGTGATGGAGCAAATGCAGAGCGGGTATTGGCGCTAGGGGCTGACCAGTTTATCGACTATAAGACAGAAGATTATACTAAAACCCTCTCCCAAATCGACTATGTCTTGGACACGCTTGGCGGTGTAGAAACTGAAAAACAAATGTCGATTATGAAAAAAGGCGGTCAGCTGGTTTCCCTCCGTGCCATGCCAAATGGCGACTTTGCTAAACGCATGAATCTGCCAAAATGGAAGCAAATCCTGCTTGGTTTGGTTGGTCGTAAGTTTGATAAAATGGCGGAAAGCTACGGCGTACACTATCATTTCATCTTCGTAGAAAGCAATGGGCAACAGCTACAAGAGGTGGCAGATATTTTCAGCAAGCTCGAAATCAAACCGTCAATCGACACCGTTTACCCATTTGAAGAAGTCAATGCAGCCTTGGACAAGGTCGCCAATGGTCGCTCACGTGGAAAAACTGTTCTCAGTTTTTAAAAATAGGAGTAGTTATGTCTTATATCACAAGCAAAAATCAATACATCACTGTCGCTGGCAACCAGATTGCCTATCGTGAACTAGGCAAGGGCAAGTCAAAATTTCCATTGGTCATGCTGGTTCACCTAGCCGCGACCTTGGACAACTGGGATCCAAAATTGCTGGATTTGCTGGCTGAAAAGCACCATGTGATTGTCCTAGACCTTCCTGGCGTAGGAGCTAGTCAGGGCAAGGTGGCTCCGACTATTCCAGGAATGGCTGAGCAGGCTGTTTCTATTATCAAAGCTTTGGGTCATGAGAAAATCAATTTGCTGGGTCTATCTATGGGTGGCTTTATTGCTCAAGAAATCGTTCGTCTGGATAGTCAGCTGGTTAACCGTTTGATTTTAGCAGGTACAGGTCCTCGTGGTGGTTTTGAAGTCGATAAGGTAACTGGAAAAACCTTCCGCTATATGCTGAAGGCTGGTTTGGAGCGTGTGGATCCAAAACGCTACATCTTCTACAATCATGATGAGGCAGGTCGTTTGGAGGCAGAAAAAGTCTTGGGTCGTATGGGGCAAAGAAGTTCTGCACATGCAGACAAGGACATGAATGTCCCAGGATTTTTGACACAGCTCAAAGCTATCAAACGCTGGGGAAGAGAGCCTCAAGATGATATGACCTTTATCACCCAACCAACTTTGATCGTCAATGGTGATAAGGATATGCAGGTTCCAACAGAAAATTCTTACACCATGCATGAGAAAATCAAAAATAGCCAACTGATCATCTATCCAAATGCAGGTCACGGCTCTATCTTCCAAAATGCAGAGGATTTTTCGAAAGCCTTACTAGCCTTTTTGGAGGAAAGCAATGCCTAAAACTATTTTAGTCACAGGATCGACAGACGGAATCGGCAAACACCTAGCCATGAAACTAGCTAGTGAAGGTCATGAAGTGATCTTGCACGGGCGAAATAGCGAAAAGCTCCGTGTAGCCCTCAGTGATATTCAACTAAAAACAGGAAATAAAAAGATTCACGCCTATCTGGCAGACTTTTCCAAGTTAGCAGATGTCTATCGTTTCAGCCAAGAAATTAAACAAGATTTTGAGCAGATTGATGTCTTGTTAAACAATGCGGGTGCTTACTTTGGAGATGCTCGCGTGGCAACGTCAGAAAATATCGAGATGACCTTTATGCTGTCTGTCCAAGTTCCTTATATCTTGACGACGGAGTTGCTGCCCTTGCTGGAAAAAGCACCATCAGGCAGGGTCATTCATACCTCTTCCTTCATGCACCATTTTGCACAAACCAGCGACTTGGATTTTGGTTTAGAGCAGAGCTATTCTGCAGCCAAGGCTTACAATAATGCCAAGCTATACACCATTTGGCTGGCCATTGCTCAGGCAGAGGCCTTAGAAAAGCAAGGTTCATCTGTGACCGTCAATGCCTACCATCCTGGCTTGATTGCGACAAATTTGGGCAATGATGGGGTCAAACGCAACCTGAGAAGTCGAATTCTTACCAGTCTGATGAAACCATTTTCCAAGGATTTGGACCAGGGGATTGAAACGGGTTACTACTTAAGCTTGTTACCAGAGGTGGCTGGAGTATCAGGTCGTTATTTTGCGGAGAAAAGGTTGGCTAAGGTCAGCTTAAAAGGATTTGATTTGGCAAAGAGCCAAGCCTTACTAGCCTATCTTGATAAGAAAATTCAAATATTCAAGGAGAGCTACGGTGACTAAGATTTTGTTAGAAAACCTCCAACTGCCCAATGGTCAGGTCTTAGACAATCGCTTTTTCAAATCCGCCATGAGCGAAACCATGGCAGATAGTCAGGGAGCTCCTTCAGGTGACCTGATTGCCTTATATGATTTTTGGGCCAAACAGGGAATGGGAGTCCTAGTGACAGGTAATGTCATGGTGGACGGCCGCTACCTTGGTGAGCCGGGCAATGTGGTCCTTGATGCAGACGAGCATCTGGCTCGATTTCGGAAATGGGCAGCCGTTGGGAAAAAGAACGGTGTGCCTATCTGGCTCCAGCTCAATCACCCTGGCAAACAGATGTATCGGTCGATCAATCAAACTCCGATTTCACCCAGTGCCATTCCGATTTCTGGAGGCTCAGCTTCGGCCTTTCGTCCACCGAGAGAAATGACTGTGTTTGACATCAAAGAAACCAGAGATAAATTTATTGCAGCAGGCCTTCGGGCAAAAGCAGCAGGATTTACAGGTGTACAGTTACACGCTGCACGTGGTTACTTGATCAATCAATTCCTCTCACCAGCAGATAATCAGCGGACGGACCGCTATGGTGGCAGTCTGGACAATCGTATGCGATTCTTGGTGGAAGTCTATCAAGGTCTGCGTGAAAAAGTGGGACCGGATTTTACCATCGCCTTGAAATTGAATGCTTCTGATTTTAAGGAAGAGGGCTTTGGTTTTGAAGATTGCAAGTATGTGGTGAAAACCATGTCGGACTTGGGTATCGACCTGATTGAAATTTCAGGTGGCAATTATGAGACACCTGTCTTTGGCAGTGAATATGAGAATGGTGCTGGATTTGTCACCTATGCCATTGCTCTAGCAGATTTGACTTCTGTTCCTATTGTTTCAACAGGCGGTTTCCGAAAAGTCACTCAGATGGAGGAGGCTATCAAGGATGGTGTGTCCATGATTGGCCTTGCCAGAGCCTTTGTCCTTCGTCCAAGTCTTGTCAATGATTACCGTCAAGTCGGTGATTTGCAACTGAGAACGCCTCGCCTGACAACAGGTCTTCCAAAACTGGATAAGGCTCTTGGTCCCATTATCGGTGTCAGTTATTACGAGGCCCAGATGAAGCGGTTAGCCAAGGAAAGAAGTGCTAAAATCAGTCACAATGCCTGGCCTTATCTTCTTCAGACCGTCAGAGCCCATGGCCTGTCTGCACTTAAACCGAGAAGAAAATAGCATAGACTATATAAGATGTGAGAGTCAATCTCAGATCTTTTTCTGTGCATTAGGATACGAAAAAACCAAGTCAGTTTTTGACTCGGTTGAATAGATAATGGTTAGGATTAAAGAACATTTTTTCCAACAATCAGTAATAATACAAACTATTCCACTCGGGATAATTCTAAGGTATAGGACTGAAAATCACTAGCTGCAAATGGAATATGAAGCCCAGAATGAACTAACTCAGCTCCTGAAAACTCTCTTCCAAATTGGTCAACATAGTTTGCATCTTGGTCGAGATAAGGAATCTTGAAAATAGCATGATGTTGGGAAACCTTGAAGACATTGTTGAAGGCAATGAATTGGTAATGAGATTTATCTTGGCTTTCAAAAAGCCAAGCTGTTTGATTGCTGGTAAAAGGGGATTTTAGGTGGTAGAAATTGCCGTATTTGACAAGGTGACGGGATTGCTTGTATTCGCTGATATGCTTTATTACTCGTTTCTCTTCTTCCTCAGAAAACTCAAGAAGATTTAGTTCATAACCCATATTGGTTGCGGACGCTAAATCCTGGCGAGTTTGAAGTGGAGTATGCCGCTGGGTTTGATGATTGGGAGTAACAGATACATGTCCTGTAATTTGATAAGGATGGAAGAGATAACTTGCTCCGTCTTGAATTGCTTGGCGGTCCAATCCATCTGTGTTATCGCTTGCCCAAGTCTGTGGGAAATAGTAGAGCATTCCGTAATCAAGTCGACCACCACCACTAGAACAATTTTCAATCAACAAGTCAGGAAAGCGTTTGGTAATACTGTCAATAATGCGATAGAGTCCTAGCATATAGCGATGGGCAAATTCCTTTGCACTGCCTAAAATAGTTATTTGACTTTCGTGTTCTACTAGATGTCTATTCATATCCCACTTGATATAATCAACTTGATAGGTTGAGATAAATTGCGATAGGCTGTCAATCAGCCAGTCCTGAACTTCTTTTTGGCTCACATCTAAACAATACTGATGACGACTATAGAGAGGAGCATGATTTTTTGAGCGGACAATCCAGTGAGGTTTTTCCTGAGCTAGGATACTTTGTTGAGAAATCATTTCTGGTTCAAACCAGATACCGAATTGCAAGCCTTGTTTATGACAAGCTTGAATGAGAGGGTGCAGGTCATCTGGAAATTTTTCCTTGTCAACCGTCCAATCACCGAGAGAAGAACGACTATTCTCTCTTCCAAGGAACCAACCATCGTCCAAAACGACAGCCTCGAATCCAAGTTGAGCAGCTTTGGAGATGAGTGATGACATCTTTTCATGATTGACATCGAAGTAAGTCATTTCCCAACTATTGACTAGGATTGGAGCATAGCGATTGGCGAATTGAGGTGGGACAAGATGGGCTCTCGTAAAGTGATGAAATACTTGCGACATTCCATTGAAACCAGAACGGCTATAAGCGAGGACGGCTTGAGGTGTTTGAAAACTATCATTTGGTTCGAGTTTCCAAGAGAAACTATCTGGATTTAGGCCAATTTGCAGGCGAACAAAGTCATACTGATTTCGCTCCACAGATTCAGCGTGTTCGCCACTATATATCAAGGTCATAGCTTTTACTTCCCCTGAGAAGTCATCTGTGTTGGCGTTTGAAATAGCAAGAAAAGGTGGGTACTGTGGACCACTAGCCCCTCTGCGTGTAGACAGAATGCTTCGTCCCGGCTGAATTACTTTCCTTTGCAATTGAAATTCAGCCTGATGTGAACCAGAAAAACTTGTTAGCACTTGATTATCGAAGGGAATATCAAAGGAAGCACTCATAAACTTATTGATTGTAACAGGATTTTTTCCTAGGTTAATTAGTTTGTAGGAACGGAGGATAATATCGTGCTGTTGAAAAACAGTGTAATAGTGTTCCAATATCAATTGGGCTTGTTCATCTACAAAAGTCACTTTCAAAGTTTGAGCAGGACTGTCCTGATTATTTCTAACGTGTGGCAATCCATCTAGCTCAGGTGTTCCCTCTATAATCTGATAGGATTGGAAATGAAAATGGACAATTTGAGAAAGATTAGCTAAAGTAACCTCAAGACTAGGTTCCATATAATCTCCCTGATACGGTAATGAAAACTCATGAGGATAGTATTCTAGTGATTCAGTTGGATTGTCAAAATCACTAAAGGCAGCAAATGTCTTTTTTTGATTCGGTGTCTGATTCCAAGCTTTAAAGTTGGAAATATGTGGACCCCAATAACGATGAAGTAAATGACTGTTCTGAAAGAGTTCGACAATATAAGTCATTCGGCTGTTTTGAATGTAGAAATAATTTGTTTTTGAATCAAATTGAATGTTTGTCATGCTGAAATTCCTTTCGATAATGGAGTGGGGAAAGTCCCGTTTCTTTTTTGAAAAATTTTGAGAAGGCTAGGCTATCTGAAAATCCGACCGATTGTGAAATATAGGAAACAGAGTCACGAGTTTCAAGAAGCAGTTCCTTAGCTTTTCGAATTCGTAAACTAGTCAGATAATTTTTGGGTGTCGTATTGGTTTCTTTTTTAAAAATAGTGGCGAGATAGTTGGGATGGACACCGACAAACTCTGCAACATCAGTCATTTGGATAGGGTCATGGTAGTGTAAATCCATAAAATGCCTAGCCAGTGTGGAAAGTTGCTGATTAGTGGACTGGTTCAAAATCCCGATTTCCTCTGTTAAGTCACCTAATAGGCTATACATCAGTCCGTTAATTTTTAGGAATGAACTAAAGGTATCACCTGAACTCTCAAGAATGGTTGCAATAATCTGTTCATATTGTTTGGCATTCCGACAATCATATACAAATCGGTGTCTTTCTGCGGCCTGATAAATAAAGTTTGACTTTATTCCTAAAAAACCAATCCAAGAATACCTCCAAGGTTCATCAGCATCGGCTGTGTACTTAAACCAATAACCTGCTGGAATAATAAATAGTTGATTAGCCTTTATGTCGTAGACTTTGTCTTCAATCTCAAAGGTTCCTTTTCCTTGACTGACAAAGGTAATAAGATGATAGTCACGACTTTTTAAACTATAGGAATAGTTTGGCAGACATTGCTCAATCCCGCCACTGTAGAGAATTAAGTCTGAGATATGTTTATTGCTAAAATCTGTAAATCGATCGGTGTATTGTTTGAGATAGTGTTCCATATTTACAGTATAGCGAAACAAGAAATAAAAAACCAGACGATATTAGATTTTTCCATAAATTGATTTAGGTTTTCTATATGAATGCTAAAACTAATTCGCTACAATATAGACAACAACTAGTTGAAAACGTTTTATATATTTAGGAGGTAATATTTGGAAAATCTATATAAAAACCATTATCACCTTGAACCTCCCAGAGGTTTGTTAAATGATCCAAATGGATTAACCTATTTTCAAGGAAACTATTTTGTATTCCACCAATGGAATCGATTTGACCTCAATCATAACTATAAGGAATGGGGGTTATTTACATCAAAGGATTTATTAAGATGGAAACATCAAGGGAGTGCCTTGCTTCCAGATTCTGATAAAGACTTGTCAGGAGTTTATTCAGGATCGGCTATCGTAATTGAAGATAAAATGCATCTATTTTACACTGGTAATAGTAAAATAGATGGGAGACGGCGTTCTCTTCAATGTCAAGCAATTAGTGAAGATGGTAAAACTTTTCAAAAAAGTAATTCCTTTATCATTACACCAGAAGAGTTTACTGAACACCATCGTGATCCGAAGATATGGTCTGACCAAAATGGTTACCATATGATTGTTGGCAGTCAGACTAAAAATGGACATGGTGCGATAGCCTATTATCAATCTATTGACTGTAAAGAGTGGGACTATCAAGGCATCTTCTATACTTCCGAGGACCTAGAACAAATGGCGGAATGTCCAGATTATTTTGAGCTTGATGGAGAGTCTCTGCTTCTGGTCTGTCCGCAAAAACGTAATTTGGAAAGTGATACAGATATTTCAAGTTATTCAGCCTATTATATGGGAAGTATTAGAGATAATGAGTTTTATCCTAAAACGGAAATTCAACCAATGGATGATGGATTTGATTTCTATGCCCCTCAAACATTTTTAGATCCCAAAGGGAGACGGCTGATGTGGGCTTGGATGAGTCGTATGAACTCTAAAGAGGAAGTTGCTTGCCCTACAAAAGACTTTGGTTATCTCCATTGTTTGACAATGCCTAGAGAATTAAGGGTGATAGATGGCAAGCTTTACCAACTGCCTCTCCAAGAAATTCTTGAAAGAAGAATAGTGATAGAATCGCTTGAAACCGTTCAATATGAATCAGAGGAGTTAGCTACTCAGTCTGTCATTGATATGACATGGAGCAATAGCCCTTCGAGCTTTGAACTTGCATTCTTTGACCAAAATGTGACTCTTGAATACAAAAATCAAGAATTGATCCTTTCAAGAATATCTTGGTCAGACAAACAGGTGCATACAAAAACAGTCCCACTAAAGGAACTGATGGCACTTCAAATTTTTATTGACAGCTCTGCTATGGAACTTTTCATAAACAAGGGGGAAACAGTTATGTCCTTACGCTATTTCTTTGAGCAAGAAAAACGTTCATGTGACATTCGTTCCTCGCATCAAATGAAGCTTTCCTATTCAAAATTAGAAAGTTGAGAAGAAAATGGATAATAAAACTACAGCAAAAGAAATATTAAAATATGTCGGTGGTGCAGAAAATGTAAAATCTGCTCAACATTGTGCAACTCGGTTACGCATCATTACTAAAAACCAAGATTTAGTAGATGTAAAAGCCATTGAAAATATGGATAAGGTAAAAGGTAGTTTTTATAATTCAGGGCAATATCAAATTATCCTTGGGACAGGACTTGTTGATAAAGTCTATGAAGAATTTATGCCTCTAATTGGACAAGCAATGACTGCTAAAGTTGACGATGAGTTAGCTGAACCAGAAAAACTGACCTTTAGACGAGCAATTCGTATATTTGGTGATGTCTTTGTGCCAATTATTCCTGTTCTGGTTGCCACAGGTTTATTTATGGGATTACGTGGGCTCTTGACACAGGAAGCAGTTCTTGGTGTTTTTGGATTGACACCAGCTGATGTACCAGTTCAATTAATTCAATTTACTCAAATTTTGACAGATACAGCTTTTGCATTTTTACCTGCACTTGTAGCTTGGTCTACATTCAATATCTTTGGTGGAACACCTATCCTTGGGATGGTATTGGGCTTGATGTTGGTTAACTCTATCTTGCCGAATGCTTATGCGGTGGGGGCAGGGGAAGCTGAGCCAATGATTTTCTTTGGATTTATTAAGGTTGTTGGTTATCAAGCATCTGTATTGCCTGCCTTTATGACTGCAGTCGTTACAACTAAGATTGAAAAATGGCTCAAGGAGACGATTCCAGATTCTCTTGATTTAATCTTACGTCCATTCTTGACACTTTTAAGTGGTTTGGTCTTAGGTTTGTTTATCATCGGACCCGTTTTCCATGAGATTGAAGTTTACGTTCTTGCAGCTGTAGAATTCTTGTTAACTTTACCATTTGGTCTTGGAGGCTTGATTTATGGTTCCTTTGGACAACTACTTGGTATTTTGGGAATCCATCATATTCTAAGCCTTCTTGAAATCAATATGCTTGCTAAAGAAGGATGGAACTTACTAAATCCTGTTGGGACATGTGGTAACGTTGCTCAAGCAGGAGCCGTTCTAGCAATTGCAATTAAGACAGTTTCAAACAAAATGAAACAGGTAGCATATCCATCTGCATTGTCGGCAGCTCTTGGGATTACTGAACCTGCTGTCTTTGGTGTTACATTACGCCTTGGAAAACCATTCATTATGTCAATGATTGGTGGTGGTATCGGAGGATTCTTCGCATCAATTTTCCAACTTAAAGCAACAGGATTGGGATTGACAGGTATTCCTGGAACTCTTCTGTACTTAAATGAACAATTACCACTTTATATCCTGACAAACTTGATTACATTTGCATCTGCATTTGCCCTAACTTGGATGTTTGGTTATAAAAAAGATGAAGTTCTGTAGAATATCGAGTAGCAAGTAAAGATACTATCAAACTGCTATAAAATTAATTTGAGTGCACTTCTCGATTTACTATTTTCGAGAAGTGCTTTGCATTCAGAAATGAATTGTCCAATTAGGACAATTTTTCAATATTTCCCGAGTCAACCTCTATACTTTTCCTTAGGAGAAAGATTGATGTACCGACGTTTAAGGGATTTGAGAGAAGATAATGATTTCACTCAAAAATACGTTGCCGAAAAACTTTCGTTTACTCACTCTGCTTATGCAAAAATTGAGAGAGGAGAACGTATTTTATCGGCAGATGTAATAATAAAACTTTCAAATCTATATAACGTCAGTACAGATTATTTGTTGGGGCAAACTGACTTTCCCCACCGAATAAAGAATAATTTAAAATAGTCCCTCCTGATTTGTTCATTGACAATTGAATAATTCTAGGTGGGACTTTATTTATTTGTTGAGCAATAGAATGTAATGCGCCAGGAAATGAGCGAAAATCATTTATTCAAAAATAGGATGGTGACCTATCTGCCATGACACAAATAATGATAATGATACTTCTGAGCGTTCAGGCTGCCATCGTAAAAGGACAGCGGGTGAAATTCCCATGATTGAACTAACCATTCAAATCCCATCTAGCGTGTAAAAAAACTTAGTGATTTGAAGGAGGAAAGTGTATGAGAACTGCTACATATAAAGATTTAATGAACTTAGGATTTCCTGAACATACCTCTAGAGACATTATTCGTGAAGCTAAAAGAATTGCTGTAAAAAAGTTTGAAGAAGCTCGCAAAGTTGACCATAATGCGGTACAATTAAGTAAATCGCCCTTTGACAATCGAAGACTAGGTATCGCACCAGCAGAAATTGTGGAACAATTAATAGGGATTCCACTATCTAAATAACATTTAGAAAGTGAGAATCCAAATGGCAACAAAAAGTAGTAAAAAATACAAAGGTGTTTATTGTGATAATAAGGGAAAGATATTTTATCAGATTGATCTTGGAATCGACCCAGTAACTGGCAAAAGGGTACAAAAGAAAGCTAGAAAAAATCAATATGGTAAAACCTTTGAAACAATGAAAGAAGCATATGACGAATTAGTTCGTATAAAATATGAATTTGCCAACAAAGTCAGTTTAGAAAATTACAATATGACTTTTGAAAACTATATGAACACAATTTATTTAAGAGCATATAAGCAAAAAGTTCAGTCTGTGACATATAAGACGGCTCTTCCTCATCATAAACTTTTTATTCAATATTTTGGTTCAAAGCTATTAAAAGCAATAACTCCTAGAGATTGCGAAGCTTTTAGATTGCATATCATAGAAAATTATTCTGAAAACTATGCGAAAAATTTATGGTCAAGGTTTAAAGCTTGTATGGGTTATGCAGAAAGACTTGGCTATATTTCAGATATGCCTTGTAAAGCATTAGATAATCCTAGAGGTAAGCATCCAGAAACTCCATTTTGGACCTATGCGGAGTTTCAGACATTTATCAAATCATTTGACTTAAATGATTATGAAGAATTACAACGATTTACTGCCATCTGGTTATATTATATGACAGGTGTACGAGTGAGTGAAGGTTTATCTTTATGTTGGGAGGATATTGATTTTGAAAATAAATTTCTAAAGGTACATACAACCTTGGAGAAAGATGAAAATGGAAATTGGTATCGTAAAGACCAAACAAAGACTCCAGCAGGTGAACGACTTATTGAATTGGATGATATAACTATTGAAGTACTTCAAGTTTGGCGAAAAAATCAGTTTGCAAATCAAGATACAGATTTTATCATTTCAAGATTTGGAGATCCTTTTTGTAAATCAACCATTTGTCGTATCATCAAACGTAGAGCGCAGCAAGTAGGAGTGCCTGTTATTACAGGGAAAGGTCTTAGACATAGTCATGCTTCATATCTGATAAATGTTTTGAAAAAAGATATTTTATATGTGGCAAGACGAATGGGGCATGCTGATAAATCAACAACTTTGAACACATATAGTCATTGGTTTAATGCTTTAGATAAAACAGTTTCTGAAGAAATCACACAAAATATTAAAAGTGCAGGATTGGATTCAATTTTATGCCAAAATTCCTGCCAAACTTCAAATTTATGAACTCAAACCCCTTGATACTGCACATTTAACAGGTTGTGCAATTGTTACTCTTAAATAATAGGGTGACTACTCAAGTAGGCTAATGAATCTTATTAAATCGCTATTCCTAGGAGTAGCGATTTTTTTGTGTTCAAAAAGGATCAAATTGTTTAGAATAAAAAAACAGACTCTATAGCAAACTAGATTTTGTATAGTTCTTTTTATCGATTTCTCCGCTATAAGCGAACCATGGAAGTGTGATGCTCATATAAACTTCCTTAGCATGCTCGTTGAATTGGTGAAAGAAAAAATGTAGTGTTGGTGTTTTATCAAGATATGCAATATTTCACGTTCTTGATGCTAAAAGTTCATTGATTCAGCCAATATATCCTGAAAATTATCCGTTTCGGTAAAATACTTTCTTTCAGTAAGGTAACGATTGATAATTTGTTCAAAATAGTGATTTAGCAATTCATTTTTATTAACAAAATATCGGTAAAATGTTCGTCTTGAAACGTCTGACAAATCAAGAACATCCTTAATTTTGATGTCCTCATAGCTTTCATTTTCTTGTTTTTATAGCTATATATTAATCTCATTCTATCACTCTAATCTAAAATATAGATAAAATAATGCCCACATAAAAATGTTTTTACAAAATGATAAGATAAGTATAAAATTTTAATCCAATTAAGCTTCGTTTTATCTAGTTTTGGTAAGTTTCTTCTGTAATGCGAAAAAATTTTAGATCCCTGCCCAATAATAGACAGTCTTTCTAAAATTATGATGAGATATGACAGGTTGAAGGAGCTGTGACGTATGCAAAATAATTCTTTTTATTACATGTCAGTCATCTATTTGATTATTTTCTTTGTGGCAATTATTTACAATATTGCCCATTTAAATATGGTATTTGTGTATTTATGGTCGGCGCTTTTTTTAGGAAATTTAGCTTTCTTAATATATAGTTTCGTTAAAAATCATAAGAAAAATAAATAGCAATAAGCTGATACCAATGCGATTATAGCAAGAAAGCCCTCTTTTTTTGAAAGGGGGCTTTTATGATATGTTAGCTAATACTTGCGATAAGGCTATCAGCAGTTGTTGTCGGCAAGATACGGATACGGTCTAATGATAATAAGCCGTCGCTAGCACTGGCAATACCTTCGTTGGTCGTTACGCCGAGTTTATAATTAAGGTTTGCTGCAATTTGAAGTGTTGTGTCAGAATAACGCCCAGCTGGATAGGCGATAGCGATAGTATCTTGATTAAGATTGGTATCGAGATAGTTTTTAGAATCCTCCATTTCAGAAGTCTGAGTTGCGTTATCACTAGCTGATAAGTCGGGATGTGTCACGGTGTGGTCTTGGAAAGACATGCCGTTTGCTTTCATTTCTAACATTTCATCAAGTGATAAATTTCCGCTATTTCCAACAGTGCTTGTAATGACATTGTTTGTTGCTTTTGCACCGTATTTTTGTAAGATAGGGTAAGCGTTGTCATAAAAATCCCAAAGACTATCATCAAACGTTAACCAAACAATTTTACTATTGTCGTTTGGAAGCACATTTTCGGTTAAAACTTTGTAGGCTTCTTCAGGTGTTAAAAAGTAGTAACCTTCTTCAGAAAGACGTTGAATATGGCTTTCAAATGTTGTCGGATCGACGATGAGATTAGCATTTGAAGCTTCTTCCGCAGCCATAACGTGGATAGCGTGATACATAAGAATGGGTACAGAGACATTTGAATCCTGTTTTACCCAGTTAACCTCGTTTTCATTGGTATTAGCAGAAGAGCTGTCGCTTGTCACCGTTGATGCAGAAGAAGTTGTGGTAGTATTTGTATGGCTAGCACTTGATGATGACACTTGTTCGGTTTTAGTTGTTGAAAAAATGAAGTTGTTCTCCTTTAAAGCTATAAAAAGAAAAACACTTGCGACAATACAGGCTATTAATAGAATAATATTTATAATAGCTAATGGCTTGTTGCTATGTTTTTGATGTTGACGACGTTTTTCCATAATATTTAACGATCTCCTCGCAAAAGTCTACTCCTATTGTACTATTTTTTTAAGACAAAGGGAACTGTTTACTGTAAATTATGGAAAGATTTTCAAAGGACGTTATTTTTCTGTAAATTCTGAATAATTTTATGGTATAATGTAGGAAATGTTTTTATTTGAGAGTGGGACAGAGATCAGTAGTTTCTTTGAAACTTGATTTTTCAATAAGTTTTAATTTCTTATTGTTGCCTAAAACAGTTCACTGAACTGTTTTATTCCCACTTCCGCACAGTTTGAGTAGGGTTGTAAAAGCTGATTTATCAGCGAATTAGAACCCACTCAACCACTGCGTCTTATTAATGATAACAAACATAAACAAATGAAATTGGGTACTTTAGTTCAATTTCTGTTCGAAATTTGCTTATTAAGGAGAAAAAGATGTCGATAAAAATTGCTTTACTCGGTTTTGGTACTGTTGCCAGTGGTGTTCCCTTCCTTTTGAAAGAAAATCCATCAAAAATTACTGAAGCAGCCCATGACACGATTGAAATCACTAAGGTTCTTGTCAAAGATGATGACGAAAGAAATCGTTTATTAGCTGCTGGAAATGATTATAATTTCGTTACAAATATTGATGACATTTTGAGTGATGATAGCATTGACATTGTTATTGAATTAATGGGACGTATTGAGCCTGCTCGTACATTTATTACAAAAGCACTTGAAGCAGGAAAGAATGTTGTTTCTGCCAATAAAGACTTGATTGCCACTCATGGTAAAGAATTAATTGAACTTGCTAAAGACAAGGGTGTTGCTTTCTATTATGAAGCAGCTGTCGCTGGTGGTATCCCAATTCTTCGTACACTTGCTAATTCGCTTACTTCTGATAAAGTTACACGTATTTTGGGTGTTCTTAATGGTACATCTAACTTTATGATGACTAAAATGGTTGACGAAGGTTGGACTTACGAAGATGCGCTTAAAACAGCTCAAGATCTTGGTTATGCTGAAAGTGACCCAACAAATGACGTCGAAGGTATCGATGCAGCCTATAAAGCTGTTATTTTAAGCCAATTTGGTTTTGGAATGACGATTGATTTTGATGATGTTGCACATAAGGGAATCACAACAATCACACCAGATGATGTTGCTGTCGCTCAAGAACTTGGCTATGTCATCAAATTGGTCGGAGATGTGCGTGAAGTTGAATCAGGTATTTCAGCAGAAGTTTCACCGACTTTCTTGCCAAAAGCACATCCACTTGCTAGTGTCAACGATGTTATGAATGCTGTTTTTGTGGAGTCAATCGGTATCGGGGAATCAATGTATTATGGACCTGGTGCTGGTCAAAAACCAACAGCAACGTCTGTAACTGCTGATATTATCCGTATTTGTCGTCGTATTAAAGACGGTAATGTTGGGAAACCATTTAATGAATTTGTTCGTGAAACAAAATTGGCAAATCCCGCTGATGTGAAGAGTCACTATTACTTTGCGATTAATACCCCCGATAAAAAAGGTCAATTGCTTCGTTTAGCTGAAATTTTCAATTCTGAAGATATTTCATTTGAACAAGTGCTTCAACAAAAAGCCAATGGTACACGTGCGCGTGTGGTTATCATCACACACTCAATGAGTAAAACACAGTTGGCTGATGTAACAGCTAAATTGGAAGCGGTAGAAGATTTCCAAGTGGTTAATACACTTAAAGTATTAGGCGAATAATAATAACTGATTAAGTGAAAGGAAAAGCTCAAGACTACTTTTGAGTATGATAATGATATGAAAATTACAGTACCAGCAACCTCTGCTAATGTTGGACCAGGCTTTGATTCGGTCGGCGTAGCGGTTTCTAAGTACTTAACGATTGAGATTTTAGAGCTTTCTGAAAGATGGGAGGTTTTACATGATTTGGGGGATGTTCCTAGTGACGAAACGAATCTTTTGATTACGACAGCTTTACAAGTGAAAGCTGACCTACAACCACATCGTATTAAAATGGTTTCAGATATCCCATTGGCACGAGGATTAGGGTCGTCTTCATCAGTTATTGTAGCTGGAATTGAGTTAGCTAATCAGCTGGCTCATTTACAGCTTTCAGCTGATGAAAAATTGGTGATTGCGACAAAAATTGAAGGGCATCCAGACAATGTTGCGCCAGCTATTTTTGGTAATCTTGTTATTTCATCTTATGTTAATGAAAAGGTCAATAGTGCCGTTGTTGCCTTTCCTGAAGCCTCTTTTGTGGCGTTCATTCCTAATTATGAATTAAAGACTAGCGATAGCCGCAATGTATTGCCAAATGAGTTTTCTTATAAGGAAGCCGTTGCTGCCTCATCAATTGCCAATGTAGCTATTGCAGCGCTTCTAACAGGTGATTTGGAAAAAGCTGGAAAAGCGATTGAAGCTGACCTTTTCCATGAACGTTTCCGCCAAAAATTAGTTAAAGAATTTGCACCGATTAAAGAAGTAGCTCACGAGGTTGGTGCCTACGCAACTTACTTATCTGGTGCAGGTCCAACGATTATGGTCTTGGCTCCAAAAGCAAAAGAAGCAGAGCTTGTTGAGTGTCTTGCAGCGCTTGCTTTGGATGGTGAAGTTGTCGCACTCCACGTTGATACTAAAGGAGTTTTTGTTGAAAAAGACTAATTTGGGGATTTTGTTTGGCTTAATAACCTATATTTTGTGGGGCTTTTTATCCCTTTATTGGAAATTACTTTCAGGTGTTAATTCATATAACACCTTTTCTTATCGCATTATTTTTACTGTTTTAACAATGTTGGTTTACATGGTTTTATCCAAAAATAAGGAGCGATACCGTGGTGAAATTCGCCAACTTATCAGTCATAAGCAAGAACTTGCTATGGCTGTTTTGGCAAGTTTTTTGATTGCATTGAATTGGTTAACTTATATCTTTGCAGTTAGTCACCAGCAGGCAACACAAGCTAGTTTTGGCTATTATATTATGCCCCTTGTGTCAATATTATTAGCATTAGTTTTCCTACATGAACGATTGACTCCATGGATGACTGCTGCGATTATCATTGCAGGCATTGGTGTGGGAATTTTAGCAATTAATACAGGGCAAGCGCCTCTTGTTTCGATACTGTTAGCAGTCACTTTTGCTTTGTATGGACTGGTTAAGAAAAATGTCAAGTTATCCAGTGACGTTGCCATGTTGATAGAAAGTAGTGTTGTCGCCCCTTTTGTGCTTATCTATTTGCTATTCTTTTCAAAAGAAAGTTTATTAGATTATAGCTTGCTAGAAAACGTGTTACTTTTAGCATCTGGCATTGTGACGGCGATTCCTTTGTTGCTGTTTGCAGAAGCGGTAAAACGTGCGCCGTTGAATATCATTGGGTTTATCCAATACATCAACCCCACAATTCAACTGGCAATAGCCGTGTTCGTTTTTCACGAAAAGGTAGGCAATGGAGAAGTTAGTGGTTTTATTTTCATCTGGATAGCGATTGCTATTTTTATCTTAGGACAGCTGATGTCGTTGCGGAAGAAAAGCAGGTAAAGACAAGGAGTTTGGATGCATAAAAAGACTGTGGTTGATTTCAAAGAATTGGGACACCAATTAATTTTTGAAAATCCAGTAAGAATATTAGCAACAAAGTTAATTGGTGATGTAGATGCTATTCTTAAGAAGGTAGTTCACAAGGATATTGTGTTGTTGGTTATGTCAGTTATGAGGCAGGAAAAGTATTTGAAAACAATTTTTCTGTAAAGACTTTTCCTCTTGATAACGAGATGAATATCACAATGCCACAAGTTTGGGAATCTAAGACGGATAAAGATGAATATGAGAAAGCTATCTCAGAAATTAGACAACAAATTCGTCAGGGAAATATTTATCAAGTTAATTATACTGTACAACTTCATAATAGAATTAATTCGAATCTTTTTGAGCTTTACAATCGGATAGTGATTGAACAAGGCGCCAAATATAATTAGTATATTGAACATGATGATTTTGCCATCTTATCAATGAGTCCAGAATTATTTTTTGAAAAAATGGTTCAAAATTGACAATACGTCCAATGAAAGCTACCATTGCTCGTGGGATTAATGATGCGCAAGATTTTAGAAATAAACATTGGTTAGCTAATGATAGTAAGAATCGCTCTGAAAATATGATGATTGTCAATCTTCTAAGAAATGATACGGGACGTATTTTAGGGTGATTTTATTGGAATGTGTTTGCCTCACGATGACAGAGCAATTTTTAACATTGCTATTAGAACAATTCAGGTAAAGGATGATCAAGCAATATACGGTGTTGGTGGGGGATTACTTGGGATAGTGAATGGGAAAGTGAGTACAGAGAAACACTGCTTTTTTGTATAAATCACAGCCCACATTCGATATTTTAACAGCTGCTAAGATGACACAAAAAAGGTAATTTTCCTTAAAGAGCATACAAAGCGTTTAAAAAAGTTCGGCTCGATTTTTGGGATGGCCTTTTTCTGAAACAGAATTTTTAGATAAAATTTCAAAATTGCTTAAGACATTAGATTTGTCTGATTATCGTCTAAGGGTATTACTTCATAAATCTGGTGAAGTGTCGATGTTGGAAGATTTGCCCTCAACGTTTTTACAGGCTAAATTGGTTCAAAGAGAAGAAGCGTGTGATTTCCCCTTTACCTATTTTAAAACAAGTTATCGCCCTCATATTCCTAATTCTGATAAGGAACAAGTTTTCATTTCTAGTGATGGCTATCCGCAAGAAACTTCAATAGGGAATATTATTTTAGAAATCAATGGGACTTATTATACTCTGATAGTTGAAGTTGGAATATTAGATGGTATGCATAGGAAGTATTTTATTTAACAAGGAGAAGTAACTGCACGCTATTTAGCAAAGACAGATTTGGAGAATGCTAACCATATTTTTCTGTGTGGTAATAGCGTTCGTGGGCTTTAATAAGATAGATATTATATAACCTCATTCTATTTTTTCAAGTTATTGAAGTCAAAATCATTATATATTGTTAAATAAAGCTGGATAAAATATCCTCTCTAGCGTAACAAATGATCTTCTGGTACCAAGTCATCTCGATTATAGTCTGGATTTTCGTTATGGAACATATCCTCACTTCTAGCTTGTTATTATCTCTGTTGTACTGCTCCATACAAAAAGCCCTTAGAAACTGTTGTTTCCAAGGGGAAGGGGCTTTGTCTTCAGTATGAAACTTTATTTAAAGAAAGTCTGACTATCAAGTTTTTTAGTGATTTCTTGTGCTATAATAGAAGTATTATTGTAAAGTCAAGACAGAAAGGGTAAAACATAGACCAAAAACTCATTGTGAAAAGATTTTGTTCGGAAATGACGGTTTTACTTTTCTTTATTTTATGAGTATTTTTGGTCGTATTGGGAAATTCACTAATGAATTATCAAGAAGCTTTAGATTGGATTCATAGCAAGTTAAAATTTGGAATTAAGCCTGGTTTGGAACGGATGGCTTGGATATTGGAAGAACTTGGGAATCCTCAGGAGAAGCTATCAGCTGTCCATATTGTCGGAACGAATGGTAAGGGGTCAGTGACTAGCTATTTACAGCATATTTTTTCACTAGCTGGTTATGAGGTCGGGACATTTACATCTCCTTACATTGTTAACTTTCGTGAACGTATTAGTTTAAACGATCAAATGATTTCAGAGACTGATTTTCTTGACTTGGTTGAGCGTGTTCGTCCAGTAGTGGAACGTTTGCCGCTTGAAACGACTTTAGAACCTGCGACAGAATTTGAAGTTGTCACGGTCTTGATGTTTGAATATTTTGGGCATATGCACCCTGTTGATATTGCTTTTATCGAGGCAGGTATGGGTGGACTTTATGATTCGACAAATGTTTTTAAAGCTTTAGCGGTTATTTGTCCTTCAATCGGTTTAGACCACCAGAATGTTTTAGGGCAGACTTATGCAGAAATTGCTGAGCAAAAAGCAGGTGTCCTGAAAGAACATGTTCCATTCATTTTTGCTAAGGAACGTGATGATGTTCATCGTGTTTTCCTCAAAAAAGCGCAAGCTTGCGGCAGCCAAACGTATGAATTTAAAAAGGATTTTTCGGTTAATGAAACTGAAAATAGCTTTGATTATCAAGGGCAAGAAAATATCGAGGATATTCGTTTAGCAATGCCAGGTAAACATCAGATTAGCAATGCTAGCCTTGCTATTACGGCTGCGTTGCTATTAAGTAAAACGTATCCAAAAGTCACCAAAGAAATTATCAAATCTGGCTTGGCACAGACACATTGGGTTGGGCGAACAGAGCTTATGTTTCCAAATGTGATGATTGACGGCGCACACAATAATGAAAGCGTTCAAGCTCTCGTTAATGTCATGCAGGCGTACAAGGATAAAAATTTGCACATTTTATTTGCAGCTATTGATACAAAGCCGATTGACTCGATGTTAGCATTGCTTAGTCAACTAGCGGAAGTTGATGTAACGACGTTTGAGTATCACAATTCGCTTGCTTTGGAAAATTACCCAGAACAGTATCATAAAGTTTCAGATTGGAAGGACTGGGTTAAGCACATCGATAGTGACAGTAAAGATGATTTTTACCTTATCACGGGGTCGCTCTATTTCATATCACAAGTACGTCCTGTGCTTTTGTCAAGACAGCAAAATTAAGCTATAATAGAAAAAATAAAAAAGATTGGAAGAGATAATGGCAAATCAAGAAAAACTCGAACTAGCAGTTTACCAACTTTTAGAAGCCTTGGGAGAAAATCCTGAGCGTGAAGGGTTATTGGATACCCCAAAACGTGTTGCTAAAATGTACCAAGAGATGTTTTCAGGCTTAAATGAAGACCCAAAAGATCAATTTACAGCTGTTTTTACAGAAAATCATGATGAAGTAGTTTTAGTTAAAGATATCCCATTTTATTCAATGTGTGAACATCATTTGGTTCCCTTTTATGGGAAAGCTCATGTTGCTTATTTGCCAAGTGATGGTCGTGTGACTGGTTTGAGTAAGTTAGCGCGTGCCGTTGAAGTGGCTAGTAAACGTCCGCAATTACAAGAACGTTTGACTGACCAAGTTGCTACTGCACTTGAAGAAGCTTTGCATCCTAAGGGCGTTTTTGTCATGCTTGAAGCAGAGCATATGTGTATGACAATGCGTGGCATCAAGAAACCTAGCAGCAAAACCGTAACAACCGTTGCAAAAGGGATTTTCAAAGAAAATCGTGAAGAACGAAATGAAATTCTATCATTGATTTTAGGAAAATAAGACCTTACTGACACGTTAGCATATAAGGGGAGACATTATGAAAATTGGAAAATATGAGATTGACGGAACGGCTTGTATCATGGGGATACTTAATGTGACCCCAGATTCTTTTTCTGACGGCGGTTCTTACACTTCTATTGAAAATGCCCTTGCTCAGGCTGAAAAAATGATTGCAGGAGGGGCTAAGATTATTGATGTTGGTGGTGAATCAACTCGTCCAGGCTATACTTTCGTTGAAGCCGAAGAAGAAATTAATCGTGTTGTTCCTGTTATCAGTGCGCTCAAAGAACGTTTTGATGTTTTGGTTAGTATTGATACATATAAGACTGAAACAGCACGGGCTGCCTTGGAAGCAGGTGCTGATATTTTAAACGACGTTTGGGCTGGTCTTTATGACGGAAAAATGCTGGCGCTGGCAGCTGAGAAAAATGTTCCTATCATTTTGATGCATAATCAAGAGGAAGAAAAATACGATAATATCACTAAAGAAGTTTGTGATTTTTTAACAGAACGTGCCCAAGCTGCTTTGGACGCAGGCGTTACGCTTGAAAATATTTGGATTGACCCAGGGTTTGGTTTTGCTAAAAACGAGGCACAAAATATCGAATTGCTAAAAGGATTAGATGCGGTTTGTAAGCTCGGTTATCCAGTTCTTTTTGGAATTTCACGTAAACGTACGGTTGATTATTTGCTTGGTGGGGGAACGTTAGCTGCCGAACGTGATATGGGAACAGCTGCTTTATCAGCTTGGGCTGTCGCAAAAGGTTGCCAAATTGTTCGTGTACATAACGTTGACGTTAATCGTGACATTGTTAAAGTGATTAGTCAACTGAGTTGAAAGGGGTAGGAGAGAAATTATCTTTGCCACTGGGTAGGGATTTTTCTTTTCTGATTGATTACTAATATGGATAAAATACATTTAAAAGGTTGCCGTTTTTATGGCTACCATGGGGCGTTCGCTGAAGAACAAACGCTTGGTCAGATTTTTGTCGTTGATTGCACCTTGTCTGTTGATTTACAAAAAGCATCACAGTCTGATGTGCTAGAAGATACTGTTCATTATGGACTGGTTTTTGAAACGATAAAAAGACAAGTTGAAGAAGAACGCTACGCTTTAATTGAACGTTTGGCAGGAGCAATTTGTCAAGATATTTTTGAACAATTTCCTCTAGTTCAAGCCATTAACATTAAGATTTTTAAAGAAAATCCGCCAATCAATGGGCATTATGATGTGGTTGGTATTGAGTTAGAACGGGAGCGCGCATGACAAAGGTTTATTTGAGCTTAGGAAGCAATATCGGCGATAAAAAAGCTTATTTACTGGCTGCGCTTGAACGCTTAGAACAATTAGCACAGACTTCTGTGACGTCGGTCTCTTCATTTTATGAGACAGCAGCATGGGGAAAGACAGACCAGGATGATTTTTTGAATAGTTGTTGTGAGCTCGAGACAGATTTGACGCCGCAAGAATTATTACTTGCTTGTCAAAACATCGAAAAAGAGCTGAAGCGTGTTAGGCATGAGCATTGGGGACCTCGTACCATTGATATCGACATTCTGTTGTATGGTAATGAGACGATTGCTACTGAAAATTTGAGCGTTCCGCACCCTTACATGACAGAACGGGCTTTTGTTTTGGTACCGTTAGAGGAAATCGCTCCGCAACTTCAACTTAATGGACAATCAATTTCATCTTATCTGGCGCATTTAAATGTCCAAGAGGTCCGAAAACTTCTGGTTTAACTATCGTCAAAAGCTGATTTTTTTGATATAATTAAGGTCGGCTTTATGCCGATTTTTTAGTAGTGAGTTCAAGTGATTTTAACAACAGGAGCCCACTATTTTATTAAAGAATTGTAGAGTTGGAAGAAATGTTAGAATTTTTAAATGAAGAATTAAAAGAAATCGATATTCGTGTTGACGAACCATTAAAAAAATACACCTATACGAAAGTTGGTGGTCCAGCGGATTATTTGGCTTTTCCGCGAAATCGTTACGAGTTAGCACGAATTGTTACATTTGCTAATAAAAATAATATTCCATGGATGGTGCTAGGAAATGCTAGTAACATCATTGTGCGTGATGGTGGTATCCGTGGCTTTGTTATCATGTTTGATAAACTTAACACCGTTACAGTCAATGGTTATGTGATTGAAGCAGAAGCAGGAGCTAATTTAATTGAAACGACACGCATTGCTAAATTCCATAGCTTGACAGGCTTTGAATTTGCTTGTGGTATCCCTGGTAGCGTTGGTGGCGCTGTGTTTATGAATGCTGGCGCTTATGGCGGTGAAATTTCACATATCTTGGTATCAGCGCAAGTGATTACCAAAGAAGGTGAAATCAAGACAATTGAAGCTCGTGATATGAAGTTTGGTTATCGTCATTCAGCTGTTCAAGATAGTGGTGATGTGGTCATTTCAGCAAAATTCGCCTTGAAACCAGGTGATTACGTTTTAATCGAACAAGAAATGGCACGTTTAACCCATTTGCGTGAGTTAAAACAACCTCTAGAATACCCGTCATGTGGTTCTGTTTTCAAACGTCCCGTTGGACATTTTGCTGGACAATTAATAAGTGAAGCAAATTTAAAAGGCCACCGTATTGGCGGTGTTGAAGTTAGCAAAAAACACGCTGGCTTTATGGTAAATGTGGCTGATGGTAATGCACAAGACTACGAAGACTTGATTGCCCATGTCATTGACACAGTTGAAAAGAATTCCGGCGTTCGTTTAGAACGTGAAGTCCGAATTATCGGCGAAAAGAAATGTTAAAGAAGCTCCAAGGAGGTTTTATGAGAATTGACTAATCCAATTATTGCGTTTAAAAACGTATCAAAAGTATTTGAAGATAACGGTACTGTTGTTTTAAAGGACATTAATTTTGAACTTGAAGAAGGGAAGTTTTATACCCTACTTGGTGCTTCAGGGTCAGGAAAATCAACGATTCTGAATATCATTGCTGGGCTTTTAGATGCGACGACAGGAGATGTTTACCTTGACGGTCAACGTATCAATGATATTCCTATTAGTAAACGTGATGTCCATACCGTTTTTCAAAATTATGCGCTTTTCCCACATATGAATGTTTTTGAAAACGTCGCTTTCCCTCTTAAATTAAAAAAAGTTGATAAAAAAGAAATCGAACGTCGTGTGGAAGAAGCTCTTAAAATGGTGCGTTTGGCTGGTTTTGAAAAACGTCCGATTCAGAAATTGTCTGGTGGTCAACGCCAACGTGTGGCGATTGCGCGTGCGATTATCAATGAACCGCGTGTCGTTTTACTTGACGAACCTTTATCAGCCTTAGATTTAAAGTTGCGGACAGAAATGCAATATGAGCTGCGCGAGCTGCAACAACGTTTAGGAATTACCTTTGTTTTTGTCACTCATGACCAAGAAGAAGCCTTGGCTATGTCAGATTGGATTTTTGTCATGAATGACGGTGAAATCGTGCAATCTGGGACACCTGTTGATATTTACGATGAACCAATTAACCACTTTGTGGCGACTTTCATTGGGGAATCAAATATTTTACCAGGAACAATGATTGAAGATTATTTGGTCGAGTTCAACGGCAAACGTTTTGAAGCCGTTGATGGCGGAATGCGTCCAAATGAAGCTGTTGAAGTGGTTATTCGTCCAGAAGATTTGCAAATCACTTTGCCAGAAGAAGGAAAATTACGTGTTAAAGTTGATACACAGCTTTTCCGTGGTGTTCACTATGAGATTATCGCTCATGACGAATTAGGAAACGAATGGATGATTCATTCAACTCGTAAGGCGATTGAGGGCGAAGTTATTGGGCTTGATTTTACGCCTGAAGATATCCATATCATGCGCCTTAACGAGACAGAAGAAGAATTTGATGCCCGTCTGGAAGAATATGTCGAAATGGAAGAACATGAAGATGGCTTGATTCATGCGATTGAGGAGGAGCGAAATGAAGAAAAACTCTAGTTTCTTCTCAATTCCTTATGTGCTATGGTTGCTTCTTTTTGTCATTGCCCCTGTAATTATGATTCTTTGGCAGTCCTTTTTCGACATTCAAGGTCATTTTACCCTTGATAATTATAAAACCTTTTTTAGTTCATGGACTTACATTCGCATGAGCTTCAATTCGATTTTATATGCTGCCATTATCACATTGGTGACCTTGCTTATCTCTTACCCAACAGCTTATTTTTTGACACGTTTGAAACATAAGCAACTTTTGTTGATGTTAGTTGTATTGCCGACATGGATTAACCTTTTGCTGAAAGCTTATGCTTTTATGGGAATTTTCGGGCAACAAGGTGGTGTCAATGCGTTTTTGAGCTTTGTTGGTATTGGACCTAAGCAAATTCTGTTCACAGATTTTTCCTTTATTTTTGTTGCCTCATATATTGAAATTCCGTTTATGATTTTGCCGATTTTCAATGCGCTTGATGATATTGATAATAATCTTATTAATGCTAGTCGAGATTTGGGGGCAAATGAATTACAGACCTTTGTCAAAGTTGTCTTTCCTTTATCGCTTAACGGCGTGAGAAGTGGTGTTCAGTCAGTATTTATCCCAAGTTTGAGCTTGTTCATGCTGACACGCTTGATTGGTGGTAATCGTGTGATTACTCTTGGTACAGCCATTGAGCAACATTTCTTGACAACACAGAATTGGGGTATGGGCTCAACCATTGGTGTGATTTTAATCATGGCAATGTTGGCTACGATGTGGGTGACTAAGGAGAGAAGAAAATGAAAAAATTTGCCAATCTTTATTTGACACTGGTCTTTATCATTCTCTATATTCCAATTGGTTATCTGATTTTTTACTCTTTTAATCAAGGCGGAGATATGAGTGGCTTTACTGGTTTTACCTTAGAACATTATTCGGCAATGTTTGCGGATAGTCGTTTGATGTTGATTCTCATTCAAACTTTCTTTTTGGCATTTTTGAGTTCCATTTTAGCAACAGCTATTGGGACATTTGGTGCGATTTTCATCTATCAAGCACGCCGAAAACATCAGCACGCCATTCTTTCACTGAATAATATTCTTATGGTGGCACCTGATGTGATGATTGGGGCAAGTTTCCTGATTCTCTTTACCCGTTTAGCAGAGCTATTTCATTTCAATCTTGGTTTTATGACGGTTTTGCTTAGTCATATTGCCTTTTCTATTCCAATTGTGGTGTTAATGGTTTTACCACGTTTGAAAGAAATGAATGACGACATGATTAACGCTGCTTATGATTTAGGAGCAACGCCTTGGCAAATGTTAAAAGAAGTCATGTTGCCATATTTGACGCCAGGAATTATTTCAGGTTTCTTCATGGCATTTACTTATTCATTGGATGATTTTGCAGTAACCTTTTTTGTAACAGGTAATGGTTTTTCAACCCTATCTGTCGAAATTTATTCACGAGCACGTCGCGGCATTTCTCTAGAAATCAACGCTCTTTCAACGATTGTTTTTATTTTTAGTATTTTACTGGTAATCGGTTATTACTTTATTTCACAAGATAAGGGGGATCGTGATGCGTAGATTATATTCTTTTGTATTGGGCGTGATTGCGGTCATACTTGTTTTGTTTGGTGTTTCTGTTTACATGCAAAAGACGATGAGTTCCACAAGTCAATCGAACAAACTGGTTATTTACAATTGGGGAGATTATATTGCCCCTGATTTGATTACAAAATTTACGGATGAGACAGGAATTGAAGTTCAGTATGAAACGTTTGATTCCAACGAATCGATGTACACCAAGATAAAACAAGGTGGAACGACTTATGATATCGCTGTGCCGTCAGATTATATGATTGATAAGATGAGAAAAGAAAATCTTCTTATCAAGTTAGATAAGTCAAAAATCACAGGCTTGGAAAATATCGGTGACGAATTTCTTGGGTTAAGCTTTGATGAAAACAACGATTATTCTATCCCATATTTCTGGGGAACATTGGGTATTGTGTATAATGACACCATGGTAGAAAATGCGCCAGAGCATTGGTCAGACCTCTGGAATTCGGAATACGCCAACGACATCATGCTTGTGGACGGAGCGCGTGAAGTTATGGGAATTGGGCTTGGAACGTTAGGGTATAGTCTCAATACCAAGTCATTGTCAGAATTAAATGCGGCTTCTCAGAAATTAGACGATTTAACTCCAAATATCAAAGCTATTGTCGGCGATGAAATGAAAGGGTACATGATTAATGGTGATGCTGCCATTGGAGTGACTTTCTCTGGCGAGGCTAGTGAAATGCTTGATTCTAACGAACACCTGCATTATGTCGTGCCTAGTGAGGGGTCAAATCTTTGG
This sequence comes from Streptococcus sp. LMAG:39, assembly GCF_008680485.1. Classification (NCBI taxonomy): domain Bacteria; kingdom Bacillati; phylum Bacillota; class Bacilli; order Lactobacillales; family Streptococcaceae; genus Streptococcus; species Streptococcus sp. LMAG:39. The sequence continues at coordinate 135,431 of NZ_NALE01000001.1, read as the reverse complement.
TTTGATAATTTGGTTATTCCAAAAACAGCCAAACATGTCGACGAAGCTTACGCTTTTATCAATTTCATGTTGAGGCCTGAAAATGCTGCGCAAAATGCGGAATACATTGGTTATTCGACACCAAATGATGCTGCCAAAGAATTATTACCAGATGATGTTAAAAATGACCAAGCCTTTTACCCTTCCGAAGATACCATTGAAAACCTTGAAGTTTATGATAATCTCGGACAAAAATGGCTAGGAATTTATAATGATCTCTATCTACAATTTAAAATGTATCGCAAATAAATAATTTTAGGAAGTTGAGACGAAGTGCTCATCTTCTTTTGATTTTACCTCGAAAAGTCATCTGAGTTTTGATAAAATAATAGGGACTAATATTTCAGGAAAATCGCAAACATCGTAAAAAGTTTGTTGCATCCAAGAAATTAAGGAGTTTTATATGGATAGTTATTATCGAGAATATGAATTTTCGCTTTCCTCTATTCTCAGTTTTGTTTGGCGAGGGATTGTGGTTGGCTGCGTGTCAGGTATCGTGGTTAGTCTTTTTCGCCTTTTGATTGGTTTCATTTCTGCCAAAGTTGTCAATTATTATGAATTATCACACGAACAGCCAAGTCTTTTAATTCTCATTTTGGGAATGACTTTGTTCATTGTTGTTGCCATTGGCTTTTTGATTAAATCCGATTCTGACATCAAAGGTTCTGGGATTCCTCATGTCGAAGGGGAATTGAAAGGATTGCTTCATCCAGATTGGTGGTCTGTTCTCTGGAAGAAATTTGTTGGTGGTGTCTTGGCGATTTCAATGGGATTTATGCTTGGGCGTGAAGGACCAAGTATTCAGTTGGGTGCCATGGCAGGAAAAGGTGTTGCCCAATCTTTAAAAGCAGAACGCATGGAGAAACGTGTTTTGATTGCGAGTGGTGCGGCAGCAGGCTTATCGGCAGCCTTCAACGCCCCGATTGCAGGTTTGCTTTTTGTTATTGAAGAAATCTATCATCAATTTTCACGTTTGGTTTGGATTACCGCTTTAGTCGCCAGTTTAGTTGCTAATTTTATTTCGCTTAATATTTTTGGTTTAACGCCAGTTCTTGATATGCCAGGAGATTTGGCGGTATTGCCATTGAAGCACTATTGGATTTTGCTGTTACTGGGTGCTTTTTTAGGTGTTATGGGATATATTTATGAAAAAACAACTTTGAAGGCAACTATCATTTACGACTTTCTAGGAAAAGTGTTTCATATTTCCAACTATTTTTACGGTATTTTTGCAGCTATCTTAATTTTGCCAATCGGCTATTTTTATCCGCAATTGCTAGGTGGTGGAAATGGCTTGATTACTTCATTATCGACAAGTCACCTGACTCTTATGATTGTTTTCATATACTTTATCATTCGCTTTGTGTGGAGTATGTTGAGTTACTCAAGTGGACTTCCTGGTGGGATTTTTCTTCCTATTTTGACTTTGGGAGCACTTTTAGGCTTTGGTTTTGGAATATTTTTTGAACAATTTGGTTTGTATTCTAGTCATTACTTGTCTTTATTTGTCGTTTTGGGAATGGCGGGATATTTTGGGGCTATTTCAAAAGCGCCACTGACAGCAATGTTTTTAGTAACTGAAATGGTTGGTGATTTCCGTCAATTGATGACGATTGCCGTGGTGACTTTGGTTGCATATATTGCAATGGATTTGTTAAAAGGTGAACCAATTTATGAAGCCTTACTTGCCAAACTTTCTGTTCCACAAGACAGAGAAGTCACCGAACCAACGTTGATTGAACTAACGGTTTCCGATAAAATTGCTGGAAGATACGTTAGAGACTTGACTCTTCCTAAAAATGTTCTCATTACAACTCAAATCCACGCTCAAAAATCAGAAGTTGTATCAGGTAGTACGCGTCTAAATGCAGGTGATACTATTTTTTTGGTTGTTAATGAACCGGAGATTGGGAAAATCAGGGAATTGTTAATGTGATTCAAGTGATAAAAGAATTTATGAATTCCCTTTCATTTTGCTAAAAGTTTTGGTACAATGAGATGAGGTGAGAGGGTTGTTACTGGTTAAGCAGGCAAAACCTAGTGTACATATGAAGATTGTGTTAAAGTGCAGTCCTTTTTGTGTACGTTAGTTTTGCCTTTTCTTTCCGAAATTTTTTGAGGAGTAATAAAAGATGAAAATTGATAAAGTCTATAATAACAATGTCGTTTTGGCTAAAGGAGATAACGAAGAGGAAATCATTGTTATGGGAAGAGGACTTGGTTTTCAAAAAAAGTCAGGTGACGAAATTGATTCTACTTTAGTTGAAAAAACTTTTGTTATGCAGGATAATGATATAGCTAATGAGTTGACGCGTGTCTATCTTGATTTATCACCAGCAGAAACCGAGGTTGTTTTTGATATTATTAAGCATGGACAAGAAGTTCTTAAAACGACTTTTGATACTGCTTTTTATATTTCATTAGCAGATCATTTGCATTATACACTTCAACGTACTCGTGAAAATATTACTATTCAAAATCCATTATCATGGGAAATTCGTAAATTTTTCCCAAAAGAGTATCAATTGGGTAGAGATGCTTTAAAAATTATTTGTGAAAAGTTAGGTGTTATTCTGCCTGATGATGAAATTTCCTCAATTGCTTTGCACTTTATCAACGCACAAAAAGATTCGGGAATGGTAGAGCAGAATTGTCAAATTTCAAAGATTGTCACAGATATTTTAGGAATCGTCCGTCTTTTTTATGGTAAGGTTGTCGATGAAGATTCGGTAAGTTATAATCGTTTTATTACCTATATTCAGTATTTTGCTCAACGTGTTGTTAATGGCGTTATTCAAGGAAAAAATGATAGTTTTTTATACGAACAAGTCAAATTAAACTATCCTGTTGCCTTTTCATGTTCTGAAAAAATTAAAAATTATATCGAAAGTAGTTATGATTTTCCAATGAGTCGTGATGAACAAGTTTATATCACCATTCACATTCAACGCTTGGAAACCAGTCATAATTAATAAAAATCATTAGATTTCTCTTCAAAGTGATTTGAGGAGAGATTTTTTTGCGAAAATTTTAAAATGAAAACATAGTGAAAAATGTTGTAAAATAGCTTTATAACAACAAAAATCAAAGAACTTGTTTTCATGAATTGTGAAAACGTTGTTTTGTTATAAAAAAAGTTTAAAAAAGCGCTTGCAAATTATGGAAGCGCATGCTATACTATGAATTGTTAAAAGGATTGTTACTGGTTGGCAGGCAAAACCTGAATGAATACAAGATAGTTTTAGCGTTACCGCAAGGGCGCAAGAAATTGTTTAGTATTTGTTTGGGTTTTTTTCTGTTATTTAAAGCCAAAAAAGAGAAAGGAGCCGTATATGGCTAAGAAAGACTATACAGAGTTAGCAAAAGATATTGTTGCTCACGTTGGTGGTAAAGATAATGTCGTTAATGTTCGTCATTGTGTTACGCGTTTGCGATTCGTTTTAAAAGATGAATCTAAGGCAGACGATGACTATCTTAAACAACGTGATGGTGTTGTTACTGTTGTAAAAGCAGGAGGACAGTATCAAGTTGTCATCGGAAACCATGTGCCAGACGTGTATGCAGCTGTCCTTGAAACTGGAGTTCCTGGTGTTGGTTCTCTTGATGTAGATGAAGGGGATGCTGGTGCAACAGGCAATCTCTTTGATCGCTTTATTGACTTAATATCAGGTATTTTCCAACCATTCTTAGGAGCTTTGGCAGCTGCTGGTATTATCAAAGGGATTGTTGCTATTATGGCAGCTTCTGGAATGGGTGTCGATAATAGTCCTTGGTATGTTATTTTAAATGCCGCTGGCGATGGTTTCTTCCAATTTTTACCAATTTTAATCGCTATCACAGCAGCTCGTAAGTTCAAAATGAATGAATTTACAGCCATTGCGATTGCTGCAGCTTTAGTTTATCCTGACATTGCTACTTCAGTATCAGGTTTAGCAGAGGCTGGTCTTAATAAAGTTTTTGGTATCCCGTTTGAGCTTCCATCATCAGGATCATATCTCTCAACTGTTATGCCAGCGATTTTAGCAATTTGGGTTGGATCACTTGTTGAAAAAACAGCTCGTAAAGTTACACCAGATGTGGTAAAACTATTTGTGGTACCATTTGTAACAATTCTCGTTACTGTACCTTTGACATTCTTGATAGTAGGACCGGCTGCCAATGTTTTAAGCGATTGGTTATCAGCAGCTTTCCAAGCCATTCTTGATTTTAGTCCAATTGTATATGGTTTTATTTTAGGAGCAGCATGGCAAGTATTGGTTATGTTTGGTCTTCACTGGGCACTAGTACCTCTTGCTATTTTAGATGTTGCAACTAATGGTGTTTCTGCTCTTCTAGTAGCAGCAGCTCTTCCAAACTTTACACAAACAGGTGTATTAGCAGCTATCATGTTGAAAACAAAAGAAGAAAAAGTCCGCACTATTGCTATGCCAGCATTCATTTCTTCAATTTTTGGGGTTACAGAACCAGCAATTTACGGTGTAACTCTTCCAATGCGTATTCCTTTCTATATTTCTTGTTTAGTTTCAGGATTTATTGGTTCAGCAACTATGATGCTTAATATTAAACAATATGCTGTAGGAGCTATGGGAATTTTCCAATATCCTGCAAATGTGGATCCCTCTACTGGTGATATGACAGGAATGTGGTGGCTAATTGCTTTGACAGTTATTGCAATTGTTGCTTCATTCATTATTCAAATGATTGCTCCGGTTCCTTACCTATATGGTGGTCCGAAAGATGAATCTGCCACAACTGATAAAAAAGTAGCAGAACCTGTTGCTAATTTAAAAGAATTAAAACAAGAAATTATTGCTAGCCCAATGATGGGAAATGTCGTTAAACTTGAAAATGTTCCTGATGAAGTTTTTGCTTCAGGAGCTATGGGTAAAGGTATTGCTATTGATCCAACAGATGGTACTGTTCTTGCACCAGCAAATGCTGAAGTGACACTTGTCTTCCCAACTGGTCACGCTATTGGTATGCGAACTGAAAATGGTGCCGAACTCTTGATTCACGTTGGTATGGATACGGTATCTCTAGAAGGTAAAGGGTTTAATACCTTAGTTCAAGTTGGTGATAAAGTTGAAGCAGGACAAAAGTTATTGGAATTTGATTTAGATACTATTCGCGAAGCAAACTTACCTGTTATTTCTCCGATCATTGTTACAAACTCAGCTGATTTTGATGACGTTTTAACGACACAAGAATCACATGTTAATACAGGAGATTATCTTCTTACAATAATGAAATAAAAGTTAGAATCGCCTAGCGAAAGCTAGGTGATTTTTTGTATGCTGAGGGACACTGTATATATGATAGAGAATAGTATTTAGGAAGTAGAGGGTAGAGAAATTAAACCTAATGATACTAAAGTTAATTTTTAATAATTTCTATTGGTGTCCATTCGCTGTTAAAGGATATGCACAGTTAAGTGATACTTTACTTGATTGAAAAGAAATAAATCTTGTTATTGTATTAAACTATTAAAAAATGATATTATTATATGTCATGTTAGTAAGCGCTTGCATTGTGTTTTATTAGATGGTATGATAATGTCGTGGTGGGGTTGTTACTATTAAATTAGGCAAAACCTAGTGATTATCAAAATAGGTGGGCTTGAGCATCGCTTTTTTTGATATTGCTAGGTTTTTCTTTTGATTTTATTAGGAAAGGAGATTGAGTATGATTAATTTCATATTGATAGAATAAGAATATTAGTTGGAATTATCAATTAATTCTAAAATGATAATTGTATATAACAACTATTGGTAGAAAATAGAGTTTTATTGAACGTGTATTCAACGGATAAAGGAGATTTGAATATGAAATGGAAGAAAATAGTAATTATTGGAATAACTAGTCTGTCTTTGGGAGCATGTAGCAATGTAACCAACAGTAATTTGAGTAATTCAGGCTTTAATGCTTCTGTTAAGCAAACTATTTCAGGTGGCGATATCAAGGGCCACCAAGATAAAGACAATGATGTTCTGGAATGGTTAGGAATCCCTTATGCTACAGCAAATCGATGGCAAGCGCCAGAGGAAGTTGAAGCGTGGTCGGATACTTTTGATGCGACAAAACCTGGTGAGCAGGATATTCAAGTATCTAACGGTAAAATTGTTGGTAGTGAAAGTGCTCTTAATCTTGATGTGGTTAGACCTGATTCAGATGAAGATAATCTTCCTGTCATTGTCTATATTCATGGAGGAAATAATCAAACAGGTAATGCACAGGAAATTAGGGGAAATACTCTTGTCAATGATATTAATGCTATTTATGTATCGGTTAATTATCGTTTAGGTGTTTTGGGATTTAACCCGTTAGCAGCTTTGAAAACTGGAAATGATGAAGAAAATTCTGGTAATTACAGTTTACTTGATATTGCGGCTGCTTTAGATTGGGTAAAAGAAAATATTGAAACCTTTGGTGGTGATAAGGATAATATTACTTTAGCTGGTTTTTCTGCAGGGGGGCGTGATGTTATGGCAACTTTAATTTCACCACTTTTTGCTGGAAAATATGATAAGGCTATTTCTTTTAGTGGAGGGATGACTCTGTCTGAGGAAACGGAGAGCCAGGAAATTTTTGCTGCTGCTATTTCACCGCTTGTGGTTGAAGATGGTATTAAAGCAACTGAAGAAGAAGCTAACACTTGGCTTTTAACAGCCAATAATGATGTAGAAAATTATCTTAGAGGTATTTCAGCAGAACGTTTAGCTGGACTGATGGGGAACGCTGCTATTCGTATGAAGGCTTTTCCACATCTCTATATTGACGGTACTGTTATCCCTAAATCTGGCTTTAAAACCAAAAGTTATAATGATGTCCCTTTAATGCTTGTCACTGGAACAGATGAATTTTCACTCTTTGCAGCTTCAGATGAGCGCTTTTCTAAAGATTTTACAAGTGGTCAACTATTTACAGATAAAGAAAAACTTGCTGAGTTTACCTACAGTAAAAAATATGGAGGACAACTTTATAGCCTAGCAAATGGTGTCGAAAGTGCTAAGACGATGTCAGATAATTATGACTCAGCTATTTATATCGCTGAAATTTCTTATGGTGATAATAGCAATGTAACACCAGATTTAGCAAAAACATTTGGCGCTTTCCATGGTATTTTTGAGCCAATGTTACAGACTCCATCGAATTATGCCAGTCTTATTGGAGATGCTTTTGAAACTGATGGTGCAGCAGCCATGTCGAAAGATTTCAAAGCTTATTTGAAAAATTTTCTGAACTCTGATGATCCAAATGGTAATGATTTAGCTAAATGGCAGCCTTGGACTAGTACTAATCAGATTCTATCGATTGATGCCACGCAGGATAAAGCAATTATTGAATCAAAGACTAATACAGCAACGGCAGAAGAAATTTTATCTAAAATGGAATCTGATACAAGCTTGACAGAAGAAACAAAAGAGGAATTGAATACAACAGTCCTTAATGGACGTTGGTTTAGTTCAATAATTGATAATAAATATGCTGTGAAGGAGTAGTAAGCCATGAATTGGAAGAAAATGCTTGTCTTTGGAATAGTAGGCTTATTTAGCTTAGGTCTGACAGCTTGTTCGACAAGTCCCTCTACAACATCAAGCGCAAAGAAAAATGTTACAAATAATCAGACTAGTTTAGAAAAATATAGAACAGTTATCACTACTGATGGTGAGGTCGATGATATGAATTCTATGATTCGTTATCTTTATTATTCTAATGAAATGGACCTTGCAGGTATTATACTGACAAGTTCAACTTTTCACTACAACAGTAAGTTTTACTATTCCAAAGGATACAAAATCTGGTGACACTTTCCATATCATCCTAGAAGTTCAAGATGATGGTTCGCATACACTTAAAGCTTATCAGCGTGTTGTTGTTACTGTGAAATAGGTTATAAAAAGAGTCTGGAATGAAAAAGAACCACTTATAATGGACAGTATAAAAAAGTTATATACTGTTCTTATAAGGAGGTTCTTTTCTCATGGCCAAAAAAGGAAGCAAGTTCACCAAATATTCACCCGAGTTCAAATTACAGGTAGTGGACTACCTAAGCGCAAAGAGCGGAGGGATGCCTTCTATTGTCAAAAAATATGGGTTAAAATCAGACAACCAGGTTCTAACTTGGACAAGAAAAATTAAAAGGTATGACTCCCTTAGAATTTAGGTAAGCGTACCTTCTAAAAAACTAACTTTTTTAACTGTCCATTTTATCTGAGGATTGACAGAACAGACTCTTTTTATAGATGAGGTCCAATATAATGCGCTTTTTTTAATTGTTTACGGTATTGGCTGGGTGTCAGTTCGTAATAGCGCTTGAATTGTCGATTGAAATTAGATAAGTTATTGAATCCAACAGCAGTAGCAATTTCTAAAATTGGGTCAGAAGTATTCATTAACAAATCACAGGCTTTATTCAGGCGAACCTGGATGATGAATTCTGTACAAGATGTACCAGCGTGTTGCTTAAAAACTGCCATAAAATGTGTTTTGCTGTAGCCCATAAATTGTGATAGAAAGTCAATTGAGAGATTTTTTTGATAGTTATTGTTAATATAATCAATCAATTCACGAATCTGCTCATTTTTACGATAAGTATCATCAGTATTCTTACGTAAAACATAACGATGATAAAAAAGAAGATATAAAAATTCGTTTAGTTTTGATTTTAGGAGTAGTTCAAAATGGCGTCCCTCATTTTTAGAGAGTTCAAAAATAGTAAAGAGACATTCTTTTATATCTTCATACCCTTCCATATCTGGCTGAATTCGTGGAACAAATTTATAGAGACTGGTTTGTAAGGGCTGCAAATATCTCAGACTAACTTGGTCAACAGTAGAATGTCCAATCATATCTAGATGAAATCGAAAAGTATCGGTAACATGTTTTTGGTTTGCAAGTGGGTGAATTGAGTGCATTCCATTAGGTCGAATGAGGATAATATCACCTGCTTGACTATTGAAATAATCATAATCAATGTGAAAACGAGCAGAACCTTCATAAATATAATTGATTTCTATTTCTGGATGCCAATGAAAAAGGACATCAGGGCGTCCATGCTCAACGACAGTACTATAGTAGTCATATGGCAAGAGATGTTTGTTTTCATCTATTTTTATTTCTAGTAAATCAGTATTGTTTTTCATATATCAATCATCCCAATAATATTATAGTATCATTATATAATGTCATTATATCAAAAATAGTTCAAAAATGGAAACGGATACTTTAAAATTTTCCGAAAACTTTCTTTTTAACATCGTTGTAAAGTATCATAATTTGAAAGGATAATGTTAGCAGTATATTAAATAAAGCATTATAATTTAATGGAATCATAGCTAAGGCCTCTCAACTTTCAGCGATTGATAGCAGGGCTAGGCATGGTTTAGTGTGTTGATAAACACGACCTCTTATACCCTTACAAACTCCGCAAGACATCGTAATCTCCTTTGGTTTAAGCGGAGTTTTATTTTTTTGAGAAAAATATTACTATGTTATCAGAAAATTACATGAAATGCTTAATTTCTTTTAGCTATTTTGAGTGAAAAGTAGTAGAATGAGATAGTAAATAGTTATAAATAATAATTGTTCAAGGAGGAATAATTATGGATGAATTGAAAAAAGTTTTGTTAGCTGGTATTGGTTTGACTTCAATGACTTTAGAAAAGGCTGATACCTTTGTTAAAGAGTTGGTTGAAAAAGGTCGTTTAACTGTTGAAGAAGGAAAAGAACTACAGTCTGAACTAAAACGAAAAGGTGAAAGTGAAGCAAAAGAGTTATTTGACCAACTGGATGTCAAAACAAAATCTGTTCAATATGCTACAAAGGCAGATGTTTCCCGTCTGGAAGATAAATTGGATGCTCTTTTGAAGCAATCAGTATCAGACGATAAAGAGTAGGATGTTTTATGTCACATAAGCGCTTAAGGGAAATCATTAGAGTTTTTAGCTCAGTTGGTTTAATAACGCTAAAAGAAAAAAGAAAACCTATAGAAGATAAGTCAACACCACGTAAATTACGTTTAGCTTTTGAAAAATTAGGTCCTAGCTTTGTCAAAATTGGACAAATTCTTTCAACGAGAAGTGATTTATTTCCTGAGGCTTATATTAGAGAATTAAGCAAGCTGCAAAGTGATGTTCTTCCATTACCTCAAGATGTTGTCATGGAGGCAATTGCCGCAGAGTTGTCAGTACCTATTTCGGAAGTTTTTGCGGACATTTCTTCAGAGCCTTTGGCAAGTGGCTCGGTTGCTCAGACACATCGAGCTACTTTGCTTAATGGCAAAGAAGTTGTTATCAAGATTCAGCGACCGCATTTACCAGAAATTATCGAAGAAGATTTAGAATTGTTGATTGGCTTGTCGCGGCGCATTCCTAAGGCAATGTTGCCCATGGTTAATTTATCAGAGGTTTTGCAGCAGCTCAAGGACAGCTTGACGAAAGAAATCGATTTTCGTAACGAAGCGCAAGCAATGATTACTTTTGCTGAGTTAAATCAATCAATAAAATGCATCGCTATTCCAGAAGTTTTTGACGAATATACCACACCACGTATGGTTGTTGAGGAGTATATTTCAGGAATTCCTATCAATCATTATGAAGAATTGATTAAAGCTGGCTATGATTTGGAAGACATTGGCAAGAAACTGATGCTTAGCTTTATTAAGCAAGTTTTTAAAGATGGCTATTTTCACGGTGATCCGCATCCAGGAAATCTTTTGATTTCTGAAGGAAAAATTTATTTTATTGATTTTGGAATTATAGGGAATTTAGAAAATGGCATGCGCGTGGCGTTAAATGATATTCTTTACAGCTTTACGGCACAAGATGTCGAAGGGATGATGCAGGGCATTTTGTCTGTTACAAGTTTTGATACTTCAATAAATAAAACAGCGCTTAGCCAAGACGTTGAACGAATGCTGGCAAAATATTCTAGTTTGGATTTGGGAGTCTTGTCTATCACAGATTTATTGGAAGATTTGCTGGACGTTTTCGTCAAAAATGGCTTGAAGGCTTCGCCACAGATTACGATTCTAGAAAAAGCTGCGCTACAAATTGAAGGGATTTTCCGCGAATTAGCGCCAGAAGTTGACTTGATGACGCTTGCTAAAAATTATTTTCTAGAAAATATGGGACCTGATATGTTAAAACAGGCCCTGAACAAGGAAACATTATTGATTGAGCTCTTTTATCAATTGAAAAATGGGAAAAATATTCCGCGTCGGCTTAATCAGTTACTTGAACAGATGCTCAATGGTCGGATTTTAATCAATCATGATATTTATGATTATAAAAATCGTATTAAGACCGTCAGTCAAATAGCCAATCGCTTTGTTGTGAGCATTTTATTTCTGGCAGTTATGTTAACCGCAGCTTTGCTTAGTTTTAATGTCGCAATGCAAGAAATTTCCAAATGTCTTTTTGGTCTTGCTGCTCTTTTATTGGTATGGGAGCTTGTCTTGATGCTCAAACATAAATAAAGATGTTAAAAATTTCCTAATAGTTTAGGAAATTTTTTCTATTCTCGTTTTTGTAACCGCTTGCTATAATATTCTTGTATTAATCGAGGAGGTTATGTTATGTCTAAATTACCAGAAAACTTTTTATGGGGTGGCGCAGTTGCCGCTCATCAACTTGAAGGCGGTTGGCAAGAAGGCGGTAAAGGTCTAAGCGTTGCTGATGTGATGACCGCTGGGCGCCACGGTGTTGCACGTGAGATTACTGATGGTGTTATCGAAGGAAAATATTATCCAAACCATGAAGCGATTGATTTTTATCATCATTACAAGGAAGATATTGCCCTGTTTGCTGAAATGGGCTTTAAATGTTTCCGTACGTCGATTGCATGGACACGAATTTTTCCAAATGGTGATGAGTTAGAGCCGAATGAGGCAGGTTTGCAATTCTATGATGATTTGTTTGATGAATGTTTGAAATATGGCATTGAGCCAGTTGTGACCTTATCACACTTTGAGTTGCCTTTCCATTTGGTGAAAGAATACGGTGGTTTCACCAATCGTAAAGTGATTGATTTCTTTGTTCGTTTTGCCGAAACGTGTTTCCGTCGTTACAAAGACAAAGTTAAATATTGGATGACGTTTAATGAGATTAATAACCAAGCCAATTACCAAGAAGATTTTGCACCGTTTACGAATTCTGGGATTGTTTATAAAGAGGGTGATGACCGCGAAGCGATTATGTATCAAGCTGCGCATTATGAATTGGTAGCGTCAGCGCGTGCGGTTAAAATCGGTCATGAAATCAATCCTGATTTCCAAATTGGTTGTATGATTGCTATGTGTCCTATTTATCCAGCAACTTGCAATCCAAAAGACATTTTAATGGCTCAAAAAGCAATGGAAAAACGTTATTATTTCGCTGATGTTCATGTGCATGGCTATTATCCAAATCATATTTTGAAATATTGGCGACGTAAAGAAATCAAGGTTGATGTGACAGAAGAAGATTTGGCTGATTTGACGGATGGCACGGTTGATTATATCGGTTTTTCATATTATATGTCATTTGCGATTGATGCACACCGTGATAACAATCCACACTTTGATTATTTAGAAACAGAAGATTTGGTTCGAAATCCATATGTAAAAGCATCAGAATGGGATTGGCAAATTGATCCAGAAGGGCTACGTTACAGTTTGAACTGGTTTACGGATATGTATCATTTACCGCTCTTTATTGTTGAAAATGGTTTTGGTGCGATTGACCAAGTTGAGGCTGATGGTATGGTGCACGATGATTATCGCATTGCTTATCTTGGTGCTCATATCAAAGAAATGATTAAAGCTGTTGATGAGGACGGTGTTGACTTGATTGGCTACACACCTTGGGGTTGCATTGACCTTGTTTCAGCTGGTACGGGTGAAATGCGCAAGCGTTATGGCTTTATCTACGTTGATAAAGATGATGACGGTAATGGTACTTATAAACGCTCACCGAAGCTATCATTTAACTGGTATCAAAAAGTCATTGCTTCAAATGGTGAAGATATTTAATCGGTTTAGAACCTTTATGAGGCTGCAATCTCCTGCCTTATGGAGGTTTTTTGTTAGAGAAAAGGATAAAGTATGATTGGAATAATTGCTGCTTCATTAACCACACTGGGGTTTATTCCTCAAGTGATAAAGGTATTAAAAACGAAAGATACAGAATCAATTTCTTTGGGTATGTACAGCATGTCTGTGACGGGAATGTTACTTTGGCTAGCGCATGGTATTTCAATTTCTGATATTGCTTTAATTGCTGCCAATAGTATGTCAGCAACACTAGCAGGAACGATTCTGATTTGCAAACTGATTTATAAATAATTTTTTTAAAAATTCTCTGAAGTGCTGTTACATCTGCATTTTAGAGGATTTTTTGATTGAAAATTTGAAATGAATTATCCTATTTAATTGTCGTGAAATCCGTTGATAGTAAAGGTTTGATAGGGCTTCTAAAAAAAGAATATACTAATTGCGTAAAATAAAAAAATACCATATAAGGGAAACAGGAGGTGGAGATATGGTAGGCATTATTAGTGTTATTATTGCCGTTTTATTGATTACGGCAGTTGTCCAAGCTTTCCGCGCTAAGATTTGGGGAACCAAAACATTTGGGTATAATTATGTGATTACAATGACAAATGGTGGCAAGCTGCCAGATTTAAGCCAAAATACCAAGCTAAAAAATAATGTTAGAGTTGTTGGCAAATCTGAATATAGCTGTTCGGTGCAATCTAGGCTTAATGATACAGAGCTCAAGACGCTTTTGATGAAAGAATACCATTTGGATTCAACCGAGATTCATATTCAACCAGCACAATTATCAGGAGCTTTAGGGATGATTTAAGAAAAACAGATGAAAAAATCGTCTGTTTTTTTATTTTGTGTCAAATTCATTACGGAAAATTTATTCTATAAAGTTTATTTTTCCGTATCTATTGGATTTTTTTCCTTATTAAAGAGGAAAAAGAGCACATTTACTTTTTGTAAGCGTTTTTATAAAATAAATGTGTAAATAAAAAACAAAGGAGATTTACATTATGAGTAAAAAAGCTTTAATTATCTGTGCCGGTGGGATGTCATCATCAATGATTGCCAAAAAGACAATGACATTCCTTCAAGAACAAGGTGAAGACATTGAAATGGATGCAGTTGGTGTTCCAGAAGGGCAAAAACGCATCGAAGCTGATAAGTATGATTTATACCTTGTTAGCCCACAAACTAGAATGAATTTCAAACAATTAGCTGACGCGGCAGCGAAAACAAACAAACCGATTGTGCAAATCCCACCACAAGCTTATATTCCAATTCCAATGGGGATTGAGAAAATGGCTACTTTGGTGAAAGAAAATATCTAATTCAGATGTGTTATAATAGTTCTATCGTTGTTTGGAGGTACCTTTTTCTGTGTTAAATAAAAAAGAAAAGCAAATTATCCAATTTCTAATGAAAGATAAGGATACATTTGTGACGAGCAAAGAATTAGCAACACACTTGAAATGTTCGGACAGAACAATTAGAACTTACTATAAAACACTTGTTGAAAAATTAGATGATTATTCGGGTATCGATTTGATTTCCAAACAAGGTTATGGCTATAAGCTAGGTATTTCGGATGATGATGCTTATGCTGATTTTTTGGAAGAAAATCGTATCAATGATAACCATTTTGATTATCATAGTATTACGGATATCAATGATCGTTACAATTATCTACTAAACAAACTTCTATTTGAACAAAATGAAATTTATTTTGATGATTTAGTTGATGAGTTGTATGTTAGTCGATCAACGTTATCTAGTGATTTTAAAAAAATAAGACAAAAATTTAAACCATATCATTTAAAGATTGAAAGCAAGGCAAATAAGGGTGTCTATGTAACAGGGTTAGAACGCGATAAAAGACGGTTCATTATGGATTATTTTATTTCGTCTGGTTTTATGGATATGATGCATTCTTATGTTGATAATGAATTGCTTAATCAACGAATTTCTTTTGAAGAATTGACTATTATTGTACTTGATGAATGTCGAGAGGGTGGACTTAAGTTATCTGATTTTGTTATTCAAAATCTAGTTATTCATATCGCTTTAGCTATTCGTCGTATTACTGAAGGTTTTAAAATCAGTAGCTTAGAGGAAGACGAGTTAAATTTACGTGAGCTACCGGAGCGTCAGATTGCGGACAGTATTTTAAAACGCGTGTCTGTATCAACTAAAATTGATTTTCCAGTAGAAGAAGTAGATTACATCACCTTGCATTTGATATCAAAAAGTCACGGAAATGCACGTTGTATTTCTGAAAAGATGCAAGAGTCTATGCGTCAAGAGCTTATTGATGGCATTGGGAAAATAGATTCAGAGGTTAAAAATGATTTTCAGCTAATTGAGGGATTATTAGCGCACCTATCAACTATGTTAATTCGCTTAGAAGGTAAGGTAGTATTAGAAAATCCTTTAACAGTGGAAATTCAGAAAAACTACCCAGATATGTTTCAATTGGCTGAACAACTCGTTACCATCATGCCAACTTTTCAATCTTTTTCTTTGACGCCAAATGAAATTGCATATATTGCTCTACATTTTATGGCTGCTAAAGAACGCTACAAAGAGCAGCGAAAATACAATGTACTTGTCATTTGTGCAACAGGATACGGTAGCGCACAGATGTTGAAAAGTAGGATTGAAAATGAGTTGGGAAATCTGATTTTAATTGCAGATGTCATAGGTTACTATGAGATTAATGATGAAAAGTTGAAAGGCATTGATTTTATCATCTCATCCATTGATTTGTCAAATTTGATTTTCAATATTCCAGTCTTTACCGTATCAGTCTTTTTGACAGATGAAGAATTGCAAGATATTAAGCACGGTATTTCACATTTAGAGACATCAACGTCGTTACGAAAAATGGAAGACAAAACATCTGAATTTAGTGTGAGAGAAGTATTTGATGGTTATTTTTCAGAAGATTCTTTCTTTATTCTGTCCAATATTTCCAAAAATGAGTTATTAAAGAAACTAGTTAAGAGCATTTCTAAGAATGAAAATGAACAGTTTGAAAAACGTTTGCTTGATATGATAAAGCGACGTGAAGAAATGAGTTCCATTATCTTTGGTGACCGCATTGCAGTCCCACATCCGGTGAAAGCTGTTGGCTGTAAGCATCATTTTGCAGTTGCGCTTATCAAAGATGATTTATTCTGGGATGAGGAATACCCATCAGTCAAGATTGTCTTTTTAATGTCTATGTCTATTCATGAAAATGATGGATTGCCAGAGCTGACTTCTGCAATCGTTGATTTGGTAGATGAACCAGAACTTCAAAAACAAATGTTAGCCTGTCAATCATTTGAAGAATTTAGAACGCTATTTTTTAAAATAAAAGAAAGGTAAGGATTATATGAATCCAGAAGAGTTACAAGTTGCAGCATTTGAAATTATTTTAAATTCCGGTAATGCACGAACGATTGTTCATGAAGCTTTTGACGCTATGCGTGAAGGAAATTATGAACTAGCAGAACAGAAGTTACAGGAATCGAATGAAGAATTTTTGAAAGCTCATCAGGCACAAACCAATTTACTACAAGAGTACGCAGGTGGTAAAGAAGTTAAGGTTGAAATCATTATGGTTCATGCTCAAGATCATTTGATGACAACAATGACACTTCGAGAAGTTGCACTCGAAATGCTAGAGTTATATAAAAAAGTTAATTAGTTGAGAGGGGATAAGTATGGTAAGAGATACGAAAAATAGAGATTTAAAGCAAGAAATGACTTTGAAAAATAATTTGTTTTCTCGATACATGATTTTTAGGTATTCACTTGCCTTACTATTCTTTGCTAATATTTATTGGATAATGATTTTATCGTATCGTTTCAATTTCATTATAATCCTGCCAATTATAGAGTTATGTTTGCTTATAGGAGCAATAGCAGAACAATTTACCTTATATGGTAAAATGAAAGCAGTTTTAAAAGTGACCAAACTTGCTTTTCTAGGACAAATAGCTGTAAATGTTATTGCTATTATGTTAGTAATCTTACCACACCAATTTGGAAATGCATTTCCAATATTTAGCGATCATATGAGCGTTAAGCTACTTGTTATTACCTTACAGTTATTAGGATTGTTTATTAGCCGTTTAAATCTCAAACGGATTGAACAAGTGAAAAATAATACAGATAAATTTTATTATCGCTTTCAACAAGCTTTTGGAAAAGTCTTATAATGGCTTGTTATTTTAGAAGGAGTTTAATATGGAAGAACAAAAAGGATTCTTTGGCTTGCTAGATAAGTATTTAATGGGGCCAATGAGTGTCATTGCTCAATTTAAGGTTGTACGTGCTATTACAGCAGCTGGTATGGCAGCAGTACCATTTACGATTGTTGGATCAATGTTTTTGGTATTTTCTATTTTGCCACAAGCATTCTCATTCTGGCCTATTGTAGCTAATATTTTTTCGGCATCTTTTGATAAATTTACGGATCTTTATATGATTGCTTATTATGCAACTATGGGATCACTTTCATTGTACTTTGTCCTTGCTATGGCTTATGAGTTAACAAAAATTTATGCAGAGGAAGAAGATTTAAATCTAACTCCGCTAAATGGTGCTTTACTCGCTTTGTTTGCATTTATTATGACGGTACCTCAAATTATTTTTGAAGGCGGAGCAATGTCTGCGGTAACAAGCCTAAAGGAAGGTACAGTTGTAGCTGATGGTTGGGCTATGTCAAATGGGGTTACACGTTTTGGTACAACTGGTATTTTCACAGCAATTATTATGGCAGTTGTGACAGTATTGTTATATCGTATGTGTGTGAAACATAACTGGGTTATTAAAATGCCAGAATCAGTTCCAGAAGGTGTTTCACGAGGCTTTACAGCATTAATTCCTGGATTCGTTGTAGCCTTTACTGTTATCATTGTTAATGGTATTCTCGTTGCCTTCGGTACTGATATTTTCCAAGTTATTGCGATTCCGTTCGCATTTGTAGGTAATTTAACAAATACTTGGATTGGTTTAGTCATTATTTACTTACTAACACAAGCGCTTTGGATTGTGGGTATTCATGGGGCAAATATTATTTTTGCATTCGTTAGTCCGATTGCTTTGGCTAACATGGCAAGTAATGCTGCAGATGGAACACACTATATTGTAGCAGGTGAATTTTCTAACATGTTTGTTATTGCAGGTGGTTCTGGTGCAACTCTAGGTCTTTGTATCTGGTGCGCTTTCCGAGCACGTTCAACTCAATTAAGTGCTATTGGTAAGGCTTCTGTTGTTCCTGCTGTATTTAATATTAATGAACCTTTAATTTTTGGATTACCAATTATCTATAATCCTGCTTTGGCTATTCCATTTATGACAGCACCGATTGTTTCAATGAGTATTTACTATTTTGCAATGAAATTTAATTTGATTAATGCTGTTATTGCACAAGTTCCATGGCCAACTCCAGTTGGTATAGGTGCTTTTCTTGGTACAGCTGATGTCAAAGCAATTCCTGTAGCACTTCTTTGTGCGATTGCAGCCTTCCTAGTTTATTGGCCATTTGTTCGTTGTTATGATCAACAATTGTTAAAAGAAGAAGGAATTGAAGCGTAAAATGATAGAGTGGGGTCACCCACTCTTTTTTATCACAAATACCCTATATGATTACTTCAATATAGGGTATTTTTTGTTAATTCTCTGGGACGTCAGCAGATGCTGAGAAGTCGTGGAGTTCTTTGAATTCGGTGAGTTGTTTGCTGTATTTGTCGCGAAAGCACCAAGTGGGAGACGAAGATGAAAACAAGTTACTCTTCTTCTGCTTCATTTAGAATTTTAGAACTTGATGTTCGCTCAAACTCGATAAGTTGTGACGCGTGAATTCTTAATGCTAATCGATTTTCATAATTTTGAGCAAATACTCCTGAATAAAGTAAATCTAAGAGATATGTGATTGAAGCATCCGTAGAAAAAGTGCCGATTTTTGAATAAAGTTTTTCACGAGTTGCTAGACGTAAGATACAGTTTGTGAGATTAGTTGATTTATTTTCCCCAAGACTTGTCAGCAAGATAATAGGGATATGATGACGACGTAAAAGTTTCATGACACGTTGTAAGGAAAGTGTTTCACCAGAATAACTAATAACCAAAGCACAAGATTCTTTTGGTACTAAATAAGCATCAAAAAGAATTTCGCCATGTAACTGATGAACATGAACATCCTTTTGAATGCGTTTCATATTATGTTGAAATTCTTGTGCATTTAGAAGATTATTACTAGCAGCGAAAATATGTATACTTTTTGCTTGTTCTAGTAAATTGACTGCTTGTTCTAGTGTAGCATTGTCTAAAAGAGAAACGGTATCTAATATCGCTTCTTGTTTTAACTTAGCAATTCTATTGGCAATTGTAATTAAGTTATCTTGCTTAGAAAAAGGGAGATTAGCATCTACACTTTGGTTAAGTTTATCTAGGTAATATAACTCGGTTAGAAAAGCTTTTTTAAAATCAACCCATCCACTAAAGTCAAGTTTTTTAGCGATTCTGACTAAAGCTGATTTAGAAGAATATGTTGCTTTAGCAATATCTGCAGTACTCATTCCCTCAATCGACTGCTTTTCTGATAAGAGGTAGTTAACAATGTGGCGTTCATTTGTAGAGAAAGGAAATATTTCCATTTTTTCAATTAAAAACATAAGTCTCCTTTTAAAAATTGATACAGGTTGAAACGTTGTTTTAAAAAATCATAGTTAATAAACTCAAAAAATAAAACACTGTTCTAAAATGTCATTATTCTCACTATTTTATTATAGCAAATGTTAAACTAAAAACGTTAGAAGGGGGTGTAATTACTTGAAATATAATACTAAAAAAATTATTCAAAAGTATCATCGATATTTGGTAGCGACTTTAGGATATTTTTTAGCAGGTGTTCTGGTCCCTACTATTTGGTCGTATTTTGCCAGCCCTTTTGGTTATTTAGCAGGTTTTATAGCAGCTATTATTGCTATTTTTCCTTTGTGGTATATCGTTCACTATAAGGGAATGGTCAAGATCAATTGTGGAGATATTGGAGTTGATATGGGACTTGGTATTTCTACAGCAGTATTTATTCGCGATGCTATTGATTGTGGCTGGAATGGCGTTGCAAAAAGTTTTATGACAATGTTTCTTGTAACAATTGGGGCAATTTTAGCAGGATTTAGTGTTCATTATTTACAGGAGTTAAGGAGAAGAAAAAATGACAATTAGTCAAATGTTGTTGACAATGCTTGGAGGCTTTACTTTACCTTTTGTGATTTTATCCATTTGGGGAAGATTAGTTCTAAAGTGGAAAGCCTTTGGAGGATTTCTAGCTGCATTTATTATTATCGGACCAATTTGGTTACTTAACCATGGTATGGATCATTCTTTTATTACACAATCTGGAGATGTTTTTATTGACATGGGGCTAGCAACTGGTATTGGTGTTTATATTCACGGATTATTATCAGGTGGAAAAATCTATCAGTCGTGGGTTAATGTTATAGCTGCATTTGTAGGAGGCTCTTTAGCGGGGCTTGTGCTAAATATTATTTTTTGATAAAAAATAATTTTCTTGCATATATTTATTATTCTGTAAATCATTAGTTTTGTTTACTACTAGATACAATGATATTTAAAAGGAGTTTAATGATGACTTTTCCGAAAAATTTTCTTTGGGGTGGCGCTTTAGCTGCTCACCAATTTGAAGGCGGTGTTCTTGAAACCTCTAAAGGTTTAAGCGTGGCTGATGTCATGACAGCTGGTGCTCATGGTATACCACGTGTTATCACAAATGGGGTGATCGAAGGTAATTATTATCCTAATCATATTGGAATTGATTTTTATCATCGTTACAAGGAAGATATTGCACTTTTTGCAGCAATGGGCTTTAAATGCTTTAGAACAAGTATTGCTTGGTCTCGGATTTTTCCAACGGGATTTGAAACAGAACCTGAAGAAGAAGGATTACAGTTTTACGATGAGGTCTTTGATGAATTGTTGAAATACGGTATTGAACCAGTAATCACATTATCACATTTTGAAATGCCTTATGAATTGGCGAAGACAAACGGCGGTTTTATGAGTCGTGAAACAGTTAATCATTTTGTAAAGTTTGCAGAGGTATGTTTTAAACGATATAAGTCAAAAGTAAAGTACTGGATGACCTTTAATGAAATTAATAATCAAATGAATTATGCTAATGATATTTTTGGTTGGACAAATTCAGGAGTTCATTTTGGAGACTATAAGAATCCTGAAGAAGCAATGTATATTTGTGCACACCATACCTTGGTTGCTTCAGCATTGGCTGTAAAAATTGGCAAGGAAATCAATCCAGATTTTCAAATCGGAAATATGATTGCTATGGTACCGACTTATCCTTATTCTTCACGTCCAGAAGATGTACTTCTAGCACATCAAGCGATGCATGATAAATGGTTTTTCTGTGATGTGCAAGTACGTGGACATTATCCTGCTTACGTCCTCAAGATGTTTGAACGCAAAGGATTCAATATTCCTATTACTGAAGAAGATAAGCGAATCTTAGCTGAAGGGACTGTTAATTATATCGGATTCTCATATTATATGACTAACACCGTTGATTCAACTGCTAATCGTGATATTTCTAACGCTGTTGAGGCTTCAAATTCTCATACAGTTACTAATCCTTATATCAAAGAATCTGATTGGGGATGGGCAATTGATCCTGTTGGTCTTCGTTATGCGCTGAATATTTTTTATGAGCGTTATGAAAAGCCACTTTTTATTGTTGAAAATGGTTTTGGTGCTATCGATGTTAAGGAAAAAGATGGTTCAGTTCATGATCAATATCGTATAGATTATTTAAGTAGTCATATTAAGGAGATGGAAAAGGCTATTGATGAGGATGGTGTAGAACTTATAGGTTATACACCTTGGGGATGTATTGATTGTGTTTCATTTACAACAGGAGAAATGAAAAAACGTTATGGCTTTATTTATGTGGATCGAAATAATGACGGTTCAGGAACACTAAAACGTAGCAAAAAAGATTCTTTTGATTGGTATAAAAAAGTTATTTCTTCAAACGGTAAAGTACTTTAGAAAGTTAAGCCATAAGGAGAAAAGTTGACTATTGTCATATGGAGATTAGCAAATACAGATGAATCAATGGCAGACTATCTTATTTTAAAATTAATACCTCTCATGCCAATCAAGTAGTGTTTTAGAATATATTATAAAAAATGATAAGTTTTTTATGAATTATCATTTTTTCATATCATAGTATTAGTTTTTCTGATAATAAACAAGGATATTTTCAAGGAGATAGCATATAATGAATGTGGAAGGAGAGTATTATGACAATAAAAGTAATCGCAACAGATATGGATGGAACGTTTTTAACGGATGCTAAAACCTACGATAAAGTACTTTTTGAACATTTATTCGATAAATTTATGACTGATGATATTAAATTTGTCGCGGCAAGTGGCAATCAATATCGTCAAATTATTCAACAGTTTCCTAAGCACAAAGATCAGATGAGTTTTGTTGCTGAGAATGGCGGTCATATTATTGAAAATGGTAGAACGTTGCAAGAGGAGTTTGAGACTGTAGAAGCCGTTTCAGCCCTAGTAAACTATATTGAAAAGTACTACCCTGATACAGTAATTAACTTAGTTGGAAAAGAATTATCATACCTCCCTAAATCTACACCTGAAAAAATAAAAGAGTTGTTAAGCTATTATCTTCCTGTTTTAAAATATGTTGATAATCTTCATCCTATTCCAGATGATCGTTATTTTAAGGTAACTTTATTAGTTCGTGATGACTTAACTGCTAAAATTCAAACAGAAATTAATACAATTTTTGCTGATTATCAGTTAGCTGCAACTTCTAGCGGATTTGGCTGTATTGATGTAATCCCATCACATGTTCACAAGGGAACGGGGCTTGATTTTCTATTGAATCATTGGGGATATGGACCAGAAAATCTCATGGTATTTGGTGATGGAGGCAATGATATTGAAATGTTAAAATTAGCAAAGTATTCCTTTGCAATGGCAAATGCTCCGCAGGAAATTAAATCTATTGCTCATTATGAGGCGCCATCAAATCAAGAAAATGGTGTACTACAAATTTTATCAAATTATTTTTTAAAAGGTAACAAGTTATGATAAAGTTGATTGCAAGTGATATGGATGGAACATTTTTAAATCCTCAAGGTAGGTACGATAAAGAAAGATTTCAACAACTATTAGATCAACTAACTGAAAAAAATATTCCTTTTGTCGTGGCAAGTGGTAATCGCTTGGAAAGATTAACGACCATATTTTCAGATATATCTGGCAATATAGATTATGTGGCTGAAAATGGAGCGCTAGTCATTGATAAAGGCAGGGTTTTAGAACAAAAAGCTCTATCAGAACATCTTGTAGATGCTGTTATTGATTTTTTTGCAGATAAGCTAAGAACCTATCGTGTTATTTTATCAGGTATCAAGGCATCTTATGTTTTAGAAGGAACGATTTTTGAATCAGATACTTATTCAATTTCTCAAGATGAATTACATCAATTTTTTTCGACTCTCGTTTTTCTAGAAGATTTTGCAAAGCGCCCGAAAGACCAAATCGTTAAAATTACCATGATGATTGACTTAGATGAAATTGATGAGGTTACACTTCGTTTTAATCAAGAATTTCATGGTAACTTACGAGCTGTTTCAAGTGGTTTCGGTGCTGTAGATATTATTCAGACAGGAATTCATAAAGCTTGGGGGTTGCAAGTATTGATGACCAAATATGGTATTAAGTCTGAAGAAATTGCAGTTTTTGGTGATGGTGGAAATGATATTGAAATGCTAACGTTAGCAAAATATTCCTTTGCTGTAGCAAATGCTTCTCAGGAAGTCAAAAATGCAGCGCATAATATTATCCCGTCAAATGCTGAAAATGGTGTACTAACAGCTATTGAAAAAATCATTACGGGAGAAATTGGATGATAGAATTTCAAAAACTTTATCATAAAGCTGATGTGCAGGAGTACCGTCAGTTTATTTTAGTGGATCAACAGAATAAATTACGGGAAAAATATGCAGCCCTTAATAAAAGTGTTTCACATCCTAATATTCTATTTGTCGGTGATTCCATTACGGAATTCTTTCCGGTTCATGAATTACTAACGTCAACTGTGCGATTATATAATCGTGGGATTCATGGTATCACTAGTCAACAGCTTTTGAAGCACCTTGATAGTCAAGTGATTGATTTGAACCCCAATAGAGTGTTTCTTTTGATTGGCGCTAATGATTTAAAAACTCGTAGACCAGAAGAGGTTTATCAAACCATTCAAACAATCATTTTGGAGATTCATAATCAATTACCAGAAACAGATATTGTTTTAATGTCTGTCTTTCCAATAAATGAATCTCCCGAATTTATACGTACTCCAAGTCTTCGTACCAATCATAGCATTTCACAATTGAATGCTTATCTTAGTGAATTGACCAATGATAAGGTATATTGGCTTGATGTTCATGATTTGCTTTGTGATGAGTCTGGTCAATTAAAACGTGATTTGACACTTGATGGACTTCATTTGACAGTAGCGGGTTACCAAGTAGTTGCAGATATCATTAATCTATTCTTAATGTGATAGTATTAATTTATAAGATGATAATGCAAGATTACGCTTTCAAATAACAATATAATATTATTATACTTAATTGAAAGAAGGAAAACGATATATGACAAAAACATTTCCAAAAAACTTCCTTTGGGGAGGGGCTATTGCTGCTAACCAAGCCGAAGGTGCTTATAACGAGGACGGTCGTGGACTTGTTGCGACTGATGTGACAACAGGTGGTAGTGTGGATGCACCACGTTATATGACGTATATTGATAAAGATGGTAAACCTGGTAAAGTCTCAGCAATGGGACATAATGGTAAAATTCCAGAAGGTGCTAAGTATGCTGTACTTGACACTGAACATTACCCTAATCATGTAGCAGTTGATTTCTATCACCGTTATAAAGAAGACATTAAATTGTTTGCTGAAATGGGTTACTCAATTTTTCGTTTGTCTATTTCTTGGGCTCGTATTTTTCCAAACGGTGATGATAAGGAGCCTAATCAAGCTGGGTTAGATTTCTATCGTTCAGTTTTTGAAGAATGTCGTAAGTATAATATTGAACCTTTAGTTTCAATTTGGCATTTTGATACTCCACTTGCCTTGGAAGAAAACTATGGCGGTTGGAAAAATCGAAAACTCATTGATTTTTATGTTCGCTATTGTGAAGTGATTTTCAATGAATACAAAGGTTTAGTTAAATATTGGTTAACCTTCAATGAAATTAATAATACGACAATGTTCCTTGATATGTTTGGGGCAAAGGCAAGCGATGCCGACTACCAAGAAGGTTATCAAGTTCTACATAACCAATTCGTAGCGTCAGCCAAAGCAGTACAACTTGGGCATGCTATCAATCCTGATTTTATGATTGGTAACATGATTTGTGGTATCACATTCTATCCAGGTACTTGTGATCCGGTAGATATTCTAGCTAACGAACATAAATGGGAATCTGGTATTTATTATTGTGGGGATGTTCAAGTAAAAGGAAAATACGGTACTTATGCGAAACGTCTTTGGAAAGAACACAATGTTAACTTAGATATTACAGAAGAAGATCTTGAAGATTTGAAACGCGGCACAGTTGATATGTACACATTCTCATATTATATGTCAAACAATGTGACAACTCACGAAGGTGGTGAACAGGTATCTGGTAACTTCTCGGCAGGTGCTAAAAACCCTTATTTAACTTACTCTGATTGGGGCTGGGCACATGATCCAGTTGGTCTTCAATATTACCTTGAAAAGATTTATGATCGTTATGAAGTTCCATTAATGGTTGTTGAAAACGGTCTTGGTGCCTTTGATACGGTTGAAGAAGATGGGTCAATTCACGATGATTATCGTATTGATTACCACCGTGCTCATATTAATGCCATGGCAGATGCGATTGCTAATGGCGTTAACCTCATTGGTTACACAACTTGGGGGTGTATTGATATTGTTTCAGCAGGTACAGGTGAGATGCGTAAACGATATGGCTTTATCTATGTTGACATGGATGATGAAGGTAAAGGAACTCTTAATCGTACACCGAAAGATAGCTTTTATTGGTACAAGGAAGTTTTAGCTACCAATGGACAAAAAGCTATCGAAGAATCAACTCAAAATAGTTAATCGGTATAAAATATGTGAACTCCTGGAACTTCCGTCTTTTGGCGGAAGTTTTTTTAAAGTTGAAAGAAATAAAAGAATTGTTGTAATGTTTCTTTTATTACTATAAAGTGATAGTAAACTAATGAAATTATAGACAAATTTTATATAGTTGAATTTGGTTAAGTAATAGAAAAGCGCTTTATAAATTTTGTGCAGATGTTGCCCTTTCATTGATTGACTTTAGAGTGAATTCAGTAGTGTTTGAAGCGTTTTCTCTTTTTTGTAATTCATGATATAATGAGTTAATGTTTTAGTGAATGGTGAGGAGTAATAGACTTATGATAAAAATGATCGCAGTTGATATGGATGGAACTTTTTTAGATGAAAATGGGCGATATGACATTGAGCGATTTGAAAAAATACTTGAAGAATTAGAAAAACGTGAGATTTTATTTGTCGTGGCAACTGGTAATCAGATTTCGCGGATGCGTCATATTTTTGGTGAGCAATCAGATAGATTGGCTTACGTTGTCGGCAATGGCAGTCACGTTATTGTGAAAAATGAGACCAAGATTTTAAAAAATCTGAGTGAGAAGCAGTTGGAGCATTTGTTTGCTTACTATGAACATCATTTTGATGACTATCATGTTGTTGTTTCATCGCCAGAGCATTCTTATATGACCAAAGGGGCTTTTTCATGCGATAACTTAGCAGATAAAGCCAGTTTGGATTACTATAATAACAGTTTTCCGAATGTGATTTTACTTGATAATATGTCTGAAATGCCACAAGAAGCCATTAATAAGATAACCATGAAGGTTCCAATGTCAGCAGAAGAAAAGGTAACCAACGATTTTAGGCGTGAATTTCCTGACTTGGTGCCAATGGCAAGCGGTTTTGGAGCGCTTGATGTTGTCCTACCAAATATTGATAAAGCTTGGGGATTAAAGCAAATCATGACACTTTTTGACATTAGCCCAGATGAACTTATGGCATTTGGCGATGGAGATAACGACCTAGCCATGTTATCTTTGGCTTATCATTCTTATGCTATGGAAAATGCGACAGAGCGCGTGAAAGAAACAGCCAGATTTATTGCACCAGCTAATACCAAATCAGGCGTTTTCCAAGTTATCGAAGCGTATTTAAAGGAAAATTAAAGTATTTTAATACCAAAATTCTTGAGATAATTAATCTTAAGAATTTTTTGAACTTATCTTTTGATAAAAAAAGTCTCAAGATATAAAATATAAACCGTAGATAAAAAATATCCAAAGAATGGAGCATGTGATGACAACAATTGTATTATTAGGTGGAAATGGTTATATCGGTCGGAATGTCACTAAAAATTGGCTAAAAAAAGACTTAAGTGCTGAATTTTACGTTTTATCGCGTTCTGGAAAAAATGAATTGAAGGATTCGCGTATTAAAAATATAGCTGTTGACGTCACATCTGTGGGAGCAGTTGAAGCAGTATTGCCAGAAAAAATTGATTATATTATCGATTTTATTGGACGACCAGAAAAAGATGTTGACCTATTTAAAAAAGTTAATAATTTACCTGCTCAAGTTATGCTTAGGGTTGCTGAAAAACATCGTGTGAAAGCAATGGGGTTTATTGGTGGTGTTCTCGGTCCGAAATCGTTTGTAAATGGGAAGAAGCTGATTATTGAATCTTTGGAAAAATCAGATATTCCATTAGCAGTGGTTGAGCCAACGATTGTCTATGGGAATGGACGAGCTGATACTTTAGCCAAAATGGTTCCTATTTTGAAAGTGGTGGGTGTTTTAGTAAAGATGCTAAAACCTGTCCATGTTGACGATGTCGCTAATGAGTTAATAACACAACTAATCAAGAGGTCATAATGAAATTAAATAAAAGCTTTGAGCAAGCCGTTTATGTGCTAACGATGTTAGCTTTACAAGAAAATCATACACCAGTTAAAAGTCGTGTTCTTAGTGATATTTTAGAAGTGTCGGATTCTTATTTGAAAAAAATCCTTGTTAAATTAACAAGAGCAGGTCTCATTCAATCAAATGCTAGTAAAGTTGGTGGGTATCAGTTAGCCCAATCTGTGACAACTATCACACTTAAAGACGTCTTTTTTGCTCTTGATTTACAAGCTAATGTTATCGAATTCAAACATATGGCTCATCACATCTATGATGATACAAGTCACGTCAAGCAAGTTGAAAATAAGGTTCAACAAACATTGGAAAAAGGACTTTTTGCATTCTATCACGAGTTGGATACATTGACAATTGCTGATTTACTCCAAGAAGAAGCCTATGAGAATGGTGCTATTAATTGGAGCAACAGAGTAAAAAATCATCTCAATAAATAGCTATCCTGCAGTTAAACATTCTCTCTTATTTCTGAAAAGCACCGTAGGGTGTTTTTTTCATATCCGACACTTTCTTTAAAAGTTGTTGTGTTAAAAGGCGCTAAAAATTTCTATACTAGGATTATCAAAGGAAAGGAGTTCTTGGATATGTCAATCACAGAAAAAAATGAAAAAATTGCCGAAAAAGTTGTTGCCACTCATAAAATCATTGAAAAAACAGTTGTCGGTGCTTACAAAGCCTCAGAAACTGGCGCTGTCAATGGATTCAATAAAGTTTCAGGCAAATTCATTGAAAAATTCTTTACAAAAGATGGTGAAAGTGTCGAAGAGGCTAAAAAACGTTTAGCAGCATCAGCTGAAAGATCAAAAACACGTTCAAAAGACATTAACGAAAAAGCTAAATCTCATAAATATTAAATCGTTTTGGTAAATAGAAAGGACAAAACATGAAAAAATCAGATTTTATCACACTTATTACCTATACAGTTAGCACTTTAGTCTTGGCTCTTGGGATGTGCATGTTTACACTTCCTGATTGGCACTTGCAAAATATCGGCTTGCCAGTTGCTATCGTTGGTCTCCTGCTCGAAGTGATTTCTTGGGTGATTCAACGTCGCTTGGCTGGCAAAGGAGCCCCAAACGTCAATCCAAAACTAGTTGGAAAAGTAGTCTATTCCGTTGTTGCTGCGCTTGTTTTCGGTGGTGGTTTTGCCTTGATTAGCTCAGGAAATTTTGTTATAGGATTCGTTTTAAGTCTAGTTGGTCTGGTACTACTTATCGGTATTATTCCAGTTGTTGTCGGTTTGAAAAATTAAGAAAATAAATTAGCTGAGACAAGTGCTCAGCTAATTTATTTGTCTTCATTTGGAATACAAGTTTGAATGATTTCTGAAATAAATGAAATATCGTCAGAACAATCATTAGAAATCCAACCTCGGATAACTTGAGTAATACCTGCTAAGAAGAAGCTAGCCATATACGTCATTTTGACCTTATCTGTAACACCATGCGCATAATAAGACGGTTTAAAAATGTGGTTAACTAACCGATCAAAGCGTTCTTTATGATGAAAATCATGTTCGTGTTCGAGATAAATTTTATAAATGCGTTGATGATTCTTCACAAAAGTTAAATAGGGAATTAGATAGGCATCGTCTATAAAACGCGTCTCATCTGTCATGTTAAAATCATCTTGATATTCTTCGAATTCAGCAATAAAAAGAGAAGTCAAGTAATCATAAGCATCTTCCAATAGTTCGTACTGATTGCTGTAGTAGCTATAGAAAGTGGAACGATTTACAGCGGCTTGCCGGCAAATTTTGCTAACAGTGATATGATCAAATGTCTCATTATCCAATAACAAAATAAGAGTTTGTTGAAGTTTGAGTTTTGCTGCTTGATGTCCAGCCATACACGCCTCCTTATCCTATCTTATTTTATCATAATAAAACCTAAGCTTGCTGTAGCTTAGGATAATTTTTATTTCTTGGCAAAATAACGTTTTGTTTCATGGATAATGACAGGTGAGAGTGCCAGGAGGGCAATCAAGTTTGGTAAAGCCATAAGCCCATTAACGATATCAGCGATAACCCAAATCAATTCTAATTTGAGGAAACCTCCGAGGGCAACCATGACAACGAAGATGCTACGGTAAAGTTTGATGCGTTTTGTTCCGAAAAGGAATTCAAAACAACGTTCGCCGTAATAAGACCAACCAAGAATTGTGGTAAAGGCGAATAAAACAAGACAAAAAGTAAGAGCAAGCGCTCCATATATACCAAAAACTGATGAAAAAGCAGCTTGTGTCAGTGGAGCTCCTTCAAGACCAGAGGCAGTCCATTTTCCGGTAACAATGACAGAAAGTCCAGTTAAAGTACAAATGATGATTGTATCAATAAAAGTTCCTGTCATTGAGATTAGCCCTTGTTCAACTGGTTCTTCTGTTTTAGCAGCAGCAGCGGCTATAGGTGCTGATCCTAATCCAGATTCATTAGAGAAGACACCACGAGCAATCCCTTTTTGAATTGCCTCTTTAACAACTGAACCCGTAAACCCACCAATAGCTGCTGTACCAGTAAAAGCTCCAGAAAAAATTTCACTGAATGCAGGTATAATCTGATTAGCGTGACCAAAAATAACAGCGAGTGTGGCAATAATATAAATAATAGCCATGAAAGGTACGACTTTTTCAGCTACTTTAGAAATAGATTGAATACCACCAAAAATGATGATAGCAACAAGAACGGCAATGACAACACTTACGATTTGTGGTGCCAAACCAAAAGAATTTTCAAGTGATGATGTAATTGAGTTTACTTGTGAGAATGTCCCAATACCAAAGTAAGCAACCAAAACTCCAGCAACTGCAAAGAAAGCAGCTAAAGGTTTCCAACGTTTACCCATACCATTGATGATGTAATACATTGGACCACCAGAAATTTCACCATTATCATCTTTAGTACGGTATTTAATAGCAAGAAGCCCTTCAGAATATTTTGTAGCCATTCCAAAAAAAGCAGCTACCCACATCCAAAAGAGAGCTCCAGGTCCACCAGCTTTAATCGCTGTAGCTACCCCAACGATATTTCCTGTTCCGATAGTGGCTGCAAGTGCGGTAGCGAGTGCAGCAAAGCTTGAGATATCTCCTTGTCCTTTATCATCAGTAAAGATTAATTTAAAAGCTTTAGGTAGTTTGATGATTTGGAGAAGCCCAAGACGAACAGTTAAGTAAACACCAGTCCCAACGAGTAAGATTAAAAGCGGTGCTCCCCAGACAATATCATCAAGTGAAGTAAAAAAGTCTAACATAAAAAGAAATAGTCTCCCCATTTTAAATATAGCGCCAAAGATGCCAATAGAAATAGAAAAAGAGTTATCTAAAAAAGATAACTCCTGAAAAGTGATAAGAAGACTTAGCAAGCCTAATGCTCGCCTGTGAATCTATTCTTATCTTCTGTCCTTTTGCCTGAGAGTTTGGGTTGACAAAGTCAACCTTGCCCCTTCGGCGCCTAATCTAGATAACCCAATTAGCATCAGTAGGTAATACAAAGTCCTTAAAAACACTACTGACTCTAGTGGAAATTCTAGCTGTCATCAAAGCATTTGATAACAAGGTCTCTCCAGAAGTCCGTCCGTCACCCAGTCCTGTCTATGACACCTGAGAGCGTAACTCCTTCGGCGAAAGGCAAGCTTTCTTCTCCTGAATGACATCATTCGGTTTGCTATTAATTTGTTTACTATATTAAAGCAAAATCCGAACTTTGTCAATAGTATTTTTTGTAATGTTTGGGAAAAGTGCTATTTTATGCAATAATAAAGGAATAATTTGCAACAAATATTAATAATCTTGTCAATGTCATCTGACGTGATATTGACATAATTAACAATAAAATCCTTGTCAGACTATGTATTTTGGCAACGATAATAGCGCGATAATGGTGTCATCTACAATCATGTTTTTTAGCCAATTGGCAAACTGTTTGTTCAGATAGCTCACTTTGAATATGCAAGATGAAATGCAAGTCTGATTCTTGTCCTTTACTGGGAGAAAGAATGACCAGCTTATTTTGACAATTATTGAGGATTTGGCAGACTAATTTTGACCAAGTGGCAACGGGAAGTATTTCAGACTTATTTCTTAAAAATTTGCCAAACAAAGTGAAACCAGCCAACACTATTTTCCAAAAAATGGTACAATAGATAAGCATTATTTTATATGACTAATTAATCTAGAGAGGAATAAAACTCGGATAATTTGCTTATTTAGCGAAATAGTGACATCCGTGGTATTTTACGATGAATCCTTTACTAAATGGTATGAATGACAAGCAGGCAGAGGCTGTTAAGACAACGGACGGTCCGCTTTTAATCATGGCGGGAGCTGGTTCTGGTAAGACACGTGTTTTAACGCATCGTATTGCTTACTTAATTGATGAAAAATTTGTAAATCCTTGGAATATCCTTGCGATTACCTTTACGAATAAAGCGGCGCGTGAAATGCGTGAACGTGCTATGGCGTTAAATCCTGCGACGGCTGATACGTTGATTGCAACTTTCCATAGCATGTGTGTGCGAATTTTGCGTCGTGATGCTGACCACATTGGCTATAATCGCAATTTTACGATTGTTGACCCAGGTGAGCAGCGCACGCTCATGAAACGTATTTTAAAAAATCTGAATCTCGACCCTAAGAAATGGAATGAACGTGCGATTCTTGGGACGATTTCAAATGCCAAAAATGATTTGCTTGATGAGGTAGCTTATGAAAATCAAGCAAGTGACATGTACACGCAAATTGTTGCCAAATGTTATAAGGCTTATCAAGAAGAATTGCGCCGCAGCGAAGCAATGGATTTTGATGACCTTATCATGTTAACGCTTCGTTTGTTTGACCAAAATCCTGATGTTTTGGCTTATTACCAACAACGCTACCAATACATTCATGTAGATGAGTATCAAGATACTAACCATGCGCAATATCAATTGGTGAAACTTTTGGCGTCTCGTTTTAAGAATATCTGCGTTGTTGGTGATGCTGACCAATCCATTTATGGTTGGCGTGGTGCAGATATGCAAAATATCCTTGATTTTGAAAAGGATTATCCAGAAGCAAAAGTTGTTCTATTGGAAGAAAATTATCGTTCAACCAAGAAAATCTTGCAAGCAGCAAACGCGGTGATTAATAACAATCGCAATCGTCGTCCAAAAAAATTGTGGACGCAAAATGCTGACGGTGAGCAGATTGTCTATTACCGTGCGCGTGATGAACGTGAAGAAGCAGTCTTTGTCGCTTCTACGATTGACAATATTGTCCGCGAAGAAGGCAAGAACTTCAAAGATTTTGCAGTTCTATACCGTACCAATGCGCAATCACGTACCATTGAAGAAGCTTTGTTAAAATCAAACATTCCTTATACAATGGTTGGTGGAACAAAATTTTACAGCCGTAAGGAAATTCGTGATGTGATTTCATACCTCAATGTGATTGCAAATACTGCGGATAATATCAGTTATGAACGTATCGTCAACGAACCAAAACGTGGCGTTGGTCCTGGTACCCTTGAAAAAATTCGTGATTTTGCCAATATGCAAAACATGAGTTTGTTAGATGCATCTGCTAATATCATGCTTTCTGGCGTAAAAGGAAAAGCAGCACAAGCGGTTTGGGATTTGGCGAATCTGCTCATGAAATTTCGTGATGACTTAGACCAGATGACTGTTACAGAATTGGTCGAAGCTGTTCTTGACAAAACTGGTTACCTTGATGCCCTTCGTGTGCAAAATACCCTTGAAAGCCAAGCGCGTATTGAAAATATCGAAGAATTCTTGACTGTAACTAAGAATTTTGATGATAATCAAGAAGATGCCCCAGAAGATGAATCTGGTATTGACAAACTAAGTCGTTTCTTAAATGATTTGGCTTTGATTGCTGATACCGATGACGGTGATGCGGAAACTGCAGAAGTGACCTTGATGACTTTGCACGCTGCCAAGGGGTTGGAATTTCCAATTGTTTTCTTGATTGGTATGGAAGAAGGCGTCTTTCCACTTTCTCGTGCCGCCGAGGACCAAGATGAATTAGAAGAAGAACGCCGTTTGGCTTACGTTGGGATTACACGTGCAGAGCAATTGCTTTTTGTAACCAATGCTAACACACGTACTTTGTTTGGTAAGACAAGCTATAACCGTCCGTCACGTTTTATTCGTGAAATTGATGACGAATTATTGCAATACCAAGGTTTAGCGCGTCCAGCTAATTCATCATTTGGTGTTCGATATAGCAATAGTAGTGATGAGCAATTGACTTTCGGACAAGGCATGAGCTTACAGCAAGCTCTTCAAGCACGTAAAGCAAAAGTTCAACCAACATCAAGTCGTGGAGCGCAGCCATTTTCAAAAGCTGGCAAAGCTGTTCCAGTTGGTCAATCAGCTAGCGCTTCAAAAGAAGCGGTCGATTGGCAAATTGGTGACATTGCTCACCATAAAAAATGGGGTGATGGTACCGTTCTAGCCGTTACAGGAAGTGGAAAAACACAAGAACTTAAAATCAATTTCCCAGAAATTGGGCTTAAAAAACTACTAGCCAGCGTCGCACCGATTGAGAAGAAATAAACAAGTATAAATCAAAAGGAATCTGAGACAAAACTCAGGTTTCTTTTTAGCAAGATTTTTAATCAGTATTAATTGTTTTGCTCGGTGTTGAGAATCTAAAGATAATGACTGTTACAATAAGAAATGTAAGCCAAGTGAATGTGATGTTCCACGAAGATAAGCTGCTAAATAAAACGGTTCCGACAGGAAGTGACAAGGTGAATAAAAAAGACAAGAAATTATTCGTCTGTGCTAAGGTATTAGCAGGAAGTTTGCTTAGTAATAGAGAATTAATTTTAGGATTAACTTTTCCCACCAGATAACTCGCGAATGCTAGTAGCAGCACACCGAAAATTAACGGTAGGTGAATGAGGTTAGACAGACCAACGAGAAAGAAAATAACGGCATTAATTTTTAGCAACTCCCTAACTGATTTCTTAGAAAAGTAATCGTGTGGCGTTAAGCTTCCTATCAGAATACCTCCAACTAAGATAAACTCAATAAGAAGTAGCGCTTGGCTGTAAGAAAGGTGACCGATTTTGGAAGTCAGTAGCCAAATATTATAAATGGCATTAAGTGAGCCACCAAGCATATTTAAGCAAAGAATTGACAGAAGCAGCCGACTAAAATCTGCTGTACTAGCTTCATTGAAAATCAGCATCACATTATGGTATAAAGCTGAAAATTGCTCTTTTAATGACTGTTTTTTGTCATTGGGCAAGACATCATAATTGGCGTTATCTTTGATGAGTAATACCACTAGTGCTGATAGTAAAAATGATAGCGCATTAATGAGTGCGACAAGTGAAAAATTCTGCTGAGAAACCGTTAACAACCAGATGCCTAAGGCTTGTCCAGAAAAACTGCAGATGTAAGAGATGAATTGTGTAAAGGAATAGGCTTCGATTAAATCTTCTTGGCGAACGTATTTCTGAATAATGGGCATCCGCAGACCATTTGAAAAGTCACTTAGCATATCACTAAGAATGTTAAACAGACAAATAAAAGAAAAAGCAAGCAGACTAGGCTCAGTGATTATGAAAGCTAAGAGTGTAAAAATAATTGCTTGAATGAAACCTGTGATAACAATCCATTTCTTTTTAGCTTGAGTTTGGTCAGCTTTTATTCCAATCCAAATGGTAAAGAGTGTCGGAACGACCATTGTCACATTAGCAATACTCAACATAATTTTCGAATGAAAAACGGTAGCAGCATAGACGACAAAAACAATATTGTACAAGGAGGAGCCGATAGTATTTAGAAAACGAGAAACGGTCAAAAGGTGGTAAATTTTATTTTTAAAAAATAATCTCATGATTTTGTCTCCTTAATTGATTTTGAAACATTATAATATGATTATCTTTTAAGGTAATAAAATG
Organism: Streptococcus sp. LMAG:39; assembly: GCF_008680485.1. Classification (NCBI taxonomy): domain Bacteria; kingdom Bacillati; phylum Bacillota; class Bacilli; order Lactobacillales; family Streptococcaceae; genus Streptococcus; species Streptococcus sp. LMAG:39. The sequence continues at coordinate 99,350 of NZ_NALE01000001.1, read as the reverse complement.
TTGAATATATTCAAATAGATTTGATTATAGTAAAGATGAATAGTTCTTAAATTTAACCATTAACAGCTAAGACAAATATAAAAAAACAGTCTAGTGGACTGTTTTTTCACGAGCCTGAAAACGGGAAAGCGAGTTAGGTCCAGAGGACTGTTTTTTTTGTACTTATAAATGAATCAAATCTCTATTTGTGAACGTTGAGCATGAAAATAAAATTTTTCTCAAAATAAGCACTTTGAATATATTCCAAAAATATACCTAATCGTCATTGCCTTTAATGGCGTCTTGCATGCCAGAAGTGTAATAGTCAGCAGCTGAATGACATTCTAAAATCCGTAAAACGTGGATAGCCTCTTCCATTTGCTTCTTACCAGCTTGCTGCTGCCCTTGTTTGTAGCTAAATAACCCCTTTGCCCATAGATAAACAATACGATAATAAGCTTCGCTTTCTTGGTAAAAATGCTTTTGAATTTGTTTGTCGAAGTAATTAGCATTGATAAAATCATTTTCATCAATACATAGCAGAAACCCATTGAGCAACATGTTATGAATGATTTTTCGATTTTCTTTGATTTCTCCTAAAAAATCAGTCTTTCGAAGGCATTCTCTAGCGTACATGGTAAACAAATCAGGAGTTAATAAGGTAGAGCAAATAGAAAGTAATGTCAGCTCATAATTGCCCCAAATTTCAGTATCAAAAAGGTAATTATAAAGAAAAGTTTCCTCTTTTGCTGTCAGTTCAACACTCTCATCAAAGGCTTTCAAATGTGCTTTAACGATTAGCGCATATATCATTCCTGTCTCTTGATCTTGCTGTTTTTTAAGTTCACTTTCATACAATTTTTGTAAACCAGCACTATCAAATTTTTCCTCACAAGCATAGATTTTCTCTTGTAATTCTACTAAGTCGCTTTTTAAAAATCCTCTAGTCAGATAAAGAAATTCATTGATTTCAATGTGAGTATTTTCAAGTGCTATAAATAATTTTTGAGCAGAAAGGTCATTCTTTCCGCTTTCAAATTTTGAGAGCATTGAAGGAGAGAATTGCCCACCAGAGGCTTTAGCTAGTGAGATATGTCTAGCTTCTCTTAATTCTTTGAAGGTCTGACCTAAATATTTCATATTTTACCCCATTTTAAAAGTTCTTTTGTACAAATTATACCCTTTTTTTATCAATTGACAACTTGCTGGGCAGATTTTCCTTTATCTAAAATTTTCTGAAAATTGTTGTGCTTTCAAGGTGAATGTGTTATAGTTAATTTTGTAATTAAATAAAGACATTTGGGGTGCGTAAAAGCTGAGATTATACCCATTGAACCTGATGCAGTTAGAACTGACGAAGGGAAATGTGTGAGTAACAACGTTTTTTTGTTGTGCTAAAAATCGATAGAAAAAATACTTTAGTATTGCAATACCAAAGGGATTATTCTGCAGTTTTTCAAGATAAAAATGACTCCATTTGAAGTTTTCAAGTGGTGTTTTTTATGCTTGTTTTAACTGAGTTTTTGGCTGCCTATTTGTCAGTAAAGGAAGACAAATGACATTTAATCGTGTTCATCGTTTAACGGTTTTAGCCATTATGGTTGCTTTAGATGTCCTGTTGACACCACTTTTTCGGGTTGAGGGAATGGCATTTATGTCTAGCGTCGTCAATATCATTGCAGGAACATTTATGACACCGTTGTATGCAGCTACTATGGCATTGATTGTTGCGGTGATTCGTATTTTGACACAAGCAGGAGTAGCAAGTGTGGCACCGTTAGCCATCTTAGGTACGGTTCCTGGGGCGGTTTTAGCTGCTTATTTTTACCGCTTAACCAAGAAATCAATCATGTCGTGGGTGGGGGAGTTTCTCGGCACTGGTATTATTGGCTCGATTCTCTCTGCACCCGTTATGAACTGGTATTGGACAATAACAGCTAATGGTGATAATGAGCTCTTGGCAAAAGCTTCCGCAGCACAATCTTTATTTCTTTTTATGCCAAGATTTATTTGTGCCACGCTTATCGGTGGTGCGCTTGGATTGAGATACTCTGCTTATTTTGTTAATTTAGAACATTTATATTTAAAGCCAAGTAAAAAATTAGGAGAAAAATAATGACCAGTAAAGCTAAGATGTTTGATGGTTATGCTAATGCATATGACCAATGGTTTATGAAAAATGAAAATGTTTTTGCCAGTGAATTAAAGTTATTGCACCGTATGCTTGAACCGTTGGAAAAGAAAATGATACTTTCGATTGGTTGTGGTAGTGGGCTTTTTGAATCTGCCTTGAAAAGAGAATATGGTATTCATGTCCAATATGGTGTTGCACCGTCAACGGATATGGCAAAAATCGCCCGCAAAAGAGGAATGACTGTTTTTATCGGTGATGCTGAGACAAGCGAATTAGCGGAAAATAGCTATGATGTGATTTATCTAAATGGTTGTTCAAGTTATATCAAAAATTTGTCAGCAGCTTATCAGAATTGTCACCGTGCTTTGAAAAAAGGTAGGCATTTGATTTTACTTGATGTTCCTGTTGAAAGTGCGTATGGCATTTTGTACAAATTTGCGGCGCATGTTGGGTCATATGAGAAAGAATTATTTGAACAAATCGCACCAACTTTCCCTTATCCAATCGAACTTGTCAGCTCTGCCATTTTCCATTCACCACTTGAGAAAGAAAATATCTTGCGTGAGGATCTAGGAATGACAAATATCCGTTATTTCCAAACATTGACAGCGCAGCCGATTTACACAAATGATTTTGTGGAAGAACCAATTGAAGGGTATGACAAGGGTGGTTATGTGGCACTTGTCGCTGAAAAATAAATAATGAAAACGATAATCTTTTTTGACCTTGATGGAGTGATTTTTGATTCCTATGGATTGTGGGATAAGGCTGTTGAGGACTTTTTGAGTACGGTGAATTTGACTTATACCACAGAAATGAAGCAGAAGTTGTGGCAATTAAATATGCTAGAGGCAGAACATTATTTGAGAGAACTTTTTGGCAAGCAAGGGCGAGCTTATCAACCAGAAATTTTAAAAGCGATTTTGCTTCAATTATACGAAACGGTCGATATTATGGAAAATGCGAAGTGCGTTTTAGCAGATTTGGTTAGGCGTGGTTGCAAGCTTTATGCAGTGACTTCTAATTATTATGATTTGGCTGAAATTGGCTTGAAATCACAGCAGTTGTTGCCGTATTTTACGACCTTATATTCGTGTTTAAGTATGGGATATGCTGATAAAGAGCAGGCGTTTTTTCAGGAAATTCTCGAACAAGAGCGCCTGAATGCTAATCAGATTATTTATGTTGAGGATAGTCTTGCAAATCTCAAAAAAGCTAGAAAACTTGGTGTGACAGGGATTTATCTAGCAAATTCTGATAACCCGCAAGCTGGTCAAAATGACACATTTGTAACGATTGATTCACTAGATGAATTGGCAAAAATAGTAAAGGAAATAAACAATGATTGTAAATGAATTAAAAAAACGTAGTGAGATTTTTATTGAGAAAATTGTAGAATATGACTTTATTCAAGGCATGATTACGGAAAAACTACCAGCTGAGGCAATTTGTCATTATCTGAAAGCTGATTCTGTGTATTTGGATAAATTTGCTGATATTTATGCGCAGCTTTTTGCAAAAATTACAGACAAAGCTAGTAAAGAATTTTTCTTAGGGCAAATTGATTTTATTTTTAAACATGAGGTGGGAGCACATCATTTTTTGGCTCAAGTAGTGGGACGAGATTATGAGGAAATTATTGCCGATAGAGCTTGGTATCCTAGTGCTGACCATTATATCAAACACATGTATTATCAGCTAAATCGTGATAATCTTGTCTATATTTTGGCTGCCATGCTGCCCTGCCCATGGATTTATCAGCAGGTTGCCAAACGAGTGCTAGCAAGTGGCAAGATTTCTGATGATAATCCGTTTAAAAATTGGCTTGATTTTTACGGTCAAGAGGGTGTGGTAGATGCTTGTTTGACGGTTTATTTTGATTTAGTAGCGAAATACAGTGAACGCTTGTCCGCAGATGAACAAAAAGAAGTGATTCGTGTGTTCTTGGAAAGTTGTCAGCATGAACGTCAATTCTTTCAAATGGCAGTTGAGCAGGAAGAATGGCCAGAGGAGGTAAGAAATGTCTAAATTACAAGTAGCGTTAACGATTGCAGGAACTGACCCTAGTGGTGGTGCAGGAATTATGGCAGATTTGAAAAGTTTTCAAGCGCGTGGGGTCTATGGTATGGCTGTTGTTACCAGCGTTGTGGCACAAAATACCCAAGGTGTGCAAGCCATTTGTAACCTTGACCAGTCGATACTTGATGCTCAGTTAAAAAGTGTGTTTTCCGATATTCCTCCACATGCTATTAAAACAGGTATGTTAGCCGAAGTTGAAACCATTGAACGTGTCAGTCAGTATTTGAATACTATTGATTGTCCTTACGTTCTAGACCCCGTTATGATGGCGACGAGTGGTGACCGTCTGATTAGTTTAGAAGCTGTGCAGGCGCTCAAAGAAAAATTGCTGCCGCTTGCTACCATTATCACGCCAAATCTACCAGAAGCAGAGGTGCTTTACGGACAAGAATTAAAAGATGAAGCAGCGATTTTACAAGCAGGAAAAGCTATTCAAGCTGACTATGGCGTGAAAAACGTCGTTATCAAGGGTGGTCATTTAGAAAATGAAGCCAAAGACTTTCTTTTCCTAGAAAATGGTCAAGTCGTGACATTTTCATCTGAACGTATCCCTACCAAACACACACACGGAACGGGTTGTACCTATGCTGCGGTCATTACTGCTGAATTAGCCAAAGGACAGTCAGTAGAAAAAGCTGTGACAACTGCTAAACATTTCATTACAGAAGCTATCAAGACGGCGCCAGAATTGGGACACGGCAACGGACCAGTTAATCATGTGATCTACAAAGGAGATTAGATGACTTATTTAGATGATTTGAGACAAAACCACCCTTTGACAATCTGTTTAACCAATCAAGTAGTCAAAAATTTCACGGCTAATGGGCTGTTATCGTTAGGTGCTTCCCCTGCCATGAGTGAGTACCAGGCAGATTTGGAAGATTTTTTGCCGCAGGCTAATGGTCTGTTGGTTAATATCGGCACGCTTAATGACAGAAGCTGGCAATTGTACAAGGAGGCTTTGGATATTGCAGAAAAACATGATATTCCTACGGTTTTAGACCCTGTGGCTGCTGGCGCTGGTAAATTTCGTCAACAAGTAGCACTTGACTTGATTGAACACCACCGAATGTCACTTTTGCGAGGAAATGCTGGAGAAATTGCTGCGCTAATTGGTGAAAGAGTGGCTAGTAAGGGGGTTGATTCTGCACAAGTTGATGACGTTGGAAAACTTGCTTTGCGAGCCAATCAGATTTTGCAACTCCCTATCGTTATTACTGGAGAAACGGACGCCATTGCTGTTAATGAGAAAGTTTTATTATTACACAATGGTAGTTCACTTATGCCATTAGTGACTGGAACAGGTTGTCTTTTAGGTGCAGTGTTAGCAGCATTTATCGGGCTGGCTAAAGAAAAGGATTTATTAGCTTGTTTGGAAGAAGCATTATCAGCTTATAATATCGCAGGTGAATTGGCGGAGAAGAAGCTTAGCGAACCATTGCCAGGAAGTTTTCAAATTGCATTTTTAGATGCTCTCCATCAGGTGACAAACACGGACATAGAGCGATTGAAAAAAGTTGAGGTCTATCATGGATAAAGAAATCTTACAAGTTTATTTTATTTGTGGCACAGCAAATTGTCCTGAAGGAAAATTTTTAGAGATTTTGGAAGCTGCTTTTAAATCAGGGGTGACGTGTTTTCAATTTCGTGAAAAAGGTGCTAATGCTCTAAAAGGTGACGAAAAAGTGGTCTTAGCTAGAAAAGTTAAGGAACTTTGTCGTAAATATCAGATACCTTTGATTATCAATGATGATGTGGATTTAGCGCTAGAACTTGATGCGGACGGCATTCACTTAGGGCAAGATGATTTGCCGATTACCAAAGCGCGCCAGCTTTTTCCAAATAAAATCATCGGCTTGTCTGTCGGCTCGACCATAGAATACCAACAATCGGCTGTTGGATTGGTTGATTATATTGGCGTAGGACCGATTTTTCCAACCTCATCTAAAAATGATGCAGGTGAGGTGATTGGCTTAAAAGGTTTAAATGACGTTAGAGATTATGATAAAGAAATTCCAATCGTGGCGATAGGTGGTATTACTTTTGGCGATGTGGCAGCCATAAAACAATCTGGTGCAGACGGTGTGGCGGTCATATCCGCCATTGCACAGTCCAAACAAGTAGAAGTTGATACCCAGAGGCTTAGTAGTTGCTTTGACTAAAATTTATAGTTTAAAATTATACCCAGTCTTTTTAATAAATATTAGTCAAAATTAATAAAAGAGTCTAAAAGGTATGTATATTTTAAAAATTTTAGATTGGAGTTTCCCATGACACGAAAATATAATTTTGAAAAGTTACAATTACACGCTGGTCAAGCTGTTGCCAATGCTGGCGGAAAGCGCCAGCAAGAATATTATGTGTTAGAACAAGGCATATATCAAGTTGAGGTCTTGGCTAACTTGGATAAGTTACTACCAACGGGTGCTCTCATTTCAATTGCTTATCCGAATTGGACAGAAGCGACAGGTTCACCAGTCCGAGCAATTGCCTATGTTTTTGAAAATGATGTTACTGACTAAACTTGCGTTTTGAAATCATGTGATACGCACCAAGCTGATTAAATTCAACGGCAAGTTTAGAGAGAATTACAGGTCTTACAATTTCCAAACAAATCGTTCGTTAAAAATAGTAAAATTGGTTACAATAGGGAAAACAATGAATTGTGGGTTGACCTTTGGCAAGATAGTATTTTCTATTTATTGAGCCATGGCAAACTGCTCCTTTTCTAATGGAGGATTTACTTATGACAACATTTCTTGGAAAGCCTGTAACTTTAGTCGGGCAACAATTGCAAATTGGGGAAACAGCGCCAGATTTCACCCTAACGACAACTGATTTGGCACAAAAAAGCTTATCAGATTTTGCTGGTAAGAAGAAAGTTATCAGCGTTATTCCGTCAATTGATACAGGAATCTGTTCGACACAAACTCGGACATTTAACAAAGAATTATCAGATATGGAAGATACCGTTGTTATCACTGTTTCAGCCGATTTGCCATTTGCGCAAGCACGTTGGTGTGGCGTAGAAGGCTTGGAGCGCGCAGTAATGATGTCCGACTACTATGACAATACATTCGGAAAAACCTATGGGCTTTTGATGAAAGAATGGCATCTGTTAGCGCGTGCCGTATTGATTTTAGATGAGGATAATAAGCTTGTTTACGCTGAATACCTTGAAAACGTCAATTCCGAACCAAACTATCAAGCCGCCATTGAGGCCGTAAAAGCATTATAAATGTCAAAAACTCACTTAAATAACTAAGTGAGTTTTTATGTTTTTAAATCATTTTGTCTAATGCAGCAACTTTAAGAATAATATCTGTGATTTCATCGGTACTTTCTTTTCCTCCATTTGCAATCCAAAATGAAATGATACTTTCGATACTAGATAAATATACTTCTAGAGCATATTGGTAAGGAATGTCATAGTAAGTAGTAATTGCATCTTTGAAATCAGGGACAGTTAAAAGAAATTCATAGACGAAATCTTTAAGTGTCTTAGGAAAGTTAACATAAGATGATTTTGAGATAGCAGATATGAATTCAAAGTTTTGTTTAGCATAAGTTAAAGTTTGACGGAGAACAGATCGAGTATCTGTGTAAATCGTTTCGTCGTTCAAAATGTTAAATAAATCATCCAATGTATCATGTTTGAGTTGACACATCATATCATATTTGTCAACGTAGTGAAGATAGAAAGTACCGCGGTTTATTCCTGCCGTTCGTGTTAAATCAGATACGGTAATTTCCTCGAAATTCTTTTCTAAAAGTAATTTTGCCAATGCTTGTTTGAGGTAATTTTCAGTTTCAGTATGACGTTTTTTCATAATGTGTAAAATCCTTTTATTAATTTCTTAAATGAACAGAATGTCTATTTTTGTCCTTGTTTAATCTCTGTGCAAATTATATAATAAACTTCGAATTTAATCAACATGTTGTTTAAATAAGAATTTGAAGAGGTGATTGTATGGCTTACATTGAAATGAAGCATTCTTATAAACGTTATCAAACTGGTGATACAGAGATTATTGCTAATAATGATATTAATTTTGCGATTGAAAAAGGTGAATTGGTTATTATTTTAGGGTCGTCTGGTGCAGGAAAATCAACTGTCCTTAATATCTTGGGCGGCATGGACAATAACGACGAGGGACAAGTGATTATTGATGGTGTTGATATTGCTAATTACAGTCAAAAGGAGTTGACAACCTATCGTCGAAATGATGTTGGTTTTGTTTTTCAATTTTACAATTTAGTTCCAAATTTAACCGCCAAAGAAAATGTTGAATTGGCTTCGGAAATCGTTGCAGATGCTAGAGATGCTGAGCAAACCTTGATTGATGTCGGACTAGGAAAACGTCTGAATAATTTCCCTGCGCAGCTGTCTGGTGGTGAACAACAACGTGTTTCCATTGCGCGTGCAGTCGCTAAAAATCCTAAATTATTGCTGTGTGATGAACCGACTGGAGCGCTCGATTATCAAACAGGAAAGCAAGTGTTGAAGATTTTACAAGATATGTCTCGTCAAAAAGGCTCAACGGTTATTATCGTGACACACAATTCTGCCCTTGCGCCAATTGCTGACCGTGTCATCCATATGCACGATGCCAAGGTGAGCAGTATTGAGCTAAATGAACACCCACAAGATATTGAAACGTTAGAATATTGAGGTGGAGAAGATGGCGAAAAAGACTTATTGGAAAGATATCCGAAAATCATTTGGCAGTTCAAAGGGACGTTTTTTATCCATTATGCTTTTGATGATGTTGGGTGCGTTTGCTTTCGTTGGTTTGAAAGTAACTGGACCTGACATGCAGGCAACTGCTAGCCAATATTTGAAAAAACATAATACAATGGACTTGTCTGTCATTGCAAGTTACGGCTTTAGTGATGATGACAAAGAAGAACTAGATAGTATTAAAAATGCCGATGTTGAATATGGTTATCTGACAGATGTTACCGTTAAGAATACCGATGATGCTATTCGTGTATTTTCAAAAAGCACAAGCATTTCTACCTACGAACTTGTATCAGGAAGGTTTCCAAAATCATCTGATGAAATTGCGCTTGCCTCAACGATGAAAGATGATTATAAAGTCGGCAATACGATTAGCTTTACGCAATCAGATGAGGATGGAATTTTAAAAAATACTACCTATAAAGTCGTTGGTTTTGTGAATTCATCTGAAATTTTGTCAACGACAAGCTTGGGTTCTTCGACGGCTGGTGACGGTTCTTTGTCAAATTATGCTGTCGTTACAGAATCGGCTTTTGACACAGATACTTACACGATTGCTCGCATTCGTTACGACAATTTAAAAACGTTAAATCCATTTTCAGAAAGTTATAAGCAAAAAGTTGCAGATAAGCAAGATGAATTAGATGATTTACTCTCTGATAATGCTGAGCAACGTTTGGCAAGTCTAAAATCAGATGCACAAGCAGAAGTAGATGCTAATCAGGAAAAGGTTGATAGCGCTAAAGCGCAATTGGCTGCGCAGGAGTCGGCTCTTGCTAGTTTGTCTGCTGAACAACAAGCTGCCGCACAAAGTTCAATTGACCAAGCACAAGCTGAAATTACAGAGAGCGAAAGCGAAATTCAAGAAGCGCAAGCTAAAATTGATGCCATGACAGAGCCGATTTATACGTCATACACACGCTCGACATTACCAGGGGGAGAAGGTTATCAGACTTATGAATCTAGTACGTCAAGTATTAGCAGCATTGGGAATATCTTTCCTGTCGTGCTTTATGTCGTCGCTGCGCTGGTGACATTTACCACAATGACCCGTTTTGTTGATGAAGAACGTACCAATTCTGGAATTCTCAAGGCGCTTGGTTATAGGAATTCTGACGTTATTAAGAAATTTGTTATTTATGGTTTCGTTGCCAGCATGATTGGAACTGTTCTTGGAATAGTTGCTGGGCACTATTTGTTATCACGCATTATCGCACAGATTGTAACCAGTGATACGACACTTGGTGAGACTCATCTTTATTTCTATTGGAACTACACAGCGATTGCCCTAGTCTTAGCCTTGATTAGTGCGGTTTTACCTGCCTTTCTCATTGCCAAAAATGAACTAAGTGAAAAACCAGCACAGCTGTTGCTACCTAAGCCACCTATCAAAGGTTCTAAAATTTTCTTGGAACGTATTGGAGTTATCTGGCGTCGTTTATCATTCACGCATAAAGTTACTGCGCGCAATATCTTCCGTTACAAGCAACGAATGTTGATGACGATTTTTGGGGTTGCTGGTTCGGTCGCTCTGCTTTTTGCAGGACTTGGGATTCGCTCATCCTTAGGAAATGTTATCGAAAATCAGTTCACTAATTTAATGCCGTATGACATGATTGTCGTTAAAAACGATGATAACAGCAGTAGTGAAAATCAAGAAGTCAAAGATTTCATGGATTCAAATAAAGTATCGCAATACCAAAGTATCTATTTTATGACTTTATCAGAAACAATTTCAGGTTTAAGCGATAAACAGACCGTATCAATTATGGTCAGCAGCGGTGATGATTTTGGTGATTTTATTCATTTGAAAGATGCTTCGAGTGGCGATAGTCTGACCTTATCTGATGATGGTATTATCATATCAGAAAAATTAGCTTCGCTTTATCATGTGGAGGCTGGCGACAGTTTTACATTGAAAGACAGTGATGGTAAAAAGCATACCGTGAAAGTCGCTGCAGTAGCTGAAATGAATGTCGGGCATTATCTCTTTATGTCACAGAAAGTTTATCAAAAGATTTTCGGAGAAACACCTGATGATAATGCTTACTTGGTAACGTTGAAAAATGATTCTAGCAGTAATATTGAAAAGCTCTCAACGAAATTACTTGCCATGTCTGGTGTTTCAGCTGTTAGCCAAAATTCATCGCTAGTTAAAACGGTTAAATCTGTCGTTGCCTCTTTAAACGGTGCCATGACAATCTTAATCGTGGTCTCTATCTTGCTTGCCGTGGTTATTCTCTATAATTTGACGAATATCAATGTTGCAGAGCGGATTCGTGAACTTTCAACTATTAAGGTTCTTGGTTTCTATGACAAAGAAGTGACAATGTACATTTATCGTGAAACAATCAGCCTATCCTTAATTGGTATCATTGTCGGCTTAATTGGCGGGAAATACCTTCACCAAGTGATTATGGGAATGATTGGTTCGGATAATATTATGTTTGGCACAGCTGTTGGTTGGGATGTTTACGCTATACCAATTGCTGTTATTGTCATCATTCTATTAGCATTAGGTTGGCTCGTTAACCATATCCTAAAAACAGTTGATATGCTAGAAGCGTTGAAATCAGTAGATTAGTACTAAACAGGCTTTTGCCTGTTTTTTCTTTGTAAAATTTGTGAATAATTTATTAATTCTAAAGCGTTTTTATGGTATAATGACGAACATATGGTTAAAAATCATATGATGATGAGCTGAGGACTTTTTAAGATTGGGCGACAAACGTCAGATAAATAGTCCTCCTAATTTCTTAATGTCCGAGTGGCTCTGTTTATCAGAAAGGAGCTGTTATGGCTGAGAATCAACAAAAGCGTATATCGCGCGAACGGCGGAAGAGGTTGCTTCGTCGCTTGAAGTCAGAAGTCGGTCCGCATAAACGCGATCTTTATATCGCGGCAGTCTTGTCGTGGATACAATTCTTAATGCGTATTCTCTCATTTTTCCTGATTGCGAAAAGTGTAGAGCACTTATATAAAGGTGAGGAAATCTCACTCATTACTCTTATTTGCCAGCTATTGATACTAAGCGCTATCGGTTTTGCCGTATCCTTGCTAGCTAAAAATTATCAAGGAACAGCTTCACAATATGCTCGTAATCATTTAAAAGGAGCTTTTTTTGAAGCGTTTCAAAATCATGGCGGTGAATTTGACGACAAGGACTTTTCTGTTGCTGATATCATGAATGTGGCATCGCAAGGGATTGACACCTTAGACACTTATTTCAACCACTACTTAACAATTTCGTTAAGAGCTTACTTTAACTGTGCAACGGTTCTATTATTAGTTGCGTTTATCTATCCTATTGGAGGCCTGATTTTTCTAGTCAGCCTACCGTTTATTCCTGTGTCTATTATTTTGATGCAAAAGCGTTCTAAAAAGATTATGAACCATTATTGGGCGACTTATATGGACGTTGGTAATCTTTTTATGGATGATTTAAAGGGAATGAATACTCTTTACACCTATGATGTTGACGAACGCTATGCAAAGACATTTGTTGAAAAAGCGGAAGAATTTCGTCGATCAACCATGGAATTGTTGAAATTTCAATTGCAATCTGTTGGTTATATGGACGGTGTCATGTACATTGGTGTCGGGGTTTCAGGATTTGCAGCAGCCGTTTCACTATCACACAGTCATCTTTCATTGTTTAGTTTGATTTTCTTCGTTCTCATTGCAACCGAATTTTTTGCACCAATTCGTGAAATGGGCTATGGTATGCACTTGGTAATGATGAATACTAAAATGGCTGACCGCATTTACACTTTTTTAGATAGCGCAGCGGTAGATGATTCTCAAGAGAACAAAGCATCGCTACCAACTGATATTAAAGAAATTCGTTTTGATAATGTCAGCTTTTCGTATGACAATACTAAGATTTTATCGAACTTGTCATTTACAATTCCTAAAGGGAAAATTTTTGCTGTCGCTGGTGAAAGTGGTCGTGGGAAGACGACTATTGCGAAACTTCTTCAAAAGCAATTATCGGTGTCAGAAGGAAAGATTTTCTTTGGTCAGCAAGATTTAGTGGATGTTAATTTAGATGCTGTCAAAGAAAGTGTGATGTACGTATCACCAGAATCATATCTATTTAATGGAACAATCTATGAGAATCTTGCTCTAGCGACAGATATGTCTCAGGCGCAGTTGCTGACTTGGTTGAATCAACGTCACCTCATGACTTTCTTACAAGACTTACCAGAAGGATTGCAAACTGTAGTCGGAGAGAATGGAAATCTTTTGTCACCAGGTCAACGTCAACAAATTATTTGTGCTCGTGCTCTCCTTGCTAAACGCCCTATCTATATTTTTGATGAAATGACATCAAGTATTGATAGTGAAAACGAGCAATTGCTTTATGACTACATTAAATTAACTGCTCAGAATGCCATTGTTTTGGTTATCTCACATAAAATGAAGCAAGTTTTACAAGCAGAGCAAGTTCTTTTTATTGATAGCAAGCGCACCATTTCACTTGGGCGACCAGAAGCATTATTAACAACTAATGCGGAATTTAAAAAACTCGTGTCAACTCAAGAAGAATTGGAGGCGATTTTACATGGCTAGTAAAGAATTATCAACAAAAACACTTGTTAAACGTCTTGCAAATTTGGTTGAAGGCTTATGGCTACAATATGTTTTAGCAGTTGGCGGAGCTGTTTTGGGATTTTTGATGACCATTCTTATTCCAAGTTTAGTCATTCGGCTAGCTTGGCAAGCTTTAGAAGGTCAGGCACCGCACTTTTCTTTTGTGGTTATCTTGTTTGCCTTGGGGCTCATGCGGGGTATTTTACGCTACATTGAGCACTTTTTTGGGCATTATGTCGCCTTTAAAACACTTTACGATTTTAGATGCATGGTTTTTGCAAAACTACGTCGTTTAGCACCAACAAAATTGGATCAACAAGATAGCGGAAACATGCTAAAAATGATTGGTGAAGATATTGAAGCCATGGAAGTTTTCTTTGCTCACACCCTTCCACCAGTAATGACAGCCAGTCTAGTAACGATTATTTTAGCGGTTTATTACTGGTCAGTTTCACCTGTGATTGCTGTGATTAGTTTATTGGTTTATGCGATTTTAGCGATTTTCCTACCACGAGCACAAGCACGACAGTTACAACCATTATTGCAGAAGCAGTCACAAACACGCAAAGCTTATATGTCTCATTTTTCGGATAGTTTGCATGGCATGAAAGAATTGCTGCAGTTTGGGCAAATTAAATCAGACTTGGAACACTTAAATAAAGAAAGCGAATCGGTTAATGCGCGTGAAAAAGAGGTGGCACAAGCACAGCACCTGCAAGCAAGTCTATCATTTCTAGTAATTGGATTAGCTATCATGCTAGTAGCAGTTTTGGCTATCTCACAAGCAAACCAAGGACAAATTTCTCTTGTTTCTGCAACAACAATTATTGTTGTCTTTTCAACATCATTTGCGCCATATTTGGAATTGAGTCGCCTGCCACTTGGCTTTAAACGGGCGATGACAGCAGCTCGTCAAGTTTTTGAACTATTAGATGAGAAAGAATTTGATAAATCAGGTCAAACCTTTGATGAAACAATAGATAGTATTGTCTTGGAAGATGTTTCGTTTGCGTATGAGAATCGTAATCAAAGCATTTTTAATCACCTGTCAGTTGCCTTTGAAAATCATAAAATCATTGGTTTAGTTGGACAATCTGGTTCTGGTAAATCCACTCTGATGAAGCTTGTCATGAGATGGTATGATAATACTAAAGGACAAATTTTAGTGAATCATAAGCCACTTTCAACTCTGGCAGCACGTGATATTCAAAATCGTATTGCCTATATTCCACAAATTCCTCAAGTATTCAGCCAAAGTATTCGTGAGAATTTGACGCTTGGCAATCCAGATATTACAGATGACATGATTTTAGAAACGGCAGCAAAATGTCGCATTAAAGACAAGATTTTGTCAACTAAGGATGGGTTAGATACGCTCTTAAACAGCGAGCAAACGCTATTTTCAGCAGGTGAATTACAACGTTTAGAGTTGACACGAGCTTTACTAAAAGATGCTGATTGTTACATTTTTGATGAACCAACAAGTAACCTCGATTCACTTAACGAGGCAGCATTTTTACAAGTTGTTCGTGAACATTGTAAAGGTTATGTTTTCCTTATTTCTCATCGTTTGAGTACAGTAGCAGCTAGCGATGTTATTTACAAAGTTGAAAATGAAAACTTGACCCAGATATAACATATGAATGTGTGTTGGTATTTTAATACTAGATTTAAAAATTCTATCTTAAAACGAGACAGCTTATATAGATTGGAGTTATTTTGAAAACTAAAGATATTATTACAACAGGAATTTATACAGCACTTTATTTTGTTTTTCTATGTTTAGGAACATTATTATCTGTTTTCTTAGCGTATAGTGCAAATATGAAATATGCGCCAGCTTTCATTGCTTTATTGGCAGGAACAGTTTACATGCTCTTAATTGCTAAAACAAAGAAATTTGGTTGTTTAATACTAATGTCAGCTGTTATTTCCGTTTTCTTCTTTATGTCAGGACATTTCGCTTTTTCATTTCTTCCAAATTTAATTAGCGGTATTTTAGCGGATATCATTGCAAAATTTGGTAAATATAAAAATAAACTTTACAATTTGATTTCTTATATTGTCTTTTCATTCGGAAACTTAGGTCCTGTCATTATGATGTGGGTTGTTCGAGACACTTATATTGAACATTTGGTTGCGATTGGAAAAGACACGAGTTACATCAATGAAGTAATGGTTAATTCTGATTTTTCAAACGTTGCTTGGCTTTCTTTAACTATCATTATCGGTGGTTTACTTGGCGGTTTATTTGGACAATATATGCTGAAAAAACACTTTAATAAAGCTGGTATGGTAGAGTAATGAATGCAGTTACTATTGATGTTCGTACTAAAATAATCTTACTTTTTTTTACCAATATTTTACTGTTGCTTCATATTTCTGATGGCTATGAATGCCTTTTAATGATTGGCTTAGGGCTATTGTTTTTTCTGGAAGGTGACCGAAAAAGAGCGCTATATTATGTTATTTCGTTCTTAGCATTGATTATTTTAGAAGATTATTTATTATCGCCAGAGTATGTGACGTCTTATATTGCTTTGTTTCTAGTTGGTGGACGTAGATTTTTACCTTGTTTTATGATTGGTGGTAGTATTTTAAAAGGTTCGGTGCATGAATTTATCGTCGCTATGCGTACATGGCATATGCCAGAAGGGCTTTTAATTGCTATTGCCGTCATGATGCGCTTTTTACCAACGATAAAAGAGCATTACCGAATGATTTATGATAGCCTAAAAATCAGAGGAATTTTTACGAGTCGTTGGATGATTATTCGTCATCCACTGATGTTTTTTGAATATATTTTAGTGCCTTTGCTGATGAATGCTACTCGTATCGCACAAGATTTGACAATCGCTAGTATGACAAAAGGTGTTGCTAGTCAAAAAAGAAAAACGTCCTACATGACTTATCGATTTGGCTTAGTGGATTATGCTGCCTATGGCTTTATGGTTATTTTCGTATTAGCTCTCATAACGGGGGTGACATTGTGATGATTTCCGTTAAAAATCTTAAATTCACTTATTTGAATAGTAAGAAATTAAGTCTGAAAATCGATTCTCTCCAAGTTGCTAAGGGGGAATGTTTGGTGCTCTGTGGAAAAAGCGGTAGTGGTAAGACAACCTTTGCAAGATTATTGAATGGTTTAGTACCCGAATACTATCAAGGTAAATTAGAAGGAGACATTCAAGTTGTTGGCATGCAACCAGGGCAAAATTCTGTCGAAGAAATGTCGCAAAAAATCGCCTCTGTATTTCAAAATCCTGCCACACAGTTTTTCCACCGCAAAGTTGAACACGAGCTAGTTTTTCCTTGTGAAAACCAAGGGATTGCTCAAGCTGACATCCAAAGCCGTCTAAAGCAAATAACCGACTTATTTAATCTTGAACAGTTGTTGAATTATGATTTACTAAACGCTTCAGGTGGGGAGCAGCAGCGTGTTGCCATTGCGACAGCTAACATGCAAAATCCTCAACTTTTGATACTAGATGAGCCTAGTGCCAATTTAGACCAAACAAGCGTTGAAAGGTTAAAATCACATCTTAAAGCTTTAAAAGCACTCGGAGTGACGATTGTGATAGCTGAGCACCGTCTAGATTTCTTAAAAGATTTAGGTGATACCTATCTGTACTTTGAAAATGGTGAGGTGACTCATACTTGGTCACGTAAGGAGTGGCTAGCCCTAAGCGAAGATAACCGACATCAGCTTGGTTTACGCAGTGGCGAAAACCTTTCTTTTGCTAGTCAAACATTACCAGAAGTGCCTGCTCAAAATGACCTTCGGGTACACGAGCTTACGCTGACAGCAGGGAAAAAATCTTTGGGGGCTATAAGTCATTTAGCTTTTCCAGTTGGGAAAATAATAGCTATTCTTGGGCAAAATGGTCTTGGAAAATCGAGTTTTGCAAAGCTTCTTTCTGGTTTAAATAAATCAAATGGCATTATTTCTCTTGCGGGACGTCCCCTTTCAGAAAAAGAACGTCTTAAAGAGACAGCTTACGTTATGCAAGAAATCTCCCTTCAACTCTTTTCAGATAGTGTTAAAAAAGAGTTGCTTCTTGGTAATCAGCAGAAAAAGGATTATCAAAAAATTGCTGATAATTTAGGTTTGCAAGACTTGTTACAACGCCATCCGCTATCTTTATCAGGCGGTGAACAACAACGTGTTCTTATTGGAAATGCTTTGCTATCGGATAAGAAAATTTTTATCTTTGATGAGCCAACAAGCGGTCTTGATTACGAGCATATGTTAGCTGTTGGGAAACTTTTGCAAGAGTTAAAAGCAGCAGGAAAAATCGTTCTTGTTATCACACACGATAAAGAATTAGTCACGACTGTTTGTGACTATCAACTAGATTTTGCAAAATATATTTCGAATGAATAAGATAGTGGCAAATAAAGTCACTAATAGAGGCTTGGGGTCAATGGTTTTGTAGAAAAAGATTCCTCTGCAAATTTTGGTTTCTTGTTGTTAATCTAATTAAAAACGGTCTAGGGATAGACCGTTTTACTTGTCAAAAAATAGTTTTAGTATTATAATACTAAAATATAAAGGAGATAGCTATGAACGGACTTGTTGAAAATTACAAATCAAATAAGATTGCTAAGATTCCTTTAAAGGAGATTACAGAACATTTTAAAGGTAAGGCAGTTTCAAAATTAGGAGATGGTGGCAATATTTCTGTAATTAATTTAAGCGACATGGACGACACGGGGATTGACTATGTTCATTTAAAGAAAATTGATTGTGATGAAAAAAGTGTCTCACGTTATCTGTTGCAAGAAGGAGATGTGTTAATCGCTTCTAAAGGTACAGTGAAAAAAATTGCTGTTTTTGCTGAACAAGACGAACCAGTAATTGCTTCGGCTAACATTACTGTTTTACGTCCTACCAGCGATATTTCAGGTGGTTATATCAGACTGTTTTTGGCATCTGATTTAGGACAAGCACTACTGGATGAGACAAATACTGGTAAGAATGTGATGAATTTAAATACTCAAAAAATTATCAGTATTGAAATACCAAAGATTCCTGTTATTCGCCAAGCTTACTTAATTCAAGGATACGAACAAGGTTTGAAAGACTATAAACGTAAACTAGCCAGAGCAAAACAAGAATGGCAACGTATTCGTAGCGAGGTTGAAAAAAACTTATTTTAATATAGGTATAAGTAAAAGAAGCTAATCGAGCTTCTTTTTTGCTATAATGGTGATATTAGAAAATTCAAGTGAGGAATTTATGAATAATATTAAATGCCCGCATTGCGGAACTGTTTTTACAATCAATGAGACAGAGTATAGTCAGCTTTTAGCACAAGTCCGTAGCAATGAATTTGACAAAGAAATCCACGACCGTCTTGAAAAAGAAAAGGCTTTGCTAGAAGAAAAATCAAAAAACGATTTGCAGACCCAAGCTAGCGCGAAAGATAAAGAAATCAGCGAGCTAACCACGCAGCTAGAACAGCTAAAACAGACACTAGCCTTAGAAAACCAACGCCTTCTAAGTCAAAAAGAGCAAGAAATCGCTGAGTTGAAAGTACAATTGGAAAACTTAACTTCCGTAAAAGACCTTGAATTGACACAAGCGTTGACCGAAAAAGATAAGGAATTGTCAGATTTATCCGCTCAAATCGAGCAGTTAAAACAATCTTTTACCTTAGAAAATCAGCAAGCTCTTAGTAAAAAAGAAACAGAAATCACAGAACTTAAAGCACAATTAGAAAATTTATCTTCCGTAAAAGAGCTAGAACTAAGTCAAGCGTTATCTAAGAAAGATAAGGAATTGGTTGAGGTTCAAAATCAACTGGAACGTTTATCACTTGAAAACAAAAACAGTCTAGTTGAAGCCGTTGCGGCTGTTGAAAAAGAACGTGATGATGCCAAATCAAAATTAGCTCTTCAAGAAAAAGAAGCAGAATTATCCTTAGCTTCTGTCAAGAGTGACTATGAAGCGCAACTAAAAGCGGCTAACGAGCAGGTGGAATTTTACAAAAATTTCAAAGCGCAACAATCTACAAAAGCTATCGGAGAAAGTTTAGAAGTCTATGCTGAAACGGAGTTTAATAAGGTTCGGGCTTACGCTTTTCCAAATGCCACTTTCGGTAAAGACAATGAAGTATCAAGTCGTGGTTCAAAAGGGGATTTCATTTATCGTGAAACGGACGAAAATGGTATTGAAATACTATCCATCATGTTTGAGATGAAAAATGAAGCTGATGAAACAAAAGCGAAGCACAAAAATAGAGATTTCTATAAAGAATTAGACAAAGACCGTCGCGAGAAAAATTGTGAGTATGCCGTTTTAGTAACCATGCTAGAAGCAGACAATGATTACTTTAATACTGGTATTGTTGACGTTAGTCATGAGTATGAAAAAATGTACGTTGTCCGTCCGCAACTATTCATTCAGTTGATTGGTATTTTGCGAAATGCTGCGCTCAACTCACTCAAATACAAGCAAGAGTTAGCTTTGGTACGTGAACAAAATATTGATATCACACACTTTGAAGATGACCTTGAAACCTTCAAAAACGCTTTTGCTAAGAACTATACTTCAGCAAGTAATAACTTCAAAAAAGCCATTGATGAAATTGATAAATCAATCCGCCGCATGGAAGAAGTTAAGCGTTTCTTGACAACTAGTGAAAATCAGCTCCGCCTTGCTAACAATAAATTAGACGATGTTTCCGTCAAAAAATTAACACGAAAAAATCCAACCATGCGTGCCAAATTTGAAGCATTAAAAGAAGAATAGGATCTTTCAATGTGGTGTTGTTTCTTTTCCTGAAATGTGTGAGGACTGAAAATGATTATTAGACCTGCTCAACTATTAGATATTGAAAAGTTATCCCCTCTTTATGCTGAACTTGGCTATCCTGTCAAGGAAGCTGAATTGGTTAGACGATTAAAAACAGTTCTTTCTCATCCTGATTACCATCTTTTAGTCGCGGTTGATGACAATGAAATCATTGGGATGATTGGTTATGCTAAAATGTTATTTTTTGAAAATGAAGGTGCCTACTATCGTATTCTTATTCTGGCAGTATTACAAAACTATCGCCGTAAGGGTGTTGCGACAGCCTTGATAGATACTGTCAAAAATTGTGCACTATCTGAAAATATTCACGCTTTAGCGCTAAATAGTGGGGATACTTTAGAACGACAAATAGCTCATCGTTTTTATGAAAATTATGGTTTCAAGCAAGCTAGTCGTGGCTATTCTCTCTATCTAAAATAATGTTAATTTGTCAGTAGATTCAAAATTATTGTCACTTTTCTGATGTGTTATAATAAAGCTATCAAATATTGAGGTAATTATTATGAACAATATTATAGATTTATCAAAACCAGTCGCTGAGACGATTAAGGAACACCCAGAAGTGAAGGAGATTTTGGTAGATTTGGGGTTTAAGCCATTGTCAAAACCTGCCATGCTAAACACAGTTGGGAAAGTAACGTCTCTAAAAGCTGGTGCAAAGTTAGCTAATATTTCACTTGAAAAAGTTCAACGAACACTTGAATTAAATGGTTATGAGGTGATTGGAGGCAGTTATGACTGAAAATCGTATTGAAATACTAAAAGATATTCTGTTACGTTTGCATCATGGTGCTGATGCTAAGTCTGTTCAAGAGGATTTTGACCAGCATTTTACAGGTGTGTCAGCCTTGGAAATCTCAATGATGGAACATGAGCTAATGGGAACTGATACTGGCATTACTTTTGAGGATGTCATGAGCTTGTGCAATGTCCATGCTAATCTTTTTAAAGGTGCTATCTCAGATGTTGATGTGCCAGATGCGGAGCAAGAAGGGCATCCAGTCTATGTTTTTAAACAAGAAAATCTTGCTTTGCGTGCTGCCATGTTACGCATTCGTCGTATTATCGAAAATTATGAAAAAGCTGAAAACGAGGAATTTCATCCAGATTTGATTCGTGGATTGAAGCATCAGATGAGTCTTTTAGGGCAATTCCAGAATCATTATAATCGTAAAGAAAACCTCTTTTTCCCAGTGATGGAACGATATGGGCATGATGCACCGCCAAAAGTCATGTGGAGTGTTGATGATAACATTAGAGCACTTTTTGAAAAAGCGCAAACTGCTGTGGAGCAGTTACCTGACCTAACAATCGAGGAAATTTCTTCAGCCTTTGAAGCATTCGCAAAAGAATTCGAGGAAATGATTTTCAAGGAAGAAGCTATTCTCTTAATGATTTTACTAGAAACGTTAACTCAAGACGATTGGCTTGCGATTGCCGAAGAAAGTGATGCTTATGGTTATGCGATTATTAAACCAACAACTAAATGGCAGCCTCATCGTGAAAATTTTGAGGATACAAAACAAGACCTTGCGCATTCAACAAACCAAACAGAAGATAGTCAAGAAAATTCAACAACTGATAATCAATTGATCAAAGTCATTGATACGCCAGAATGGCAGTTCACTATTAGCTTTACACCTAAAAAGGAAAGTCAAAGTTTTGACCGTACGAGTCAACAATCATTTGGTAACGGTTACCTATCCGTTGAGCAAGCTAATCTTATTCTCAATCATTTACCATTAGAAATCACTTTCGTCAATAAAGATGATATTTTCCAATATTACAACGATAGTAAAGCACCAGATGAAATGATTTTTAAACGGACACCAAGTCAGATTGGACGCCATGTTGAGCTTTGTCATCCACCAAAAGTTTTAGATAAAGTCAAGAAAATTTTTACGCTTTTGCGCTCTGGTGAACGAGATAAAGTTGTGATGTGGTTCAAGTCAGAAAAACTCGGTAAATTTGTTCATGTCACCTACGCTGCTGTTCGTGATGAAAATGGTGAATTTCAAGGCGTCTTAGAATACGTTCAAGAAATTCAAGATTTCTTTGAGTTAGGTAGCGATAACAATCGCAACATTTAAACAGAATAGATAAGAATATAGCTAAAACTCTCATAATGGTGTTTTAGCTTGTCTTTTGTTAGTAAAAAAAGTTATAATAAAGGTTATGATTAACGGAATTATTAATTTAAAAAAAGAAGCAGGAATGACGAGTCACGACGCAGTCTTTAAGCTTCGAAAAATATTGCATGAAAAGAAAATTGGTCACGGAGGAACGCTAGACCCTGACGTTGTTGGAGTTCTGCCAATTGCTGTCGGTAAAGCAACACGTGTGATTGAATACATGACAGAAGCTGGCAAGATTTATCGTGGGCAGATTTGTCTAGGGTATTCGACAACAACGGAAGATGCTAGTGGTGAACGTCTTGAGACAACGCCAGTTAGTGATGTAGCAGTAGAAGAAGTTGACTTGGCTTTGAGAAGTTTTATCGGCGAAATCACTCAAATTCCTCCTATGTACTCAGCAGTTAAAGTCAATGGCAAACGATTATATGAATATGCTCGCGCTGGTCAAACAGTTGAGCGACCTGAACGCCATGTGACAATCTATGATTTCAAACGCACTAGCCCGTTAGAATTTAAAGATGATTGTTGTTATTTTGATTTTGAAGTGGCTTGTAGTAAAGGAACTTACATTCGTACGTTGTCAGTTGATTTAGGAAAAAAACTTGGCTACGCTAGTCATATGTCGTATTTGGAACGCGAAGCTTCAGCTGGTTTACGACTAGAAAACGCCTTAACTTTGGCAGAAATCGCTGACAAGGTAGCTTTGGAAGAATTTTCATTTCTTCTTCCTGTCGAATACGGCGTTATGGATTTACCACGTGTTGATTTGACCGAAGACCAAAAAATAGAGATTTCTTTTGGACGAAAAATTGCTTTAGATAGAAAAGATGGACAACTTGCGGGATTTTATGAGGATAAGTTGGTGGCAATTCTTGAGCCGAGAGATGACCTTTACAAACCGCATAAAGTATTTATCTGATTTAGAATGGAAAAAATGGAAATTCAACGAATAAAAGATTACAAAGACATAACAAATGCCAAAGATAGTGTGTTAGTATTAGGATACTTTGATGGGCTTCATCGAGGACACAAGGCATTATTTGATAAAGCAAAAGAGATTGCTAAACGTGATAATTTAGCACTAACTGTCCTAACGTTTAATGAGTCTCCACGTCTTGCTCTATCACATTTTACGCCTGATTTATTGCTTAGTTTAACCTCGCCTGAAAAGCGCTATGAGAAGTTTGCGGAATATGGTGTTGATTATCTGTATTTGATTGATTTTACGTCAACTTTTTCAAAACTCTCTGCAAAAAACTTTTTAGAAAACTACATCAAACAGTTGCGTGCCAAGATAATTGTTGTCGGATTTGATTATAAATTCGGACACGACCGTAAAGATGCTACTGATTTAGCGCAACAATTCAACGGTGACGTTGTCGTTGTGCCAGAAGTTCAAGATAATGGTGAAAAAATTAGTTCAACACGGATTCGTCAGTTGATTTTTGATGGCAATATTAAAGAAGTTAATCGTTTATTAGGTTACAATTTTAGTACGCGTGGTATTGTCGTACATGGTGATGCGCGTGGGCGAACTATTGGTTTTCCAACGGCTAACCTAGCGCCGATTGATAACGTTTTTCTACCTGGAGACGGCGTTTATGTTTCCGATGTTATTGTCAACGGAAAATCTTATCGTGCCATGACAAGTGTTGGCAAAAATATCACCTTTGGTGGTACTGAATTACGTCTGGAAGCCAATATTTTTGATTTCAAAGATGAGATTTATGGTGAGACAGTTGAAATAATCTGGTTAGATAAAATCCGTGATATGGTAAAATTTGCAGGCGCTGATGAATTGATTGAACAATTGAAATCTGATAAGGAAGTTGCTGCAAATTGGAAAAAAGATAGCCAAGTTCCTTAAAATTTTGTATAATAAAAGCAACAGTATGGGAGAGGTGGGTATATGATTACTTTATTTTTGTCACCAAGTTGTACGAGCTGCCGAAAAGCTCGCGCTTGGTTAAACGAACACGACGTGAAATTTCAAGAGCATAATATTATCACCAGTCCTCTCAGTCGTGAAGAATTAATGTCGATTTTGGCATTTACCGAGAATGGAACAGAAGATATTATTTCAACACGTTCTAAAGTTTTCCAAAAATTAGATGTTGATGTTGATGAATTATCTGTTTCAAACTTGATTGATTTGATTTCAAAAAATCCAGGATTATTGCGTCGTCCGATTATTTTAGATAACAAGCGAATGCAAATCGGATTTAACGAAGACGAGATTCGTGCCTTTCTGCCACGAGACTATCGTAAACAAGAATTGCGTCAAGCAACCATAAAAGCAGAAATTGAAGGATAGAAAGGAATAACTCAAACTAGTTTCTGATGGCCTTGCTAGACTAGTGCACTGCAAAGTTGTCAGAAAGCAAAAAGTGAGATTGCTTTTTGTTAGTTTAATAACTTGATGATTCAAGTTATTTGAGAGTTTTTGGTATCTTAAGATGAAAAATTACAGCTATCCTCTTGATTTGTCTTGGAGCACTGAAGAAATTGCCTCAGTGCTTCATTTTTTGAATCAAGTTGAAGCCGCTTATGAAACAAAGGTTTCTGTAAAAGATATCTTGGACAGCTATGCTATTTTTAAAACCATTGTGAAGAGTAAGGCGCAAGAAAAGCAAATTGATCGTGAATTTGAAAGAAACAGTGGTTATTCAACTTATCAAGCTGTAAAAGCCGCAAAAGCTAAGGAGAAAGGATATATTTCTCTTGGAAAATAAGTTTACATTTGCTAAAGCTTTAATTCATGCTGCGGGGGATTTTATCAAAAATAATATGGTTCAGGATCTGCAGATTGAAGAAAAAACGCGTTTTGATGATTTGGTGACAAATCTCGATAAGGCAACTCAGGAATTATTAATTACTAAGATTAAGCAAGCTTATCCTAATGACAATATTATGGCCGAAGAAAATAATATTCATCACCCTATTTCAGACGGCAATGTTTGGGTATTAGATCCGATTGACGGTACGGTTAATTTTGTTGTTCAAGGGGCTAATTTTGCGGTAATGATTGCTTATTACGAAAATGGCAAAGGGCAGTTTGGTTTGATTTATGATGTTGCTAACGACATCTTGTATAGCGGTGGTGGACAATTTGACGTTTATGCCAACGACAAACGACTTACACCTTACCAAGATGTGGCGCTTAAACGAACTTTAATTGGCTGCAATGCTAGTATGTTTTCATGCAATTATTGTGGGATTCGTGACCTTGTTGACCAGACGCTAGGTGTTCGTGTTTATGGCGGAGCTGGTCTTAGTATGGCGTATGTTATGACAGGGCAATTGTTAGCTTATTTCTCATATATTCAACCATGGGATTATGCTGCGGCAAAAATCATGGGAGAGAAATTAGGCTATGTTTTGTTAACGCTTGACGGAAAAGAGCCAGATTTTGCAACGCGCCAGAAAGTGATGTTTGTTCCTAAGCAGAAACTATCAACGATTCAAACTTATTTGGATTAATACAGAAAGGATTGTCAATGACTGACGGAAAATGCCGCGCATGGTACGAAGGTGACCATATTTTAGAAGAATACCATGATAACGAATGGTGTAAGGTGGCACATGACGACCAGTTTCAATTTGAAATGCTTTGCCTAGAAGGGGCAAGTGTTGGCTTGTCATGGAAAACAATCATGCACAAACGTGAAAACTATCGCCGTGCTTTTCATGATTTCGACATTGACACCTGCGCTAAAATGTCAGATGACGAATTGGAACAATTATTGTCAAATTCGGGCTTGATTCGCAACCGAAATAAGATTTTTAGTGTTCGAAAGAACGCTCAAATTGTGCAAGAGATTCAAAAAGAATTCGGCTCTTTTGATGCCTATCTTTGGAGTTTTATAGACGGCAAGCAGATTGATAATAAGTGGAAAACGCCAGAAGATGTGCCGACGGTGTCTGATTTATCAGAGAGACTAAGTAGAGACATGAAAAAACGTGGCATTGGATTTGTCGGACCCGTTATTACCTACTCATTCCTCCAAGCTGTTGGTATTGTTAATGACCATCTCGTTAATTGTGATTATCGATAGTATAACCTAGTGAAATCACTAGGTTTTTTTGGTACTTTTTGCTACAATGAAATAAATTCACAGAAATGATTTTGATGAGATAAATAATTATTAATTTTATAAAGGAGACTTTTTATGATAGATTGGCTGATGACACAAAACGTTGTTTTGTTAGCCTTGTTAGCAGGATTATTTACATGGGGATGTACCATTCTTGGTTCTGCTGGTGTTTTTTTCTTTACAAAAGTTAGTCGTAAATTGCTTGATGTGATGATGGGGTTTGCTGCTGGAGTTATGATTGCTGCTTCTTTTTGGTCCTTGTTAGCGCCAGCTATTGATTACGCACAAGCAGACTATGGTAAACTTGCTTGGTTACCAACAGCGATTGGTTTTCTGTTGGGTGGTTTTAGTTTACGCTTAATTGACGCCCTTGTTCCACATTTGCACTTGGGAAAAGATGTTTCAGAGGCAGAAGGGATTCAACCGAAGAAAAAATTGTCTAAAACAGCGTTGCTCTTTTTAGCCATTACGATTCATAATTTTCCAGAAGGTTTAGCTGTAGGTGTTACTTTTGGAGCGTTAGCATTTGGCAATATGACGAATGCTGCTCTTATCGGAGCAATTGGACTTGCGATTGGTATTGGGTTACAAAATATTCCTGAGGGGGCGGCGCTTTCCATTCCAATTCGTGCTGACGGTAGTTCACGTTGGCATGCTTTCTTTATGGGAGCAATGTCTGCGATTGTAGAACCTATCGGTGCTGTTTTAGGAGCAGCTCTTGTTATTGTCATGCTACAAATCATCCCATATGCTCTTGCCTTTGCGGCTGGTGCTATGATTTTTGTTGTTGTCGAAGAACTTATTCCAGAGTCGCAAAACAACGGTAATACCGATATTGCCACACTTGGACTTATGATTGGTTTTGTCATTATGATGGTGATGGACGTTGCCTTGGGATAATGTAGTCGTGGAACGCTAAGTTTATTTTGATTACCCCTAGCGGACATTCGCTAGGGGCTTACTGATTTTTTGTATATTATTTGGAAATGTTTTCAAAATGTAATAAAATAAAGAAAAAGACTAGAAAAGGATATTTTATGGCAATTACAGTTAATTTGTATTACAAAGGTACTAATGGCAACGCTAAAAAATTCATGGAAGAAATGGAAAAATCAGGCACGGCAGCAGCAATTCGAGCTGAAAAAGGAAATTTGAGATATGATTATTTCTTTCCAGCAAATGATCTTGAAACGGTTTTGTTAATTGACAGTTGGGAAAATCAGGAAGCCATTGATGTGCATCATGCTTCACCGATGATGACCACTCTAGCTGAACTTCGAGAAAAATACGACTTACACATGACCGTAGAACGTTACGTGTCTGATGATAGCAAAGTCGATAGTGAATTTATCCGAAAATAATGACATGTGATAAGAGGATTGGGCAAAATCAATCTTCTTTTTGATTTTCGAATCAGAAAGTTGAGAAATTTATTCGTATGAGATATGATAAGGGTAATATTTTTGGAGGTATTGTTATGACAACATTTGCAGATTATTTTACACCTATTTCAGCCAAGGAGGCTAATGCACAACTTCAAACTGCGGATAATTTTATTCTTTTTATCGGACGTCCGACTTGTCCATATTGTCGCCGTTTTGAGCCAAAACTAACGCAAGTGGCGAAAGATAATCAATTAACTGTTCATTTCTTAAATAGTGAAAATCAAGATTCAGACACGCAAGAGCTTCGCACAACTTATGATGTTCCAACAGTTCCAGGGCTTTTGGTAGCCAAATCAGGTCATGTGAAAGTGGTCTGCGATTCATCGTTATCAGAAGAAGCTATTTTAGATTTTATAACGCATTGATTAGGAGACTGTATGGAAGTAAAACAATATGATTACATTGTTATCGGTGGTGGCTCTGGCGGAATTGCTTCAGCTAATCGTGCCGCTATGCACGGCGCAAAAGTCATTCTTTTTGAAGCAAAGGAAGTCGGTGGAACTTGTGTCAATCTAGGATGTGTTCCTAAAAAAGTCATGTGGTACGGCGCACAGGTAGCTGAAACGTTAAATACCTACGCTAGTGAATACGGTTTTCAAGTTGGTCAAACTTCTTTTGATTTTAAAACTCTGAAAGCCAATCGTGAAGCCTATATTGATCGTATTCATGCTTCTTACGAACGCGGTTTTGATAATAATGGTGTTGAGCGTGTCTATGATTATGCGACCTTCGTTGACGCACATACTGTTGAAGTGGCAGGAGCGTATTACACAGCGCCGCATATTTTAATTGCTACTGGTGGTCATGCACTTTATCCCGATATTCCTGGGGCGCAATACGGTATAACATCGGACGGATTTTTTGAGTTAGATGATGTGCCAAAACGTACTGCGGTAGTCGGTGCAGGGTATATTGCCATGGAAGTAGCTGGTGTCTTGCATGCACTCGGTTCAAAAACGCACCTTTTTGTTCGCCGTGAGCGTCCTCTACGAACTTTTGATAAGGAAATCATTGATACTTTGGTGGATGCTATGGCTGAAAATGGTCCAACGTTGCACACTTTTTCGATTCCTAAAGAAGTTATCAAGAATGATGATGATAGTTTGACATTGGTTCTGGAAAATGGTGAGACTTATACAGTTGACACGCTTATTTGGGCAATTGGTCGTAAGGCAAATGTTACTGGGTTTGGTCTTGAAAAGACGGGTGTAGAACTTAATGATAAAGGATTTATCAAAACTGATGACTACGAAAACACATCAGTTGACGGCATTTACGCTCTTGGTGATGTCAATGGTAAATTGGAATTAACACCAGTCGCTGTCAAGGCGGGTCGTCAGCTGTCAGAGCGTCTTTTCAATGACAAACCAAATGCTAAAATGGATTATAAAGATGTAGCGACTGTTATTTTTAGTCACCCAGCAATTGGTTCAATCGGCTATTCAGAAGAAAAAGCCATTGCAGAGTTTGGCGAAGAACAAATCAAAATCTATCGTTCAAGTTTCACACCAATGTACACAGCTTTAGGCAGTCATCGTCAACCAAGTAAGATGAAGCTAGTTACTCTTGGAAAAGATGAAAAAATCATTGGCTTGCATGGAATCGGCTATGGCGTCGATGAAATGATTCAAGGCTTCTCAGTTGCTATCAAAATGGGCGCTACCAAGGAAGATTTTGATAATACGGTAGCCATTCACCCAACAGGAGCAGAGGAATTTGTGACGATGAGATAGTTTTGATGTAGGAAAGTATTGTAATACCATGATTAGAGCTTGAGACGTAATTGTTTCAAGCTTTTTAGTATGTTAATGATTGGTATGTAATTTCTTTTATGCAATTTTGAAATTAAATCGTTATGTTATCGAATGAAAAATAAAAATTTCTCAGAGTTCACCTAAATAAGGAGCACGTTCCAAAATGTATTTAGGAGGATTATGATGAAAGGAAATCATTACCAGAATTTTATCGTCACTTTGGTGATTGGGATTATTTTTTAGCCGACGGTGTAGTGATTGCTATTGTTAATTACAGAAATAATACTGTCACAGCTTTATTGACAAAAAATCAAGTTTTTAACGGTGAAAACACATCTGCAGACAGTGGAGCAATGGTTGTGGTTAATGTGTATGGCATTTACGGAGAGCTAATTGCGAATATAGACAGACACAACACGGTTATTTGATTAATTACCTATGATAATAGTTATATCGGAGTGGAGGCAAAAGAAGATAATTAGCAAATTGCGGCTCTAATTTCAAAAGGGAGTTATTTTAGTCAACACCCATAGCCTATGGTCCCTTTACTAGCATGGATTTAAATGATGTTCAACAACTTTATCATTATGTTATTAAAATCAAGCGGACTTTCATTACAATTGAACGAAATTCAATACCTATCGGTATTACAGAAAATAAAAAGCAGAAAAGCATTTCAATTAAAAATATTGGAAAATGATTGACAACGAACTTCAACTGATGTTCGAATATGTTGCACAGTATTTCCCCGAAATCAAATCGGGCAAGAATTAGTTTTTCACAACTTAATCAAGTTAATATGGTAGTAGTTTAATACTAAATAAGACAGTAAAGCTAAGGTTTGTTGCCTTAGCTTTTTTATTAAAAAAGCCGTGCGATAGTTGTAATTGGTATGTTAAATTGTTATCATATAAGTATGTTATTACCTGAAAAATTTATTGAAAAATATCGTAATATTTTTGGAGATGAAGCAGATGATTTTTTAGCGTCATTTGACCAAGAGGCTATCTCAGGATTTCGTGTGAATCCTCTAAAAAATACTCAACAGACATTTGATAACCCAATTCCTAACACACCATGGGGGTATTATGGCAAGGTTTCTGGCAAGTCTCCAGAACATGTTTCAGGGCTTGTTTATTCGCAGGAACCAGCCGCACAAATGGTTGCTCAAGTTGCAGCGCCACAGGAAAATATGCGCGTACTTGATTTGGCAGCAGCACCAGGTGGCAAATCGACACATTTACTTAGCTATATGAATAATACTGGCGTCTTAGTCAGTAATGAAATTTCTAGCAAGCGTAGTAAAGTTCTAGTAGAAAATATTGAACGTTTTGGGGCTCGAAATGTCGTTGTTACTAATGAAAGTTCACAAAAACTTTCCAAAGTATTTAAAGACTACTTTGACCTTATCGTTTTTGACGGACCGTGTTCAGGTGAGGGAATGTTTCGTAAAGACTCCTCGGCCACGCAATATTGGCATGAAGACTATCCTGCGGAATGTGCGGTGCTTCAAAAAGAAATTTTAGAAGAAGCCATGAAAATGTTAGCCATTGGTGGAACACTTGTTTATTCAACATGCACTTGGTCACCAGAAGAAAATGAAGGAGTGGTTAAGTGGCTTTTGGACAAGTATGATTATCTGGAACTTGTTGATATCGAAAAAATAAATGGCATGGTGGAAGGAATAGACATGCCACAAGTTGCGCGCATGTGCCCACATCATTTTAAAGGAGAGGGGCAATTCGTTGCAAAATTACGTGATACAAGAATGCCAGAAGCACGTTCTGTTAAGCCTGTAAAATCTAACCTTACCAAAGTTCAATTAAAACTTTGGCAAGATTTCGCAAAACAACATATCAAAGTTGGTTTAACAGGAATCTTACAAACTTTTGGAGATAATCTTTACCTATTGCCGGAAGGTCTGCCAGATTTAGGAAAACTAAAAATCGCACGTAATGGACTTCATCTGGGTATCTTTAAGAAAAATCGATTTGAACCTTCATTTGCTTTAGGACTTGCATTATCACCTGATGACGTAGAACAGTTTGTGAAAATTGATATAGAACAGTTTAGGGTTTATGTATCTGGAAATATTGTCAAATTGGAAGAACCGATTCAAAACGGCTGGTATCTGGTGGTGATAAATGGCAATGGCATGGGCTTTGCCAAAATTACTGGAAATATTCTGAAAAATCACTTCCCTAAGCGACTGCGTTTTTATTCCTAAACTGTTACAGATACAATTTATGTTAAATGGGGAGAAAAGCACTTTGCAAATGCCTATTCGATATGGTACTATTTTCTTTGTGAGGTATTTGTAACACTTCATGTAAATTACTTTTTATTTTCAAGATTAAGTAGGAATCACAAATGAAAAAAATGAAAAAACTTAGCTTTTTACTGCTAATTACTTTAGTTTCTATCATTTTGTCAGGTTGTTCTAGTTGGATTGATAAAGGTCAATCAATTACCAGCGTTGGTTCAACAGCGCTTCAGCCTCTTGTTGAAGCTGCAGCTGATGAATTTGGAACAGCTAATATTGGAAAAACAGTTAATGTTCAAGGTGGAGGATCTGGTACAGGACTTTCCCAAGTTCAATCAGGAGCAGTCCAAATTGGGAATAGCGATGTTTTTGCTGAAGAAAAAGACGGTATCGATGCTGACCAATTGGTTGACCATCAAGTAGCAGTAGCCGGACTTGCTGTTATTATTAACGATAATGTCAAAATTAATGATTTAACGACAGAACAGCTTCGAAAGATTTTTACAGGTGAAATTACAAACTGGAAAGAAGTTGGCGGTCAAGATTTAAAAATTTCAGTTATCAACCGTGCAGCGAGTTCAGGATCACGCGCAACATTTGATGGTGTTATTATGAACGGTGAGTCAGCCGTGCAAAGTCAAGAGCAGGATTCAAATGGTATGGTAAAATCTATCGTATCACAGACTCCAGGTGCAATTTCATATCTTGCTTTTGCCTATGTTGATGATTCTGTAAAGACAATCAGTCTAAATGGCTATGAACCAACTGCTGAAAATGTAACAACAAATAATTGGCCACTTTGGTCATATGAACATATGTACACTAAAGGTGAACCGACAGGCTTGACAAAAGAATTTTTGGATTATGTCATGAGTGATGAAGTTCAAAAAGGCATTGTTGAACAAATGGGTTATATTTCAGTTAATGATATGCAAGTTACTAAGTCAGCTGATGGCACAGTAACTGAAAAATAAGGAGACGTTATGAGAAATCAAGAACTTGAGAAACAATTAACCTCACCTTCAAAAAATTCTCGATTAGAAAAATTCGGGAAAGGATTAACTCTTTTCTGTTTGGTACTAATTGTTTTTATCGTTGCAATGATTTTAATTTTCGTTGCACAAAAAGGGTTGTCTACTTTCTTTGTTGATGGTGTCAATCCGCTAACATTCCTTTTTGGAAGTAAATGGGATCCAAGTTCAGGCTCTTTTGGAGCTCTACCAATGATTTTGGGTTCATTTACTGTAACAATTCTATCTGCTTTAATTGCAACTCCGATTGCTATTGGAGCAGCGGTATTTATGACAGAAGTATCACCAAAATATGGTGCTAAGATTTTACAACCAGCTATCGAATTATTAACAGGAATTCCTTCTGTTGTTTATGGTTTTATTGGTCTGCAAGTTATCGTACCATTTGTTCGTTCGATTTTTGGTGGGACAGGTTTTGGTATTTTATCAGGTGTCTGTGTACTTTTCGTCATGATTTTACCAACAGTTACCTTTATGACAGTGGATAGTTTGAAAGCAGTTCCAAGACATTATAAAGAAGCCAGTCTTGCTATGGGGGCTACTCGTTGGCAAACCATTTGGCGTGTTATTTTAAACGCAGCTAGACCTGGTATTTTTACAGCTATTATTTTTGGTATGGCTCGTGCTTTTGGTGAAGCACTTGCCATTCAAATGGTTGTTGGAAATTCAGCCGTTGTTCCAAACTCATTAACAACACCAGCAGCGACCCTAACGTCCGTTTTGACAATGGGAATTGGTAACACTGTTATGGGGACTGTTCAAAATAATGTTCTTTGGTCACTAGCTTTAGTCTTGCTTATTATGAGTTTAGGTTTTAACATGCTCGTGAAGTTTATTACAAGAGAAAGAAAGAGAAATTATGCACGCTAAAAAAATTGATAAATTAGCAACAGGAATTCTCTATACCATCGCTGGAATTATTGTTGCAATTTTGGCTTCTTTGTTACTTTATATTTTATTAAAAGGGTTACCACACGTTAACTGGTCTTTCTTGACAGGAAAATCATCATCTTATCAAGCTGGCGGTGGTATTGGTATTCAACTGTACAATTCTCTTTTTCTTTTAGTGATTACATTGATTATTTCAATTCCGCTATCAATGGGAGCAGGAATTTATTTATCTGAATACGCTAAAAAAGGGCGTTTTACAAATTTCATTAGAACTTGTATTGAAATCCTATCATCTCTCCCATCAGTTGTTGTTGGATTGTTTGGTTATCTTATTTTTGTTGTTCAATTTCAATATGGTTTCTCAATTATCTCTGGTGCCCTTGCCTTAACCGTATTTAATCTGCCACAAATGACACGTAATGTTGAAGATGGTCTTCGTAATGTTCACCATACGCAACGTGAAGCAGGGCTTGCGCTTGGTTTATCACGTTGGGAAACAGTTGTTCACGTTGTTGTGCCAGAAGCTTTACCAAGTATTGTTACTGGTATTGTGCTTGCTTCAGGACGTATCTTTGGTGAAGCAGCTGCGCTCATTTACACAGCGGGGCAATCTGCGCCAGCTCTTGATTGGTCAAATTGGAACCCACTTAGTGTGACAAGTCCTATTTCTATTTTCCGACAAGCTGAAACATTGGCCGTTCATATTTGGAAAGTTAACAGTGAAGGAACTATTCCAGATGCAACACAGGTTTCCCAAGGCAGTGCTGCAGTATTATTGGTGTTCATCCTTATTTTCAACTTATCAGCTCGTTATATTGGTAAGAAGCTTCATGCGAAGTTAACGTCTGCAAACTAAAGGAGAAGAGATGACAGAATATAATTGGAATGAAAGACATATTATTACTTTTCCAGAAGAAAAACTCGCCCTAACAACAAAAAATTTACATGTTTATTATGGTCAAAAAGAGGCGATTAAAGGAATTGACATGCAGTTCGAAAAGAATAAAATTACTGCACTTATCGGTCCGTCTGGTTGTGGCAAATCAACATTTCTTCGCAGTTTGAATCGAATGAATGATACCATTGATATTGCCAAAGTAACGGGTGAAATTTTATATGAAGGTATCGATGTTAATGCTAAAAATATCAATGTTTATGAAATGCGTAAACACATCGGTATGGTTTTCCAACGCCCCAATCCTTTTGCTAAGTCAATCTATAAGAATATTACATTTGCTTACGAACGTGCAGGTTTTAAGGATAAACAATTCTTAGACGAAATTGTCGAAACCTCTTTAAAGCAGGCTGCACTCTGGGATCAAGTGAAAGATGATTTACATAAATCTGCCTTTACACTTTCCGGTGGTCAGCAACAACGTTTATGTATTGCGAGGGCAATTGCTGTTAAGCCTAACATTCTTTTGATGGATGAACCCGCCTCTGCACTTGATCCAGTTGCCACAATGCAATTAGAAGATACAATGTTTGAATTGAAGAAAAATTATACGATTATCATCGTAACCCATAATATGCAACAAGCTGCTCGTGCTAGTGATTACACAGCTTTCTTCTATTTGGGAGACTTGATTGAGTATGATAAAACTAACAACATTTTTCAAAATGCTAAGCTACAATCTACTAGTGACTATGTATCTGGACATTTCGGTTAGAAAGGGAAGCGATGACAGAACCTATTTTAAAAGTAAGTGATTTATCCGTTTATTATAACAAGAAAAAGGCTTTAAATAATGTGTCTATGGATTTCTATCCTAATGAAATAACGGCTTTAATTGGTCCCTCTGGTTCAGGAAAATCTACACTTTTACGTTCAATTAATCGTATGGGGGACCTTAATCCTGAGGTAACTTTGACGGGTGCAATTGCCTATAACGGTCATAATATTTATAGTCCAAGAACGGATACTGTGGAGTTACGTAAAGAAATTGGTATGGTTTTTCAACAACCTAATCCATTTCCTATGTCAATCTATGAGAATGTTGTCTATGGTTTACGTTTGAAAGGAATTAAAGATAAAGAAATTCTAGATGAGGCTGTAGAGAGGTCGCTTATCGGTGCTTCCATCTGGAAGGAAGTCAAAGATAGGCTCCACGATTCTGCTCTTGGTTTATCTGGTGGTCAGCAACAACGTGTATGTGTAGCACGTGTTTTAGCTACAAGTCCTAAAATTATTTTATTAGATGAACCAACATCAGCGCTTGATCCGATTTCAGCAGGTAAAATAGAAGATACACTTTATGATTTGAAAGATAAGTACACTATGCTTATTGTAACACGATCAATGCAACAAGCATCACGCATCTCAGATCGAACAGGTTTTTTCCTTGATGGTGATCTTATTGAATATGGAAAAACACATGAAATGTTCATGGAACCTAAGTGCAAAGAGACAGAAGATTATATTACAGGAAAGTTTGGCTAAGTTTTAGTAGCCTGAGAAAGGAGATGATATTATGTTGAGATCAAAATTTGATGAGGAACTAGAAAAATTACACAATCAATTTTATGCTATGGGAACTGAAGTTCTTTCGCAGATTAATAAGACTGTTCGAGCATTTATTAGTCATGATCGCGAGTTAGCTAAAGAAGTTATTGAAGGAGATGAAGTAGTTAATAATTTTGAGACAAAATTAGAAAAAAAATCACTTGAAATTATTGCACTACAGCAACCTGTATCTCAAGATTTGCGTACAGTTATTACAGTTTTGAAAGCTTCAAGTGACGTTGAACGTATGGCTGATCACGCAGCTTCAATTGCTAAGGCTACAATTCGCGTTAAAGGTGAGGAGCGTTTACCAGAGGTTGAAGCAGAAATCAAAAAAATGGGTAAAGCCGTCCGCAGTATGGTAGAAGAAGCCTTAGATGTATATATTACAGGCGATGAAGAACGTGCTTATGAAGTAGCTGCATTAGATGAAGTTGTTGACAACTACTTCCGTGATATTCAAAATATGGCTGTCGAGTCAATTCGTCACCAACCTGATGCTGTTTTTGCAGGAAAAGAATATTTTCAAGTTATCACTTATTTAGAACGTATTGGTGACTACGCTCGTAATATCTGTGAATGGGTTGTTTATCTTAAAACTGGAAAAATTATTGAATTATAAGAAAAAATAAACAAAAAGGAGGTGAACCTTCTTTTTGTTTATTTGTAAAAACTGACAGATATTTAGGATTGTGGTATAATGATATGGTTCGATGGTACTTAAGCATCATTAATTTTAAGATATGAGTATTATTGCTATCAAGTATTATCAGAATTAATTACACGATTCAATGATATGGGGAAATGGTTGCTAATCCTCATTCCTACATTCTAAAGGAGTTATATGAAAACTGTAGAACATTTTATTGAAAAGTTTATTCCTGAAAATTATAATATTTTTCTTGATATTAACCGTCAAGAAAAGACTTTTTCAGGTAATGTAGCTATTAGTGGTGAGGCTTTAGATAATGTTATTTCGTTTCACCAAAAAAATTTAATCATTGCTTCTGTCTTATTAGACAATCAAAGTTTGGGATTTACTATTGATAACAACAACGAAGCTGTTCATGTTGAATTACCAGAAACAGGTATAATGACACTTGTTATTGAGTTTTCTGGTAAGATTACAGATAATATGACAGGTATCTATCCATCATATTACACTGTAAATGATGAAAAAAAAGAAGTTATAGCGACACAATTTGAAAGTCATTTTGCTAGAGAGGCTTTTCCTTGTGTGGATGAACCAGAAGCGAAAGCTACTTTTGATTTAAGTATTAAATTTGATCAAACAGAAGGTGAAATTGTCCTTTCAAACATGCCAGAAGTAGACACAGAACGTCGTAAGGAAACAGGTCTGTGGACTTTTGATACAACGCCTCGTATGTCATCATATCTTCTCGCATTTGCTCTTGGGGATTTGCAAGGTAAAACTGCAAAAACTAAAAATGGCACGGAGGTTGGTGTTTTCTCAACAAAGGCACACGTTCTTAAATCATTAGACTTTGCTTTAGATATTGCTGTTCGTGTCATTGATTTTTACGAAGAATATTATGGTGTTAAGTATCCAATCCCACTTTCATACCATATTGCTCTGCCTGATTTCTCAGCTGGCGCTATGGAAAATTGGGGATTGGTTACTTATCGTGAAGTTTACCTTTTAGTTGACGATAATTCTACTGTTAAGAGTCGTCAAAACGTAGCGCTTGTCATTGCTCATGAACTGGCTCACCAATGGTTTGGTAACCTTGTGACAATGAAATGGTGGGATGATTTATGGCTAAATGAATCATTCGCCAATATGATGGAATACGTTTCTGTTGATGTTATTGAGCCATCATGGAATATTTTTGAAGATTTTCAAACAGCAGGTCTGCCACTAGCACTTCAGCGTGATGCAACTGATGGTGTCCAATCGGTGCATGTTGAAGTTAAGCATCCTGATGAAATCAATACTTTGTTTGACCCAGCCATTGTTTATGCTAAAGGAAGTCGCTTGATGCACATGCTTCGTCGTTGGCTTGGTGATGACGATTTTCGTGCTGGCTTAAAAATTTATTTCAAAAAACACCAATATGGCAATACTATTGGTCGTGACCTTTGGGATGCGTTATCAGAAGCATCTGGAAAAGATGTTGCAGTCTTTATGGATGCTTGGTTAGAACAACCTGGTTATCCTGTTGTGACAGCAGAAGTTGTTGATGACACACTTGTTCTTAGTCAAAAACAATTCTTCATTGGGGAAGCTGTTGATAAAAATCGTATTTGGCCAATTCCACTTAATAGTAATTGGCAAGGACTTCCAGAGACGTTGACTGAAGCCCGTCTTGAAATTCCAAATTACAGCCAATTGGCGATGCAAAACGAAGGAGCTCTTCGTCTCAATACAGAAAATACTGCTCACTACATCACAAATTATAAAGGCGAATTATTGAATGCTGTTCTTGAACAATTGATTGAACTTGATACTGTTTCAAAACTTCAAGTCATCCAAGAACGCCGTTTGCTTGCCGAAAGTGGTGAGATTTCATATGCAGAACTTGTTCCGTTATTGACAAAACTTGCTGATGAAACTTCTTATTTGGTAGCGGAAGCTATTTCACAAGTTGTTGAAGGTTTGGATGTTTTCTTGACAGAAGGAAGCCAAGCTCAAGCACAATTTAAAGCCTTGGTTAGCCACCTCATGCAAAAGAATTACGACCGCCTTGGCTTTGAACCACAAGCAGATGAATCTGACGAAGATGAAATGGTTCGTCAAAATACGATTTCATTGATGTTGTACGCAGACAACGAAGATGCTGTGACAAAAGCGGAAACTATTTTCCATCAATACAAAGATAATATCGAAGCTATTCCAGCTTCAATCCGTCTATCAGTTTTGGCAAATCAAATTAAGCACGCTGAAACAGAAGAACTTGTTTCTCTGTATTTTAATACTTATGTGAAGACTAATGATGGTAATTTCCGTCGTCAGTTAGCTTCTGCTTTATCAAATACAAAATCAGAAGCCACAATTGAACGTATCTTAAGCACTTTGAAGAACAAAGATATCGTGAAACCACAAGACTTAGCAATGAGTTGGTACCGCCCATTCCTTGAAAAAGATTTTGCACAAGGAGCATTCTGGACTTGGGCACGTGAAAACTGGTCTTGGATTCAATCAGCTCTTGGTGGTGACATGAGTTTTGATAAATTTGTTATTTACCCTGCCAATTCATTCAAAACAGCTGAACGTCTTGCAGAGTACAAGGCTTTCTTTGAACCACAACTTGGTGATATGGCAATCAGCCGCAATATTGCAATGGGAATCAAAGAAATCTCTGCTCGCCTCGATTTGATTAGTACAAGTAAGGTAGCTGTTGA
Organism: Streptococcus sp. LMAG:39; assembly: GCF_008680485.1. Classification (NCBI taxonomy): domain Bacteria; kingdom Bacillati; phylum Bacillota; class Bacilli; order Lactobacillales; family Streptococcaceae; genus Streptococcus; species Streptococcus sp. LMAG:39. The sequence continues at coordinate 59,528 of NZ_NALE01000001.1, read as the reverse complement.
AGAAGCGCTTGCAGAAGTTAAATAGAAGCGACATCTGAGTATTTCTCAGATGTTTTTCTTGAATTTTGTTTATGTAATGACAGTATTTTAGATAATCTTAAGTTATATTAGATATGCTTTTTATCAAGAATTGCTATTGAAATTATAAAATCTATGGTAAATTTTAGACCAAAGCTGTAAGTCATGATATAATGATATAAATATGAGGAGTGTGCGTATGATTAAAATATTATTAGTAGAAGACGATTTGAGTTTATCTAATTCCATTTTTGATTTTTTAGACGATTTTGCTGATGTAATGCAAGTGTTTGATGGCGAGGAAGGTTTGTATGAAGCAGAGAGTGGTGTATATGACCTTATTCTACTTGACCTAATGTTACCTGAGAAAGATGGCTTCCAGGTTCTAAAAGAATTACGAGAAAAGTCTGTATCAACACCTGTACTTATTATGACTGCGAAAGAAAGCCTCGACGATAAAGGACATGGATTTGAGTTGGGAGCTGATGATTATTTAACTAAACCCTTTTACCTTGAGGAATTAAAAATGCGTATCCAAGCTCTTTTGAAACGTTCTGGTAAGTTTAGTGATAATAATTTGTCTTATGGAGAGCTAACTGTTACTACTTCTACTAATACAACAACTATTAATGGTAAAGAAGTGGAAATGCTTGGTAAAGAATTTGACTTGTTGGTTTATTTCTTACAAAATCAAAATGTTATTTTACCAAAATCACAAATTTTTGATCGTATTTGGGGCTTTGATAGTGATACAACGATTTCGGTTGTTGAGGTTTACGTTTCAAAAATTCGAAAAAAACTTAAAGGCACTACTTTTGCTAAAAACCTTCAGACCCTACGGAGTGTAGGTTATATTCTGAAAAATGCTGAATAAATTACAGAAAAAATTATCATCAGGGACATTTTCACATTTCTTTCATTTCTTTGCTGTCTTTACAGGGATTTTTGTCATCATGACAGTGATTATTTTGCAGATTATGCGTTATGGACTTTATTCCTCTGTTGATACGAGTTTGCAAAATGCAGCAGACAATGCTGATGATTATGTCGCGCGAACTATGGAACGTAGTGATACTTTGCAATCGGACGATTCTTCTACGGACGCTTTTTCAGGAGGAACAGGTAGTTCTGGGAAAGCGAAACCTAGTACCGGCGGAGTTGGTCTAAGCAACGTTAGCGTTCTTCTTTATGATGAAGACGGTAAAATTTTAAATGCTTTGGATGCTTTTGTTCAATTTGGAACCTTATCGACAACTTTTGATGAAGATAGTGTCGGTGAAATCAAAGAACAGAAGATTACGACCATTTTTGGTCAAACCGAGAAATATCATGTGTTGGCTGTAAAAGTGAGTAGTAGCGAGTATCCTAGTATAAAATACGCTACTTTCCTTGTTAGTGTTCGTCAGTTAGATGAAGCTAACGAACGATACGTGACAATTACGATTACTGTTATGGTTATTTTCTGGATTATTTCGGTCGTAGCAAGTGTTTATCTTGCCAATTGGACAAGAAAACCAATTATGGAAAGCTATGAAAAACAAAAATCCTTTGTCGAAAATGCTAGTCATGAGTTGCGTACACCGCTTGCTGTTTTGCAGAATCGTTTAGAAAGTCTCTTTAGGCGACCTGATGCTACAATTTTGGACAATAGTGAAAGTATTGCTGCCAGTCTAGACGAAGTTCGAAATATGCGAATTCTGACCACAAATCTGTTAAATTTAGCACGTCGTGACGATGGTTTGAAAGTTGAGTTAGAGGATATTCAACCAGCAACTTTCAATGAAATCTTTGAAAATTACGATATGATTGCTGAAGAAAATGGCAAGACGTTTATCGGACATAATTTGGCAGAGCGACCAATCAAATCAGACCGTACATTGTTAAAACAACTGATGACTATCTTATTTGATAATGCCATAAAATACACCGACGATGATGGTGTCATTGAATTTACTGTTAAAACAACAGATAAACAAACAATTCTGACAGTTGCTGATAACGGCCCAGGGATTAGCGACGCTGATAAAGTTAAGATTTTTGACCGTTTTTATCGTGTGGATAAAGCACGGACACGTCAAAAAGGCGGTTTTGGTCTAGGATTGTCACTTGCTAAGCAAATTGTTGATGTTTTAAAAGGCGATATTCAAGTCAAAGATAACCAACCAAAAGGAACTATTTTTGAAGTTCGTTTTAATCGTCATTAATAAAAAATATAAAGGAAGCTGATAAATTCTCAGCTTCCTTTTTGTTATCTCTAATTTACCAGAAAAAACTATTTTCGAAAAAGAAAAAAACTCCATTTGGAGTTTTCATTGGATATTAGTTAGCCAATTTAGCAGCAAGACGTGCTTTATCGCGGCTAGCTTTGTTTTTGTGAATCAACCCTTTTGATTCAGCTTTATCGATGCTAGAAGAAGCAGCGCGGAAAAGCTCTTCAGATGGGTTAGCTTCGAATGCTTTGATAGCAGAACGCATAGCTGATTTTTGTGCTGAGTTCTTTTCGTTTTGTTTAACGTTAAGTTCAGCGCGTTTGATAGCTGATTTAATATTTGCCAATGTTTTCACCTCCAAATTAATCTAACTACATTATTATATAGAAATTATTGACTTTTGGCAAGTATTAATCACTCTTTCAAAAAAATTACTTATTTTTTCAAATAAATACTATCGATTTTATGATCCACAGTCTTGTGTAAAATTAATTCAGCACGGTTTCGCGTTGGTTCAATGTATTTTTCAAGATTGACTAAATTGATTGTTTTCCAAGTGTTCTTAGCTAAAGCTAAGGCTTCGCTTTTCGACATGTCAACAAAACGGTGATAATAGTTGTTTTTGTCTGCTTTTGCCAATTCTAATAAACTTTCAAAACGTTCCAAATACCATTTTTCGATATTATCATTTTCTGCGTCAATATAAATTGAAAAATCAAAATACCCTGTCATGTACAATCGTTTATTCTTCTGGTTTTGAAAAACGTTGATTCCTTCGACAATCAGAAAATCAGGGGTATCAATCGTTTGTTTTTGGTCAGGAATGATGTCATAAATTTCATGCGAATAAATAGGAATCTCAGCCATCATGCCGTTTTTGACGGTATCAAGGAAATTTAGCAGAAGTTCCATGTTATAACTTTCGGGAAAACCTTTGCGGTCAAGTATATTTCGCTCAATTAAAACATCATTTGGATAAATGAATCCGTCAGTTGTTACCATTTCAACTTTGCTGTCTTTGAAAGTCCGTGATAGGAGAAGCTGCAAAAGGCGGCTAGTCGTTGATTTTCCAACAGCAACTGACCCGGAAATACCAATGATAAACGGGCGTTTACTTACTTCTTTTTTCAGAAAAATACTTTTTGAAAACGAAAGATTCTCTTGAGCATTTTTGTAAATCTGAATCAAGCTAATCAAAGGAAGATAAACCTCAACCACATCTTGAATGCTGATATTGTCGTTCAAACTTTTAATTGATTCCAATTCTTCGGCAGTTAGAAGCGGTTGTATCTTACGATGCAATTCTTGCCAAGTTTTTCGAGAAATATTATCAAAATTAATAAATTCGTTCGTCATACGAAGCTCCTTACAGAGAGGGATATGTGGTCTATTATAGCATTTTAATCCTTAATTGAAAACCGTTACAATTTATGTTAAAATGGAAAAGCATTCTAGGAGGAAATGGTAGAAATGACAAAGATGTATTATGCAGAAAATCCTGATAGCGCTCATGATATTCGTGAGTTGAAGGTTACTCTTTTGGGGCAGCCGTTCACATTTTTAACTGATTCAGGTGTTTTCTCTAAAAAAATGATTGATTATGGCAGCCAAGTGCTTTTGAATACGTTAGATTTTGAAAAAAGCAAAACACTTTTGGATTTAGGCTGCGGTTATGGTCCACTAGGTATTTCTTTAGCAAAAGTTCAAGGTGTTCAAGCGACTATGGTTGATATTAACAACCGAGCTATTGATTTGGCGCAAAAAAACGCTGAAAAAAACGGTGTTACAGCAAATATTTTTCAATCTAATATCTATGAAAAAGTAACTGGTACTTTTGATTATATTATTAGCAATCCTCCGATTCGTGCAGGAAAACAAGTTGTTCATACGATTATTGCTGATAGTATTAATTATCTTAAGGATGGCGGTCACCTAACAATTGTTATTCAAAAGAAACAAGGAGCACCGAGTGCTAAAGCGAAGATGGAAGAAATTTTCGGCAATGTTGATATCCTAAAACGTGATAAAGGGTATTATATTTTACGAAGCACAAAAACTGAATAAGTGAATAAAAAATCTTTATTAAATTGAGATGATAAATCTTGTTTAATAAGGATTTTTTATAGATTCCCATAATATCAATACTTGTGACAGATGTCAGTTTCGGCGGTATAATTATGCTTTGAAAAACCGCGATATGAAGCGTTTACAAAATGTAAAAATATTATTTCAAATGTTGTAAATTCCTTCCGTTAGGAGCAATTTCATCTCAAAAAGTTCAGAAATGCCGAATGTGACACATGACACAAATGTCATATATAAATCAAAAAACTTGCTGTAATAAGGCTTTCTTTGAAGATAGTGAATTATAAAATCATTTTAATATTTTTTCGGTTTTTGCCATTTTTACTATTTATTAAAAAATCGGCAAAAAGTACTTACATATTTTAAAAAAAATGGTAGAATAAAGAAAGTGTGATTATTAATCAATTGAAAAATTTTTTCGGAAGGAAGTAAAAATGGCTATTAATAGGTATATTGATCATACTTTATTAAAACCTGAAAGCACTCAAACTCAAATTGATAAGCTGATTGCAGAAGCAGTAGAGTATCAGTTTGCTAGCGTTTGTGTTAATCCAACTTGGGTATCGTATGCTGCTAAGGCTTTAAAAGGTACTGAAGTTAATGTTTGTACGGTTATTGGTTTTCCTCTTGGGGCAAACACTAGTAGTGTGAAAGCTTTTGAGACGAAAGATGCTGTTGCTAATGGTGCCGATGAGATCGATATGGTTATCAATATCGGTCAATTAAAATCAGGACAATATGATGCTGTTGAAGCTGATATTCGCGCTGTTGTAGAAGCAAGCGGTGATAAGTTAGTAAAAGTTATCATTGAAACTTGTCTTTTGACAGACGGCGAAAAAGTAAAAGCTTGCCAATTAGCGGTTGCAGCAGGTGCAGATTACGTTAAAACTTCAACTGGTTTTTCAACTGCAGGTGCAAATATCGCCGACGTGACATTGATGCGTAAGACTGTTGGACCAAATATCGGAGTGAAAGCCGCAGGCGGTACACGCTCATATGCAGATGCTGAAGCTTTTATTAAAGCAGGTGCAACACGAATTGGAACTTCTGCAGGTGTAGCGATTGTCAACGGTGAAACTGCTAATAGTAGTTACTAACATTAATAATATTTTTTACGTTATGAGATGGAAGAGAAAAGGGTGGACGGTCGTGATGACGGTCAAGTGGCTTATTACCACAGTCTATAAGGCTTGAAAAAGTCTTATTAAAAGTGTCATTGAGCCACTTGGCTTGATATATATTTAGCAACTGTGTTGCTTAGCTTATAAGTTTTTTAGGAGGTTTCATTTTCATGAACAAGAAAATTGTTGGTCTTGGACTTGCTGCAGTAGCAACATTAGCACTTGGTGCTTGTAGCCGTTCAAATTCATCTAGCTCTAGCTCCGATTCTAGCGTAAAAGCTGCTATTATAACGGATACGGGTGGTGTTGATGATAAATCATTTAACCAATCAGCTTGGGAAGGTTTACAAGCTTGGGGTAAAGAAAATGATTTAACAAAAGATACTGACTACACTTACTTCCAATCAGATAGTGAGTCAGACTATGCAACTAACCTTGATTCAGCTGTTTCAAACGGTTATAACTTGATTTTTGCTATTGGTTACAACCTTCATGATGCAGTTGAAGAAGCTGCCCCAGAAAACAAAGATGTGAACTATGTTATCGTTGACGATACTGTTTCTGATCAAGATAACGTTGAAAGTGTCTTGTTTGCTGATAACGAAGGTGCTTATCTTGCAGGTATCGCAGCTGCTATGCAAACAAAAACAAAACACGTTGGTTTTGTAGGTGGTGTTGAATCAGATACAATCACACGTTTTGAAACTGGTTTCAAAGCTGGTGTAGCATCAGTTGATAGCTCAATCAAAGTTGATGTTCAATACGTTGGTTCTTATTCAGACTCTGCCAAAGGTAAAACAGTCGCCGCTACTATGTATGCAGGCGGTGCAGATGTTATCTACCATGCCGCAGGTGGTTCTGGTACAGGTGTCTTCTCACAAGCCAAAGAAATTAATGAAAAATTAACAGCTGATAGCGACCAAAAAGTTTGGGTAATTGGTGTCGATCGTGACCAATCAGAAGAAGGTGACTACACATCATCTGATAATGTTGATTCTAACTTTGTTTTGACTTCTACAATTAAAGAAGTAGGACAAGTCGTTCAAGATATTTCTAACAAACAACTTAAAGGTGAAAAATTCAACGGAAACACAACAAAAACATACGGTCTTGCAGACGGTGGTGTTGATGTTGTCACAGATAACCTTTCTGATAGCATTAAAGAAGCGCTTGAAACTGCCAAACAAAAAATTATCGATGGTGAAATCACTGTTGATGATGGTTTGAGTGATTAAAAATTATCATTCTTGAAGGAAGCGACCAAATAGGTCGCCTTTTTTCAGGGCTGAGGGAAATAGCAATTTTACCTCAGTTAAGTTCATTAAAAAACTCTTTTTAGAGAATTTAGTGGGCTTAGTTGACCTAAAATTATTAATTATTAGACTGAAAGGATCACATATGACACAAGAAAAAGTCATTGAAATGCGTAAAATTACTAAAAAATTTGGTGATTTTGTAGCTAATGACCATATCAATTTAGAAGTCAAAAAAGGTGAAATCCATGCCCTTCTTGGGGAAAACGGTGCCGGGAAATCGACTTTGATGAATATGCTTGCCGGTCTTTTACAACCAACAAGCGGTGAAATTTTAGTGAAGGGAGAAGTTGCTCGTTTAGATTCACCTTCAAAATCAGCTAAAATGGGAATCGGAATGGTTCACCAGCACTTTATGTTGGTTGAAGCTTTTACAGTGGCTGAAAATATTATTTTAGGTAACGAGGTAACCAAAAAAGGTGGGATTCTTAATCTAAAAAAAGCAACTGAAGAAATCAAAGAGCTATCTGAAAGATACGGTCTAGCAGTTGATCCGTCAGCTAAAATTTCAGATATTACTGTTGGAGCACAACAACGTGTTGAAATTTTAAAAACACTTTATCGTGGTGCCGATATCATTATCTTTGACGAACCAACAGCTGTTTTAACACCTTCTGAAATCGCTGAATTACTTGATATTATGCGTAACTTGGTTAAAGAAGGAAAATCTATCATCTTAATCACGCATAAATTGGATGAAATTCGTGCCGTTGCTGACAGGGTCACAGTTATTCGTCACGGAAAATCTATTCAAACAGTACCAGTTGCTGATTCAACAAGTGAAGAATTAGCAGAGATGATGGTTGGACGTGCTGTCTCGTTTAAAACCGAAAAAATTCCTGCTAATCCAAAAGATGTTGTTCTTTCCGTTAAGGATTTAGTTGTTAACGAAAATCGTGGTGTTCCTGCGGTCAAAGAACTTTCTCTGGATGTCCGTGCAGGTGAGATTGTTGGTATTGCTGGTATCGATGGTAATGGGCAAAGTGAACTTGTTGAAGCAATCACTGGTCTTCGTAAGGTCGAATCAGGTAACGTCATCATTAAAGGCGTGGACATGACAAATGAACGCCCTCGTAAGATTACGGAGTTAGGCGTTGGTCATGTTCCTGAAGATCGTCATCGTGATGGTATGGTTCTAGATATGACAATTGCTGAGAATATCGCTCTTCAAACATACTATAAAGAACCATTTAGTAAACACGGTTTCATGAACTATAATAAATTAAACGAACACGCCCGTGAGTTGATGGCAGAATTTGATGTCCGCGCTGCTAGTGAATTGGTAGCAGGCGGTGCGCTTTCTGGTGGTAACCAACAAAAAGCAGTTATCGCTCGTGAAATTGATCGTAACCCAGATTTATTGATTGTTAGCCAACCAACACGTGGACTAGATGTTGGTGCGATTGAATACATTCGCAAACGTCTTGTCGCTGAGCGTGATAAAGGAAAAGCTGTACTCGTTATTAGTTTTGAATTAGATGAAATCCTTGATGTTTCCGACCGTATTGCCGTTATTCATGATGGTAAAATTCAAGGTATCTTAGACGCTGCCCAAACCAATAAACAAGAACTTGGTATTTTAATGGCTGGCGGAAAAGTGAAAAAGGAGGATGCTAATGTCTAAGAAAACACAAAAATGGGCTGTTCCTTTAATTGCCGTTGTTCTCGGTATGTTATTAGGGGCAATCCTCATGCTTTGCTTTGGTTATAATCCTCTTTGGGGGTATAACGACCTACTTTATACTGCATTTGGTTCTATTAAAAATATTGGTGAAATCTTCCGTGCTATGGGTCCGCTTATCTTAATCGCTCTTGGTTTCTCGGTTGCTTCAAAAGCTGGTTTCTTCAACGTTGGACTTCCGGGTCAAGCTTTAATCGGTTGGGTAATGTCAGTGTGGTTCGCACTTTCTTTCCCTGATTTACCAAAACCAATTTCAGTGATTTGTACTATTGTTGTTGGACTTGTTGCTGGTGGTATTGCTGGTGCAATTCCTGGTATTTTACGTGCATTCCTTGGAACAAGTGAAGTTATTGTCACAATTATGATGAACTATATCATCTTGTATTCAACACAGTACCTTATCCAAAATGTTTTTCCTGACAATATCATGCGTACAACAGAAGCAACTATCAAAGTTTCTGAAAATGCCTCTTATCAGACAGAATGGCTCTCAGCACTAACAAACAATTCACGTATGAATATTGGTATTTTCATCGCTTTTATCGCTGTTATTATCATCTGGTTTATGATGAAGAAAACAACACTTGGCTACGAAATCATATCTGTTGGTATTAACCCACATGCAGCAGAATACGCTGGTATGTCTGCTAAACGCCTAATTATCATTTCAATGATTATCTCAGGAGCACTTGCTGGTCTTGGTGGAACAGTAGAAGGTCTAGGAACATTTGAAAATGTTTATTCTCAAACAAGTTCATTAAGCATTGGTTGGGATGGTATGGCGGTTTCGCTTCTTGCGGTTAATAATGCTATTGGTATTCCATTTGCTGCGTTCTTGTATGCTGTTCTTTCAATTGGTAAAACAGGTATGATTGGTATTCCGTCAGAAGTTATTGATGTTGTTTCTGCTTTCATTATTTTCTTCGTTGGAGCAGATTATATGATCCGTCATTTTCTTAAAACTAAAAAAATAGAAGGAGGAAAGTAAAATGAGTTTTACAACAATGTTAGCCCTATTAGTTTCTTCCATGTTAATCTATTCTGCACCTTTAATTTTTACTAGTATCGGCGGAACTTTCTCTGAACGTGCCGGTGTTGTAAATGTGGGACTTGAAGGTATTATGGTCATGGGGGCATTTTCTGGTGTTCTCTTTAACCTTAGCTTTTCAGAGGTTTTCGGCAATGCTACACCATGGGTTGCCTCAATCGTTGCTGGATTCGTCGGTTTGCTTTACTCACTAATCCACGCTGTCGCAACAATTAATTTTCGAGCAGACCACGTTGTTTCTGGGACTGTATTGAATTTGATTGCCCCTTCATTTGCAGTCTTTCTATGTCGTTACCTTTTTGGTAAAGGACAGACGGATACCATCTCAGAGACATTCGGACGTTTTTCATTCCCAATTTTGAAAGATATCCCAGTTATTGGACAAATTTTCTTTAACAATACATCATTAGTTGCCTACGTTGCAATTTTAGTATCGTTTATTTCATGGTTTATCATTTTCAAAACACGTTTTGGACTTCGCTTGCGTTCTGTTGGTGAACATCCACAAGCTGCTGATACGCTTGGAATCAATGTCTATCTTATGCGTTATGCTGGAGTTATGATTTCAGGTTTCTTTGGTGGTATCGGAGGTGCTGTTTACGCGCAAACAATCTCTAATAACTTTGCGGTCACAACAATTGCTGGTCCAGGTTTCATTGCTTTGGCTGCTATGATTTTTGGTCGTTGGAATCCAATCGGTGCAATGCTTTCGAGTTTGTTCTTTGGTTTGTCACAGTCACTTGCGATTATCGGTGCACAATTGCCACTCTTCTCAAGTATTCCATCTGTTTACCTAAAGGTAGCACCATACGTTTTGACAATTGTTGTTTTGGCTGCCTTCTTTGGTAAAGCAGTAGCACCTAAGGCTGATGGTGTTAACTATATTAAATCTAAATAAAGTAAAAATAAGCTGGTAAAACCAGCTTATTTCGGCTTCTTATCAATCGTAATGAGTGTCATAAGCTCTAGCGAGAACAGATATTGTTCTCGCTTTTTTGATGTTTAAAGCGAGGTAAATGCGTTTTTTAAAGTTATTAAAGTGCCTATAACCAAAAGCATTGCGTTTAATATCTTTGATGAGCTTGTGGGTTGCTTCAAGTTTGGCGTTAGTAATGTATTTCTTATGGTGAATGAAAGTTGTTAGTGCTGTTTTAAAAGAGTAGTTGTGTTGAGGTAAGGTTTCCTCAATTAATCCAAAGAATTGTTCGGTATTCTTTTCTTGTAAGTGGAAAAGAAGTAATTGATAAAGGATGTAGTAATTTTTTAGTTGTGGAACGTGTTGAATCAACACTCTACACTAGACAGAAATTATAAAGTGCTCTACATTAAAGAAAATAGGCAAATACCATGTCTAGAAAAATTCGCCGTCATTTCACAGATAACTTGAATTGCTTACACAATTCTTCACTGCGAGCAAGGGTGGTAATATCAGCACTAGTCTTTAGCATCCAAAGGGATTCGTCCAACTATGTCACGCAAGGGAAATAGCCCGGACAACGGCATGATGGAGTCCTTCTTTGACAGCTTAAAGTACAGTTATGAAAAGTCTTTTAAGTCGCTGGATAATCTGGAGGAACAAGCAACTCCAGATTATATTTTTATAACAACAATAAACGTATTAAGGCCAAACTCAACTTTGTACAATATAGAACTAAATCCTTATCAAAATTAATAGTCCGACTTTTGGGATGTAGTTCATTCAAAAGCCATCTTATTTTTTATAATCAAATTATTTGTAAGCGTTTTATAAATATGGTATATTAATCATGTTAAATTTAATTAGTTAGAGGTTATTTTCTATGAGTAAAATTGTTGTTATTGGAGCAAATCATGCTGGTACAGCTTGCATAAAGACAATGTTAACCAATTATGGTACTGAAAATGAAGTAGTTGTTTTTGACCAAAATTCAAATATTTCATTTCTCGGTTGTGGTATGGCATTATGGATTGGTGAACAAATCGCTGGACCTGAAGGATTATTCTATTCAGACAAGGATGAATTAGAACAACTTGGCGCTAAGGTTTATATGAATTCTCCTGTGGAATCGATTGATTATGATAAAAAAGAAATCACAGCACTTGTTGATGGGCAAAAACATTTTGAAACATATGATAAATTGATTTTTGCAACAGGCTCACAGCCAATCATCCCACCAATTAAGGGTGTTAGCATGAAAGAAGACTCGCTTGAATTTGAATCAAAACTCGAAAATGTTCAATTTGTTAAACTTTACCAAAATGCTGAAGATGTCATCGAGAAATTGAAAGAGAAAGATATTTCTCGTGTAGCTGTTGTAGGAGCAGGTTATATCGGTGTTGAGTTGGCAGAGGCTTTCCAACGCAAAGGAAAAGAAGTAACGCTTATTGACGTTGCAGAGACTTGTTTAGCTGGGTATTATGACCGCGATTTGAGTGATGCAATGGCAAATAATTTGCAAGAACATGGCATTCATTTAGCATTTGGAGAAGCTGTGCAGGAAATTGTTGGTAAAACAAAAGTGGAAAAAATCATTACTGATAAATCAGAATACGATGTCGATATGGTTATTCTAGCAGTTGGTTTCCGTCCTAATACAGCATTGGCTCAAGATAAAATTAAATTGTTCCCAAATGGAGCCTTTTTAGTTGATAAATACCAAGAAACAAGTATGTCTGGTGTCTATGCTATCGGGGATTGTGCTACGATTTATAACAATGCGACACAATCAACAGACTATATCGCCCTTGCTTCAAACGCTGTCCGTACAGGGATTGTTGCCGCACACAACGCTTGCGGTCATAAGTTAGAAGGAGCAGGTGTTCAAGGTTCAAATGGTATTTCAATTTATGGATTGAATATGGTTTCGACAGGATTGACTTTAGAAAAGGCAAAAGCCAAAGGTTTCGATGCTCTTGAAGTCGAGTATGTAGATAATCAAAAGCCGGAATTTATTCAAAAAGATAATTTTCAAGTTACTCTAAAAATTGTTTATGATAAAACATCACGTGTCATTCTTGGTGCACAAATAATGGCGAAAAAAGACATTTCAATGGGGATTCACTTGTTCTCACTTGCTATCCAAGAACAAGTGACGATTGATAAACTTGCTTTAACAGACTTATTCTTCCTACCGCATTTCAACAAACCATACAATTATATTACAATGGCAGCGTTAAATGCGAAATAAGTGGAGTACAAAAAAGCTATCCTGATTCAGGATAGCTTTTAGTGTGCTAAAAACTAAAATTAGTTTTTAGCTGCAGAAGCAAATTCTTCTTTAGAGAAAGCTTCGTCGATGATAGCTTTCAATTCTTTAGCAGAAGCTTCCATTTTTTGTTGTTCAGCGTCATTCAAAGGAATATTAACTGGACGAACGATACCATGAGCACCAACGATAGCTGGTTGACCGATGTAGCAGTCAGTTACGCCAGGGTATTGACCTTCTTGGAATACAGAAAGTGGAAGAACTGCATTTTCGTCATTAAGGATTGCTTTAGTGATACGAGCAAGCGCAACAGCGATACCATAGAATGTAGCACCTTTTTTGTTGATGATTGAGTAAGCAGCATCACGAACACCTTCGAAAAGTTCAACCAATTCAGCTTCGTTAACGTTTTGAACATCTTTTAGGTAGTTTTCAAGGTTTACACCTGCAACGTTAGCGTGTGACCAAACTGCAAACTCTGAGTCACCGTGTTCACCCATGATGTATGCGTGAACTGAACGTGCATCAACATCAAGTTTTTCAGCCAATGCTTGACGGAAACGAGCTGAGTCAAGTGAAGTACCTGAACCAATAACGCGTTCTTTAGGGAAGCCAGAGAATTTCCATGTAGAGTAAGTCAAAACGTCAACTGGGTTAGCAGCGACTAAGAAAATTCCGTTGAAACCAGATTTAACAACTTCAGTTACGATTGATTTGTTGATAGCAAGGTTTTTACCAACAAGGTCAAGACGAGTTTCACCTGGTTTTTGAGGTGCACCAGCAGTGATAACAACAAGGTCAGCATCTGCACAGTCTTCGTATTTAGCAGCATAGATTTTTTTAGGTGAAGTGAAAGCAAGAGCGTGGCTAAGGTCTTCAGCATCCCCAACAGCTTTGTCGAACAATTGTGGGATTTCGATGATACCAAGTTCTTGTGCGATTCCTTGGTTTACAAGTGCGAATGCGTAAGATGAACCTACGGCACCGTCACCAACAAGGATAACTTTTTTGTGTTGTTTAGTTGCAGTCATTTATCTAAACATCTCCTTAATTTTTTTAGGGACTCTCGCCCATACGATAATATTTTAACACGTTAAGTAAGATATGTCACGAACTAAATTGTAAAAACTTTGAAAAAAACAAGAAAGCAAGTGATTCTGGCGAAAAAGCGCTATTTTTGCCAAAAATGTGGTATAATGAAGTAGAGTTTTACACTAGAAAAGGAGTGTTTTTCCTTAATGCAGGATAAGAATTTAATTGACGTAAATCTGACTTCAGAAATGAAGACAAGCTTTATTGATTACGCCATGTCTGTTATTGTCGCTCGTGCGCTTCCGGATGTACGCGATGGATTAAAACCAGTTCATCGTCGTATTTTATATGGAATGAATGAGCTCGGTGTGACACCAGACAAACCTCATAAGAAATCTGCGCGTATCACTGGGGATGTTATGGGTAAATATCACCCACATGGCGATTCGTCTATTTATGAAGCCATGGTTCGTATGGCACAGTGGTGGAGCTATCGTCATATGCTTGTTGATGGGCACGGGAACTTCGGTTCTATGGATGGTGACGGTGCTGCTGCTCAGCGTTATACAGAAGCACGCATGAGCAAAATTGCTCTTGAAATGCTTCGTGATATTAACAAAAATACCGTTGACTTTCAAGATAACTACGATGGTAGTGAGCGCGAGCCGCTTGTTTTGCCGTCACGTTTTCCAAACTTGCTTGTTAATGGCGCTACAGGGATTGCTGTTGGTATGGCAACGAATATCCCACCGCACAACTTAGGAGAGTCTATTGATGCCGTCAAGCTGGTTATGGATAACCCTGACGTAACAACACGTGAACTAATGGAAGTCTTGCCTGGTCCTGACTTTCCAACAGGTGCACTTGTTATGGGAAAATCTGGTATTCGTAAAGCTTACGAAACAGGTAAAGGATCAATCGTTTTACGTTCTCGCACTGAAATTGAAACAACTAAGAGTGGACGCGAACGTATCGTTGTCACAGAATTCCCATACGGTGTTAACAAGACGAAAGTACATGAACACATTGTTCGCTTAGCGCAAGAAAAACGTATTGAAGGAATTACAGCTGTTCGTGATGAATCAAGCCGTGAAGGTATTCGTTTCGTCATCGAAGTACGCCGCGATGCTTCAGCAAATGTTATCTTAAATAACTTGTTTAAATTAACCAGTTTACAAACAAACTTTAGCTTTAATATGCTCGCTATTGAAAATGGTGTACCAAAGATTCTTTCTTTAAAACAAATCATTGTTGATTATATTGAACATCAAAAAGAAGTTATTGTTCGTCGTACAGAATTTGATAAAGCTAAGGCTGAAAAACGCGCTCACATCTTAGAAGGGTTGCTGGTTGCACTTGATCACCTTGATGAGGTTATCAGCATTATCCGAAACAGTGAAACAGATGTGATTGCCCAAGGTGAATTGATGAGCCGTTTTGATTTGTCTGAACGTCAAAGCCAAGCTATCCTTGATATGCGTCTTCGTCGTTTGACAGGTTTGGAACGTGAAAAAATCCAAGCTGAATATGATGATTTGCTTGCTTTAATTGCTGATTTAGCTGATATTTTAGCAAAACCAGAACGTGTTGTCGCGATCATCAAAGAAGAAATGGATGACATCAAGCGTAAGTATGCTGACCCACGTCGTACAGAATTGATGGTTGGGGAAGTTCTTTCTCTTGAAGACGAAGACTTGATTGAAGAAGAAGACGTTCTTATTACTCTTTCAAATAAAGGGTATATTAAACGTTTGGCGCAAGATGAATTCCGTGCCCAAAAACGTGGTGGACGTGGTGTTCAAGGTACTGGTGTTAATGATGATGATTTTGTTCGTGAATTGGTATCCACAAGTACCCACGACCATGTTTATTTTATGACAAACAAAGGTCGCGTTTATCGCTTGAAAGCTTATGAAATCCCAGAATATGGACGTACAGCCAAAGGATTGCCAATTGTTAACCTTTTGAAATTAGATGAAGGTGAAATCGTTCAGACAATCATTAGTCAGTCTGGGCATGATGACAAAGAAAGTTATCTTTTCTTCGTTACGCGTCAAGGTGTTGTTAAACGTACCCTAGAATCTGAATTTAGCAATATTCGCCAAAATGGACTAAAAGCCCTTAATCTTAAAGATGGTGATGAATTAATCAACGTTATCAGAACAAATGGTAACAACGATATTATTATCGGTACTAAAACTGGTTACAGCGTTCGTTTCAATGAGTCTGCCGTGCGTAGCATGAGCCGTTCTGCTACAGGTGTTCGTGGTGTCAATCTTCGTGAAGGTGATGAAGTGGTCGGAGCTTCACGTATTTCAGATGACCAAGAAGTACTTGTTATTACGGAAAAAGGTTACGGAAAACGTACATTAGCTTCAGAATACCCAACCAAAGGTCGTGGTGGTAAAGGTATTAAGACTGCAAATATTACTGAAAAGAATGGCCAGTTAGCAGGCTTAGCAACCGTGAATGGCGATGAAGATATTATGGTTATTACTGACACAGGGGTTATTATTCGTACAAATGTTGCTAGTATCTCACAAACAGGTCGTGCCACATTAGGTGTAAAAATCATGAAACTTGACCAAGACGCTAAACTTATGACGTTTGCACTTGTTGAGCCAGAAGAAGAGGAAGAAAAAACTGGAGAAGACCTAGAGTAATATGGTAAAAAAAGAGAAAAAAACATATCGGTTCTGGAACACTCTTAGATTGTTTTTATGTTTGCTTTTATTGGTTGTTGGCATAGCTTTGATTTTTCACAAATCTATTTGTAATTTTTTGATTGGTCAAGAGTCAAATCATTATCAAATCACTAAAGTTTCTAAAAAGAAAATCAAGGAAAATGAGAGTGCTGATGTTACTTATGATTTTTCATCAGTAGAACCCGTTTCCACTCAATCTGTTTTAAAAGCTCAGGCAAATAGTGCTAATCTGCCCGTTATTGGTGGCATAGCAGTGCCAGATGTTGGTATTAATTTGCCAATTTTTAAAGGACTAGGAAATACAGAATTATCCTATGGAGCTGGAACAATGAAAGAAAACCAAGTCATGGGTGGTGAAAATAATTACGCTCTAGCTAGTCATCACGTATTTGGCTTGGTTGGTTCTTCCAAAATGCTTTTTTCTCCTCTAGAAAACGCAAAAGTGGGAATGAAAATTTATTTAACAGATAAATCAACCATTTACACTTATGTGATTACAGAGGTTGAATCAGTTACCCCAGATCGTTCAGAGGTTATCAACGACGTTCCTGGACAATCTCAAGTGACACTTGTTACTTGCATGGACCAAGAAGCAACTGAACGTATTGTCGTTAAAGGAAACCTTGAATCTTCCGTGGCTTATAACGAGGCATCAGATGATATTCTTGAAGCATTTGAGTATTCCTATAATCAAATGACATTTTAAGGTAAAAGTTGGGACAACCCCAGCTTTTATTTCTTGTTAAGGAGAAAATAATGAAATTAAATGCAGTTCACCATGTCGCACTCATTGTCTCTGACTATGAAAAATCACGTGATTTTTACGTCAATAAACTAGGTTTTGAGATTATTCGTGAAAATCATAGACCAGAGCGCCACGATTACAAACTTGATTTAAAATGTGGAACGATTGAATTAGAGATTTTTGGAAATAAGCTTAGTGATCCATATTATGTTGCACCGCCAAAACGTGTTGGGCAACCTAAGTATCATATGGAGGCTTGTGGGCTACGTCATTTGGCTTTTTATGTTAATGATGTTGACGCTTACAAAGCTGAGTTGGAAAGCAAGGGAATTTATGTTCAACCTGTTCGCTATGATGATTATACAGGTAAGAAAATGACCTTCTTTTTCGACCCGGATGGTTTGCCACTAGAATTACATGAGTAGTTTAGCGTGAAATAAAACAGTTTTTTCAGACTGAATTCTCAATAAATGGTATAATAAGGTCTCTAAGAGAAAGGAAAATGATTAAGATGAAATTTAAAAAGACATTGATGACTTGTGCTTTAGCAGCTTTATCTATTATCACTGTTAACAGCGTTCAAGCATCAAGTAACTCTGTTCAGGATGTTATTGATGAAACTTATGTTCAACCCGACTATGTTTTAGGATACTCTTTGTCAGATGACCAACGCTCACAAACGCTAGCTTTGTTAGGGTATGACAGTTCAAAGGATACAAGTGTTAAGACCATTACAACAAGTGCCTATGCTAATATTATGAACGTTGCAGACGATTCTAGCTTGCAATTGTATTCATCTGTTAAAATTCAAAAATTAGGTTCTTCAGAAACATTGACGGTTAATATTGTCACACCAGAGAATATTACAAAAGTTACCGAAGATATGTATCGAAATGCAGCTGTTACATTAGGAATTGAGCATGCAGCTATTACAGTAGCTTCGCCAATCGCTGTTACAGGTGAGTCAGCGTTAGCTGGAATTTATTATTCTTTAGAAGAAAATGGTGTTGATGTTTCTGATGAAAGCAAAGAATTAGCTCAAGAAGAGTTAGAAGCTCTATCGACTATCAATTCTGAGAATCAAGGAACAGACGGTTATGATGCTGACAAGTTGAACGTTGCCTTAACCGACATTAAATCAGCCGTTGCAGATGCTGGTGATGGCGTTTCAAAAGAAGATGTTCGTAAAATCGTTGAAGAAACCCTTGATAATTATGAGCTAAAAGATGTTTTGTCAAGTGACCAAATTACCTTGATTGTTAACTTTGCTTTTAACCTTTCAAAATCAAGTATCATTGATAGCAGTAGTTTTAAATCGACACTTGCCTCTTTGAAAGATAGCATTGTTTCAAATGCAAGTTCAACATTTAAAGGAATTAATCTTAATTTTGATGCCACAAACGCTTTGGAATCAAGCAAAGGCTTCCTAGCGAACATTTGGCAAGCAATTGTTAATTTCTTTAAAAATCTATTTAACTAAGCTGTAAATTTATGATTTTCCTCGCTTTGAAAAGCGGGGATTTTTAATACTCATTTTTTTCAAACTTTTTCCTAAAATAAGGTTGACTTTCTGATAGGTAAGTTGTAAAATTGCGTTTACACAAGTCGGAATTATCTGAATATTTAAAAATATTTAGGAAGAGGTCTGTTTTATGACTGAAAATATAGAACAACAATCGAATTGGCGAACTAAGCAAAAAGCGCTTCAGCAGCTTACATTGCTCAATCTATCAATATGTACGATTCTGTTCTTGGCGAATGGTCTCGTTTCTTGATTACGCTTATTGCTTTCCTATGTATTTTCGGAACGGTTATCACAGTTATTGACGGATATTCACTTGCGAATAACGAAGCGCTCCGTTTACTTCTTGACAAAAAGGAAGCTTCTCAAAAAGTACTTTATGGTTGGATGACATTGACAGCAGTTATTGGATTGGTCATTGTTTATCTTTTTGCTGGTAATATTGCAACAATGCTTCGTTTTGCAATGATTGCATCATTCATCACAACGCCATTCTTTGCTTATCTTAATTATTCATTAGTAAATAACAAAGAACATCAAGTTAAACCTCGACTTAAAAGGTTATCAATCATCGGTCTTATTTATCTATTTGGTTTTGCTTTATTCTTTATCATCGCATGGCTAACTGGTAACATCTAACCTTGGTTCTATAGCTATTTATATATTTGACTACCTCATAATAATGGGGGACTTTTTATTTTAAAATCAATATAATTCTTTATTAAATAAGTAAAAAAACAACTCCTTCTATCATGAGGAGTTGTTTTGATATTAATCAATCAATCATTATTTAACGAAATTGTTGATTTCTTTTTCGATATTAGTAATTTTAGCTTCTGCATCAGCTAAGTCTGTACCAACTGTAGCGATATAGAATTTGATTTTTGGTTCAGTACCTGAAGGGCGAACGGCAATCCAAGAATCGTCTGCAAGTGTGTATTTCAATACATTGCTTGGTGGAGTTGTCAATTTTTCAACGCCGTTTGCGCTTGTGGCTGTTTGAGTCAAGAAGTCTTCAGTTTTTACAATATCAGTTGTGTTGAATTGTGCAGGGGCATTGTCACGGAATTTATCCATAATTTTCTTGATTTCAGCAGCTCCATCAACACCGCTAAGCGTAACTGAGATTGTTTTTTCCGCGAAGTACCCGTATTCTTTGTAGATTTCTTCAATACCGTCAGCCAATGTCAAACCACGTGAGCGATAGTAAGCTGCAATTTCAGCAACGGTAAGAACAGCTTGAACAGCATCTTTATCACGTACGAACGGTTTAATAAGGTAACCGAAGCTTTCTTCGAAACCAAACATGTAAGTGTGGTTATGTTTTTCTTCAAATTCTTGAATTTTTTCAGCGATAAATTTGAAACCAGTCAAGACATTAAACATTGTAGCGCCGTAGCTTTCAGCAATTTTTGTTACCAATTCAGTTGAAACGATTGATTTTGCCAAAGCTGCATTTTCTGGAAGAGTTCCAGCTGTTTTGTGAGCTTCAAGAATGTATTTAGCGATAATGGCACCGATTTGGTTACCAGAAAGGTTACGGTATGAACCGTCTGCTTGACGAATTTCAACGCCGAGACGGTCAGCATCTGGGTCAGTTGCGACAAGAACATCAGCGTCAACTTTACGACCAAGTTCTTCAGCAAGAGCAAAAGCTTCTTGGTTTTCTGGATTTGGAGATTTTACAGTAGAGAAATCTGGGTCTGGAACAGCTTGAGCTTCAACAACTTGAACTGAATCAAAACCAGCTTGAGCAAGTGCGCGACGAGCAAGCATTTCACCAGTACCATGAAGTGGTGTGTAAACAATCTTCATGTCTTTACCGTATTCATCAATCAATTTTTGGTTGATGTTAACATCTTTGACTTCTTTAAGGTATTCAGCATCGACAGCTTCACCGATAACTTCGATAAGACCAGAAGCCTTGCTTTCTTCAAGGTCAGCCAATTCGATAGCAAATGGATCTTCGATAGCACGGATAAAGTCAGTCAAAGCGTCAGCGTCAGCTGGTGGCATTTGTCCACCGTCTTCACCATAAACTTTATAACCGTTAAATGGAGCTGGGTTGTGACTAGCAGTTACCATGATACCTGCAAATGTGCCAAGATGACGAACTGCAAATGACAATTCTGGTGTTGGACGAAGTGATTCAAAGACATAAGTTTTAATACCATGTTTTGCTAAAACTTGAGCAGATTCAAATGCGAATTCTGGTGAGAAGTGGCGAGAATCGTAAGCAATCGCAACACCACGTTTTTTAACGTCTTCACCTTTAGTTTCGATGAGTTTTGCCAAACCTTCAGTTGCTTGGCGGACAACGTAGATGTTAATGCGGTTAGTACCAGCACCAATGATACCACGCATGCCTGCAGTACCAAACTCAAGATTTGTATAGAAGGCGTCTTCTTTGGTTTTCTCATCCATGGCTACCAATTCTTCGCGGAGATAGTCGGGTAGTTCCGCAAAGTCAAGCCATTTTTGATAGTTTTCAGTATAAGTCATAATGGAACTCCTTTTTCTGTTCTTCTAAACGCTTTCATTATACCACTTTGTAAAAGATTTTTCTAGTCCTAATTTGAGATAAGTGAATATATTGATATATAAGGGTTTTGAGGAATTTTTTGAAGATTACGCAAACGGTTGTTTAACTCTTGAAAACACTTGAAAATTTTACTAGCTTTAAGTAAAAAATCACGAGCTTTTTAGCCCATGATTTTCAACATTAATTTTTAATTTTTTGTAAACTTGGAACAAGTGCAAGTGTTAAAATGGCAGAAATAATCATTTCAGCGATAGCATTTGTTCCAAAAACAATAGCAAGCAGAGCTTGGATATTTCCGTTATAAACGTTTGAGAAGAGTAGGAAAATGCCTCCCAAAACGAAAATGGTATTTGTCATCGAACCAATCGCACCAGCGATAACAAGTCCAGTTCTATTATGTAGCCATTTATAAACAAAATAAGGTGTTATACCGATTAGAATACGTGGAACAAGAGCAATGATTAGCGAAGCAAAATTCCCGTTTTCAACGAATGGAGAAAAGAGATAACTTGTTGGTAACAATGTCAGAGTGTTTACGGTAACACTCATAATCCCCATTAATCCACCTAGGATAGCGCCAATTCGTGGTCCATAGACAATAGAAGCGATAATAACTGGAACATGCACGAGCGTAGGCTTGATTGGAACAGGCCAAAGGTTAAACACTAAGCTTGTTAGAAAATTTATCACAAGCATAATAGCAAAGAAGATAGCAATAATAGCAACATCGGTTGCTGCTTTATTTTTTTTCATAATTCCTCCTAAATGGACTGAAAAATGTAGCATTTGAAATTTTTAGTTTTCCAAATGCCCAATTCATTATACCAATTTACAGCTGTCTCGACAAGTGTCGATTTTGATTTTTAGTTCTCAATGGTGTCTTGAATTTTTTGAATGATAGCGTCTAATTCAGCAAGAGCACCACGTCCAACATCACCGCAGGCAAGCATGCTTGAACGCGGTTCAATTTCTTGATAACCGACTTCTTGCAAGATTTGTAAATTGCGTTGCGTTAGTGGATTGTCATACATCTTGGTATTCATAGCTGGCGCAATCAATTTGGGAGTATCTGTCGGCAAAGCTAGCGCAGTTGCTGTAACAATATTATCTGCGATACCATGAGCTAATTTAGCGATTGTATTAGCAGAAGCAGGAGCAACTACGAATAAGTCGGCTTGTTTTGCTAGTTCAATATGATTAACAACTTTTGGGTCGTCTTCTTTCATAACATCAAGATGAACAGGATTTTTTGATAAAACTTGCAATGTTAGTGGCGCTATAAATTGCGTTGCAGCCTCAGTCATTAAAATGTGCACTTGATACCCTAATTTGGTTAACTGATTGCTTAAATCAGCTGCTTTGTAGGCAGAAATGCTCCCTGAAACAGCCAGTACGATTGTTTTAGTCATGATTTGTCACCCTTTCAAAAATTAATTTAGCCAACTCAGCTTTTGTTTCGGCTTCGGTTACGTCGTTTTCACTGAGCAAATAAGCGTGGTGCTGTGTCCCATTGATTTCATTTAAATCATTGGCGACGATATAGTGTGCTTTATTTTTCTTCAAACTAGCACGCGCCACCGCAAACAATTCATCCTTGCTGACGTTAACCAACAATTTAAAGCCAATCAGCATGATATCAGGATTCCATGTTTTGACCAAGCTGATGACTTTAGGCGTTTTCTTTAAAAAGAGCACTTGATAGTCTGCTTTAGATGAAATTTTTGATTCGGTATTTTGCTGTGTCAGCAAATCGGAAATATGCTCGGCATTTTCAATCTCATCTAAATCAGTCATATAGAGAGGAGTGTAATCAGACACAGCCATGCTATGAATAAAAACATCATGTGTCTTAACAAGTGGCTCTAAAGTTTCAACCAAACTATCAACATTTGAGACGATATAGGTTGTCAAATATGGTTGTTTTTGAGGTTTGACAGCTTCTTTGGTCGTTACTAAAGTCACCTCGTGTCCATTTTGTAAAAATATTTCTGCAATGTATTTTCCTAAACTTCCTGTTGCGTGATTAGTAATACCACGAACAGAATCGATTTTTTCGGTTGTTCCACCAGATGTGATTAAGATTTTCATAGATTTATTGTACACAAAAACATTTTTTTCGTAAATTGATTAATACAAAAATCAAGAATTTGGTTTTCTTTTAGCTATTTTTCAGAAGATCTTTGGCCCAATTTGATAGGCTTAACTAAGTTTATGTTGGATGAACAGAGAAGGTGATGAGACTTCTAAAAAATATGCTTACACTTTGTTATATTATCTGCAAATGTTTATGTTCTTTTGAAAACATTTGTGATACCATCAGCGGTAACTAAAGTTGCAGTAGCACGACGGCATCGACAGAAATAGGCGAAGTGACGACAACAGATACTTCATATCAAGATGACAATATCTCTATCATCATTACGACAGGAAACACAAGCAATACAACGTATTATGTAGCAGATATTACACTTTCTAGTACAGATTATTTAAAAACAGCGTTAGCGCAGGACACTTTGGGAACGAATATTACAGAAACCACGTCTAGTATAGCTTCAAGTAAAAATGCATTTTTGCCATTAACGGTGACTATTACAGCGCTAATACGTCAGGTTATGTGATTAAAAACGGTGTGATATATCGTAGTACCAATCGACAATCTGATTATGATGATTTAGCTATCTATTCAGATGGTAGTTTTGGAACGTTACGACAGTAGTGTTGTCAATACCTTTACTGTTAGTCCACCCTTTATTTAAATGGTTTAATTGCTGTTTCTGAATCTGAAGAAGTTAGATAAGCTATGGCAGAAAATCCACGAATACTAAACGAACATACGGTGAATCTTCCATTTTCATGCGATTAATGTTTCTAGCGCCTTTAGCAGGAGTGGTGGCATCATTTTTATCAGGTCTTAATTTGACTTCTACCGAAGGTGCTATTCATTCCGATAATAATAACGAAGATACTTCTTTAAGAAATATCTACACTCAATATTGATGGTGGAATAATTAATATCACCAAACAATCAGCCTTATCAGTGCAACAATCCAAGGCTTACTAAATACAAATCTTGTTTTCAACCGAAGTAATCTACTTTTGACCTTGATTGTTCGGTATTTCTTATTAGTAACTGTCCTTTTGACTTGTAATTAGTTTATTAAAAGTTCTGATTAGTACTGGGATTGGTTTAATACTCTCAAAACTCTTTTACCGAGACAATCATATATTAGCCTAAGTTATCGTATTTAACGAAAAGTTGTTTTTAATTAATTTAAAACTATTGTTGTAAATTTCATAAACACAAAAAACGAACATTGATATTTACAAAAGGAAATAATGTGCGTTTTTGAAAAAGTATGTTATAATATTTTTATTAATCATTAACTAACCAGAGGAGAATCCCGTGAAATCTGATATCGAAATTGCACAAAGTGTCGCACTCAAACCAATCACAGAAGTTGTTGAAAAAGTCGGTATTACATTTGATGATATTGAACTTTATGGCAAATACAAAGCTAAATTGTCTTTCGATAAAATCAAATCTATCCAAGAAAACAAACCAGGTAAATTGGTTCTTGTAACAGCGATTAACCCAACACCGGCAGGTGAAGGAAAATCAACAATGTCAATCGGTCTTGCTGATGCTTTAAA
Source organism: Streptococcus sp. LMAG:39 (assembly GCF_008680485.1). NCBI lineage: Bacteria > Bacillati > Bacillota > Bacilli > Lactobacillales > Streptococcaceae > Streptococcus > Streptococcus sp. LMAG:39. Next base: position 34,670 of record NZ_NALE01000001.1, on the reverse strand, counting down.
TAAAATCGGCAGAAAAACTATGCTTGCTTTGCGTGAACCATCTCTTGGTCCTGTCATGGGAATCAAAGGTGGAGCAGCAGGTGGTGGTTACGCCCAAGTTCTTCCAATGGAAGATATTAATCTCCACTTTACAGGTGATATGCATGCGATTACGACGGCAAACAATGCCCTTTCAGCAATTATCGATAATCACCTTCATCAAGGAAACGAGCTTGGCATTGACCAACGTCGTATTATTTGGAAACGTGTTGTTGACCTCAATGACCGCGCCCTTCGTCATGTCACAATTGGTCTTGGCAGCCCTGTTAATGGTATTCCACGTGAAGACGGTTTTGACATCACTGTTGCCTCAGAAATCATGGCAATCTTGTGCTTAGCAACTGATATCAACGATTTGAAAGAACGTTTGGCAAATATCGTGGTTGCTTACCGTTATGACCGTACACCAGTTTACGTTCGTGATCTTAAAGTCGAAGGTGCTTTGACACTTATCCTTAAAGACGCTATCAAACCAAACCTTGTTCAAACGATCTACGGAACACCAGCTTTTGTTCACGGCGGACCATTTGCTAACATTGCTCATGGTTGTAACTCAGTTCTTGCAACAGCAACAGCGCTTCGCTTAGCTGATTACACAATCACAGAAGCAGGGTTTGGTGCTGACCTTGGTGCTGAAAAATTCCTTGATATCAAAACACCAAATCTTCCAACAACACCAGATGCGGTTGTTATTGTTGCTACAATTCGTGCCCTTAAAATGCATGGTGGCGTAGCTAAAACAGACCTTGGTGAAGAAAATGTTGAAGCAGTTCGTGCTGGATTTGCTAACCTTAAACGTCACGTTGAAAATGTTCGTAAATTTGGCGTACCAGCAGTCGTAGCAATCAATGAATTTGTCGCAGATACTGAAGCTGAAATTGCTGTGCTTAAAGAACTTTGCGCTGAAATCGACGTTCCAGTAGAACTTACTAGCGTTTGGGCAAATGGTGCTGACGGTGGTATCGACCTTGCCAATGCTGTTGTTAATGCTGTTGAAAATGGTAATGCCGATTACAAACGTCTTTATTCAGATGAAGATTCTCTTGAAGAAAAAGTTACTAAGATTGTGACTGAAATCTATGGCGGTGACAAAGTTATCTTTGGAAAGAAAGCCAAAACACAATTGAAACAATTTGCCCAATTCGGCTGGGATAAATTGCCAGTTTGTATGGCTAAAACACAATACAGCTTCTCTGATAACCAAGCACTCCTCGGAGCACCAGAAGATTTTGATATCACAATCCGCGAATTTGTACCAAAAACTGGTGCAGGCTTCATCGTCGCTCTCACAGGTGATGTGATGACAATGCCTGGTTTACCTAAAAAACCAGCTGCACTTAACATGGACGTCGCTGAAGACGGCACAGCTATCGGATTGTTCTAAAATTGAAAACAAAAAAGATTGGTAGCGTTAGGCACCAATCTTTTTGTTTTCAGTAAACTATTCTAAAGGTAGTTTTTAACAAGAATACTTACTCCCAAAATAATTAGAACTAAAGGAACAAGAATCTGTTGATAGCATGTTATTTTTTTCTAACATAAGAAATATTTGCTATATGGTGTCCTATATAACACCACAAATAAATCATGCCAGCGAAGATAATTAAAGTAGTGAAAAAATCAACTAAGTCATATTGGCTAAATACAGGAATATATACTCCAATATTATCTGCTCCGTTTGCCTTCGTTTTTTCTTTGTTATGATAATCAAACCAAGCCTTTCTTCCAAGAATTATTGGAAGAAATCCTAACAATCCTACATATTGTGGTGGAAAAAGCTGTGTTCCTAATGCACCTAAAATGTTTATCGCAACCAAACACCCAATTCCAGCATACTGTCCGAGAACGACTTATTTTAATCCATGGCGCGTTGTTACCTCTGCATACAAAATTAATACAAAGATATCATCGATATTTGTACCAACAAAAGACAGAATAGCTGTTAAAATCGTTGTTAACATATTGCTCCTCCTATACCATTTATAAGTTCGGTACATTATATCACGACTCAGAAGCCTCTTCGATAGTTCAAAGTTATAAAAACATCTTTCAAAATATGATATAATGGTTAGCAAGAACAGACGAACATGGAGGTTATGATTATCGAAAATAAAAATAAAAACAAAGATAAAGCTATGCGCTTGTTGGATAAGAGCCGACGTAGTTTTCTTCGAGGGATTTTTAGTCGAACAACCGTTATTTCTGTTCTCTTGATACTGCAACTGTTTTTCTTGATAGCTTCATTTGCTTGGGTTGATCAATACCGCATTTGGATGGAAATTATCGAGCGCGCTTTGGCTATTACAGCTGTTTTGTATTTGGTAAATAGTGAGATGGATGCTCTCTCGCGTGTCACATGGCTGATTTTGGTTATGATCGCGCCATTATTGGGGTCGCTTTTTCTCATTTACACCAAACGTGATTGGGGGTATCGCGGACTCAAGCAACGAATGAACGAATTGGTTGATAGTAGTGCTAAATATTTGCCAGACAATCAAGAGATTTTGAAAGTTTTAAAAGGTAACACATCAACAACCTATCATTTGGTACAATATTTTGACCGCAGTCGTGGAAATTTCCCAGCTTATCAAAATACAGAGGTCACTTATTTTCCGATTGGTGAAGCTTTTTTTGAAGAATTAAAAAAACAGCTACTGAAAGCCGAAAAGTACATTTTTATGGAATTTTTCATCATCGCTGAAGGAATTATGTGGGGTGAAATTCTTAGTATTCTCGAGCAAAAAGTGAAAGAAGGTGTCGAAGTCCGTGTTCTTTATGACGGTATGATTGAATTTTCAACCTTGTCTTTTGACTATACACAACGTCTGAAAAAACTAGGAATTCAAGCTAAAGCATTTTCACCAATTTCACCATTTATCTCGACTTATTATAATTACCGTGACCACCGAAAAATCATTGTTATCGACGGTAAAGTCGGCTTCACAGGTGGTGTGAATTTGGCAGATGAATACATTAATAAATTAGAACGTTTTGGTCATTGGAAAGATACTGCAATCATGCTTGAGGGCGAAGCTGTTAACAGTTTTGTCGTGCTTTTCTTGCAAATGTGGTCTGTAACCGAAAAAGAATTGGTTGTTGAGCCTTATCTGGTTGAACATGAGAAATCAAGGCGTGCCAACGGCTATGTCATTCCTTACGGGGACTCTCCTTTAGATATCGACAAAATAGGAGAAAATGTTTATATTGATATCCTCAACCACGCCAGAGACTACGTTTATATCATGACACCTTATCTTATTTTGGATAGTGAAATGGAGCATGCTATCTGTTTTGCGGCTGAACGTGGTGTAGATGTCCGAATTATTATGCCAGGAATCCCTGACAAACCAATTCCATATGCTCTAGCCAAGACTTATTTCAGTAAACTCATGCGCTCTGGTGTTAAAATTTATCTTTATAAACCAGGTTTTGTTCATGCTAAAGTCTTTATTAGCGATGATAGCAAAGCTGTCGTTGGGACAATTAACCTTGATTACCGCAGTTTGTATCACCATTTTGAATGTGCTACCTATATGTACAAAGTCGATGCCATTCAGGATATTTATAAGGACTGTTTGCAAACCTTAAAAGACTGCAAACGCGTTACCCCTGAAATGGTTAATAATCGCCCAGCATACGAAAAAATCATTGGACTCCTTGTCAAAACCATCGCACCGTTGATGTGAGAGTAGCTCTTTGCAAATCTTACTATCTGTGATATACTAGTTGCATGCGATGAGCCGAATTAACTCAACTTGAGAGTTTATTTGCGCAGAGGAGGTCATTCTAGTTCGACTAGAAACGCAGGAGCGGACTTTGACAATTTGTGTGAACCTTTTTGTCACACTCATTTGAGTGCCTCGTTTCCCTACTTTTTGGTAGGGATTTTTTTGTTGTCAAAATATTTTTAAAATTAAGTAAAATTCAGTCTTTTCTTTTACCTCAAAAAATTGTATAATGTATCTACTATAATTTTTTAGAAAATTGAGAATAGTACACTATTTTCCAGGAAGAGGTATTGAAATGGGCTATACAGTCGCTGTCGTTGGTGCCACAGGCGCCGTTGGAACTCGCATGATTCAACAATTAGAACAATCAACACTCCCTATTGACAAAGTACGTCTTTTGTCATCTTCACGTTCTGCTGGAAAAGTATTGAAGTATAAGGGACAAGATGTTACTGTTGAATTGACAACCGAGGATTCATTTGAAGGCGTTGATATTGCTCTTTTCTCTGCAGGTGGTTCTGTGTCAGCAAAATTCGCTCCATATGCTGTTAAAGCAGGAGCAGTTGTTGTCGATAACACATCATATTTCCGTCAAAATCCAGATGTGCCACTTGTCGTACCTGAAGTCAATGCTCACGCCTTGGATGCTCACAACGGTATCATTGCTTGTCCAAACTGCTCAACTATCCAAATGATGGTTGCTTTGGAACCTGTCCGCCAAAAATGGGGCTTGAGCCGTATTATCGTCTCAACATACCAAGCCGTATCTGGTGCAGGTCAATCAGCTATTAACGAAACTATTCGTGAAATCAAAGAAGTAGTCAATGACGGTGCTGAACCAAAAGATGTTCACGCTGATATTTTGCCATGCGGTGGTGATAAGAAACACTTCCCAATCGCATTTAACGCTCTTGCGCAAATTGATGTCTTTACTGACAATGACTACACTTACGAAGAAATGAAAATGACAAACGAAACGAAGAAAATCATGGAAGAACCAGACCTTCCAGTTTCTGCAACTTGTGTTCGTGTGCCAGTTCTTTTCTCTCATTCCGAATCTGTTTATATCGAAACAAAAGAAGTAGCACCAATTGAAGAAGTTAAAGCGGCAATCGCTGCCTTCCCAGGAGCTGTCCTTGAAGATGATGTTGCTAACCAACTTTACCCACAAGCTGCTAATGCTGTTGGCAAACGCGAAACATTCGTTGGTCGTATCCGTAAAGACTTAGATGTTGAAAATGGTATCCATATGTGGGTTGTTTCAGATAACCTCCTTAAAGGTGCAGCATGGAATTCTGTTCAAATTGCTGAAACTCTCCATGAACGTGGTCTTGTACACCCAACTAAAGAACTTAAATTTGAACTCAAATAATCATAAATAACTCAAGCCAGTTTCCTAGGAGACTGGTCTTTGAGCATATTTACTGTAAACCAATTCCTAAATCTCACACAATTAACAGAATAGGAGATTACTATGACTATTGAAGATTTAAGAAATGTAAAAATCATCACTGCGATGATTACCCCATTTAATGCCGACGGCTCAATTAATTTTGATGCTCTGCCAAAACTTGTTGAACATTTGCTTGCTCACCACACTGATGGAATCTTGTTAGCAGGAACAACTGCTGAAAGTCCAACACTAACCCACGATGAAGAATTAGAGCTCTTTGCTGCTGTTCAAAAAATCGTTAATGGTCGCGTACCGTTAATTGCTGGTGTTGGTACAAATGACACACGCGATTCTATCGAATTTGCGCGCGAAGTAGCTGCATTTGGTGGCTTTGCTGCTGGTCTTGCTATTGTTCCCTATTATAACAAACCGTCTCAAGAAGGTATGTATCAACATTTTAAAGCAATTGCCGATGCGAGCGAGCTTCCAATTATCATTTATAATATTCCTGGTCGTGTTGTTGTTGAAATGACACCAGAAACCATGTTGCGTTTGGCTGAACACCCAAATATTATTGGTGTGAAAGAATGTACAAGCCTTGCTAATATGGCTTACCTTATCGAGCACAAGCCTGATGATTTCTTGATTTATACAGGTGAGGATGGCGACGCTTTCCATGCGATGAATCTTGGGGCTGACGGTGTTATTTCTGTTGCCTCTCACGTTAACGGTGACGAAATGCACGAAATGCTTACAGCGATTGAAAACAGCGATATTAAAAAAGCAGCAGCTATCCAACGTCAATTCATTCCGAAAGTCAATGCATTGTTCTCTTATCCTAGTCCTGCACCAGTCAAAGCGGTGTTGAATTACCTTGGATTTGAAACTGGTCCATTGCGTTTACCATTGGTATCATGCCCACCAGAAGATGCAAAACGCATTATTGACGTTGTCATTGACGGTGATGTTGAAGCTACCAAAGAAACAGTCACAGGTGTTTTACGTCCAGATTATTAATGTAAACATAAAAATCCTCAGAAAGCTAAATTTCTGGGGATTCTTTGCATTATCAGAACTCATAATATTAGATTATTTTGCAATAATATTTAGCGTTTCTGATAAATGAATATCATTTGGAATTTGGATAAAACGCTTTTGAGGAGTTGTCAGATAACTATTTTCTAAATAATTGATTTTATTGGTAAATTTGAGTTCTCCTAAATGTCTATCTTGTGGCAATTCAATCAGAAGGTGCTGGAGAGATGCGCTGTAATGCTGAATATTTGGAAATTGTGAGAGAAGCACGGTCGTTTTAGCAACTTGTTCATGAAATACCTGACTCAGATAATTCAGATTTTTTTCAAACATGCCACTATCCAAATAGAGAGACAAGGCTTTTTGCATAATGAGATTGGTGTCATAGTCAATCATTTTTTTGTATTCCAGAAAAGTCTGCATTAGTGGCTGAGGAAGCACAATTGTCCCAAGACGCAAAGCTGGAAAAATGGTCATTGAAAATGATTTTAGGTAGATAACATGACCTGACGTATCATAATAATGCAGGGGCAAATCCGTTGATTTCGTGAAATCTCCCATGTAATCATCTTCGATGATGTAAACGTCATATTTTTGAGCTAATTCTACAATTTTTTGCTTTTCAATTGCGGTATAAGATAGCCCGAGTGGGTTTGAAAAACGTGAAATCGTGTAGAAAAACTTGATGTCTTGCGTTTTAAACAATCGTTCTAATGTCGTCAAATCAATGCCGTTAAAGTCACGCTCAATCGTCTGGTAAGGAAGATTTTGTGAAGTCACTAAATCAATCATACGGTGATAAGTCGGCTGTTCTAAGAGAATCGTTGTCTTTTTATTTGGAAATGAAACTTGTGAAAGAATATAAAGCGCTTGTTGGGTTCCTGAAGTGACTAAAATATCGTTTTCCTTAGCGTAAATAGCCCCTTTTTCCAAGTAGTTTTTTAAGGATAGAATTAATTCTTGCAACCCTTGTTGTTGATAGTAATAGTTAAAAAGGTAATTTTCACGATTAACTAACGTTTCTGTCAAACACGTCGTGAAATCCTCGTACGCCATGTTATTATATTCTGTCAAACTCAAATTAAGTGGCTCTTCTTTTTGGCTTTTGCCTTCAAGAACATAATAACCACTTTTGTTAACAGCATAGATATAATTTTTAAATTTGAGTTCCAAAAGTGCCCGTTGTACCGTGTCTTTGCTGCAATGATAAGTTTGACTAAGGACACGAATTGAAGGGATTTTATCCCCTTTTTTTAAGATTCCAGATTCGATTTGTTCTACAATAGCCGTCATGATTTCTTGATATTTACTTGTCATAGACTGTCCCCGTACAGTTTTTAATTGTTTCTATTGTATTATAAATTGAATTTTCTTACAATATTTTTAATCTCTTAATCTAAAGATATCGCTATTTTAGAGAAAAGATTAGAAAGTTGCTTTTTATGAAGAATCCTACAAAGTCAGTTATCGTTGCCAATGATATTGTCGGTTTGGGCAAGGTCGCCTTGTCAACGGCCTTACCTGTTTTGTCAGCTTGTCAGATTGAGGTCATTCCGTTGCCAACAGTGCTTTTATCGTCGCATACAGGTGGTTTTGAAAATATTAGTATTACAAAATTGAATCAAGCGACAACAGGCTTCTTAACCCAGTGGAATACCATAAATTTTTTTGTTGATGGCTTGGTGACTGGTTATTTCAACTCTCAAGAACAATTGCATCAAATAGCAGAATTTGCTAAGCAAAGAAAACTGGCACGTTTTGTTGACCCTATCATGGCTGACAATGGGCGTTTGTATACAGGCTATCAGCAAGATTTTGTGACCGCCATGCAGCAATTTTGCCAAAATGCTGATGTCATTACGCCAAACATTACTGAAGCTTGTTTATTAGCAGATGTTCCTTATCTCGGTGAAGATTATACAAGAAAAGATATTGAAGAATTGCTTTTAAGGCTTAAAAAATTTCATAATAAGCACGTGATTTTAACGGGTGTTTCTTTCAAAGCAGGGCAAATCGGATTAGCACATTTCAATCAACAGAGCGGCAGCGTCACTTATCATATGTCTAAGGCCTATCCGCATCATTTTTTTGGAACAGGTGATTTATTATGTGCTGTTTTGGGAGCTGGTTATTTTCATGGCTTATCGTTGGATAAAACAGCAGAAGTAGCGCTTGATTTTATTGATAAAACCTTGCAATTGACTTTAGAGTTGAAACGAGATTTGAAATTAGGACTTTGTTATGAACCTTATTTGTTGGATTTAGCTATTCAAATGAAGCACTTGAAGGAGGAAAAAGAATGAAACATCTCACTACACGTCAACTTGTCGAATTAAGCTTATATGCAGCTTTAATTTTCATTAGTGTCCAATTTTTGCGTATTCCTCTTGGAGCTCAATTTGTCCATTTCGGAAATGCTTTAGTGGTTGTTGCAGTTTTACTTTACGGTTCACGATTAGGTGCGCTAGTAGCAGCTATCGGACTAGGTTTATTCGATGTGTTAAATGGATACGCTGCAGAAGTTTGGATTACCATATTAGAGTCTTTGATAGTTTGTCTGGTTCTTCATTTTGTGTTTGAAAAATTAATGCACTCTGATGATAAAAGGCGCAACGTTATTATTGTTGGGATTATTGCAGCGATAACAAAAATTATTAGTAATCTTGTCAAATACACGATTATCAATAGCGTTGTTGGTGGTCTCCAGTTTCAAGTTGCTTTCCTAGCAGCCTTGGTTAAAATCGGTGGTACATTTGGTTCAGCTCTGGTAACGATTATCTCTGTTCCAATTCTCTACCCAATTCTCAAACAAATCTTTTCACATCACGCACAACCCAAAACCATTTCTGAATGATTTTTCAAGCTCTTGAACAAGAGCTTTTTTACTTACTGAAAATCAACGTTTTCATAAAAGAAAACATTGATTTAGGCTTTAAACTCATGCTATAATTGAAAAGATTATTTGAAAATTAGGCTGCTAGCGCAGCTATTTTCAATAAAAAACGAATGAAAGTAATATAAATAATGAGTATTTTAGAAGTTAAACATTTAAGTCATGGTTTTGGTGAGCGCACGATTTTTGAGGATGTCTCATTTCGTCTGTTAAAAGGGGAGCATATCGGTCTTGTCGGAGCCAATGGTGAGGGAAAATCAACCTTTATGAGCATTGTTACTGGTCATTTGCAGCCAGATGAGGGAAAAGTAGAGTGGTCAAAATACGTAACGGCTGGTTATTTGGATCAACACACGGTTCTTGAGGCAGGAATGAGCGTGCGTGACGTTTTGCGAACAGCTTTTGATGAGCTTTTCAAGACAGAAGCACGTATCAACGAGATTTATATGTCTATGGCGGATGATGGCGCTGATATGGACGCTTTGATGGAAGAAGTAGGGGAACTACAAGACCGTCTGGAATCACGTGATTTTTACACCTTAGACGCTAAAATTGATGAAGTCGCGCGTGCCCTTGGTGTGATGGATTTTGGTATGGATTCTGATGTTACCGAACTTTCTGGTGGGCAACGTACCAAGGTGTTATTGGCAAAACTGTTGCTTGAAAAACCAGATATCTTACTTTTGGACGAACCGACTAACTACCTTGATGCCGAACACATCGAATGGTTGAAACGTTATTTACAGAATTACGAGAATGCCTTTGTCTTAATTTCACATGACATTCCATTCTTAAATGATGTTATCAATATCGTTTATCATGTGGAAAATCATGATTTGGTGCGTTATACTGGTGATTATGATAATTTCCAAGCTGTTTATGCCATGAAAAAAGCACAATTAGAAGCAGCTTATGAACGTCAACAGAAAGAAATCGCAGACTTACAAGATTTTGTTAATCGTAACAAGGCGCGTGTTGCCACACGTAATATGGCAATGTCACGTCAGAAAAAATTGGATAAGATGGAACGCATCGAGTTACAATCTGAAAAGCCGAAACCTTCTTTTGAATTTAAAGAGTCGCGTACACCAAGTCGTTTCATCTTCCAGACACAGAATTTAGAAATCGGTTATGACCACCCATTGACAAAACCACTCAATCTCACTTTTGAGCGCAATCAGAAAGTCGCTATCATTGGTGCCAATGGTATCGGTAAAACGACTTTGCTGAAAAGCTTGCTTGGTATTATTCCGCCAATTTCAGGTAGTGTTGAACGTGGCGATTACATTGAACTTGGTTATTTTGAACAAGAAGTCGTAGCAGGAAATCGTCAAACGCCGCTCGAAGCTGTTTGGGATGCCTTCCCAGCGCTCAATCAAGCAGAAGTCCGTGCAGCACTTGCACGTTGTGGATTGACTTCAAAACACATTGAAAGCCAAATTCAGGTGCTTTCAGGTGGTGAACAAGCCAAAGTTCGCTTCTGTTTATTAATGAATCGTGAAAATAACGTTCTTGTCCTTGACGAACCAACCAACCACTTGGACGTTGATGCCAAAGAAGAACTCAAACGTGCCCTAAAATCCTACAGAGGAAGCATTCTCATGGTTTGCCACGAGCCTGATTTCTACGAAGGCTGGACAGAAGTCTGGGACTTTAACAACATGATGTAAAATAAAAAAGAAATGTTGTGTCTTGAACTCTAAGAGTTAAGATAATAAATGACAATATTAAGTAAAAGATTTAGTTCTATACCACGTAGGACTAAATCTTTTTTATTAAGCTTGATAAAATATTCTACTGCTATTTTTGTTGATTCACCCCATGACTCTCTAAAAATATGGATGTTTTTAATTTCTAATAAGTTGCCCTTCTTAATTATCAGATGATTTATGCGCGTTTTTAATAAAAAAACATTATTTTTAAAGTTTTTCAAATTTTATATTGACAATTCATCTGATGAATAATAAAATATAACTAAATAAAAACGCTTTCATAAAAAGCGACAAGGAGGACTTCAGATGAGTCACAAAATGGAGAGAAGCGATACAGTCGCTTACAATCGAGCAAAATTATGGCAAATTGTATGTTTTGCGATGAACAATTCATCTAGTAACATGTACATTTTTACTTTTAGCTATATCACTTATTTTGCGACAGGAATACTTGGATTGGCAGCAATTGCTATCAGTCAAATTATGGGGTATATTCGTATCTTCGATGGTGTGATTGACCCTGCTATCGGAATCATTATAGATAAGACAGATACAAAATTTGGAAAGTATCGTCCAATTATTATTCTGGGAAATTTAATAACAGCGGCATCTTTTTGGTTCCTATTCAACATTGATATGTTTGGACAATCTTTACGATTCCCGATGTTTTTACTTGCTTTAATTGTGCACAAAATCGGTTATTCATTCCAACAGACTGTCACAAAGGCTGGTCAAACAGCTTTAACTAACGATCCAAAGCAACGTCCTATTTTTAACATGGTAGATGGCATTGTTACTACTGCATTATCAACAGCTGTTGCTTATGTGATTACAAATATCTTGGTTAAACAATACGGTGGTTTTACAGGTGAGATGTTTGATGTTCTTGTCTTTTGGGTAATTAGCATTTCAGCGGTTTTAGGTGTGATTGCTATTATTGGAATTTGGCAAAAAGATCGCAAAGAATACTTTGGCTTAGGTGAAAAAACTCAAAAAACAGATTTAAAAGATTATTGGAAGGTTCTTAAAGGGAATAAACCACTTCAAGTATTATCGTTATCTGCTGCTTTAGTAAAATTTGTGACACAATTATTTAGTGATGCTGTTATGACAGTAATGCTCTTTGCTATTTTATTTGGCAATTATGATTTAGCAGGAAACTTTAGTTTACTTGTGATTATTCCTGGAATGATTATTAATTTTGCTTTTTCTGCCTTTGCTCGTCGTCAAGGACTTAGAACAGCCTATGTTTTAGCCCTAAAAATCGGCATTATTGGTTTGTTATCTTTTGCAGCCGTTCTATTCTTTGGTGAACCTGGAAAATTAAGTTTAACACATGTGAATTTGTATACGATTCTATTCTGTATTACTTATATCGTTGGGCGTTATGTATCAAGTGTCCCTTCAGGACTAGTTTTAACAATGGGGGCTGATATCTCAGATTACGAAACTTCTGTTTCTGGGCGTTACGTTTCTGGTATGATTGGGACTATTTTTTCACTAACAGATTCTATTGCCTCTTCTTTTGCACCTATGGTTATTGGTTGGGGTGTAGCTGCAATCGGCTTTACAAAAGAATACCCTACTGTTGGAACACCACTGACACCTGAATTAAAGTGGGTTACTATCTTATTGATTGCTGTTATTCCAGCGGCTTTCCTTTGCATTTCTCTTTTCCTAATGCATTACTACAAGTTAGATGTTAAAGAAATGACTCGTATTCAAGAAAAAATACATGTTATGAAAGCCGCAAAAGATGAAGAACGTGTTAGAGACATTGCTAAGAATGTTCCACTTTCTGATATGGAATATGTGGATTTATCTAAATATCCGTTAGATTAAGGAAAAATAATTTTTTACAAATACTCGTTTATTATAAGGAGGGGTTGAAATGAAGGTTGTTGCTTTTGGAGAAATTATGTTAAGGTTATCACCTCCACAGCATCAAACGCTCACTCAGGCTACACAGTTAGACTGCCAATTTGGAGGTTCAGAACTTAATGTTCTTTCAACCTTAGGACAGTTGGGGCACAAAGTTTCTATAGTATCTGCTATACCAGATAATGACTTAGGTCACATGGCAGAGTCTTTCTTGTTTGCACATCAAATAGATCAAGAACATTTAGTTAAAACAGGAAATAGGCTTGGAATTTATTACTATCAAAAAGGTTTTTCTTTAAGAAGTAGTCGTGTTTTGTATGATCGTAAGTATTCATCATTTTATGAATCTCAATTATCAGATTACGATTTAGATGCTATTATAGAAGATATGGATTGGCTTCATATTAGCGGTATAACAGTAGCATTAAATCCTAGAATTTACGATATTGCACTTGCTTTAATGGCTAAAGCGAAAGACCAAAACATTCCTATTTCATTTGACTTGAATTACCGTGAGAGTCTTTGGAAATCATTTCAAGATGCACGGGAGCAGTTATCAAAACTAGTTTCTTTAGCAGACGTATGTATTGGAATTGAGCCTGTTTCGATAGTAAGTGAACGTGGAACTGACTTAAAAGATGATTTAGGCTTATCAAGACCTTATAAAGATCGCGATGCATTGTTAATGGTTTTAAAAGCAATGGTTGATCAGTATGATTTGAAGTATATTGCTTTTACAGAACGCGAAATCGGTGCGACTAATGAGTATCTTTTAAAAGCCTATTTATATGATGGACAAGATGAGAAATTATATGAAACAGACCGTGAGTCAATACAGGTGTTGGATCGTGTAGGAACTGGTGATGCATTTACAGCAGGTATTATTTATGGTCTTATTGAAAACGCTTCAGTTAAAGAAACTTTAGAACTTGGAATGGCTAGTTTTAAATTCAAGCACACTATCGAGGGTGATATTAATATAGTGACTAAAAAAGATATTACACAGTTTATGACAAAAGGTGATTTAGATATTAAACGATAGGAGAAATGATATGTTATATCCAATATTGACAAAAACACGGAGTATTTATGATTTAAACGGATTATGGAACTTTAAACTTGGTAGTCATGATCCAAAAAAACTTTTGAGCTCAAGTGAAGTTATGATGGTACCAACATCATTTAATGATGTTGTTGTAGATGAAGAAAAAAGGAATTATATTGGAGATTTCTGGTACGAGCGCTTTATAGAATTACCTCCAATTGGAGAAAATCAAGAGGCAGTCTTGCGTTTTGGATCAGTCACACACCACGCTAAAATTTATGTGAACGGAGAATTTTTAGGAGAACATAGTGGGGGATTTACTCCATTTGAAGTTATCATTCCAGAAAAACTTCTGTCAGAAGACAGAATAAAAGTTTCTATTTGTGCCAATAACGAACTTAATTATAAGACGCTTCCGGTCGGTAACTATAGCGAGGAAGTGAGAGAAGATGGAAGCGTTAAGAAGAAGGTTCAAGAGAATTTTGATTTCTTCAATTATGCAGGAATTCATCGACCAATCAAACTCATTGTTCGACCTAAGATTCACATTTCAGATCTAGTGATTACAAGTCAGTTATCTGATGATTTAAAGTCAGCGATTGTTAATGTTGATGTAACTTCTAGTCAAGAAGTAGATGATATCAATATTACGATATTTGATGAGGAGCATAAAGAAGTAGCTATTTTAGAAAATGGCTCAACTACACTTCATAATGTTAGGCTATGGGAAGTTTTGGATGCTTACTTATATACAGTCCATGTTGAATTAATAAAAGACGAGGAAGTTGTCGATACTTATGATGAGCCATTCGGTGTCCGAAGTATCCGTGTTGCAGATGGACAGTTTTTAATTAATGAAAAACCGTTTTATTTCAAGGGCTTTGGAAAACACGAAGACACCTTTATCAATGGAAGAGGCTTGAACGAAGCGGCTAACTTATTAGATTTGAATTTATTAAAAGAAATTGGAGCTAATTCATTCAGAACCTCTCATTATCCTTATTCAGAAGAAATGATGCGTTTAGCTGATAGATTAGGTGTTGTTGTTATCGATGAAGTTCCAGCAGTTGGTTTATTCCAGAACTTCAATGCCTCTTTAGATTTATCTCCTAAAGATAATGGGACTTGGAATGTCATGAAAACGAAAGAAGCACATGAGCAAGTTATTGCAGAATTAGTTAAGAGAGACAAAAATCATCCTTCGGTGGTTATGTGGGTTGTTGCTAATGAACCAGCAAGTCACGAAGAAGGAGCACATGAGTATTTTGAACCTTTGGTCAAGTTATATAAAGATTTAGACCCTGAAAAACGTCCAGTTACTCTCGTCAATATTATGATGGCAAATCCAAAAAACGATAAAGCTATGGATCTTGTTGATGTTATCTGTCTCAACCGCTATTATGGTTGGTATGTTGAACACGGAAATTTGGTGAAAGCAGAAGAGGAATTAGGGAAAGAGTTAGAAGAGTGGCAAGCACTATACCCTGATAAACCTATTGTGATGACAGAATATGGTGCTGATACTCTTCCTGGCCTTCATTCTATGTGGCATACTCCTTATACTGAAGAGTTCCAAATTGATTTTTATGATATGAGTCACAAAGTATTTGATAGTATTCCTAATCTGGTTGGTGAGCAAGTCTGGAATTTTGCTGATTTTGAAACCAACTTAATGATTCTTCGCGTACAAGGGAATCATAAAGGTCTATTTTCTCGAAATCGACAACCTAAAAGCGTAGTAAGACACTTCAAAAAACGTTGGGAATCTATTCCTAATTATGGTTATAAGTCTAAAAAAATAGTATAATAGTCCTAAACTGATTTAGGAGGAAAGATTATGGCAGATCGGCCACTGGTTGACAAAACTGCTGAGCGTTTGATGGCATTTATTTTAGATAATGGTTACGAAGTTGGGCAAAAATTGCCTAACGAATATGATCTATCTGAAGCACTTGGAGCAGGACGCAGCACTGTTCGTGAAGCAGTCAGGAGTCTTGTGGCTCGCAATATCCTTGAAGTGAGACAAGGCTCAGGAACTTATATTAGTTCTAAGCGAGGAGTAGTAGAAGATCCTTTTGGCTTTGCTTTTGTGAAAGATCGCATTAAGTTAACGACTGATTTATTTGAATTAAGGTATTTATTAGAGCCTAGAATCGCTGAACGCGCAGCCCAATTCGGAAAGGAAGAGGATATCCAGCGACTGGAACAAATTGCGATTGAGATCGAAGAAGCACTAGCAGCGGACGATCCGAAACATCTAGAACTGGATGTGCAATTCCACAGCTTATTAGCAGAAATGAGTGGTAATGTTGCTGTTAAAAGTTTAATCCCTGTTATTAACGAATCCATCCAAATCATTAATGAAGATTATACAAATCGTCGGATGAAACAATCAAGTATTGAAGCACATAGGAATATCTTAAAAGCGATTCAATCCAGACATCCTATAGCTGCTTACGATAGTATGTTGTCACATATTTTAACAGTTAGGCAAACAGTGTTAAACGATTGGTACGAAAAGGATATAGACATTCAAGGGTTACCAAAATCAAAATAAATTTGTTTATAGAATTAAAATAAAAAAAGGTTGAGTACCTCTCAATCTTTTTTTATTTTTTCAGTAAAAAGCTTGACAAATCATCTGATGACTTCTATAATGTAATTATGATAGCGATTACAAATACAGGAGGAATATATGTTAACTATTTTAAAAAAAAATTATTTCTTTGCTGTTATACGTGGCAAGGATGAAAAGGATGCAAAAGAAATTTCACGCCGTGCTATCGCAGGTGGGATTCGTAATATTGAAATTACATTTTCGACGCCAAATGCGGTACAAGTCATCAGTGATTTATCTGAGGAATTTGCAGATTGTGAAGATGTAGTTATAGGAGCTGGAACAGTAATGACACCAGAACTTGCTCATAAAGCAATTGCAGCAGGAGCGCAGTTTTTAGTGAGTCCATATTTTTCTCAAGATATTGCAACTATCGCTAACCAAGAAGGAAATCTTTATTTTCCTGGTTGTGCTACAGCAACAGAGATTGTGACAGCAATGAAGGCTGGATGTCCAATTATTAAAGTATTTCCAGGAGGTGTCGTAGGACCGAGTTTTATCAAAGACATTCATGGCCCTATTCCTCAAGTAGATTTAATGCCTTCTGGAGGCGTTTCAGCAGTCAATGTTGCTGAATGGAAAAAAGCTGGAGCCTGTGCAGTTGGTATAGGATCGGCTCTAGCTGCTCGAGTGGATAGTGAAGGGTATAATTCGGTGACAGAAATAGCTAAAGAATTTGTAGCAGCAATAGGAGGTCAAAATGGGATTCAATGATAAAAATTTTATGTTAACTAATGAAGCAGCTTGTAAATTGTATGAGCAGATTAAAGATCAACCTATTTTTGATTATCACTGTCACCTTGATCCAAAAGAAATCTTTGAAGATAAGGTTTATGATAATATTGTTGATTTATGGCTTGGTGGGGATCACTATAAATGGCGTCTTATGCGAGCTCAAGGCATCTCCGAGGAAGAAATCACGGGGTCAGCTAGTCGACTAGATAAATTTAAAGCTTTTGCACGCAGCCTATCTAGAGCGTACGGTAACCCTGTTTATCACTGGTCAGCTATGGAATTGAGAAATGTCTTTGGCGTAGAGGAAGTCTTAACGGAAGAAAATGCTGAATCTATCTATAATCGTGTCAATCAATATCTTATAGATAAAAAAATCAGTCCTCGTAAATTGATTAGAGATAGTAAAGTTACTTTTATCGGAACAACGGATCATCCGTTAGACACATTAGAATGGCATAAAAAGTTAGCTGCGGACAAAACTTTTGAAACAGAAGTTGCTCCAACTTTTCGTCCAGACGAAGCCTTCATCGAACATAAAAACTTTAGTAGTTTTACACAACGGTTAAGTCAGGTAACAGAAATTTCAATAGAGACATTTAAAGATCTTATCTCTGCCTTAGAACAACGAATTGCTTATTTTGCTGAAAATGGTTGCAAAGCCAGTGATATTAGTTTTACTGAGATTGTCTACGAAGAAACAACTCCTAAAATGTTAGATCATCTTTTGAAAAAAGTACAAGTAGGATATCGGCCAAATCAGTTAGAAATTAACCAATGGCAAACAGCTGTTTTTGCAGAGTTGTGCCGTTTATATAAGCAATATGGTTTTGTAACTCAGGTGCATTTTGGAGCACTTCGCAATAATCACACAGGTATTTATGAAAAATTAGGAGCGGATGTAGGAGTAGATTCCCTTGGTGATCAAGTTTCACTTGCAGTCAACATGAATCATCTTCTAGATAACCTTGCTCAAAAAAATCAGTTACCTAAAATGATTTGGTATAATTTGAATCCAAGTTATAACATCACTGTAGCCAATACTATAGCTAATTTCCAAAGTAATGAGGAGAACGTCAAATCTTATCTTCAGTTTGGAGCAGGTTGGTGGTTTGCAGACACCAAGTCAGGTATGCTGAGTCAAATGACTGCTTTATCTGAACAAGGTGTATTAGCTAATTTCGTTGGTATGTTGACAGACTCTCGTAGTTTCCTATCGTATCAACGACACGATTACTTCCGACGTATCTTAGCTTCCTTCTTGGGGCAATGGATAATAGATGGAGAAGTTCCTGAAGACTATGAAGCAATTGGTCAACTAGCAAAAGATATTGCTTACAACAATGCAGTAGAATATTTTAACTAAGAAAGGAAAAAATCAGTTTTATTTTCATTTTAGAAATGATAAAAACTGAGGTTTGAGGAATTATTATGAAAATGTCGTTTCGCTGGTATGGGAAAAATGATCCCGTATCACTTGAAGAAATAAAAGCTATTCCAGGAATGCAAGGGATAGTGACAGCTGTTTACGATGTTCCGGTTGGACAAGCTTGGCCATTAGAAAATATTTTAGAGTTGAAAAAAACAGTTGAAGATGCTGGTCTTGAAATTACTGTTATCGAATCAATTCCGGTTCATGAAGATATCAAACAAGGTAAACCTAATCGAGATAAATTGATTGAAAATTATAAGACATCTATTGAAAACGTTGGAAAAGCAGGGATTCCAGTTGTTTGTTATAATTTTATGCCAGTCTTTGACTGGACGCGTTCAGATCTTAATCACCCACTACCAGACGGTTCAACGTCATTAGCCTTTTTGAAATCGGATTTAGAAGGTGTTGATCCTATAGCAGATGATTTAAATCTACCGGGCTGGGATTCATCTTATTCAAAAGAAGAGATGAAAGCTATTATTGAAAACTATCGTCATAATATTTCAGAAGAAGATTTATGGATGAATCTAGAATACTTCATCAAAGCAATTATGCCAACTGCTGAGGCTGCTGGAGTAAAAATGGCAATTCACCCTGATGATCCTCCGTATAGGATTTTTGGTCTCCCTCGAATTATCACTGGACAAGATGCTGTTGAACGGTTTTTGGATATTTATGATTCAGAAAACAACGGTATTACCATGTGTGTAGGTTCTTATGCTTCAAATCCCAAAAATGATGTTATCGCCATGACTGAATATGCCCTAAAGCGTAATCGCATTAACTTTATGCACACACGCAATGTAACTGCTGGAGACTGGGGCTTCCAAGAGACAGCTCATTTATCACAAGCAGGTGATATTGATATGAATGCCATTGTGAAGTTATTGGTTGCATATGATTGGAAGGGAGCACTTCGTCCTGATCATGGTCGACGTATTTGGGGAGATCAGACGAAAACTCCTGGGTATGGCTTGTATGATCGTGCATTAGGTGCTACCTACTTTAATGGCTTGTATGAAGCTAACATGCGTGCAGCAGGAAAAACACCTGATTTTGGAATTGTTAAAAAAACAGTTGAAGATATGTAATCGTCCCTATCTATTTGATAACGTTCAATGGTTACGTCAGAGCGTAGCTTATGAGCCATTAAAAGGGCATCTTTCCTACCTGTCTTAGTTTTTCTAAGAGATTGTGATTTGGCAAGCTTAAAGTTAGTCATCACCATTTCTCCAGTCTCACTGATACAGGCTAAATCGTGTTTATTTTTAGCAATATTAACACCAACATAGAGCATAAGGTTTTGGTTCATTTCAAAACGATTAGCGACTGTTGTTCGTTCCACGGACATTTTATCTTGTGTAAAAATACAAGATAAAATGTCAAAGCGTTATCATTCTCATTACCAATTAAACAAAGAGCTGTGGTTAGAGCTTCTTTTAAATCACCAAATCGATTGGTAAACGATACTAATCCACAGTTAAGTATAAAGCAACTCTAAAGATAATTAAAGAAAGGGTTTATATTGGTGGGAGTTCCCCACTAACATAAATATAAGGTAAACTTATGTCTAAAGTTATTGAATTTAAAGATAAAGTAGTAGTGGTTACCGGAGCTGGGGGTGTACTCTGCGGTTACATGGCAAAGGAATTCGCCAAAGCAGGTGCCAAAGTTGCATTATTAGATTTGAATCAAGAAGCGGCACAAAAATTTGTTGATGAGATTGAAGTCAATGGAGGTGTCGCTAAAGCATACAAAGTTAATGTTCTAGATAAAGATAATTTAGAAGAAGTCCGTCAATCGGTACTGGCAGACTTTGGACCAACAGATATTCTCATTAATGGTGCAGGTGGAAACAATCCTAAAGCTACTACCGATAATGAATTCCATCAAACAAATTTACCTGAAGATACAAAAACATTTTTTGATCTTGAACAATCAGGTATTGAATTTGTGTTCAACCTTAATTACTTGGGCACATTGCTTCCAACTCAAGTCTTTGCACAAGATATGGTTGGGCGTAAAGGAGCAAACATTGTCAATATTTCTTCTATGAACGCTTTTACTCCTTTGACTAAAATCCCTGCTTATTCTGGTGCTAAAGCCGCTATTTCAAACTTTACCCAGTGGTTAGCAGTACATTTTTCAAAAGTTGGTATTCGTTGCAATGCTATCGCTCCAGGTTTTCTTGTAACTAACCAGAATAGAGGTCTTCTTTTTAACAAAGACGGTTCACCTTCAGAGCGTGCGGAAAAAATTCTTAATCAAACCCCAATGAATCGCTTTGGGGAAGCAGAAGAATTGATTGGTGGTCTCTTCTTTTTGGTAGATGAAAAATCAGCAAGTTTTGTAAATGGAGTTGTCCTTCCTATTGACGGTGGTTTTTCAGCTTATTCTGGTGTTTAAATAACGCTCTAACAATTTAATAAGGAGAGTATTATGACTAAAACTATTACACTTGATTTAGATAATTTACATAAAATTCGTGATATCAATCCATTTTTAGCTTCATACAATGTGGAGTTTGCTGAAGTAACAGGTGGAACTTTTTGGAAGGCTTACTCAGACGATCAGATTTCTGGTAAAGAAGCGTTTTATGTTGAACCTTCAAATGATGGGATTGAGGCTATGTATAAGGATTTGATGCAAGAATATGATCCTATTGACTTGTCAAATGAAAAACTTCGTTATTTAACCAAAGCTCTAGGGGAAGCATGGATTAGAGTTTCAGGAACTTGGTCAACAAAAACTTACTATGATTTTGTTGATGAAACAGGAGGTAAACCTCCTCAAGGATATCTTAATGTTCTTACTAAAGAACAGTGGATTGGGGTTCTTGATTTTGTTAAAGCCGTTGGAGGCCATTTAAAAATTTCAATGGCCAATTGCCCAGGTTTACATTCAGCTGAAGAGCCTTGGCATCCGACTGAAGCTGAAAAAATCTTTGAACTAAGTCAGGCATATGGTGTTCCGATTGAAGCTGTTGAATTCGCCAATGAACCAAATATGTTAGAAGATACTGGATTTCCAAAAGGTTACACTGCTGCACATTACCGTCGTGACCAAGATTTATTTTTCCAATGGTTGGAAGAACATTATCCAAATTGTTTAAAAGTTGGTCCAAGTTCAACTGGTGGAGATGATATCACTTTCGGAAATCCAAATAATCAAAGTGGTGCTGGTGGTGTTGAGCAGGTAGCTCGTGAAACTGTTAATTGCGAAGATTTATTAGAAGGTACGAGGGTTCCATTAGACATCTTTTCTTACCATTACTATAACGGTATTTCAGAACGTCTTGCTTCGGTTATGCCAGAAGGCCATTGGTCGTCAGAAGATGCATTATCAGAAGCCTACTTGTCTGTAGCCTCAGATTTTTGTAAAACTTACCTGCCATTACGTGATCGATTTGTTCCGGGTGCAGAAATGTGGGTAACTGAGTCAGGTGATGCTGGTGGGGGAGGAAATACTTGGGCCTCTACTTACTTAGATGTTCCGCGGACCTTAAATGAAATGGGAACATTTGCAAAACTTACCGACGGTATTATTTTCCATAATACCTTAGCTTCATCAGATTATGGTTATTTAGCACGTCAAGTATTTGATCCAAGACCAAACTATTTTGCGGTATTATTATGGAACCGTTTGATGGGAACAGAAGTTTTTGATAGTCAAATTCCAATCCAAGAGGGAGCCCATGTTTTTGTTCATTCTCGCAAAGACCAAAAGGATGGAAAAGCAATTTTAATTATTAATAATTCCGAGCTGGAAGCGACTAGTTTGAAGTTAGAATCAGAAGCACATATTTACCGTTTATCTGGTAAGGATGGTCAAAAACGCGCTGATAAAATCACTCTAAATGGTGAAACACTATCCTTAAGAGAGGATGGAACCTTGCCTGAACTAGTAGGAGAAGTATTTTCAGGTAGTGAACTAATTATTAATCCAACAGAATGCGTATTTATCATAATTTAAGAAGATAAAAAAGACAAACCTCGTTTTAATATACTCCCCTAATAGTTAGTGGACAGTGAAAAACAAAAATTCACTAGACATTACTAAGAGGGGTTTTTATATGTCTAAAATCAGTATAGGGGAAACTAGAGATTGTTCAATTAGTAGTTCTTAATCATGAAAACAATCAAGTCAATAGGATCAAGTGAGTCAATCGACCATCAGTAGATAGCTAACTCGTTATTAAAAATTTTGTTCTACTGAAAGTTGTGGTTTCTTCATAATTGCATTCGCAACAAGCCCTTGACAAAACGCAAACTAATAAGTTTTAGAACAATCAAGCAGAAATGAAATAGTCTACCCTTTTACGGCATAGAAAAAGACAGTCAATTTCAAGTGTTGTTCTTCTATATATTTTTTTCTTTTAAATCTCTTTAAATACTGTATTTATGCGGATAATTTACATTTTAGCACTGTTTTTTTAGTTAAAAAATCGATTATCAATTGACAGCGCTTTCCTGAGGTGATATACTTAATTCATCAGATGATTTTAGAGTAAAAAGGAGTTATAATCATGTCTAAAAATAAAGAATATGCTTTTTGCATTGACTCAGATGGTTGTGCAATGGATACAATGACCTATAAACATCAGCTCTTTTTTGGACCATTAGCTGCTAAAGTTTTTAAAGTTCCAAATCAAGAAGATTTTTTGAAAAAATGGGATTATATCAACCTTTTTAGTAGAACAAGAGGAGTCAATCGTTTTGTTGGATTAGTCATGGGATTAGAGTATGCTGATATTGGTGGTATTGATAAATTGAAACAATGGGTTGATTCAACACCATCTCTATCTAATGCCTCTTTAGAGAAGGAGTTAAAGCAAAATCCATCAGATGATTTAGAGAAAGCATTGAAGTGGTCAAAGGAGGTAAATCAACATATTAAAGAATATCAAGGTGATGCTCTTGCGTTTGTAGGCGTTCAAGAAGGTTTAGCTATGCTTCATGAGTTAGGAAAAGTCTATGTAGTATCATCTGCCAACCGTGAGGCTGTTGAAGAAGAGTGGAGTGACCAAGCACTAATTGGTTACGTGGATAACTTATATTGTCAAGATTTTGGAAAAAAAGAGGATGTTATTGCTGCTCTAGTAGCTGAAGGATACAAGCGAGACCATCTTTTAATGGTTGGAGATTCTCCAGGTGATTTGGCTGCTGCTGAACAAAATCAGGTTGCGTTTTATCCCATATTAGTTGGTAAGGAAACAGAATCGTGGAAAAATCTTAAAGATTCTTTTTCACAAAAGTTTATAAGCGGACATGTCTCTACAGAAGAATTAGAACAGTTAAAACAATCATTTTGGGAAAATTTAGAATAGGAGAGTCTTTATGGCACATTTAGTAGATTTAACACAAAAACCCTATTGCTTAGATGCTCAAGCCATTACATGGGTCGAATCAACCATAGCTTCTATGAACTTAGATGAAAAAATTGGTCAACTTTTTGTCAATATGGGATCTAGTCGCACAGAAGAGTATTTGACGCAGGTATTGAAAGATTATAAGATTGCTGCCGTTCGTTACAATAAAGGGAAGGCTGATGAAATTTGGGAACAAAACCATATTTTACAAACTAAGTCAAAAATCCCTTTGTTAATAGCTGCTAATACAGAGGCTGGTGGAGATGGTGCTGTTACTGATGGTACCAAAATTGGAGATGAAATTAAGATTGCTGCCACCAACGATCCAAAATATGCTTATGAAATGGGACGTATAGCAGGGATTGAAGCGGCAGCAGTTGGTTGTAATGTATCATTTGCACCTATAGTTGATTTAACACGCAACTGGCGTAACCCAATTATCGCTAATCGTAACTGGGGATCCAATGTAGACCAAGTTATTACCTTGTCAAAAGAATATATGAAAGGAATCATGGAGCAGGGGATTATGCCATTTGCCAAACATTTCCCAGGAGACGGAATTGACGAACGTGATCATCATTTGTCTTTTGCTTCAAATCCAATGACTAAGGAGGAGTGGATAACTACTTTTGGTCGTATTTATGGCGAACTGGTTGAAGCAGGACTTCCTGGTATTATGGCAGGACATATTCATTTGCCAAAAGTGGAAAAAGAAATGCACCCTGAACGAGATTGGGATGATATGTTGCCTGCCTCACTCAATAAGACTCTGCTAGATGAATTATTACGTGGCGAACTTGGTTACAACGGAGTTATTGTGACAGACGCCTCACACATGGTTGCTATGACAGCTTCTATGCCACGTCGTCTCATGTTACCAACAGCTGTAGAAGCAGGTTGTGATCTCTTTTTATTCTTTAACGACCCAGAAGAAGATTTACAATGGATGAAAGAAGGATATGAAGCGGGTATTCTTACTGAAGAAAGGTTACATGATGCCCTTCGACGCACCCTTGGTTTGAAAGCACGTTTGGGACTACATTTATTTGAAGGGCGCCGTGAGGAAATTATGTTACCAAAAGAAGAAGCGCTATCCCTTATTAACACTAAGGAATCACAAGCTATTGCAGATGAAGTTGCTGATAAAGCCATTACCCTTGTTAAAGATAAACAAAAAGATATTTTGCCTGTTACCCCTGATCGCTACAAACGCATTTTGATTGTTAATGTGGAAGGGCATAAAGGAGGTTTTGGGGCCATGATTGCCGGTCAGAAAAAACGAGCTTCAAATGTAGTTAAAGACCTACTACAAGCACGGGGACATGACGTAACAGTTTGGGAATCAACTGAAGAACGAATTATGCAGTTACCTGAAAATGAGCGCGCAGCGGCTATCGCTAATGTTTATGCTCAAAAGCAACCAATTTCAAATTTAACAGATTATTATGATTTAATCCTTAACTTAGTGGATGTCAATTCTGGCGGAACTGTTCAAAGAATTGTATGGCCAGCAGCTAAAGGCACACCAGATCAGCCGTTTTATGTGCATGAGATTCCAACTATTGTAGTTTCTGTACAACATGCTTTTGCCCTTGCGGACATGCCACAAGTAGGAACTTATATTAATGCTTATGACGGCAAAGATAATACGATGAAATATCTGGTTGAAAAATTAGCTGGCGAATCAACTTTCACAGGTGTTTCTCCTGTGGATGCCTTCTGTGGTCTAATTGATACTCACTTATGGCGAGAGTATTAAAGTAATAAACGCTTAATCTGATAAAAAAAGAAAGGAATAGTATATGCCAAAAACAGTCAATTTAAAACAAAAACCTTATCAACTTAATGATCAACAACTAGCTTGGGTAGAAAAGACTCTAAGCCAATTAAGTGATGAAGAAAAAATCGGACAACTCTTTGTTAACCTCTTTTTCTTTGGTGAAGATGCTTTTAGCGGCAATCAATTAACCAATAAAGAAATTTTAGAAAAATACCATATCGGTGGTGCGCGTTACATGAATGGTACTCCTGAACAGGTGCAGACTCTCTTGAATGACCTACAAAGCCACAGTAAAGTTCCTTTATTAGTAGCAGCTAACTGTGATTCTGGTGGAGATGGTGCAGTGACGGGAGGAACTTATATTTCTTCTGGAGCACAATCAGAAGCCAGTCGCGATCCATGGGTTGCGTACCATGCTGGTCTTGTTTCAGCTAGAGAAGAAAAAGCCCTAGGGGTCAATGTTAATTTTGATCCATGTGTAGACATTCTAGAAAATTGGCGCAACACCATCGTCAACACGCGAGCATATGGTACAACAGCCCAAGATGTGATAACCTACACTTCAGCCTATCTAGACGGATTGACAGCAGAGGGAGATATCATTCAGTGTATTAAGCATTTTCCCGGTGATGGAACTGAAGAGCGCGATCAACATCTAGTCTTGGGGGTCAATGAATTAAGTCCAGAACGTTGGGAAGAAAGTTTTGGGCAAGTTTATCGTCATCATATAAATCGTGGGGTTGAAATGATTATGGCTGGCCATATCGCATTACCTCATTATCAAAAAGAACTAAACCCAGAGCTGACTGATGAGGATATTTTACCTGCTACTTTAGCACCAGAATTGATTACAGATCTCTTAAAAACTCGCCTTGATTTTAACGGATTAGTGATTACTGATGCCTCACATATGCTTGGAATGACCTCGGCTATGCGGAGAGAGGACTATGTACCAAGAGCCATCGCAGCAGGCTGTGACATGTTCTTATTCTTTAATGATATGGAAGAAGATTTTAACTTCATGCTCAAAGGTTACCAAGAAGGAGTGATTTCTAAAGAACGTTTAGATGACGCAGTACGTCGTATTTTAGGTCTAAAAGCAAAATTAAATCTCCATATCAAACAAGCTGATGGTAGTCTTCTTAAATCTCCTGAAGAACTTGCCGTTATCGGGTGTGAAGAGCACCTGGCTTGGCAAAAAGAAGCTTCGCAAAAGGCTATTACTCTTTTAAAAGATACCCAAGGAAATCTCCCAATTAGCCCAGAAACTCACAGACGCATTCGTCTATACTATTTGGAGGGGGAAAAAGGAGGTATTATGGCTACAAATGATGAAGTACTTGAAAATCTGAAACAAGCCCTAGAAGCAAGAGGCTATGAAGTAACGATTAATGATGGTAACACTCGTGTCAAAGGTGAAACTTTAACTTATCGTCACAACGTAGATTTGGCATTGACTGTTGCTAATGTCATTGGCTATGGGGCTCAAAATAACTATCGTATCCAATGGAAGACAGCCATGTCTAATGAAGTACCATGGTATGTTCACGAAGTACCAACAGTCTTTGTTTCCCTCAACTATACAACCCATCTGCATGATGTTACTATGGTTAAAACGGCTGTTAACGCTTATCATCATAATGCTAATACTATTGAATCCCTCTTAGACTGTCTAGAAGGAAAAGCAGCCTTTAAAGGTCAAGCCAATGACTTAGTTTGGGCTAATAAGTGGCAAGCAAAATTATAATTGACAAAAAACTTTCATAAATCTAACCTCCTTATTAGAAATCAATGTTAAAATTAACTTAAAAACAACAGTAGATACACCTCTGAGTCTAACAATAAACTCAGAGGTGTTTTCATATGCCATTCAAAAACTATTATCAATTGGTCGTTTGGAAGTCACTCTTCAAGCAAACCATATCAAAAGAAATCCTCACAAAATGAGGACAGGTCATTGCTATATGGAAATAGAACGACATGCATTAAAAAGCTAATTGAACCGCACTGCTTTACCAACTACACCCGTTCGTTTATGCTGAAAGCAAACAATGCTGGACGAAGAATGCAGAGCATGTCGATATCATTGAAAAAGAGATAAATGACGGTTATATTGGTACTACAACAATGAAAGTTGGGGCGAAACTACCTATTATATTGACATCAATACAAATTTTAAGAATGGCTACAAGATCATAGCTCATGCATGAGTGCCAACCAGATTTCAGATGATGAGATTCCAAAGGCAATGCAGGTATGGTAGTAGGCGTTTGTGCTATATAAGGATAGTAACTGGAAGATTGTGTAGGATAAATTATATAGCGTGCATTTCTTATCAGATTTGCACGCCTCACTCTTTTTTGTGAAAACACTATATAACACTTGACAACAGTATCATTCTGTTATACACTGTTTATACAGAAAGGGGCTGTGAGATGAGAATTATTATAAACCATTCTTCAATGATACCTATTTACGAGCAAATAGTAGAACAAGTTAAAACTTTAATTCGGAATGGAAAATTAAAAGAAAATGATAATCTTCCGTCTGTTCGTTCTCTTGCAAAAGAATTAAAAATAAGTGCTTTAACTGTAAAAAAAGCATACGATAACTTGGAAAATGAGGGATTTACAGTGACAATTCATGGAAAAGGAACGTATGTTACTGCTACAAATACGGAGCTTTTATTAGAGGAGCAGAAAAAGGAATTAGAAACTGATTTAGAACGAGTTATTCAAAAAGGCAGATGTTACGGTATCAGTGATGAAGATATAAAAAAACTATTTGAGTTAATTTTGGAGGGTTAGATATGTTAAAGATTGAACATTTGAAAAAAAGTTATGAAAACTTTTCGCTTGATTGCTCACTTGAAGTAAAGAAAGGTCATGTAACTGGTTTGATTGGTCAAAATGGTGCAGGAAAAAGCACTACATTTAAAGCTATTTTAGGGTTAATTTCCTTTGATAGTGGAACTATAAATATTCTTGGAAAGTCATTACAAGATTTTACTGCAAAAGATAAACAAGATTTGGGAGTAGTTCTTTCAGACTCTGGCTTTAGTGGATATTTAACAATCAATGATATTATTCCTATTATTGATAGTCTATATCAAAATTTTGATAAATCATTTTTTATAGAACAAGTTAAAAAGTTTCAGCTTCCACGAAATAAAAGAATAAAAGATTTTTCAACTGGTATGAAAGCGAAAGTAAAAGTCTTAGTTGCTGTTTCACACAATGCAAAGTTGTTAATTCTTGATGAACCAACGGCGGGATTAGATGTAATAGCTAGAGATGAATTACTAGAAATGCTAAGAGATTTTATAGAAAAGGACGAAGAACGCTCTATTTTAATTAGTTCTCATATTTCTAGTGATTTAGAAACTTTATGTGATGACCTTTATATGATACATCAAGGAAAGGTAATCATGCACGAAGATACTGATGTATTATTAAGCGATTATGCCCTGCTTAAAGTTGATGAAGAAGAATATTCTAAATTAGATAGACAATATATTTTACGTACAAAAAACGAAAGCTATGGATATAGTTGTTTAACTAATCAAAAACAGTATTATATCGAAAATTATCCTCAGATAGCGATTGAAAAAGGAAATATAGACGAAGTAATAACAATGATGATTAGAGGTGTTGAATAATGAAAGGTTTATTGATTAAAGATTTTAAGTTACTGAAAGGACAAAAAAACTTCTTTATGGCGATTGTTGCCATTTCACTGATAATGATAATAACATCTCCAGGGACTTCGTTTCCTATTGGTTTCTTAGGCTTTGTTGGTTCATTGTTCTCGTTGAGTTCAATTAGCTATGATGAATTTGATAATGGAAATGCTTTTTTATTTTCTTTACCGATAACACGAAAAGATTATGTACTTGAAAAATATATCTTCGGATTGATTTCGGGAATAACTTCTTTGCTGTTGGGAACTGTTATTAGTTTAATTGCTATTGGTATTGCAAAAACAGGCAGTTTTAATGAAATTTTTATAACAGCAGGTTCTTTATTTCCTACTATTTTATTGATTTTATCAATCATGCTTCCTTTTATCTTGAAATTTGGTGGCGAAAAAGGAAGAATTGCTATTATAGGTGTAATGGGATTTATATTTGTCATAGGACTGCTTATTATAAAGGCTACTGAATTTATGGGAATAGATTTATATGCACTTTTAAAAAAGCTTCCTCAATTTGAGCCACTAGTATATATAATATTATTTTTATTGCTTTCAGTTGTTATTTTAGGTATCTCCTATCTTATTAGCTTAACAATACTAAAGAAAAAAGAGTTTTAGAAAAGAGAGGTGTGCTTATGGACTTGACTATTTTGGTAGTAGGATTGATATTGGGTGTCGGTATTCCTTTAAGAAACAAAGTAATCAAAGAATATCGCAAAAATAAGGGAAATAAAGAAAAATGAAGAATATATTTTAATTGGAGTGATGTAAATGGAAAAAGAAACAATGGGTACTGTAATTTCGGTCACTAAACAATGGTGGTTAAAAATAAACAATAAATCAACACGAGTTCATGCAATGGACGGTGCAACTTTTCCATTTTTGATAAAAGTTAAATATGAGGTAAATGGAAAAAGCTATACTCGTAGGAAATGGATTAGTGCAGGTAATAATGTTCCGAATAAAGAAAG
This sequence comes from Streptococcus sp. LMAG:39, assembly GCF_008680485.1. Lineage (NCBI taxonomy): Bacteria > Bacillati > Bacillota > Bacilli > Lactobacillales > Streptococcaceae > Streptococcus > Streptococcus sp. LMAG:39. Next base: position 4,348 of record NZ_NALE01000001.1, on the reverse strand, counting down.
TATGGTACATGTTTTTTACTGTCAAGATAATCCATCAAAATCAAGAATAGTTCTTTAAATATCAAAAAGTTACTTAAAAATAAAGATTTTATGAAGCAATCTGTATAAGAGTTTTATATGAAAAGAGGTCTTGTAAATGAAAAAATATGAATATGTAGAAATCAATTATACTGCGAAAGATGTTGTATTCCTTTGCACCGATAAACATAAGGAAGTTATAAATAGCTATGCAGAAAATGGGTATCGCTATGTTGGTTTTATACCTACAGAAATTGACGCAAAAGGTTGTATGCGAAAGATTGATTTAATTTTTGAAAAAGAAGATTAACTCATTTTAAGGAGTTGGTTCGAATGATAGGGTTAAAAAAACGAGATATTAAAAAAGCCTTAAAAGCAGGAGCAAAGGCTGGCGGTATGTCACTAGCTGATGTTCGGGAAAATATTGAAGCAACGATGGATGAAGCTATGAATAGCACCGACCCAGAGGTGCAGGCAAATTTCAAAAAGTATTTTGGAAAAAAACGCCCTACGCCAGAGGAATACATTTATACCATTACGAAAAAGACAACGGTAAAATTATAATAAAAGGGTCGTGGAAATGCTTCACAGAATTGTGATCTGCATTGTCACGGTTCTTTTACTCTCCGTTTACTTTCAAAACTGTAAGTGTAATTGAATATTGCCCTTGCTATAATTTAATTGTATTCCAAAACAAATAAATGTGGCAGGAAGAAAGGAGCGATTTTTAATGGAACACATTTTGAATTTAGAACAAGTAAAAAAATACTACGGGGGTAACTCTGGAAATATCACAAAGGCAGTAGACGGTATTTCTATGTATGTAGATAAGGGCGAATTTGTCGCAATCATGGGAGCTAGTGGTTCTGGAAAGACTACCCTATTAAACTGTATCTCTACGATTGATACCGTAACCAGCGGACATATTACAGTCAACAATCAAGATATTACCAAAATCAAAGATAAAGATTTTGCTGATTTTAGACGTGAAAATCTAGGGTTCATTTTTCAAGATTTTAACCTTTTAGATACCTTAACGATTGAAGAAAACATTTCTTTGTCATTGGTAATCAACAAACAGAACCCTGCTGATATTGACAAACGAATTCATGCTATCGCCGATAAATTGGGTATTCGTGATATTTTATCGAAATTTCCTTATGAAGTTTCTGGCGGACAAAAACAGCGTTGTGCTTGTGCAAGAGCTTTAATTAACGAACCAAAACTGATATTAGCTGATGAACCGACAGGAGCTTTGGACTCAAAATCTTCCAGATTGTTACTGGAAACAATGTCTGACATCAACAAGAAAATGCAGGCTACTATTTTAATGGTAACACATGACCCGTTTAGTGCGTCTTTCTGTGAACGTATTCTGTTCTTAAAAGACGGTAAGATATTCAATGAAATTTTCAGAGGGGAAAAAAGCAGAAAAGATTTCTTCAATGAAATACTGGATATATTAACCTTGCTCGGAGGTGAAGTGGGAAATGTTAGGTAAATTAGCGGTTAGAAATACAAAAAGAAGTATTAAAGATTATTTGATTTATCTGATAACGATTACGATTTCATTTTCATTGATACTTACGTTTAATTTAATTGCAAGTTCTGATAAGGTTGTCGAGTTATCTACTGGTATGGGGTCATTCAAAACAGTATTAACTTTTATCAATGCTGTAATTGTATTTGTTGTATGTTTTCTGATTAACTATACGACAAGGTTCATGTTTGAAAAAAGAAGTAAAGAATTAGGGACATATATGCTTCTTGGAATAAAGAAAAAGAAAGTTGCACATTTACTTGTAACAGAGAATATATTACTGGGATTTTTAGCATTTGTACTATCTATTCCACTTGGCTTTCTGTTCAGTCAGTTTGTATCATTAGTTATTGTAAAAATGCTGGGTATTCCAGAGGTTATATTTATTTCTTTAAATCTTATTTCTATTGAATTGCTGGCAATTTATTTTACGGCGATATACGTATTGGTTTTGCTTAACCTTTTACGAAGAATTAGAAAAATGACGGTACACGACTTCCTTTATTTTGACAAACAAAATGAAAAGAAAATGTTCCGTAGTAGTAAAAGAAGAAATATTATTTTTGTTATAAGTCTTTTATTAGGTATAGCTTCTTTAGTTTTTTGGCACACACGATTTAATTTTGAAAACTATAGTACAAGTGAAAACATCAGTTATTTAACAATTTGTATTGGTGTATTGATTATCAGTATATATGGTATTTCTGCAACCTGTGCAGATATGTTCTTGTCTGTTTTGTTAAAAAGCAAAAAACTAAAATATAAAAGTGATAATTTGTTTGTTGCCAGAACCTTTGCGTCTAAGGCTCGAACAATGGGTTTCACATTCGGGACACTCTCCATGTTGATATTACTATCTTTATTGTGTTTGAATTTTTCCAGTATCAACAAAGGTGTATATCAATCCACGATAGAAAGAAGTTCTCCCTATGATATTAGTATTTATGAAGTTAAAAAACCATTTAGTGATTTTAGCGAATACTTGGATTATATTGATGATGAATATACGATTTCAAATTCTTTAGAATATGACATCTATAAAGAACCAAATCATCAGATACAAAATTTCTTTCAAGTAGAGTTTTACGATTTTGACGCTATTTTGAAATTAAGTGATTACAATAAAATGTTGGAACTAAGAGGTTTGGATACAGTTCAGCTAAAAGAAAATGAATATCTTATTATTACAGACAAACAGTATTTGCATAAAGTTGAAAACAATAATGAGATAAAAGTCTTACAATTATCAAATGGGGAAAAATTAAATTTGAAAGAAATAGATACGCAAACATATTGGTATGCAATGTGTGTTTCTGGTCGATTTACTGTAGTTGTTCCAGATGTTTATACACAAGATTTAGAAGTAGTTGAAAGACATCTTATTATAGATACAAAAGAAGATACAACAGCCGATTATGAACAACAATTTCTAAAAGATATGGAAGATAAATTTATTGAAGTAAATGAAAACGGAGAAGATGTTCTTCAGTCTTATAGAATAAATCTGCGAGGAACAACAGTAGAAGAACAAAACTCTATGACTGCTATGATTGCAAGTATCTGTTTATATATTGCTTTTGTGCTTATTTCTGCTGTGGGAACAATCCTTGCTGTTCAATCATTAAGTGATTCAACTAAATATAAATATCGTTATTCTACATTACGAAGAATAGGTGTGAATGACAAATCACTTTTTAGAACAATCAAAAAGCAATTATTGATACTGTTTGGTGTTCCTACCGTTTATTCTATTATATGTGGTTTCTTCATGGTAGTATCTATGAATAATATTTTTCAAATTTTATTGCAGAGTAAATATTCCTATTTGTCTTATTTTATAGGAAGTTTATTGATTTTCTTCTTTATCTATGGTATTTATTGGATTGCAACGTATATCGGTTTCAAACGAAATATCAATGAGGAGAGTTAAATTTTTCTAGCTATCCTGCCGTGAAATTATTATAATGGTAAATCAAGGGGGTGTTGAAATGAGAATAGCAATTATTGAAGATGATGGAATCACTCGTCTGGAGCTTTCTAAATTATTGAACACACAAGGATATGAAACAGTCTTATTGACTGATTTTGAAAATTTGACAGAGGAATTAAAGCAATATTGCGTAGAGCTGGTTTTGCTTGATATTAACCTCCCGTATGAAAATGGCTATGAGGTATGCAGGAAAATCAAACAAGTTATGCCAGTACCTATTATCTTTGTAACAAGCAGAGATACAAATGCTGACGAATTGAAAAGTATTCAAGTGGGCGGAATTGACTTCATCACAAAGCCGTATGACACGCTTATTCTTCTTGAGAAGATAAAGCGTGCATTGCAGTTATCAAACCCGAATAATTTCCGTGAGCTTGTTAAAAAAGATTGTACCCTTGATTTACATTTATCTATTTTGAAGTATCAAGAGAAAAGCATTGAACTGACAAGAAATGAATTTCGTATTTTATACTACTTCTTTATGAACGAAGATAAAGTTATTAGCAAAGAAGAACTATTGGAAAAGCTGTGGAACGACAAATATTATTTAGACGAGAATGTATTACTGGTTAATATGACTCGCCTAAAAAAGAAAATGAAAGAAATCGGTATTGTTCATTTATTGGAAAATATACGAGGAAAGGGTTGGAAACTGTGAGTTTTTTTACATTCTTAGAAGAAAAAATAACAGAGATATTGTTTCAGCTTTTCTTTCTTGCCTTAGTAGCATTTCTCTTGATTTTCTATGGTGTAGATACGCTATTTGTTGTATTGCTGGTAATTTTGTTCATCAGCATACA